>NZ_PVRI01000009.1:0-62600 GCF_002998775.1 Bacillus sp. YBWC18 | reverse complement strand
TCCATCAGGTTTGGTGGCGATAGCGAAGAGGTCACACCCGTTCCCATACCGAACACGGAAGTTAAGCTCTTCAGCGCCGATGGTAGTTGGGGGTCTCCCCCTGTGAGAGTAGGACGCCGCCAAGCTTTTCTAAGGATCAGTTCCATACGGAACTGGTCTTTTTTGTGTTTTTGAGAGGTTTGACACCATATAAATGTGGAAATAATATTCTTAGTTGAGCGATTATCTTGAAAAATCGATCGAAAAAATTTATAGTAAGGTTAAAGTCAAATATAGTCAAAGTCAATGGAGGAGGAGGCGGAGTGGCACAAAATATTTCTGATATCATCGAGCAGTATTTGAAGGAAGTCTTGGATCAGAATGGTCGAGAAATATTAGAAATTAAGCGCAATGAAATTGCAGATAAGTTTCAATGCGTACCTTCACAAATTAACTATGTTATCAATACACGCTTTACGAGCGAGAGAGGCTATATCGTTGAAAGTAAGCGTGGCGGCGGTGGCTATATCCGCATCATTAAAGTCAAAATGAATGATGAAGTCGACTTATTGAACAACATTATTTCCCAAATATATCATCGTTTATCACAGGCTGCCTCTGATCATATCATCATGCGTCTTGTAGAAAATAACATTTTATCTGAAAGAGAAGCAAAGATGATGATCAGTGTCATGGACCGTTCTGTTTTGCACATTGATTTACCTGAACGAGATGAATTGAGAGCTCGGATGATGAAAGCGATGTTAAATGCTTTGAAATTAAAGTAAAGCGGGTGAAAAGATTGATTTGTCAAGAATGCAATGAGAGACCAGCCACTTTTCACTTTACGAAAGTTATAAATGGAGAAAAACAAGAAATGCACATATGTGAACAATGTGCAAAAGAAAACAGTGATTCATATGCTATGAGTGGAAACCAAGGTTTCTCGATTCACAACTTATTATCAGGTTTATTGAATATTGATCCTAGCTTTACCACAAGTGCTAATAAGGGATCTTCTATTTTTCAAGAAGCGAGAGAAGTGGATCAATGTCCTAAGTGTGGCTTAACCTTTCAACAATTCAGAAAAACAGGCCGTTTTGGCTGTGCAGAATGCTATCGTTCATTTGATCAGTATCTGAACCCTGTTTTACGGAAAGTCCATAGTGGAAATACAGTCCATAATGGAAAAGTGCCTAAACGGATTGCCGGCAGTCTTCATGTCCGCCGGAAACTTGAGTTAATGCAGCAAGAGCTGAAGCAGTTGATTGAACAAGAAGAGTTTGAAAAAGCAGCGGAAGTTCGAGATCAAATTCGTGCATTAGAGCACGAGCAATCTCAGCAGAGGGAGGGAGATTAACAACATGTCGCTCCAGCATTTTATTCAAGACGCTTTAAGTCAATGGATGAAACAAAAAGGACCAGAAAGTGACATTGTTCTAAGCAGTCGAATCCGGCTAGCACGCAACCTAGAGCATGTTCGTTTCCCAACTCAGTTTTCTCAAGAAGAGGCTGAAGCTGTTCTCCAGCAATTCGAGCAAAAGTTTGCTAGCCAGGAAGTGAAGGACATCGGAAACTTTGTTCTGATTCGAATGAATGAAACGCAGCCTTTAGCAAAGAGAGTACTTGTTGAAAAACATTTGATCAGCCCAAACTTAGCTGAATCAAGATTTGGCGGTTGTTTGCTTTCTGAAAATGAGGAAATCAGTGTGATGCTGAATGAAGAAGACCATATTCGGATCCAATGCTTATTCCCAGGATTCCAACTAGCCAATGCATTAAAAGCGGCTAATCAGATAGATGACTGGATTGAAGAGCAAGTGGATTATGCGTTTTCGGAAAAGCGGGGATACTTAACAAGCTGTCCAACTAATGTAGGTACAGGTATTAGGGCATCGGTCATGATGCATTTACCAGCTTTAGCCCTCACAAGACAAATGAATCGGATTATTCCGGCCATTAATCAATTAGGTCTTGTAGTCAGAGGAATTTATGGTGAAGGCAGCGAAGCAATAGGGAACATCTTTCAAATTTCAAATCAAATGACACTTGGTCAATCAGAAGAAGATATTGTAGACGACTTAAATAGTGTGACCGCTCAGCTCATTGAACAAGAGCGATCTGCACGAAAGGCGTTATATCAAACATCTCAAATTGAACTTGAGGACAGAGTGTACCGTTCCTTAGGGATATTGTCCAATTGTCGTATGATTGAATCAAAGGAAACAGCAAAGTGTTTGTCAGATGTGCGGCTTGGAATTGATTTAGGTATCATTAAGGGGCTTTCAAGTAATATACTGAATGAACTCATGATTTTGACTCAGCCTGGCTTTCTTCAACAGTACTCAGGAGGAGCTTTGGAGCCAAATGAACGAGATATAAAACGAGCAGCGATTATTAGAGAAAGGCTGCGTTTAGAAATGCATAGGAATGGACAGGAGGATGAAACGATATGATGTTTGGAAGATTCACTGAAAGAGCTCAAAAGGTATTAGCACTTGCACAAGAAGAAGCCATTCGCCTAGGCCATAAGAACATTGGTACTGAGCACATTTTACTTGGTCTAGTACGTGAGGGTGAGGGCATCGCCGCAAAAGCGTTAGAAGCACTGGGCCTTGTTTCAGATAAAATCCAAAAAGAAGTCGAAAGCTTGATTGGAAGAGGGCAAGAGGTGTCTCAAGCTATTCCTCATTATACGCCTAGAGCGAAGAAGGTCACTGAGCTTTCAATGGATGAAGCAAGAAAGCTAGGTCATTCCTATGTAGGGACAGAACATATTCTATTAGGTCTTATTCGCGAGGGAGAGGGTGTAGCTGCCCGCGTTTTAAATAACCTCGGAGTGAGCTTAAATAAAGCACGTCAGCAAGTTCTGCAGCTGCTTGGCAGCAATGAAACAGGTGCATCTGCCGCTGGCTCTAACAGCAATGCAAATACACCAACATTAGATAGCTTGGCAAGGGATTTAACAGCTATTGCGAAAGAAGACAGCTTGGACCCTGTCATTGGACGAAGCAAAGAAATTCAGCGTGTCATTGAGGTCCTAAGCAGAAGAACAAAAAATAACCCTGTGCTGATTGGTGAGCCTGGTGTTGGTAAAACAGCCATCGCTGAAGGTCTTGCGCAGCAAATTATTCATAATGAAGTGCCTGAAATCCTGCGCGATAAACGAGTGATGACACTTGATATGGGAACCGTTGTAGCGGGAACGAAATATCGTGGTGAATTTGAGGATCGTTTGAAAAAAGTCATGGACGAAATTCGTCAGGCAGGAAATATCATTCTCTTCATTGATGAGCTTCATACACTCATTGGTGCTGGTGGAGCAGAGGGTGCGATTGACGCATCTAATATTCTCAAACCATCCTTAGCACGTGGAGAGCTTCAATGTATCGGGGCGACAACGTTAGATGAGTACCGTAAATATATTGAAAAGGATGCTGCGCTTGAACGACGTTTCCAGCCAATTCAAGTGGATCAGCCATCTGTTGATGAAAGTATTCAAATCTTAAGAGGACTTAGAGATCGTTATGAGGCACATCACCGTGTGTCCATTACGGATGAAGCGATTGAGGCGGCGGTGAAGCTGTCTGACCGTTATATTTCTGATCGTTTCCTTCCAGATAAGGCGATTGATTTAATTGATGAGGCAGGTTCGAAAGTCCGCTTACGTTCTTTCACAACACCGCCTAACCTAAAAGAACTAGAGCAAAAGCTCGATGAAGTACGCAAGGAAAAGGATGCTGCTGTTCAAAGTCAGGAATTTGAAAAAGCAGCTTCTCTTCGCGATACGGAACAGCGTTTGCGTGAAAAAGTAGAAGTCACAAAGAAATCTTGGAAAGAAAAGCAAGGACAGGAGAATTCAGAGGTATCAGTGGATGATATCGCAATGGTTGTCTCTAGCTGGACGGGAGTGCCTGTTTCAAAAATTGCACAAACAGAAACAGATAAGCTTCTCAATATGGAACAATTGCTCCATTCTCGTGTGATCGGGCAGGATGAAGCGGTTGTCGCTGTAGCAAAAGCTGTGAGACGTGCGCGTGCTGGCCTAAAAGATCCAAAACGTCCAATCGGCTCCTTTATCTTCTTAGGCCCAACAGGGGTTGGTAAAACGGAGCTTGCAAGAGCACTCGCAGAGTCTATTTTCGGTGATGAAGAAGCGATGATCCGTATTGATATGTCTGAATACATGGAAAAACACTCTACATCTAGACTTGTTGGGTCACCTCCAGGCTATGTTGGCTATGAAGAAGGCGGTCAACTGACTGAAAAAGTGAGAAGAAAACCTTATTCTGTTGTGCTTTTAGACGAGATTGAAAAGGCACATCCAGATGTATTCAACATTTTGCTACAAGTGTTAGAAGATGGCCGTCTGACTGATTCTAAAGGGCGTACCGTTGACTTTAGAAATACGATTTTGATCATGACATCCAACGTTGGAGCTAGTGAACTGAAGCGAAATAAATATGTTGGCTTTAATGTGCAGGATGAAGGACAAAATTACAAGGATATGAAAGGCAAAGTGATGGGCGAGTTGAAGCGTGCATTTAGACCAGAATTCATCAACCGTATTGATGAAATCATTGTCTTCCATTCACTTGAAAAGAAACATCTAAAAGAGATCGTGTCTCTCATGTCTGATCAATTGACGAAACGATTAAAAGAACAAGACCTTTCAATCGAATTGACGGAAGCAGCAAAAGCGAAGATTGCCGACGAAGGTGTAGATCTTGAGTACGGTGCGCGCCCGTTAAGAAGAGCGATTCAAAAGCATGTGGAGGATCGACTTTCTGAGGAGCTTCTGAAGGGTAATATTGAAAAAGGTCAACATATCGTATTAGATGTGGAAGATGGAGAAATTGTCGTAAAAACGACGGCTGCTACGAACTAATATAGTAAGAAAAAAGTGTGAGGCATACCAGTAAAGTGTATGCCTCCCTTTACTTATTTTCTGATCAGTATAAGGAGTTGTATTCTTCAATCTATGGCTAAGACAAAATCAAAATTTATATGCCAATCGTGCGGTTATGAGTCAGCCAAATGGATGGGGAAATGTCCAGGCTGCGGCACGTGGAACAGTATGACAGAAGAGGTCGTTCGCAAAGAGCCGGCAAACCGTCGAAGCGCTTTTAATCATTCTGTTCAAACCATTCAAAAACCTTCACCTATATCTGCAATTGAAACATCAGATGAACCCCGAATCAAAACGAATTTAGAAGAATTTAACCGAGTATTAGGAAGTGGAATTGTCAAAGGCTCTCTTGTTCTCATTGGCGGAGATCCTGGGATTGGGAAGTCCACATTATTATTACAAGTATCAGCACAGCTCTCAGACAAAAATCAGAATGTATTATACATATCTGGTGAGGAGTCCATTAAACAAACGAAGCTAAGAGCGGACCGCCTCGGCATAAAAAGCACCTCTTTACATGTTTTGGCTGAAACCGATATGGAGTATATAACGTCTGCTATACAAGAGATGAAACCCGCTTTTGTCGTGGTGGATTCGATTCAAACCGTTTATCAAAGCGATATTACGTCAGCTCCTGGGTCTGTATCTCAAGTGAGAGAATGTACAGCACAGCTGATGAAAATTGCCAAGACAAATGGTATTCCAATATTTATCGTTGGTCACGTGACCAAAGAAGGCTCGATCGCAGGTCCACGCCTTTTAGAGCATATGGTGGACACGGTTCTTTATTTTGAAGGCGAGCGTCATCATACGTTTCGTATCTTACGTGCGGTGAAAAACCGATTTGGCTCGACGAATGAACTAGGGATTTTTGAAATGAGAGAGGAAGGACTCACGGAAGTATTAAACCCATCCGAAATTTTCTTAGAAGAACGTTCGGCAGGTGTATCTGGTTCGTGTGTTGTTGCCTCAATGGAAGGAACAAGACCTGTTCTTGTCGAGATACAAGCATTAATTTCACCGACAAGCTTCGGAAATCCACGGAGAATGGCCACTGGCCTTGATCATAATCGTGTGTCATTGCTAATGGCCGTTTTAGAAAAACGTGTCGGACTGCTGCTGCAAAACCAAGATGCGTATTTAAAGGTCGCAGGCGGTGTGAAGCTTGACGAACCGGCGATTGACTTGGCCATTGCGGTCAGTATTGCTTCAAGTTTTAAAGACGCAGCGCCGCATCAAGCGGATTGCTTTATAGGAGAGGTCGGTCTGACGGGGGAAGTCAGAAGAGTATCAAGAATTGAACAGCGTGTGCAGGAAGCTGCGAAACTAGGATTTAAGCGAATGTTTATTCCTCAGGCGAATATAGATGGATGGAAAAAGCCGAGAGGGATTGAGTTAGTCGGTGTAGAAAATGTAGCGGAGGCACTTCGAATTTCACTAGGGGGATCATAGAAATGGAAAAAGAGAAAAAAGGAGCGAGAGAACTCGATCTCTTAGATATCGTACAGTTTGTGGCACCAGGGACACCTCTTCGGGCTGGGATCGAAAATGTCCTGAGGGCTAATACTGGCGGGCTCATTGTTGTTGGTTATAACGACAAAGTCAAGAGTGTTGTAGATGGAGGGTTTCATATTAACTCTGCCTTCTCCCCAGCACACTTATATGAATTGGCTAAGATGGATGGAGCCATTATTTTAAGCGATTCTGGTCAAAAGATCTTGTATGCGAATACACAGCTGATGCCAGATGCAACCATCCATTCATCGGAAACGGGCATGAGGCACCGTACTGCTGAACGTGTAGCGAAGCAGACAGGCTGCTTAATCATTGCGATTTCTGAACGGAGGAACGTCATTACCTTATACCAAGGAAATCGTCGTTATACGCTGAAAGATATTGGCTTTATTTTAACGAAGGCCAACCAAGCCATACAAACACTTGAGAAATATAAAACCATTTTAGATCACGCCATTTCTGCGCTAAGCGCCCTAGAGTTTGAAGAGCTTGTGACCTTTGGTGATGTATTATCCGTGCTGCATCGTTACGAGATGGTGCTTAGAATCAAAAATGAAATCAATATGTATATCAAAGAGCTCGGAACAGAAGGACATTTGATCCGTCTGCAAGTCAATGAACTGATTACGGATATGGAGCAGGAAGCGGCTTTATTTATTAAAGATTATGTGAAAGAAAAGATTAAAGATCCATATGTTCTGCTTAAACAGCTCCAAGATATGTCTAGCTTTGAGCTTTTAGATGACTCCATTCTGTACAAGTTACTTGGCTATCCAGCTTCTACAAATATTGACGAATATGTGTACACAAGAGGCTACAGATTGCTTCACAAAATCCCTAGACTGCCTATGCCAATCGTCGAAAACGTGGTTGAAGCGTTCGGTGTGTTAGATCGAATTATGGAAGCAGATGTACAAGATTTGGATGAAGTAGAAGGAATTGGAGAAGTAAGAGCGAAAAAGATAAAAAAAGGATTAAAAAGACTGCAAGAAAAACATTATATCGACCGCCAGCTATAAGAAGAGAAATTTTTCTTAAACACGGTTAAAAATGGATGAATATGGGTATATTAATGATGCTTTTGTTTTCTGTTGATTATGATAGGAAACTTAAACATATATCAATGTCAGGTGAGGGTGGATTGACAGATGAAAAATAAAGGAGGTGAAGGTATGTTAAAAAGAATCGTTCAGGCGTTTTTTATCATTTTTGGTGCAGTTGTAGGGATTTTTATCATTCCAGAGTTATTTCTGCTGTTAAATGTAAAGGACATACCTTTCATAACAAATGCTTACTCTTCAGCACTAATAGGAGCCGCTGTGTTCTTTATCATCGGCAAATGGTGCACAGGCTATGTGGTTAATTGGGTGAAATGGATCGAGGATTCTCTATTAAAGGCGCCTCTTCCTGATCTTATATCTGGAAGTTTCGGATTAGTATTTGGACTTATTCTAGCATATCTTATTGTAAACGTGATCCCGCTAAACAATATCCCATATCATATTTTTGGTACCATTATTCCGATTTTCCTGGCTTTCTTTTTAGGATACCTTGGATTTCAGGTAGGGTTTAAGAAGAAGGATGAAATGATGGGGCTGTTCTCCCGATCTGCAAAGGTCACCAAGAAAAAAGGAGCAGCTGATGATGAACCTGAAATAGAAGATAAAAAGCTGAAAATTTTAGACACAAGTGTTATCATTGATGGAAGAATCGCAGATATTTGTCAAACTGGATTCTTAGAAGGTGTCATGGTCATTCCTCAATTTGTGCTCGAGGAATTACAGCATATTGCAGACTCTTCTGATGTATTAAAGAGAAATAGAGGCCGAAGAGGTCTTGATATTTTAAATCGTATTCAAAAAGAATTAGATATCAAAGTTGAAATTTACGAAGGTGACTTTGAAGACATTCAAGAGGTTGATAGCAAGCTTGTGAAGCTCGCTAAATTAACTTCAGGTGTTGTTGTGACAAATGATTTTAATTTAAATAAAGTATGCGAACTTCAAAAAGTAGCAGTGTTAAACATCAATGATCTAGCCAATGCGGTGAAACCGGTTGTGCTACCTGGGGAAGAAATGAAGGTACAGGTCATTAAAGATGGGAAAGAGCATAACCAAGGTGTTGCTTACTTAGATGACGGTACGATGATTGTGGTCGAAGAAGGACGCAATTACATTGGAAAAGACATCGATGTGCTCGTCACAAGTGTGCTGCAGACTGCTGCTGGAAGAATGATTTTTGCGAAGCCAAAACTTCTGGAGAAGGCGCTCTAAAGGGAGAACGAACATGTATTATGAAGTAGTTATTCCGGCTGCGGGGCAGGGGAAACGAATGAAGGCCGGCCGCAATAAGCTTTTTATTGAGCTGAAAAGAATGCCGGTCATTATTCATACACTAAAGGTGTTTGACGCTCATTCGCAATGCAAACGCATGATCCTAGCGATCAATGAAGAGGAGCGTCAAGACTTTGAAAGGCTACTCAAGGTACACGCTTTTCAAACGCCTGTTTCACTTGTCACTGGCGGTGAAGAACGTCAGCAAAGTGTATACGAAGGATTAAAGGCTGTGAAAGATGCAGACATCGTGCTTGTTCATGATGGGGCAAGGCCTTTTATTAAGCATACACAGATTGACTTGCTCGTTAAAGCAGCGATTGAAAAAGGCTCCGCAGTTGTAGCGGTACCAGTGAAAGACACAATCAAACGCGTTCAAGAAGGCAAAGTGGAACAAACCATTGAACGTCAGAGCTTGTGGGCAGTCCAGACCCCACAAGCTTTTCGTCATTCTATTTTAAAAGAGGCGCATGAATATGCGGAGCGGACCGGCTTTCTTGGAACAGACGACGCCAGTCTTGTGGAACAATTACATGGTGAAAACGTGTATATTGTCCAAGGAGATTACACCAATATTAAGCTGACGACACCGGATGATTTATTGGTTGCCAAGGCAATTATGGATGCGGAAAGAGGGTACTAGATCATGTTGAGAATAGGACAAGGCTTTGATGTACATCAATTAACAGAGGGAAGACCTTTGATTATCGGCGGGGTCACCATCCCTTATGAAAAGGGGCTGCTTGGGCATTCAGACGCTGATGTACTGCTTCACACAGTGGCAGATGCCTGCCTAGGTGCGATTGCTGAAGGAGATATCGGCAGACATTTCCCAGACACAGATCCTGAGTTTAAGGATGCGGATTCTTTTAAATTACTGCAGCATGTGTGGGCACTAGTAAAGGAAAAAGGCTACACACTTGTGAATATTGATTGCACAATCATGGCGCAAAAGCCCAAAATGGCACCTTACATTCAACCAATGTGTGAGAAGATTGCAGAAGCGCTTGAGGCAGATGTCACACAGGTGAATGTGAAAGCAACAACGACAGAGAAACTTGGATTTACAGGAAGAGGCGAAGGAATTGCCTCTCAGGCAACAGTGCTTCTTCAGAAAAAGTGAAATCCATTTTGATGAGAATGGGATTTGATGATAAAATACGTTTATAAAAAATTGGTGTCAGACAACATGATGCAGATGAAAGGAAGTTAAACTCATGGGAAATGAAGTGCGTGTTCGTTATGCACCGAGTCCAACTGGTCATTTACATATTGGGAATGCTAGAACGGCTCTTTTCAACTATTTGTTCGCACGCAGTCAAGGCGGCAAATTTATTATTCGAATCGAAGATACGGATCAAAAGCGTAATGTAGAAGGCGGAGAAGAAAGCCAGCTTCGCCACCTGCAATGGCTCGGTATTGATTGGGATGAGAGCATTGATAAAGATGGCGGCTATGGTCCTTACAGACAATCAGAGCGTAATGAGATTTACAAAAAATATTATGATGAGCTGCTAGAGAAAGACTTGGCGTATAAGTGCTATTGTACGGCTGAAGAGCTAGAGGAAGAGCGTGAAGCACAAATCGCCCGCAGTGAAATGCCTCGATATTCTGGTAAATGCAGCCATTTATCAAAAGAAGAAGAGGACAAGCTGATCGCTGAAGGAAGAGAGCCAAGTATCCGCTTCCGAGTGCCAAAAGGAGAAATTATCAAATTTGACGACATGGTCAAAGGCGATATTTCATTTGAGACAGACGGCATCGGTGATTTTGTCATTGTGAAGAAAGACGGTACGCCAACTTATAACTTCGCTGTAGCAGTGGATGATCATTTGATGAAAATGACTCACATTCTCCGCGGAGAGGATCACATTTCGAATACGCCTAAACAAATCATGATCTTCAACGCATTTGGCTGGGATGTTCCGCTATTCGGACATATGACGCTGATTGTGAACGAGAACCGCAAGAAATTAAGTAAACGTGATGAATCCATTATTCAATTCATCGAGCAATATAAAAACTTGGGCTATTTACCGGAAGCCCTGTTCAACTTCATTGCACTACTTGGATGGTCTCCGGTGGGCGAAGAAGAACTGTTTACAAAAGAGCAATTCATCGACATTTTCGATGTAAATCGACTTTCTAAGTCACCAGCTCTATTCGATATGCATAAACTAAAATGGGTAAATAACCAATATGTGAAGGCACTTGATCTTGATCAGGTTGTTGCGTTAACGCTTCCGCATCTTCAAAAGGCAGGCAAGGTAAGCGAGCAGCTGACAGAAGAAGAAAACACGTGGGTGCGCAAGCTTATTTCTCTGTATCACGAACAATTAAGCTATGGAGCAGAAATTGTTGAGTTAACAGAGTTGTTCTTTAAGGAGCAAATTGAGTATAATCAAGAGGCGAAGGAAGTTTTAGCAGAGGAGCAAGTACCAGAAGTCATGGCATCTTTTGCTGGTCAGCTTGAACGACTTGAATCTTTCACACCTGATGAAATCAAGGCTGCTATTAAAGCGGTACAAAAAGAAACAGGGCATAAAGGCAAGAAACTATTCATGCCAATTCGTGTGGCTGTCACAGGACAAACGCATGGCCCAGAACTTCCGCAAAGTATTGAACTACTAGGTAAAGAAACGGTATTAAACCGCATTAAGCAAATATAAGGAAATCGTTGCGAGGGAGAAGTACAATGTTTTCGTCCATCACAGAAAGAGTCTTCACCGGCTGAAAGAGACTTATGGGCAGACGTTGGAAATGCACCCTCAAGACCCTTGAGGAACACGAGTACGTTAGTATGCAAGGGCGGTACCCTCCGTTATGGGATTAAGTTGAGAAGGCTGCAAAATGAGGGCTTTCTAAACAGAGTGGAACCGCGTTTTCAAAACGTCTCTGTCATTTGGCAGAGGCGTTTTTTATTTGTCCAAAAAAGAGAGCAAGTCCTAAGAGAGATTGATGGGGAAGAACGGGGGGAGCATGTGTTTTTCAAAATGCTGAAAGAAGATATTGATACTGTGTTTGATCAAGATCCTGCTGCTAGAAGCTATATTGAAGTAGTGCTAACCTATTCAGGGCTTCATGCGATTTGGGCTCATCGTATCGCGCACGCATTTTATAAGCGTAAGCTGTACTTTCTTGCGCGGATCATTTCTCAGGTCAGCCGGTTTTTCACAGGGGTGGAAATTCACCCTGCGGCAACCATTGGCAGGCGCTTCTTCATTGACCACGGCATGGGAGTGGTGATTGGGGAAACATGTGAAATTGGAGACAACGTCACTGTTTTCCAAGGCGTGACACTAGGGGGAACAGGGAAAGAAAAGGGAAAGCGGCACCCGACCATTTTAGACGATGCCCTCATTGCGACAGGTGCAAAGGTGCTTGGTTCCATTACAGTCGGAAAAGGGGCCAAGATTGGTGCGGGGTCAGTTGTGTTAAAGGACGTACCAGACCATTCCACCGTTGTCGGTATACCTGGGCGAGTCGTCGTTCAAAATGGGAAGAAAATCAATCGTGATCTCAATCATCAAGATTTGCCAGATCCGATTTCCGATCGTTTCAAAGAATTGGAACGAGAAATGGAAAAGCTAAAAGGTGAGCTGGCTTCATTGAGCAGAAAGGAAGAACAATCATGACAATCAATATTTATAATACATTGACACGTAAGAAAGAAGAATTTGTCCCGCTTGAACCAGGAAAGGTCAAGATGTATGTGTGCGGACCAACCGTTTATAACTACATTCATATCGGGAATGCCAGACCTGCTATTGTTTATGACACTGTACGTAAGTATTTAGAATACAGCGGCTATGATGTGAACTTTGTATCAAACTTTACAGATGTGGATGATAAACTCATCAAAGCAGCCAATGAACTCGGAGAAGATGTTCCGACGATTGCTGACCGCTTTATCCAAGCCTACTTTGAAGACGTCAGTGCACTAGGCTGCAAAAAAGCTGACCTTCACCCGCGAGTGACGGAAAATATGGATGATATCATTGCATTTATTGCGACATTGATTGAAAAAGGCTACGCTTATGAAGCGGATGGCGACGTGTATTACAGCACACGCTCATTTGAAGGCTACGGAAAGCTTTCTCACCAGTCGATTGATGAACTGAAGACAGGTGCTCGTATTCGTGTAGGTGAGAAGAAACGAGATGCACTAGACTTTGCTTTATGGAAGGCTGCAAAGGATCAAGAAATCTCATGGGATAGCCCGTGGGGCGAAGGACGCCCAGGCTGGCACATCGAATGCTCGGCCATGGTTAAAAAATATTTAGGTGATACGATCGACATTCATGCTGGCGGACAGGATTTAACCTTCCCTCACCATGAAAATGAAATCGCTCAATCCGAGGCTTTGACAGGGAAACCTTTTGCGAAGTATTGGATGCATAACGGATATATTAATATTGAGAATGAAAAAATGTCAAAATCACTTGGAAACTTTGTGCTCGTGCATGACATTGTGAAAGAACAAGATCCTGATGTGCTACGCTTCTTTATGTTGTCGGTTCACTACCGTCATCCAATTAACTACTCAATGGATTTACTAGAGAGTACAAAGAGTGCGTTTAACCGACTCAAAACGTCGTATGCTAATTTACATCATCGCCTCGAGAGCAGCACGAATATCACAGAAGACAATACTGAATGGCTGGCGAAGGTTGAGGAGCAGCGTGCGACATTTATTTCTGAAATGAATGATGACTTTAATACGGCAAATGCAATTTCTGTTTTATTCGAACTTGCGAAACAGGCGAATTATTATATGGAAAATGATCATACTTCGGAGGAAGTGATCAAGGCATTTATCGGCTTATTCCAAGAAATCACGTCTGTTCTTGGCTTCTCATTAGAAGAAAAGCTCACGCTTGACGAAGAAGTAGAAGCGTTAATTGAAAAACGCAATGAGGCTAGAAGAAATCGTGACTTTGCGCTATCTGATCAAATTCGTGACCAGTTAAAGAGCATGAATATTGTATTGGAGGACACTCCTCAAGGTACTCGCTGGAAAAGAGGAGAATAGGTCATGTTGAATTTTGAAAAGCTGAAAGACGGTAAACAGTTGAACGGACTTGCGCTTGCTTATATGGGTGATGCCATTTTTGAAGTCTATGTGAGGCATCACCTCCTCCAAACGGGGGCGACAAAACCAAATGAGCTGCACAAACGAGCAAGCAAGATTGTTTCTGCTAAATCTCAGGCAGCTATTTTATTTACGCTTCAGCAGCAAGGCTTTTTCACTGAAGCAGAAGAAGCAGTGCTGAAAAGAGGAAGAAATGCAAAATCAGGCACAGTGCCTAAAAACACAGACGTTCAAACGTATCGTTATAGTACGGCGCTTGAAGCGCTCATGGGTTATTTATTTATTGAAAAGCAGGACGAACGCTTAGAAGAGCTGATTAGTCAGGCGATTGAAATCGGAACGTCAGGGAGGAAGACAAATGAGTCAGCAACATGATTATGTGATTGGGAAAAATGCAGTGATTGAAACACTGAAGTCAGATCGGGAGTTATACAAGCTCTGGATGGCAGAAAACACTGTAAAAGGACAAGCCCAGCAGGTCATTGAACTCGCTAAAAAACAAAATATCACCATTCAGTATGTTCCGAGGAAAAAGCTTGATCAAATGGTAACAGGTCAGCACCAGGGAATCGTTGCACAAGTAGCAGCATATGAATATGCGGAATTGGACGACCTGTATCAAATCGCCGAAAAGCGGAATGAACAGCCGTTTTTTCTTATTTTAGATGAAATTGAAGATCCTCATAATTTAGGATCCATTATGCGTACAGCAGATGCTGTAGGTGCACACGGGATTGTCATTCCGAAAAGGAGAGCGGTCGGCTTAACGACAACCGTTGCCAAAGCATCTACTGGGGCAATTGAACATATTCCTGTTGCCAAGGTCACCAATCTTTCAAGAGCTCTTGATGAGATGAAAGAAAGAGGAATCTGGGTCGCGGGAACAGATGCGTCTGCCAAACAGGATTACAGACAATTTGATGGTACGATGCCGCTTGCTCTTGTGATTGGCAGTGAAGGAAAAGGGATTGGCCGATTGATCAAGGAAAAGTGTGATTTTCTGATTAAGTTGCCTATGGCCGGGAAGGTCACTTCGTTAAACGCATCAGTTGCCGCTAGTCTATTGATGTATGAAGTGTATCGAAAACGTTATCCGTTAGGAGAATAGAGATGGACATCCTCTTAGTCGATGGATACAACATGATAGGTGCATGGCCTCGGCTGCAGCACTTAAAGGAAAACAGCTTTGAAGAAGCCAGAGACGTGCTGATTCAAAATTTAGCAGAATATCAAGCATACACAGGGTATCGAGTCATTGTCGTATTCGATGCCCATATGGTCAAAGGAATCGAAAAAAAGCGGATCAACCACCGAGTAGAGGTCATCTTTACGAGAGAGAATGAAACAGCTGATGAGCGGATTGAAAAGCTGGCCCAGGATTTGAATAATGTTCGGACGCAAATTCATGTGGCGACCTCAGACTTCACAGAACAATGGGCAATTTTTGGACAAGGAGCTCTTCGGAAGTCGGCTCGAGAGCTTTTGAGAGAGATTGAAGTGATCGAACGAAAGATAGAGACGAGAGTCAAAAAGATTACTTCTGATAAACCAGTATCCAAGATTGAATTGTCAGAAGATGTATTGAAAACGTTTGAAAAATGGCGGCGTGGGAATCTGGAATAGCTTGACGATATTTCAACCATTAATGTATAATATTTCTATCTAGGTGCGGTCGGGGGGATCGAAGTGAATCTAAACAACAGCAAGGATAAATCCATCAGAGAGCAATTTTGCCAGTTGGAAGATGAACAAGTCATTGAAAGGGTTCATGTCGGAGATAGTGATGCGCTAGATTACTTAATAACGAAATACCGCAATTTTGTACGTGCAAAAGCAAGATCTTATTTCTTGATTGGAGCGGATCGAGAGGACATTGTCCAAGAGGGGATGATCGGACTTTATAAGTCTATCCGCGATTTCAGAGAGGACAAGCTTACTTCATTTAAGGCTTTTGCAGAATTATGTATTACCCGCCAAATTATCACCGCAATTAAAACAGCTACTCGCCAAAAACATATCCCGTTAAATTCCTATGTATCATTAGACAAGCCAATATATGATGAAGAATCAGACAGAACATTGTTGGACGTCATTTCCGGTGCTAAAGCGCTTAACCCAGAAGATTTAATCATTAGCAAAGAAGAATTTGATGATATTGAAATGAAAATGGGGGAACTACTAAGTGAGCTGGAAAGAAAGGTGCTTGTGCTTTACCTTGATGGCAGATCCTATCAAGAGATTTCTGAAGATTTAAACCGTCATGTGAAATCAATTGATAACGCACTCCAAAGAGTAAAGAGAAAATTAGAGAAATATTTAGAGCTTCGCGAGATTAGTCTCTAATCAAACCTATATTGACAGCTTTTTCGACACTGTGATAAGGTACTAAGGAAATGATGTTGAGAAAATAGGTGTAAATATGAGGAAAAAGATTACTCTAGCCTGTAAAGACTGCGGAAGCCGCAATTATACGACAATGAAAAGTGATGCTTCAGCAGCTGAAAGATTAGAAGTTAAGAAATATTGCAAGACTTGTAATTCACATAAAACACATTTAGAAACGAAGTAAGATTTGCGTTCTTTAATCTGTGGAGGTCTTTTACATGCGTATTATCAGTTTCTTAAAAAGTGTCGGGAAAGAAATGAAAAAGGTCAGCTGGCCAAAGAAAAACGAAATGATTCGCTACACAATCACGGTTATTTTAACAGTCGTATTCTTTGCAATCTTTTTCTCTTTTCTTGATATAGGAATCTCACAATTAATCGAATTAATTCATTAATACTTGAATAATGGTCTGCTGAACGTGCTATAATAGATCATAATATGACTTGCCAAAAAACCCGTTTTACGGGTTTTTTCAATTGCTTGAAAATATTTACCGGTACTCGAGATTCGTCAAATAGACATTACGAAATGTGGGGAGGGAAGGACTGAATAGTCCTGAACGAAATGGAAAAGAATTGGTATGTTGTGCATACGTACTCTGGCTATGAAAACAAAGTAAAAGCAAACTTGGAAAAGCGTGTTGAATCAATGGGCATGCAGGATAAAATCTTCCGCGTTGTCGTACCAGAAGAAGAAGAAACAGATATTAAAAATGGTAAGAAAAAAGTCGTCAAAAAGAAAGTATTCCCTGGCTATGTCCTAGTGGAAATCGTGATGACTGACGACTCTTGGTATGTTGTTCGTAATACACCAGGTGTCACAGGATTCGTTGGATCAGCTGGATCAGGCTCAAAGCCGACAGCGCTGCTGCCAGGCGAAGCCGAAACCATTCTGAAGAGAATGGGTCTTGAAGAACGCAAAACAGAAATCGACTTTGAATTGAAAGAAACAGTCAAGGTAATCGACGGACCATTTGCTAACTTCACAGGCTCTATCGAAGAGATTGATTACGATAAAAGCAAAGTCAAAGTATTCGTTAATATGTTTGGTAGAGAAACACCCGTGGAACTTGAGTTCACGCAGATCGATAAATTGTAATTCAAAAGAGCTTGAAATGAGTGTATAGAAGTGGTAATATAGCAAAGGTACGTCTTGAGTTCGCTCAAGATCGCTAGCTAGTTATTTCGTCATTCATATAAAGAATGAAGTTGTTGAGTGGGAGGGGGATTCCCCTATTACCACATCACGGACTTTAAGGAGGTGTGTCTCGTGGCTAAAAAAGTAGTTAAAGTTGTTAAATTGCAAATTCCTGCTGGAAAAGCTAACCCAGCTCCACCAGTTGGACCTGCACTAGGTCAAGCCGGTGTTAATATCATGGGATTCTGTAAGGAGTTTAATGCTCGTACAGCTGACCAAGCTGGTCTTATCATTCCTGTTGAAATTTCGGTTTTTGAAGACCGTTCATTTACATTTATTACTAAAACTCCACCTGCTGCAGTTTTACTTAAAAAAGCAGCTGGTATTGAGTCTGGTTCTGGTGAACCTAACCGTAATAAAGTGGCAACTGTTAAGCGTGATAAAGTACGCGAAATCGCGGAAACAAAAATGCCTGACTTAAACGCTGCTAGCGTTGAATCAGCTATGCGCATGGTTGAAGGTACTGCACGCAGTATGGGTATTGTCATCGAAGATTAATTTATTGTCTTGTTGGGTTGCGAGTTTGGTTTTGACAAGTTCGCAACCCTTATTCGTGGGAGGTTATTCCGCTAAAACCACATAAGGAGGATTTTTATAATGGCTAAAAAAGGTAAAAAGTATGTAGAAGCTGCTAAGCTGATCGAACGTACTAAAGCGTATGATGTAGCTGAAGCTGTTTCTCTTACAAAAAAAGCAAATACAGCGAAATTTGATGCGACTGTAGAAGTTGCTTTTCGTTTGGGCGTAGACCCTCGTAAAAACGATCAACAAATCCGCGGTGCAGTTGTACTTCCTAACGGAACTGGTAAAACTCAACGCGTTCTTGTGTTCGCTAAAGGCGAAAAAGCAAAAGAAGCAGAAGCTGCTGGAGCAGACTACGTTGGAGATTCTGATTACATCACTAAAATCCAACAAGGCTGGTTCGAATTCGATGTAATCGTAGCAACACCTGACATGATGGGTGAAGTTGGTAAGATCGGTCGTGTACTTGGACCAAAAGGTCTTATGCCAAACCCTAAAACAGGAACTGTTACATTCGAAGTAGAAAAAGCAATCAATGAAATCAAAGCTGGTAAAGTAGAATACCGCGTTGATAAAGCTGGTAACATCCACGCGCCAATCGGAAAGGTTTCTTTCGAGGACGAAAAGCTTGTTGAGAACTTTGCAACAATCTATGATACAATCCTTAAAGCAAAACCTGCAGCGGCTAAAGGTGTATACGTGAAAAATGTTTCTGTTACAACTACTATGGGCCCTGGCGTGAAAGTGGATCCATCTTCTTTCTCTGCAAAATAAATCTTGACTTATCACAATCGTTTTGATAATATCAAAATGTTGTAAAATAGAATATGTCCATTTATACCGTAGACAGCAGGGGCCTTATGGCTTAATTAACCCGCCGAGGTGTATATGTCACAGTCTTACGTTAACGTATGCTTGTATATACAGCCTCCATGTCTTAATGGAGGCTTTTTATATGGAGAACCGTTCGTTAGGAACGTGATGGCCTGATCGGTATAAGTGTTACACAAAGAATGTACAGGAGGTGTAACCATGAGCAATGCAATCGATACTAAAAAAGTTGTCGTTGATGAAATTACTTCTAAATTTAAAGACAGTATGTCTACTGTAATTGTAGATTACCGTGGTCTTTCAGTTTCTGAAGTGACTGAACTTCGTAAACAGCTTCGTGATGCTGGCGTAGAATTCAAAGTTTACAAAAATACTTTGACTCGCCGTGCAGTTGAACAAGTTGAACTAACGGGTTTAAACGATTTCTTAACAGGTCCAAACGCTATCGCATTCAGTAACGAAGATGTTATCGCACCTGCGAAAATCATCAACGAATTTGCGAAAAGCCACGAAGCTTTAGAAATCAAAGCTGGTGTCATCGAAGGAAACGTAGCGACTGTAGAAGAAGTGAAGGCTCTTGCGGAACTTCCGTCTCGCGAAGGCTTACTTTCTATGTTGCTTAGCGTTCTTCAAGCTCCAGTTCGTAACCTTGCTCTTGCTACTAAAGCAGTTGCAGAACAAAAAGAAGAACAAGGCGCTTAATGCGTACTTAACGTAAAAAACTTAAAATGGAGGAATTACAAATGGCTTTAAATATCGAAGAAATCATTGCTTCAGTTAAAGAAGCAACTGTACTTGAGTTAAACGACTTAGTAAAAGCAATCGAAGAAGAATTTGGCGTAACTGCTGCTGCTCCTGTAGCTGTAGCTGCAGCTGGTGGTGCCGCTGCTGAAGAGAAAACTGATTTTGATCTAGTACTTGCTGGTGCTGGAGACCAAAAAATCAAAGTTATCAAAGTGGTTCGTGAAATCACTGGTCTTGGCTTGAAAGAGGCTAAAGAACTTGTTGACAACACTCCAAAACCACTTAAAGAAGGTATTGCTAAAGAAGAAGCTGAAGAACTTAAAGCTAAGCTTGAAGAAGTTGGCGCTTCTGTAGAAGTTAAGTAATCTTCGCCTAATCTTTTGGGAAAGCTCGCTTTTACTGGCGGGCTTTTTCTTTTCTATTCTCCTGAAACGATTGAATCCAGAGGAGGTCCATTCATCATGAGTGACCACTATTATACGGAAAAGCCATCAGTGAAAAGCAATAAACAGACATGGGACTTCACCTTGAGAAACCGTACCTTTACTTTTACAAGTGACAGTGGAGTGTTTTCTAAGAAAGAAGTCGACTTTGGTTCAAGGCTTTTAATTGAAGCTTTTGAAGAACCTGACGTGGATGGCGATGTCTTAGATGTCGGTTGCGGTTATGGACCGATTGGCTTATCGTTAGCAAACGAAATGACGAGCCGCACCATTCATATGATTGATGTGAACGAAAGAGCAGTCGAACTTTCAAAGGAAAACGCTAAACATAATCGCATTGATAATGTCCGCATCTATCAAAGTGATTTGTTCTCGAATGTTCATTCATCAGCTGCTTTTGCCTCTATACTGACCAATCCCCCAATACGGGCAGGGAAGAAAGTTGTACATGCGATCTTTGAAAAAAGTGCTGATCATTTATTGCCGGAAGGTGAGTTGTGGGTGGTTATTCAGAAAAAGCAGGGCGGACCATCTGCGATTGAAAAATTAGAACAGCTCTTTGGAGAAGTCGAGGTTGTATTGAAAAAAAAGGGCTACTATATTATCAAAGCTAAAAAAGTTTGACGCAGTTTCCTAGCTGTGTTAACATTATAAAATGCCAATGTGTATATTTTGCTTGATAGGCTTAAAAAACAACTATTTTGTATAAATTATGCATACTTGGGAAAACTAATAAAATCGGTATTTGTTTTTGGATGTGGTTTTCTTATTTTAGAAACCCTTTTTTCTTTTGTCTTGTAAAAGTATTTCTTTACTGACATTTGAAAGGCTGAAATACTTTTTACACATATAATACGCATGATTTGAGGGGTGAATCAGTTGACAGGTCAACTAGTTCAGTATGGACGACACCGCCAGCGCAGAAGCTACGCACGCATAAGCGAAGTGTTAGAATTACCAAATCTCATTGAAATTCAAACCTCTTCTTATCAGTGGTTTCTTGATGAGGGTCTTAGAGAGATGTTTCAAGATATATCCCCAATTGAGGATTTTACTGGTAACCTTTCTCTTGAATTCATTGATTACAGCCTAGGGGATCCTAAGTATCCTGTAGCAGAATCAAAAGAACGTGATGTAACTTACTCTGCTCCACTAAGAGTAAAAGTTCGTTTAATTAACAAAGAAACTGGAGAAGTAAAAGACCAAGATGTGTTCATGGGTGATTTCCCAATCATGACAGACACAGGTACTTTTATCATTAACGGTGCGGAACGTGTAATCGTTTCTCAGTTAGTGCGTTCTCCAAGTGTATATTTCAGTGGTAAAGTAGACAAAAACGGTAAAAAAGGTTTTACTGCGACTGTCATTCCAAACCGTGGCGCATGGTTAGAATACGAAACTGATGCGAAGGATGTAGTCTATGTACGCATCGATCGCACACGTAAGTTGCCGGTTACGGTTCTTTTGCGTGCTCTCGGCTTCAGCTCTGATCAAGAGATTCTTGACCTCATTGGCGAGAATGAATACTTACGCAACACGCTGGAAAAAGACAATACAGAGAATGCGGATAAAGCACTTCTCGAAATCTACGAGCGCCTCCGTCCTGGAGAGCCGCCAACTGTTGAAAATGCGAAAAGCCTGCTAGACTCTCGCTTCTTCGATCCGAAGAGATATGACCTAGCTAATGTTGGACGCTACAAGATTAATAAAAAGCTTCATATTAAAAATAGACTGTTCAATCAAAAATTGGCTGAAACGTTAGTTGACCCTGAAACAGGTGAAATTCTAGCAGAAAAAGGTCAAATTTTAGACAGAAGAGTTCTTGATAAAGTTCTTCCATACTTAGAAAACGGCATCGGATTTAGAAAGCTTTATCCAAATGGTGGCGTAGTAGAAGATGAAGTAGAACTTCAATCTATTAAGATTTATGCACCGTCTGATCAAGAAGGCGAGCAAGTGATCAACGTGATCGGGAATGCATACGTAGAGGAAGCTGTGAAAAACATCACGCCTTCTGACATCATTGCATCGATCAGTTACTTCTTCAACCTTCTTCATGGTGTAGGTGACACAGATGATATCGATCACCTTGGTAACCGTCGCCTGCGTTCTGTAGGTGAGCTTCTGCAAAACCAATTCCGTATTGGTTTAAGCAGAATGGAGCGTGTTGTTCGTGAAAGAATGTCGATCCAAGACACAAACACGATCACACCTCAGCAACTGATCAACATCCGTCCTGTGATCGCTTCTATCAAAGAGTTCTTTGGTAGCTCTCAGCTTTCTCAGTTCATGGATCAAACAAACCCGCTTGCTGAATTGACGCACAAACGTCGTCTGTCGGCGCTTGGACCGGGTGGTTTGACACGTGAGCGTGCAGGAATGGAAGTTCGTGACGTTCACTACTCTCACTATGGCCGTATGTGTCCGATTGAAACACCAGAGGGTCCAAACATCGGTTTGATCAACTCTCTATCTTCATTTGCAAAAGTGAATCGCTTCGGCTTTATTGAAACACCTTACCGCCGGGTTGACCCTGAAACAGGTAAAGTGACACCGAGAATCGATTACTTAACTGCTGATGAAGAGGATAACTACGTTGTAGCACAAGCGAATGCTATATTAGGTGAAGATGGTTCGTTTATCGATGATAATATCATTGCTCGTTTCAGAGGGGAAAACACAGTTGTTCCTCGAAACCGCGTTGACTACATGGACGTTTCGCCAAAGCAGGTTGTTTCTGCAGCGACAGCATGTATCCCATTCTTAGAAAACGATGACTCTAACCGTGCTCTAATGGGAGCGAACATGCAACGTCAGGCTGTGCCTTTGATGCAGCCGGAATCACCGATTGTTGGTACAGGTATGGAGTATGTATCAGGGAAAGACTCTGGTGCTGCTGTTATCTGCCGCTACCCTGGTGTTGTAGAACGTGTTGAAGCGAAAAATATTTGGGTTCGTCGCTATGAAGACGTTGACGGACAACAAGTCAAAGGAAATCTAGACAAATACAGCTTGCTGAAATTTGTCCGCTCTAACCAAGGGACTTGCTACAACCAGCGTCCAATCGTAAGTGTTGGAGATGAAGTCGTAAAAGGAGAAATCCTTGCAGACGGTCCTTCAATGGAAAAAGGTGAATTGGCTCTAGGACGTAACGTCATGGTCGGCTTCATGACTTGGGACGGTTATAACTACGAGGATGCGATCATCATGAGTGAGCGCCTTGTAAAAGATGACGTCTACACGTCTATTCATATTGAAGAATATGAATCAGAAGCTCGTGATACAAAGCTTGGACCGGAAGAAATCACTCGTGATATTCCAAACGTTGGGGAAGATGCTTTACGCAACCTTGACGAGCGCGGAATCATCCGTATTGGTGCAGAAGTAAAAGACGGAGACCTTCTTGTAGGGAAAGTAACGCCTAAAGGTGTAACAGAACTAACAGCTGAAGAACGTCTATTACATGCAATCTTCGGTGAAAAGGCTCGTGAAGTGCGTGATACGTCTCTACGTGTTCCACACGGCGGCGGCGGAATTATCCACGACGTCAAAGTCTTTAACCGTGAAGATGGAGATGAATTACCTCCAGGTGTAAACCAGTTAGTCCGCGTATACATCGTTCAGAAGCGTAAAATTTCTGAAGGTGACAAAATGGCCGGACGACATGGTAACAAAGGGGTTATCTCTAAAATCCTTCCAGAAGAAGATATGCCGTATCTTCCAGATGGAACACCGATTGATATCATGTTAAACCCTCTAGGGGTACCATCTCGAATGAACATCGGTCAGGTACTTGAGCTTCATATGGGTATGGCTGCACGTTACCTTGGCATCCACATTGCGTCACCAGTATTTGATGGTGCGCGCGAGGAAGATGTTTGGGAAACGCTTGAAGAAGCAGGTATGTCCCGTGATGCGAAAACAGTCCTTTATGACGGTCGAACTGGTGAACCATTCGATAACCGTGTATCAGTCGGAATCATGTACATGATCAAACTGGCTCACATGGTTGACGATAAACTTCACGCTCGTTCAACTGGACCATACTCACTTGTTACGCAGCAGCCACTTGGCGGTAAAGCACAGTTTGGTGGTCAGCGTTTCGGAGAGATGGAAGTATGGGCGCTTGAAGCTTACGGTGCAGCATACACACTTCAAGAGATCTTAACAGTTAAATCGGATGACGTTGTAGGTCGTGTGAAAACATACGAGGCCATCGTCAAAGGGGATAACGTCCCTGAACCAGGTGTCCCTGAATCATTCAAAGTGTTAATTAAAGAACTTCAAAGTTTAGGTATGGATGTCAAAATCCTATCTGGCGATGAAGAAGAGATAGAAATGAGAGATTTAGAAGACGATGAGGAAACGAAGAAAGCAGACGGATTAGCGTTATCTAATGACGAAGATGCTGCAGACCTCGCACCTGTCGATCTTGAACGTGACGCAGTCACAAAAGAATAGCAGAAACGATTAGAGCAAGTGACTAGGGTATAACCCGAAGATTAAAAGGGAGGTAGGCCCCTTGCTAGATGTGAACAATTTTGAGTATATGAACATCGGTCTCGCATCACCTGATAAAATCCGTTCTTGGTCTTTTGGTGAAGTGAAAAAGCCTGAAACGATTAACTATCGTACACTGAAACCTGAAAAAGATGGTCTCTTTTGTGAACGTATCTTCGGACCGCAAAAAGACTGGGAATGTCATTGTGGAAAGTATAAACGCGTTCGTTATAAGGGTGTTGTATGTGACCGTTGTGGTGTAGAAGTAACACGGGCAAAAGTCCGTCGTGAGAGAATGGGGCATATCGAACTGGCTGCCCCAGTTTCCCACATTTGGTATTTCAAAGGTATCCCAAGCCGTATGGGTCTTGTTCTTGATATGTCACCACGTGCGTTAGAAGAAGTGATTTACTTCGCTTCTTACGTTGTGACAGATCCGGGCAACACACCGCTTGAGAAGAAACAACTTCTTTCTGAGAAGGAATTCCGTGCGTATTTAGATAAATACGGTAATACGTTCCAAGCAGCTATGGGTGCAGAAGCAATCAATAAACTTCTTCAAGATATCGATCTTGTAAAAGAAGTAGATACACTGAAAGAAGAGCTGAAAACTGCTCAAGGACAGCGTCGTACACGTGCGATTAAACGCCTTGAAGTGCTAGAAGCCTTCCGTAACTCAGGAAACAAACCATCATGGATGATTCTTGATGTACTTCCGGTTATTCCGCCAGAATTACGTCCAATGGTCCAGCTTGATGGTGGACGTTTTGCTACTTCTGACTTAAACGACCTTTATCGTCGTGTTATCAACCGTAACAATCGTCTGAAACGTTTATTAGATCTTGGTGCGCCAAGCATCATCGTTCAGAACGAGAAGCGTATGCTTCAAGAAGCTGTCGATGCCTTGATTGATAATGGACGTAGAGGCCGACCAGTAACAGGACCAGGAAATAGACCATTGAAATCTCTTTCTCATATGCTGAAAGGGAAACAAGGACGTTTCCGTCAAAACTTGCTCGGTAAACGTGTTGACTATTCTGGACGTTCCGTTATCGTCGTAGGACCACATTTGAAAATGTATCAGTGTGGACTTCCAAAAGAAATGGCTCTTGAATTATTCAAACCATTCGTGATGAAGGAGCTTGTTGAAAAAGGTTTAGCTCACAACATCAAGAGTGCGAAGCGTAAAATTGAGCGCGTGCAGCCGGAAGTATGGGATGTTTTAGAATCAGTTATTCGTGAGCACCCAGTCTTACTAAACCGTGCACCGACTCTTCACAGACTTGGTATTCAAGCGTTTGAACCTACACTTGTGGAAGGACGCGCAATTCGTCTGCATCCACTTGTATGTACAGCCTACAACGCTGACTTTGACGGTGACCAAATGGCGGTTCACGTACCATTATCTGCTGAGGCTCAAGCTGAAGCTCGTATCTTAATGCTTGCTGCTCAAAACATTTTGAACCCGAAAGATGGAAAACCTGTTGTTACGCCATCTCAGGATATGGTGCTTGGTAACTACTACCTTACACTTGAGCGTAAAGGTGCTATCGGAGAAGGTATGGTCTTCAAAGATACTGACGAAGCCCTTCTAGCTTATCAAAATGGGTATGTGCATCTTCATACACGTGTAGCTGTTGCAGCTAGCTCGTTGAAGAATGTGACATTCACTGATGAACAGCGTTCTAAATTGTTGATTACAACAGTTGGAAAACTGATCTTTAACGAAATCTTACCGGAATCATTCCCTTACATGAATGAGCCGACAAAGAGCAATATTGAAGAAAAAACGCCTGACCGCTTCTTCCTTGAAAAAGGTGAGGATGTCAAAGTTGCGATCGAGAAACAAGAAATCAATGCGCCGTTCAAAAAAGGTATTTTAGGTAAAATCATTGCGGAAATCTTTAAGAGATTCCATATCACTGAGACATCTAAAATGCTTGACCGCATGAAAAATCTTGGTTTCAAATACTCTACTAAAGCGGGTATTACGGTTGGTGTGTCTGACATCGTCGTATTAGATGATAAGCAGAAGATCCTCGAAGAAGCACAAGCAAAAGTAGATAACGTCTTGAAGCAATTCAGACGTGGTTTGATTACTGAAGAAGAGCGTTACGAGAGAGTCATTTCGATCTGGAGTTCTTCTAAAGATGTCATCCAAGGTAAACTGATGAAGTCCCTTGATGAAGTCAACCCAATCTACATGATGAGTGACTCTGGAGCGCGTGGTAACGCATCTAACTTCACTCAGCTGGCTGGTATGCGTGGTCTGATGGCCAACCCGGCTGGACGTATCATTGAACTTCCGATTAAATCTAGTTTCCGTGAAGGTTTAACCGTATTGGAATACTTTATTTCCACTCACGGAGCGCGTAAAGGTCTTGCCGATACAGCCCTTAAAACAGCTGACTCAGGTTACCTCACGCGTCGTCTCGTCGACGTTGCACAGGATGTTATCATCCGTGAAACAGATTGCGGTACAGACCGTGGTATCTTGGCGAAGTCCATTAGAGAAGGAAATGAAATTATTGAGAAGCTTGAAGAACGTCTGATCGGACGTTTTGCAAGAAAACCAATTGTTCATCCTGAAACGGGCGAAGTCATTGTGGACGAAAACGAACTAATTGATGAAGATAAAGCACTTGAAGTAGTTGAAGCAGGAATTGAGGAAGTATGGATCCGTTCTGCATTTACATGTAACACGCCTCATGGTGTATGTAAACGATGCTACGGCCGTAACCTTGCAACTGGTACTGACGTTGAAGTCGGTGAAGCAGTTGGAATCATTGCTGCTCAATCAATCGGTGAGCCAGGAACACAGCTTACAATGCGTACGTTCCACACCGGCGGGGTAGCAGGAGACGATATCACACAAGGTTTACCTCGTATCCAAGAGCTATTTGAAGCACGTAATCCGAAAGGGCAAGCGACCATTTCTGAAATTGATGGTGTCGTTGCTGAAATTAACGATGTTCGTGACAAGCAGCAGGAAATTGTGGTTCAAGGCGACGTTGAAACTCGTTCTTACACAGCTCCTTACAATGCGCGTCTGAAAGTTGTTGAAGGTGACAAAGTCACTCGTGGTCAAGTACTGACAGAAGGTTCGATCGATCCGAAAGAACTTCTTAAAGTGACTGACATGACAGCTGTTCAAGAATATCTGCTTCATGAAGTACAAAAAGTATACCGTATGCAAGGGGTAGAAATCGGAGATAAGCACGTTGAGGTAATGGTTCGCCAAATGCTTCGTAAAGTGCGTGTCGCTGATGCAGGGGATACAGATGTATTACCAGGCACACTTCTTGATGTACATCAATTCACTGAAGCGAACAAAAAAGTACTATTCGAAGGCAAACGTCCTGCAACAGGTCGTCCAGTTCTTCTTGGTATTACAAAAGCATCGCTTGAAACAGACTCATTCTTGTCTGCGGCATCCTTCCAAGAAACGACTCGTGTCCTAACAGATGCGGCGATCAAAGGAAAACGTGATGAACTGCTTGGCTTGAAAGAGAATGTTATCATCGGTAAACTTGTTCCAGCTGGAACAGGAATGCCAAACTACCGCAAAGTTAAGCCGGTTTCACAAGTGCAGCCGTCTGACGATATGGTTCCTGTAGAGTAATCTTTCTCGTGAGATTCCTATAAAATCATCAAAAAATGGTGAAGGATGTCAAGATAATCTGTCATATGATATTGACATCCTTCTGCCATGATGATAATATAACCAAGGTGCTCAAAATAAAACCTGTTACTTTGGAGGATATTCGATGTCTTATGATAAAGTATCACAGGCTCAATCCATTATTATTGGTACGAAGCAAACAGTAAAAGCTCTGAAACGAGATTCAGTAAAGGAAATCGTCGTAGCGAAAGATGCTGATCCTGCTTTAACAGCTAGTGTAATAAAACTAGCGCAAGAGAAGGGTGTAGACATTTTAGTGGTAGATTCCATGAAAAAGCTCGGCAAAGCCTGCGGAATTGAAGTTGGGGCAGCAGCTGTTGCCATTATGTTATAGCGTACTTGTTTTGTTTTTGCATGTGTAAATGCAAAAGCATTGTTTTTTGCCTTTTGATGAACCACCTGGGTATGTGGGTTATAAAAAAAGCAACGAAGGGAGGAATAACAACATGCCTACAATTAATCAGCTAATACGCAAAGGACGCGTGAGTAAAGTTGAAAACTCAAAGTCTCCTGCACTTAACAAAGGATACAACAGTTTCAAAAAAGAGCACACTAACGTAACATCTCCACAGAAGCGCGGGGTTTGTACTCGTGTCGGTACAATGACACCGAAAAAACCAAACTCAGCACTACGTAAATATGCTCGTGTACGTTTGTCTAACCTGATTGAGGTAACAGCTTACATTCCTGGTATCGGACATAATCTACAAGAGCACAGTGTAGTACTTATCCGTGGCGGACGTGTAAAAGACTTACCGGGTGTACGTTACCACATCGTTCGTGGTGCGCTTGATACTGCCGGAGTTGACGGTCGTATGCAAGGACGTTCTAAATACGGAACAAAACGCCCTAAACAAAGCAAATAATACAAACAAACATAAGGGTTTTTAGAAGTTGATATCAGATCAGTGGAGTCAGGCAACTGACAATGATATTGAGATGAGAGACAGATAGAAATCCTTTTAAATGAGAAGGGAGGCTATCAGATGCCACGTAAAGGTCCTGTAGCAAAAAGAGACGTATTGCCAGATCCAATTTACAATTCTAAACTTGTATCTCGTTTGATCAACAAAATGATGATCGACGGTAAAAGAGGAAAGTCACAAACAATTCTCTACAAGTCATTTGATATCATCAAAGAACGTACTGGTAATGAAGCGATGGAGGTTTTCGAACAAGCCTTGAAAAACATCATGCCAGTTCTTGAAGTTAAAGCACGTCGTGTAGGTGGAGCCAACTACCAAGTTCCTGTAGAAGTTCGCCCAGACCGTCGTACTACTTTAGGTCTTCGCTGGTTAGTAAACTACGCTCGTCTTCGTGGAGAAAAAACGATGGAAGAGCGTCTTGCTAACGAAATCCTTGACGCAGCTAACAACACTGGTGCTGCTGTTAAGAAACGTGAAGATACACACAAAATGGCAGAAGCGAACAAAGCATTCGCTCACTACCGCTGGTAGGATTTATACCAAACTAAAAAAACTATTCCCTAATAAGGAAGGAGAAATTACCCAATGGCAAGAGAGTTCTCCTTAGACAAAACTCGTAATATTGGTATCATGGCTCACATCGATGCCGGTAAAACGACAACGACTGAGCGTATCTTATACTACACTGGTCGTATCCATAAAATTGGCGAAACTCACGAAGGAGCTTCCCAAATGGACTGGATGGAGCAGGAGCAAGAACGTGGTATTACAATCACTTCTGCTGCTACTACAGCACAATGGAAAGGTTACCGTGTAAACATCATCGATACACCAGGACACGTAGACTTCACAGTTGAAGTTGAACGTTCTTTACGTGTACTTGATGGTGCGGTTACTGTTCTAGATGCACAATCAGGTGTAGAGCCACAAACTGAAACAGTTTGGCGCCAAGCAACAACTTACGGAGTACCTCGTATCGTATTCATTAACAAAATGGATAAAACAGGTGCGGACTTCCTTTACTCTGTAGGCACATTAAGAGATCGTCTTCAAGCGAACGCTCATGCAATTCAATTGCCGATCGGCGCTGAAGATCAATTCGAAGGAATCATCGACCTTGTAGAAAACGTAGCATACTTCTACGAAGATGACCTTGGAACTCGCTCTGATGCACAAGAAATCCCTGCTGAGTATAAAGACAAAGCTGAAGAGCTTCGCAACAGCCTAATTGAAGCTGTCGCTGAGCTTGACGAAGAGCTTATGGAAAAATACCTTGAGGGTGAAGAAATTACAATTCCTGAATTGAAAGCTGCAATCCGTAAAGGAACGTTGAATGTTGAATTCTATCCAGTTCTTGTTGGATCTGCTTTCAAAAACAAAGGTGTTCAGCTTGTACTTGACGCTGTGCTTGATTACCTTCCTGCACCAACTGATGTTGCTGCAATCAAAGGTACCTTGCCAGATTCAAATGAAGAGGTTGTACGTGAGTCTACTGATGACGCACCATTCGCAGCCCTTGCTTTTAAAGTAATGACTGACCCTTATGTTGGGAAACTAACTTTCTTCCGTGTATACTCTGGAACACTTGATTCTGGTTCTTACGTGAAGAACTCTTCTAAGAACAAGCGTGAGCGTGTTGGACGTATCCTTCAAATGCACGCAAACAGCCGTGAAGAAATCTCTACTGTATATGCAGGGGATATCGCAGCAGCTGTAGGTCTTAAAGATACATCAACTGGTGACACTCTTTGTGACGAGAAAAGTCTTGTTATCCTTGAGTCTATGGAATTCCCAGAGCCAGTTATCGATGTAGCAATCGAGCCTAAGTCTAAGGCTGACCAAGATAAAATGGGTATCGCTTTAGCTAAACTAGCTGAAGAGGATCCAACATTCCGTACACAAACAAACACTGAAACTGGTCAAACGATCATCTCTGGTATGGGTGAGCTTCACCTTGATATCATTGTTGACCGTATGAAGCGTGAGTTCAAGGTTGAAGCTAACGTAGGAGCTCCTCAAGTTGCGTACCGTGAAACATTCCGTTCTGGTGCAAAAGTTGAAGGTAAATTCGTACGTCAGTCTGGTGGACGCGGTCAGTTCGGACACGTTTGGATCGAATTCGAACCAAACGAAGAAGGCGCAGGCTTCGAATTCCAAAATGCAATCGTCGGTGGGGTTGTTCCTCGTGAATACATTCCAGCTATTCAAGCAGGTCTTGAAGATTCACTTGAAAATGGTGTATTAGCTGGATTCCCATTAATCGACATCAAAGCAAAATTATTTGATGGATCTTACCACGATGTTGACTCTAACGAAATGGCGTTTAAAATTGCTGCATCTATGGCATTGAAAAATGCTGTCAGCAAATGTAACCCAGTTCTACTTGAGCCAATGATGAAAGTGGAAGTCGTTATCCCTGAAGAATACATGGGAGACATCATGGGTGATATCACATCTCGTCGTGGACGTGTAGAAGGTATGGAAGCTCGCGGTAACGCTCAAGTTGTTCGCGCAATGGTTCCACTTTCTGAAATGTTCGGATATGCAACTGCACTCCGTTCTAATACACAAGGACGCGGTACTTTCACTATGCACATGGATCACTACGAAGAAGTGCCTAAGAGCATCAGTGAAGAAATCATCAAAAAAAATAAAGGTGAATAATTGATTTTGCCTTTAAACTAAAGTATAACTACTATTGAAGATCAGAAAGTGAGAGGTAACTCTTCACTTTCTATCACTCTATACCAAATACAATGAACCTTTAAGGAGGATTTTTAGAATGGCTAAAGAAAAATTCGACCGTTCCAAATCGCATGCTAACATTGGTACAATTGGACACGTTGACCATGGTAAAACAACTCTAACTGCTGCTATCTCAACAGTTCTTCATAAGAAATCTGGTAAAGGTACGGCTATGGCTTATGACCAAATCGATGGTGCTCCAGAAGAGCGCGAGCGTGGAATCACAATCTCAACAGCACACGTTGAGTATGAAACTGAAACTCGTCACTATGCACACGTAGACTGCCCAGGACACGCTGACTATGTTAAAAACATGATCACTGGTGCTGCTCAAATGGACGGCGCGATCTTAGTAGTATCTGCTGCTGATGGTCCAATGCCACAAACACGTGAGCACATCCTACTTTCTCGTAACGTAGGTGTACCATACATCGTAGTATTCCTTAACAAATGTGACATGGTTGACGATGAAGAGTTACTTGAACTTGTTGAAATGGAAGTTCGTGACCTTCTTTCTGACTATGACTTCCCTGGTGACGATGTACCTGTTATCAAAGGTTCTGCTCTTAAAGCTCTTGAAGGTGATGCTGATTACGAAGCAAAAATCTTTGAACTTATGGATGCGGTTGATGAGTACATCCCAACTCCAGAGCGTGACACTGAGAAGCCATTCATGATGCCAGTTGAGGACGTATTCTCAATCACTGGTCGTGGAACAGTTGCTACTGGTCGTGTTGAGCGTGGACAAGTTAAAGTCGGTGACGAAGTTGAAATCATCGGTCTTCAAGAAGAAAACGGTAAAACAACTGTTACAGGTGTTGAAATGTTCCGTAAGCTTCTTGACTATGCTGAAGCTGGTGACAACATCGGTGCACTACTTCGTGGTGTATCTCGTGAAGATATCCAACGTGGTCAAGTACTTGCTAAACCAGGTACAATCACTCCACATAGCCGTTTCAAAGCTGAAGTTTATGTACTTTCTAAAGAAGAGGGTGGACGTCATACTCCATTCTTCGCTAACTACCGTCCGCAGTTCTACTTCCGTACAACTGACGTAACTGGTATCGTACATCTTCCAGAAGGTACTGAAATGGTAATGCCTGGCGATAACACTGAGATGGAAGTTGAACTTATCTCTACTATCGCTATCGAAGAAGGAACTCGTTTCTCTATCCGTGAGGGTGGACGTACTGTAGGTTCTGGCGTCGTTTCAACTATCATTAAGTAATAAAACATATAAAAGAGACTCCTTGCAAAAGGGTCTCTTTTTTTGCTTTTCCAGATCAGAACGGCTACTATAAGCTATAGAATCTAATTGGAACCGAGAGGATCACTGGAATGGCGAAGATATATTTGAAGAAATGGTTAATCGGCGGGGTTGACCAATGGATTATGATCAAAGAAGATCACACAAATGAAGCGAAGCCTGTTCTTTTATTTTTACACGGTGGGCCCGGCTCCGCTCAAATCAGCTATATTGACTCGTTTCATGAGGAACTTAATCAAGATTTTACAGTAGTTCATTGGGATCAGCGAGGCGCGGGACTTTCATATCAAAAGAATCTCCCCGATACTTCCATGACCATTCAGCAATTTATTGAAGATACGATTGAACTGACAGAGAAAGTCCTTTCATATCTAGGTCAATCAAAATTGTACATCGCAGGATATTCATGGGGATCATTAATCGCCATACAAGCAGTACATAAGCGTCCAGATCTATATCATGCTTATTATGGAATTAGTCAGGTAGTAGATGTATTAAAAGAAGATATTGTGTCGTACGAGCTCCTTTTGGAGAAATACCATCGGAATCGGTTGTTTACTTGGTGCCTGCGATTACTGACGCCTCCTCCGTGGAAACGAATATCAGCTCATGCTCTGTTCTCTCTCTATAAAGAGCTCGGAAGCGTAGGTCTCACACATAGGTGGAGGCCGCTTATTCAAATGCTGCGCGGATTTCTTTTTAATAAGGAATATCAACTGAAAGATAAGTGGAAGTTCCTTAAAGGACAGAAGTTTAGTCAGGACATGCTATGGGATGAATTGATGAATGAGAGCATTGAATACCGAGTTTCTACTATATTAATACCTTGCTACTTTATCATTGGCGCATATGACATGATTACACCAGCTGCTGTATCAAAACCATATGTTGATCAATTAACAGCACCAATCAAAGAATGGTTCACCTTTAAAGAATCTGCACATTCCCCGCATCTAGAAGAACCAGAAGAATTTATCCGTACCATAAAAAAGACTGCTGTACATCATCTTCAGGGAAAGCTTGATTTATAGGCTGAACCCCTGTATAATATGAAAAGTGTGCAAATCATAAATTTATCCGATTTATTATTGCAACACGCAGGCCAATTTGGTACAATAGTGCATGTTGGTCTTTGACTGCGATGAAGTGAGAGGTTGCTGACACACCCGGCCGCTTTGCCATGGCAAGGTGATCAGGTTTTTCTCACGGAGAACTGTCTAACGTAAGTAGGCGAAAAGGAGGGAAAATAATGGCAAAACAAAAAATTCGTATTCGTTTAAAAGCATATGATCATAGAATTCTTGATCAATCTGCTGAGAAGATTGTTGAAACGGCTAAGCGTTCTGGTGCTAGTGTATCTGGTCCAATCCCGCTTCCAACTGAAAAATCAGTTTACACAATCCTTCGTGCGGTGCATAAGTACAAAGATTCTCGTGAGCAATTTGAGATGCGTACTCACAAACGTCTAATCGACATCGTGAATCCAACTCCACAAACAGTTGATGCACTTATGCGTTTAGATTTACCATCTGGTGTAGATATCGAAATCAAACTTTAATTCAAATAGAAAACACATATTATAGGAGGTGTGACTAATGACCAAAGGAATCTTAGGTAGAAAAATTGGTATGACGCAAGTATTCGCAGAAAACGGTGATCTTATCCCTGTAACTGTTGTTGAGGCTGCTGCTAACGTTGTTCTTCAAAAGAAGACTACTGACACGGATGGCTATGAAGCAATCCAAATCGGTTTTGACGACAAACGTGAAAAGCTTTCTAACAAACCAGAGAAGGGCCACGTTGCTAAAGCGGAAACTGCTCCTAAGCGCTTCGTAAAAGAATTACGCGGTGCGGAGTTAGATGCGTATGAAGTTGGTCAGGAAGTCAAAGTTGATATTTTCGCAAATGGAGATATCGTAGATGTAACAGGAACATCAAAAGGTAAAGGATTCCAAGGGGCTATCAAGCGCCACGGACAATCACGCGGACCAATGACTCACGGTTCACGTTACCACCGTCGTCCTGGTTCAATGGGACCTGTTGATCCAAACCGAGTATTCAAAGGTAAACTTCTTCCAGGTCGTATGGGCGGAGAGCAAATCACTGTCCAAAACCTTGAGATCGTTAAAGTTGATGCAGAACGCAATCTACTATTGATCAAAGGAAATGTACCAGGAGCTAAAAAATCTCTAGTAACTGTAAAGAGTGCAGTTAAATCTAAATAACTCTCTTAGGAAAGGAGGAAACAAGTCATGCCAAAAGTAGCATTATTTAACCAAAACGGTTCTACTAACGGTGAAATCGAATTAAACGCTTCTGTGTTTGGAATCGAGCCAAACGAAAGCGTAGTATTCGATGCTATTCTTATGCAAAGAGCTTCCTTACGTCAAGGAACTCATAAAGTAAAAACTCGTTCTGAAGTACGTGGCGGAGGTCGTAAGCCTTGGAGACAGAAGGGTACAGGTCGTGCTCGTCAAGGTTCTATTCGTTCACCACAATGGCGCGGAGGCGGTATCGTATTCGGTCCAACACCACGCAGTTATTCATATAAATTACCTAAAAAAGTTCGCCGCTTGGCTATCAAGTCAGTATTGTCTTCTAAAGTAATCGACAACAACATCATCGTTCTTGAAGATTTGACTCTTGATGCAGTGAAAACGAAAGAATTCGCAGGCATCCTTAAAGGATTATCTGTTGAGAAGAAAGCGTTGATCGTCACTGCGGATGCAAACGAAACAGTTGCTTTATCTGCTCGTAACATCCCTGGAGTAACAGTTGTTGAAGCTAACGGTATCAACGTTCTTGACGTTGTCAACCACGACAAACTTCTGATCACTAAAGCAGCGGTTGAAAAAGTAGAGGAGGGACTTGCATAATGAAAGATCCTCGTGATGTTCTAAAGCGCCCTATCATTACTGAACGTTCTGCTGATCTAATGACAGAGAAGAAGTACACGTTCGAAGTTGATGTCAGAGCTAACAAAACAGAAGTGAAAGACGCTGTTGAAGAAATCTTTGGAGTGAAAGTTGAGAAAGTCAACGTTCAAAACTACAAAGGAAAATCTAAACGCGTTGGACGCTACACTGGTATGACTAGCCGTCGCAGAAAAGCGATCGTGAAATTAACTGCTGACAGCAAAGAAATCGAAATTTTTGAAGCGTAAATCTTAAAAAGAAGGAGGGAAATTCAAAATGGCGATTAAAAAGTATAAACCAACCAGTAATGGTCGTCGTGGCATGACTACTTCAGATTTTGCTGAAATCACGACTGACAAACCAGAAAAATCGTTGCTTGCACCGCTTCACAGAAAAGGCGGACGTAACAACCAAGGTAGATTGACTGTTCGTCATCAAGGTGGCGGTCATAAACGTCAATACCGTATCATCGACTTTAAGCGTGATAAAGACGGTATACCTGGACGCGTTGCTACAATCGAGTATGATCCAAACCGTTCAGCGAACATCGCTCTTGTAAACTATGCAGATGGTGAGAAACGTTACATTCTTGCTCCGAAAGGAATCCAAGTTGGTACTGAAGTTACTTCTGGATCAGAAGCTGACATCAAACCAGGTAATGCTCTTCCACTTATCAACATCCCAGTTGGTACAGTTGTGCATAACATTGAATTAAAACCAGGTAAAGGTGGACAATTAGTTCGTTCTGCTGGTACTTCTGCTCAAGTTCTTGGTAAAGAAGGTAAATACGTTCTTGTACGTTTGAACTCAGGAGAAGTTCGCATGATTCTTTCTGCTTGCCGTGCGACTATCGGTCAAGTTGGAAACGAGCAACACGAATTAATTAACATCGGTAAAGCTGGACGTTCTCGCTGGAAAGGCGTACGCCCAACAGTTCGTGGTTCTGTAATGAACCCTAACGATCACCCACACGGTGGTGGTGAAGGACGCGCTCCAATCGGACGTAAATCACCAATGTCTCCATGGGGTAAACCGACTCTTGGATTCAAGACTCGTAAGAAAACCAACAAGTCTGATAAATTCATTGTACGTCGTCGTAAAAACAAGTAACGGGGTTGTCTACGGTTCATTTAGGACCGTAGTTCAATCACGAAGGGAGGTTCCACAATGGCTCGCAGCTTAAAAAAAGGACCATTTGTTGATGATCATTTGATGGCTAAAGTCGAGAAATTGAATGAAACTGACAAAAAGCAAGTCGTAAAAACTTGGTCTCGTCGTTCTACAATTTTCCCACAATTCATCGGTCACACAATCGCTGTCTATGACGGACGCAAACATGTACCTGTTTTCATTTCTGAAGATATGGTAGGTCACAAATTGGGCGAATTCGCACCAAGCCGTACTTACAAAGGTCATGCTAGTGACGATAAAAAAACAAGACGCTAATGAGAGGAGGCTTTTAAATGCAAGCTAAAGCTGTCGCAAGAACAGTCCGTATTGCTCCTCGTAAAGCACGTCTAGTAATGGACCTGATCCGAGGTAAGCAAGTAGGAGAAGCAGTTTCTATCTTAAACCTTACACCTAAGGCTGCTTCACCAATTATTGAAAAAGTATTAAAATCTGCTATCGCAAACGCTGAGCACAACTACGAGTTGGACGCTAACAGCCTAGTGATTACTCAAGCATTCGTTGACGAAGGTCCAACACTTAAGAGATTCCGTCCACGTGCTATGGGTCGTGCGAGCGCAATTAACAAACGTACTAGCCACATTACAATCGTTGTATCAGAAAAGAAGGAGGGATAATCCGTGGGTCAAAAGGTAAATCCAGTAGGTCTTCGTATTGGCGTCATTCGTGATTGGGAATCTAAATGGTTCGCAGGAAAAGATTACGCTGACTTCTTACATGAAGACTTGAAAATCCGTGAATTCATCAGCAAGCGTTTGTCTGACGCGTCTGTTTCTAAAGTAGAAATCGAACGTGCTGCAAACCGCGTAAATATCACAATCCACACGGCTAAACCAGGTATGGTAATTGGTAAAGGCGGATCTGAAGTTGAAGCACTTCGTAAAGCTCTTAACAGCCTAACTGGCAAACGTGTACACATCAACATTCTTGAAATCAAGAGAGCAGATCTTGATGCTCAGCTAGTTGCTGAAAACATCGCTCGTCAACTTGAAAATCGTATTTCATTCCGTCGTGCACAAAAACAAACAATCCAACGCACAATGCGTGCTGGAGCACAAGGAATCAAAACAATGGTTTCTGGTCGTCTTGGCGGTGCAGATATTGCTCGTTCTGAATATTACAGTGAAGGTACTGTTCCGTTGCACACACTTCGTGCTGACATCGACTATGCTACTGCTGAAGCTGACACTACTTATGGTAAGCTTGGCGTAAAAGTATGGATCTATCGTGGAGAAGTCCTTCCAACTAAGAAGAATACTGCGGAAGGAGGAAAATAATATGTTATTGCCAAAACGCGTGAAGTATCGCAGAGAACATCGTGGGAAAATGCGTGGTCGTGCAAAAGGTGGCACTGAAGTACATTTCGGTGAGTACGGTATCCAAGCTCTTGAAGCTTCTTGGATCACGAACCGTCAAATCGAAGCTGCTCGTATTGCTATGACTCGTTACATGAAACGTGGCGGTAAAGTTTGGATTAAAATTTTCCCTTCTAAGCCATACACAGCTAAACCTCTAGAAGTCCGCATGGGTTCCGGTAAAGGTGCTCCAGAAGGATGGGTAGCTGTAGTAAAACCGGGCAAAGTTTTATTTGAAATTTCTGGTGTGTCTGAAGAAGTTGCTCGTGAAGCTCTTCGTCTTGCATCTCACAAATTGCCAATTAAAACGAAGTTCGTAAAACGTGAAGAAATTGGTGGTGAATCAAATGAAAGCTAATGAAATTCGTGACCTTACCACTGCTGAAATTGAACAAAAAGTAAAGTCTCTTAAAGAAGAACTTTTCAATCTTCGTTTCCAATTAGCGACTGGGCAGCTTGAAAACACTGCTCGCATTCGTGAAGTGCGTAAATCAATCGCACGCATGAAAACTGTGATTCGTCAAAGAGAAATCGCTGCTAATAAATAATAATTAGAGGGGAGGCCCCGCAAACATGAGCGAACGTAACCAACGTAAAGTGTATCAAGGTCGTGTTGTTTCTGACAAAATGGATAAAACCATCACTGTTGTAGTTGAAACATACAAAAAGCATTCACTTTATGGCAAACGTGTAAGATACTCTAAGAAGTTCAAAGCACATGATGAAAACAACCAAGCAAAAATCGGAGACATCGTAAAGGTCATGGAAACTCGTCCTTTATCTGCGACTAAACGCTTTCGTCTAGTTGAAGTTGTCGAAGAAGCCGTTATTATCTAATAAAGTTCGGATTTCTTTTTCCGAAAGGAGGTAACATTAATGATTCAACAGGAGACTCGTTTAAAAGTAGCTGACAACTCTGGCGCACGCGAAGTACTAACGATTAAAGTTCTTGGTGGCTCTGGACGTAAGACGGCTAACATCGGTGATGTCATTGTTTGTACGGTTAAACAAGCAACACCAGGAGGCGTTGTCAAAAAAGGTGAAGTTGTGAAAGCAGTTATCGTTCGTACAAAGAGCGGAGCTCGCAGAAACGATGGATCTTACATCAGTTTCGATGAAAATGCATGTGTCATTATCCGTGACGACAAGAGCCCGCGTGGAACTCGTATCTTCGGACCAGTAGCACGTGAACTTCGTGAAAACAACTATATGAAAATTGTTTCTCTAGCACCAGAAGTACTTTAATGAATACAATCCGCGACTCAAGGAGGTGCGATTAAATGCATGTTAAAAAGGGCGATAAAGTAGTGGTTATCTCTGGTAAAGATAAAGGTAAACAAGGAGTCATCCTTGCTGCTTTCCCTAAGAATGACCGTGTTTTAGTAGAAGGTATTAACCTTGTGAAAAAACACTCTAAACCAACCCAAGCTAACCCTCAGGGCGGAATTTCTGAACAAGAAGCGCCGATCCACGTATCAAACGTAATGCCGCTTGATCCTAAAACGGGTGAAGTGACACGTGTTGGGTATAAAGTTGAGGACGGAAAGAAAGTCCGTGTAGCGAAAAAATCTGGGCAAGTTCTAGATAAATAGTAAATAAGGAAGGGAGGTCTTTCTCATGAACCGCCTTAAAGAAAAGTATGTAAAAGAAATTACACCTGCATTAGTTTCTAAGTTTGAATACAAATCAGTAATGCAAGTGCCAAAAATCGAAAAAATCGTGATCAACATGGGTGTTGGTGACGCCGTTCAAAACGCTAAAGCAATCGATACTGCTGTTGAAGAATTAACGTTTATCGCTGGTCAAAAACCTGTGGTTACTCGTGCGAAGAAGTCTATTGCTGGATTCCGTCTACGTGAAGGAATGCCAATCGGTGCGAAAGTAACACTTCGCGGAGAGCGCATGTACGATTTCCTTGATAAACTTATTTCTGTATCTTTACCACGTGTACGTGACTTCCGCGGGATTTCTAAGAAATCTTTCGACGGTCGTGGAAACTACACGCTTGGTATTAAAGAACAGTTAATCTTCCCAGAAATTGATTACGATAAAGTAACAAAAGTCCGCGGTATGGATATCGTTATCGTTACGACTGCCAATACGGACGAAGAAGCACGTGAGTTATTAACTCAAGTAGGTATGCCGTTCCAGAAATAATCAATGAAAGGGAGGCGAAATCGTGGCTAAAAAGTCTATGATTGCGAAACAACAACGCAAACAAAAGTTTAAAGTTCAAGAGTATACGCGCTGCGAACGTTGTGGACGTCCACATTCAGTAATTCGCAAGTTTAAACTTTGCCGTATTTGTTTCCGCGAACTTGCATATAAAGGACAAATTCCTGGCGTTAAAAAAGCCAGCTGGTAATCCCCATAAATGGGAAGGAGGTTATTAAATAATGGTTATGACAGATCCGATTGCAGATTTGCTGACTCGTATTCGCAATGCGAACATGGTACGTCATGAGAAGCTAGAAGTACCGGCTTCAAAAATCAAAAGAGAAATTGCTGAAATCTTAAAGCGTGAAGGTTTTATCCGTGACGTTGAATATGTTGAAGACAGCAAACAAGGAATTATCCGTATGTTCCTTAAATATGGCCAAAACAACGAGCGTGTTATCACTGGTCTAAAAAGAATCAGTAAACCTGGTTTACGTGTATATGCGAAATCAAATGAAGTACCACGTGTACTTAACGGACTTGGAATCGCAATTATTTCTACATCACAAGGTGTTTTATCGGACAAAGAAGCCCGTGCTAAACAAGCTGGTGGAGAAGTACTTGCTTACGTATGGTAAAAAAAGTTTAAGATGAATGGAGGTGCTTGGTATGTCTCGTATAGGTAAAAAACTAATCGAGATCCCTTCAGGAGTTACTGTGACAAACAACGATAACACAGTGACAGTAAAGGGACCAAAAGGTGAACTAACTCGTACATTTCACCCTGATATGGAAATTAAAATTGAGGACAGCGTCTTAACTGTAAGCCGTCCGTCTGATCATAAAGAACACCGTGCTTTACATGGTACAACACGTAGCTTAATTGCAAACATGGTTGAAGGTGTATCTAAAGGTTTCGAAAGAGGTTTAGAACTTATCGGTGTCGGTTACCGTGCAGCTAAATCTGGAAACAAACTTGTTCTTAACGTTGGATACTCTCATCCAGTTGAAATCGTTCCTGAGGCTGGAGTTGAAGTCGAAGTTCCATCTCAAACGAAAGTAGTCATAAAAGGTATCGATAAAGAGCGTGTGGGAGCTCTAGCTTCTAACATCCGCGCTGTCCGTTCTCCAGAGCCTTACAAAGGTAAAGGAATTCGTTACGAAGGTGAATTCGTTCGCCGTAAAGAAGGAAAAACTGGTAAGTAAGATCGCTTAATGTGAAGAAAGGAGTGACTCGGATGATTACGAAAACTAGCAAAAACGCTACTCGTCTTAAAAGACACGCTCGTGTTCGTGCGAAACTTTCAGGTACTGCTGAAAGACCTCGCCTTAACGTTTTCCGTTCTAACAAGAACATCTACGCTCAAGTAATTGATGATGTTAACGGTGTAACACTTGTAAGTGCTTCTACTCTTGATAAAGAGTTAAAGATCGAGAATAGTTCTGACGCTGCAGCTGCTACTAAAGTTGGCGAACTTGTTGCAAAACGTGCTGTTGAAAAAGGAATCTCTAACGTGGTATTTGACCGCGGAGGATACTTATATCATGGACGTGTAAAAGCTCTAGCTGAAGCTGCTCGTGAGGCTGGACTTAAATTTTAATAAAAGAAGGAGGGACACATCCGAATGAGTCGTATTGACCAAAGCAAATTAGAGTTAGAAGAACGCTTAGTTACGGTTAACCGCGTAGCGAAAGTTGTTAAAGGTGGACGTCGTTTCCGTTTTGCAGCTTTAGTTGTTGTCGGTGACAAAAACGGTCATGTAGGTTTCGGTACTGGTAAAGCACAAGAAGTACCAGAAGCGATCCGCAAAGCTGTTGAAGATGCGAAAAAGAATTTAATTGAAGTACCAATGGTTGGAACTACAATTCCACATGAAATCATCGGTCGATTCGGTGCAGGAAACGTTCTATTGAAGCCTGCTTCAGAAGGTACAGGAGTTATCGCTGGAGGCCCAGTGCGTGCGGTTCTTGAGCTTGCTGGTCTAGCTGATATCCTTTCTAAATCTCTAGGTTCTAATACACCGATCAACATGATCCGCGCAACACTTCAGGGTTTAAGTGAACTTAAACGTGCTGAAGACGTTGCGAAGCTTCGTGGAAAATCTGTAGAAGACCTGTTAGGATAAGGAGGGAACATTAATGGCAAATAAATTAGAAATTACCCTCAAACGCAGTGTAATCGGTCGCCCAGAAGATCAGCGTGTCACTGTTCGTACTCTTGGTCTTAAGAAAACAAACCAAACAGTCGTACATGAAGACAATGCAGCGATCCGCGGCATGATTAACAAGGTGTCTCATTTAGTTTCTGTTAAAGAACAATAAAACATTTTTAATCGATAAGGAGGTGCCCAAATGAAACTTCATGAATTGAAGCCTTCAGAAGGTTCACGTAAAGTACGCAACCGTGTTGGTCGTGGTATTGGATCAGGTAACGGTAAAACTTCTGGTAAAGGTCATAAAGGTCAAAACGCTCGTTCTGGCGGCGGTGTACGCCCTGGTTTCGAAGGTGGTCAAATGCCTTTATTCCAACGTCTTCCAAAACGTGGTTTTACAAACATCAACCGTAAAGATTACGCGGTTATCAACTTAGACAGATTAAACAGTTTTGACGAAGGAACGGAAGTAACTCCTGAACTTCTTCTAGAGACTGGTGCAATAAGCAAGTTAAAAGCAGGAGTAAAAATTCTTGGCAACGGTAAATTAGAAAAAAAATTAACTGTAAAAGCCAATAAATTCTCTGCTTCTGCGAAAGAAGCTATTGAAGCTGCTGGCGGTACAGCCGAGGTGATCTAACTTGTTTAAGACAATCTCCAATTTTATGCGCGTGAAAGATATACGGAATAAGATTATATTCACTCTTTTAATGTTAATCGTCTTTCGTATAGGTGCTTTCATCCCTGTGCCTAATGTGAACGCCGAAGTTCTCCAGGCACAGGATCAAATGAGTGTTTTCGGGATCCTCAACACGTTTGGGGGCGGGGCACTTTTCCAATTCTCCATTCTTGCAATGGGGATTATGCCGTATATCACTGCTTCGATCATCATTCAGCTCTTGCAGATGGATGTTGTTCCGAAGTTCACTGAGTGGTCAAAGCAAGGAGAGGTTGGCCGCCGAAAATTAGCACAATTCACAAGGTATTTTACAATTGTTCTAGGTTTTATCCAGGCGTTAGGAATGTCATATGGATTCAACAATATGGCAGGAGGCATGCTGATTGAAAACCCAGGTGTTTCAACGTACCTCTTAATTGCGGTCGTACTCACTGCGGGAACAGCATTTTTAATGTGGCTAGGAGAGCAGATTACTGCTCACGGTGTTGGTAACGGTATTTCGATTATTATCTTTGCCGGTATCATCGCAGGTATCCCTCAAACATTAAAACAAGTGTACGCTCAGCAATTTGTGGGTGGAGATGGACAGCTGTTCATGCAAATCCTGAAAATAGCCCTTATTGTTATTGCTATCCTTGTCATTGTTATCGGTGTTATTTACATTCAAATGGCAGTGAGAAAGATTGCGATTCAATATTCAAAAGGAACTGGCCGTGCACAAATGTCTGCTAGTCAAGCAACGCACCTTCCATTGAAAGTGAATCCAGCAGGGGTGATTCCAGTCATCTTTGCCGTTTCTTTCATTATTACTCCGCAGACGGTTGCATCGTTCTTCGGAACCAATAATGTGACAACTTGGATAACCAACAACTTTGACTATACTAAGCCAATCGGTATGACGATTTATGTAGCACTGATTGTTGCTTTCACATATTTTTATGCCTTTGTCCAAGTGAATCCTGAACAAATGGCTGAAAATCTGCAAAAGCAGGGTGGCTATATCCCGGGAGTTCGTCCAGGGAAAATGACTCAAGATAGAATTACGAGCATTTTGTACCGACTCACGTTTGTGGGCGCCATTTTCTTAGCCGTGATTTCAATACTTCCTATCTTTTTCATTCAATTCGCTGGATTACCTTCCGCTGCACAAATTGGCGGCACAAGTCTTCTCATTGTTGTAGGTGTTGCACTTGAAACAATGAAACAGCTTGAAAGCCAATTAGTGAAACGAAACTACCGTGGATTTATGAAATAAAACAGAGGGCTGGGCTCCTGCCCAACCTCTCTAAGTAAGGAAGGGGAAATCCGAAATGAACTTAGTCTTAATGGGGCTTCCGGGTGCTGGTAAAGGCACTCAGGCAGAACGAATTGTTGATGATTATGGGATCCCTCATATCTCAACAGGAGATATGTTCCGCGCTGCTATGAAAGAGGAGACACAACTTGGGCTCGAAGCAAAATCCTTTATCGATAAAGGAGAGCTTGTTCCTGATGAGGTCACAATCGGTATTGTTAGAGAAAGACTTGGCAAAAATGATTGTGAACAAGGTTTTCTTCTGGACGGATTTCCGCGAACAGTCGCTCAGGCTGAAGCTTTAGAAAACATTCTAAAGGACCTTGGCAGAACGATTGATTATGTCATTAATATTAAAGTCGATAAAGATGCTTTGATGGAGCGTCTGACTGGCCGAAGAATTTGCAAAAATTGCGGAGCGACATATCATTTAGTATTCAATCCACCTGCGAAAGAAAATGTTTGCGATAAGTGTGGAGGCGAGCTTTATCAACGTGCAGATGATAATGCAGAAACCGTTTCGACTAGACTTGAAGTAAACTTAAAGCAGACTGAACCTTTACTGAACTTCTATTCAGAAAAAGGGTATCTTGCAAACATTGATGGTGCGAAGCACATTAACGATGTATATGCAGATATCAAGAACCTGCTTGGGGGATTAAATAAATGATTATCTGTAAAACTCCTCGCGAGCTTGAGATTATGAGAGAAGCTGGACGCATTGTCGCACTGACTCATGAAGAGCTGAAGAAACACATAAAACCAGGTATTTCGACAAAAGAATTGGATCAAATTGCCGAACGTTTTATTACAAAGCAGGGTGCAATCCCATCTTTTAAAGGGTATAATGGTTTTCGCGGGAGCATTTGCGTTTCGGTGAATGAAGAACTCGTTCACGGTATTCCTGGTAAACGGGTTTTACGTGATGGCGACATCATTAGTATCGATATTGGTGCAAAGTTAAATGGCTATCATGGTGACTCTGCTTGGACTTATCCAGTTGGGGTAATCAGTGATGAAGACCGCAAACTACTGGAAGTCACAGAGGAATCTCTATATAAAGGCTTACAGGAAGCAAAGCCAGGCGAACGTCTGTCGAACATTTCCCATGCCATACAAACGTATGTAGAAAACGAGAATTTCTCAGTTGTTAGAGAATATGTTGGACATGGGGTCGGACAGGATCTTCATGAGGACCCTCAAATTCCTCATTATGGTCCGCCCAACAAAGGCCCGCGGCTAAAACCTGGAATGGTGTTGGCCATCGAACCGATGGTGAACGCAGGCAGCCGATATGTGAAAACATTGGCTGATAACTGGACGGTTGTAACGGTTGATGGGAAAAAGTGTGCTCACTTTGAGCATACGATTGCGATTACAGATACAGGTTTTGATATACTGACTAAGATTTAGGTCTTCACTGAAGCCTTTCAGGCCCAAATCGGGCAGGTTGTCTGTATAGTCCAAAGGAAAGAACAAGATCAGTATACAGGTGTCATCGGCATGTTCGGTGGCTGCCATGTACTAATCGCAGACGGAGAAAAGCGTTAATTTCATTCTCCTAAGAAAAAATATCAATCATATAACCTTTTATGGTTGCGTATCTCCGGAAGTTCAGAACAGTATATTCAAAACAGGTCGGGTGATAGATGGACAATTGAGATGAACTCATTTGGACATTTGTCAGAGAGCAAGTTACTGATTTGAAGAAGGGAGAACACTTGAATGGCGAAAGACGATGTAATTGAAGTGGAAGGTACTGTAGCAGAAACTTTGCCAAATGCAATGTTCAAAGTTGAACTAGAGAATGGTCATACAGTTTTGGCTCATGTATCAGGAAAAATCCGTATGCACTTCATTCGCATTTTACCTGGAGACAAAGTTACGGTAGAATTATCTCCATATGACTTAACTCGTGGTAGAATTACGTACCGTTACAAATAAAGCAACTCCGGAAGAAGGAGGTTGGAAACACATGAAAGTGAGACCATCTGTTAAACCTATCTGTGAAAAATGTAAAGTGATTCGCAGAAAAGGAAAAGTAATGGTGATCTGTGAAAACCCAAAACATAAACAAAAACAAGGCTAATAACAAGGAGGTGCCCAAATCATGGCTCGTATTGCTGGTGTAGATATTCCACGTGATAAACGTGTTGTCATTTCTTTAACATATGTTTTTGGAATTGGTCGTACGACTGCGCAACAAGTCCTTAAAGAAGCAGGTGTTTCTGAAGACACTCGCGTTCGCGATCTAACTGAAGACGAACTTGGTAAAATCCGTGATATCATTGACAAACTTAAAGTAGAAGGTGACCTTCGTCGTGAAGTTTCACTTAACATTAAGCGTCTAATTGAAATCGGAAGCTACCGCGGAATCCGTCATCGTAGAGGACTTCCTGTTCGTGGACAAAACACAAAAAACAACGCGCGTACTCGTAAAGGTCCGCGTCGTACTGTAGCTAACAAGAAAAAATAAGTAAAGGAGGTAGTTAAAGAATGGCTGCTGCTCGTAAATCAAATACGCGTAAACGTCGCGTGAAAAAGAATATTGAAGCTGGAATCGCTCATATCCGTTCCACTTTCAACAACACGATTGTAACGATTACTGATGTTCATGGAAACGCAATTTCTTGGTCAAGTGCTGGTGCATTAGGATTCAGAGGTTCTCGTAAATCTACTCCTTTCGCTGCACAAATGGCTGCTGAAACTGCTGCTAAAGGTTCTATCGAACATGGTCTTAAAACACTTGAAGTAACTGTTAAAGGTCCTGGTTCTGGTCGTGAAGCTGCAATTCGTGCGCTTCAAGCTGCAGGTCTTGAAGTTACTGCAATCAGAGACGTAACTCCAGTTCCTCATAACGGATGCCGTCCACCAAAACGTCGCCGCGTGTAATTTGTTTGTATAGATTTTGTGTCCCTGTCAATAATGGGTTATGATACAGTTATTTATGAGACGAATACACGACTCGTTGCCTGAGCACATACGGGACTAAACAATGAGGAATTTCGGATGGAATCTCATATGATTCTATTCGAGGTTTCGACGTTTTGAAGGAGGGTTTTATTAGATGATCGAAATTGAAAAACCAAAAATCGAAACGGTTGAAATCAGCGACGATGCCAAGTATGGCAAGTTTGTCGTAGAGCCACTTGAGCGTGGATATGGTACCACTTTAGGGAACTCCCTTCGTCGTATCCTTTTATCCTCACTTCCTGGTGCAGCTGTAACATCGATCCAGATAGATGGTGTCTTACACGAATTCTCAACGATCGAAGGCGTGGTTGAAGATGTTACAACGATTATCTTAAACATTAAAAAGCTTGCACTCAAAATCTACTCTGAAGAAGAGAAGACGCTTGAAATTGATGTACAAGATGAAGGTACTGTAACAGCTGCTGATATTACACACGACAGCGATATTGAAATCTTAAATCCAGATCTCCACATCGCAACTCTTGGCAAGAATGCGAGCTTCCGTGTTCGCTTAACTGCACAAAGAGGTCGCGGGTATAATCCTGCTGATGCAAACAAAAGAGACGATCAGCCAATCGGTGTGATTCCGATCGACTCAATCTATACACCTGTATCTCGTGTGACTTATCAAGTGGAGAACACCCGTGTTGGGCAAATCACAAACTATGATAAATTAACACTAGATGTATGGACTGATGGAAGCACAGGACCGAAAGAAGCGATCGCTCTAGGTTCTAAGATTTTAACTGAACACCTGAATATTTTCGTTGGGTTAACTGACGAAGCTCAGCATGCTGAAATCATGGTTGAGAAAGAAGAAGACCAAAAAGAAAAAGTGCTTGAAATGACAATTGAAGAGCTTGATCTTTCTGTTCGTTCTTACAACTGTTTGAAGCGTGCGGGTATTAACACTGTTCAAGAGCTTGCTAACAAGACAGAAGAGGATATGATGAAAGTTCGTAACCTTGGACGTAAATCTCTTGAAGAAGTGAAAGCGAAACTAGAAGAACTTGGACTGGGTCTTCGTAAAGACGATTGACTAGTTTCATTGTGAACTAGGATTTTCGTGTGTTTTTTATTCATACAGCATCTCTAACTAAGGAGGGGACATCACATGGCATACAGAAAGCTAGGACGCACTAGTGCACAACGTAAAGCAATGCTTCGTGACCTAACGACTGATTTGATCATCAACGAACGCATCGAAACAACTGAAACACGTGCGAAAGAACTTCGCTCTGTAGTTGAAAAAATGATCACTCTTGGCAAACGCGGAGATCTTCATGCTCGCCGTCAAGCTGCAGCTTACATTCGTAATGAAGTAGCTAATGCTGAAACAAACCAAGATGCACTTCAAAAATTATTCGCTGACGTTGCAACTCGCTACGAAGATCGCCAAGGTGGATACACTCGTATCATGAAGCTTGGACCTCGTCGCGGCGATGGCGCACCAATGGCTGTCATTGAATTAGTTTAATCACATAGCGTGTATCTAAGAAAGGGCGGGACAGTTCATAACTGGATCTATGCCCTTTTTTAGATACTACGGCTTTTTAGCAATAAGCAAAGAAGAGATTGAGCTGAGAGGAGGTCCGGTAGAGATGGGGAAGACATTAATTGACGTAAAGGACATTGTATTTCGTTATCACAAGGATGCGGACAAGCCCGCTTTAGATCAAGTGTCATTGCATGTGAATCAAAATGAATGGCTCGCCATTGTTGGTCATAACGGTTCAGGTAAATCCACACTTGCCCGTGTACTGAATGGGCTCATTTTACCGGATGCTGGAACGGTCAAGGTTGGAGAGATTGAGCTCAAAGAAGAGAGCGTTTGGGATATTCGCAAAAAGATCGGAATGGTCTTTCAAAACCCAGATAACCAATTCGTTGGCTCAACGGTTCGTGATGATGTGGCTTTTGGTTTAGAAAATAACGGGGTTGAGCGGGAATTGATGATAGAGCGTGTAGATTGGGCTGTCAAACAGGTCAATATGCAGGAGTTTCTTGATCAAGAGCCGCACCATCTATCAGGCGGGCAAAAGCAGAGAGTCGCCATTGCAGGTGTACTTGCCGCAAGCCCTGACATCATGATCTTGGATGAAGCAACATCGATGCTTGATCCGATTGGCCGTGAAGAAGTGTTAGAGACTGTGAGACTATTGAAGGAACAAGGAACGGTCACAGTCATTTCCATCACACATGATTTAGACGAGGCCGCTAAGGCAGACCGGGTCATTGTCATGAATGGCGGGAAAAAATTTGCTGAGGGAACCCCAGAGGAAGTATTTGAACTAGATGAACAGCTGGTTCAGATTGGACTTGATCTGCCATTCTCCTATCGGTTGAGCAAACAATTGAAGCAGCAAGGTGTGCCGCTTGCAAATGCCCATTTGACACAAGAAGGATTGGTGAAAGAGCTATGGACATTACGATCAAAGAACTAGAGCATCGTTATCAAATGAAAACGCCGTTTGAGCGTCTCGCTTTGTATGATGTCAATGCTTCCATCCAAGAGGGCAGCTATGTCGCTGTCATTGGTCATACAGGCTCAGGCAAGTCCACATTGCTGCAGCACTTAAATGGATTGCTCAAACCAACGAAGGGGAGCATTGCGCTTGGAGATACCGTCTTACAAGCCAATAAAAAGCAGAAGGATTTAAAATCCCTCCGGAAAAAAGTAGGCATCGTGTTTCAGTTTCCTGAGCATCAGCTCTTTGAAGAAACGATCCTAAAGGATATCTGCTTTGGTCCGATGAATTTTGGCGTTCCTCAGGAGAAGGCAGAAGCGAAGGCAAAGGAAATGCTGAAGCTGGTTGGTCTTCCTGAATCTCTATTATCTCGATCTCCCTTTGAACTAAGCGGCGGTCAAATGAGACGTGTGGCGATTGCAGGTGTTCTAGCGATGGAGCCAGAAGTGCTTGTGCTGGATGAACCGACTGCAGGGTTAGATCCACGCGGACGGAAGGAAATCATGGACATGTTCTATGAACTTCATCAAAAGGCAAACCTCACCACGATTCTGGTTACACACAGTATGGAGGACGCCGCTCATTATGCGGATCAAATGATTGTGATGCATAAAGGAACAGTGAAGGCGACAGGTACGCCGAGAGAATTGTTTGCCAATCGTACAGACATGTCTTCATTTGGTCTCGACCTCCCAGAAACGATTAAATTCCAGCAGACTGTAGAAGAAAAGCTGGGCATTACGTTTCCAAGGCCGCTTCTGACCATGGATGAAATGGCAGAAGCCTTAACAGCTCTTTATCAGGAGGACACGACATCATGATGGATAGTATGATTATCGGCAAATATGTGCCAGGTTCATCCTTTGTCCATCGTCTTGATCCAAGGACAAAGCTGTTATCAATTTTCTTTTTTGTCTTTATTGTCTTTTTTGCTAATAATTACATCACTTACGGACTTTTAGGTGTCTTTACCCTCCTTGTGGTGATGGTTTCTCAGGTGCCGCTATACTTTATTCTCAAAGGAATGAAGCCGATCCTATGGATTGTCCTGTTTACCTTTATTCTGCATATCTTCATGACAAAGGATGGCGCCTTGCTATTTCACTTTGGTTTTTTAAATATTTATGAAGAAGGTCTAAAGCAGGGGATTTTCATTTCACTCCGTTTTGTCTATCTCATCATGATGACGACACTTCTGACGTTAACCACAACGCCTATAGAAGTGACAGACGGTATGGAAAAATTGCTTCATCCATTCCGTAAAATCAAACTGCCTGTTCACGAGCTTGCTCTCATGATGTCCATCTCTCTTCGGTTTATTCCAACTTTACTAGAAGAGACGGACAAAATCATGAAGGCACAAATGGCAAGAGGTGTTGATTTTACAAGCGGACCTCTAAAGGACCGCATGAAAGCAATTGTTCCTTTGCTTGTTCCGCTTTTCGTCAGTGCGTTTAAGCGTGCAGAGGAACTGGCGACAGCAATGGAAGCGAGAGGCTACCGCGGTGGAGAAGGGCGGACGAAATACCGTCAGCTTGTCTGGGGCATGAAAGACACGTTCACGCTGCTCCTATTCATCCTGTTAACAGCACTCCTTGTGCTTCTGAGAAATTAGGTGATTCCTAGATGAAGGTCAAATGTACCGTCTCCTACGATGGGACACATTTTAAAGGCTATCAGGTGCAGCCTGGGCAGCGGACTGTTCAGACGGAGATCGAGTCGGCTCTTGCAAGAATGCACAAACAGGATGAACTGATTCCGATCGTGGCTTCTGGCCGCACGGACAGCGGTGTGCATGCGAAAGGGCAGGTCATCCATTTTGATACCCCGCTCTCGATCCCGATGGAGAGATGGCCTTTTGCCCTCAACAGTCTCCTGCCGGATGATATCCGGGTTCTAAAGGCTGAGGAAGTGGATGAGTCGTTTCATGCACGTTTTAGTGTCGTTTCGAAGGAGTACCGTTATAAGGTCTCAACGGAAACGCACCAAAATGTGTTCACGAGACAGTATGCCTGCCACTTTCCTTACCGGCTGGATGCAGGCAAAATGAGAGAAGCCGCTGGGCACCTCATTGGCACACATGATTTCACAAGCTTTTGTGCGGCCAATACAGAGGTTCAGGACAAGGTGAGGGATATTTACACCCTTGAGTGGGAAAACGTCTCAGACGGGCTTGAAATGCGTGTGAGAGGAAATGGCTTTTTATACAACATGGTGCGAATTATCGCTGGAACGTTACTTGAAATCGGATCTGGGAAATTTCACCCTGAGGAGATAAAAGCCATGCTTGCCGCCCGAAATCGCGAAGCGGCAGGCAAGACTGCGCCTAGTCACGGACTGTATTTATGGGAAGTTTTCTATGACAACTAAACCAGGTGTAACATGTTCTTGACACAGGAAGCAGAAAGTTATAAGATATCATATGGTATGTATTTCAACCCCACAAATAAGCCCCGGAAGACTTATCTTGTGTTTTGAAATAGAACGTAGCATTTGATTCAAGGAAAAATCATTGATTTATTTAGGAGGGAAACTCATGCGTACAACACCAATGGCGAACGCAAGCACAATTGAGCGCAAATGGCTAGTTGTTGATGCGGCAGGCAAGACTCTAGGTCGTCTTTCTACTGAAGTAGCATCACTTTTGCGCGGTAAGCACAAACCAACTTATACACCACACGTTGATACAGGTGATCACGTCATCATCATCAATGCTGAGAAAATCGAATTAACAGGTAAGAAATTGACGGACAAAATTTACTACCGTCACACAATGCACCCAGGTGGTTTGAAACAAAGAACTGCTCTTGAGATGCGTACAAACTACCCTGAAAAAATGTTGGAGCTTGCTATCAAAGGTATGCTTCCAAAGGGTCCATTAGGCCGTCAAATGTTCAAAAAATTAAATGTGTACCGTGGTTCTGAGCATCCACATCAAGCACAACAACCTGAAGTTTACGAACTTCGCGGTTAATTATAAGGGAGGTTAACAATTTGGCACAGGTTCAATATTACGGTACAGGTCGTCGTAAAAGTTCTGTAGCGCGCGTTCGCTTAGTTCCAGGTGAAGGCCGTATCGTCGTTAATAATCGTGAAATTACTGAATACATTCCATTCGCTGCTTTAATCGAAGACGTGAAACAGCCTTTGAACATCACAGAAACAGCTAACAGCTACGATGTTCTTGTAACTGTTCACGGTGGTGGATTCTCTGGTCAAGCTGGAGCAATTCGTCACGGTATCTCTCGTGCTCTTCTAGAAGTAGATCCTGAGTACCGTACATCACTTAAACGTGCTGGACTTCTTACTCGTGACCCTCGTATGAAAGAGCGTAAGAAATACGGTCTTAAAGGCGCACGTAGAGCTCCTCAGTTCTCAAAACGTTAATCAATTTTATATTGTATGGACGTTTTACAAAGGTTTGTTACAGACAAACCATATATTAAAAGCATCAGCATCCTGCTGGTGCTTTTTTTTGTGCTTTTTATTTAATAAATAATGACTGGTCACTTCCTTTTGGATACGTATAAAATATGAGTATAGAAAGTTTTCTGTTTAAAAGAAGATTATTTATGGAGGTTGTCCTATGAATCTAACGACAGAAAGGTGTCTCATTCGACCATTTACTGATGATGATTGGCAGGATGTTTATGCATATACATCTGATCCGGCAGTGATGAAGTATATTCCGGAAGATGTATTTTCTAAAGAAGATGCGAAGGAATTTATCAAAAATAATCGTCATGAAAATGCTAAGTATGTCGCTGTCCTATTAAAAGAAGATCATACATGCATTGGGCATATCGCGTTTCATCCGTACTTTGGTGAGCACACATATGAAATTGGGTGGGTCTTCAATCCTGCATATCAAAACAAAGGCTATGCATCAGAAGCGGCTTATGCTGTACTAAATTATGGCTTTCACACAATGAATTTACATCGAATCATTGCCACTTGTCAGCCTGAAAATGTGCCATCGTGGAGAGTGATGGAGAAAATGGGGATGAGAAGAGAAGGGTATTTTAAAAAGTGTATACCACAAGGAAACGAGTGGTGGGATGAGTTTTACTATGCCATTTTACAAAATGAATGGTTCATGAAGAAGACTTGATAAGTTTTCATGATATGAAGTAATTCGTCATTCCAAATATCCCTTCGCTTTCGCTATTGATATAATCAGATCAAATAAGCAGAAGAGGGGCGCGGGCATGAGGATCTTTGATGCACATTTTCATATCATTGATTTTGATTTTCCCATTCAAGAAAACCAAGGATATACACCGCATAGTTATGTGGTGAATGATTATAGGAGAGAGACGGCTGATTTTGGGATTTTAGGTGGGACAATCGTGTCAGGATCATTTCAAGGCTTTGACCAAGGCTATTTGTTGAAAGCGCTAGATGAACTGGGCCCAGCTTTTTGCGGCGTAACTCAATTACCTTTTACGGCAACTGATGATGAAATTGTTCATTTGGATCAACATGGGGTGAAGGCTTTACGTTTTAATGTGAAGCGGGGCGGTTCGGAGGATATTTCGAAGCTCGATTATTTTGCGAGAAGGGTGTATGAGCTGGCAGGCTGGCATAGTGAGCTCTACATAGACGCTAAGCATCTCCCTGACATCTCATCTATGCTTGAAAAGCTGCCGGCCGTTTCAATTGACCATTTAGGCTTATCGGAAGAAGGCTTGCCGCATTTGCTAAAGCTGGTTGAAAAAGGGGTTCGTGTGAAAGCAACAGGTTTTGGACGTGTTGATTTAAACGTCGAACATGCGCTGACGTCTATTTATCAAACGAACCCTGATGCACTGATGTTTGGTACAGACCTTCCATCTACAAGGGCAAAGCGTCCATTTGAATACGGTGATGTTGAGTTGATTCAACAGCTTTTTGATGAAAAAGCTGCTGATCACATCTTATATAAGAACGCACATCAATGGTATTTTGGTCAATAATTTCATAGGAGGTGTGTGTTCAATGGGATTCAGTCAACTGACATTCAGAGAAGCCAAGCTGGATGATCTCGACAAAATCGTCTTCATGCTCGCGGATGACATGTTAGGTCAAAAAAGAGAGCGTTACATGCAACCATTATTAGAATGCTATATTGAAGCCTTTCATTCAATAGATGCTAATCCAAATATTGAACTCATTGTTGCGTGTGATCAGGAAGAAGCTGTCGGTGTTCTTCAATTAACCATGACGCCATTTCTTACACATCAAGGAGGATGGAGAGCTTCAATAGAAGGAGTTCGTACAGCCTCGACTCATAGAGGAAAAGGAATTGGCACGATGTTGATAAAAAGGGCTATTCAACACGCAAGCGACCGCGGCTGTCATATGATTCAGCTAACAACAGACAAACAGAGACCAGATGCACACCGTTTTTATGAAAAATTAGGGTTTGAAGCTACGCATGATGGGATGAAACTGCATCTGCCCCATCAATAAGAACATCAAGAAGTGGAGGGATTCGCGAACCTCTGCTTTTTTGCGCCTTTATTTGAAATATTTGTTATATTGAATATGTAAATCCTCTGTTATTTGGAAAGGAGAAACATGTTACTCAAAATCGGTCTCGTTGTTATTGGTGTAGCCATACTTTACGTGGTGGTTCAAATCTTGCTGTATAAAAGAGATATGAAGAAAACGAAGGAAGATCTTTTGACATTTGTCGCAAAAAACAAAAAGGACGTATCAGTGACAATCATTGAAAATGATGACGTGGTGTTAGATTGGAATGGTGATCAAAAAACACCACTTGCGAGTACGGTGAAATTAGTGGTTTTATTTCATTTTGTTAAAGCTGTATCCAGCGGCGGCATCAAGCTAGATGAAAAAGTGGCATTGTCTGATATAGAGCGGTTTTATATTGATAGAACAGACGGTGGTGCACACACGTACTGGCTCGAGGTCAACGATTTTTCTGAGCATGCGACTTTATTAGATGTTGCCATAGGGATGATGCAAGTCAGTTCGAATGCTTGTACTGATTATTTGATTGACCGGCTGGGCTTAGAAAAGCTCAATGATCGGATGAAACAAGCAGGTCTTACAGAACATGATGAACTCATGCCGCTGACGCCAATGCTATTGTGGTCCGCTTATGTATCTGATCATCGGCGGGATGCATTCAAGCAAATGAGTGGTGTATCCGATAAACAATACAAATCTTTGATGAATGAGATTTTCAATATCATGAAAAATGACCCAGAGCATAAAAAGGCGTTAGAAGAAAAAATGACGAAAAAGAACTTATTAAGCTTTCGTATTCAATCATTACTGACGCAAAAGATGACAAAGTCTACAACCAATGAATATGCACATTTTATGAAACGTCTGCAGGATGAGCTGTTAACAAAAGAAGAAAAGCGTCTTTTTAGCCAAATCGTACTGGGAGAAACATTGAAGACGGAAAAAGACCAATATATTTGGTATAAAGGCGGTTCAACATTGTTTGTTTTCACAGCTGCTTTATATCGAAAAACAGATACATCATCTATGTCCATCTCTCTTTTTATCAATGATCCGAAAGTTAACAATTCTCATTGGATTGGGGGAGCATTCAATGAATTTATGCTTACTGCAGCAGTGGATCAAAACTTCCGACAAAGATTGATTCAAGCTTTTACTAAATAATCATCAAAAAAACAGAGGGAGACACCCCTCTGTTTTATTAATTCTGCATGGGAAACGCTTTGTATACATCTTGGCGTTTTTCTTTTGACTTCACAACTCCATCTACAATCTCCTTTTGCCAAAGAACTGCATCATCTTTGTGCTCTTTAAAAGAGTGAGGCAGCTTCTTTTCTAGCAGTTGTCTTTTAAACGTGACGGATGGCTCGTCTTTAGAGCTCATGTTAAGTGTCACTTGCTCTACGTTATCGACAAGGATAAAAAGTGCAATTGCGTTGTATAAATACGTTTTCTCAATCGTGTCCTTTTGATCAAACCAGAAGGCGTCAAATTGTTCTTCTGTGTAGCCGGCATTTTCTTTTACGCCGTACGTGACGTCTAATGATTTCCCATCAACGATTTCAAATTCTCGAATCATGCCTCCAGGAAGCTCTGATAAGATGTCACGAATGGCTGAGTTGTTACCTAGATACGTGCTTTTATGCTTGGAAAGCTGTTTTAAGGATATGTCTTCTATTCCTTTCATGTCGCTCTTCTGCTCGGTAGCTTGACTGCTGCATGCAGATAGGACGACTGTTAATAGCAGCAGGATATACATCCATTTCTTCATTGATTTTGCCCCTTTTCCATTCTTTCTATATAAGTGTTTATTTTATCACAATTTTCCATTACGATAGATCATTGATTTCCATTTACTGAACTGCATGTTTTGTTCAAACCAACGAACAATACAAAGAAAAAAGGAGTTCAGTCCATGGCAGAAGTTCTTTCATTTTATCAACTGAAAACAAAACGAGATGTCACGCTTGAAAAGAAGCTGTTGCGTACATTGTCTCTTCAACAAGTGACGGTCGCTTCCGAGAAATTCACAAAGAAGCTGTTTCCATTTGCAGATGATCCAGCGGGTATTATGAGTGATGGCTGCATCGATTTCGCCATTGAAGCTTTTTTAGCTGGCGGGAGATACGGTGAGTCGAGTAAATACGGCGAATCGTTCGACGATATCAAGAAGCGGTCCTCCCAGGAGGAAGCTGAGCTGATTGAAGAGCTGGCAGGGTGTTTGCAATCGTGGGGAAATATGTTCCGAATGGAGCGGGAGATGTCATGTTTTTATCCATTTGCGAGGGATTTTTTAAGCATGTGGTGGCAGGAAGGCTTTCGAGAATCAGAAAAAAGGCATAAGCTTCGGCTGCACTAAGCATATTTCCAGCCCTTGTCCCATATCTATAAAATAATGGTGTATGGGAGGGACAGGGATGAAAAGAAAGCTGAAATGGACAGGGTTTTTAATCGGGTTTATTGTCCTCTTATTCTTATTCAGGTTTCAATTTCTAAATGATGATTCGTGGAAATCGTGGAATTTGCCTCTAAGCGGGAAGATCATCTATCTAGATCCGGGTCATGGTGGTCCAGATGGCGGGGCCGTAGGAGGAGAGCTGCTTGAAAAAGAGATTGCACTGGATGTATCCATGAAGATACGTGACTATTTACAGGAGCAGGGAGCGCTTGTTCTTATGACCCGAGAGGATGATTCTGATTTATCATCAAAGAATACAAAGGGATATGCCCGGAAGAAAGCGGAGGATTTGAGGAACCGCGTAAAAGTCATTAATGAGTCTGAAGCGGATTTCTACTTAAGTATTCATTTAAATGCGATCCCATCGAACAAATGGAGCGGAGCGCAGACGTTTTTTTACGGAAAGTATGAAGAGAATGAAAAGGCAGCGAAGTTCATCCAAGATGAATTACGCAGGAATCTTGAAAACACAGATCGAAAGGCGAAACGGATCAATGGCATTTATTTAATGCAAAATGTCACAAAGCCAGGAGCCCTTGTGGAAATTGGCTTTCTCTCCAACCCGAAAGAGGCAGGACAGCTGGCAACACCTAAATATCAGGATCAAATTGCTGCCTCCATTTATAAAGGCATTCTCAGATATTTAACAGAGCAAAAAGAGCCGCCTGAATAAGGGGCTTTTTCCTTTTGATCGCAAGCAAACAGGACAGACATTGTAAGGATATGTATGATATACTTGGATTGTAAACGAATTCAATAAAGGGTGAGGTTCTGCTATGATCGGACAAGACGATGTGAGAAAATTAATTGGGAAGATGGACGAACCTTTCCTTCATATACCGCTTGGTGAGCTGGATGCCATCAAGGAAATTAGCCTAAAGCCTGAAAAAGAGCATGTGAGCTTAAAGGTGGCCATTGCCAAAACGGGTACTGCTGAGCAGATGAAGCTGCAGCAAGACATCGTACAAGCCCTGAAAGCAGCTGGCGCTAACACAGTAGGGCTACGTTTTGAAGAATTGCCTCAGGAAACACTTGAAAGGTTTATGCCTTCACAAGATGAGGAAGAAAATTTGCTCAACTCTAAAAATCCGCCTGAGTTCTTAGCGATTGCGAGTGGAAAGGGCGGCGTTGGTAAATCCACCGTGTCTGTTAACCTTGCTGTAGCACTGGCTCGTCTAGGGAAAAAAGTCGGACTGATTGATGCAGATATTTATGGCTTTAGTGTACCGGATATGATGGGAATCACCGTCAGACCAACTGTTAAAGGGGAAAAAATTATTCCTGTGGAACGCTTTGGTGTCAAAGTGATTTCAATGGGCTTTTTTGTTGAAGAAAATGCACCGGTCATTTGGAGAGGACCGATGCTTGGTAAAATGCTGAATAACTTCTTCCACGAAGTCGAGTGGGGAGAATTAGATTACTTACTATTAGACCTTCCGCCTGGAACGGGAGATGTGGCGCTTGATATTCATACAATGCTTCCAAGCTGTAAAGAAATCATTGTCACAACACCGCATCCAACAGCTGCTTTCGTTGCTGCTAGAGCGGGCGCAATGGCACTGCAAACAGATCACGAGGTGCTGGGTGTCGTTGAGAATATGAGCTATTATGAAAGCAAAAAAACAGGTGAGAAAGAATATGTCTTTGGAAAAGGAGGCGGGGATAAGCTGGCGGAAGAGCTGCGAGTATCGGTCCTTGGTCAAATTCCTCTAAGGCAGCCTGATTGGAATGAAGATGATTTTGCTCCATCCGTCTATGATGCGAGCCATCCAACAGGAGAAGTGTATCAACACATTGCGAATAAAGTCATTGAACAGTTAGCAGTAAAAGCATAATGAAAGCCCGAGTGGATGTAGTTCCACTCGGGTGATATTTAACTGCCGCTTTCTTCGCTGCCTTTTGAACCGGAATCACTGCTTTCAGATGCTGCTTTTTTGAGCTCATCTTCGAATTTCTTCTTATAAAGAGGACTGCTTAATGTTTCTGTAATGACTTTTTCTAAGTGCTTTCTGAACTCTTTGCTTTTCACCAGTTCACCGTATTTCTTTTCCATTTCAGGATCCTTGAGAATATCCATCATCAGCTGTTGATAGTCAGGGTCCTTCATTAACTGTTTTAACATCTTTTCATGCTGTTGCTGCATGGATTTAGCGAAAGTCTCGGCAAATTTAGAATCCTCAAAGACCTTCTTCCAGAACTCTTTGCCTTTATCAGAAGTCAGTGTTTTCTCTATCGTTTTTTTCACAGTTTGTTCATCCATTACCAAAGCTTCATTCATTGCCTCGTCATTTAATAACTGTTGAATGGCCTTTTTACCGTCATCTGTCTTCAATATATCGACGACCATTTTCTTTGTTTCGTCATAGTCCATATTAGATGAGGATTGGGTTTTGGGAGCACAAGCTGTTAGAGATAAAAGAAGAAAACAGCTCATTATACGCAAGATGCCTTTTGACATACTGTGGCTCCTTTCGTTACATGTCTTACTTTTAATATGAATGTTTCACGTAAATTTATACATAACAAAAATAGGGGTTGGATCAATTCAATGAAAAGTCGGGATTTAGTTCGTTTTTTCTTCTCTGTGCTAGCTGTTGGAGCGGTCATTACAAGCGTAGTAGGCTTTGCGCTGGAGTGGGGGAAATATCAGAAGCTTTTTATATCGTTTGAAATTCTAGAGATCGCATCTGTATTGTTTTGGTTCATTGGTGTGGGGATGATTTTTAGTGTCATTAGCCAGATGGGGTTTGTTGTCTTTTTGACGGTGCACCGGTTTGCGCTAGAGATATTCCGGTCTCATTCTTTATGGAATACCATTCAATTGTTTCTAGTGATCTTTGTGCTGTTTGATTTAGCTTACTTGCGGTTTTTGTTTTTCGGGGAGAATGAATCATTTCTTCCATACCTATGGCTGCCCGTCTTTATCGGTGTGTTCGCATTGATCGTGGCTTACTTTAAACAGCAGCAGTCCTCTAAGAAAACATTTGTTTCCGCAATGTTTCTCATGGTCGTCATCACGTCGTTAGAATGGTTCCCGGCGCTCAGAGTCAATGAAGAGGACTGGCTGTATTTAATGCTATTTCCGCTATTAGGCTGTAATGCGTTTCAGTTATTAGCTATGCCGCGTTTTTCAAAGGCGAAAGCTACTTAACTTCCGATGACTTTGTTTTGGTATTGGAGATCAGTTCGCCAACCGTCACATTTTTTAAATTCTTTTCTTTGATTTGTTTCAAAATAGCTGGTAAGGCTTGAGCGGTTTGGGTTGCTGAATCTGAGGCGTGCAGAAGAACAATGTCTCCGCTTTTCATTCGATCATTTACATTCTGAACAATCTGGTCGACGCCCGGATTCAGCCAATCCTGTGAATTGACGCTGTAATGGACAACTGTATAACCGTACTGTGTGGCAATTTTCAATGCTTTTTCGTTAAATTGCCCAGTTGGCGGTCTTAATAGTTGAATGTCATCTAGTCCAAGCTTTTGAAATGAATTTTGTGCCCGGACAAGATCTCGCTTGATTTCACTGTCTTCAAGCTGGCTATAATTTTTATAAGCATAGCCAAGGCTGCCGATTTGGTGACCGTCCTCTCTAATTTGTTTGACGATATCAGGATGACGCTCGGCCCAAGAAGCAGACAGAAAGAAAGTAGCGTTCTTTATATCGTACTCTCGAAGGACATTTAAAATAGGGACTGCCTTCTCATCTCCCCAGCCAATATTAAAAGTGAGGGAGACATGTTTTGAGGAAGTCTCGCCTTTATAAATGGCTCGGGGTCCGTGTTCTGTTTTAAATACCGACAGCGGCGGTGCCTTTTGTACATAAAAAAAGGTTGCAGCTGCAAGGGCTGCTACAAGAATAATGACAATTTGCTTCAGCCGTTTAATAGGCAACACATATAGTCGACTCAATTCAAACACTCCTGCCTTGTCCAAGATTGTTACTTGATTGTATGCAGGACAAGGGTTTGAGATGCACAATAAAACTATTTTTAAAAAAGTTTTGAAAAGGCGTTGACCGATAGAATATTTTCGTGATATATTATTAATCGTCGCTGACACACAGTGACAAACACAAAACGCTTCGGGAAATAAACTTGAAAAAAGTTGTTGACATAAGATGAAGCGAAATGTTATATTATTAAAGCCGCTAAGAACGGCGAAGATGATCTTTGAAAACTAAACAAGACAAAACGTACCTGTTAATTCGAGTTTTTATAAAAAAATCCTATGAAACATCATAGGTAGTCAGTCAAACTGGCGAAAAACAAAACTTCGGTTTTGTACTTTTTCGGAGAGTTTGATCCTGGCTCAGGACGAACGCTGGCGGCGTGCCTAATACATGCAAGTCGAGCGGACAGAAGGGAGCTTGCTCCCGGATGTTAGCGGCGGACGGGTGAGTAACACGTGGGTAACCT
>NZ_PVRI01000008.1:0-68431 GCF_002998775.1 Bacillus sp. YBWC18 | reverse complement strand
GAGGGGAAAACAAAACGTGAGTGAGCAAGTTCTCCTCACAGCTGCGTGCCAGAACATGAAGAAGATTGCCACACACCTAGCGAAGCTAGGCTAGGTGTGTGGGAGGCCTTTTTCATTAAATCCCATCCATCATAATTACGATGAAAATAAAAAAGATTGAAGAAAAACATGAGTTTCTCTACAATCTGAGAAGACTACAGTCATGTAGTCTTCTTTTTTACTGCTCCAAACTTTCCTTCAATTCCTTCTTCACTTTAGCCAAACTATTATCATCAAGCTGATAATAATAGATGTTATTGATGCGTGCACCTGTTCCTTTCAGCTCGTGCTGCTCCACACGCTGTCTTGCATCACGGTAGTCATTCATCATCGTCCACATATCATCAAATGACATGTTGGTCTTCATATTGTTTTCCACGACTTTGAACATATCGCCGAACTTCGTAATAGATGAAATGTTTGCCCCTTTTGCAATGATGCCTTCAATGACTTGGCGCTGCCTTTGCTGACGTCCAAAGTCACCCTTTGGATCTTGCTTTCTCATTCTTGTGTAGGCAAGGGCTTGATCTCCATTTAGATTAATTTCTCCTGTACCAAATGAATGGCCGTCATAGCTGAAAGCAAATGTGCTGTTAACTGTAATGCCGCCAAGTGTATCGACAATATCCTTAAAGCTTTCCATATTGACTTTCACAAAGTAATCAACAGGTACATCAAGCAATTCCTCTACTGTATCTGCTGCCATTTGTGTGCCGCCGAATGCATAGGAGTGGTTGATTTTATCCATTGTGCCTTTTCCGACAATTTTTGTATACGTATCACGCGGGATACTCACCATCTCGGTCGTTTTGGTTTTTGGGTTAACGGTCATGTATATTAATGTATCCGCACGGCCTCGGTCATTTTTTCTTTCGTCAACACCCATGACTAAAATAGAAATCGGGTCTTTCTTATTTAAATCGACATCTTTGTCACGCTTATCTGACTTCTTTAAATTCTCCTGAATGCCTGCCACGGTTGATGCTGCTGTATTCCAAAGATGATATGCATATCCGCCAGTTGCTAATACGAATAAGCCAATAATCGATAAAACAATCCAAAGAACCTTTTTTTTCTTTCGTTTTCTTTCAGCTCTCATAATGTCCCTCACCTTTTCTATGATTCTTCCATGATTATAGGTTTACGAATCTTGATAAACAAGTTATTTTTTTACTCTGAACCTAGATATAGACGTTGTAACAAAAAAAAGGTTTCAAAAAACCTTAAATTTACCTTAAAATATTAAGTTATAAGACGATACAAAGACATGAGGTGAAAAAAATGAAGAAAATCGTCGTTTTACCGTTCTTAATACTACTACTTGGTATCGTGCTCACAGCATGTGGAACGGCTGAGCAGTCCTCGGGAGAAAACAAGACAAGCAGTTCAACTCCTCAGGTGCTGGAAGAAAAAGCTGAATTTATTGGAATGGCTGATGCACATACAGTCGAAGTGAAAAAAGTGAATACGACCTTAAGCTATGAATTTACGGATAATTTTAAAGATGTGTTAAATGAATTCAAACCAGGAGACACAGTAGAAATCTCTTACTTTATCAATGACAGTGGTCAAAAGGAAATTCAAAAGATTGAAAAACAGAAGTAAAAAAGATGGGCGGGATGAACAAAATTGAAGAAAACAGGCGTTACACTTATTGTTCTCATGACACTGACTCTACTAGTCGCACCCTTTCAGTCTGCCATGGCTAGCTCGACAATTTCAGTGAAATTGTCTAATTATATCGGAAATAAAAAAACGATAGATCTATCCACAGCTGGAGAATACAAGCTGTCAGGATCGAATGTGGCTGTCACGAAAAGATATGATGGCAAAAATCGATACGAAGTTGCTAATAGCATCGCGTCTGCCGGCTGGAAGAATCCATCAACTGTTGTCATTGTGAGCCGTGATGCATTTGATCACGCCATTTCTGTATCACCGTTAGCTTACAAACTAGGCGCACCCATTTTGTATACGAACATTGAAAGACTGACAAAAACAACTGAAAACCAGCTGAAGAAAATGAAGCCGGATAACATCCTGATCATCGGTAACACGAAAAGTATTTCCACAGCTGCTGAGAAATCTATTAAAAAGTATGGCAAAGTCAGACGTATTAGTGGAAAAGACAAGTTTGAAATCTCTCAAAAAATCGCTAAAGAAATGGGTAACTATAAGCAAGCTGTCGTTGTCGGCGGAAACTCATTTATGAATGGGATTGCGATTGCATCCTATGCATCGAGAAAGGGATATCCAATCCTGTTAACAAAAAAAGATTCCATTCCGTCTTACAAGCTGCCAAGTAAAGTCATCATCATCGGCAGTACGAAAAGTACGGGACAAAAAGTAGAGAATCAAATTAAAAAAACATCACAGGTGACAAGAATCAGTGGTGCCAATCGCTATGAACTATCTGTGAATATTATTAAGAAATTAAATATCAATGCAGATAAAGTTTATTTGGCAAAAGCCTCTAGCTATATTTATGCTATGCCGCTGTCTCAATTGGCTGCAAAGTCTAACAGTACCGTTGTGTATGTGAAACCAGATTCTGTCACAGCGTCACTAAAAGCACTGCTGAAACAAAAGGGTACATATGCTTATCACCTTGCTGGTAGCACAAGTGCGATTAAAGATAGCTTGAAAAACTCATTAGCTAAACAAGTCTATCTGAAAAAAAATCAAAACTACCAATTGAATATTTCTAACGGAAAAATTTCATTAAAAGGCATAAAGACGTATAACACAGTAAGAGTTGTTCCTGAGAAATATTCAACGAAAAATGTCCTTCAAATTGCAGGGAAGCCGTACTTAGGCAGCGTCAACTTTGCAATTGAATCAGGTTATATCAGGCCGACTCTCGAAAATATTCCATTTGAAGACTATCTAAAAGGCGTAGTACCAAATGAAATGCCTGCAAGCTGGCATGTTGAAGCGCTAAAAGCACAGGCAGTTGCCGCTAGAACGTATTCAGTGAAAAGTATTGGAAAAGTCGTACCTGATACAACTGCCTTCCAAGTATATGGAGGATATAACTGGTACACGAATTCGACAAAAGCTGTCGATGCCACAAAAGGGAAGGTACTGAAATACAACAATCAGCTCATTTCAGCAACCTATTATTCTAGTAATGGCGGTTATACAGAGGCAAGTGAAGAAGTGTGGGCAAATGCACTGCCGTACTTAGTGGCCAAAAAGGATACAAAAGATCCGGTCAATGCATGGACACTAAAACTCTCTAAAAAACAACTAGGCACAACATTGACTGCTAGCACAGCAGCATCTCAGTGGTCTAAGACAAAAGAGACAAATGCAGCGGACCTTGCTGGTCTCAAATCATGGCTGCTCAAAAACAAAGAAACAGCTGCATCTGATATGAAGATTGCATCCATCTCAAGCCTGACATTCTCAGGAAAAACAAAAGGCCAGCGTGCGAAGACGGTATCGATCAAGCTGACATATCATCTGAAAAATAAAACAGGCACGTATGCAGTAAACAAAAGCACAACGGCAAGTATGAAGATGACCGAGTTTAGATCCGTCATGGGCGCAACAAAGGTGAAAAGCACATTTGCGTCTGTCAAAAACAATACAAATGACTTTGCGATTTCAGGAAAAGGATATGGTCACGGCATTGGCATGAGCCAATACGGAGCCAAAGCTAGAGCAGAATCTGGAAACTCATATTCTTCCATACTTTCGTTCTACTATCCAGGTACAAAACTAACAAACTATTAAAGGGTTAAAGGAGGACATAGATGATGCGCTCAATCATGAAAACAGCCATCCTCAGCCTTATCGCCATTTTCGTTATTGTTCCGACAGCTTCAGCAGATAATTCCGTCTCACGAATTGATGGCGGGAGCAGATATGCTGTAGCAGCAAACGTAGCGAAAAAGGGATGGGGAACTGCAAGTACAGTCGTTTTAGTAGGGAAAACTGCGTATGCAGATGCAACAGCAGGGATTCCACTTGCACACCAAAAAAATGGACCAGTTCTTTATACAAACAGTAAGAGTCTTTCGGGTGATACGAAAAAAGCCCTAAAGGCTTTAAAAACAAAGACAGTTATCGTTTTAGGCAGTACATCAAGTGTGTCAAACAACGTAGTCAACGAAGTGAAGAAAATGGGCATCTCTACACAACGTATTTCAGGGAAAAATCGATATGAGCTATCTGCAAATATCGCGAAAAAAATGAAAAAGCCAGCAGGCGTCGTTGTCGTTGAAGGTTCCTTCTATGCTCATGGGATTGCAATTGCACCGGTAGCAGCACAAAAAGGATTCCCGATTCTCTACACAGATAAAAAGGGACTTCGTTCTGAAATCGCTTCTGTTGCAAAAGCAAGCAATGTCAAACAAACCATTGTAGTCGGCGGAGAAAATTACGTCACAAAAGCAGCTTATAATCAATTGAAATCTCCAACACGAATCAAAGGCTCCACTCGTTATGACGTTGCCGCTAATATTGTGAAAAAGTATAATATGAGCACGTATAATACCTATGTAGGAAGAGGATTTGGCTATGCCACTTCATCTTCTGCTGCAGGGATCGCAGCGAAGCAAAACAAAGCATTGCTTCTAACGAATGAAAAGACATTACCAAAAGTAACAAGAGCAACAATCAGCAGTAAAAAAATCACCAAATTTACTGTCGTAGGCAGTACAAATACGGTGACACCAACTGTTGTGAATCAATTAAAAAATCCTGTCGTCGGGAAAAAAGTATTCATTGATCCAGGTCATGGTGCACATGATTCAGGAGCTGTAGGCTACGGTTTATATGAAAAGAACTTGAATTTAGATGTAGCAAAACGTTTAAATACGAAATTAAACAACGCTGGTGCACTTGTTACCATGTCAAGAACATCAGACACATTTGACAGTCTTCAAACACGAGTGAGCAAAGGTGCGAATGCGAAAGCAGATATCTTCATTAGTGTCCATGCCAACTCAAATGATAACAGCAGTGCAAACGGAACAGAAACGTATTATGACAAAACCTATGCGTCTGCAAACAGCTTGAAGCTTGCGCAAAACATTCAGCCTAAAATGGTCAGTGCACTTGGTACAAGAGACCGTGGTGTGAAAACAGCTGGATTCTACGTGATTAAATATTCTAAAATGCCGAGTGTTCTTTTAGAAACTGGTTTTGTGTCCAGTCCAGTTGATTCAAACATCTTGAAATCTGCTACGTATAAAGATCGTTTAGCGTCAGGCATTTCAAGCGGTGTGTCAGGTTACTTTAGATAAGAAAATACAAACATGAGGGGTGCCTCAGATACTCCTCTTAGGCTGCTCGAGAACGTCTCTCGGCAGCCTTTTTTCAAAAGTCTATGAAGTGTTTGGGTAATCAATAATGTGTCAAGTTAAAAATACATTTCATTTTTGGTTATCTTTGTTATAATTGAAACATAGAAGGTGAATGGTTTACGCATGAATCTTCAAGCGACAGCAAATCGACAAATCATGAAGAGGTGACGATCTTGAAAAAATTAATCACAATGCCGTTTCTAGTATTGCTTCTAGGTGTATTACTTACAGCATGCGGCACAACAAATCAATCAAGCGACCACAATAAGGATGACAGCAAAAAGGAAACAACCGAAGCGGCTGATCAAAAGAAAGAAAATGCTTCAGAGGAAAAAACAGAAGATCAGTCATCTAATGAAAAAGCAGATGATCAAAGCAAAGAAACAGCTGCTCAAAAAGAAGAGCAAGCTGGTCAATCTGATGAAGCGGCAAAAGACAGCTCAAGTAAAGAAATCACAAAAGAAGAACCTGCTAAGGATCAATCAAAAGCTGATTCTAAAACAAAGAAAGAATCAACAACAAATAAGAAAAATGAAGTCACCAAAGAAGGCACATATGTCGGTTTGGCTGATGGACATACCATTGCTGTGAACATTGATGGCAAAGAAGTAGCTATTCAGTTCGGAAATGCGTTTTCTAAACAAGTGAACAGCTTAAAAGAAGAATCAAAAGTGAAAGTAACCTATACAAAAGATGCAAACGGAACCCTTCGATTAAAAACCATCGAATCCGTCAAAGCAAAATAAAGAAAAGACCCAAAGACCCGCAGAATTGCGGGTCTTTTTTACGTTGAAAAGGGCATAACTTGATATAAGTGCACATTCTTAACACAGTTTTACAAGACTTAACAGCGCATTTACATTTGCTTAATGTTGCTCTGATAAACTGACTTTCATAGAACATCTCTTTACACAACAACTACTTTAGATGGTGAGGTGCAGGTCAGTGAGTGCAGAGAAAGCGATGAATCTTTATAGAGAATATGAAGTGAGACGAAACCACTCTTTTGCCTTAACAGAACATATGGTTCGTTATTTATTTGCAAAACGTTTCATAGATTTAATGTTCTCGTTCATCGGATTGATGTTGAGTACGCCAATCATTTTGCTGTTTGCTCTCTTGATTAAGCTGGAAACACCGGGACCAGCCTTTTATATGCAGGAGAGGGTCGGGAAAGACGGTGTTTACTTTAAATTATGGAAGCTCAGATCGATGAGAACCGATGCTGAAAGCGGAGGAGCGAAATGGGCACAAAAAAATGACCCGCGTATCACCAAAGTGGGAGCCTTCATTCGTAAAACAAGAATCGATGAACTCCCGCAATTTATCAACGTGTTAAAAGGAGAAATGAGTATCGTAGGTCCGCGGCCGGAAAGACCGATGTTTACCGCAGAATTTAATCGGACGATTCCAGGTTTTACGAAAAGATTAGCAGTAAAGCCGGGACTGACAGGTCTTGCTCAAGTAAATGGAGGATATGAAATGAGTCCGAGTGAAAAATTAACGCACGACTTACAGTATATTCAAAACTTGACATTTTCTCTCGACACGAAGATTATGGTAAAAACGTTAAAAGTCATCATGACGGGTGACGGAGCCAGATAAGTAAAGTAGGGAAGAGAAATGGCAAGTATGAAAAAACGCATGCTAGGCGGGGCAAAATGGACAAGCTTGTCCGCATTCATCATTACGATTATCCAAATCGCACAGTTCGCTTTTTTAGGGAACGTGATGTCACTGAAGGAGTTTGGACTCGTTGGCATGATCACAACTGTCACAATATTTACGCAGATTTTACTTGATCTAGGGATTGGGGCAGCGATCATCCAAAAGGAACAAACAACAGAACGTCAATTATCTACATTATATTGGATCAATTTGCTCACTGGAATTGTCTTATTCTGTTTACTCATTCTAGTAAGCCCAATGATTGCCGCCTTTTATAACCGGCCAGAGCTGGAGGGTTTGCTCAAACTATTATCCATCATGTTTCTGATTGCACCAATTGGCCAGCAATACCAATACATGATGCAAAAGGACTTAGCCTTTAAAACATTAAGTATCATTGAAGCCATTGCAACCATGATATCGCTGTTTGTTTTACTCGTTTTGGCTTTTTTCATCAATCCGATTGTGGCCTATGTCATTTCTCAAGTGCTGCTGCAATCAGGAAAAGGGCTTATGTATGCCGCAGCTTATTGGAAGAAGTGGCGCCCAGCACCTGTTTTTGCATTAGGGGAAGTGAAAGAATTTTTCTCATTTGGTGCATTCCAGCTCGCATCCAGACTGGTCAATCGAGCAGGATCGAACATAGACATGATTTTAATCGGCCGGTTTCTTGGAGCAGAAGCATTAGGTATTTACAGCTTGGCGTATCAAATTGTAACGATCCCGGTGCTGAAGATTAACCCAATCGTGACGAGAGTGGCTTTCCCTGTTTTCGCAAAAAGTCAGCGTGATCACTCCATGCTGCGAGAGGGCTTCCTCAGTATGACGAATATGCTCGCATTGATTTGTTTTCCATTATTAATCGGTCTTGCTGCCGTATCAGATAGCTTTATAGAAGTAGTGTTTGGAGAGAAATGGCTCGTAGCCGTTCCGGTTCTTAACATTTTGTGCATTGTCGGCCTTCTGCGTGTGCTGATGAATCCAAACGGTTCAATACTTCTTGCCAAAGGGAGAGCGGACTTAGCCTTTTATTGGGATACGGGGATGCTCATCGTGTATGGATGCGCCTTATATGCAGGTGTCAGCACAGGCAGTCTGCTCACAGTAGCTTGGGTTTACTCAGGTGTCAGCCTGCTCAACTTTATTGTCGGCAGATGGCTCATGGCGTATGTCATTCAGCTTGATATGAAGGTGTATTTAAAATCACTTGGAAAGCCTGCTGTCATGACGCTGTTGATGGCCGCCTGTGCGGTTTTCTTGCATCAAGGCATGAAGCTGACGTCAGCGGACATTACACTTCAATTAGGATTGACGATTTGTGTCAGTGCTGCACTGTATGGCTTGCTGTTCATCAAAATGTATCCGCAGGTGGCAGGTAAATTATTGAGAAGAGGTCGTTCGTCATGAAGGTGCTATGGCTGACAAGTGTATATCCTAGTGAAAAACATCCAAGTGAAGGCGTATTCCATGAAACGCAAGTGCAGGAGCTGCTCAAACAAGGAATACAAGTGACTGTCATTTGTCCCAATCCAGTAAATTTACCGGTTTTGCGGATGCTGAAGGCGGCCTATCGGCAGAAAAAAGATATGCCCGAACAGGAAGTAAGAAACGGAGTGACAGTATACAGGCCGCCCTATACAGCGCTCCCTGGACAGCTGAAATGGGCACAGCCGAGTAAACGAATAGCGGGTTCTGTTCTAGGTGCCATGCAGCGTTATCAGCTGTCACCAGATTTTATCCATGCGCACTTTGCGATGCCGTCTGGCGGAGCGGCGGCTGTGATTCAGAAAGAAACGCAAATTCCTTATCTTTTGACCTTACATGGCAGTGATGTGAACGTGTATCCAGGCTATAGCAAAGGGGCACATGCAGCCTTTGAAACGGCGGTGAAACAGGCATCTGCTGTTCTGACGGTGAGCGAGGAGCTTGCTAAAAAGACAAATGACATGACAAAGGTGGAAGCGCAATGTCTCCCGCTCGGTATTCCGCTTCAGTCATTTTCTAAAACGGAAGAAGATCAACAAGGCATCAGGAAAAAGTTAGGCTTACCCCTTCACGACAAGCTCGTTGTCTTCGTCGGGCGATTAGTCAAAGAGAAGGGCTTACTTGAATTAGCTGATGCTGTCAGCGGCATGGATGGCGTGAAAGCAGTCTTTGTTGGAAAAGGCCCCCTTGCAAAGGGGGTGGAAGAACGGGCTGGAGCATCCATTGTACTCCCAGGACAGGTGCCGAATGAGCAGGTGAAAGACTACTTAATGGCAGCTGATCTGTTTGCACTTCCTTCCTATAGTGAAGGAATGCCTACCGTCGTCCTAGAGGCGCTTGCTTTAAAAGTACCTGTCATTGCGACACGAGTCGGTGGTCTCCCATCTTTATTTTCTAGCTATCAACACCTGCTCGTTGATCCGCGTTCGACGAATCAGTTAAAAGAGGCCATTCACGCCTATCTTTATGAAAACAGATGGAATGAGCAAGTGAAGAACGATCTTCATCAAATCGTTCATACAGAATATTCATCAGCAAATAATGCGAAGCATCTCATACAGCAATATGAAAAGGTGCTTAATCAATCAATATCCATCGTTTAAACAAGATGAAATGTGCAAAGAATGATAGATAGATAAACAGCTTGGAACGGACAATATGCTTTTACTGAGAGGATGAAAAATGTTGAAGAAAATTGCTGTGATTGGAACAGGGTATGTCGGATTAGTATCGGGTACTTGTTTTGCTGATATCGGAAATCGTGTCATCTGCTGTGACATCGATGAATCAAAAATCAACAGCTTAAAAAGTGGTGTCGTTCCCATTTATGAACCGGGTTTAAAGGAATTGATTGAAAAGAATACGGAAGAAGGAAGACTGTTTTTTACAACCAATATTCCTGCCGCTATCAGGGAATCAGAGATTATCTATATTGCTGTAGGGACACCGATGACAGCACAGGGGGAAGCAGATTTAACGTTCGTGAAAGCCGTCGCTCAAACAATTGGTGAACATCTAAATGGCTATAAAATCATCGTCAATAAAAGCACAGTGCCCGTTGGAACAGGCCGGCTCGTTCAAGCCATTGTCGAAAAAGCATCCCGCAGTAAATATCCTTTTGATGTCGTATCTAATCCAGAGTTCCTCAGAGAAGGCTCTGCAATCCAAGACACGATGAATATGGAGCGGGCAGTAATAGGCTCGACAAGCACCCATGCGTCAACCATCATCAAAAGATTGCATGATCCGTTTCAAACAGAGGTTGTAGAGACCAACTTAGAAAGTGCTGAAATGATTAAGTATGCTGCAAATGCCATGCTTGCCACAAAAATCTCATTCATCAATGACATTGCAAATATTTGCGAGCGGGTGGGCGCTGATGTTGAAAAAGTCAGCGAAGGAGTTGGATTAGACAGCCGCATCGGGCATAAATTTTTAAAAGCGGGCATTGGATTTGGGGGTTCTTGTTTCCCGAAAGACACGATGGCTCTTCTCAAAATTGCCGAAACAGCCGGCTACCGGTTCAAGCTGATCGAGTCCGTGATTGAAACGAACAATCACCAAAGAGCTCACCTTGTCAGCAAACTGATGAGTGTATTCGGTGATATTAGAGGAAAAACCATCTCTGTCTTAGGTCTCGCATTCAAACCGAATACGAATGATATGCGTTCTGCGCCTGCATTAGACATTATCCCCATGCTGAGAGAGCTGGGTGCTTTTGTGAAGGCTTATGATCCGATTGCTTATGTAGAAGCAGAGCGAGAGCTTGGCCCGCAGGCTGTCTTCAGCAATGACCTGTATGAAACAGTAAAAGATACGGATGCTTGCCTCATCCTAACAGAATGGGATGACGTACAGAAGATGGATAAAGATCAGATCAAGCAGCTGCTTCGTTCACCGATTGTAATTGATGGAAGGAATTTGTTTGATCCAGCAGAAATGAAAGAGAGAGGATTTATTTACCAGTCTATCGGCCGCCCAGGCGTATGGGAAGCAGAATTGGTATCAAAGGCACAATAACAGGGGGAGCTTGGATGAAGAAAGTATTGGTTACTGGGGGAAGCGGATTTATTGGATCACACACGGTAGAGGCTTTACTAGAAAAAGGCTACGAGCCCATCGTTCTTGATAACTTTTCAACTGGATCTCGGGAAAATATTGCCCATCTTTCCGTTCAATGCATTGAGGCAGATGTCACAAAATCAGAAACGGTTGATTTGATCAAACAAATGAGACCGGATTATATCATTCACCTTGCAGCACAGGTGAGTGTAGCCGTTTCCGTTCAGAATTTCGTTTATGACGAAGAAGTGAATATTAAAGGATCTCTGCATGTAATCAAAGCGGCTTCAGAGGCTGGTGTCAAGAAAGTGGTATTTGCCTCATCAGCAGCTGTCTATGGAGATCCAGTGTATCTGCCAGTAGACACCGCTCACCGGCTAAAGCCTGGTTCGCCTTATGGGTTATCGAAACTCACAGTAGAGCGATACTTAGAAATGGCAAAATCACTGTATGATGTGGACTATTGTATTCTTCGGTACAGCAATGTTTATGGTCCGCGACAAGACGCACTTGGCGAAGGCGGAGTTGTCTCTATTTTCTCTGATAAGTTTGCAAAAGATGAGGCTCCTTTCATTTTCGGAGACGGGGAACAAACAAGAGATTTCATTTATGTAGGTGATCTAGCAGCAGCGAATGTTGCGGCTTTAACAGCTCAATCAAACGTTTGTTTAAATATTTCATGTGGTGATTCGATCACTGTGAATGAGCTGTTTCAAACGATGAAGCGGGTGACGAGATCGCATCTTGAACCAATTTACAAGCCGCAGCGTGCAGGAGATATTGTGCATAGTACATTGGCAAATGAGGAAACGAAACAAGTCTTAGCATGGGAGCCTGTTGTGAGTTTACAGGAAGGTTTGGCTCGTACCATTTCCTACTATGAACAGGAAGTCAAGGCTTAATCCCTCAAATCGGATGGGTTGCTTAGGAGGAAAATGGGTATGAGTGTGAAACAAACAGCATGGCAAATCATGATTGGATGTATTTTGTTTGCAGCAGGGATCGGGCTTGTACAAATGGCAACCGCCCAGCCCGTCGGGTTAAAGAAGATGGTGGCTGTTCCGGTTATACTTTTGATCCTGTCGGCTGCTCTCGTGTTGATGAAGCTATACATGAATGGTGAGCAAATCTTCATGTCAGCCATCTATCTTTTGATTGCATTGACTTTTCTCAACAACGCTTTCTTTTCTATTAGTGCCGGATTCTTTAGTCTTTTTCTCTACCGTATTATGCTTATCGCCGTCTTTGCTTTATTCATATGGCGGATGAGAGATAAGGGGACGTACATATCGCAGTGGCAGCAGATTCGTGTCAAAGGAATTCTTGGTTTTTTCGCTGCATGGTTTCTTTACGGGCTCATCTCACTGCTTTGGGCTCATTCGGTCACAGACGGCCTGAAATATATGTCCCTGCTTGCAATGGGGATGGGGTTTGTCTTTCTTGTCGTCATGTTCATTCAGCGAATGGATCAAGTGGTGACCTTTTATAGCATTTGGCTGGTCATGACTGTGTTTGTGATGGGGATTGGGTTCTATAATCACTTTACATTGAACCATTTACCGAATACCTCATTGTATCTAGGACCAGCGTATAAACAGCACTATCCTACATCTGTCTTTTTTAATCAAAATGACTTTGCGACGTTTTTATCGATTAGTTTCTTTTTATATCTAGCGTGCATGCGTCAAATGAAAAACGGTTATATCAAAGCGTTTGGATTATTAGGGGCAATCGCCGCACTGTATCTCATATTGTTAACCGAATCCCGAGCCAGTCTGCTTGGCCTATTTGCAGGAGTGGCGGTCTATGTGTGGCTGCTGCTGCCGCGATTTCTCAAAAAGTGGTCAATCATTGCAGCAGGCGGACTTGTTGTTATCTGTATCGCTGTCTTTTCAGCCAAGATTTATTCGGTCTTTTATGACTTGTTTCTCGCTTCTCAGGTCGCACATTCTTTTAGTGAACCACTCCCGTCTAACATCGCGAGAGCGAATTTGATCAAAAATGCTTGGCACTTCTTTACGAATTCATACGGATTCGGGGTTGGAGCGGGGAATGTGTCTTACTACTTAGCTCACTTTTCGATCTTTGATACAGACCAGGTCGTAGAAGTGCACAATTGGCTGCTGGAATTGATGACGAACTTTGGGTTAGCGGTCATGCTGGGCTATATCTCAGTATACGCCTATCTCATGTTCACACTGTACAAACAATACCAATGGGCTGACACAAGATCTGCAAAAATGATCATTGAAGGGTTGTTTGCAGCCATGCTGAGCTTTCTCGTTTCAAGTATCAGTCCTAGCTCCGTCTCGAATTTATATTTCCACTGGGTATTTTTAGGACTGGTGATCGCAGCGGTGAATATGTTGAAAAACAAACAACGACTCAAGCTGTGGTAAACCGTGTGTGATGCTACGTGTGTATGGCTACACTAGTGAAAGAGCAAATACGTCAATGTTGGGAGAATGAACATGTCTGGTTTCATATCTAGGATAGGGAAGCGAATCAAAAAGTACATCGTATGGCTCATCCTGCTGCCTGTCATATTAGGCGCCTTTGGTTTCTTTTTTGCTAAAGGAACTACGCAGCAGTCCAGTTACACAGCTGCTGTTACCCTCACTCTTGGTAAATATGATGATGGGGTGTATAACAATATGGCAGAAGTGACATCTCTATTAAAAAGCGATGCATTTCTAAACGAAGCACTCAGTGATGTCAAAGAAGAAGAAAGGCAGGATGTGAAAACCCGTCTCATCCTTACCAATCAATCAGATACACAATTACAGCTGTCTTTCACAGATGCCGATAAGGATCGCGCTTTGGCTGTCGTGAAGCAGGTGTCGGAGACATTTCTTAAGCAAGACAAAGCATTATTTACAAAAAGGCAGCAGGTGATTGAAAGTAGATTAGCTGCTCTTGAAGACGAATCTGTCAGCAATGATTCCAAAGTCGATAAAGAACGATTCTTATATGAATTGGAGTCGACAAAGCTTGGAATGAAGCAGGCAAAGATTGTCGATCCTGCACAAGTACTTGATGAGGGCAATAAAGGCATGTCAGCCAAAAAACGTGCACTGCTTGGGCTTGTCATTGGCTTTAGCATCTCGCTCATGTTTGTGGTCTTACCCGAAGTGTTCAAAGAATCTTAATGATGAACTGGAGATGAGTCTTAGGTGAACAATCAACCGTTAGTATCCATCATTACACCGGCGTATAATGCGGAACGTTATTTAACGGATACAGTTCATTCCGTCCTTGCCCAAACCTATTCCAATTGGGAGCTGATCATTGCAGATGATTGTTCTACAGATGGAACGAGAAAGCTATTAGGGGATTTAAGTCAAGCGGACGACAGAATCAACGTCATTTATTTAGAGGAAAATGGGGGAGCCGCCATTGCTAGAAACGCAGCCATCAACCAGGCAAAAGGGCGCTTTATTGCTTTTTTAGACAGCGATGATAAGTGGAAAGAGACGAAGCTTGAAAAACAGGTAGACTTCATGCTGACAAATGATTATGCCTTTACATTTACGGCATATGACATCATTGCAGAAAATGGAGAACCGTTAGAAAAAACCGTCACTGCGCCAGCGAAATTAGATTATAATGAAGCCTTGAAAAATACCATTATCGGCTGTTTAACGGTCATGCTTGATCTTAAAAAGGTAGGACATGTGGAAATGCCGAACATTCGCACAAGGCAGGATTTAGCTACATGGCTGTCTATATTAAAAAGAGGATTTACAGCCTATGGTATGAGCGAACCGCTCAGTGAATATCGCATCGTTGGGAACTCCATCTCTAGTAACAAGTGGAAAGCAGCGAAAAAAACGTGGTTTGTCTACAGAGAAATTGAGCAGCTTCATTTTGTCAAAGCGTCCTGGTGTTTTATGCACTATGCGACAAATGCTGTGAAGAAGCGCTTATAAACAGAAGGGAAAAAAGGTGATAAAGGTGAAAGCAGACTCGATCATACATGTTGTCGTAGCGACGGGAGAATGGGGACAGGACGGACTGAGGTACAGACGGCATCGGCTGGCCGAATTTCTAGCATCTGATCCAGAAACAAAAGAGGTCATCTGGGTATGCCCGTCATCATCTCGTCATACAGCTCCCTTTCAGCCCATAACAGATCGAATGAAGCAATTGACCATTCCTGATGTGCTCAAGAGTAAATTATTTCGCTTTGGCCGATATCAAGACATGTTCTATATTCATAAATTGTCCCCTCTTCTTGAACATTTGCGGCAGGAGGAAAAGAAGGGGATTGCTGTTTGTTTATGGTATACGTTTCCGGGCTTTCCGCTCTTATCTTCCTTATTTGAATGGAAACACATTGTCTATGATTGCAGTGACCTGTGGGGAGAGCCGATAAGCGGCAAACACAACATTCTTTCTTATATGAGGCAGCGTGTCATTGTCAAAGCAGAAAATCGAATCATTAAATACGCACACAGCATTACATGCTCTTCTCAATATTTACACGATCAAATCAAAAAACGTCTTATGGGAGAACCGAAAGATGTGTTTACTGTGGAAAATGGCGTCGAGTACGATGTATTTGCGAAAAGCAATCTTCCGTGTAAAGAAGATGTGCTGGAAGGAAGAGAAGGAACCGTGCTTGGTTTTATCGGAGGAATCAAGCCAAAGCTCGATTTTGACATGATGGCTGAAGCTGCTCGCATGCGGCCTGATTGGACATTTTTATTTGTCGGTCCGGATGGAACGAATGGAGATCCATCTTTTCAGCATGCACTCAAACGGCCAAATGTGATTTGGACAGGAGCTGTTGCACCAGAAGAAGTACCTGCTTATATGAAGCTGATTGATGTAGGCATGATGCCATACAAACAATCCCCTTACAATCAAGCGGTGTTCCCTCTCAAGCTCTATGAATTTTTAGCAGCTGGAATACCGGTTGTCGGTTTAAATCTCCCATCAACGGAAAGGCTAAAAGAGAAGGATGTGTATGAATATTTAGAGGGCGATGATCCTGCGCTCTTCGTAGAAGCCTGCCTGAAAGTGATCAGCAAAAAAGACGACACGACCTATAGACATCTAAGACAAAGCCGTGCGATGAAAAAAGATTGGCACGCGCTGTTCACAAACATGGTGGAACTAACGAATATTAAAGAAAACGCATAATTCATTCGGGATTGTGCGTTTTTATTTGTTTCTTCTTCACCGGGGGAGCTTGTGATCATCCTCTATTCAATTGTATAATGGAAAGAGCGGCCAATATACAAAATACAGATTTCAATTTAGAAGGAGACTGACCTATGGATTACGAACGCGCCTTATTAGCGTTTTTTGTCTCTCTGGCTACAGTTTTAATTGTGACACCAATCGTCAAAAAGTTTGCAATTAAGATTGGTGCAGTGGACCAGCCGAATAAACGAAAAGTTCATGATAAAGTAATGCCTCGAATGGGTGGTTTGGCAATTTTTATTGGGGTAGCGGCTGGAGCATTAGCAGGCGGGCTGTTTCTACATAATAAAATTACAGCAATTTCAGTTGGTGCCGTACTCATCGTCATTTTAGGTATATTTGATGATAAATATAATTTAAGTGCAAAATTTAAATTTCTCGTACAAGTTCTTGTTGCTTGTTTGATTGTGAGCACGGGCTTAAAAATGGACTTTTTCTCTGTTCCTTTTTTAACAGATCGAATTGAGTTAGGCTGGATGGCATATCCCCTCACCGTGCTATGGATTGTCGGCATCACAAATGCCATAAATTTAATTGACGGCCTTGATGGACTAGCTGCCGGTATTTCTGTCATCGGTTTATCAACGATTGCAGTGATGGCATTTTCTGCTGATAAGATTCTGATTCTTTCTTTATCTCTTGTCGTCATTGGCAGTACGATCGGCTTTCTCTTTTACAACTTTCATCCGGCGAAGATTTTTATGGGGGATACCGGTTCGCTATTTTTAGGGTATATGATCTCGGTGCTGTCACTTTTAGGGTTATACAAAAGTGTCACTTTGTTTAGTGTTGTTGTTCCTGTGATCATTCTAGGTGTTCCTATATTTGATACGACCTTTGCAATCATTAGACGCATATTAAACAAACAGCCGATTTCAGCGCCAGACAAATCTCATATTCATCATAGACTAATGGCCTTTGGCTTGTCCCATCGCATGGCGGTCATCGTCATTTACATGATTGGCTTAGTCTTTAGCTTAAGTGCGATTTTGCTGACAAGCGCGACCATTTGGTTATCGCTCATCATTATCTTTTTACTGGTAATGTTTATGCAAGTGATTGCGGAAGTCACGGGTTTGGTCAACGAAGAGTTCAAACCATTTACGAAATTCTATAAACGAATGGTCAAAAGACAATAAAAAACAGCCCGTTCCTAGGAACTGGGCTGTTTTTATTATTGTCCTGGTGTGCTGGTCGAAGGATTAGCTGTATCACTTGACCCTGTTTCACCAGAGGGTGGATTGGTTTGTGAATCTGTTTCAGTCGAAGATTCAGCAGGAAGCTTTAAATGCGTCCGTAATTCATTTTGTACGTTAGCTAGATTGGTTTGGTCTGGCTCAAAGTAATACGTTCGATTTGGTCCTAAATAAAGATCTGACCCTTTAATAGAAAGTGTTTCTGTGTCGTTTCCTTTAAATCCGCTGTAGATTTGCTGAAGCGCAAGACCTTCTGTGATACGGAAGTTGGTTGTAATGTGATCACTTACTTCTTTAGCGATATTATCGACGTTCGCAATGTTATTTGCCTTCGACATTTGATCAATCATTGCGCGTAAAATTTGTTTCTGACGATCATTACGTCCGAAATCACCGCGTGGATCTTGTTTTCTCATCCGAGCGTAAGCAAGTGCTTCTTCCCCGTTTAAATGCATATTGCCTTTTTTGAAGTAAATCTTTTTCGATTTTTTCACATCACTTTTTTCATTGAAGTCAAATGGAACATCGATATCAATTCCGCCGACTTCATCAATAACATCCTTGAATCCTTCAAAATCAACGGTTGCATATTTATCAATTGGAATATGCAAGAATTGTTCGACAGTTTCAATCGTCTCGTCTTTTCCACCTTTAGCAAATGCTGCATTGATCTTTTCTTTATTTCCTGTCGTGTCACTTGCAAGCTGTACGCGTGTGTCACGAGGGATACTAACCATTTTCATCGTTTTGTCTTGAGGGTTAATCGTTGCGACAATGAGTGAATCTGAACGGCCATGATCACCATCTGTGGCATAATCCTCAATTCCGACAAATAGTACAGAGAAAGGTTTCTTCTTAATATCAATGACCGCATCACGAAGCTTCGATTTCTCTCCTCGGTCTAGCTCATCATATGTTTTGTCAGCAGCCTGAAGTGTATTGACTATTTTATATACTGCAAATCCGCCCATGCAGATGATAAGAAGCAAAAATAAGACCAGGATACGTTTGAAAATTTTCTTCTTCTTACTCTTTTTCTTTCGTACACGCACTCTTACTCGTTGTGCCATTCATCTGTCTCCTTTATCGGACCAATGTCCTTTTCTAAATAAATCAGTTCGCCTTCTTTTGTAACACTCTTTCCATTTGTCAGCTCAGTCATCCATTCAATGAACTGCTCTGTTTGTGTTTCTTCTACATACGTCTCAAAAATAACATCTTCTGCATAATGAATTTCTTTTAGCTGAAAAGATGAGGCTCTAAGCTCATTCTCTACCTTTCCAAGCCATGTATAATCTATTGTTGTGTGCATCGTACGCATTAAACAGCGTTCTACCATACCAACATGGTTGATGGCTTCTGATACAGATTTTCCGTAGGCACGAATCAATCCACCGGCGCCTAGCTTAATACCGCCGAAATAACGAGTGACCACTACGACTGTATCTTTCAGCTTCCGTTTTTTTAACACTTCAAGCATTGGCACACCTGCTGTACCGCTTGGTTCACCATCATCATTCGCTTTTTGAATCAGGTCATGTTCTCCAATGAGATAGGCAGAACAATTATGTGTGGCATTCCAATGTTGTTTTTTAATGGATTGTATAAATGCTTGTGCTTCTTCTTCTGAGACAGCACGCTGTATATGACAAATAAAACGTGATTTTTCAATGACGATCTCATGCTCGCCACGACTTTTTACTGTAAGATAGCGATTCAGCAAAAGACTTACCCTCCTGACAAGCAAATTGTAAGACTAGAGAAAATTTGCATTGGTTTTAGAATTTTACAGCGTATTTTGTTATGATGATAGGGGCGGAAAAAGGGTCGTCATAAAAACTTCATGATTTATACGCATTCTTTCATTATAATTCGACATAAAATGCAGATCAATGACATTTATAATAAAAAAAGATGACATCACTGTTACGGGAGGGAAAAGCCATGACAACACCTAAAATGGATCCGAAATTATTGGATTCAATCATCATGAAAATGCTAAGTACAGTTGATGGCAGCAAGGACGAAGTATTTAGGATAGGCGAACAGTCCCGTCAACAATATGAAAGCCTAGTAGAAGAGCTGAAGCAAATCAAGCAGCAAGTAAACGAAGTAATTGATTTTGGGGATAAACTCGAAGTCCATACGAGACATGCTAGAAATCGCTTATCTGAGGTCAGCAGAAACTTCAACAAATTTAGCGAAGAAGAAATACGGGAGGCCTACGAAAAAGCACATAATCTGCAAGTGGAACTCACCATGATCCAGCAGCGCGAAAAGCAGCTGAGAGAAAGAAGAGACGATCTGGAAAGACGATTGTTAAGCCTGCAAGACGTCATTGAACGCTCTGAAACGCTTGTGAGTCAGATCACAGTTGTTCTCAACTATCTCAATCAGGACTTACGCCAAGTTGGCGTGTTACTTGAAGATGCTCAGGCAAAACAAGATTTTGGACTAAGAATTATTGAAGCCCAAGAAGAAGAACGCAAAAGGGTGTCCCGGGAAATTCATGACGGTCCGGCCCAGATGCTGGCAAACGTGATGATGCGTTCCGAATTAATTGAACGGATTTTCAGAGACCGTGGGACAGAAGAAGGCTTTAAAGAAATTAGAAGTCTCAGACAGAATGTGCGAAATGCTCTGTACGAAGTGAGAAGAATCATTTATGATTTAAGACCAATGGCTTTAGATGATTTGGGTCTCATTCCGACGCTAAGAAAATATTTAAACACAATCGAAGAGTATGATGGAAAAACCAAGATTACGTTCCAATGCCTAGGGGATACAGAAAGCGAAAGAATTGCTTCTCAATTTGAAGTGGCACTGTTTAGACTAGCCCAAGAAGCTGTCACAAATTCACTAAAGCATTCCGAAGCTGAAGAAATCTCTGTAAAAGTAGAAGTGACGAAAGACTTTGTCACGTTAATTATCAAAGACGATGGAAAAGGCTTTGATATGAAAGATGTGAAAACAAACAAAAACAAATCCTTCGGTTTACTTGGCATGAAAGAACGCGTAGACTTACTGGAAGGTAAAATGACCATAGACTCAAAAATAGGTCTAGGGACATTCATCATGATTCGCGTGCCATTAACATTGCAAAATAAAATTGTAAAATAGAGACAAAAGACATATTGACCATAAAGTTCAGGTGTAGAACAATAAACATGGGGAGGCGTAGCTTGTGACTAAAGTAAATATTGTAATTATTGATGATCACCAATTATTCCGTGAAGGTGTCAAACGGATTTTAGATTTTGAACCTACTTTTGAAGTAGTTGCAGAAGGAGACGACGGTGACGAAGCTGCACGTATCGTAGAACACTATCATCCGGATGTTGTCATTATGGACATTAATATGCCGAATGTAAATGGTGTAGAGGCTACAAAGCAGCTAGTTGAGCTTTATCCCGAATCAAAAGTCATTATTCTATCTATTCATGACGATGAAAACTATGTGACACATGCATTGAAAACAGGGGCAAGAGGCTACCTGTTAAAAGAAATGGATGCAGACACGCTCATTGAAGCAGTGAAAGTCGTAGCTGACGGAGGATCTTATTTACATCCGAAAGTTACTCATAACTTAGTAAATGAATTCCGACGCCTAGCGACTAGTGGCGTTTCAGCACATCCGCAGCACGAGGTATATCCTGAAATTCGCAGACCACTTCATATCTTAACGAGACGTGAGTGCGAAGTTCTTCAAATGTTAGCTGACGGAAAGAGCAATAGAGGAATTGGTGAGTCGCTCTTTATTAGTGAGAAAACAGTCAAAAACCACGTGAGTAACATTTTACAAAAAATGAATGTAAACGACCGTACACAAGCTGTTGTTGTAGCAATTAAAAACGGCTGGGTAGAAATGAGATAATGTTCCGGACAAGTACTCCTTTTTCGCCTGTTTTTGGTTCTCTCACATGTTAACTGGAGAGAAATGATAGGTAGATAAGGAGTCTTTTTCGGATATAGCAGGCTTGCCTATTGATTAGGCAGGCTTTTTTGATTACTATTATAATTCTAATGAATAACAATGATCATTCTTTGAAAATAAAAAAGAGCAACTTAACGGATAAGGAAGGTATTTAAGAATGAAAATAGCCGTTGTAACAGACAGTACTGCTTATATACCACAAGAGCTGCGTGATAAACATCATATTCATATGATCCCTCTTAATGTCATTTTTGGCAACGAATCATACCGTGAAGAAATAGAAATGGGTTGGAAGACATATTATGAAGAAGTCAAAAAGCATAAAGACCTTCCAACCACCTCTCAGCCTGCTTTCGGTGAGTTAATAGAATTATATGAAAAACTAAGTGAAACATACGATGCTGTGATTAGTATTCACCTTTCAAGCGGAATTAGTGGAACATATAATAGTGCAGCCTCAGCAAATGACCTAGTTGACGGGATTGATATTTATCCGTTTGATACAGAAACTAGCTGTATGGCGCAAGGTTTTTATGCGATAGAAGCTGCTGAAAAAATCCAAGGTGGTGCTTCTCTAGAAGAAGTGTTAGCCCATCTCAATTATCTGAAAGAGAATCAGAGAGCTTATTTTATGGTAGACGATTTAACTCATTTACAAAGAGGCGGCAGATTAAATGGTGCTCAGGCTTTTATTGGGAGCCTCTTAAAGGTAAAGCCTATACTGCATTTTGACAACAAGCTAATTGTCCCTTTTGAGAAGATTCGTACACGGAAAAAAGCCATTTCACGTATTTTTGAATTATTTGACGAAGATGCATCACGTGGTGTCCCGATGAGAGCAACACTGATACATGGTAATAGAGAAGAAGAAGCAGACGACTTAATTGCGCACTTATCAGAAAAGTATCCTCATGTTGAATTTTATAAAAGCTACTTTGGTGCCGTGATTGGCACTCATCTAGGCGAAGGCTCTATAGCTCTTGGCTGGGTGATTAGATAAATCTTAAAAAACCTCTTTTCTAATAGAAAAGGGGTTTTGTTTTTCTATTTTAGCTGTTGGACGAAAGGTCATGTCTTTGCGCATAATAGGCAAACATCAGTTGAAAGGTGTTTGGTGAAATTGAACATGGACAAAGCAATGGAACTAAGGCAGCAACTGCAGTCACGCCACCTGCTTACCGCTGAAACAAGATGCTCACAGTCCGATTTGGATTGGCTGGAGGAGAAAGGGTTCGTCATCCGAACACCTGCTATTGAGAGGAAAGCAAATGGTCTTACTTGCTGTAGATGTGGTGTATCAAAAAAGCGGTACTTTGCCCACACTCCGTGTGACATGTGTCAAAAAGATTGTGTGTACTGTAGATCATGCATCATGATGGGGAAAACAACGGAATGTGGCTTTCTTTATGAATGGACGGGTCCACAAATGGAAGAAACATGTCATACGGAATTAACATGGCAGGGAAACCTGTCTAAAGGACAAAAAAGAGCGTCCGAAAAATTGATCGAAGCGATAAAAAACAAATCTGACCTACTCATCTGGGCAGTTTGCGGGGCAGGGAAAACAGAGGTGCTCTTTTACGGAATTGAATATGCCTTACATCAAGGAATGAGTGTCTGCATTGCGACACCTAGAACAGATGTTGTCCTTGAACTAGAGCCGCGGCTTAAAAAAGCATTTCAAGGAATGAAAATAGCTGTTCTTTATGGAGGAAGCCCTCAAAGGTTCCAAATAGCACCGCTAGTGATCGCCACAACTCATCAGTTGATGAGATACAAACATGCATTTGATGTGCTTATTATAGATGAAGTCGACGCCTTTCCTTATTCAATCGATGAACGTCTCCAATTTGCTGTTTTAAAGGCAATGAGAAAGAAAGGGGTTAGGGTTTATTTAAGTGCGACGCCCTCTAAGAAAATGAAAAGAGATGTATCTCGTGGACAACTAGAAGCCATAAAAATTCCTCTGCGCTTTCACCAACAACCGTTACCTGTCCCGTCCTTTCAATGGATTGGACATTGGAAGAAGAAATTAAAAAAGAACCAGCTCCCACCTAAAGTAATGAATTGGATGCAGAAACATATCACAAAGAAGAGAAGGATTTTACTTTTTGTTCCTTCTATTTCGACCATGAAGAAGGTAACGAAGGTTCTTAGAGAACAACGCTTAAATGTAGAAGGGGTGTCTGCTGATGATCCAGACAGGAAACAAAAGGTCCAGCACTTCAGAGATTATAAATACGATGTACTAGTTACAACCACCATTCTAGAAAGAGGCGTAACCATTCCAAATGTTCAAGTGGGGGTACTAGGTGCGGAATCTACTATCTTTACAGAGAGTGCACTTGTTCAGATTTCTGGTAGAGCAGGTAGACATCCCGATTTTTTTAAAGGAGATGTTATCTTTTTTCATTTTGGTTTAACGAGAAGTATGAAACAAGCAAAGAAGCATATCGTAAAAATGAATGATACAGCTGCAAAAGAGTTTACTGAAAAATAATGTGGGTTCAACTAAATTTCATGGTACATTTATATTCACAATACACAAATGGCAGGAGAGACAAATATGCTACTCAATGCAAAAGAAATACTACTCAAGGAAATCCTCTATCAATATCTCAACCAATTAAACATGATTTGTCACTGTGAAAAGTGTATAGAAGATGTATTAGCGATTTCACTAAATCAAGTGAAGCCTCAGTATATAACAGATATCGATAAAATATCTTACAGTAAATCCGAGATGGTGGATAAACAGAAGAATACGGCCATGCTGGTCATTCTGACAGAAGCTGCTTCAAAGGTCACCACATTTCCAAGATGCGAAAATCGTCTGCCGATAAATAAGGATAACAATTGATCTGCCTAATTTGTGAGGGGCATTTTGTCGCTGCTTTTACATGGAAATCATTACTTCTATTAAATGATGATCATCTATGTATAGCATGTAAGCATCACCTAGAAAAAATTCAACGCCCGATTTGTCCAGCTTGTGGGAGAGCACAGTCGAATGATCAATTATGTCAAGACTGTTCCAGGTGGAAAGAACGCCCTGATTCTACTACAGTACTTGTGAAAAATAGGTCTGTTTATGCTTACAACGATTTGATGAAAGATGTCCTTTCCCGCTTTAAATTTCGAGGTGATACAGCTTTAGCTGAGCTTTTTAAACAAGATGTCCAAGCAGTATTTAAGCGCTCCTTTTCAATTAAAGAACCTGTGCTGATCCCGATTCCTTTAAGTAAAGAAAGGCTAAAGGAAAGAGGGTTTAATCAGTCAGTCATACTTGCTTCCTTGATTGGTCAGCCGATCCTTCAGCCGCTTGTGAAAATACATCAAAGCAAGCAGTCTAAGAAAAAGAAAAATGAACGTTTAGATCAAAAAAGAATGTTTCAAATCAAGCAGACAGATGCGATCGTTCAAAGGGATGTTATCTTAATTGACGACATCTATACAACGGGGGCCACCATTTATGATGCGGCAAGAATTTTAAAAGAAGCAGGTGCCAAAAGTGTTTCCTCTTTTACGTTAATCCGTAGTTAAAATTCAGGATAATTAACCGATAATAAGAAGAGAAAATAACGTAAGGGGTTTTGGTTATGAATCAATTGGCAAACTGTCCACAATGTAATCAGCTATTTTTAAAAACCACCATCCAAACGGTTTGTAACAAATGCTTCGAAGAAGAAGAACGTTCTTTTGATATCGTTTATAAATTCTTGCGAAAGCAAAGTAATAGACAATCAATCATTGCTGAAATAGTAGATGCAACAGAAGTTGCTGAAGAATTAATCTTGAAATTTATCCGTTTGAAAAGACTTCAAATTAGTCAATTTCCGAATATCAACTATCCTTGTGAAAGATGTGGCCAACCGATCAGAAAAAACAAGCTGTGCAGCCAATGTGAACAGGATATTCATTCGCAAATGAGTCAAATGAATCAAGAAGAAGAGCGTAAAAGGGAGATTGAATCTAGGAAAAAAGACACCTATTATGCCATTAATCCTAAAAACGATTGATTCCCTAAACTAAGTTGCAGTTTGGTCGATAAAATGGATAGAATCAAGACAGACTGTAACGGAAAGCGAGAGGAATCCCGTGAAAATTAATCGATATGGAACACAACCAGTAAATCCTTACAAGAAAACATATGAGAAACAAACGTTGCAATCAAATCAAGCAAAATCAACTGATAAAGTCGAAATTTCTAAAAAGGCAATCGAAATGCAAAAGGTGCCGAATATCATGAAAGAACGCCAAGATAAAATAGACCAAATTAAAAAAAGCATTGAAGCCGGAACATATCAAGTAGATACAAAAGGCATTGCTGATAAAATGCTGAATTTTTATAAACAACAATAACAAAAGGGAGTAGCGTGAATGTCAGTTAAAATAATCATTGAAGAGCTGCATCGTCTCTATGGATTGCATGAACAGCTTTTGAAGCTGTCGAAGGATAAAACAGAAATGCTGAAAAGCAATGAGATTGATGCTCTTTCAGAGGTTCTGAATTTAGAGCAAAAATATATTCAAGCCATTTCTCAATTAGAAGAAAAACGAATTGAAGCCACAGTTCAATTTTTACAAAGTGATGAACCGCCAACCATCACCGCGTGTATCGAAAAGGCTGAAGGTTCAGATCAAGAAGAGCTCATTTCGTTATATGACAAATTAAATGACATCATGGTGGAACTGAAAGATGTAAATGAACTGAACAAACAGCTCATTCAGCAGTCGCTTCAATTTATTTCACTGACATTCGATCTCGTTAACCCTAATAAAGAAAATATGAATTACGGACAAAATGGTCTTGAGAGTTCAAAGCCTAAACAGCAGAGGGCTTTGTTTGATTCAAAGGCGTAAACAAGGAGGATACCAATGGGTTCTACATTCATGGGTCTAGAAACGGCAAAAAGAGGAATCACAGCCCAGCGTGCAGGGCTTTATGTCACATCAAACAACGTCTCCAATGCAAATACAGATGGCTACTCAAGACAAAGAGTTACCTTTAAAGCAGATAATCCTTATCCAGTCATTTCAGTTTATGACGGCAAGACGTATGGCCAAATGGGGACAGGAGTTCAAGTTGGAACCGTTGAAAGAATTCGAGACAGCTTTTTAGATCTGCAATTCAGAGATCATAACAATAACTTGTCTTACTACTCAACAAAATCTGATGCCCTTTCGCAAATGGAGGGAGTTATGAATGATTTGACGGATGAAGGCTTAAACAGAGCTTTTGATAACCTTTGGAAATCATTACAGGTCCTATCCGAAACAAAAAATGCCGATACAGCGTCTGCGCGTACAGTTGTTAAAACAAGTGCACAGGCTTTAGTAGATCAATTCCGTCTACTTAATTCGTCTTTAACAACGATACAAAAGAATTTAAAAACAGAACTCGATTCAACAGCCAAAAATGTGAACACGATTTTATCTCAAATAGATGAAGTGAACAAACAAATTGCAGCAGTTGAACCAAACGGGTATCTTCCAAATGATCTATATGATACGCGTGATGCGTTGGTAGATCAATTATCCTCACTTGTTGATATTAAAGTGAGCTATAATCCATCTGGCGGGAATGCACTCAAAATTGCTGAAGGAACTGTCAACATCGACATTATCGGTGCAAATGGACAATCTGCTGGAACGATTTTGAATGGCATTACGAACGAAAAATCTGAACTGCAAATCTCCTATGATAATACAACGGGACTTGTTAACTCACTTCAATTCGGAACAACAACCATTGCAGCAGATCAGCTTCAAGTGAATGGTAAAGTAAAAGCACTTGTTGAGGCTTATGGCTACATGTCAAATGGTGCTGAAAAAGGCATGTATCCGGATATGCTTGCAGAGCTGGATGAAGTAGCACAAGTATTTATGGATACATTTAACGATGTGCATAAGCAGGGGTACACGTTAAATGGCACAAGTGGACAAGACTTCTTTGATATTGAGAATAACAATGAATTGAATAAAGGCTTAGCAGCTCGTATCAAAGTGAGTGATGTCATTTTAGCATCAACAGATAATATTGCAGCATCTCTCAATCAAACAAAAGGTGACGGTTCGAATGCTACAAAATTAGCAAATATACAAGACTTAAAGTTACCAATCGGCGGCAATACAACGACGATCCAGGATTACTACCAAAATGTCATTGCTGAGATGGGGATTCAAGGGAAAAAGAACATGACGCTAGAAAGCAGTTCAGCCGCTCTTGTCAATTCAGCCAATGAACGTAGAATGTCGACGAGTGCTGTTTCCATTGATGAAGAAATGACGAATATGATCCAATTTCAGCATGCATATAATGCAGCTGCGAGAGTTGTGACATTACAAGATGAAATATTGGATAAAGTAATAAACGGCATGGGTGTCGTAGGAAGGTAGGTATAGCTGATGCGAGTCACACAAGGTATGATTTCTCAAAACTCACTTCGTAATATTAGTAAAAGTTATGAAAAACTTTCTAAAATAAATGAGCAAGCACAAACAGGGAGACGTTTCACAAAAACGTCTGATGATCCCGTTGCAGCAGTAAAAAGCCTTCAATATAGCACAGCAATGTTTCGAAATGAACAATATCAAAAAAACTTAAATGAAGCACAAAACTGGATTGATACATCTGAAACAAGTGTCACTGAAATCATTGATATTATGTCAAATGTACGAGATAAAGTGCTTGATGCGGCTAACGGAACAAAGCAGCCAGAAGATTTAGCAGCTATCGGAGTGGAAATTGGCCAGATGAAGAAACAAATCATTGACGCAATGAACACTCAGATGTTAGGTAAATTCGTATTTAATGGAACGAATACAAATGTCAAACCAGTTGTCGAGAACGCAGATGGTACGTTTACGTTTAACTTTGAAAACTATACAGATGCAAATGCCGTTAAGTCGAACATTTCTGATGGTATCACTTTAAATGTGAACTCAAATCCAATTTCAGCGTTTGGTGGACAGTCTGCCAGCGGTCAAAATGTCATTGAAATGCTGACGGATTTAGAAAACTCATTGAAAAATGGAACGTTCGCAAATTCTGATGATGCGTTAGGAAGTATCGATCAGTTTAAAGAAGTGATGAGTGCTGAGCGCTCGGACCTAGGAGCCCGTTCAAATCGTGTTGACTTAGTAGGCAGTCGCTTGACTTCACAATTCGAAGTACTGAAAAATGCCAAATCAGATAATGAAGATGTAGAAAGTGAAAAAGCAATTATTGATCTTCTTCAACAAGAGGTTGTGAATAGAGCTGCTTTAGCAACGACGGCTAAAGTTATTCAGCCATCCCTTGTCGATTTCTTAAGATAATAAAAAGCATCCGTTGGGTGCTTTTTTGCATCATGGAGGTGTACCTATATGCAAATCCCTAGATTGTTAATGCAACAAACCTATGCAAAGCTGCAAATGTCGACAACTCCTTCTCGGCAAGAAGTAGAGCAGCCAAGAGCAGACCTTGAGATTCAGCAGCCCAGAGCCGTCATGAATATGACAAGGACACCGTCAAAATTAACAATAGATCAAACCGAAGCATTTGCCGATATGGATATCAAGTCGATTTTTAGACGATCTGAGGAATGGGCAGCTGAGGGGAAACGTGCTGTTGGAGAGGGAATGGGCCGAAGAGCGGAAGAAGGCAGTGAACTCATCAAGATCGAGAATGGTGGGAATGCAATTGCCGAGTTTGCCAAAATCAATGGCGCTCCTCCAGCCAAACAATTCACCATTGGTGTGATCCCTTCATTCTTTAGTGTGAAAATTCACTATCAGCCATCTGAGCTTCAAATTGATGTGGAGCCTCAAAAAGCTATCATAGAGGCAACGCCTCATAAACCAATCGTTAACTACCAGCCAGGTAAGGTCAATATTGATATGTTACAATACCCAGATTTAAAAATAGAAGTTGACGAAACGGGCCAAAATGGTGATAAGGTATAGTTAAGAAAAATGAAAAAGGTCGTGAATTATGATCATTCAAACAAAATACCATGGTGAAGTGACAATCAAAGAGGAGCAAATTATCAACTTCTCTAATGGAATACCAGGATTTCTGGATCAAAAACAGTTTGTCATTTTACCTTTATCAGAAGAGTCTCCATTTTTAGTTCTTCAATCATTGAAAAACGCAGAGTTAGGCTTTATTGTCAGCAGTCCGTTTTTATTTTTCAATCAATATGAATTCGATCTAGACGAAACGGTCGTAGATATTCTAGAAGTAGAAGATGCCAATGATGTGGAAGTCATGGTGATCTTAACAATGGAATCTTCTATTGAAAAAACGACAGCCAATTTAAGAGCGCCTATTATTGTGAACCGGAAAAACATGAAAGCCAAGCAGGTGATTTTGCATGATTCAGCCTATCATACAAAACATTTGTTAGAGGTGGCATCCTCATGTTAGTTCTCTCGCGTAAATTAAACCAGTCGATTCAAATTGGCGATGATATTGAAGTCAAGATTATTTCAATCGAAGGAGATCAAGTGAAAATCGGGATTGAAGCTCCTAAGCACATTGATATTCACAGGAAAGAAGTGTACCTGTCTATTCAAGAAGAGAACAGTCGTGCTGCGAGTTTATCCGTAGATCTCCTCACTCAATTATCCTCACAAAAAAAGTGAGGATTTTTTTATCTAATTCAGTTGTCCTTCTCCGTATGAAAGCGTTTCGATGTGTGTGTTTATAATCTATATGAAACTTTAACAAATCGGTCCATCTATATTTAATTTGAAAATTCAAAGCCGATATAAAAGGTAGATTAAAGCACAGGAGCTGAATAACTATGTCTGTTGGTAAGGTGACATCGCTAGAGCCAATTATCGATGCATTTCAAACCCGTGTTTCTAATAACCAGAATGACAATGTAAACTCTGATTTACAAGCAAATGGCAAGGTCGTTTCAAAAGAAGAAATTGAAAAAACGCTTCAAGGAGCAAACAAGCTGATTGAACCCACTCAATTTCATCTGCAATTTGAATTACATGAAAAACTCAATGAATATTATGTCAAAGTCGTAGATAACCAAACAGAAGAAGTCATTAGAGAAATTCCTTCCAAGGAATGGCTTGATTTCTATGCGGCAATGACAGAAATTGTCGGTTTATTTGTAGATAAAAGAATGTAAGTGAAGGGAGAACATAAAAAATGGTCAATCGAATTACTGGATTTTCAAATGTGTTTGATATTGATGAAATCGTATCAAAGCTAATGAAAACTGAGCAAGCACCACTTGATAAAATGACACGCCAGAAACAAACACTTGAATGGCAAAGAGACAGCTATCGCGAGGTGAACTCGAAAGTCAAAGAATTAGATGATTTGATCAACAGTTTAAACTTAACGCGTCCAAGTACATATGGCGCAAAAAAGGTGACAAGCTCAAATGAATCTGCTGTCACAGCAACTGGCTCAACTAATGCTACTTCTGGCTCAATCAATGTCACCCAATTAGCGACAGCTTCCGTCTTCAGATCATCTGGTACATCTGGATTTACACCAACAAATGGCACGTTTACATTCGAAGTGACGACACCAGATTCGACAAAACCGAAAACGGTGACGATCAATACTTCTGATACCGATACAATTGATGACATCGTGAAAAAGCTGAACAGCTCGCAATTAGGTGTGACGGCTTACAAAGGACAGATCTTTGACGGATCAAACTATGTCGATACGGTCGCTCTCACTTCACGGACAACGGGAGAAGGTGTCAGTATTAAAGCAGCTGATGGTAATTCAGCTTCATTCTTCACTCAATTAGGCTTCCAAGTGGATGGAGATAACAAATTAGTTGCGACCACTCAAGGGCAAAAAGCACAATACGAGATTAATGGTCTGAAAATGGAAAATAACAACAATACATTTGAGCAAGCTGGTATTACGTACGAGCTTAAAGGGACAACCGATAAGCCTGTCAGCTTAAACGTTTCAACAGATGTCGATACAATCTTTGATAAAATTAAACAATTTGTTGATAAATACAATGAACTTGTTGAGCAGGTCAATGGCAAAGTCAATGAAAAAAGAAATAGGGACTATCATCCTTTAACAGCTGAAGAGAAAAAAGCAATGTCTGACAAAGAAGTGGAGCTATGGGAAACGACAGCGAAGTCTGGCTTGCTGAGAAGTGATTCCATTTTACGAGGTGGTGCCTCTAAAATAAGAAGTGATTTTTATGCTGATATTACGACAAGTGATGGGAATAGAATTCACATGACACAAATCGGAATTACCACTTCAGATAAATATAAAGATGGCGGAAAGCTTGTCATTGATGAACCGAAACTAAGAAAAGCCATTGAAGAAGACCCACAGAAGATCAGTCAAATATTTATGTCAGGTTCGCTAAATGTGGATTCAAAAGATAAAGATAAAGCGCAGCAGCAATATCAAGAACAAGGAATCATTCATCGTATCAAAAATTCCTTATCAGCCTTCACGAAGAGCATTCAAACTAAAGCTGGCAGCACAACAATGCAATTAAAGGAATACGGACTTGGTAAGGACCTTGATTCTTTAACAAAACGAATGGATACATTCCAAGATCGTTTAAAAATGGTTGAAACCCGCTACTACAAAAAGTTTAGCGCCATGGATAGCGCGATTCAAAAGCTAAACAACCAATCTGGCTATCTTTCTCAACTGCTTGGACAATAATTGGAGGTTTATAACATATGGCAATAAAGAACCCTTATGCCGCCTATCAGAAAAATTCTATTGAGACTGCAACACCTGCTGAGTTGACGCTTATGCTTTATGAAGGCTGCTTAAAGTTCATTAGACTAGCGAAGTATGCCATTCAAAAAGAGGATGCAGAAACGAGAAATGTGAACCTGAAAAAGGCTCAAAACATCATTCAAGAATTAAATGTCACCTTAAATCGTTCTTATGACGTATCAAAGAGTATGGCAAGTATGTATGATTACATTTATCGCAGACTGATTGAAGCCAATCTTCAAAATGACGAAGAGATGTTGAATGAAGTAGAGCAATACGTAACTGATTTTCGTGATGCATGGAAGGAAGTTATTCAAACCGATCGAAAAGGGCGCCATCACTCTATCGGGGGATCTCTATGAGTATTGTGGACCAGCTGCATGACCAAACATTAAAAATGGCAGCCGAAATAGCGGCAAATCCGCAAAGTGACACCTTGGTTGAAGACTTTGATGCCTTTTTGATTGAGAGAGACGAATTAATGAGAGATATTCAGCATGAGCTGACGGATCAAGAAAAAGAGAAAATCAAAGAAATCATCCAAACAGATCAACAGATGGCGAAGCAATTAACTGTGATCCAAAATGGGATCAAAGCAGATATTCAAGCCATTCAAAGAAAGAAAACAAAACAGCTGAATTATCAAAATCCATACCAGCCTATGACGAGTGACGGCGTATATTACGATAAACGGAAATAATTAGGTGAGACCTGTGGCGTATCGTTCAGATGACTATATTTTATTAACCACATATTATGAACTTCTATATACGATAGAAGAGAGTCTAAAATATTTAGATGAAATTGAGAAGGATTTTGCTAAAACTGAAGGGGATCGGATCTTTAATGATCTGATCCATGCCTTCTTTCATTTAGAGACAACGCATCCCCTTCTGCTTTCAATTATAGAAAATGAGCACTTTGCCAAAACGATTCGTTCGTTTGATCAAATTTTTTTAAGTTTTGATATACTAGCTTTCTATACATTCCCTTCAATACACTTCCAATCATTCCTTACATCATATTTTATACCTGAATATAGAAAGTGGATGGATGAAATACATGCCTGTATGAGGCCGTATGTCATTCATTAATTTTTGTTCAATTCAGACCATTCGGAGGAAATTATGAGACTAAAAAATCAATTTTTGTTTGGGCTTATTGTCATATGTGTATTGTTTGTCAGTATTTTAGGGGTCTCAAGCTTTATCTATTACAAAACAGATCAATCCTACAAGACGCTTCTCAGCAAAGAAGTGAAGCTTTATCAGACCTCACTGGAATTAGAGGTGCTTTTGCAAAAGCAGGAAGCGCAAATCAAAACCTATGTTGTCGTGCAAGATGCTGAAAATTTACAGAAAATTGAGCAAACATATGAAGAGATTAATAAGAAAACAACTGAAGCTTCAAAAATGAGCGCTGTCAAACAAGCAAAAAATCTATTAGATCAAATCTCAGAAAAAAATTATCTCTACTACACCTCAACGAACCGACTATTTAATTCATTGAATATGCAAAATCAAAAAGAATTCAACACCCGCCTCAGTCAAGAATTACAGCCTATCGAACAAGAAATACATACCTTTACAAAAGAATTTGCTCAAACCCAGTTGAAGCAACGTGACCAGAAAATCAATCAGCTCAATCAAGACAGTAACCAATTAGTGTTCACACTCATTCTAGTTAGTGCGGTCATTATTGTTGGCTTTTTGGTGATTGGGACAAGATTCGTTTATCGTATGACAAAGCCGATTGTTTCTGTCACAAATGCCGCGAGAAGGATGGCAGATGGTGATCTTACACTTGAAGAGATTGAAGTGACCTCTAAAAATGAGATTGGCCAACTTGGTACCGCTTTTAATCAAATGACGACTCATTTACGTCAGCTCATTTTACAGGTGCAAAATGGATCAAGACAATTAGCTGATTCTGCTGCTCAGTTTGAGGAAACCATTCATCAAACAATATCGGCAAGTGAGCAGACGTCTAGTTCGATTGAACAGGTCGGTGAAGCTTCACGTGAACAATCAGACGCGGTCGGAAAAGTAGCTTCTGCGATTCAAGAAGTCTCGACTGGTATGCAAAATGCAGCTGAACACACATCCGATGTTTCGGGTCACTCAATTTCAGTGACTGAAAAGGCTGAAGAGGGTGCAGCGCTTATTCAGCAATTCGTAAAACAAATGAGCTCTATCAAAGCGTCTGTGAACGAGCACCATTCCACAATGGCTCATGTACAAGCCCAGTTTACTGGCATTGAAGATTTGTTAGGTCATATCCATGCCATTGCTGACCAAACGAATTTGCTTGCTTTAAATGCAGCTATTGAAGCGGCAAGAGCAGGAGAACATGGAAGAGGCTTTGCGGTTGTAGCAGATGAAGTGAGGAAACTGGCGGAAGAATCTAGTCAGCTGACAGATCAAATTAGTCAATTACTCGCGAACGTGAACAAAGATACTGAAAAATCATCACACTCATTGACAAAGGTTGAGCAGGATGTAGCAGAAGGTGTGAAAGTATCGCAATTGTCTGAACAGAGCTTTCATGAAATCTTGGAATCTATTCGTGATATTTCGATGAAAGCAGAGGAACTTTCAGCCACTGCAGAGCAAATTTCAGCTAGTACAGAGGAAATATCTCAGACGGTTGGGGTCATTGAAGAAGGAGCCAAACGCAATTCAGAAGAGACGGAGTACATGTCTGCGGCTGTTGAAGAATCATTGGCGGCAAATGAAGAGATGAAAGCAGCGGCGGAAGATTTAAAAACCTTATCTCATTCGCTGAAAACATCCATTTCATCTTTCACGATTTAAACGTGAGCTGGTCTTTTTCAAGAATGAGCCGAATATATATTCATCACCTATCAAGCAACAGTTGAAGCACCGCAAAATTCGACAAATTTCAATGAATATTCACATTTTTTTTACGTTTGAGCAGGAGAAAAGGAGGGAAAAGTAGAAATAGGTTTACATATCCTTAATTTTAAAGGAGGCGTTCTTTACATGAATTACAATGTCAGAGGAGAAAACATCGACGTAACACCTGCACTAAGAGATCATGTCGAGAAAAAAATTGGAAAGCTGGAGCGTTATTTTGAAACAGACGTAGATGCTTCAGTCAACGTGAACTTGAAGTTTTACAATGATCAAGAATCTAAAGTTGAGGTTACCATTCCAATGACTGATCTAGCACTTCGAGCTGAGGTGCATAATGAAGATATGTACAATGCAGTAGACCTAGCAGCCAGTAAATTAGAACGTCAAATTCGAAAGCACAAAACAAAAGTAAACCGTAAATTCCGCGAGCAAGGTGCCAAAAAACACTTATTTGCTGGAGGAAATGGGACGCCTGATGTAGCTGTTCAAGATGACGAAGAAATTGATGAAACAGAAATCGTCAGACAAAAACGATTCAATTTAAAACCGATGGATAGCGAAGAGGCCATTCTTCAAATGAACATGTTAGGTCATAGTTTCTTCGTCTTCACAAATGCTGAGACAAATTTGACCAATGTGGTCTATCGCCGAAATGATGGAAAATATGGACTCATTGAGCCAAACGCTTAATCTGATCTAAAAACAACCTAAAAAAAGTAAACCCGTTCCCTTCATAAGGGGCGGGTTTTTTGTGCGAAATCATTGCAAATTCTTTGGAAATGAAGGAAGGTATGGTATGATAAATGCAGGTAAATATGGACCTGTCAATCTTTTGGACATGCCGAAAAATTGCATGAAATAGAGGAGCGTTATTATATGCTTGGAATCTTAAACAAAGTGTTTGATCCTACGAAACGTACGATCAGCAAATATGAAAAAAAAGCAAATGAAATCGAAGCTCTCGCACAAGATTTCGAGAAATTATCTGACGAGGCTTTACGAAATAAAACGATTGAATTTAAAGAAAAACTTGAAAAAGGACAATCCGTGGATGACCTGTTGGTTGAAGCATTTGCAACGGTTCGCGAGGCATCACGCCGCGTGACAGGAATGTTCCCGTTTAAGGTGCAGCTCATGGGGGGGATCGCGCTTCATGAAGGCAACATCTCTGAGATGAAAACAGGTGAAGGTAAAACGTTGACATCAACAATGCCTGTTTATTTAAATGCTCTTTCTGGAAAAGGCGTCCACATTGTGACAGTCAACGAATATTTGGCAAGCCGTGATGCAGAGGAAATGGGCAAGATTTTTGAATTTCTTGGCTTAACGGTTGGCTTAAACTTAAACAGCTTAGACAAAGATGAAAAAAGAGAAGCGTATGCCGCTGATATCACGTATTCAACAAACAATGAACTGGGCTTTGACTATTTACGAGATAACATGGTGCTTTACAAAGAGCAAATGGTTCAAAGACCGCTTCATTATGCCGTGATCGATGAGGTTGACTCCATCTTAATTGATGAAGCGAGAACACCTCTTATCATTTCTGGACAAGCTGCGAAATCTACAAAGCTTTACGTACAAGCCAATGCATTTGTTCGTACATTAAAAATAGAAGATGATTTCACATATGATATTAAAACAAAAAGTGTACAGCTGACAGAAAGCGGAATGACGAAGGCGGAAAAAGCATTCGGCATCGAGAACTTATTTGATGTTAAGCATGTTGCGCTGAACCATCACATCGCTCAGGCGCTGAAGGCACATGTTGCGATGCAAAAAGATGTGGATTATGTCGTTGAAGAAGACCAAGTCGTTATTGTTGACTCTTTCACAGGACGTTTAATGAAAGGACGCCGTTATAGTGAAGGTCTGCATCAAGCTATTGAGGCAAAAGAAGGTCTCGAAGTGCAGAACGAAAGTATGACCCTTGCAACGATTACGTTCCAGAACTACTTCCGTATGTATGAAAAGCTATCTGGTATGACTGGTACAGCGAAAACGGAAGAAGAAGAATTCCGTAACATTTACAACATGCAGGTTGTGACAATCCCGACCAATCAACCAGTCGTTCGTGATGACAGACCTGATTTAATTTACCGCACAATGGAAGGTAAATTTAAAGCAGTGGCTGAGGATGTTGCGCAGCGCTATATGACAGGGCAGCCAGTTCTTGTCGGAACAGTAGCGGTTGAGACATCTGAGCTTATTTCTAAGCTGCTTAAAAATAAAGGGATTCCTCATCAAGTGTTAAATGCGAAAAACCATGAGCGTGAGGCACAAATTATTGAAGAGGCTGGTCAAAAAGGAGCCGTCACCATTGCGACAAACATGGCAGGTCGTGGTACGGACATCAAGCTTGGCGAAGGCGTCAAAGAGCTTGGCGGTCTAGCTGTAATTGGGACAGAGCGTCATGAATCACGACGTATTGATAACCAGCTTCGCGGACGTTCTGGTCGTCAAGGAGACCCAGGGATTACTCAATTCTATCTCTCCATGGAAGATGAATTGATGCGCCGATTTGGTGCAGAGCGCACGATGGCGATGCTTGACCGCTTTGGCATGGATGACTCTACACCTATCCAAAGTAAAATGGTGTCTAAAGCCGTTGAATCATCTCAAAAACGCGTCGAGGGGAACAACTTTGATTCCCGTAAACAGCTTCTGCAATATGACGATGTACTTCGTCAGCAGCGTGAAGTGATTTACAAACAACGCTTTGAAGTCATCGATTCTGATAACTTAAAATCGATTGTCATCAATATGATTCAATCTTCAATTGAGCGGGCTGTTGGTTCTTATACGCCGAAAGAAGAGCTTCCTGAAGAATGGAAACTAGATGGGCTTGTTGAATTAATCAACACGAACTATTTAGATGAAGGAGCTATTTTGGTCAAAGATATTTATGGCAAAGAAGCAGATGAAATCACCTCCTTCATCATGGATCGTATTAAAGAAAAATACGATGCAAAAGAAGAAACATATGGCGATGAACAAATGCGAGAATTTGAAAAAGTCATCGTTCTTCGTGCGGTGGATTCAAAGTGGATGGATCATATCGATGCAATGGATCAGCTGCGCCAAGGGATTCATTTACGCGCGTATGCACAAACGAATCCGCTTCGTGAGTATCAAATGGAAGGATTTGCGATGTTTGAGCATATGGTTGCTTCAATCGAAGATGATGTAGCCAAATATGTCTTAAAATCAGAAATCCAAAACAACCTAGAACGTGAAGAAGTCGTTCAAGGCCAAACAACAGCTCATCAGCCTCAAGAGGGTGATGAGGAGAAGACAGTGAAAAAGAAGCCGGTACGTAAAGTCGTAGACATTGGACGAAACTCACCATGTCACTGCGGTAGCGGCAAGAAATATAAAAATTGTCATGGGAAGACAGAATAAGTAATGGAAAGAGGTGAAAACCTCTTTCTATTCATGTCAGCCCCCATACATCTATGAGGTGAAGGATATGGAATTAGTAGAAATTAGACAAGAGCTTGAAAATATGGCTAGCAGGCTAGCTGATTTTAGGGGGTCTCTTTGACCTCGAAACAAAAGAAGCCAAAATTGCAGAACTTGAAGCGACAATGTCAGAAGCTGATTTTTGGAATGATCAGCAAAAGGCACAAGGCGTCATCAATGAAGCCAATGCACTAAAGGATAATGTGAATGCATACCATGAGCTCAGTGAATCTCATGAAGAGCTGCAAATGACACATGACCTATTAAGGGAAGATTATGACGAGGAGCTTCATGCAGAGCTTGAAAAAGAGCTGAAGAACTTAACCAAGCAGTTTAACGAGTTTGAGCTGCAGCTTCTCTTAAGTGAACCATATGATAAAAACAATGCCATTCTTGAGCTTCACCCGGGCGCAGGCGGTACTGAATCACAGGACTGGGGTTCTATGCTTCTGAGAATGTATACTCGCTGGGCAGAGCGCAGAGGCTTTAAGGTTGAAACGCTTGATTATCTTCCAGGCGATGAGGCAGGAATTAAGTCTGTGACATTGCTCATCAAAGGGCATAACGCATACGGGTACTTAAAAGCAGAAAAAGGTGTCCATCGTTTGGTTCGTATTTCTCCTTTTGATTCATCTGGCCGCAGGCATACATCGTTCGTTTCCTGTGATGTCATGCCGGAGTTCAATGAAGAAATTGATATTGATATTCGGACAGAAGATATCAAGGTAGATACGTATCGTGCAAGCGGCGCAGGTGGACAGCATGTCAATACGACTGACTCTGCCGTTCGTATCACACACATACCAACCAATGTTGTGGTCACATGCCAAACAGAAAGGTCACAAATCAAAAACAGAGAACGTGCGATGAAAATGCTGAAATCGAAACTTTATCAAAGACGGATCGAAGAACAGCAGGCTGAATTGGATGAAATTAGAGGAGAGCAGAAAGAAATTGGCTGGGGAAGCCAAATTCGCTCTTATGTATTCCATCCGTATTCTCTTGTGAAAGACCATCGAACCAATACGGAGATGGGAAATGTTCAAGCGGTCATGGATGGAGATTTAGATTCATTTATCGATGCTTACTTACGTTCGAAATTATCATAAAAACTCGGCTTCTTGCTGGGTTTTTTTAATTGTGAGAAAATATAATGAATATAAAGGAATACATACGCCATACTGACTCTATATCCTTTGTATGATGAAATTAGCAAATAAAGGGGGAAATATTTTGGGATTAACACCATTACAAGAGACGTGGGATTTAGATGCCTTTTTTAAAGGAGGCAGTTCTTCACCAGAATTTAAAACATACCTGCAACACATTCAGCAGCTATTAAATGAATTACGACAAAAGGTCGATGCCTTTTCAAAAGAAGATACACACATTGAAAGCAGGTTAACGTCTGTCCTTGACACGTATGAAACGACATATAAAAAACTGTCTCAAGCAGGTTCATTTGTTTCCTGTCTTCAATCTCAAAATACAAAGGATATGAAGGCTGGCAGTCTTCGAGGTACGATTGCCAAGCTGGAAGCTGATTTAGGTACCATTCTTGCGCTGTTTGATCAAGCGCTTGCTGCCATCTCTCCTAGCAAATGGGAAGATCTCATGAATTCAGAAGCCTTTTCAGATGTGCGCTACATATTAAATGAACGAAGAGAGCGCGTGAAGGATCAATTGCCTGTTGAACAAGAAACATTGATACAAAAATTAGCTGTAGATGGCTACCATGCGTGGGATGAGCTTTATTCTAGCTTGGTGAATAAGATTATGATTCCATTTGAACAAGATGGTGAAACGCAGATGATCTCTGTCGGCCAAGCGGAAAATGCGATGGATGATTCAGATCGTGAAGTCAGAAAGGCCGTATATCATAACTTAGAGCACGCATGGACGCAGGATGAACATCTATTTGCAAGCACCCTAAACCATCTGGCAGGTTTTCGTTTACAAGTATATGAAGCAAGAGGCTGGGATCATATTTTAAAAGAGCCGCTTGATATTTGCCGCATGAAACAAGAAACTCTTGATGCAATGTGGTCTGTGATTGATGAACATAAGCAGCCATTCATTGATTACTTACATCGAAAAGCTGACATGCTTGGAGTGGATAAGCTAAGCTGGTTTGATGTTGGGGCTCCTATTGGCAGTGAAACCAAGATCTATCCGTATCAAGAAGCAGCTGCTTTTATTGTGAAACATTTCGCTGGATTTGGAGAAGAGCTTGCTGCCTTTACAGAAAAAGCCTTTAATGAACGCTGGGTAGAAGCTGAAGATCGTCCAAACAAACGAGTAGGCGGATTTTGTACAAATTTCCCTGACAGCGGGGAGTCACGCATTTTTATGACCTTCTCAGGAAGTCCATCCAATGTGGCGACACTCGCGCATGAGCTTGGTCATTCGTTCCATCAGGAAGTGATGCAGGATGTTCGCATTCTTAATCGTAAATATGCGATGAATGTAGCTGAAACGGCGTCGACATTTGCAGAAATGATTGTGGCTGATGCTTCATTAAAAGAAGCGGCAAATGAAGAGGAGCGTCTCAGTTTGTTAGAGGATAAGCTTCAGCGGAGTGTAGCATTTTTCATGAACATTCAATCTCGTTTCTTATTTGAACAGCGTTTTTATGAAGAGCGTAAACAAGGAGAAGTGCCGGCGGATCGGTTGAATGAGCTGATGGTAGAAGCGCAGAAGGAAGCCTTCGGTGACTCTTTAGATGAATACCATCCACATTTCTGGGCGTCTAAGCTGCATTTCCATATCACAGGTGTACCGTTTTATAATTTCCCATACACATTTGGCTACATGTTCTCACTAGGGATTTATGCAAAAGCCTTGCGGGCTGGTACTTCGTTTGAAGAGAAGTACATTGCATTACTAAAGGATACAGCTTCAATGACAGTAGAAGATTTGGCTCATAAGCATTTAGGCGTCGATCTTACCCAAAAAGCCTTTTGGGAGGAAGCCATTGGTTTAGCTGTAGCAGACGCTGAAGAGTTTTTAGAAGCGACGAAAAAGTAAAAATGAAAAGCTCCTATTACGGGAGCTTTTTTTCTGGTTTTAGCCATTCAAGCATGGTCTGAATGATATCCTTTTGCTGCGTGAGGGCTGGAATGTCCGCAGGCTGATCACCTTTTTGTTTGCCGTACATGCCAAACTGAGCATGGTTCCCGCCTTTTATTTCATGGTAAACGGTTTGAGACGGCAGATTTGTTTTCGATTTCTTGATTTTCTCTTGTGTCGCAAGCCCATCCTTTTCACCTGATATAGAGAGTACGTTCAAGGACGATGATTTCAAGTTATCTGATGCTGGATAAGACGCAAGGAAAAAGAGACCGTCGAGCTTGCGCTGGTTTTTTTCTGCAAACATAGCGGCAGCTGTTCCGCCTAGTGAATGACCGCCAATATACCAGTGTTTGATCGTTTGATGAACTTTCATAATATCGTGTGCTTTGTTTGTATTAAAAATCGCAAACGAAAATGGCATGTCAGGGATAAAGACAGAATAACCTTTTTTCATCAGTTCATTCCCGATATTGGCGTACGAAAGTGGTTCTACCTTTGCCCCGGGATAGAGAATAATACCAGTATCGCTTTTTGCTGATGCAAATGTATACACATCGTTTTTATGTTCCACTTGCTCGATGTTCACTTGCTTTTTTAATGCGGCGGATGGTCCGTATGTAAAGCGGCTCCATGTATAGAAAGCACCAAAAGCCAAGATGATCAGTGCAAGTAATGTCATGCCTGTTATCTTCAGTATTTTCTTCATCGCATGTCCCTTCTTTCTCATGTACATATTAAATATACCATCATTTGCTCCTATGCCAAACGGCAAGTACGCTGATCCGTTTGTGTGATAAAGTATTAATCCATTAGCACTGCATTTGGCTGTTATTTACATTCGTTTTAGGAGGGCTTAAAATAGGTGTGCATTCAGAAGTAACGGAGGAAGAAAGACATGAAGCAGGGACATTCACAATTATGGATTGAAGCGAAAAATTACTTGTTCATTTTAATCGGATCAGCCATTGTGGCGATTGGGTTTAATACGTTATTATTACCGAATCAGATTGCTGCAGGTGGAGTGAGCGGTATTAGTACGATTATGCAGTCATTCGGCTTTGAGGCGGCGTATGTGCAATGGGGACTCAATATTCCGCTGTTTATCGCTGGTTTTTATTTATTAGGCGGGACATTTGGCGTGAAAACGCTCGTTGGCTCTATTTTTTTACCTTTGATGGTGTTTGTCACAAGACATATTGCACCTGTGACACATGAAGCGCTCTTAGCAGCCATTTTTGGCGGAGTGGTGATTGGGATCGGAATAGGGCTCGTGTTCCTTGGAAATGGATCAACAGGTGGAACGGCGCTCGCTGCCAAAATCATCAATAAATATACAGGCCTCACGCTTGGCACCTGTTTAGCGATGATGGATGGCCTAATTGTCCTGGCTGCGATGACTGTTTTTGGGATTGAAGAGGGACTGTACGCTGTCATTGGTGTGTTTATTTCAAGTAAAACGATTGATGTCGTACAGGCCGGCTTCAGTCATTCGAAAATGGCGATGATCATTACAGGGCATGAGGATGAGGTCAGGCAGGCAGTATTTGATCAAATTGACCGTGGTGTCACAAAGATCTCAGCAGTCGGTGGATATACCGACCATGACCGTCCAATTCTGATGTGTGTCGTTGGGCAGTCACAATTCACAAAGTTGAAACAAGTGGTGAAAGCAATCGATGCATCAGCATTTGTCATCGTAATGGATGCAAAAGAGGTGCTTGGTGAGGGTTTTAAAAGGGCGTAAACAAGGATATAATAGCGTTGACCAAATGATTGTAAGGGAGGGAAATTGATGAAAAAAAGCGGATTAATGATGCTGTTTGCAGTGATGCTTCTTGTTCTTGCGGCTTGTGGAGGAAATTCAAGCAGCAGTGACAAAGAAGGCAGCAAAAGTGCTTCAACTGTGAGCAGTGGTGAGGAAATTTATCAGCAAAACTGTATTGGCTGTCATGGGAAAGACCTATCTGGTGGAGGCGGACCAAGCCTGAAAGAAGTAGGGAAGAAATATAATGAAAGCCAAATCGCAGATATTGCACAGAATGGTAAAGGCTCTATGCCAAGCGGAATGGTAGATGAGAAGCAAGCAAAAGAAGTGGCAAAATGGCTTGCAGAGAAAAAATAAAACCTTTGTCTAATCGACAAGGTTTTTTTGTTTTTATATGTAGAAAAAGACTTTTGAATAGTATGAAAACGTATTATATTAAATTTTATTAAAAAATAAGGGTAGAAAGACATGTTTATCTGTTTTACTTGTTCCTTTTACCGTTTTAACTATAAGTTTTGAAATATAAATGTAATACCATTGCGTCGATTCATGACGTATAATTGGAGTTGTTGAAATTTAGACGATTCATTTTTTTTCATCTTTTTGGATGAAAAGGACATAAATTGCTTGTACGTATCGAAGGGTATGTGCGTGACCATACATAACGTTTTTTGACGATAAGTGTCAAAACATCATGATAAGCTGTTAGTCAGCAATAAGAAAAGATTAGGTGATTACATGATTGAAATGAAGGAAGTCTACAAGATCTATCCTAACGGTGTAAAGGCGATCAATGGAATCAATGTCTCTATCCACCCAGGAGAGTTTGTGTATGTTGTTGGTCCCAGTGGTGCTGGTAAATCCACTTTCATCAAAATGATGTATCGTGAAGAGAAGCCAACCAAAGGGAAAATCTTAATTAATAGTAGAGATTTAGCCTCAATTAAGGAAAAAGAAATTCCTTACGTAAGAAGAGAAATTGGCGTAGTATTCCAAGATTTCAAACTACTTCCAACCCTCACGGTGTTTGAGAATGTGGCATTTGCTCTTGAAGTCATTGGGGAACAGCCTCATATCATTAAGAAAAAAGTGCTGGATGTACTTGATTTGGTACAGCTCAAGCACAAAGCACGACAATTTCCTGACCAGCTGTCTGGCGGTGAACAGCAGCGTGTATCTATCGCTCGCTCGATCGTGAATAGTCCTGAGGTTGTCATTGCAGATGAGCCGACAGGAAACCTTGATCCAGATACATCTTTGGAAATCATGAAGACACTCGAAGAGATTAATAACCGCGGAACAACAGTCGTCATGGCGACACACAACAAAGAAATTGTAAACAGCATGAAGAAACGTGTCATCGCAATCGAAGATGGAATGATTGTGCGTGACGAAGCAAGAGGGGAGTACGGCATTTATGATTAAAACTCTCTCGCGGCATTTACGTGAGAGCTTCCGTTCACTTGGAAGAAACACGTGGATGACATTTGCATCAATTAGTGCGGTCACTGTCACATTGATTTTAGTTGGGGTTTTTCTTGTGATTATGCTCAACTTGAATAACATGGCATCGAACGCTGAAAAAGAAGTAGAAGTAAAAGTGTTAATCGAATTAACGGCGAATCAAAAGCAGCAGGATGAATTAAAAGCAGAAATTGAGAAGATTCCTGAAATCAGTGATGTGAAGTACTCATCAAAAGATGACGAACTAAAAGCGCTGATTAAAAGCTTTGGTGAAAATGGACAATCCATGGGACTTGTTGATCAAGAAAACCCATTAAACGATGCGTTTATTGTGAAAACATCAGACCCACACGATACACCAAAAGTAGCGAAGAAATTAGAAAACTTAAAGGGTACGTATAAAGTAACCTATGGAAAAGAAGAAGTCAGCCGACTCTTTAATGTGGTCGGAGTGGCGCGAAATGTAGGTATTGCGCTCATTATTGGGCTTTTATTTACAGCCATGTTCTTGATCTCTAATACGATCAAAATTACGATTTTTGCTAGACGTAAAGAAATCGAGATTATGAAGCTCGTAGGTGCAACGAACTGGTTTATCCGCTGGCCATTCTTCATCGAAGGATTACTGCTTGGTGTATTTGGTTCCATTATACCAATCGCTCTATTGCTTGGCACATATCAATATGCAGTGGGCTGGGTGGCACCGAGAGTACAAGGCTCATTTATTTCCATGCTTCCATATAACCCGTTTGTCTTTCAAGTTTCACTGGTCCTTCTATTGATCGGTGCAATCATTGGTGTATGGGGAAGCTTGACGTCCATCCGTAAATTCTTAAAAGTATAAATCTATTTTTGATGGCAGCACTCGAGAATTTGATAGAAGGTGTGACCGGTTGAACCGATTCATCCGGTCGACTCTTTATGCAGGCAGTTGTCATAGGAGGGGAATATCGTTTTGAAAAGAAAGCTGATGATGGCTGGAATGGCAGCGTTTATTGGAACAACGTGGCTATACATTCCAGGGAACGAGAATCGTGCATTCGCATACGAAGACCTAGATCAAAAACGTCAACAAATCGAAGAGAAAACATCAAAGACTGAATCCACTTTGAAGAAAAAGAAATCAGAGCTGGCTAAGCTTGAAAAGAAAGAATCCAAGCTCAAAAAAGAAATTGAAAAGATTGACCACAAGGTAAGTGCTGCAACTGAAAAAGTCGCTGAAAAAGAAAAAGAAGTCAAACAAACGAAGCAAGAGATCAAGAAACTAAAAAAAGACATTCAAGTCATCAATGATCGAATTGAAAAAAGAAAAGCTATATTCAAAGATCGAATTCGTTCGATGCAAAAAAGCGGCGGTACGATCAACTATTTAGATGTGCTGCTGGGTGCTCGCAGCTTTAGTGATTTTGTCGGTCGTGTTGGAGCTGTCACAACCATTGTCGAAGCAGACAAAGACATGATTACAGAACATGAAAATGATTTAAAGCTGGTGGAGCAAAAAGAAGCAGAGCTAAATAATCAGCTAAATGGACTTGAAACATCTCTGAAAGAGCTAGAAGAGCTGAAAAAGGATTTGTCTAAACAGCAAAAAGAAAAAGAGAAAATCTTAGGGGATGTAACAGATAAAAAGAACCATGCCCATGATGAATTAGGCAAACTTGAAAATGAACAAGAAATTCTAGCGAACCAAAAAGCGGCTGTGAAGTCTGAGGAAGCACGCCGCCAAAAGGAAGAAGCGAAGAGAGCAGAACAAGCAGCTGCTGAAAAAAGTGCACCTGCACCTCAAAGCGGCGGCTCGGATCAAGTATCTGATACACCAGCAAGCAGCTCCGGCTTTATTAAACCAGCTGCTGGCCGATTCTCATCTGGCTTTGGCGGACGTTCAGGCGGACAGCACTACGGTTTAGATATTGCAGCAAAAGGCACAGTATCTGTCGTCGCAGCTGCAGCTGGAACAGTCACGAACTCAAGCTACTCATCGAGCTACGGGAATGTGATATTCATTACGCATAATATCAATGGACAGACCTATCAAACGGTATATGCCCACCTGTCTACAAGAAGTGTGTCCACAGGGCAGAGAGTCGAGCAAGGACAATTCCTTGGATATATGGGGAATACAGGCCAATCACATGGTCAGCATCTCCATTTTGAAATTCATAAAGGATTATGGAATGGCGCTAAATCAAATGCAGTCAATCCAGCGCAATATATCCGCTAATCAAAAAGCCGATAACATCATGTTATCGGCCTTTTTTATTCTAAATGAAATTAAAATAACAGCAGTAAACCGGCAATAATAGGTGTTAACAGTACAGCCGATTTCAATAAGAGCTTCGGTGCAAGGCGTGTGAATTTTGCGCCAATAAATGCCCCTAATACTGTTCCGATTAAAATTTGAATCAGCAAGATAAAATCAACATAGCCCTCTGTAATGTATCCAATTCCACCACCGATGGAAATTGGAATAATGACAAGCATTGTCGTGCCAACTGCCTGTCGAATGGAAAGTCTCAGTAAAATCAAAAGTCCTACTTGAATAAATGGTGCAGACCCGATACCAAACATACCTGACAGCAATCCGGATACAAGTCCTAAAATAATACCCCTTATGAGCAGCTGACGTGAAGAAAGCGGCTGATGCTCAGTGTCTTCCTTAAGAACAAATAATTTGATCATCATAAACACAGCGGATAAAAAGAGCATTCCAGCTGTTAAATAGTGCAGACTTTCTTCTGGAATAAAAGGAGCAACCTTAGCTCCTGCAAAAGAAGCAACACAAGCCAAAGCTCCGACAATCAAACCAGATTTCAGCTGAATATTCCCTTCCCGGTAGTGGCTGTATGCACCTGATAACGTCGTAAATGCCATTGCGGCTAAAGACGTCCCGAGTGCGGTATGGATAGGGATATCAAAAATTAACGTAAGCAATGCGATGACAAAACCAGCCCCGCCTGCTCCTACAAATCCTAATAAAATTCCTAATAAAAGCATCGTCAATATAATATACATAGCGAAGACTCCTTCTCGATCATAACAAAATAAAAATTACACCTAATGAAATGATTAGTCAAGCCTTCGCGGGAGAATGTCTTTACATGAAATCCCTTCTTCTGGCATATAATAACTCAGGTCATCAGGAAGAGTTGAAGAAGGAGGCCAAATATGAAAAAACAAATCGCATCTATTATGGCAAGTGTCGTTCTATTAATAAGTGCAGGGGTGATGACGCATAAAGAAGGAACTCATGCAGAGTCACCGCAAGCAGCTGCTGCAATGGCTGGACAAGCTCAATCAAGTGATAAGGCGAAAGAGAATGGGATGGAGAAAATCGAGAAAGCCTATGACCTGATATCGAATGAATATGTAGAGGAAGTGGATCGCCAAAAGCTGCTTGAAGGCGCCATTCAAGGAATGCTTTCAACTTTAAATGATCCGTATTCAGTATACATGGACAAGCAAACCGCCAAGCAATTTTCTGATTCGCTTGATTCTTCTTTTGAGGGAATTGGGGCAGAAGTGGGAATGGATGAAGGAAAAATCATTATCGTCTCTGCCTTTAAAAAATCCCCTGCGGCAAAAGCAGGTCTAAAGCCGAAAGATGAAATCATCAGCATTGATGGTGAGCCAATGAAAGATAAAAGCTTAAACGATGCTGTACTGAAAATCAGAGGAAAAAAAGGAACATCTGTCGCTCTGAAAATCAGACGAAACGGGATTGAAAAAGAGTTAACATTCCATATCAAAAGAGAAGAAATTCCGCTTGAAACCGTGACTTCCTCTGTGAAAGAGGTAAATGGTCATAAAACGGGCTATATCGCGATCTCTAGCTTTTCTGAAGATACTGCGAAGGATTTCACGTCAAGCCTGAAACAACTCGAGAAAAAGGGCATAGAAGGTCTTGTGCTGGATGTGAGAGGGAACCCTGGCGGCTATCTGCAAAGTGTAGAAGACATTTTGAAGCATTTTATTACGAAGGATCAGCCTTATATTCAAATTGCAGAACGGAACGGCGACAGGAAACGGTATTTTTCAAAACGGAAAGAACAGAAGCCTTACCCAGTCAATGTCTTAATCGATAAAGGCAGTGCATCCGCTTCTGAAATACTTGCTGGTGCTATGAAAGAAGCCGGAAAATATGAAGTCGTCGGTGATGTCTCCTTTGGGAAAGGCACTGTGCAGCAGGCGGTTCCAATGGGTGACGGCAGTAACATTAAATTAACGCTGTATAAATGGCTCACGCCAAAAGGGAATTGGATTCACAAAAAAGGTGTCGTACCGACAATTGCGATTCATCAGCCAGATTACTTTACCGTAGGCCCACTTCAACTGAAAGAACCGCTTCAGCTGGATATGAACAATGAAGAAGTGAGACAAGCACAGACGCTGTTAAAGGGATTGGCATTCGACCCCGGCAGAGTAGACGGCTACTTTGATGAAGAAACGAAAAAGGCGGTGCTAGCCTTCCAAAGCACATACAATCTCGATAAATCAGGTGTGATTGATCTGAAGACAGCGAAAATGATGAACAAAATGGTGGATGAAGTGAAATCCTATGAGAAAAATGATCTTCAACTGCAGACTGCACTAAAAGCACTATATCTTAAAAAATAAAGAGGCGAATAAATGCCTCTTTTTTTTGGTTCATAAGTGTTACGAACATATAATAGTTTATTCTTAAAAATAAATTATATCGAGAAATATATTCATTTATTTTACAAAAAACATAACATTCCTTCGATTTTACCCGATAACATATTTATATAAGAGACTTTCTGTTGATTTAAACATGTCATGAAAATGAAACTTTTGAAAGTTGTATGTTACATAAATAATTCTTACAATATAAAGTAGCACTCATTTTAAATATTTTATTTTTTGCGGATATTCAGCTTGAGCATTAAGCTGTACCGAGGTTTGCGCTTTTCTTAAAAGAACTAGTAAATGGGGGTACACAATTGAAAAGGGCAAGTATTGTGAGAGAGAAAAAATATTACGAGTTGGTAGAGGAGCTTAAGAGTCGTACGAAAGATGTGACGTTTTCCGCTACAAAGGCATTAAGTCTGCTCATGCTGTTAAGCAGGTACTTGGTCAATTACACAACGGTAGAATCAGTCGACGAAATCGATGAAGACTGTGCTGAGATATACTTCAATTATTTAATGGATAATCATAAGAGACTTGGTATAAACTTAACCGACATCAAGAGGTCGATGCAGCTGCTCGGCGGCATACTAGATGTAGATGTCAATCACTACTTAAAAGATTTTTCACTGTCGAATGTCACACTTTGGATGAATCAGGAGAAATAAACCTGGTGTCAAGCATCGATTTATTTGATAGAATAAGAGAAAATGCTTGACTTGGGCGGTGAACGATAATGAGCTCGGAGTGGATGGGAGCTGGATTAAAAGCGGTCGGTCTGTTTTTAATCCACCCTCTTTTTTATTTCATGATATTAATCAGCCTGTTACATGGCTACATCCGCGTAAAGCGTGAGAGAAAAGCGTTTCAAACAAGAATAGAAGATGTATACGATGAACTTAAATTTACATATTCAAAGGGATGGATTCTAGGGATTTGCCTATCCGTCATTTCAGTAGGCTTAGGGATTGCCCTCCCGCCTGGATTCATCGTGCTGATTGCAGCGATGACCATCGTTTGCTCTTTATTCTTTAAGGCGAGTGCGCTTTCGTCTGCATACACACTCGGTTTCAGTTTTATTGCGGCACTTGGACTGATGTTTTTCCAAGTGAGCCATTCTTGGCTGCCGCAGCTCTCAATGATGAATGCATCAGCCGTTGTTATTTTGCTAGGTCTTTTATTAATGACTGAGGGGATTCTAGCCTATCGAACGGCGCATTTACGAACATCGCCTGCAATGGTGATGAGTGCGAGAGGACTTTTGATTGGCCAGCAGCGGGCAAACCGCCTGTGGCTTTTACCGCTTGTTTTGCTGATGCCGGCAGGTGAATTTACTTCTTCTCTGCCATGGTGGCCGGTGCTTCAAGTACACGATCAAAGCTTTTCATTTATTTTGATTCCATACATCATCGGTTTCGGGCAGCGGATTCAAGGATCACTGCCAATTGTGAGCATTCAAATTACGGCACGGCGTATTCTCATGCTTGGACTCGCTGTTGCTTTACTAGGTGCTGCAAGTATTTGGTTTGAGCCGATTGCATGGGGAGCTGTATTGATAGCGATTGTCGGAAGAGCTTTCCTCTCATGGAAACAGAGAGTCAATGACAATGCGGCTCCATTCTACTTCTCTAAGCGTAATCAAGGGCTGATGGTGCTGGGAATCATTCCGAATACACCTGCAGCTGATTTAAAGCTTGAGATCGGAGAAGTCATTACAAAGGTGAATGGAATTGAAGTCAAAACCGTTTCGGAATTTTACGAAGCCCTTCAAACCAATCGTGCTCTGACAAAGCTTGAGATCATTGGCTTGAATGGTCAGACAAGGTTTGAGAAACGCGCTTCTTACGAAGGGGAGCATCATCAGCTTGGCATCCTGTTTGTGAAGGATGATCCACAGCAAGAATCAACGGCGATTTCATTATAAAAAAAGCTGCTAGAGATGGCAGCTTTTTTCTTTTGGGCGAGCTTCTTTTCCATAGGATTCGCCCCATTCACGCATAGCGAAGATGATGGGTTTTAAAGTATCTCCAAGAGAAGTGAGTGAATATTCGACACGAGGAGGGACCTCCTCATAGACTTTTCTGTGAACAACGCCGTCTTGTTCTAGCTCGCGCAATTGCAGCGTGAGAACACGCTGAGAAATCCTTGGCAGAAGCCGGCGTAATTCGTTGTATCGTTTTGGACCGCAAGTCAAATGATAAAGGATCACTCCTTTCCATTTTCCTCCTATTACACTCGTTGTGGTTGAAACGGGACAGCCATGATTGACAATACTGACTGGATTGGATGGTGCACTCATCTTTACACTCCTTTCTAAGACGAAATGGGTGATAAACGAACATGATTGTACCTAACGAACAAAAATGTGCGTACTTGAATCAATGGAAGCTTTTCTTTTACCATAGAGATATCACATCACACATTCGGGCTGTTTGTTTTATTATCATAACAATTTCTATATGGGAATGGAAAGAAATTGGATTGGTGAAACTTCACACCCTAATCGTTCACTAGAAAGGATGAATACCATGCGAGACAAAGAGCAATTAAAAAAAGAAATCATTGAGGCGTATGAATTCCGTCATGCGACAAAAGAGTTCGACCCGACGAAAAAGATTCCAGAAGATGACTTTGCGTTCATTTTAGAAACAGGAAGACTTTCCCCAAGCTCTGTCGGATTTGAGCCTTGGAAATTTCTCGTCGTTCAAAATGAAGCATTTAGAGAGAAAATAAAAGAATATACATGGGGTGCGCAAAAGCAGCTTCCAACTGCCAGCCATTTTGTGATCATTTTGGCAAGAACAGACGCCCGGTATGATTCAGCATATGCAGAATACATCAACAAGGAAATCAAGGGAATGACAGACGAAACGTTTGAAATGGTAAAAGAACGCTACAAAGAATTCCAAGAGAATGATCTTCATTTGATGGAAAATGACCGTACGCTCTTCGATTGGGCTTCCAAACAAACGTATATTGCCCTTGGAAATATGATGACAGCCGCGGCACAAATCGGCATTGATTCATGCCCTGTTGAGGGATTCAGCTACGATGAGATTCATCGTATTCTTAAGGAAGAAGAATTACTTGAAGATGGTCAGTACGACATCTCTGTCATGGCAGCCTTTGGGTATCGAGTCATTGAGCCAAAGCGCGGCAAAACGCGTCGTCCGATGGATGAAGTAGCCGTTTGGATTCGTTAAAAGAAAAAGTCTGAAAAAGGCTGTTGACAATTGCGTGGTTAGTCAGTATATTTAAAAAATAAAATCTTTGATAAATAGACAAATTGACTATAAAACGCTTTGACTTGAGAATAGTAAATGAATATCCGTTTTCTAAGAGAGCTGCGGGGTGGTGCAACGCAGTAAAACGAATCATTGAACTCGCTCAAGGAGCGGCAAGACTGAATGAATAGTAAGTCTTTACGTGTGACCTCCGTTATCGGGTTTCAAGTTGGATTCAGCTATGTCTGAATCAATAAGAGTGGTAACGCGGTTGCAAGGTCAGTCGTCTCTTCAAGGAGATGACTGGCCTTTTTATATGCTTTTATCTTATATTTGTCTGAAGATTCAAATTTAAAGGAGCTATAGAAAATGGAAAAGGAACATGTGCAGTTAAAACGAACAATGACGTCAAGGCATATCATGATGCTCGCACTTGGCGGTGCCATCGGTGCTGGTCTGTTTAAAGGAAGCAGTTCTGCCATTGATATCGCTGGTCCTGCTGTCATTTTGGCATATATGATTGGTGGTCTTATTTTATTATTTATTATGCAAGGACTTGCCGAAATGACGGTTGCACGACCTGGCGCTAGAACATTTCGTGATTTAATTGAACCTGTGTTAGGCAAATACCCCGCCTATTTCTTAGACTGGATCTATTGGAAAATGTGGGTGCTGAACATTGCAGCAGAAGCGATCGTGTCTGCAATCTTTATTCAGTACTGGTTCCCGCAAGTACCAATATGGACACTTGTGTTAATCATTTCACTTGTTGTGACATTGATCAATGTTTGTTCAGTTAAAATGTTTGCTGAGACAGAGTACTGGTTAGCTTCTATAAAAATTGCTGTCATTCTTTTATTTATTATTATTGGGTTAACGATGCTGTTTGTCTCATTCGGACAGCATGCAGCACCGGGATTATCCAACTTAACCGACCACGGGGGATTTTTCCCGAATGGAACGGGCGGCTTAATTGCGGCAATGCTGGTGGTCGTGTATTCATATGGGGGAACTGAAATGATTGGGGTCACATTAGCAGAAACAAAAAACCCTGAAAAAGTCATCCCAAAGGCCATTCAAAGTACATTTGTACGAATCATCGGTTTTTATGTACTTCCGTTCTTCATCATCGTCAGCTTGATTCCTTGGAATCAAGTAAACAATGAGCAAGTGAGTCCATTCGTCACGGTGTTTGCAACGATTGGTGTGCCATATGCAAGTGATATCATGAACGGGATTATTTTACTAGCGATCTTGTCTTCTATGAACTCTGGTCTGTATGCTTCTTCAAGGGTACTATTTACACAGGCGATGGATGGCCGTGTATGGAAGGGTTTTTCTAAGCTGTCGAAACAGCAGGTGCCAGTCAGAGCGATTCTAGTATGTACATCTACTTTGTATGCAGCCGTATTAATCTCTCTTTTTGTAGGAAGTCAAACCTTTAATTATTTAATGGGATCTTTAAGCTACACAGTCTTATTCATCTGGTTTATTATTGCTGTCGGGCATCTAAAGTCTCGAAGCGTAACAGCACCAGGAGGATATCGCGTCAAGCTGTATCCTTTCACGACATGGTTTTCTGTCATTGCGATCATTGCCATTTTTATTGGCGTAGTATCAACAACTCCGATCGTCCAAACCTTGGTCACAATGGGTATCTATCTCATCATCACTCTTTCTTTCTTCATCAATAGAAAGCGGTTTGAAACAGTTGTTTAATTTAAAAGCGTGCAGGACTTTTGAAGAAGGTCTGGCACGCTTTTTTAATGTAGTTTTATTGTTTGAACTGAAGCAATCGACTCTCCTTTTGAAAGGAATTGATGCATAAAAGTAGATGATCAAAAAGGGGCTGAAAATAGCTGTTCGAATTTAGACGACTGATGCGTATATATGGATCAAGCGAATGACCCTACCTTTAAAATCGAATTTGTTATGTCGTAGGCAGGTCTTCATCGATCGGAGTATTTGGCAGCTGAATGATGGCTGTCGTACTGCATCCTGGCTCAGATTGAATATCGAACGTGCCATGATGTTTTTTCATGATTTGATAGACAATGGCTAGTCCAAGACCGGAGCCGCCATCTTTTCTCGTACGTGCCTTATTTACTCGGTAAAATCGCTCAGAAACATGTGGAAGGTCTTCTTTTGGAATGCCGTTGCCCTCATCTGTCACTCTCAATTCAGCCATATGCTGGTGAACTAGTAATTCAATCGAGATCGATTTTCCAGAGGGAGTGTAATGAATGGCATTGTCCAGTAAATTACGAACCACTTGTTGCAGCCGATCGCTATCGCCATACACAATACAATCCTCATCAAGTGTTCGTTTCAGATAAATGCCTTTTTGATTAGCGATAAATGCCATTTGATCAAGAACGTCATGAATCAGCTGTGCAAAGACAATTGGCTCCATCGTTAGTGGATAAGAATCACCTTCTAGCTGCGCAAGGTCTAAAAGATCGTGCACAAGCCGGCTTAAACGTGCGGCCTCATCCTGGATGATGTGCATTCCTTTTTTTTGATCAATGATCCCTTCTTCAATTCCTTCAGCATATCCTTTCATATAACTTAGCGGAGTCCGAAGTTCGTGAGAGACATTCGCAAGAAATTCCCTGCGGTGCTGCTCAACTTTTTCAAGGGTAGAAGACAGTTTGTTAAAGGAGCGGCTCAGCTGGTTTAACTCATCTCCGTTTTTGGTCACTGCCATACGTTTTGAAAAATCACCAGATTCCATTTCCATAGCAATTTCTTTCATTTGATTAATTGTCCGCACGACTTTATTGGAGCTTTTATATCCGATAAAGAAAATCAGGAGCAGGATCAATAAAATGGATATGCCAAGTGTCAATCTGATTTGGACAAAGGGTTCATACACATCCGATAAGGGCATGGATAGAAAAATTGTCCCCGATAGCTCATCTTTGCTTGAGAAAACAGGGATGGCGATGCCAAGAATATCTTGATGAAACTGTGAGTGTTCTCTAATCAGCACGACGGTTTCCCCTTGAAGGAGCTTTTGGCGTTCCTTGAACGTAATGAGATTATCATTTGTGTTCGTATCAAAAGGAAGACCACTTGAAAGCTCCATTGGGTCATCTGTAAAAATAATGTTCGCCTGACTTGAGTCGTTTGCCCATTTTATTCTATCGGTAAAATACGTATCTTTCCCGTGTTTATGATAGATTTGTGCCAGCTTTTTACCTTGTAAACTTAAGGAATCGATCTGTTTATCAATATATAAGTGCTGGTATAAGTAATAGGTAAGGGCAAGAGCTGAGGCAGCAACGATTCCGGTCACTACAAGGATTAAGAAGAGCACTTTCTTTTTAATCGATAAAGGCTTCATTCTTCCTCCTCAAACTTATAGCCGACACCCCAAACGGTTTTAATATGCCGTTCCGCTCCCTTTAATTTCAGTCGCAGCGTTTTGATATGTGTATCGACTGTTCGTAAAGAGCCGCTCGTGGAATGTGATTCCCACAATTTTTGATAGAGCTGTTCTCGTGAAAACACTTGGCCTTGATTGAGTAAAAGAAACATGAGTAAATCGAATTCTCTTCTAGTTAAATTAATGGGCTCCTGATGGATATAGACTTGTCTGCCATCCTGATCAATCTCCATGTCACCAATCTGTATTCGGCTGCGCTTTAGCGAAAGACCTCTAATTCGTCTCAAGGTTGTTTCAATTCTTGCTGCAAGCTCACGTAGACTGAAAGGCTTCATGATGTAGTCATCCGCACCAATTTCTAGACCTCTAATTCGATCCTCCTCATAACTTCTAGCTGTTAAGAATAAAATGGGGATTTGAGATGTTTGCCGAATACGCTGGCAGACTTCAAATCCATCCATATCAGGCATCATGATATCCAGTACAACAAGGTCAACGGGTTCCTTTTCAAGCTGACGTAAGGCATCCATTCCATTATTAGCTGTGATGATGTGAAAGCCTTGTCTCTTTAAAAAGGATCCGATTAACTCAAGCATATCGAACTCATCGTCTACGATTAAAATATGCATTTGTTCTTTCATTTCTTTTCCTCCAACACGATAGCATAAGGTCCTGATGGGACATTCAGTCGATTTTTCATCATGAATGTATGTTTATCGATAATTGATACTGAATTGTCATCTAAGTTACTCACATATATTGATGTGGTATCAGCGGTGATATAATTCGGGTTTTGACCAGTTTCAACAGAAGCAAGCTGCTTATTTGTCTCTGTATCTACTTTGTACAGCGTATGATCTCCATGACAAAGTACATATAAAGTAGAAGAATTTTTCTCTGAAAAGAATGCAACGGGCATAACGCCTAGTTTCATTTCTCGCTGCTTTTTACCTGTTTTTGGGTCGTAAGAAAAAATGCTTTTATTTAAGGTACCTTGTTTACCGTGTCCACCGACCCAAATGGACTTTCCATCAAAATGAATACCAGAAGGCCGTTCAAGTACAGAGAACGTACGTATATGTTTTTGCTTCTCAATATCTATGACGGAGACAGTATGACTTTCTGCATTTAAAACAAATAAAGTACCTGAAGAAGAAAGTGTCATAGAAGAAGGTAACTTTCCGGTCTTCACAGTTGCTTTTATTTTTTTACGCTGCGTATCAATAAAATAAACGACATTTTTCTGTGTATCCGCTGCAATTAAGGTGTGAGAAGCTGCATCATATGTAAGAGAAGTCAGCCCTTTATTCACATCCATATAATCTGTTGCTGTACCTTTTTTTAAATTAATTTCGATAAGCGATTCTCCTTCTTTACTTGTTGCAATGATGACGTCTTTGTTGATTTGGATAAGATCAGTGAGCGGATGTTTTAAATCAACGGAAGAGATCATTTTATTCTTTTGTAAATCAACTATTGAAAAGGAAGCTTTTTTTAATTGAGAGATGACCGCGATCGATTGAGAGATGCCAGGTGGAGTAAATTGCTGGTCTTTTCCACAGCCTGACAGGAATAATATTAGAGCTGATAAACAGATCAAAACATATTTTACACGTTCCATTCTTCCGCTCCTTTGCGTCCTCTATTTTCAAAAAGCATACCACAAAAATTGTGAAAAAAAATCGAAGTTATCAGTGCTGGAAGAGATGAAAAACAGCTTTTAGGTGGGTGAACGGGGACAATTTCGATCGAAAGTTCCTTTTTTGTCTAGTCATATGGCTTTTTTTATCTTTAAAAAAGGATTTTCAATATTTGATTCCTGTACCCGCTATAGCTTACAGTGATACAAATGATGAAAACTCCCCCGCTCTAAATCAACATAGAGCGCAGGAAGTCATTAGGCGGAATGCCCCGATGATGGAGAGGTGGATTTTGTTTTGACGCGTTGAGATAAAAGGAAACCAAGGATTCCTGCGCCCATTAATACAATAAATAAAGATTGGAAACCACTCATGATACCAATCAATGTCGATGAAATGATACTGCCAAAGTATCGAAAGGTAGAGAAAATACCAGATGCCGAACCAGATAAGCTTTGATCAACAGCAGTTAAAGAAGCCATCTGCATACTGGTCATACCAATCCCTGATGAAATTCCACCTGCGATTAGTGTCACGATTAGCAGTGGTAAGGAGGGGTACTGACTCAGTGTAATTAACATGATGCCTGATAAAGTGAGGCAGAGAAATGAAAAGCGAATCATTTTTTTCGCGCCTTTTTTCGGATGAAGTCTAGCCCCTAGCAAACCGCTAAGAGACATACAAAGCGAAAATACCGATAGAATCATACCGCCTTGTGTATGAGAAAGGGCAAGTTGTTGTTCCATAAACAGCGGCATAATAAGAAGGATGGCGTACATGACAAAATTACTTAGCATGATCGACAGATTCGCATTTGTAAATGAACTGTTTTTAAATAGGGACAAATCGATGATCGGATTCTTTACTTTCCGTACATGTTTAAAGAATAAAGGAATCACAATCAATGCTAAAATGCCATAAATTAAATATTCATTTAGTAACTGGCTTTTTGTGCATAGAATGATTGTGGCAATTCCGATGGTTAAATAAAATGAACCGATGATATCTACCCTTGCTTGTAGGCGTGTATGCTTTATGTTTGGAATGAGTAAAATACCGGTGACAAGTGTAAGAAACAGAAATGGGATATTCACTAAGAATATGGAATGCCAATCAAAACTCTGAATGAGAATCGATCCAATAAAAGGCCCAAGTGCAGCACCAATACCAGCACCAAATCCAAAGTAACCCATTGTTTTAGACAGTTTTTCGGGTGATACTGTTGCACGAATCAATGCAATGCTATTCGGTGTTAAAATAGCCCCGCCAGCTGCTTGAATGGATCGAAAGATGATGAGAAATGCTAGGTTAGGTGCTAAAGCACAGCCAATCGAGCCGATTAAAAAGAGTGTCACTCCGGTTAAATACATGCGGCGGTGTCCGTATATATCTCCTAACTTACCAGCGATAGGCTGAGTGACCGCCATGACAATAAGATAAATCGTGACAACCCAAGTAATGTTAGAAATGGATTGATCATAATAAGTTGATATGGATGATAGAGCGACTGCGATCATCGTTGAGTTGACCGGAACTAGTATAGCTCCAAGTAACAAAGAATAGATGATCAAGCTCTCTTTTTGTAACCTCAATGTGTATACCACCTTTTGTAAAAAAGAAGAATTCCACCCTTTAAACGGGGGAAATTCCTCTCATGAAAATGTGTGTGTATGTCTCAATAAAATCATCTTTTTGTGTTAAAACGAGTTGAAAGTCTTGCTCTAGATGCTGAATAAAAAAACCGAAATACGTACTAATGAAAATGTCTGCATAAATGTCTTCTTTTCCTTTTAAGACATGATGCTGAGCACTCATCTTTTTGAAATATTGTATCAGCATTTCCCTTAGTTCTTGAGGATAAATTTTTTCATGACTGGTCAAATCTTTAAACATAGCCGGTTCTCGCATGCTGATATAAATAAATTCTTTTTTTGAAGTTAAATCTTCAAGGAAATAGGAACCGAGAAACTTTAAATCGGTGTATAAATCGCCTTTAAATTCTGCTTCTAAGGTTTTCGTCGGTGTTGATTTCATTTTCATAATGGCAGCAATGACGCCGCGTTTGTTTTTAAAGTTGCGAAAAATAGTCGCTTCACTGACATTCGCTTTTGTGGCTATTTCTTTGGTTGTGGTTTTTTGATAGCCCTTTTCAGTTAATAAATCCATTGTTGCGCGAATGATTCGTTGATTTGTAGATTTTAACAAGCATACTCACCTCAGGTTATGAATGTGTTTGCAACAAAGTAAGTATACCGATAAAACCTATGACCGCCAATATGACCCAAAACGATAAAGTTAGACACGTGCATGCTGTTTTAATATCTGAATGCGTCCATTGCTACCATCTACTGTCACAAGGTCACCGGATTGAAGTGTTTCAGTCGCTATTCGGGTACCTAGGACAGCTGGCATCATATACTCTCTAGCGATAATAGCTGAATGAGACAAAATGCCGCCAGCATCGGTTATGACTGCTTTTGCATCTCTAAATAAGCTCGTCCATAAAGGTGTGGTTGTTTTGCAAACTAAAATATCATCCTTTTGAAATTGTGAGAATTCCTCAGCACATGTAATGACTTTTACTCTTCCAGAAACAATACCGCTAGATGCGCCAATTCCATAGATCATATCGTTTGTGTTATTTTCATTTTCTCTTAATGAACCGAGCATTCTTTCCACTTGCTGCAATTCAGCTTCAGTTGGGGTGCCCATATAAGCTGGTGGTTGAATGGCTTCATTTTCTTTCATTTCCATTTTTCTTTGTGCGATGACCGTATCGAATGTTGTAGACGTTGTGAGCGCTGTGTGTACCTCCTCATCGTAGAGATACCATAGATCTTCTTGATGGGGAATCGCTCCTTTTTGTACAAGAAGTTCACCAATTTTTAATAGATATACCCTGGCTTTAGCATCTAACATGGCATCAATGTAGAAGTGATGATCATCACGGATATTAGCGGCCTGTAGGGCAAATTGATAAAGTGTCTCAAATTTTGTTTTAAACGCTTCATCCTTCACTTGGCTCATAAAATGTTCATATGTCTCTTGTCTTTTGATGACGGCTTGTGCAAATTCTTCATCAAAATCACATTGGGACTGAATGTTGTTTCTGATGATATCTAGTATAAACTCAGGGTTTTCCGCCCATGTCTCTTCCGTAAGGTCATGACTTTTAACAGATCGCCAGCCATAGATTTGAAGAAACTCCTCTAATTCCAAAATAAAGTGTCTGCCTTTTTCCGAGTGATTGAGTGCATCAAGCAGCTCTGGGTTCTTTTCATGGTTCATAAATGCTTGATGAAGTTCAGGATCTTGAAGGACACTCTTTGCAAAATCAGAAAGCTTCTTGTCTGTTTCAAGAGATTTGTTCATCACGCCTATCAACATCTCATGCAGCAGGACCACTTGTGTTTGATTACCAGTATATGTCACAATCATGTCTTCGATCATAGCCGATAGAATAACTTGTGGTATGACAATATCAAAATGATCATCGTAGGCTTGTATATAAAAAGCCTTTAATTCTTCGAAGCCGATGATGGCTTCTTCAATGGTCATAGGTTCCTTCATTTGGCGATCGAGTTTTTCGTAAAAGGGAAAGAAATTTTTCTCTAAAATCTCATACATACGTTCACTTAAATGCGGAAATAACTCAAATATGCGCTCATCAAAAACTGGCGCAGCTTCTGCACTCGTTTCAGGCAGTGACGGTGCTGAGTACAGGTGGCCTCTATAAAGCTTGATATTTTTAATATTCAGATCAGGTACTTGATATTTTTCACCATTTTTCTTCATTCCGCTTTTTAATGCTGGGATGATCAGACTTGAAAAGAGAGGACTCGTTGGCCCAGGCATATGATCGTCCATTGAGATCCAGAAATCCTGCAGCTCATCTGGCTGCATTTGAAAAGAAGTACCCGCTGTTTCATCTGCTGCTTTTGAGAGGGCTGCGGTAATCGGCCTGGCTTGAAGTAAATAAAATGTGCCATTTGCTATTCCAAATTCGATATCGACGCTATGTCCATAAAGTGCTTCTACTTGTTTGGTGATTTGCGTGATTTCTACTAATTCGTCATCATTCAGGCAATATTGCCCAGCCATTTCCTCCGTTACTGACTGTTCAATGACACCTTCTTGATAAGGAATAATTTGCAGCTCTTTCGTTCCAAGTGATTTTTCAATAGAAAGTGTCTCTTTGTCTACAATAAATGTGTCTGGTGTCACAAGCCCGGAGACGATTGCTTCTCCTAGTCCGTAGCTTGCTGTCAGCATCATTTCATTTGTTTTTCCCGATACGGGATTCTCACTAAAGATGACTCCGGAGACGTCAGAATGGATCAATCCTTGAACGACAACAGCCATGAGCGGCATCTCTTCCTCGTTTTCATCCATCTCTTCCTTATATTCTGTCACTCTCGCTGCAAAATAAGAAGACCAGCATTCTTTGACAGCCTGTAAGAATTCTTCATTTGTTTTGATATTTAAATAGGTCTCGTACTGTCCTGCAAATGAGGCGCCTTCGAGATCTTCAGCAACAGAAGAGGATCGAACTGCAACTGAGGGATAAGTCTTCCGCAATGATTGAAAGGACGAAAGGAGTTCTGCTTCCATTTGAGAAGGAAACGATGCTTCTTTGATTTTGTGAGCAAGGTTTTGTTCAGTTGGATGCAGGTTGTGATATGAAAGAAAGCTTGAAAAGCTGTTGGTTTTGATAATAAATCCATCTGGGACTGGCAGTCCGTGATTGTTTAATTTAATTAAATTCAGGCCTTTTGCCCCTGCGAGTGCTGCGGATTCTTCAGCCGCATGAAATAAAACTGAATACATGGGAATGCCCCCTTATCCAAATAGCCAATGATTTGTATATCTCTCTATAGTTTTTAAAATGATAGTGCGCACTATCATTTTAATCATAGGATTTATTGGATGTTACTGTCAAAGACGGAAAGACCTATCTTTACAAAGGGGACATTCTCACTAATTTCCTTCTATATCTATAACAAAAGTCTCCGAACAGAAAGAAAAATAGGTGAAATTGAAAACTGTGAATTGTTCAATATGCCAATCTTTACTATAATCAAGGAAGTAGACCAAGAAGAGGGAGGGTTTTTGTGATTACAAAAGCCATATTTGCACTTGTTTTTCCTTTCCTGCTCGTTATTTTATTTTCAAAGGTTACTTATAATCATTATGTGGGCATTGCATTAACAGCAGCGCTTTTATTTGCCTCGTACATGAAGGGCTATACAGAAACCTACTTTATTGTGGGATTAGATATTATTTCTTTAGTAGCTGGGGCATTATATATGGCTAAAAAAGAAATTGAAAAAAGAGAAAAGGCTGAAAAACATCATTGATGTCATCATCAAGAGCGTGATAGGCCGTAAGGTGACGTTTTTTAAGCTGTGCTTACGAATTCTAGTGAGTGCAGCTTTCTTTTTGTGCTCTTTTTCTGCTCATCGAATATCTCTCACCAAAATGTTCCATACTGAAAGGAAGGTTTTCGTAAGAGGGTTATTTGCCATTGAAGAGAGGGTATGACTGTATTGGAAATAAAAATCAAGCAAGAGCCGAACTTTAGTTCGTATTTTTGTGTTCTTTTATGATAATATATTCATTAGATAGATTTCGTAACGAAACGGAGGCTTTGATGTGAGTGACCGCTTTGAATTAGTTTCTAACTATCAGCCCCAAGGAGATCAGCCGAAGGCGATTGAAAAGCTTGTTGAGGGGATCCATCAGGGGAAACAGCATCAAACGCTGTTAGGTGCTACAGGTACGGGAAAGACCTTTACTGTATCCAACCTGATCAAAGAAGTGAACAAACCGACACTTGTCATTGCGCATAACAAGACACTTGCCGGTCAGCTATACAGCGAGTTCAAGGAATTCTTTCCGAATAATGCTGTCGAATATTTTGTGAGTTACTATGATTATTACCAGCCAGAGGCGTATGTGCCTCAGACTGATACATTTATTGAAAAGGATGCCAGCATCAATGATGAGATTGATAAGCTGAGACACTCCGCTACGTCCTCGTTATTTGAGCGGAGAGATGTCATCATCATTGCCAGTGTGTCCTGTATTTATGGCTTAGGTTCGCCAGAGGAATACCGAGAGCTTGTGCTGTCTTTACGTACTGAAATGGAGATTGAACGCAATCAGCTTCTTCGTAAGCTGGTGGACATTCAGTATTCTCGTAATGATATAGATTTTCAGCGCGGAACCTTCAGAGTACGAGGAGACGTCGTTGAAATTTTTCCTGCTTCACGTGATGAGCACTGTATCAGAGTGGAGTTTTTCGGTGATGAAATTGAACGTATTCGTGAAGTGGATGCACTGACTGGAGAAATACTCGGTGATCGTGAACATGTGGCTATTTTCCCAGCATCTCACTTCGTCACAAGAGAAGAAAAAATGGAAAAAGCAATTATTAATATTGAACAAGAGCTTGAGGAGCAGCTCGAAAAGCTTCGAGATAATGGAAAATTGCTAGAAGCGCAGCGCCTTGAGCAGCGGACAAGATATGACCTTGAGATGATGAGAGAAATGGGCTTTTGTTCAGGAATCGAGAACTACTCAAGGCATCTGACCTTGCGCCCTCCTGGTTCAACACCTTACACATTGCTTGATTATTTCCCAGATGATTTTATGATTGTTGTCGATGAGTCACACGTGACGATCCCGCAAATCCGCGCGATGTACAACGGGGACCAAGCAAGAAAGCAAGTGTTGGTTGATCACGGATTCCGTCTGCCTTCAGCACTTGATAACAGACCGCTCACCTTTGATGAGTTTGAAAAGCATATCAACCATATTGTGCATGTATCTGCCACTCCTGGTCCTTATGAGCTTGAGAAAACTCCAGAGGTTGTGGAACAAATTATTCGTCCAACAGGTTTACTTGATCCAATCATTGAAGTGCGTCCGATTGAAGGTCAAATTGATGACTTAATTGGAGAAATTCATGCACGGATTGAGAAAAATGAGCGTGTGCTCGTGACTACGCTGACGAAGAAAATGTCTGAGGATCTCACAGATTACTTAAAAGAGATCGGAATCAAGGTCAATTATCTGCATTCAGAAATTAAAACCCTTGAGCGGATTGAGATTATTCGAGATTTACGTCTCGGAAAATATGATGTGCTTGTGGGAATCAACCTTCTTCGTGAAGGACTGGATATTCCAGAGGTGTCGCTCGTGACGATTTTAGATGCGGATAAAGAAGGCTTTTTACGCTCTGAAAGATCCCTCATCCAGACGATTGGCCGTGCAGCGAGAAATTCAGAAGGCCGGGTCATTATGTATGCAGATAAAATGACCAAATCAATGGATATTGCGATTCAAGAAACGAAGCGCAGACGAGAGCAGCAAGAGGCGTATAATGAGAAATTTGGGATTACTCCGCAAACCATCCATAAGAAAATCAGAGATGCCATTAAGGCAACAAAGATACATGAGGAATCGGAAGAATATGAAACAAATGCAGCACCAAAGCTGTCAAAAATGAGCAAAAAAGAACGAGAAAAAGTGATCGAAAAGGTCGAGATGGAAATGAAAGATGCAGCAAAAGCGCTTGATTTTGAAAAAGCAGCAGAATTAAGAGATCTATTGCTAGAGCTAAAAGCGGAAGGATGATTGCCTGATGGCTATGGAACGAATAGAGGTGAAAGGTGCTAGAGCCCACAACCTTAAAAATATTGATGTGAATATCCCGCGTGACCAGCTAGTGGTCATCACGGGTTTATCTGGTTCAGGAAAATCGTCTCTTGCCTTTGATACCATTTATGCAGAGGGTCAGCGCAGGTACGTTGAATCTCTTTCAGCGTATGCGCGCCAATTTCTCGGTCAAATGGATAAACCGGATGTAGATGCCATTGAAGGTCTTTCTCCGGCGATTAGTATTGACCAGAAGACGACGAGCCGGAACCCTAGATCAACGGTTGGAACCGTTACTGAAATCTATGATTATTTACGTCTCTTGTATGCTCGAGTCGGGAAACCTATTTGTCCGATACATGGAATTGAAATTACGTCCCAAACGATTGAGCAGATGACAGATCGTATTTTAGAATATCCAGAAAGAACGAAATTGCAAGTGCTTGCTCCGGTTGTATCTGGCCGCAAAGGAACACATGTCAAAGTACTTGATCAAATTCGAAAGCAGGGCTATGTTCGAGTAAGAGTCGACGGAGAGATGGAAGATCTGTCAGAAGAGATCGAGCTTGAAAAGAACAAGAAGCATTCCATTGAAGTCGTGATTGACCGAATCGTGGTGAAGGAAGGCGTTGCGGCTCGGCTGTCTGACTCCCTTGAAACGGCGCTGCGACTAGGTGAAGGCCGTGTGATGATTGACGTGATTGGACAAGAAGAGCTGTTATTCAGTGAACATCATGCTTGTCCGCACTGCGGATTCTCTATTGGTGAGCTTGAGCCGAGAATGTTTTCATTTAATAGTCCTTTCGGTGCCTGCCCGAGCTGTGATGGGCTTGGCTCTAAACTAGAAGTTGACCCTGAGCTCGTCATTCCTAATAAGGATTTGACGTTACGACAGCATGCTATTGCCCCATGGGAGCCGCAAAGCTCACAATACTATCCTCAGCTTCTTGAGGCAGTATGTACACATTACGGCATCGACATGGACATTCCAGTGAAGGATATACCGTCGCATTTATTCGATAAAATTTTATATGGCAGCGGCTCTGAACGGATTTATTTTAAATATGAAAATGATTTTGGTCAGGTACGTGAAAATGAAATTGAATTTGAAGGCGTTCTTCGTAACATTGAGAGACGCTATAAGGAAACCAGCTCTGATTATATTCGTGAGCAAATGGAAAAATATATGGCCAATCAGCCATGTCCGACATGTAAAGGATATCGTCTGAAAAAAGAAACGCTTGCGGTTCTGATCAATGGCAAACATATCGGAGAAATCACTGATTTGTCTGTCTCTGATGCCCTTGATTTATATGGTGAAATCGAGTTGTCTGAGAAAGATTTGCAGATTGCCCAGCTCATTTTACGTGAAATCAAAGAACGATTGTCTTTCTTAAATAATGTGGGATTAGATTACCTCACATTGAGCCGGTCAGCGGGCACACTATCCGGCGGAGAGGCGCAGCGGATTCGTCTGGCGACTCAAATCGGGTCAAGGCTGACAGGTGTTCTTTATATATTAGATGAACCATCCATTGGTCTGCATCAGCGTGACAATGACCGGTTGATCGGGACATTGAAAAACATGCGTGACATCGGGAACACCCTCATTGTCGTAGAGCATGATGAGGATACGATGCTGGCCGCTGATTATTTGATTGATATTGGACCTGGAGCAGGAGTTCATGGAGGAGAAGTGATTTCAGCTGGGACGCCGGAAGAAGTCATGAAGGACAAGAAATCTTTAACAGGACAATATTTATCGGGTGAGAAATTTATTCCGCTGCCGATCGAAAGAAGAAAGCCTGACGGCCGCTACATTGAGATCAAAGGTGCAAAAGAAAACAACCTGAAAAACGTCAATGCGAAGTTTCCTCTAGGCGTCTTTACAGCTGTGACCGGTGTGTCCGGCTCAGGGAAAAGTACGCTTGTGAATGAAATTCTATTAAAATCACTTGCGCAAAAACTGCACAGAGCGAAGGCGAAGCCAGGACAGCACAAAGAGATCAAAGGAATGGATCACTTAGATAAGGTGATTGATATTGATCAATCTCCAATCGGCCGTACGCCGAGATCCAATCCAGCTACGTATACAGGCGTATTTGATGATGTGCGGGATGTGTTTGCACAAACTAATGAAGCAAAGGTACGAGGCTATAAAAAAGGCAGATTCAGCTTTAACGTCAAAGGCGGACGCTGTGAGGCGTGTCGTGGAGATGGCATTATTAAAATCGAAATGCACTTTTTACCTGATGTGTATGTGCCTTGTGAGGTGTGCCACGGGAAACGTTATAACCGCGAGACACTTGAGGTCACATATAAAGGGAAAAACATTGCCGATGTCCTTGAAATGACTGTGGAGGACGCACTCCAATTTTTCGAGAATATCCCGAAAATTAAGCGGAAACTTCAAACGATTTTTGATGTTGGGCTAGGATACATTACACTTGGACAGCCTGCGACGACATTGTCCGGGGGAGAGGCGCAGCGTGTGAAATTAGCATCTGAGCTTCACCGCCGTTCAAACGGAAGGTCTCTTTATATTTTAGACGAGCCGACAACAGGTCTGCATGTGGATGATATTGCCCGTTTATTAAAAGTGCTTCAGCGATTGGTCGAAAACGGAGATACGGTGCTAGTGATTGAGCATAACCTTGATATTATCAAGGCTGCTGATTACCTCGTTGATCTCGGACCAGAGGGCGGTGCAGGCGGCGGAACGATCATTGCCTCTGGGACTCCTGAGCAGATTGCAAAAGAAGAAGCTTCTTACACTGGTCGATACTTGAAGCCTATTTTAGAACGTGACCGTGAACGAATGAAACAGTTGGTCAAAGAAACAGAAAGTGTAACTTCATCATAAAAAAACCCCTCGTTAAGAGGGGTCAGGCTGTCGAGAAAATCTCGACAGCTTTATTTTTTTCTTAAAGTTTCCATTCCTCCATTTTATAATAGAGAAAAGCATACTAAAGGAAGGTGTTTTTTCTCATGTTCCACACTAGAAATTCTTCTCAGCACGAAGCCGAATTTGTATTGCTAGATCAACTGGTCGAAGAGGATCACCTGCTTCGTAAAATTGATCAGTACATTAATTTTTCATTTATCGT
>NZ_PVRI01000007.1:0-79347 GCF_002998775.1 Bacillus sp. YBWC18 | reverse complement strand
CCAAGCCGCTATTAACCAAAAGAGAAAGAGAAGTATTCGAATTGCTCGTCCAAGATAAAACAACTAAAGAAATTGCAAGCGAGCTTTTTATTAGCGAAAAGACTGTTCGAAATCATATTTCGAATGCTAAGCATACCTTTTGCAAATTAATTCCTCGATCAATTAAAATAACTCCAAAAGTCATCTGTTAATAAGTTACACAAAAGGATTATAATTGTACTATGAGAAATAATTACTTATATATTAGAGCAAAAATTCATACTTCTGCGACAATTTCCGACAACATTTTTTTGTACTATATGTTAAATTTAACAATGGTAAGGTGATCATATATGACAAGTACAATCGCGAAAGACTTACGGACGTATTTACGGAACTCAATCGAAATGTCTAAAGAAAGTCAAAAACAAGTTGCTACAAAACTGGGTATAAGCAGTAGTTATTTAAGCAAATTTTTAAATGGCAAGGATGTCTCGTTCTGGATTGTTCATAAGATCATTAATTACATTGACAAAGAGAACGAAGTTGAACTTATTTTTAATTATTTTAGAGAAGGCATTAGTTCCAAAAATTTTCCTGCTGCTTTAGAATATTGTTATTCCAAGCAATTGTACGATTATACAAGTGTTCTTGCACAGGAGTACAAAAATAAAAGAAATTCAAAAACTCAGGAATTATGTTCTTTATATTCGTTAATGTTAGAGTCAAGATTTATATTCGAAAGTAATACTTTTTTAGATAACCTGAGAAATTTCAAAACCACCTTTTTGGAAACTGAAATTATGGTGAAGGTCTTACAAGTCTATTACTATTATTTGAACGGCCATTATGATTTAACTATTTATACGATTGATCAAATAAATGACTTGTTGTTTCAGGTTAATGATCCGTTTCTAAAAATGGCATACGGTGCTAGGGTAGATGAAATTCAAGTCAATATTTACTTGAAGCAAAAAACAGAATTAATACAATCACGAAAAATTGCTAACAGAATTTTGGATAGGAATTTCAGCACAGCTCACAACATTACTGCTTATCACATTTTAGGTCTTTCGTATTTTCCAGAATCCTATGAACAGTCAATTTCTTATTATCTTAAATGTATTGAACTTTATTCGAAATTTCCTGATAGACAGGCTGAAATTCTGGAAAATAAAGAAGAAATATCGTTTCTTCAAAAGTACTGGAATAAAAGAATTCATGACGAATTCGCAGTAAGTGAATTCTCCATGTTATTAAAACATGATGGGGATTTAAGCAAATATTACAAAGATGAGAGATATAATAAATATGCGCTTTTTTTTGATGGAATAAAAGAATCTTCAACAGAAAAATTGCTATTATCACATCATTATTTTTCAAAAACCAAAGATTATTTTAGGGCAAGTTTCCCAAAAAATGAATTGAATAGAATTGGATTTAAGTATACACTCTAAGAGTTAGGGGGTGCTATACATGACTAAACGTTTCAATGTAATTGTTTTAACACTTACACTAGGAGCAACAATAGTTGTTTCGGAAATTCACTCACTTATCACTAACAACCCAGAGACAGTATATGAAACAAAAGACGTAAGACCTGGAATGTAAATATAAGATATGAAAAAGACGCTACCTATAATCAGGTATCGTCTTTCGTGTTTTCTGGGGAAGTTTCCTGTTTTCAAAAATAACGAAAACAGGAAATTATTTTAAATATTTCTAATATGGATTAAAATATAAACAGAACAAACGTTCCTTGGAGGGAAGAGAAATGGCTATAAAATATGAAGAATTAATGGAAATCTTAGAAGCAATAAAAAAAGAAGATCAAAATCAATCCTCTTCAGGTGAATCGTCTTCAAAAAATTTAGCCTTAGAAGCTCTGTAATTTTTAAGGGCATCTAACATGAAATTACGCTCATCATCTGTTATTTGTTTGCCATCTGCATCTATAATGTTTGCATTTTTGATATTCTCAAGAGTTAGTTCTTTCGCGAAAACTACTATCTCAGCTTCTTTACCCATTTTTTCAAGTTCGCTCGGATCAGTCACAAAGTAAGTGGGATCAACATTGAAAAAATCTGCAAGTTTTGTCAAAGCTTCCAAAGAAGGACTTTTGATTTTACCCGTTTCAAGTTTTGATAGATAGCCGTTACTTAAACCAACTTCTTGAGCAAGCTTTCTAATAGACAGTTTGGGTTTATACTCTTGCCTTAGTCTTTTTAAGTTTATTCCGATTAACTCATTTTTCTTGTTATCCATAAAATAAAGTCACCTCGATTTAACGCCACTGATTAGTAACAACATATTAATTATATCATGTTTAAGATTCCTATAAGAAACATTTATGAAATTTATGGTTGCACTAAAAGCAGAAGGATGATATATTTTATTTGTGCTTCCTATAAGAAGCGTTTGGGAGGTGAAAACGATGGTCCATGAAACTTCTACTTTTGCAGAAAAGATTAAAAAACTAAGGTCAGAAAGAAATGAAACTCAACGGCAATTTGGCTTGGTTACAGGGTTTTCTAGCTCTTATATTTGTAAGTTGGAAAAAGGGAAAGCTAATCCGTCGCACTCTTCTTTAGTTCAACTAAGTGAAAAATTAAATTTGCCACCGGCTTATTTTTTTTAAAACAAGTGCTTCCTATAGTGATCAAAATTCGAAGGGCAGTCCTATTGTCCACATTGCATATTATGTTTCGAGGTGATCTTTATGGCTAAGAAAAAGCAAAAGAGAAAAAGCAACCTGTTTCTCGGAGAAGTTTTCTTTGGAACAGAAGACAGAGAAAAACTTTTTACTGAGGCTGTGGCGCCTTATTACACACCAGTAAAAAAAGAAAAGAACAAAAAAACTAAAGAGGCTTGAAACATTTGTTTCACCTTTTTTTGAAGGACAAGCCTAATCATAAAAAGAGGTGAGTAACTCGTGGCAAAATTTCGCCAAGTCTATACAACATTTTGGAATGATCCGAAGGTTACTGAGGAAATGACACCAGAGGACAGGTACTTTTATTTGTATCTTATTACTAATCCAAATACTACTCAAATTGGTGTGTACTCAATTACGAAAAAACAAATGGCTTTTGATTTAGGGTATTCCATCGAATCAATAAACAGCCTTATGGATCGATTCGAAAACCACCATAAACTAATTGTTTATAACAACGAAACAAGAGAATTAGCTATAAAAAATTGGGCTAAATACAACCTGAATAAAGGTGGAAAACCAGTACTGGATTGTGTTGCAAAGGAGTTAAGAGAAATCAAAGATAAATCGCTACTCCGACTGGTTTATGAATACGTGAAAAATGACAGTATCAAGGTGTTGTTTGAACGATACGCCGACGACTCGTCAACGATACGCCGACGACAAGTGGACAATAAGAAGAATAATAATAAGAAGAATAATAAAGATATATTGTCGGGAAACCCGACTGCGGATGAATTAGAAATTCCATTCAAACTCATAACGGATCTTCTCAATCAAATGTCAGAGAAAAATTACCGTCACACCACACCAAAGACACAGCAACTAATAAAAGCAAGATGGAACGAGGGATTCAGATTCGATGATTTTAAAAAGGTCATCTTAGCAAAATGCTTTGAATGGCGTGATAACCCTGAAATGAGTAAATTCCTTCGTCCCGAAACACTTTTCGGAACAAAATTCGAAGGTTACTTAAACAACAGTGATGAGGTGATAAAGCGTGCACAGCATAAAGGCGGTGGCAGCCGAAGTAACCGACAAAATGACCTTCCATTCTGATTACTGTAATAAGCATACATACATTCGTGGCAGTGAAGATGTTGTAAAACCTGTCCGAATGATGGTGATGAATGGGAAAGTTATTTGCCCTCGATGTGAACTGGAAGAAGAGTCAAAGAAATTGCAAAAAGACTTAGAAAGTCAAATTGAATATAGCCAGCGGCAGAAAAAATTTAACACGTTGGAAAAACGAAGCATGTTCAGGGATCGAACTGTCTCACAAGCAACATTTGATAATTACAATGTTGCTGAGCCAGAAGAGACCAAGAATAAAAGTCGCATGATGGATCTTGTTAAACATTTGCAACAAGGTGAAGTGTTCAACATCTTTTTGCAGGGACATCCAGGAGTGGGGAAGAGTCACCTTGCATATGCAGCACTTAGAGAACTTAATGTGCCTCCTGATCCCGACAATCCTGAAGACAAAGGTCAATCATGTTTATTTATCAATATGGAAGATGCTGCTACGGCAATTAAAGATTCATTTAGCAACAAAGAGAGCAAGTACACAGAAGCATATGTGACTCAGTTGATGGGTGAAGCCGATTATCTTGTGATAGATGACATAGGTGCAGAAACAGGGTCTGAACATTCGGATAGTAAAGCCAGCGATTTCATTCATCGTCTCATCTACAAAGTAACATCTGCTCGGCAAGATAAAGTGACAATTTATACAACCAACCTTACTAGCGAAAAGCTGTATCAAATGTATGACAGCAAGCTAGTATCACGTATCACCCAAAAGCAGCAGTACATCATTTTTAAAGACACATCGGACAAGCGTAAAGAAGTATTGCCGTTCTAAGGGAGTGTAAATGGGAAGGTTGATAGTTTAATAGATCAGCTGGCAGTAAGTCTGATTGACTGAAAAACACAAGGAGGAACCACATGAAAAAAGGCGGTAGAAAGCCCACAAGAGCCGAAAGGAAGATTTTAATAGTGAATGGGTTGAACCCACTTTATTGGCTCGTAGAAAAGAATCTGACGACATCTGTGCATGTTGTACACAAAGAGGTCGGTCGCAGAAAGGAAATTGCGAAATGAGTGTCACTAGAATCATTTTGAATCATGTCAATTTCGAATGGACGATTGTTGGCCTCAAGCGATTTTTGGATTACTGGTACGAAGGCAGGTCAATCGAAGAGATGGCGGAGTTATTTAACCGACCGTCAGAAGAAGTTTTGCTTTTGATGATTGATTTCAGCAAACGAGGAAAGATCAAAGAGCGTCCGAACGGTGTCGGCGCAAACGAGCCTATATATATCAAAAAAAGCGCAATGAGCTACAAAAAAAGAGATTTACGCAGGCTGTTCGAACAACAACCGGTTTACTACGCTTGTCCGCACAGCGATTTCATATGGGATGAAAAAGACATCATTTTATTTAGACAAATGTGGCAGGACCATGAGCCTATCAGACACATTGCAAACCGTTTGGCCCGCAATGTCGTTGAAATTCTGCTGCTGATTATAGATCAAGCAGAGTTGGGAAAGATTCAACCACGTAAAGACGGAGTTTTTGAAAAGGGAGACAAGCAGTATGAAAAAGAAAAGCATCTTGTTGCCATTTGAGAAAGCGACAGCACGGCAGCTGGAAGTGATTGCGCGGTATGAGGTTTGTCCAAAACAGCTAAAGACAGCAGCCGTGCGCCACCTCAAAAAAAGAGGGGAGGCATCGAGTGATGACCAGTGAAGATAGAGCGTTAATGATCGAGTGGTTGAGCCTCACTAATGTTGGTCGCGAATATTGCGAAAAACTATCAGACGAAGAACTCGAAAGAATCTATAACCTCAATGTTCCGCAGCGTGACGAATAGGGAGGTGAGCATATTGGAAAAGGTAACGAATCCATACAAATCGGGTCCAGTCACAACTTGGGTGATGAGAGAGGATGAACTAGCAGTATATAGGCAGCAACATCCACCAAAACCATATAAAAAGAGACTCAAACGTAAAGACTGGCGTTGGCAGCGCACAGATCAATCCGTCGAGTCTCAGCGGTAGAATTCACATCAGTTCAATGTGAGTGATTAAACTTATGAACCTTAATTATATCACATTGGAGTGAAGATTGTGAATAGACCACAGACTATCTCATTAACAAAAAACGAGCCTTTCACAATATTAGTTGAACAAGGAAAAGTACAAGTGATCGTGCTGGACGGGATAAACAACACAGCGCATTACATAGAGGCTCCCGAACACGGTCACACAATCATTGAAACGATTAAAGGGAGTTTTGACCGAGTTAGATTTGATTTCAGTTATAAAACTAAACGATAGCAGGGGTTTATCCCCTGCGGGGGAGGAAATACCATGAATTTACCTAAACATGTCGAGCTTTCACAGGCAGTCAAAGCCTGCAAAAACAAAGCGATGACAATAGATGATGCAGCTACTCATCTAGGTGTACCGAAATTTTTCGTACCAGTGCTGGCTGATAGTTGCCCTGACTTGGTTATCGAAGGAAATGTAGTCATGGCAAAGCGTGAGTCAAACGGACCTGTCATTTTCACTCTACTGTTTTTCATGGGGATTATTGCTGTCGCTGGGTTGATGCAATGAACCAGCTCAATCTATTCCGTGAAATCATTGTAGACAACTTTGCAGGAGGCGGCGGAGCAAGCACAGGCATTGAGCTTGCGACAGGCTTATCAGTTGATATAGCTATCAATCATGATCCTGCTGCCATTGCAATGCACGAGGTGAACCATCCTGACACGGAACATTATTGCGAAAGTGTGTGGGATGTTGATCCTAAACAAGCAGTCAAGGGTAGAAAAGTCGGTCTAGCATGGTTTTCGCCTGACTGTACACACCATTCAAAAGCTAAAGGCGGCAAGCCTGTAAAACAGAGCATCAGAGGGCTTGCGTGGATTGCTGTTAGATGGGCGATAGCAGTTAAGCCACGCGTCATCATGCTTGAGAACGTTGAGGAATTCAAAGATTGGGGGCCTATCTCTAAAGAAGGTAAACCGATCAAAGAGCAAAAGGGGCAAACATTTCAATCATTCGTTAAAACGCTTGAATCACTTGGATATGAAGTGCAGTTCAGAGAGTTAACAGCCTGCGACTATGGAGCGCCAACCATAAGAAAAAGATTCTTCATGGTTGCAAGATGTGACGGAAAAGAAATCGTATGGCCGAAGCCAACACATGGTGATCCTAAAAGTCTTCTTGTTCAAACAGGAAAGCTCAAGCCGTGGCGATCGTCTTACGAAATTATAGATTGGTCCATAGGGGTCCCTAGTATATTCAGTAGGAAACGGCCACTAGTTGAAAATACAATGAAGCGAATCAAACGAGGCATTGATAAATTCATTGTGAACAATCCAAGTCCTGTAATGGTGCCGGATAAGAGCAAAGTGGCATTCTTAATCAGCTATTACACAGAGCAATCAGAAAAGGATGTAAGAGGCCTTTCGCTTGATCGTCCATTACACACAATCACAGCTGGCGGCAATAGATTCGGGTTAGTGACCGTTGCATTTTTGACTAAGTATTACGGTCAAGGAGTAGGACAGCGATTAGACGAGCCATTGCATACAATTACAACCAAAGACCGTTTCGCATTAACAACAGTTTGCACAAATGGTCAGAGGATTGCAGACATCGGATTGCGTATGTTGCAACCTAACGAACTATTTGCAGGGCAGGGTTTCCCGCCTGGGTATACATTTAACATCGGTAATAAATCGGATCAAATACGCAGGGTGGGGAATAGTGTTCCGCCGCAATTCGCAGAGCAGCTGGTCAGGGCGAATTTACCTGAATTATGTGTACCTGAACACATGAACAAATATTATAGCAAAGCAAACTAACAAGCCTAGCGGCTTAGGAGGAATATCTGTGGAAATTCGAATTGAAAAAAGAAAAGAAGCAGGTTCTTGTAATTATTGCGACAGAGCCACAATCTACGGAAGAAGTTGGGTTCAATATCCTTACGATGAAGTTATCGAAGTTAAGGGAAATCAAACCAGCACACGCTTTTGTAAGGATTGTTTCAAGAAGCTATCTGAGTTTAACCAATATGTTAAGCAGGAGGAAACGGAATGAGTGAACATGTGTTAAAGGAATTTGAAACGCTTAGGGAAGCGGTTGAATTTATAAAAGACGAACTGAAAAAAACTGATGCTGAAAGAACAGAAGCAAGAGAAATCTCATTGAAAATTAATCCTGGTAGAGTATTAGAATCTATGGAGGAAGATAACTGGAACGATGAATTGTTTTTATTGTATTCGATTGATGACGGTCCTTTCTTCGTTTTTGGATCAGATTATGATATAGAACATTGGCTAGAAAGTGATGCTTGGGACAATTGGGGCTTGTGGGAACGTGACGATATTGAAGGATCACTCAATGAGGATGTAATGGTATGGAAGTTTCATAGAGATATTTGCAAGGAAAAATGGGAGATACTTTACAGAAATTCAAAACCATTTATAAACGGTTGGTCAAGACAGCGTAAAGAAATAGCGTTTGAAGCAGTTCCATCATTCTCATTAAATTAAAAAGGGGCCAATGAAGTGAAAAAACTACTAATCACACTAACTATTATTATTGCGGCGGTGCTTTATGCGCCGTCTGCTCAAGCGGTAACTAGCGGATATAAAACAATCGGAGGGCATACAGTCAGCGTATCAACGGATGCTAATTCTTACACGCCGAGAGCTAAATCAATCGACGTGACAGCACGTAAAACGGGCAATGAGACAGTATACTACCGCTTCACGTTACAAAAGAAGGTGAGCGGCAAATGGAAAGATCAACGGTTTAGTCTCGTTGGATCGTTTAAGACCGCCACACCTGCAAAAGAGTTTTACATCGTCAATCACACATCCGGCACGCATCGGATCAAAATGACAATCTACAAAAACAGTAATTGGACAGGCGTTAAGGGGCATATCTATACACCAGCTTTCGAGGTGAAATAAAAAGCATTTATTTTGTGAATGTTATATAATTAAATCAAAAAGGATTGTTTTGGATGTACTGGTTGACTACTTTTATTTTTGGTTTAATTTTTACAGTAATTAATAGCCTTATTATGAGATTGTTAGATCGAAAAGAATATAAAAACAGAGTTGAAATTGCAAATTCAGAGTTAAACAAGACGCTGAAAAATTATATCTCAGAAGGCGAAATCCCGAGTGTTTCCCTTATAAAAACACTGTGTATGGCATATTCAAAATCATACAAAATAAAGAGTAAAGATATTAATAATTTAGAGAATGTAATTAATCGTCTCATTAGAGAGATTTTTGAAACGAGTTTTCTACCGAGTTCTCAAAAATCAAAAATATCCGAAGAGTTATTAGATTTAAAAGAATCTAGTCTGAATTCGAACCTTTCGAATAATTCCAATAATGAAGCTAGTGATGAGAATGAAAAAAGTATTCATTCACTTTTTAGTTTTGTAACTGGTTCAGCTATCGCTTTTCTTTTTACAACGATTGTTTTAGATATTCTAAATCAAAACCTTAACTTTATTAAGGATGATACTCCTATTAATTTATTAATTTTCTTAACAACATCTGCTGTGATTTCTCTCATGATAATGATAGTGATAAAATTTCTTCTTAGGAAAAAATAAGTCCAAGACGGAGAGCCTGCGGACACTGATCAACACCTTTTAAGGGTGCTGGTTGGTGTCCGTTTTTTATTTGTCTGAACGGAGGATGAACATGAAGAAGGATAAACCAAAAAAACAGCCGCAGAAGCTCACTGACAGAGATTTAAGAGAGCTTATGGGGCAAAACATGCAACGATTAAAGCGAGTCAAAGGCGGGGCAATGCGCAGAAAATAAAGGGGGAATTATCTTGAATCAAACACTTTTAGACATTCCGCAGATCGACGAAGAAAAAACAAGATTCAAAATGGAAAAAATGATGGAAAAATATAAAATACTTAGGTTGCAAACGCCGGAAGACTTTCTTCCAAAGATCACAACAACATATACCATAACGCCGCCGAGTTTCTCCAATCAGTTTCATTCATCGACCGAGGATGCAGCCCTTAAAAAAATGGACTGGGAAATCAAGCGTGATCAATTCATGAAACGGATTCAGCGTGCAATCAATCGTCTTACGCAAAAAGAGCGCCGTATTTTAGTTATGCTCTATATGCAAGATGAAGAAATGTATGATTACGAGATTTACGCTGAAATGGGCCTCAGCCAAAGGAATTATTATCGTGTTAAAAATAAAGCATATTATAGACTAGCCTTTGCTTTGAGAGAAGAAGTGTACAAGCAGGGGGATAAATCATGAATTTTGTTCAGCCGATAAGGGATCTTGATCAGATCCATTATATAAAGAAATATCTTGGAGAGCGGAACAAAAGGAACTTACTACTTTTTGTGGCCGGAATCAATTTAGGCTTGAGAATATCTGATCTTCTTCAATTACGTGTTAAAGATGTTAAGAAACAATATGTGTCTTTAAGGGAGAAGAAGACAGGCAAAGAAAAAAGAATCAAGATAAACAAGACACTTCGGAAAGCACTAGATCAATATATTAAAGATCGTGATGATCAAGAGTATGTATTTAGAAGCAGAGAGGGACTAAACAAGCCCATCAGTCGCAGCAGTGCATACATTATTTTGAGAGAGGCGGCGGAGTATGTTGGACTTGATAGTATAGGGACGCATACACTTCGAAAAACCTTCGGTTACTGGCATTATAAGAAATTCAAGGATGTAGCCTTGCTGCAAGAAATATTCAACCATTCAAGCCCGGATATTACACTGAGATATATCGGGATCACACAAGACACAATGGATAAAACAATGGACGATTTCGGCTTATAGGCTCATCTGTTCAAACGAAAGCGCGTTTTTTGTTCGACAAATTTTGCAAACCATTTCATTTATTTGTTTTCTGTCGATAGAAAGATGGAGGTAATATATAAATGATTTATAGATTTATATTCACGAAATAAAGCATCCATCGTTATACTTTTTCTAACGATCTTATCTGTGTGTTAAATATTTATCGGCAGCTAAAACCAGTTTTAAATAAGGTTTATTTAGTTTTAATTGAATTTAAATAATAGGGAGATTTCAAATGAAAAGATTATTTCTTGTTTTATCTGTACTTATAGTTACATTATTTGGTTGCTCTAATCAAAGTGTTTCGAGTAGTTCTAAGTCTAGTAGTAATAACAAAAAAGAAGTATCAAGTGAAGAAAAAGAGACTAAAAAGCAGCATAATCTTTCTAGTGAAGACAAAAAAATCATTAATCTTATTAAAAATAAAGAATTTGATCATGTTATTAAAGAGACTGGGGAATTACAAAATGAATTTAAAAAAGATTATTACTTTATAGCTTCTGCTTACAAAAAGTTAGAACAGTTAAAAGGTGCTAAAGTGAGTTTAGATAATTATGATGATTATACTTATGTTGATGCAATGTTAGATAAAGTAAAATACAAAAACAGTCATGCAGATTTAGATTTTCTTCAAACTCAAGAAAATAATAAAAAACACATAGATGCTTTGCAAAATGATAAAGATGATCAAATTCAAGAAAATATTAAGGAAATAGAAGAAGCAGAAAAGTATTCTGCTATAAGGGAAAGAGCAACTGTGATAGAAGAGAGAACTAATAGTCATCAAAGTGTTTCTGTTGGTATGTCTAAAGAAGAAGTATTAATTGAAGGATGGGGGAAGCCTGAAAAGATAAACAAAACTCAAACAGCAGATCATACTATGGAGCAGTGGATTTATAAAGGGAATAAGTATTTATATTTTGAGAATGGGATTCTAAGCACCATATCAAATTGAAATAGGTGTATAGAGTTAGTTGAAAGTCCTCGATATTAAACGTGGGCTTTTTTTGAGATTATTTTCATCAACTCACCATAACGAGAAAATGTCCAACTCATTTTAAGGAAATGACTGAACAGCAACAGGGGCAAAGGATTTAGCAATTCCCTGAGTTAGACACAATAATAGATATGGTGAATTGGTGGATTATGTGGATAAATAACTATACTAGATATATAATGTTCTTAAAAACGGATTGGAGATTTATGGTGAAAGATAAAAAAATAGGTGTTGTACATTTAGTATATGGTTGTATTATTGCACTCTTAATTATTACGTTTACATTGGCAATTGCATTTGGTGGGAATAAAGATGCTGGGAACCAGATGAATGTTATGGCTACTGGTATTTCTGTTGTTCTAGCTGTAATTGCAATATTAATGACTCTAGTAGATGTTGCTGGTCAAAGGCAATCAATTATTGAAATCAAAGAAACTGCTGAGAAATTAATGGAATTTCAAGAATTAGCGCAAGACAAAATAACGGAATTGTTAAGAGCTATGAGTGAACTTGACGAAATCAAAAGTATTATGAAAAATAATACAGTTGAATTACAAAACTATACAGAGAGGCTAATAAAAGAAAATTCTGAAACACAGGGCACGATGACTCAAGAAAAACTAGAAGAATTTAACTTAAAATTAAATGAGAAATTAAAAGAACTTAACGGTCAGTTGATAGACTTAGATACTAAAAGATTAATAGAAGGTAGTAGTAATGAAAAAAAGAAAGCTATTTATGAATTTAGGAAGTGGGTTAAAAGAACATTTCCAAAGAATGCTAGGATAGAATTTAGTATCTTTCTCGATAGTGTTTACGATTCTTTCAATATGAATGAAATAAAGTATATTTTATCTTACTTAAGAGAAAGTGGAGCTACTATTACAGATAATGAAGTAAAATTAGTCGACGTAAACTATATTAAGGGAGTTCCACCACAATATTTTTAATTTGGCACACTTTTGGCAGAATCTTGGCAAAGCGTTTTGTCTGAGAGCGGTTAATATGGTATTAGGTGATAAATTGGGGGCGACTTCCATTACGGAGGTCGTTTTTTCGTTCGACAAAATTTGCGAATAATAAAATTTTCACATGACAGGTCGATATATCATCTGAGGTGATCATATATGACTAGGAAACTTGGAGAATCTAAAGATGTTACAAAATATTTAAAAGGTCGTTATAAAAAAAAGTATAAAAAAATATTAAAAACAACTTATAACGAAGATGTTAAATTACAAAAAGACATTATCTTAGATCATGATAAAGATGAATTAAACATGATGTTAAAAAGAATTGAAGCTTCTATAGAAGTAGAGAAAGACACTCAAACTTTATACAGTCAGCCTTTTTCAATAATACTTGTTATGATAACTGTTATGGTGTCAGCATCAATGGCAATGGTATCAAGTTTTATGTCACTTATGAGTAATATCTTTGGTAAATATTTAGACAGTCAAGATATTAAAAAGATTAATTTTAACGAGTTGTTTAACTCTCTATCTAGTTTTAAACCTGTAATTCAATATGTGTTAGTAAGTGCTGCTGTGCCTTTTTTGGTTTTGATGATTTTTTGGACTTGTATTTATACAAAACGGCATAAATCCATTGGAAGGTTATATGCGACCTTGGTTTTATTGGAAGAGTGTATAGTAGATTATGATAAAGTAGTACAACAGCAAATTAATACTTGATTAATATAAGAAATAGAATTTGAAATATTGTATAAAGGGGGAGAGATTTAATGAATGAAGTTATAACCGCTGCAATTATTGCAGGTTTTGTTTCAGTTGTTACTGGTATTATAACCATTGTGATTCAAGTGAAGAATGCAAGAAGGACGTCTATAGTGGACACTATAAGTAGTCAAAGAATTGAATGGGTTAATAAAATGAGAGATAATTTTGTGGAATTTAATGACTTAATATTTATACATATTGTTAAACTGAATTCATTCTTGAGGCGTACACAAGAAGAGAAAGAATGGAAGGATGATTTCAACTTTGTTGAGAGTATCGCAACAATAAGGAGATTACAAAATAATATTAGTTTACTGGTCAATCCGTCAGAGGAGTATGCGAAAAAACTTATTGATGAAGTCAATAATGTTCTCTTGTTTCTTGTAAAACATGATGAATTTGATAAAAGTGTTGCACAGCAAAATCAAAAAAAAATAATATCGCTTCAGCAAGTAATATTAAAATCAGAATGGAGTCGAACTAAGCAAGAAATACAGAATGGAAAAGTTTTGACCGATAAAGAAGTTGAAGCAATATATACTGAAAAAGCAAATGAATTAATATCAAATTAAGTGAGAACACCACATATATTTTTAAGCTACAAAACGTTTATCATTAACCTTTCTTTTAAGAAAGGTTTTTTATTTTTTAGAGGGGAGAAAGAACGTGAATGAAAAAGCCATTGAAACCATGCAATGAACCTGGATGTCCTCAACTAACGCGTGAAGGGTATTGCCAGCAGCATAAGACATCGAAGCCTTCATATGATCTGTTCCGTGATTCATCGTCACGCCGTGGGTATAACAGCCAATGGCGTAAAGCGCGTGAAGGTTATCTAGCAAAACATCCTTTGTGTCAGTCTTGTATGTTACAAGGCAAACGAATTGCTGCTACGGTAGTGGATCACATCAAACCGCATAAGGGAGATAAAAAATTATTTTGGGATTCTTCTAACTGGCAGCCGTTGTGTGCGTCCTGTCACAGTAGGAAGACCGCTAAAGAAGATGGAGGGTTTGGAAATGGATTATAAAAAATGTACATGTGATCAATGCGGAACAATCTTCATAGTTAAATACTGTTCTAGGATTATGAAGATCGGACGCGGAATCAAACGTCATCTGCTAGTGTGTCCGAGGTGTAAGGCTGAGTACACATCTTACTACACAAACGCGGAAATCAGAAAGCAGCAAAGTAAAATCAGTAGGATTACACTGCGATTCGAATGACGACGAACAAAAGCCTACTTGATCAACATTATAAGAAAGTAGATTCGATACGAGCAGATTTAGAAAGAGACATGAATCAGCTTCGCATTGAAGTTGAAGGCCCCCCTACCTTAAATCCCTAGAAACGATTTGTTGTAGACCGCGTCTCCCTCAACATCGCGAGAAATTCCCTAAATGAAATTTTGAAAGGAGGTGAGAGGATGGCGAGGCCTAGACAACCTGTAGATTTATTGTTGGTAAAGGGTAAGAAAAACCTTACCAAGAAAGAGATTAAAGAAAGAAGAGAGCAAGAAATAAAGGCACCAGATGACAAAGTGAAAGCTCCTTCTTACTTACCAAAAGACTTAAAAAGAGAATTCAAAAAGATAGCGGACGAGCTCAAAAACATCGGAATTATCACAAATTTAGATGTAGACGCGCTTGCCCGTTTTTTATTTGCAAGAAAACAATATTTAGAAATAACAGAAATCATATTAGAGACACCGATCACAACCCTTGCTGAAAATTCAGAGGGAGAAAAGTTTGAAATTGCGAATGCTGCCTACAGTGATCTTCTTATAAATCAAGATAAGTTATTTAAACAATGCAGACAAGCATCAAGTGATTTAGGCTTAACCATTTCCTCACGCTGTAAACTCGTTATCCCAAAGAAAGATGACAAGCCTAAGACAAAAGAAGAAGAACGCTTTGGAGGGCGCATGTAATGCTAACGCAAGAAATGACCGCGGAGCTTTTAATTGAGCGAGTTTGGTCATATTGCGAAAAGATCCAAGCGGGCGAAATAAAAGCAGGAAAGAAGCACAAGTGGGCTGTTCAGAGGTTCATTAAAGACGTAGAGCGGTTAGCAGATGAAGACTGTCCGTATTATTTTGACGCGGAAGCAGTCCTTGATTTCTATGAATGGGCCAAGCAATTTAATCATGTCGAAGGGATATTAGCAGGTAAGCCAATTGAACTTACAGACTTTCAATTATTCATTGCTGCTAATATCTACGGCTTTTACAGAAAAGAGAATGACGCTAGACGATTCAGAAAAGTATATATTCAGTTAGCTAGGAAAAATGCAAAATCGCAACTACTGGCTATAATGGCTTCGTATGAGATCTTCCCAACTCAAGAAAAACATCGTGTGTTTATTGCAGGTTGGTCGCGAGATCAATCAGATGAAGTCTATCAAGCAATTCTTGAACAACTAAATCACGCGCCAATTTTAGAGGGGAAATATACGGATGCCAACGGAAAGATTAAGAAACACAAAACAAATTCCATTATTCAACCTCTTTCAAGGGAAGCCCGAAAGGTAGGAGACGGGAAAAACCCATCTTTAGGAATTGTAGACGAATATCACGCACATGAAACAAGTGAGATTTATGACGTGCTCAATAGTGGAATGGTAGCGAGACGAAGCCCCCTTATGGTAATTATTACAACTGCTGGGTATAACTTAAACGGCCCCTGTTTTAAAGAGTATCAATATACAAGTAAAATACTTGACCCTGATGTAGATACAAAAAAAGATGATTATTTTGCATTGATTTGTGAGCTTGATACTAGCGATGATGTTAAAGATGAATCTAACTGGATTAAAGCAAACCCAATCGTTGCAACTTATGAAGAAGGCATGACGTCTCTAAGATCAGATTTAGAAACGGCTCTCGAAGTCCCTGAAAAAATGCGAAGTTTTCTTACAAAAAATATGGATCGCTGGGTCGACCAAAAAGACAATGGCTATATGAAAATGTCAAAATGGCGGGCCTGTCATGGTGAAATACCCGATCTAAAAGAAATGGCCATCTATCTTGGCATAGATTTATCAATGACAACGGATTTGACTTCTGTCGGGTGGGTTGGCGTCCTTGATGGCTTTTATTATGTCGGCCAGCATTCTTTCATTCCAGAGGAAAAAGCAAAAGAGAAAATGGCTACTGATAAAGTGCCTTATGATTTATGGCGCGATCAAGGTTGGATGACATTCACACCAGGGGAGGCAGTTGACTATCAATTTGTCGAAAGGTGGATCATTGAATTTGCACACGTCAACAAATTAAGGGTCATTGAAGCTGCTTACGACAAATGGAATGCGCTGCACCTTGCACAACGGCTTGAGAGTAAGGGATTTAATATGGTTGAGATGCCGCAAAAGATTCAGCATCTTTCTTTACCAACAAAAGACTACAGACAAAAGGTATACGAGGGCAAGGTCATTCATGCGAATGACCCATTGCTCACTTTTGCGTATAATAATGCAATCCTTAAACAAGATCCGCAAGAAAACATCATGCTAGACAAAGCGAAATCACCTCAAAGAATAGATCCAGCTGCAGCGGTGATGAATGCTTTTGCTAGGGCCATGTATCACGATACGGGCGCAAACGTTGACTTAAACAAACATTTTTCAGGAAATTTCAGTTTTTAGGATGTGAGAGAGTGAAAAAATTTATTGTACTTCTGAAATCAATACTAAACGACTTGCTGTTTATTGGAGGGTGCACCTTTATTCTGCTGGCAGCGTATCGGGTAAATACAAACATCGGTCTATTTCTGACGGGTGTATTTTTTATGTTTTATGCCTACCTGCTGTCTAGTCACGTGCGGCAGAAAGAGAGGTGAAAATAAATGTTTATAGACAAGTTTTTTGAAAAACGATCCGGCTCAAAAACGTTAGACGGTTTCAGCCAGTTGATCAATCTGTTTGGAGGTAGAGAAACGGCAAGTGGTGAAAGAGTCAGTGAAAGTAATTCATTTGAGCAGCCTGACATTTTCGCATGTGTCAACGTACTGTCTGATGACATCGCAAAGCTACCGATACACACTTTTAAAAAAGAGAGTCAAGGAGTCAACAGAAACCCTAATCATCCATCTGCCTATGCAATCTACGCAAGGCCGAATCCATACATGACTGCTTATGTGTGGAAAAAGCTGATGATGACGCATGTACTCACATGGGGAAATGCCTATTCAATGATTGAGTTTGGGGCTCACGGTTTCCCTGAAAATCTTTACCCGTTGCGGCCGGATGCAACAAAAGCATACATCCATCCCGACTCAGGGAGGCTATGGTACCAAACCACCGTTAACGGAAGAACGATGGAACTATATGAACACCAAGTGTTGCATTTTAAAGGTTTATCAACGGATGGCATTCACGGTAAGTCGCCTATTGGGGTAGTGAGAGAGCATATAGGCGCTCAAGCAGCTGCAACAAAATATAACGCAAAACTATATAAAAACGAAGCCACGCCGCGAGGCATTCTAAAAGTACCTTCTTTCTTGGATGAAAAACCAAAAGAGAACGTAAGAAAAGAATGGCTGCGGGTCAACCAGGGTGAAAACATAGCGATTATTGATAATGGTCTTGAATATCAATCAATTGCTATGCCTTTGCAAGAAGCGCAGTTTGTAGAATCTATGAAATTCAATAAAGCACAAATTGCAATGATTTATAAAGTTCCGTTGCATAAACTCAATGAGCTTGATAAAGCCACATTTTCAAACATTGAGCATCAATCCCTGGAATACGTAAAAAACACATTGCAACCGTGGATCGTGAATTTTGAACAGGAGTTAAATATTAAATTGTTTACTGACAATGATCAAAAAGCGGGCCATTATGTAAAATTCAATGTTGATAGTGAGCTGCGCGGCGACAGTAAAACTCAAGCAGAGTATTTTAAGACGATGAGTGAAGCGGGTCTTTTAAATAAAAATGAGATTCGCGACTTGATTGAAAGAAACCCTATTGAACATGGTGAAAAATATCTATCTAGCTTGAACTATGTGTTCCTTGACTTTATGGAAGAATACCAGCGGCTTAAAGCTGGTTCAGCCATGAAGGGAGGTGACAGCAAGAATGAGTAAAGAAAAAGAAGTGCGGCTGCTCACGACGCCAATTGAGATACGTTCCGACGGTGAAGGACAAGCCGAATATGTGGAAGGATATGCCTTGAAATTTGAAAAATGGTCCGAGCGTTTGGGGTGGTTCAAGGAAATCATAAGCAGGAACGCTTTAGAATCTACCGATCTATCAAACGTCGTTGCACTGTTCAATCATCGAGAAGATTTTCCTCTAGCAAGAAACACCGTTTCAGGGGAATCAGGACGGCTTGAATTAGAAATAGATGGCATAGGTCTTAAATTCAGATTTAAACCGTCAGACACGTCATATGCGCGCGATCTCAAGGAGAATATACGCAGCGGCGTTATTAATCAATGTTCTTTTGCCTTTTCGTTGGATTACAACGGAGACGAACCCGACGAATGGAGAATTAACGAAAACGAGGATATATACGAACGAAGAATAAACAGAATTCACCGCATTTATGACATATCTCTAGTAACGACACCAGCATATAGCGATACCGAAGCTGTGGTAGGAGCCCGCAGCTTAGAGAAAGTAGAAGAAATGAAAGAACAACGAAGTGCACCAACAGATGAAAATTTAAAAATTGAATTGGAACTATTAAGCCTTGATCTTCCCGAATAAGGCTTTTTTGCGTTCTATGAGGAGGAAAAATAAAGATGACAAAAAAAGAAATTGAACTGCGTCAGCAGTTTACACGAAAGAAAGAAGATGCTGATAAAGCACTAGCAGAAGGAAAAACAGAGGAAGCGCGCCAGCTACTCGATGAAGTGAAAGAGCTTAAGAATCAAATTGAATTGATGGTAGAAGGACGCTCACTGAACGTGCCTGATTTACCTGGCGGTGAAAATTTTGTGCCGGAGCTAGAACGTAACCCGGAGGGACGAAAAGGAGCCGAAGGGGATAAGGAAGAACGTCAAAAGAAATTCACCAAGTTGTTCATGAAGTCTCTTCGAGGTAAATCCTTAACACATGAAGAACGTGAATTCCTAGAAAACCCTGAATTCAGAGCGATGTCAGGAAAAAATGAAGAAGATGGCGGAATCCTGATCCCCGAAGATATTTCAAGAACTATTAAAGAGTTAAAGCGGGAGCAACTACATCAACTTGAGCAATATGTAACAGTCGAGCCTGTGGCAACAAGATCAGGTAGCCGTATGCTTGAAAAAAACGGAGACATGACACCATTCCAAGACATCGAGGAAATGGGAAACATTCCAGAAACAGACCAGCCTAAGTTTACAAAACTATCATATAGCATTACTGACTATGCTGGGCTTTTGCCACTTTCCAATACATTGCTGCAAGATACAGATCAAGCGATCATGACATATGTCGCGAAATGGTTCGTTAAAAAATCAGTCGCAACAAGAAATGCACTCATCCTGAAAATCCTTGACGATTTGAAAAAGGTAGAATTTAAAGGCCTGGATGACATTAAAAAGACTTTAAACGTTACGCTAGATACCGCCATTTCAGCTGGTGCGATCATCATGACAAACCAAGACGGGTTTAACTATCTTGATCAATTGAAAGATGCGGACGGTAAATATCTACTCAAGGATATTCCTTCCGAACCGACAAATAAAATGCTGTTTGGTCGCCGCGTGGTGGTGATCTCAAACAAAGTCTTGAAAACAAAAGCAGGGAAAGCACCTGTAATCGTTGGGGATTTAAAAGAGGCAGTTGTTTTATTTGATCGACAGCAACAGTCTATCGACTATACGAATCTTGCAGCAGGATCATTTGAAACGAACACAACAAAAGTGCGTGCAATTGAACGAGAAGACGTCCGGAAATGGGACGAAGAAGCCGTAGTATACGGCCAATTATCAATAAAAGAAGTAAAAGAAGTAAAAGAAGAAGAGGTGAAAAAGTCATGAGAGTGACGAAAAATTACACCACTGATGGCGGGGATCGAACTGTCATCGGTGGTGTATTAGAGTTTGCAGGCGGAAAAATCGTCAAAGACGGCGAGGAAGTGAGTCTAGGTGGCGGCGGATCAGCTGCACCAGGAAGCGTGACACATGAAATACTGGCCGAAAAAGCGGTTCGTTCGGTAAACATCGGGACGGGAAGCGTTATGCCGGAGCATCTTAATTCGTCTATTGAAACTAGACTCAAGGGAATGGAAGACGAAATAAAAGAGCTGCAAAGCAAAATGAGCAAAGAATAAACATTGGAAAGGAATTGATCTAACATGGCAAAAGATTATCTAAACGAAAGTAATGGAGTATTCACGTCCGCGGAGGCGGGCCCTGATGGTAAACCTATCACAGCAGTTACGGTGAAAGACAATAGCGAAGAAAATCCACTTTATGTGAAGGGATTAAAGGGTGATCCAGGTGAACAAGGCCCACAAGGTCCGAAAGGAAAAAAAGGCGATCCAGGAGAGCAAGGCCCAAAAGGTGACAAAGGAGATCCTGCAGTAATTGAAACGGGGTCTATTAAAAATGATCATTTAGCTGATAAATCTGTCAACTCTCGTACTATCGGTACTGGCAGCGTCATGTGGGAAAATCTCAATTCAGCTGTAAAAGAAACGATTACCGAATTACAAACTAGAGTCGAAGCTTTAGAAAAACCAAAAACTGAATAAGTAGGCGGTCTTCTATGGATTTAAAAATGCTGAAAGATGAATATTTAAAGGTTGATACCGACCAAGATGACGCCTTGCTTAAATCCTTAATTACTGCAGCAAAGGGATATATCAAAAATGGTATAGGGCGTTATGTTGAAGGTAACGAGCAGTATGCACTGGTAACAGGCATGCTTGTTGCTCATTGGTACGAAAATCGAGGGGTGTATGAGTCAGGCGTTTCCGGCTCATCCATCCCTTTTACTATTCGGGATCAACTAACTCAACTTCGCTATGTGGAGGTAGAAGAGGATGAAGAAGATAAGCGAGTTGAATCGTCGTTTAACTTTTCAAGTAAAGAAAAGGGTGCAGGACGATGAGATGAAATGGAATGAATCTTATGAAAATGTTTTTGAGACATGGGGTTCAATTGAAGGATTTTCCGGCTCAAAGTCAGACACGCTTGTGGCTGGCGCGCTAGGAGTCAAGTCACCGAAGAAAATTACAATTAGATATCGTGAAGACGTTAAACAAGACATGCGAATCCTTCATCAAACGGGAACCGATGATGCAGGAGAGCCAATATACCGCACTTTCGACGTAATGGATTTTAACGACGTTGAAAATAAAAAGAAGCGGCTTGAAGTCACATGCAATGAGGTTGGCATAAATGGCTGATATGGATATTGAAGGATTTGATGATCTAACGAGATTTTTCAACAAGATAGGTGACGACGTCGAAAAAGCTGAAAAGATTGCCCTTAAAGCTGGGGGCGAGGTAATAGCCGAGCATCAAAAACGTAACGTGAATAAGAGTTCAAAGAATCAACCTCATATGGTGGATAACATCACGGTTTCAGCTGCAAGAGAATCCAAAGACGGTGAGCTGTTTGTTTCGGTTGGGCCGAATAGAAAAGTCGCTTACAGAGGGCGATTTTTAGAGTGGGGCACGTCTAAAATGCCGCCGCATCCATTCATTGAAAAAAGCGCAATTGAAGGGGAGGGACAAGCTGTGAAGATCATGGAAAGAATTATCACGGCGCCTATTAAATGAGCTTTGATGCAAAGAAGGAATTGAGTGCAGCGTTATTAAAAAACAATGAATTAAAGCAGCTTGTCACGGGTGGTTTTCATAATCTTGTGGCCGATGATGTGGCCGCATTCCCCAGGGTTGTATTTTCAGAGATTACAAATAGGGATCAAGAGTACAGAGACAACCATTCGGCAGCAAGTGAGGTTCGATTCCAGTTAAGCATATTTTCAAAAGCAGACACACGGAAAAACGAAACAGAAATAGCGAAACAAATAGACCGTCTTATGAAAGATTTAGGTTACGGAAGATATGATTCCGTCGACCTTTACGAAACAGATACAAAAATCTTTCATCGGGGCATGAGGTACGTCAAAACATTTTTCTAGGAGGAAAACAGATGGGTAAAACAATCTACGGATTAGACATGTTCCATTATGCTGAGCTGATTCAAGACGACGATAAAGGACTTGAATATGCAAAGCCTGAAAGACTGCCAGGAGCTGTAAACGTCAAAGTCGATCCTAAATCAGAGCAGTCTAAATTTTGGGCTGATAACGGCGTGTTTGATTCATTTAACAACATGGGTGACATTGACCTTGAAGCTGAACTAGCAGATTTACCTATAGAGGTGCAAAACAAGATTTTCGGCCACAAGGTCGAAAATGGGATTTCTTTTGCCAGTTCTGATGACAAGGCCATTTTCTTGGCTTTCGGGTTTAGAGCGAAAACATCTACAGGCGGACATAGGTTTTATTGGTTTTTAAAGGGACTTCCTGAATTGATGGCCAATGAAAACAAAACGACAGAGGGTAAAGCAGACCCTGAAACAGCAAAATTCAAGGCGGGCTTTATGACTTTACAAAATAAGAAGGGGAAAAACCGCTGGAAGGCTCAAGCTGAATTCGACGAAGGCTTTGACCCGGATGAATGGTTTAAACAAGTTGTATACGACGGGGCGTCGTTTGCAAAAGGAAAAGATACAGAGGATTCCACAAGTTCAGTAGACATCGGAAAGGGCGTTTAATAACGCTCTTTTTTATTTTGTAATCGGGAGGCAATAACATGGAAGCATTGACAATCACCTTGCATTTAAACGGTAAGAAAAAGAAATTTTCCACACCTAGCTTTATCACTGGAGCTTTATTTAGGACCGCGGCAGAAATAACAGAAGACCTTGAATCGAATGATCCTGAAAGAATTTATACAAGTAGACAATCAGAGTTTATTTGTGAAGTGTTCGGAAACAAATTCACTGCAGAAGAATTTGAACAAGGCATTGATTCACGACTTTTATATAGAACAATCTACGCAACCGCAAACTATGTCATTGGGAATATCGTTGAAGCGAGCAAAATCCTGAATCCTGAAACCGGAGAGGAAGCAGAGCCGGGGGAGTAAGTTTGTCCGATGCTGTCCTTGATATGTATAACGCATTAGAGGACATTGGCTTTACTCAAAATCAGATAGACGAAATGGACATTGTCTATCATCTAAAACGTCTTGCACGCAGGAAAGAAGCAAGCAAGGAAAAGCCAAGTAAGAACGCTGCAGCATCGGATAAGCCTTTATACATTGATCAGATACCTGGACTGTAAAAAGGTGGTGAGGGATTGAGCAAAGACATTAAAGTAAAGCTGTATTCTAATTCGTCCCAATTTAACGGGGAAATGAAAGCAATCGCCGTTCAAATGAAGAACATAAAGTCTGAATTTGAAAAGAATCGGACTGCAGTTGGTGTGTGGGGTAATGAGCTGAAAACCTCACAAACGAAAGTCAGAACCCTTTCACAGCAATTAGACCAGCATAAAATGAAGGTCAAAGCACTTGAAAGAGCTTATGCAGATTCAGCCATCAAGAAGGGAAAGGATGCGGAATCAACGCAAACCCTAGCCCGCCGGTTGAACTATGCAACAGCTGAAATGAATAAGACGCAAAATGCGTTAACACAAACGACCAACAAAATTCAGAGGATGGAAGCTGAGATAAAAAGAACATCCTCATCGCTTTATAAGATGGGCCAAAGAATGAATACAGTTGGCAACAAAATGAGAAGTACGGGTGCTTCGGTAGCGATGACTTCAGGAGTTGCTTTTGCTAGCTTGGCCCTCCCACTGAAAGATGCCGTAGAAGTTGGTATGTCATTTGAAACACAAATGAGCAAAGTTAAAGCTATTTCAGGGGGAACAGCTGCAGAAGTCGAAAAGCTGAAAAACCAGGCTAAAGAGTTGGGGGCAACAACCGTATTTACTGCTAGTCAAGCAGCAGACGCACAAAGCTTCCTGGCAATGGCCGGATTTAAAGCAAACGACATTTACGCAGCTATGCCAGGCATGCTGAATTTAGCAGCTGCAGGTCAACTAGATTTAGCCGCCGCCGCCGACATTTCTTCTAATATGATGCAGGCTTTTGCTATGAAAGCATCGGAAGCTGGGCACGCATCGGACGTAATTGCATACGGAGCAGCAAACGCAAACACGAACGTGGAGCAAATGGGAGAGGCCATGAAGTTCCTTGCGCCTAACGCCAATTCATTAGGATGGGGACTAGAAGAGTCAGCGGCCGCAGTCATGGCGTTTGGTGACGCAGGTTTACAAGGTTCAATCGCGGGTCAGGCGTTTGGTACGTCTTTGATCAGGTTAGCGACGCCAGCTAGAAAGGCGCAGAAGGTAATTGATAAGTTAGGATTTTCATTTTTTGATGCAGCAGGAAACATGAAGAGTATGCCCGAAGTTGTGGCCGAAATGGAGCGGGGCATGAAGGGCATGACGAAAGAGCAACAAGCCGCAACCTTAAAAACCATTGTAGGCGCTGAATCTTATAAACATTGGGCAGTTCTTCTGCAAAAGGGCAGCAAGGCATTGAAAGAAAATACTAAAGCGCTAAAAGAATCAGACGGTGCGGCTAAAAAAATGGCTGACACAATGCTTGATAATGCGCGGGGCAGTATCATTGCTTTCCAGTCTGCAGTTGAAGGGGCAAAGATTAAGCTTACTGAAAGTTTACTTCCTGCGCTTGGTAACCTTGCTGAAAAAGGTGCAGACATCGTTTCCATGTTTAACAAAATGGATTCTGCCACAGCCCAAACGGTTGCTAAAACAGCATTGTTTGCTACGGGTGTTTTAGGCGCCACAACAGCAGTCGCAACGCTCACAATGGGTATTGGTGCGCTTTTAGCATTTACGGGTCCAGTGGGCCTTGCAATAGTTGGGGGAACAGCTTTACTAGGTGGTATTGCCGTAGCAACCTATGCGTATAATGAGCAGCTGAAAAATCAAAAGAAACGCCAGGAGGAAGCAAAAGAATCAGCGCTTCTATATGGTGAGGGCGTTTCAAAGGCAACTCAAAAAGCTGCCGGATCATACGTGAATCTTCGTGAAAAAGCTACATCACAACTGTTCCAACTGACGCAGGTTTCAGGAAAAGAAGCCGAGAAGATGGCCAGTAATCTATTGTCTACTTATCAAAAAATGTCTTCTTCTCTTATTAAAGAGCTGGAAGGATTTAAGACAGATGCAATCGCCGTTCTAAAAGGTCTTTTTGAGGACCAAGAAAAAGAAACAAAGAAAATCGGAGAAGATTGGTCCGATCAGCTGGTCGGAGACATTGACAAAGACGTTCAAAAAGTACGTGAGAAGATGCGGCAGTTAGAAAAATTGAAAGATGAAACAGGTTTAATGACATCAAAAATGAATGCTTCTCAAAAGAAAACATTTGAGGATATAATTTCATTCTTTCAACAGTCAACAAGTAAATTTGCCGCAAACCAAAAGGACGCTTTAGCCATTCAACAGAGAGTTTCAGAGAGTCAAACAAAACTCTCTTTCAAAAATGCCAAAAGCTACAACGATCAAATCAGCGGCATTTATAAAGAGGGACAGAAGGCTGCTAAAGAAGATCGCGATTACAGAAATAAAGTTTTAGACGAGGCCCTTGCAAAAGAAGCGATATCAGCAGCGCAGCACAAAGCACTAAAAGCTAAAAGTAATGCCGATTATCAAAAGGCTCTTGCTGAAAACCTAGAGGCTTACAAAAACAGTTCCAAAGCTTTGTTTGATCAGATGTCGCAAGATGGTAAGTTGCTGGACTTGGAAACGGGAAAAGCCCTGGAAAAACAAAAAGAGTATTCCAGTAATTCAATGGGGATCTTCATTGAAATGGAAGAGAGCGATGCAAAATACCAAGCACGCTGGGCTGAAAAACAGGTTGCTTTCTTACAAAAACTTGGAGACAGCAAAGAAGAAGCCTTAGAAAAAACGAAACAAGCTCTCATTGAGTTTAACGAGGGTCTAGGCTTTTCTGCAGAAGAATCGGCGAGCAAAGCAAACGAAGCAATCATAAATGCTGAAAATGAATTCAACCGCGCAACATCTGCCCGTGAATCAGGAAAGAAAATGGGCGATGAATTTGCAGACGGCTTAACAGCTGCCACGCCTAACACGTTAGCGAGTGGTACGATCCTTAAGCAGTCACTTGATCAAAAACTGCGAGAGGAAAACGGCATCCCTAGAATTGCAGGACGTGAAAAAGGTCAATCATTTAGCGATGGTATTAGTTCGACAAAAGTTAACGTATCTAACAGTGGTACAGTTCTGCAGCAAGCACTAAAACAAAAGTTAAGTGAAGGCAATGCAGGTGCTAAAACATTCGGCTCACAAAAAGGCCAATCATTTAGCGCGGGTATAAGCTCAACAAAAGGCAGCACAAGCACTGCAACAAGCAGCGTAAACCAAACAGCGTTATCAAACCTAAACAAAAATACCACTCAAGCCACACAAGCAGGTGTAACAAAAGGTAAAAGCCATAGCGCGGGAATAACAAGCACAAAGGGCGCCAATACGTCTGCAGCATCTTCGGTGAGCGCGACAGCAACAGCCCAGCTTGCTAAAACAACCGATGGCGGAGGCGGACAAAAAGCAGGGAGTCAATTCGCATCCGGCATTCGTAGCCAAGCGGGGAACGCTAGTAATTCAGGTAGCACCGTAGCACAATCAGGAAAACAAGGCTTATCAAGCGTGAAAACAACTGGCACAGGTGCTGATTTTTCTAAAGGTTTTGCTAACGGTATTCGCAGCATGGGAGGCACTGGCGGTACGATATGGAAAGCTGCCTGGGCCATCGGTAAAGTTGCAATACGTTCGCTGAAAGATTCCATACAATCAAAATCACCTGCAAAGAAGACCATTGCAGAAGGTGTGAACTTTGGCGATGGGTTTATCATTGGGCTTGGAGAAAAAGCGCAGGACGTGAAAAAGAGCACAGTAGCTATGGCGCAAGGTGCTATGACGTCCTTTAAATCTGAAATTAATAGAATGGCGTTTAACATCCAGGGGGCAGCAGATGAAATAAATACGATGCGCGCTGAACTGACTGTGAGAAATGAGATTGATACGCCTGTATTAAACCAAAAGCTAGATGCCCTTATTAGTCTTCTATCAAACAATTTACAAACGAACAATGAAAGCGTAAGTGCTGCAGGACAAACAATCAGAATACATCCTGCGCCTGTCATTATTGGCGGCCAGCATTTAGCAGACATCGTTTTTGAACAAGGTGACACATCCATACTGGATAAAAAGAGCGCTCAAAAATACGAACAGAATGCTTATAAAGGAGGGCTGAAAAGATAATGGATCTGTATTTTGATTTCAGAGACGGAATGGGGGAGCAGCCTTTATCGGGGTTACTGCCCTATTTTAAGTTGCTTAGCTTTGCACCTGACGCGCCAAGCACTGATAGGGAGCTAGTACAGATGACCAGGTTTAATGGACTTGTACCGACGCAGCATCCGCGCGACATAGTGTACAAAGAAAGGTCTATCAAGGTTGAGATATTGCTTGATGCTAAAATCGCGGCAAACTTTTATCAGTACAGACATGAGTTTTATGATCTCGTTGTTCAGCCCTTCTGGTATTACATCTCATGTGATCTGCTTCCTGGGAGGCGTTTTGCGGTTACGTGTGACGGAGGGTTTCAAATACCCAAAGACAAGCAAAAAAACCAGGTATCCTTCCAAGTGGATTTTAACAATATCACAGGGCTGGCAGAGTCAAAAGGCACGTCTTTAAGCGCGCAGAACTTTTCTAATGAAAGATGGTTTTCAGGAATGGGAATTCAAAGGCGCGACGATCTGCAATACCGTTTTAAAAACAAAAAGCGTTTCAGCGTATTTAATCCTGGCTTACCTATTAACCCACTGCAGCATGATTACAATGTGCTGCTAAACGCAAAGGGAAAAAACGTGACTATAATCAACCACACGAACAATGAGAGGTTGAAAATTGAAGCTGAACTGAAAAAGTCACAGCAAGTCAGGAACCTGAAACAGTATACCGTTGTTGGTAATAAAAGATTGAAAACGTCTGGAAGGCTACCTTCCTTAGATAAAGGCATGAATGAGTTTGAGATACAGAACACCAATGATTTTGAAATTGTATTCGATACAAGATTTTATTTTCCGTAAAAGGGGGATGTCATGGCTGCAGCGGATTTTATAAAAAAACTAGCACCAGGGGCGCAGAAAGTCTATAAAAAATATAATGTCCTTGCGAGCCTAGTCATCGCTCAGGGGTGCCTAGAAAGTGGTTTCGGATCCAGTGGTCTTTCTCAACAAGCCAACAATCTATTTGGAATCAAAGGAACTTATAACGGCAAATACGTATTAATGTGGACTAGTGAGCAGGACAAAAAGGGAAACGTTACTAGGATACAAGCGAAATTTAGAAAGTATCCATCATATGCTGAGAGTCTCGCGGATTTAGGAAGTTTGTACACTCGTTTGAGTCGATATAAAGATGTGGTAGGTGAAAAAGATTATAAAAAGGCTACTGCATCAGTTTCAAAAGCCGGATATGCTACCGACATAAATTATGCAACAAAATTAAACAGCATCATTTTTACTTACAAACTTACGCAATATGACACCTTAGATGATGTGCCGGATGAACCGAGTGAACCACCTGAAACACCAGCTAAACCGTCCTACCCAAGCAAGGAATACCAAGGTAAGGACGTAGAATTAAATGACGGGCTGCCCACTGACATTGATTTCAGGCAGCTGCATGTCTCAACCAAGGACGGCAAGGACCTTGTAGAGATTGTAGGCGCTGTGTTGGAACTGCAAGACGATACAACAGGTAAGAAGAGTTTTACATTCACACTTTTACGGACTGAGGATAATGGGGCGGAATTTGATTTGCTTGTTCCAGGGAACATACTGTATTTAGACGAGAAAGTATACAACCATCAAAAGTATTACATTACAGATATTGAGCTTGATCAGAGCAGGAAAAACGTGCTGCAGAAAAAAGTAACGGCCAATCATGTGTATACTGTACTTCTTGTAAATAACAGAGTCGAGGAAAAAACGTCAAAGAAACTCAACATCAAAGAAGCCCTAGACATTGCACTTGCTGATACACCCTTTCAATATGTCCTGAAAGAAAAAGAATCAGCATTTGATATCGTCGATCAAGACGGCTTCGGAGAAAAGAATAGAATCGAATTAATGGATCAGATCGTTGATGACTATGAAATAGAGCTTGATGTAAACAACTACGTCATCTATGTATATAAAAAGATGGGAAGAGTAGTAGATTACACTTTCGACAGCCGATACAATATGCCAGGCTTTAAATTGAAGATCAATGACCAAAACACATCCACAAGAGCTTGGGGTTACGGAGCAGAGAAGAAGGCTAAGAAAAGTGATACTAAATCAACTGATACAAAAACGAACGAGGATGAAAAGGAAAAAGAGCCTGAATATGAATTCGAGCCTATCCTATACATTCATCCTGATGAAGATAAATTTTTGATTGAGGGTAAGCCGCGCTGGGGTGAGCCGATAAGAGATGACACAGTAAAAAAAGCAAGCAACATGGTATCTGCTTTGAAAAAGCATGTAAATCCATATCCTGACGTGGTCGTTGAGGCAGAGTATCAGTATATCTATGAACCAGCACTACAAGGAATAGAAGAGGATTTTTGGAAGGGTGACACGATACATGTCATTGCTGATACGGCAAACGGGATCACGTTTGAGGACGATGTAAGGCTAGTGTCTGTCACTTATAATCCCCTCAACCCGTATGACAGCCCTAAAATGACTTTCGCTAACTTTAGGAAAGACATCCAGGACTATCAAGTGAGCCAGGCGCGGCAGATTAAGCAGCAAAAAAGATATATAGATCAGTTGATGAGAACGCTCAATTAAGAGCGTTTTTTCTTTTGGAATTGAAAGGAGTGAATAGATTGGTCCGGCTTAAAAAGTATTATGACACAACCCGTAACTCGGTCTATGAATCCCAATTGCGTGGGGATATGCAAACGGTCGAGAATGAACTTAATAAAAATGCTACTGAATTACAGTCTCACAAGGGCAGTAAAAAAGCTCACTTGTCTAGTCAGATTATGCACGGTTTGTTCACCGTTGCCAATAGGATTGACAACATGTGGGCTAGATTGACAAACCTCATTCTCAACCATGACGGGAATGATGTAAAAGAAGTTGTAGACATTCGAGTCGCTAGGGATGCATCTATTCATCCCACAGCAAAAGATAGATTAGACTATGACTTTCAAATTCTTGAGCAAGAAATAGAAGACGCTGCCGTTTCCCTGAATCTAAAAAGGTTTATTAAAAAGTACGGAAGTTTTACGGCAGGATTCAAGGCAGCTCTTAGTCTTGCCAAATTATATCCTGTGCACATTGTTGTTCCTCAAGGACAATACAAACTAATGGAGACTGCACGCATCTATAAAAACACTCACTTAACCTTACAAGCTGGTGCCGTTATAAGGCGCGGATTTGTAGGATCAATGCTTGTAAATGGTGATAAAGACGACCGAACCAAGGGCTATGACGGCCACGGAAATATACTGATTGACGGTCAAGGGGTGTTTGATAGCGCAGGGGGAGAGATCAAAGAACAATGTTCAGTAATAGGTTTTGCACATGCTGAGCGCATTATCATACGGGATATCACTATCAAGGATGTGTGCGGCGGTCATGCCTTTGACTGTGCAGGTAATAAGCATGTCTTAATTGAAAATGTCTGGTATAAAGGTTTCGCTGATTATAAAGGCGACAGATGGTTTTCTGCTGCGATTCAGCTGGACTTAATGAGATCGGCGGGCAACTTCGGCGCATTTGGAGCTTATGACCAAACCGTGAGCAAGCATGTCACTATTCGAGACTGCTATTTTAGCAGATCCGAGAATTTAGGAGGATATGCGCGGGGGATAGATTCTCACACCAGCACTGATGGCTTTTGGTATTCTGATATTCGTATCGAAAACAACGATTTTGAAGATACGACCGAGTACGCAATTTCAGGGAACAAATGGGAAGACGTTTTAATAAGCCGAAACCGATTTAAAAATTGTGCATCCGGCGTAAGACTCATGATTCCAAGCGTTGAATCGGTCTACACGCAAGACGCAAACGGCAATCCTACGAACAGGGTCAACAAGGTAAAGCGTCTTTCAGTCAAAGATAACACTTTCACTAATATCAAAGAACGTCATGCCATTCAGGTATATGGCCGTAAAGGGATTCAAAGAATTGACGATGTGGATGTTTCCGGTAATAAAATCAATGGCGTAAAGGTCAAGCACGCAATCCATTTATCAGATGTGGATGGCTTTTTGGTGTCTCGTAATCAATTTAGAGACATTAAACATCATGGGGTGCTCTTAACACGCTGCAGTAATGGCAAAGTCGAATCAAGCGTTGGACGAGACATCGAGGGGAACGGTGTACGCGTAGAATTAGGGTGTAAGAACATTGATGTCACAAACACAACTTTACGTGAAGTTGGATATTCGGGGATTTCTGTTTCAGGAGATTCAGAGGACATAAACGTTGATTTCAGCGATATTCAGAATGCAGGTAAAAGAACCTCTTCATCAAACCCGTATTACGGAATTATCTTCATGGATGGAGTCACAGATTCGGCAGCAAGATTCAACAAAGTGCGTGGAAAAAAATGCAGATACGCGATGTATTTTACTAGCAAGTGTTCTCGTATTCAGCATTTCGGCAATCGACTAAAAGGAGCTGGCGCAGAAGGTTCTTTGAAAGACAACAGCGTTGATCCTATTAAATCATTTGAAAATGTAACATGAGAGAGGTGATAACATGATTCGCAAAAATGGTCCACTTGATTTTGATGTAAACGCATATACCAGTTCAAGCGTATCAACCAGCATAAATTTTTGGACGCAGGACCGTCAGACAGCAAGGCTCATTTTCAAACTCACTAAAGATGGAGTCCCTTTGCCTCTAGCAGCTGTCATGGGAAAACTTGTATTAGTTATGTCAGATGGCAGCCGATTCATTAGAGACGTAACGATAGTTGATAGAGTGAACGGTCACGCCGAGTATATCTTGTCAGACAAAGAGATTAAGCACTACGGCATAGTACAAGCTGAGCTGAATTTGTACTATGCAAATGATCAATCTTTGTCCGTGCATCAGTTCTCTTTTAACATTTCAAAGTCCCTCATTGATCAAGATATTGTCCCAATCACAGAATACTATGTGGACGAGTTCGAGACTTTAAGAGCAAAGATAAATGAGATGTACGATGAAGCGATCCTAACGATTGATGAATTGAAGGCCAAGTTCGAGGACTTGGAAAAGATCGAAACAAAACAAGGCGCAAAAGCTAAAGTAGCCGAAGCGCTTGCAGCTGCTAAAAAATATACGGAGGATTATGCGGAGACTCCCGTAGGCGCTTTGAAAATGGCTAAAGACCTTGTTGCGGGTTTTCAGCAAAAGAAAATTACAACTGATTCAGGTATGCCATTGATTTCAATTAAAGACACGTCCGTTAGCATCCTAGACGCTGTCATCAATAATGGGCTAGGACAAGGAACGTTTTATGCTATAGCAGGTTCAAAAGACCTTCCGAATAAACGTTCATTCAGAGGCTTTTTCCACATGACGGATGCGACAAACGGAAAGGGTACGTTTGGTTGGGTTTACGCAACAGACTATGTAAATAACATCTACACCAACTATTTAAACAACAATGTGTGGAGTGGGTGGGCTAGACTCTCCAATCATAATTTGTTGTCTGAAACTGGACAAAGCCAGTTGCTTCCTAACGGTACGGACATTTTAACGCTGCCTTCCGGTTGTTACTATGCCGTTGGGACAAATGTCGTCAATATGCCGAGTAAAACCGATTCATCTTGGTTCAATATTTACGTTATTGATAACAGTAACAACCGTAAATACTTTCATATTGTTAGAAGTGGCGATAATTTACATTGGTTCGGCACGATTCATACGGACGGATCATTTAGAGGATGGAGACGGATGCTGACGGATAATGATTTAAGCAGCACATGGAATCAAGTAACGTTAGTCGCAGGAACAGTAAAACAATTTGCGGGAAACCCTCTCCAATTCTCCATACGTCAAAATGACTTACGCATTCGAGGATCGTTTGAGGGAGTCCCGGCGAACGATACTGTCATTGCACGTTTTGCTCAAAAACCGTCAGCAAAAACTGCGTTTTTAGGCGCAACGGTAGGTTCTTATGGGTCTGCTAGATTTACATTAGAGAAAGACGGTTCTTTACGTTTTGATGGGATGTCCGCTAACGATAATTCTTTTGTAAGCAGGTTTGAAATAAATGAATCTATTCCGTTATGGTAAAGGAGGTAAGATATATGCACATTTATTACTTCGATGAGAAGTTTAAATATCAAGGCGAAGATGTAATTGATTATGACGAGCTGCCGGAAAATGCTACGGATGTACGACCGCAAAAGGGGTTATATCTTCCCGTGTATGACGAGAAAAAAAGAATGTGGTTTGAATCAGCATCCGAAGAGTATATAGAGAGCTTGCAGCCTAAACCGCCTTTACCTAATGATATAACCACTCTTAAAAAACAGGCGGCTTTACTCACATTGCAAGTTACGCAGCTGCAGAGAGGCGGGTCATCATGATTTATCCAACGGCGGCCGACATAAAAGTATTTTGGGATTGGGGCGTTTACACTCTTGAGATCATGCGGGAGTATGTCGCATTAGAAGTAATAACAAAAGAAGAGTTTAAGCAGATCACAGGCGTCGCATTCGACAAGCCAGCTGCTTCTGCAGATTTAGGAACCACAGCATCTTAACAGGTGCTTTTTATTTTGCCTTCGAAAGGAGGTGATTAAAGAAATGGAGGAAACGATAGTGTTTATAAACTTTGAAACTTTAGACCTTGCACGAACATACCTATTTGGCGGAGTGAAATTTTTGGACTTGCTCTTGCTGCTAAGCGTCATCGACGTTTTAACAGGAATCATTAAAGCATGGAAGATCGGTAAGCTGCGCAGTCGCACGGCTTGGTTTGGTTACGTGCGAAAAATGCTTAGTTTTGTTGTCGTGATTGTGGCCAACATCATTGATCAGATCATGGGACTAAACGGAGTGCTGACCTTCGGGACAGTGCTTTTCTATATTGCAAATGAAGGGCTTTCTATCACAGAAAACCTTGCACAGATCGGCGTTAAAATCCCGGCTTCTATTACAGACCGACTTCACGTGATCGAATCCGACAGTCAAGAAGAAGAAACAGAAAAGAAAGCTGCTGAGTAATCGGCGGCTTTTTTCTATATAAAAACAAATTAAGGAGTAGATGAACATGACAAAGAAAATTATGCTTGATCCGGGACACGGCGGACACGATCCGGGTGCAGCAGCAAACGGATTAAAAGAAAAAGATCTTGTACTAACTATCGCAAAGAAAACAAAAGCGATTCTTGAAAAGGTGTACGGGGCAACGGTCAAACTCACACGATCAACTGACGTTTACGTTGATCTGTCTCAAAGAGCAAGGTTAGCAAATAATTGGGGCGCTGCTTATTTTGCATCTATTCACATAAATGCTGGCGGAGGAACGGGTTTTGAGACGTTCCGTTTTGATAAACTCTCTGCAGCATCCAGCACTGGCAAGCAGCAAAAGATCGTACATGATGCGATCTATAGAAAAATTAAGGGTAAGGCAGGGGACCGCGGAACCAAGTCTAAAAATCTAGCTGTCTTAAGAGAAACAAAAATGCCAGCAATTTTGACAGAGAACCTTTTCATCGACCGTAAAGAAGATGCTGCGCTGCTGAAACAAGATTCGTTTCTGAATCTATTGGCCGAGGGGCACGCAGATGGGATCGCGGCGGCCGTCGGTTTAAAAAAGGTATCTTCTTCATCTAAAACAAGCCCGAAAAAAGAAACGACACCAAAGGGCGTTAAAATGGCTGTAGTGAAGCCGAATGCTGACGGGTGGCTATGGGTCTATGATAAGCCAAACTGGTCAGCGAAGCACAAAAAAGTAAAGCCTGGTGAAGCGTTTACGATTGATAAGACCGTCAACGTAAACGGATCGAAAATGTACAAGCTGAAATCAGGTCTTTATATCACTGCTGCATCTAAATATGTTCTGGTAAAACAAAAGTAAAATCAAAAGCCCTTCCAAAATGGAGGGGCTTTTTTTTAATGTTTATTTTTCAGGAGACGTTTTTCTGAAAACCTTCTTCACTATGTTTGATCCCAAAAAAATAAAGGCACCAAAAGTAAGAAGTGTGACTCCAAGAGATACCAAACCGATAAGTGGTGCAATAGTCCGCATTAAATCTGCCTCGACATTCATTACTAAACCCACCTTTCTTAATTCTTCCTTAAAACTCATTGTACACATTTACATATCTATTTATGTATGATTATACTTGCTATGTATTTAAATGTAAAACGGAAAGGAGAAACAAAATGAAAGCCAAAATCTTTATGTTATTGTCTGCCGTTGTTTTGATTTTAGGTTTAGCCACTCCATCGTCTAGTTTTGCAGCTCAGAAAGAAACAAAAAAAGAAGAAGTACCATTTTTAAGTAGTCTGATTACTGAAGAGGTGATGACTACTGATATTCCATCAGCTGATTTTGAAGGTAAAACCGAAAAGACATACAGCAATGGTGTAAAAGTGGTTACAACTGTGGAAGACACCAGTCCTATTAGTACAAAAGCAGATAGTTTCTGTGGTACAGGTGCGAAGGCCGTTAGAGCTACTTTTTACTATGGTGGAACCACAGTTTTGACACTAAAAACAAACATTATTTACGAAAAATGCAAAGACAATAAAGTGAAATACAAGTCAACTGAATACTTCACTGCTGCTGTTACAGATGGAACCAGTGATTACGATTCAAAAACTTATAAATCACAAAAAGGTTCAAGAAATGTTTTCACTTGGACTGGACAAGTAAACAAGGTGTCAAGTAAATTTTACAAAGGTGACGTCATTTGGCGTATACAAATTGATGCCTATGGTGTACAAGATAGCACTGTAATTGGCTGATGAAAAGCCCTTCCGTTGGGAGGGGCTTTTTATTTGAGCATTATTTATCATTGTTTGAAAATCGGTGAATCTACAATTCTTTTGCTTTTGCTTCAGCTGCCTTCATCGCTTCGGCTTTTGAAGAAAACCCTTTTCGAACTATCCTTTTTCTTTCCCCTGTTTCTCTATCTAATGATTCAATGACATAAGAGAATGTCTTGTCTGCACATGGTTTAATATTAATCATGATTTCCCTCCTGTTACCGTAATTATTAATTTCATTTTACTAAATATCCCATAAAAAGCAATCTAATAACGTAAATACCTCAGATGAAAAATGTGGGCGTCCATTCGGGCGGCTTTTATCTTTTATTTAAAACGCCATTCCTTCTTCTCCTTATTCCATTCAAGCTCTTTTCGGGACATTAGATTTTTAACAGCCTTACGGATCGTCGGCTCATCCTTGCCCGTTCTCCTTTTAAGGTCATCCATCGAGGGATTCTTTCGAAATCTACTCATATTGTAGATGATTCGGTAAAGCTTCCTTTCAAGATCGGTCACGGCGTAACCTCCTGTAAAAAGAATATATGTTCGATTATAAATGTTAATAAAAAACCCTTCAACTTGAAGGGTCATTTTAAAGAAGATACTTTATCGGTAATTTTCATTTGTTCTCCAGAACGTTCATACGAGAATTTAGCCACTGTTTCATCTTCATCTATATAAGGAACTTTCCAAAATACAGCTATCTGATTGACTGTATCACTATCTTTGCCAATGTTTGCAGCTAAGTCATCACTATACATTTCAACCATGTTATAAGCTGTCTTACTTGTGTTCAATGCATCAAAAGACAAGTAAACAAGAGCAATTAACTTATTCTTCTCACTCGAACCCATATCTTCGTTAATTTCAATTTTTTCAATCGATGTGGTTTTATAGTTCTCTTCAATAATTGTTTTGATTGCTATTTCTGCATCATTTTTTAACATATCTATCTCATCTTCTTTACTGTTATCTTCAACTTCTTCTGAGGTATAAGCTTCATTTTTCTCTTCCTCTGCATCTTTATCTTTAGGCAAAGTTTCCTCCTCAGATATAACTTCAGAATTATTTATTTTTAAATTTACTTCAGCAGTAGCTTTTAGTTCTGAGTCACCGCCAATCTGAGAACCAGTGAGGTTAGATCCCTTATCTCCAAAAATTTCTTGAATAACTTCAGTTTGTTCAAGAACGGGTAGTGTTTCGACATATATAAAATATTTCCCATCATCAAATACTTTGTCATCTTCATTAAAGAATTTATACTCGAAAGATCCATCCTTTTGAACAGCTGTATTAACTATTGAGTTTTTATGGGAATTTTTTTGTTCAAGACGAATCCTTAGTTTCGTATCTTTAGGTAAGTTACTTTTCCCACTAAGGATAATAATTTTATTGTTTGTGATCTCTTTATCCAAAGTGATCTTTACATTTAATTTTTCTTTAGTTTCAATGCTTTCTTCTTTTTTACTAGAGTTATTTGTGGATGTGTTTTCTGCTTTGCCACAAGCAGATATGAATAAGGTACATAAAATTAAAAGGAGAAAAGTTTTAATAAGATTCAATATAGACCCTCCAAAACAAATATTTTCCAAATAAGTCTATCATATTATTCGATGGGAAAGAGGATAAATAATGTTTTTTCCAAATTAAGAATATTACGGAATTGACAATCAAGATGTTATAATTTAGTAAGAACAATTCACAATTGGGGTGTGTTAAATGCATTTCCGCAAAGAATCATCAGTTGAAGAGATCATCAAATATGACGATTACCCTTATAAAGTCTATACAAGGGTTTCGACAGACCGCGACGAGCAAATAAGTTCTAAGGAAAACCAAATTGACGTTTGTCGATATTGGATCGAGCAACACAACTATGAATGGGATGACCGTTCTGTTTTGTTAGACGATGGTATCAGTGGAACCGTCCTTGAAGACAGGGCAGCAATGAAATACATTTTTTCATTGGCGGAAAAGAAAGATATAAAAATGGTCATTTTCAAGTCCATCACACGTCTTGCCCGCGATCTGAAAGATGCTTTATATATCAGAGAAATTTTGGTGTCTAATGGGGTTCGAGTAGTGACTCTTGAAGAGGACTACGACAGCTTATATGAAAGTAAAGCGTCAATGAAATTTGAAATGTCTGCTCTTTTTGCTGAGCAGTTACCTAAGTCTATGTCAGTAAATATAAGCGGTGTACTTGCAGCAAAAGCACGCCGTGGGGAGCACTCTGGGCGTGTACCATATGGTTATACGAAAGATGGTAAACACCTTGTAATTAACGAAAGTGAAGCTCAAGTAATTAGGATGATTTTCCACCTTTATAATAACGAGGGGCTAGGTCAGAAAAGAGTTACATATGCATTGCAAGAAAAGTGCAAAATTGGTGAAATACCTCCTCCTAGAACAACAAGAAATTGGCAGCTTACAACAGTTCAAACCATATTAAAAAACCCAATTTATTGTGGTGTGCACATTGCTAATAGACATACCACGATCAAAGTTGATGGCAGAAAAAAATTTATAAGAAATCCACCTGAAAAATGGAACATTTATGAAGACTTTTGCCCGCCGATTGTCTCAAGAGAAGAGTGGGAGAAAGCAAATAATAAACCAACAGTTAATAAAAAAACTAAATTCACACCATGGAATGAGCTTAGACAACTGCTTATTTGCGGGAAATGCGGATCTAATATGGTCATTATCCAAACCAGCAGAGCTAAAAAAAACGGAGAGAAAACTTATTGGAAATATGTTAAATGCAGTAATTACAGGAGATCTGGTCCCGAAGGCTGTGTGAACCATGTTCCCATCACTTATGAAGAGGTCCGAGATTTAGTGATTGAAAATCTCATCGAATTCTCTAGGGATATATCACACGACTACAAAAAAAATGCATTTGAGCAAAAAGAAAAACAAATAAAGTCTATTAAAGCAGAGTTGAAATCTCTAGAAGCGAAAAATAAAAGGTTACTTGAACTTTATTTAGAAGATCAAATGATTACCAAATCAGAATTTCAAATGAAGCGAAATGACATTCAAGCTAAAATAATAAAACTTGAACAGAGTTTATTTTCCCTACAGCAGGTCCATGATGAGAAAAGTTCAATGATGGAAATGCAAGCGGTTCTTCGAGAGCTTGAAGACAAAGAGAACGATTTGAAGCATGTGTTTGATAAGCTCATTGATCATATTGTGATCCATCCAAACGGGAAAATGAATTTCCATTATAGATTTAAATGATCATGTAAGTTATACTCGTTTGTAAAAGGTATGCATAACAAATGCTAAGCATACCTTTTGCAAATTAATTCCTCGATCAATTAAAATAACTCCAAAAGTCATCTGTTAATAAGTTACACAAAAGGATTATAATTGTACTATGAGAAATAATTACTTATATATTAGAGCAAAAATTCATACTTCTGCGACAATTTCCGACAACATTTTTTTGTACTATATGTTAAATTTAACAATGGTAAGGTGATCATATATGACAAGTACAATCGCGAAAGACTTACGGACGTATTTACGGAACTCAATCGAAATGTCTAAAGAAAGTCAAAAACAAGTTGCTACAAAACTGGGTATAAGCAGTAGTTATTTAAGCAAATTTTTAAATGGCAAGGATGTCTCGTTCTGGATTGTTCATAAGATCATTAATTACATTGACAAAGAGAACGAAGTTGAACTTATTTTTAATTATTTTAGAGAAGGCATTAGTTCCAAAAATTTTCCTGCTGCTTTAGAATATTGTTATTCCAAGCAATTGTACGATTATACAAGTGTTCTTGCACAGGAGTACAAAAATAAAAGAAATTCAAAAACTCAGGAATTATGTTCTTTATATTCGTTAATGTTAGAGTCAAGATTTATATTCGAAAGTAATACTTTTTTAGATAACCTGAGAAATTTCAAAACCACCTTTTTGGAAACTGAAATTATGGTGAAGGTCTTACAAGTCTATTACTATTATTTGAACGGCCATTATGATTTAACTATTTATACGATTGATCAAATAAATGACTTGTTGTTTCAGGTTAATGATCCGTTTCTAAAAATGGCATACGGTGCTAGGGTAGATGAAATTCAAGTCAATATTTACTTGAAGCAAAAAACAGAATTAATACAATCACGAAAAATTGCTAACAGAATTTTGGATAGGAATTTCAGCACAGCTCACAACATTACTGCTTATCACATTTTAGGTCTTTCGTATTTTCCAGAATCCTATGAACAGTCAATTTCTTATTATCTTAAATGTATTGAACTTTATTCGAAATTTCCTGATAGACAGGCTGAAATTCTGGAAAATAAAGAAGAAATATCGTTTCTTCAAAAGTACTGGAATAAAAGAATTCATGACGAATTCGCAGTAAGTGAATTCTCCATGTTATTAAAACATGATGGGGATTTAAGCAAATATTACAAAGATGAGAGATATAATAAATATGCGCTTTTTTTTGATGGAATAAAAGAATCTTCAACAGAAAAATTGCTATTATCACATCATTATTTTTCAAAAACCAAAGATTATTTTAGGGCAAGTTTCCCAAAAAATGAATTGAATAGAATTGGATTTAAGTATACACTCTAAGAGTTAGGGGGTGCTATACATGACTAAACGTTTCAATGTAATTGTTTTAACACTTACACTAGGAGCAACAATAGTTGTTTCGGAAATTCACTCACTTATCACTAACAACCCAGAGACAGTATATGAAACAAAAGACGTAAGACCTGGAATGTAAATATAAGATATGAAAAAGACGCTACCTATAATCAGGTATCGTCTTTCGTGTTTTCTGGGGAAGTTTCCTGTTTTCAAAAATAACGAAAACAGGAAATTATTTTAAATATTTCTAATATGGATTAAAATATAAACAGAACAAACGTTCCTTGGAGGGAAGAGAAATGGCTATAAAATATGAAGAATTAATGGAAATCTTAGAAGCAATAAAAAAAGAAGATCAAAATCAATCCTCTTCAGGTGAATCGTCTTCAAAAAATTTAGCCTTAGAAGCTCTGTAATTTTTAAGGGCATCTAACATGAAATTACGCTCATCATCTGTTATTTGTTTGCCATCTGCATCTATAATGTTTGCATTTTTGATATTCTCAAGAGTTAGTTCTTTCGCGAAAACTACTATCTCAGCTTCTTTACCCATTTTTTCAAGTTCGCTCGGATCAGTCACAAAGTAAGTGGGATCAACATTGAAAAAATCTGCAAGTTTTGTCAAAGCTTCCAAAGAAGGACTTTTGATTTTACCCGTTTCAAGTTTTGATAGATAGCCGTTACTTAAACCAACTTCTTGAGCAAGCTTTCTAATAGACAGTTTGGGTTTATACTCTTGCCTTAGTCTTTTTAAGTTTATTCCGATTAACTCATTTTTCTTGTTATCCATAAAATAAAGTCACCTCGATTTAACGCCACTGATTAGTAACAACATATTAATTATATCATGTTTAAGATTCCTATAAGAAACATTTATGAAATTTATGGTTGCACTAAAAGCAGAAGGATGATATATTTTATTTGTGCTTCCTATAAGAAGCGTTTGGGAGGTGAAAACGATGGTCCATGAAACTTCTACTTTTGCAGAAAAGATTAAAAAACTAAGGTCAGAAAGAAATGAAACTCAACGGCAATTTGGCTTGGTTACAGGGTTTTCTAGCTCTTATATTTGTAAGTTGGAAAAAGGGAAAGCTAATCCGTCGCACTCTTCTTTAGTTCAACTAAGTGAAAAATTAAATTTGCCACCGGCTTATTTTTTTTAAAACAAGTGCTTCCTATAGTGATCAAAATTCGAAGGGCAGTCCTATTGTCCACATTGCATATTATGTTTCGAGGTGATCTTTATGGCTAAGAAAAAGCAAAAGAGAAAAAGCAACCTGTTTCTCGGAGAAGTTTTCTTTGGAACAGAAGACAGAGAAAAACTTTTTACTGAGGCTGTGGCGCCTTATTACACACCAGTAAAAAAAGAAAAGAACAAAAAAACTAAAGAGGCTTGAAACATTTGTTTCACCTTTTTTTGAAGGACAAGCCTAATCATAAAAAGAGGTGAGTAACTCGTGGCAAAATTTCGCCAAGTCTATACAACATTTTGGAATGATCCGAAGGTTACTGAGGAAATGACACCAGAGGACAGGTACTTTTATTTGTATCTTATTACTAATCCAAATACTACTCAAATTGGTGTGTACTCAATTACGAAAAAACAAATGGCTTTTGATTTAGGGTATTCCATCGAATCAATAAACAGCCTTATGGATCGATTCGAAAACCACCATAAACTAATTGTTTATAACAACGAAACAAGAGAATTAGCTATAAAAAATTGGGCTAAATACAACCTGAATAAAGGTGGAAAACCAGTACTGGATTGTGTTGCAAAGGAGTTAAGAGAAATCAAAGATAAATCGCTACTCCGACTGGTTTATGAATACGTGAAAAATGACAGTATCAAGGTGTTGTTTGAACGATACGCCGACGACTCGTCAACGATACGCCGACGACAAGTGGACAATAAGAAGAATAATAATAAGAAGAATAATAAAGATATATTGTCGGGAAACCCGACTGCGGATGAATTAGAAATTCCATTCAAACTCATAACGGATCTTCTCAATCAAATGTCAGAGAAAAATTACCGTCACACCACACCAAAGACACAGCAACTAATAAAAGCAAGATGGAACGAGGGATTCAGATTCGATGATTTTAAAAAGGTCATCTTAGCAAAATGCTTTGAATGGCGTGATAACCCTGAAATGAGTAAATTCCTTCGTCCCGAAACACTTTTCGGAACAAAATTCGAAGGTTACTTAAACAACAGTGATGAGGTGATAAAGCGTGCACAGCATAAAGGCGGTGGCAGCCGAAGTAACCGACAAAATGACCTTCCATTCTGATTACTGTAATAAGCATACATACATTCGTGGCAGTGAAGATGTTGTAAAACCTGTCCGAATGATGGTGATGAATGGGAAAGTTATTTGCCCTCGATGTGAACTGGAAGAAGAGTCAAAGAAATTGCAAAAAGACTTAGAAAGTCAAATTGAATATAGCCAGCGGCAGAAAAAATTTAACACGTTGGAAAAACGAAGCATGTTCAGGGATCGAACTGTCTCACAAGCAACATTTGATAATTACAATGTTGCTGAGCCAGAAGAGACCAAGAATAAAAGTCGCATGATGGATCTTGTTAAACATTTGCAACAAGGTGAAGTGTTCAACATCTTTTTGCAGGGACATCCAGGAGTGGGGAAGAGTCACCTTGCATATGCAGCACTTAGAGAACTTAATGTGCCTCCTGATCCCGACAATCCTGAAGACAAAGGTCAATCATGTTTATTTATCAATATGGAAGATGCTGCTACGGCAATTAAAGATTCATTTAGCAACAAAGAGAGCAAGTACACAGAAGCATATGTGACTCAGTTGATGGGTGAAGCCGATTATCTTGTGATAGATGACATAGGTGCAGAAACAGGGTCTGAACATTCGGATAGTAAAGCCAGCGATTTCATTCATCGTCTCATCTACAAAGTAACATCTGCTCGGCAAGATAAAGTGACAATTTATACAACCAACCTTACTAGCGAAAAGCTGTATCAAATGTATGACAGCAAGCTAGTATCACGTATCACCCAAAAGCAGCAGTACATCATTTTTAAAGACACATCGGACAAGCGTAAAGAAGTATTGCCGTTCTAAGGGAGTGTAAATGGGAAGGTTGATAGTTTAATAGATCAGCTGGCAGTAAGTCTGATTGACTGAAAAACACAAGGAGGAACCACATGAAAAAAGGCGGTAGAAAGCCCACAAGAGCCGAAAGGAAGATTTTAATAGTGAATGGGTTGAACCCACTTTATTGGCTCGTAGAAAAGAATCTGACGACATCTGTGCATGTTGTACACAAAGAGGTCGGTCGCAGAAAGGAAATTGCGAAATGAGTGTCACTAGAATCATTTTGAATCATGTCAATTTCGAATGGACGATTGTTGGCCTCAAGCGATTTTTGGATTACTGGTACGAAGGCAGGTCAATCGAAGAGATGGCGGAGTTATTTAACCGACCGTCAGAAGAAGTTTTGCTTTTGATGATTGATTTCAGCAAACGAGGAAAGATCAAAGAGCGTCCGAACGGTGTCGGCGCAAACGAGCCTATATATATCAAAAAAAGCGCAATGAGCTACAAAAAAAGAGATTTACGCAGGCTGTTCGAACAACAACCGGTTTACTACGCTTGTCCGCACAGCGATTTCATATGGGATGAAAAAGACATCATTTTATTTAGACAAATGTGGCAGGACCATGAGCCTATCAGACACATTGCAAACCGTTTGGCCCGCAATGTCGTTGAAATTCTGCTGCTGATTATAGATCAAGCAGAGTTGGGAAAGATTCAACCACGTAAAGACGGAGTTTTTGAAAAGGGAGACAAGCAGTATGAAAAAGAAAAGCATCTTGTTGCCATTTGAGAAAGCGACAGCACGGCAGCTGGAAGTGATTGCGCGGTATGAGGTTTGTCCAAAACAGCTAAAGACAGCAGCCGTGCGCCACCTCAAAAAAAGAGGGGAGGCATCGAGTGATGACCAGTGAAGATAGAGCGTTAATGATCGAGTGGTTGAGCCTCACTAATGTTGGTCGCGAATATTGCGAAAAACTATCAGACGAAGAACTCGAAAGAATCTATAACCTCAATGTTCCGCAGCGTGACGAATAGGGAGGTGAGCATATTGGAAAAGGTAACGAATCCATACAAATCGGGTCCAGTCACAACTTGGGTGATGAGAGAGGATGAACTAGCAGTATATAGGCAGCAACATCCACCAAAACCATATAAAAAGAGACTCAAACGTAAAGACTGGCGTTGGCAGCGCACAGATCAATCCGTCGAGTCTCAGCGGTAGAATTCACATCAGTTCAATGTGAGTGATTAAACTTATGAACCTTAATTATATCACATTGGAGTGAAGATTGTGAATAGACCACAGACTATCTCATTAACAAAAAACGAGCCTTTCACAATATTAGTTGAACAAGGAAAAGTACAAGTGATCGTGCTGGACGGGATAAACAACACAGCGCATTACATAGAGGCTCCCGAACACGGTCACACAATCATTGAAACGATTAAAGGGAGTTTTGACCGAGTTAGATTTGATTTCAGTTATAAAACTAAACGATAGCAGGGGTTTATCCCCTGCGGGGGAGGAAATACCATGAATTTACCTAAACATGTCGAGCTTTCACAGGCAGTCAAAGCCTGCAAAAACAAAGCGATGACAATAGATGATGCAGCTACTCATCTAGGTGTACCGAAATTTTTCGTACCAGTGCTGGCTGATAGTTGCCCTGACTTGGTTATCGAAGGAAATGTAGTCATGGCAAAGCGTGAGTCAAACGGACCTGTCATTTTCACTCTACTGTTTTTCATGGGGATTATTGCTGTCGCTGGGTTGATGCAATGAACCAGCTCAATCTATTCCGTGAAATCATTGTAGACAACTTTGCAGGAGGCGGCGGAGCAAGCACAGGCATTGAGCTTGCGACAGGCTTATCAGTTGATATAGCTATCAATCATGATCCTGCTGCCATTGCAATGCACGAGGTGAACCATCCTGACACGGAACATTATTGCGAAAGTGTGTGGGATGTTGATCCTAAACAAGCAGTCAAGGGTAGAAAAGTCGGTCTAGCATGGTTTTCGCCTGACTGTACACACCATTCAAAAGCTAAAGGCGGCAAGCCTGTAAAACAGAGCATCAGAGGGCTTGCGTGGATTGCTGTTAGATGGGCGATAGCAGTTAAGCCACGCGTCATCATGCTTGAGAACGTTGAGGAATTCAAAGATTGGGGGCCTATCTCTAAAGAAGGTAAACCGATCAAAGAGCAAAAGGGGCAAACATTTCAATCATTCGTTAAAACGCTTGAATCACTTGGATATGAAGTGCAGTTCAGAGAGTTAACAGCCTGCGACTATGGAGCGCCAACCATAAGAAAAAGATTCTTCATGGTTGCAAGATGTGACGGAAAAGAAATCGTATGGCCGAAGCCAACACATGGTGATCCTAAAAGTCTTCTTGTTCAAACAGGAAAGCTCAAGCCGTGGCGATCGTCTTACGAAATTATAGATTGGTCCATAGGGGTCCCTAGTATATTCAGTAGGAAACGGCCACTAGTTGAAAATACAATGAAGCGAATCAAACGAGGCATTGATAAATTCATTGTGAACAATCCAAGTCCTGTAATGGTGCCGGATAAGAGCAAAGTGGCATTCTTAATCAGCTATTACACAGAGCAATCAGAAAAGGATGTAAGAGGCCTTTCGCTTGATCGTCCATTACACACAATCACAGCTGGCGGCAATAGATTCGGGTTAGTGACCGTTGCATTTTTGACTAAGTATTACGGTCAAGGAGTAGGACAGCGATTAGACGAGCCATTGCATACAATTACAACCAAAGACCGTTTCGCATTAACAACAGTTTGCACAAATGGTCAGAGGATTGCAGACATCGGATTGCGTATGTTGCAACCTAACGAACTATTTGCAGGGCAGGGTTTCCCGCCTGGGTATACATTTAACATCGGTAATAAATCGGATCAAATACGCAGGGTGGGGAATAGTGTTCCGCCGCAATTCGCAGAGCAGCTGGTCAGGGCGAATTTACCTGAATTATGTGTACCTGAACACATGAACAAATATTATAGCAAAGCAAACTAACAAGCCTAGCGGCTTAGGAGGAATATCTGTGGAAATTCGAATTGAAAAAAGAAAAGAAGCAGGTTCTTGTAATTATTGCGACAGAGCCACAATCTACGGAAGAAGTTGGGTTCAATATCCTTACGATGAAGTTATCGAAGTTAAGGGAAATCAAACCAGCACACGCTTTTGTAAGGATTGTTTCAAGAAGCTATCTGAGTTTAACCAATATGTTAAGCAGGAGGAAACGGAATGAGTGAACATGTGTTAAAGGAATTTGAAACGCTTAGGGAAGCGGTTGAATTTATAAAAGACGAACTGAAAAAAACTGATGCTGAAAGAACAGAAGCAAGAGAAATCTCATTGAAAATTAATCCTGGTAGAGTATTAGAATCTATGGAGGAAGATAACTGGAACGATGAATTGTTTTTATTGTATTCGATTGATGACGGTCCTTTCTTCGTTTTTGGATCAGATTATGATATAGAACATTGGCTAGAAAGTGATGCTTGGGACAATTGGGGCTTGTGGGAACGTGACGATATTGAAGGATCACTCAATGAGGATGTAATGGTATGGAAGTTTCATAGAGATATTTGCAAGGAAAAATGGGAGATACTTTACAGAAATTCAAAACCATTTATAAACGGTTGGTCAAGACAGCGTAAAGAAATAGCGTTTGAAGCAGTTCCATCATTCTCATTAAATTAAAAAGGGGCCAATGAAGTGAAAAAACTACTAATCACACTAACTATTATTATTGCGGCGGTGCTTTATGCGCCGTCTGCTCAAGCGGTAACTAGCGGATATAAAACAATCGGAGGGCATACAGTCAGCGTATCAACGGATGCTAATTCTTACACGCCGAGAGCTAAATCAATCGACGTGACAGCACGTAAAACGGGCAATGAGACAGTATACTACCGCTTCACGTTACAAAAGAAGGTGAGCGGCAAATGGAAAGATCAACGGTTTAGTCTCGTTGGATCGTTTAAGACCGCCACACCTGCAAAAGAGTTTTACATCGTCAATCACACATCCGGCACGCATCGGATCAAAATGACAATCTACAAAAACAGTAATTGGACAGGCGTTAAGGGGCATATCTATACACCAGCTTTCGAGGTGAAATAAAAAGCATTTATTTTGTGAATGTTATATAATTAAATCAAAAAGGATTGTTTTGGATGTACTGGTTGACTACTTTTATTTTTGGTTTAATTTTTACAGTAATTAATAGCCTTATTATGAGATTGTTAGATCGAAAAGAATATAAAAACAGAGTTGAAATTGCAAATTCAGAGTTAAACAAGACGCTGAAAAATTATATCTCAGAAGGCGAAATCCCGAGTGTTTCCCTTATAAAAACACTGTGTATGGCATATTCAAAATCATACAAAATAAAGAGTAAAGATATTAATAATTTAGAGAATGTAATTAATCGTCTCATTAGAGAGATTTTTGAAACGAGTTTTCTACCGAGTTCTCAAAAATCAAAAATATCCGAAGAGTTATTAGATTTAAAAGAATCTAGTCTGAATTCGAACCTTTCGAATAATTCCAATAATGAAGCTAGTGATGAGAATGAAAAAAGTATTCATTCACTTTTTAGTTTTGTAACTGGTTCAGCTATCGCTTTTCTTTTTACAACGATTGTTTTAGATATTCTAAATCAAAACCTTAACTTTATTAAGGATGATACTCCTATTAATTTATTAATTTTCTTAACAACATCTGCTGTGATTTCTCTCATGATAATGATAGTGATAAAATTTCTTCTTAGGAAAAAATAAGTCCAAGACGGAGAGCCTGCGGACACTGATCAACACCTTTTAAGGGTGCTGGTTGGTGTCCGTTTTTTATTTGTCTGAACGGAGGATGAACATGAAGAAGGATAAACCAAAAAAACAGCCGCAGAAGCTCACTGACAGAGATTTAAGAGAGCTTATGGGGCAAAACATGCAACGATTAAAGCGAGTCAAAGGCGGGGCAATGCGCAGAAAATAAAGGGGGAATTATCTTGAATCAAACACTTTTAGACATTCCGCAGATCGACGAAGAAAAAACAAGATTCAAAATGGAAAAAATGATGGAAAAATATAAAATACTTAGGTTGCAAACGCCGGAAGACTTTCTTCCAAAGATCACAACAACATATACCATAACGCCGCCGAGTTTCTCCAATCAGTTTCATTCATCGACCGAGGATGCAGCCCTTAAAAAAATGGACTGGGAAATCAAGCGTGATCAATTCATGAAACGGATTCAGCGTGCAATCAATCGTCTTACGCAAAAAGAGCGCCGTATTTTAGTTATGCTCTATATGCAAGATGAAGAAATGTATGATTACGAGATTTACGCTGAAATGGGCCTCAGCCAAAGGAATTATTATCGTGTTAAAAATAAAGCATATTATAGACTAGCCTTTGCTTTGAGAGAAGAAGTGTACAAGCAGGGGGATAAATCATGAATTTTGTTCAGCCGATAAGGGATCTTGATCAGATCCATTATATAAAGAAATATCTTGGAGAGCGGAACAAAAGGAACTTACTACTTTTTGTGGCCGGAATCAATTTAGGCTTGAGAATATCTGATCTTCTTCAATTACGTGTTAAAGATGTTAAGAAACAATATGTGTCTTTAAGGGAGAAGAAGACAGGCAAAGAAAAAAGAATCAAGATAAACAAGACACTTCGGAAAGCACTAGATCAATATATTAAAGATCGTGATGATCAAGAGTATGTATTTAGAAGCAGAGAGGGACTAAACAAGCCCATCAGTCGCAGCAGTGCATACATTATTTTGAGAGAGGCGGCGGAGTATGTTGGACTTGATAGTATAGGGACGCATACACTTCGAAAAACCTTCGGTTACTGGCATTATAAGAAATTCAAGGATGTAGCCTTGCTGCAAGAAATATTCAACCATTCAAGCCCGGATATTACACTGAGATATATCGGGATCACACAAGACACAATGGATAAAACAATGGACGATTTCGGCTTATAGGCTCATCTGTTCAAACGAAAGCGCGTTTTTTGTTCGACAAATTTTGCAAACCATTTCATTTATTTGTTTTCTGTCGATAGAAAGATGGAGGTAATATATAAATGATTTATAGATTTATATTCACGAAATAAAGCATCCATCGTTATACTTTTTCTAACGATCTTATCTGTGTGTTAAATATTTATCGGCAGCTAAAACCAGTTTTAAATAAGGTTTATTTAGTTTTAATTGAATTTAAATAATAGGGAGATTTCAAATGAAAAGATTATTTCTTGTTTTATCTGTACTTATAGTTACATTATTTGGTTGCTCTAATCAAAGTGTTTCGAGTAGTTCTAAGTCTAGTAGTAATAACAAAAAAGAAGTATCAAGTGAAGAAAAAGAGACTAAAAAGCAGCATAATCTTTCTAGTGAAGACAAAAAAATCATTAATCTTATTAAAAATAAAGAATTTGATCATGTTATTAAAGAGACTGGGGAATTACAAAATGAATTTAAAAAAGATTATTACTTTATAGCTTCTGCTTACAAAAAGTTAGAACAGTTAAAAGGTGCTAAAGTGAGTTTAGATAATTATGATGATTATACTTATGTTGATGCAATGTTAGATAAAGTAAAATACAAAAACAGTCATGCAGATTTAGATTTTCTTCAAACTCAAGAAAATAATAAAAAACACATAGATGCTTTGCAAAATGATAAAGATGATCAAATTCAAGAAAATATTAAGGAAATAGAAGAAGCAGAAAAGTATTCTGCTATAAGGGAAAGAGCAACTGTGATAGAAGAGAGAACTAATAGTCATCAAAGTGTTTCTGTTGGTATGTCTAAAGAAGAAGTATTAATTGAAGGATGGGGGAAGCCTGAAAAGATAAACAAAACTCAAACAGCAGATCATACTATGGAGCAGTGGATTTATAAAGGGAATAAGTATTTATATTTTGAGAATGGGATTCTAAGCACCATATCAAATTGAAATAGGTGTATAGAGTTAGTTGAAAGTCCTCGATATTAAACGTGGGCTTTTTTTGAGATTATTTTCATCAACTCACCATAACGAGAAAATGTCCAACTCATTTTAAGGAAATGACTGAACAGCAACAGGGGCAAAGGATTTAGCAATTCCCTGAGTTAGACACAATAATAGATATGGTGAATTGGTGGATTATGTGGATAAATAACTATACTAGATATATAATGTTCTTAAAAACGGATTGGAGATTTATGGTGAAAGATAAAAAAATAGGTGTTGTACATTTAGTATATGGTTGTATTATTGCACTCTTAATTATTACGTTTACATTGGCAATTGCATTTGGTGGGAATAAAGATGCTGGGAACCAGATGAATGTTATGGCTACTGGTATTTCTGTTGTTCTAGCTGTAATTGCAATATTAATGACTCTAGTAGATGTTGCTGGTCAAAGGCAATCAATTATTGAAATCAAAGAAACTGCTGAGAAATTAATGGAATTTCAAGAATTAGCGCAAGACAAAATAACGGAATTGTTAAGAGCTATGAGTGAACTTGACGAAATCAAAAGTATTATGAAAAATAATACAGTTGAATTACAAAACTATACAGAGAGGCTAATAAAAGAAAATTCTGAAACACAGGGCACGATGACTCAAGAAAAACTAGAAGAATTTAACTTAAAATTAAATGAGAAATTAAAAGAACTTAACGGTCAGTTGATAGACTTAGATACTAAAAGATTAATAGAAGGTAGTAGTAATGAAAAAAAGAAAGCTATTTATGAATTTAGGAAGTGGGTTAAAAGAACATTTCCAAAGAATGCTAGGATAGAATTTAGTATCTTTCTCGATAGTGTTTACGATTCTTTCAATATGAATGAAATAAAGTATATTTTATCTTACTTAAGAGAAAGTGGAGCTACTATTACAGATAATGAAGTAAAATTAGTCGACGTAAACTATATTAAGGGAGTTCCACCACAATATTTTTAATTTGGCACACTTTTGGCAGAATCTTGGCAAAGCGTTTTGTCTGAGAGCGGTTAATATGGTATTAGGTGATAAATTGGGGGCGACTTCCATTACGGAGGTCGTTTTTTCGTTCGACAAAATTTGCGAATAATAAAATTTTCACATGACAGGTCGATATATCATCTGAGGTGATCATATATGACTAGGAAACTTGGAGAATCTAAAGATGTTACAAAATATTTAAAAGGTCGTTATAAAAAAAAGTATAAAAAAATATTAAAAACAACTTATAACGAAGATGTTAAATTACAAAAAGACATTATCTTAGATCATGATAAAGATGAATTAAACATGATGTTAAAAAGAATTGAAGCTTCTATAGAAGTAGAGAAAGACACTCAAACTTTATACAGTCAGCCTTTTTCAATAATACTTGTTATGATAACTGTTATGGTGTCAGCATCAATGGCAATGGTATCAAGTTTTATGTCACTTATGAGTAATATCTTTGGTAAATATTTAGACAGTCAAGATATTAAAAAGATTAATTTTAACGAGTTGTTTAACTCTCTATCTAGTTTTAAACCTGTAATTCAATATGTGTTAGTAAGTGCTGCTGTGCCTTTTTTGGTTTTGATGATTTTTTGGACTTGTATTTATACAAAACGGCATAAATCCATTGGAAGGTTATATGCGACCTTGGTTTTATTGGAAGAGTGTATAGTAGATTATGATAAAGTAGTACAACAGCAAATTAATACTTGATTAATATAAGAAATAGAATTTGAAATATTGTATAAAGGGGGAGAGATTTAATGAATGAAGTTATAACCGCTGCAATTATTGCAGGTTTTGTTTCAGTTGTTACTGGTATTATAACCATTGTGATTCAAGTGAAGAATGCAAGAAGGACGTCTATAGTGGACACTATAAGTAGTCAAAGAATTGAATGGGTTAATAAAATGAGAGATAATTTTGTGGAATTTAATGACTTAATATTTATACATATTGTTAAACTGAATTCATTCTTGAGGCGTACACAAGAAGAGAAAGAATGGAAGGATGATTTCAACTTTGTTGAGAGTATCGCAACAATAAGGAGATTACAAAATAATATTAGTTTACTGGTCAATCCGTCAGAGGAGTATGCGAAAAAACTTATTGATGAAGTCAATAATGTTCTCTTGTTTCTTGTAAAACATGATGAATTTGATAAAAGTGTTGCACAGCAAAATCAAAAAAAAATAATATCGCTTCAGCAAGTAATATTAAAATCAGAATGGAGTCGAACTAAGCAAGAAATACAGAATGGAAAAGTTTTGACCGATAAAGAAGTTGAAGCAATATATACTGAAAAAGCAAATGAATTAATATCAAATTAAGTGAGAACACCACATATATTTTTAAGCTACAAAACGTTTATCATTAACCTTTCTTTTAAGAAAGGTTTTTTATTTTTTAGAGGGGAGAAAGAACGTGAATGAAAAAGCCATTGAAACCATGCAATGAACCTGGATGTCCTCAACTAACGCGTGAAGGGTATTGCCAGCAGCATAAGACATCGAAGCCTTCATATGATCTGTTCCGTGATTCATCGTCACGCCGTGGGTATAACAGCCAATGGCGTAAAGCGCGTGAAGGTTATCTAGCAAAACATCCTTTGTGTCAGTCTTGTATGTTACAAGGCAAACGAATTGCTGCTACGGTAGTGGATCACATCAAACCGCATAAGGGAGATAAAAAATTATTTTGGGATTCTTCTAACTGGCAGCCGTTGTGTGCGTCCTGTCACAGTAGGAAGACCGCTAAAGAAGATGGAGGGTTTGGAAATGGATTATAAAAAATGTACATGTGATCAATGCGGAACAATCTTCATAGTTAAATACTGTTCTAGGATTATGAAGATCGGACGCGGAATCAAACGTCATCTGCTAGTGTGTCCGAGGTGTAAGGCTGAGTACACATCTTACTACACAAACGCGGAAATCAGAAAGCAGCAAAGTAAAATCAGTAGGATTACACTGCGATTCGAATGACGACGAACAAAAGCCTACTTGATCAACATTATAAGAAAGTAGATTCGATACGAGCAGATTTAGAAAGAGACATGAATCAGCTTCGCATTGAAGTTGAAGGCCCCCCTACCTTAAATCCCTAGAAACGATTTGTTGTAGACCGCGTCTCCCTCAACATCGCGAGAAATTCCCTAAATGAAATTTTGAAAGGAGGTGAGAGGATGGCGAGGCCTAGACAACCTGTAGATTTATTGTTGGTAAAGGGTAAGAAAAACCTTACCAAGAAAGAGATTAAAGAAAGAAGAGAGCAAGAAATAAAGGCACCAGATGACAAAGTGAAAGCTCCTTCTTACTTACCAAAAGACTTAAAAAGAGAATTCAAAAAGATAGCGGACGAGCTCAAAAACATCGGAATTATCACAAATTTAGATGTAGACGCGCTTGCCCGTTTTTTATTTGCAAGAAAACAATATTTAGAAATAACAGAAATCATATTAGAGACACCGATCACAACCCTTGCTGAAAATTCAGAGGGAGAAAAGTTTGAAATTGCGAATGCTGCCTACAGTGATCTTCTTATAAATCAAGATAAGTTATTTAAACAATGCAGACAAGCATCAAGTGATTTAGGCTTAACCATTTCCTCACGCTGTAAACTCGTTATCCCAAAGAAAGATGACAAGCCTAAGACAAAAGAAGAAGAACGCTTTGGAGGGCGCATGTAATGCTAACGCAAGAAATGACCGCGGAGCTTTTAATTGAGCGAGTTTGGTCATATTGCGAAAAGATCCAAGCGGGCGAAATAAAAGCAGGAAAGAAGCACAAGTGGGCTGTTCAGAGGTTCATTAAAGACGTAGAGCGGTTAGCAGATGAAGACTGTCCGTATTATTTTGACGCGGAAGCAGTCCTTGATTTCTATGAATGGGCCAAGCAATTTAATCATGTCGAAGGGATATTAGCAGGTAAGCCAATTGAACTTACAGACTTTCAATTATTCATTGCTGCTAATATCTACGGCTTTTACAGAAAAGAGAATGACGCTAGACGATTCAGAAAAGTATATATTCAGTTAGCTAGGAAAAATGCAAAATCGCAACTACTGGCTATAATGGCTTCGTATGAGATCTTCCCAACTCAAGAAAAACATCGTGTGTTTATTGCAGGTTGGTCGCGAGATCAATCAGATGAAGTCTATCAAGCAATTCTTGAACAACTAAATCACGCGCCAATTTTAGAGGGGAAATATACGGATGCCAACGGAAAGATTAAGAAACACAAAACAAATTCCATTATTCAACCTCTTTCAAGGGAAGCCCGAAAGGTAGGAGACGGGAAAAACCCATCTTTAGGAATTGTAGACGAATATCACGCACATGAAACAAGTGAGATTTATGACGTGCTCAATAGTGGAATGGTAGCGAGACGAAGCCCCCTTATGGTAATTATTACAACTGCTGGGTATAACTTAAACGGCCCCTGTTTTAAAGAGTATCAATATACAAGTAAAATACTTGACCCTGATGTAGATACAAAAAAAGATGATTATTTTGCATTGATTTGTGAGCTTGATACTAGCGATGATGTTAAAGATGAATCTAACTGGATTAAAGCAAACCCAATCGTTGCAACTTATGAAGAAGGCATGACGTCTCTAAGATCAGATTTAGAAACGGCTCTCGAAGTCCCTGAAAAAATGCGAAGTTTTCTTACAAAAAATATGGATCGCTGGGTCGACCAAAAAGACAATGGCTATATGAAAATGTCAAAATGGCGGGCCTGTCATGGTGAAATACCCGATCTAAAAGAAATGGCCATCTATCTTGGCATAGATTTATCAATGACAACGGATTTGACTTCTGTCGGGTGGGTTGGCGTCCTTGATGGCTTTTATTATGTCGGCCAGCATTCTTTCATTCCAGAGGAAAAAGCAAAAGAGAAAATGGCTACTGATAAAGTGCCTTATGATTTATGGCGCGATCAAGGTTGGATGACATTCACACCAGGGGAGGCAGTTGACTATCAATTTGTCGAAAGGTGGATCATTGAATTTGCACACGTCAACAAATTAAGGGTCATTGAAGCTGCTTACGACAAATGGAATGCGCTGCACCTTGCACAACGGCTTGAGAGTAAGGGATTTAATATGGTTGAGATGCCGCAAAAGATTCAGCATCTTTCTTTACCAACAAAAGACTACAGACAAAAGGTATACGAGGGCAAGGTCATTCATGCGAATGACCCATTGCTCACTTTTGCGTATAATAATGCAATCCTTAAACAAGATCCGCAAGAAAACATCATGCTAGACAAAGCGAAATCACCTCAAAGAATAGATCCAGCTGCAGCGGTGATGAATGCTTTTGCTAGGGCCATGTATCACGATACGGGCGCAAACGTTGACTTAAACAAACATTTTTCAGGAAATTTCAGTTTTTAGGATGTGAGAGAGTGAAAAAATTTATTGTACTTCTGAAATCAATACTAAACGACTTGCTGTTTATTGGAGGGTGCACCTTTATTCTGCTGGCAGCGTATCGGGTAAATACAAACATCGGTCTATTTCTGACGGGTGTATTTTTTATGTTTTATGCCTACCTGCTGTCTAGTCACGTGCGGCAGAAAGAGAGGTGAAAATAAATGTTTATAGACAAGTTTTTTGAAAAACGATCCGGCTCAAAAACGTTAGACGGTTTCAGCCAGTTGATCAATCTGTTTGGAGGTAGAGAAACGGCAAGTGGTGAAAGAGTCAGTGAAAGTAATTCATTTGAGCAGCCTGACATTTTCGCATGTGTCAACGTACTGTCTGATGACATCGCAAAGCTACCGATACACACTTTTAAAAAAGAGAGTCAAGGAGTCAACAGAAACCCTAATCATCCATCTGCCTATGCAATCTACGCAAGGCCGAATCCATACATGACTGCTTATGTGTGGAAAAAGCTGATGATGACGCATGTACTCACATGGGGAAATGCCTATTCAATGATTGAGTTTGGGGCTCACGGTTTCCCTGAAAATCTTTACCCGTTGCGGCCGGATGCAACAAAAGCATACATCCATCCCGACTCAGGGAGGCTATGGTACCAAACCACCGTTAACGGAAGAACGATGGAACTATATGAACACCAAGTGTTGCATTTTAAAGGTTTATCAACGGATGGCATTCACGGTAAGTCGCCTATTGGGGTAGTGAGAGAGCATATAGGCGCTCAAGCAGCTGCAACAAAATATAACGCAAAACTATATAAAAACGAAGCCACGCCGCGAGGCATTCTAAAAGTACCTTCTTTCTTGGATGAAAAACCAAAAGAGAACGTAAGAAAAGAATGGCTGCGGGTCAACCAGGGTGAAAACATAGCGATTATTGATAATGGTCTTGAATATCAATCAATTGCTATGCCTTTGCAAGAAGCGCAGTTTGTAGAATCTATGAAATTCAATAAAGCACAAATTGCAATGATTTATAAAGTTCCGTTGCATAAACTCAATGAGCTTGATAAAGCCACATTTTCAAACATTGAGCATCAATCCCTGGAATACGTAAAAAACACATTGCAACCGTGGATCGTGAATTTTGAACAGGAGTTAAATATTAAATTGTTTACTGACAATGATCAAAAAGCGGGCCATTATGTAAAATTCAATGTTGATAGTGAGCTGCGCGGCGACAGTAAAACTCAAGCAGAGTATTTTAAGACGATGAGTGAAGCGGGTCTTTTAAATAAAAATGAGATTCGCGACTTGATTGAAAGAAACCCTATTGAACATGGTGAAAAATATCTATCTAGCTTGAACTATGTGTTCCTTGACTTTATGGAAGAATACCAGCGGCTTAAAGCTGGTTCAGCCATGAAGGGAGGTGACAGCAAGAATGAGTAAAGAAAAAGAAGTGCGGCTGCTCACGACGCCAATTGAGATACGTTCCGACGGTGAAGGACAAGCCGAATATGTGGAAGGATATGCCTTGAAATTTGAAAAATGGTCCGAGCGTTTGGGGTGGTTCAAGGAAATCATAAGCAGGAACGCTTTAGAATCTACCGATCTATCAAACGTCGTTGCACTGTTCAATCATCGAGAAGATTTTCCTCTAGCAAGAAACACCGTTTCAGGGGAATCAGGACGGCTTGAATTAGAAATAGATGGCATAGGTCTTAAATTCAGATTTAAACCGTCAGACACGTCATATGCGCGCGATCTCAAGGAGAATATACGCAGCGGCGTTATTAATCAATGTTCTTTTGCCTTTTCGTTGGATTACAACGGAGACGAACCCGACGAATGGAGAATTAACGAAAACGAGGATATATACGAACGAAGAATAAACAGAATTCACCGCATTTATGACATATCTCTAGTAACGACACCAGCATATAGCGATACCGAAGCTGTGGTAGGAGCCCGCAGCTTAGAGAAAGTAGAAGAAATGAAAGAACAACGAAGTGCACCAACAGATGAAAATTTAAAAATTGAATTGGAACTATTAAGCCTTGATCTTCCCGAATAAGGCTTTTTTGCGTTCTATGAGGAGGAAAAATAAAGATGACAAAAAAAGAAATTGAACTGCGTCAGCAGTTTACACGAAAGAAAGAAGATGCTGATAAAGCACTAGCAGAAGGAAAAACAGAGGAAGCGCGCCAGCTACTCGATGAAGTGAAAGAGCTTAAGAATCAAATTGAATTGATGGTAGAAGGACGCTCACTGAACGTGCCTGATTTACCTGGCGGTGAAAATTTTGTGCCGGAGCTAGAACGTAACCCGGAGGGACGAAAAGGAGCCGAAGGGGATAAGGAAGAACGTCAAAAGAAATTCACCAAGTTGTTCATGAAGTCTCTTCGAGGTAAATCCTTAACACATGAAGAACGTGAATTCCTAGAAAACCCTGAATTCAGAGCGATGTCAGGAAAAAATGAAGAAGATGGCGGAATCCTGATCCCCGAAGATATTTCAAGAACTATTAAAGAGTTAAAGCGGGAGCAACTACATCAACTTGAGCAATATGTAACAGTCGAGCCTGTGGCAACAAGATCAGGTAGCCGTATGCTTGAAAAAAACGGAGACATGACACCATTCCAAGACATCGAGGAAATGGGAAACATTCCAGAAACAGACCAGCCTAAGTTTACAAAACTATCATATAGCATTACTGACTATGCTGGGCTTTTGCCACTTTCCAATACATTGCTGCAAGATACAGATCAAGCGATCATGACATATGTCGCGAAATGGTTCGTTAAAAAATCAGTCGCAACAAGAAATGCACTCATCCTGAAAATCCTTGACGATTTGAAAAAGGTAGAATTTAAAGGCCTGGATGACATTAAAAAGACTTTAAACGTTACGCTAGATACCGCCATTTCAGCTGGTGCGATCATCATGACAAACCAAGACGGGTTTAACTATCTTGATCAATTGAAAGATGCGGACGGTAAATATCTACTCAAGGATATTCCTTCCGAACCGACAAATAAAATGCTGTTTGGTCGCCGCGTGGTGGTGATCTCAAACAAAGTCTTGAAAACAAAAGCAGGGAAAGCACCTGTAATCGTTGGGGATTTAAAAGAGGCAGTTGTTTTATTTGATCGACAGCAACAGTCTATCGACTATACGAATCTTGCAGCAGGATCATTTGAAACGAACACAACAAAAGTGCGTGCAATTGAACGAGAAGACGTCCGGAAATGGGACGAAGAAGCCGTAGTATACGGCCAATTATCAATAAAAGAAGTAAAAGAAGTAAAAGAAGAAGAGGTGAAAAAGTCATGAGAGTGACGAAAAATTACACCACTGATGGCGGGGATCGAACTGTCATCGGTGGTGTATTAGAGTTTGCAGGCGGAAAAATCGTCAAAGACGGCGAGGAAGTGAGTCTAGGTGGCGGCGGATCAGCTGCACCAGGAAGCGTGACACATGAAATACTGGCCGAAAAAGCGGTTCGTTCGGTAAACATCGGGACGGGAAGCGTTATGCCGGAGCATCTTAATTCGTCTATTGAAACTAGACTCAAGGGAATGGAAGACGAAATAAAAGAGCTGCAAAGCAAAATGAGCAAAGAATAAACATTGGAAAGGAATTGATCTAACATGGCAAAAGATTATCTAAACGAAAGTAATGGAGTATTCACGTCCGCGGAGGCGGGCCCTGATGGTAAACCTATCACAGCAGTTACGGTGAAAGACAATAGCGAAGAAAATCCACTTTATGTGAAGGGATTAAAGGGTGATCCAGGTGAACAAGGCCCACAAGGTCCGAAAGGAAAAAAAGGCGATCCAGGAGAGCAAGGCCCAAAAGGTGACAAAGGAGATCCTGCAGTAATTGAAACGGGGTCTATTAAAAATGATCATTTAGCTGATAAATCTGTCAACTCTCGTACTATCGGTACTGGCAGCGTCATGTGGGAAAATCTCAATTCAGCTGTAAAAGAAACGATTACCGAATTACAAACTAGAGTCGAAGCTTTAGAAAAACCAAAAACTGAATAAGTAGGCGGTCTTCTATGGATTTAAAAATGCTGAAAGATGAATATTTAAAGGTTGATACCGACCAAGATGACGCCTTGCTTAAATCCTTAATTACTGCAGCAAAGGGATATATCAAAAATGGTATAGGGCGTTATGTTGAAGGTAACGAGCAGTATGCACTGGTAACAGGCATGCTTGTTGCTCATTGGTACGAAAATCGAGGGGTGTATGAGTCAGGCGTTTCCGGCTCATCCATCCCTTTTACTATTCGGGATCAACTAACTCAACTTCGCTATGTGGAGGTAGAAGAGGATGAAGAAGATAAGCGAGTTGAATCGTCGTTTAACTTTTCAAGTAAAGAAAAGGGTGCAGGACGATGAGATGAAATGGAATGAATCTTATGAAAATGTTTTTGAGACATGGGGTTCAATTGAAGGATTTTCCGGCTCAAAGTCAGACACGCTTGTGGCTGGCGCGCTAGGAGTCAAGTCACCGAAGAAAATTACAATTAGATATCGTGAAGACGTTAAACAAGACATGCGAATCCTTCATCAAACGGGAACCGATGATGCAGGAGAGCCAATATACCGCACTTTCGACGTAATGGATTTTAACGACGTTGAAAATAAAAAGAAGCGGCTTGAAGTCACATGCAATGAGGTTGGCATAAATGGCTGATATGGATATTGAAGGATTTGATGATCTAACGAGATTTTTCAACAAGATAGGTGACGACGTCGAAAAAGCTGAAAAGATTGCCCTTAAAGCTGGGGGCGAGGTAATAGCCGAGCATCAAAAACGTAACGTGAATAAGAGTTCAAAGAATCAACCTCATATGGTGGATAACATCACGGTTTCAGCTGCAAGAGAATCCAAAGACGGTGAGCTGTTTGTTTCGGTTGGGCCGAATAGAAAAGTCGCTTACAGAGGGCGATTTTTAGAGTGGGGCACGTCTAAAATGCCGCCGCATCCATTCATTGAAAAAAGCGCAATTGAAGGGGAGGGACAAGCTGTGAAGATCATGGAAAGAATTATCACGGCGCCTATTAAATGAGCTTTGATGCAAAGAAGGAATTGAGTGCAGCGTTATTAAAAAACAATGAATTAAAGCAGCTTGTCACGGGTGGTTTTCATAATCTTGTGGCCGATGATGTGGCCGCATTCCCCAGGGTTGTATTTTCAGAGATTACAAATAGGGATCAAGAGTACAGAGACAACCATTCGGCAGCAAGTGAGGTTCGATTCCAGTTAAGCATATTTTCAAAAGCAGACACACGGAAAAACGAAACAGAAATAGCGAAACAAATAGACCGTCTTATGAAAGATTTAGGTTACGGAAGATATGATTCCGTCGACCTTTACGAAACAGATACAAAAATCTTTCATCGGGGCATGAGGTACGTCAAAACATTTTTCTAGGAGGAAAACAGATGGGTAAAACAATCTACGGATTAGACATGTTCCATTATGCTGAGCTGATTCAAGACGACGATAAAGGACTTGAATATGCAAAGCCTGAAAGACTGCCAGGAGCTGTAAACGTCAAAGTCGATCCTAAATCAGAGCAGTCTAAATTTTGGGCTGATAACGGCGTGTTTGATTCATTTAACAACATGGGTGACATTGACCTTGAAGCTGAACTAGCAGATTTACCTATAGAGGTGCAAAACAAGATTTTCGGCCACAAGGTCGAAAATGGGATTTCTTTTGCCAGTTCTGATGACAAGGCCATTTTCTTGGCTTTCGGGTTTAGAGCGAAAACATCTACAGGCGGACATAGGTTTTATTGGTTTTTAAAGGGACTTCCTGAATTGATGGCCAATGAAAACAAAACGACAGAGGGTAAAGCAGACCCTGAAACAGCAAAATTCAAGGCGGGCTTTATGACTTTACAAAATAAGAAGGGGAAAAACCGCTGGAAGGCTCAAGCTGAATTCGACGAAGGCTTTGACCCGGATGAATGGTTTAAACAAGTTGTATACGACGGGGCGTCGTTTGCAAAAGGAAAAGATACAGAGGATTCCACAAGTTCAGTAGACATCGGAAAGGGCGTTTAATAACGCTCTTTTTTATTTTGTAATCGGGAGGCAATAACATGGAAGCATTGACAATCACCTTGCATTTAAACGGTAAGAAAAAGAAATTTTCCACACCTAGCTTTATCACTGGAGCTTTATTTAGGACCGCGGCAGAAATAACAGAAGACCTTGAATCGAATGATCCTGAAAGAATTTATACAAGTAGACAATCAGAGTTTATTTGTGAAGTGTTCGGAAACAAATTCACTGCAGAAGAATTTGAACAAGGCATTGATTCACGACTTTTATATAGAACAATCTACGCAACCGCAAACTATGTCATTGGGAATATCGTTGAAGCGAGCAAAATCCTGAATCCTGAAACCGGAGAGGAAGCAGAGCCGGGGGAGTAAGTTTGTCCGATGCTGTCCTTGATATGTATAACGCATTAGAGGACATTGGCTTTACTCAAAATCAGATAGACGAAATGGACATTGTCTATCATCTAAAACGTCTTGCACGCAGGAAAGAAGCAAGCAAGGAAAAGCCAAGTAAGAACGCTGCAGCATCGGATAAGCCTTTATACATTGATCAGATACCTGGACTGTAAAAAGGTGGTGAGGGATTGAGCAAAGACATTAAAGTAAAGCTGTATTCTAATTCGTCCCAATTTAACGGGGAAATGAAAGCAATCGCCGTTCAAATGAAGAACATAAAGTCTGAATTTGAAAAGAATCGGACTGCAGTTGGTGTGTGGGGTAATGAGCTGAAAACCTCACAAACGAAAGTCAGAACCCTTTCACAGCAATTAGACCAGCATAAAATGAAGGTCAAAGCACTTGAAAGAGCTTATGCAGATTCAGCCATCAAGAAGGGAAAGGATGCGGAATCAACGCAAACCCTAGCCCGCCGGTTGAACTATGCAACAGCTGAAATGAATAAGACGCAAAATGCGTTAACACAAACGACCAACAAAATTCAGAGGATGGAAGCTGAGATAAAAAGAACATCCTCATCGCTTTATAAGATGGGCCAAAGAATGAATACAGTTGGCAACAAAATGAGAAGTACGGGTGCTTCGGTAGCGATGACTTCAGGAGTTGCTTTTGCTAGCTTGGCCCTCCCACTGAAAGATGCCGTAGAAGTTGGTATGTCATTTGAAACACAAATGAGCAAAGTTAAAGCTATTTCAGGGGGAACAGCTGCAGAAGTCGAAAAGCTGAAAAACCAGGCTAAAGAGTTGGGGGCAACAACCGTATTTACTGCTAGTCAAGCAGCAGACGCACAAAGCTTCCTGGCAATGGCCGGATTTAAAGCAAACGACATTTACGCAGCTATGCCAGGCATGCTGAATTTAGCAGCTGCAGGTCAACTAGATTTAGCCGCCGCCGCCGACATTTCTTCTAATATGATGCAGGCTTTTGCTATGAAAGCATCGGAAGCTGGGCACGCATCGGACGTAATTGCATACGGAGCAGCAAACGCAAACACGAACGTGGAGCAAATGGGAGAGGCCATGAAGTTCCTTGCGCCTAACGCCAATTCATTAGGATGGGGACTAGAAGAGTCAGCGGCCGCAGTCATGGCGTTTGGTGACGCAGGTTTACAAGGTTCAATCGCGGGTCAGGCGTTTGGTACGTCTTTGATCAGGTTAGCGACGCCAGCTAGAAAGGCGCAGAAGGTAATTGATAAGTTAGGATTTTCATTTTTTGATGCAGCAGGAAACATGAAGAGTATGCCCGAAGTTGTGGCCGAAATGGAGCGGGGCATGAAGGGCATGACGAAAGAGCAACAAGCCGCAACCTTAAAAACCATTGTAGGCGCTGAATCTTATAAACATTGGGCAGTTCTTCTGCAAAAGGGCAGCAAGGCATTGAAAGAAAATACTAAAGCGCTAAAAGAATCAGACGGTGCGGCTAAAAAAATGGCTGACACAATGCTTGATAATGCGCGGGGCAGTATCATTGCTTTCCAGTCTGCAGTTGAAGGGGCAAAGATTAAGCTTACTGAAAGTTTACTTCCTGCGCTTGGTAACCTTGCTGAAAAAGGTGCAGACATCGTTTCCATGTTTAACAAAATGGATTCTGCCACAGCCCAAACGGTTGCTAAAACAGCATTGTTTGCTACGGGTGTTTTAGGCGCCACAACAGCAGTCGCAACGCTCACAATGGGTATTGGTGCGCTTTTAGCATTTACGGGTCCAGTGGGCCTTGCAATAGTTGGGGGAACAGCTTTACTAGGTGGTATTGCCGTAGCAACCTATGCGTATAATGAGCAGCTGAAAAATCAAAAGAAACGCCAGGAGGAAGCAAAAGAATCAGCGCTTCTATATGGTGAGGGCGTTTCAAAGGCAACTCAAAAAGCTGCCGGATCATACGTGAATCTTCGTGAAAAAGCTACATCACAACTGTTCCAACTGACGCAGGTTTCAGGAAAAGAAGCCGAGAAGATGGCCAGTAATCTATTGTCTACTTATCAAAAAATGTCTTCTTCTCTTATTAAAGAGCTGGAAGGATTTAAGACAGATGCAATCGCCGTTCTAAAAGGTCTTTTTGAGGACCAAGAAAAAGAAACAAAGAAAATCGGAGAAGATTGGTCCGATCAGCTGGTCGGAGACATTGACAAAGACGTTCAAAAAGTACGTGAGAAGATGCGGCAGTTAGAAAAATTGAAAGATGAAACAGGTTTAATGACATCAAAAATGAATGCTTCTCAAAAGAAAACATTTGAGGATATAATTTCATTCTTTCAACAGTCAACAAGTAAATTTGCCGCAAACCAAAAGGACGCTTTAGCCATTCAACAGAGAGTTTCAGAGAGTCAAACAAAACTCTCTTTCAAAAATGCCAAAAGCTACAACGATCAAATCAGCGGCATTTATAAAGAGGGACAGAAGGCTGCTAAAGAAGATCGCGATTACAGAAATAAAGTTTTAGACGAGGCCCTTGCAAAAGAAGCGATATCAGCAGCGCAGCACAAAGCACTAAAAGCTAAAAGTAATGCCGATTATCAAAAGGCTCTTGCTGAAAACCTAGAGGCTTACAAAAACAGTTCCAAAGCTTTGTTTGATCAGATGTCGCAAGATGGTAAGTTGCTGGACTTGGAAACGGGAAAAGCCCTGGAAAAACAAAAAGAGTATTCCAGTAATTCAATGGGGATCTTCATTGAAATGGAAGAGAGCGATGCAAAATACCAAGCACGCTGGGCTGAAAAACAGGTTGCTTTCTTACAAAAACTTGGAGACAGCAAAGAAGAAGCCTTAGAAAAAACGAAACAAGCTCTCATTGAGTTTAACGAGGGTCTAGGCTTTTCTGCAGAAGAATCGGCGAGCAAAGCAAACGAAGCAATCATAAATGCTGAAAATGAATTCAACCGCGCAACATCTGCCCGTGAATCAGGAAAGAAAATGGGCGATGAATTTGCAGACGGCTTAACAGCTGCCACGCCTAACACGTTAGCGAGTGGTACGATCCTTAAGCAGTCACTTGATCAAAAACTGCGAGAGGAAAACGGCATCCCTAGAATTGCAGGACGTGAAAAAGGTCAATCATTTAGCGATGGTATTAGTTCGACAAAAGTTAACGTATCTAACAGTGGTACAGTTCTGCAGCAAGCACTAAAACAAAAGTTAAGTGAAGGCAATGCAGGTGCTAAAACATTCGGCTCACAAAAAGGCCAATCATTTAGCGCGGGTATAAGCTCAACAAAAGGCAGCACAAGCACTGCAACAAGCAGCGTAAACCAAACAGCGTTATCAAACCTAAACAAAAATACCACTCAAGCCACACAAGCAGGTGTAACAAAAGGTAAAAGCCATAGCGCGGGAATAACAAGCACAAAGGGCGCCAATACGTCTGCAGCATCTTCGGTGAGCGCGACAGCAACAGCCCAGCTTGCTAAAACAACCGATGGCGGAGGCGGACAAAAAGCAGGGAGTCAATTCGCATCCGGCATTCGTAGCCAAGCGGGGAACGCTAGTAATTCAGGTAGCACCGTAGCACAATCAGGAAAACAAGGCTTATCAAGCGTGAAAACAACTGGCACAGGTGCTGATTTTTCTAAAGGTTTTGCTAACGGTATTCGCAGCATGGGAGGCACTGGCGGTACGATATGGAAAGCTGCCTGGGCCATCGGTAAAGTTGCAATACGTTCGCTGAAAGATTCCATACAATCAAAATCACCTGCAAAGAAGACCATTGCAGAAGGTGTGAACTTTGGCGATGGGTTTATCATTGGGCTTGGAGAAAAAGCGCAGGACGTGAAAAAGAGCACAGTAGCTATGGCGCAAGGTGCTATGACGTCCTTTAAATCTGAAATTAATAGAATGGCGTTTAACATCCAGGGGGCAGCAGATGAAATAAATACGATGCGCGCTGAACTGACTGTGAGAAATGAGATTGATACGCCTGTATTAAACCAAAAGCTAGATGCCCTTATTAGTCTTCTATCAAACAATTTACAAACGAACAATGAAAGCGTAAGTGCTGCAGGACAAACAATCAGAATACATCCTGCGCCTGTCATTATTGGCGGCCAGCATTTAGCAGACATCGTTTTTGAACAAGGTGACACATCCATACTGGATAAAAAGAGCGCTCAAAAATACGAACAGAATGCTTATAAAGGAGGGCTGAAAAGATAATGGATCTGTATTTTGATTTCAGAGACGGAATGGGGGAGCAGCCTTTATCGGGGTTACTGCCCTATTTTAAGTTGCTTAGCTTTGCACCTGACGCGCCAAGCACTGATAGGGAGCTAGTACAGATGACCAGGTTTAATGGACTTGTACCGACGCAGCATCCGCGCGACATAGTGTACAAAGAAAGGTCTATCAAGGTTGAGATATTGCTTGATGCTAAAATCGCGGCAAACTTTTATCAGTACAGACATGAGTTTTATGATCTCGTTGTTCAGCCCTTCTGGTATTACATCTCATGTGATCTGCTTCCTGGGAGGCGTTTTGCGGTTACGTGTGACGGAGGGTTTCAAATACCCAAAGACAAGCAAAAAAACCAGGTATCCTTCCAAGTGGATTTTAACAATATCACAGGGCTGGCAGAGTCAAAAGGCACGTCTTTAAGCGCGCAGAACTTTTCTAATGAAAGATGGTTTTCAGGAATGGGAATTCAAAGGCGCGACGATCTGCAATACCGTTTTAAAAACAAAAAGCGTTTCAGCGTATTTAATCCTGGCTTACCTATTAACCCACTGCAGCATGATTACAATGTGCTGCTAAACGCAAAGGGAAAAAACGTGACTATAATCAACCACACGAACAATGAGAGGTTGAAAATTGAAGCTGAACTGAAAAAGTCACAGCAAGTCAGGAACCTGAAACAGTATACCGTTGTTGGTAATAAAAGATTGAAAACGTCTGGAAGGCTACCTTCCTTAGATAAAGGCATGAATGAGTTTGAGATACAGAACACCAATGATTTTGAAATTGTATTCGATACAAGATTTTATTTTCCGTAAAAGGGGGATGTCATGGCTGCAGCGGATTTTATAAAAAAACTAGCACCAGGGGCGCAGAAAGTCTATAAAAAATATAATGTCCTTGCGAGCCTAGTCATCGCTCAGGGGTGCCTAGAAAGTGGTTTCGGATCCAGTGGTCTTTCTCAACAAGCCAACAATCTATTTGGAATCAAAGGAACTTATAACGGCAAATACGTATTAATGTGGACTAGTGAGCAGGACAAAAAGGGAAACGTTACTAGGATACAAGCGAAATTTAGAAAGTATCCATCATATGCTGAGAGTCTCGCGGATTTAGGAAGTTTGTACACTCGTTTGAGTCGATATAAAGATGTGGTAGGTGAAAAAGATTATAAAAAGGCTACTGCATCAGTTTCAAAAGCCGGATATGCTACCGACATAAATTATGCAACAAAATTAAACAGCATCATTTTTACTTACAAACTTACGCAATATGACACCTTAGATGATGTGCCGGATGAACCGAGTGAACCACCTGAAACACCAGCTAAACCGTCCTACCCAAGCAAGGAATACCAAGGTAAGGACGTAGAATTAAATGACGGGCTGCCCACTGACATTGATTTCAGGCAGCTGCATGTCTCAACCAAGGACGGCAAGGACCTTGTAGAGATTGTAGGCGCTGTGTTGGAACTGCAAGACGATACAACAGGTAAGAAGAGTTTTACATTCACACTTTTACGGACTGAGGATAATGGGGCGGAATTTGATTTGCTTGTTCCAGGGAACATACTGTATTTAGACGAGAAAGTATACAACCATCAAAAGTATTACATTACAGATATTGAGCTTGATCAGAGCAGGAAAAACGTGCTGCAGAAAAAAGTAACGGCCAATCATGTGTATACTGTACTTCTTGTAAATAACAGAGTCGAGGAAAAAACGTCAAAGAAACTCAACATCAAAGAAGCCCTAGACATTGCACTTGCTGATACACCCTTTCAATATGTCCTGAAAGAAAAAGAATCAGCATTTGATATCGTCGATCAAGACGGCTTCGGAGAAAAGAATAGAATCGAATTAATGGATCAGATCGTTGATGACTATGAAATAGAGCTTGATGTAAACAACTACGTCATCTATGTATATAAAAAGATGGGAAGAGTAGTAGATTACACTTTCGACAGCCGATACAATATGCCAGGCTTTAAATTGAAGATCAATGACCAAAACACATCCACAAGAGCTTGGGGTTACGGAGCAGAGAAGAAGGCTAAGAAAAGTGATACTAAATCAACTGATACAAAAACGAACGAGGATGAAAAGGAAAAAGAGCCTGAATATGAATTCGAGCCTATCCTATACATTCATCCTGATGAAGATAAATTTTTGATTGAGGGTAAGCCGCGCTGGGGTGAGCCGATAAGAGATGACACAGTAAAAAAAGCAAGCAACATGGTATCTGCTTTGAAAAAGCATGTAAATCCATATCCTGACGTGGTCGTTGAGGCAGAGTATCAGTATATCTATGAACCAGCACTACAAGGAATAGAAGAGGATTTTTGGAAGGGTGACACGATACATGTCATTGCTGATACGGCAAACGGGATCACGTTTGAGGACGATGTAAGGCTAGTGTCTGTCACTTATAATCCCCTCAACCCGTATGACAGCCCTAAAATGACTTTCGCTAACTTTAGGAAAGACATCCAGGACTATCAAGTGAGCCAGGCGCGGCAGATTAAGCAGCAAAAAAGATATATAGATCAGTTGATGAGAACGCTCAATTAAGAGCGTTTTTTCTTTTGGAATTGAAAGGAGTGAATAGATTGGTCCGGCTTAAAAAGTATTATGACACAACCCGTAACTCGGTCTATGAATCCCAATTGCGTGGGGATATGCAAACGGTCGAGAATGAACTTAATAAAAATGCTACTGAATTACAGTCTCACAAGGGCAGTAAAAAAGCTCACTTGTCTAGTCAGATTATGCACGGTTTGTTCACCGTTGCCAATAGGATTGACAACATGTGGGCTAGATTGACAAACCTCATTCTCAACCATGACGGGAATGATGTAAAAGAAGTTGTAGACATTCGAGTCGCTAGGGATGCATCTATTCATCCCACAGCAAAAGATAGATTAGACTATGACTTTCAAATTCTTGAGCAAGAAATAGAAGACGCTGCCGTTTCCCTGAATCTAAAAAGGTTTATTAAAAAGTACGGAAGTTTTACGGCAGGATTCAAGGCAGCTCTTAGTCTTGCCAAATTATATCCTGTGCACATTGTTGTTCCTCAAGGACAATACAAACTAATGGAGACTGCACGCATCTATAAAAACACTCACTTAACCTTACAAGCTGGTGCCGTTATAAGGCGCGGATTTGTAGGATCAATGCTTGTAAATGGTGATAAAGACGACCGAACCAAGGGCTATGACGGCCACGGAAATATACTGATTGACGGTCAAGGGGTGTTTGATAGCGCAGGGGGAGAGATCAAAGAACAATGTTCAGTAATAGGTTTTGCACATGCTGAGCGCATTATCATACGGGATATCACTATCAAGGATGTGTGCGGCGGTCATGCCTTTGACTGTGCAGGTAATAAGCATGTCTTAATTGAAAATGTCTGGTATAAAGGTTTCGCTGATTATAAAGGCGACAGATGGTTTTCTGCTGCGATTCAGCTGGACTTAATGAGATCGGCGGGCAACTTCGGCGCATTTGGAGCTTATGACCAAACCGTGAGCAAGCATGTCACTATTCGAGACTGCTATTTTAGCAGATCCGAGAATTTAGGAGGATATGCGCGGGGGATAGATTCTCACACCAGCACTGATGGCTTTTGGTATTCTGATATTCGTATCGAAAACAACGATTTTGAAGATACGACCGAGTACGCAATTTCAGGGAACAAATGGGAAGACGTTTTAATAAGCCGAAACCGATTTAAAAATTGTGCATCCGGCGTAAGACTCATGATTCCAAGCGTTGAATCGGTCTACACGCAAGACGCAAACGGCAATCCTACGAACAGGGTCAACAAGGTAAAGCGTCTTTCAGTCAAAGATAACACTTTCACTAATATCAAAGAACGTCATGCCATTCAGGTATATGGCCGTAAAGGGATTCAAAGAATTGACGATGTGGATGTTTCCGGTAATAAAATCAATGGCGTAAAGGTCAAGCACGCAATCCATTTATCAGATGTGGATGGCTTTTTGGTGTCTCGTAATCAATTTAGAGACATTAAACATCATGGGGTGCTCTTAACACGCTGCAGTAATGGCAAAGTCGAATCAAGCGTTGGACGAGACATCGAGGGGAACGGTGTACGCGTAGAATTAGGGTGTAAGAACATTGATGTCACAAACACAACTTTACGTGAAGTTGGATATTCGGGGATTTCTGTTTCAGGAGATTCAGAGGACATAAACGTTGATTTCAGCGATATTCAGAATGCAGGTAAAAGAACCTCTTCATCAAACCCGTATTACGGAATTATCTTCATGGATGGAGTCACAGATTCGGCAGCAAGATTCAACAAAGTGCGTGGAAAAAAATGCAGATACGCGATGTATTTTACTAGCAAGTGTTCTCGTATTCAGCATTTCGGCAATCGACTAAAAGGAGCTGGCGCAGAAGGTTCTTTGAAAGACAACAGCGTTGATCCTATTAAATCATTTGAAAATGTAACATGAGAGAGGTGATAACATGATTCGCAAAAATGGTCCACTTGATTTTGATGTAAACGCATATACCAGTTCAAGCGTATCAACCAGCATAAATTTTTGGACGCAGGACCGTCAGACAGCAAGGCTCATTTTCAAACTCACTAAAGATGGAGTCCCTTTGCCTCTAGCAGCTGTCATGGGAAAACTTGTATTAGTTATGTCAGATGGCAGCCGATTCATTAGAGACGTAACGATAGTTGATAGAGTGAACGGTCACGCCGAGTATATCTTGTCAGACAAAGAGATTAAGCACTACGGCATAGTACAAGCTGAGCTGAATTTGTACTATGCAAATGATCAATCTTTGTCCGTGCATCAGTTCTCTTTTAACATTTCAAAGTCCCTCATTGATCAAGATATTGTCCCAATCACAGAATACTATGTGGACGAGTTCGAGACTTTAAGAGCAAAGATAAATGAGATGTACGATGAAGCGATCCTAACGATTGATGAATTGAAGGCCAAGTTCGAGGACTTGGAAAAGATCGAAACAAAACAAGGCGCAAAAGCTAAAGTAGCCGAAGCGCTTGCAGCTGCTAAAAAATATACGGAGGATTATGCGGAGACTCCCGTAGGCGCTTTGAAAATGGCTAAAGACCTTGTTGCGGGTTTTCAGCAAAAGAAAATTACAACTGATTCAGGTATGCCATTGATTTCAATTAAAGACACGTCCGTTAGCATCCTAGACGCTGTCATCAATAATGGGCTAGGACAAGGAACGTTTTATGCTATAGCAGGTTCAAAAGACCTTCCGAATAAACGTTCATTCAGAGGCTTTTTCCACATGACGGATGCGACAAACGGAAAGGGTACGTTTGGTTGGGTTTACGCAACAGACTATGTAAATAACATCTACACCAACTATTTAAACAACAATGTGTGGAGTGGGTGGGCTAGACTCTCCAATCATAATTTGTTGTCTGAAACTGGACAAAGCCAGTTGCTTCCTAACGGTACGGACATTTTAACGCTGCCTTCCGGTTGTTACTATGCCGTTGGGACAAATGTCGTCAATATGCCGAGTAAAACCGATTCATCTTGGTTCAATATTTACGTTATTGATAACAGTAACAACCGTAAATACTTTCATATTGTTAGAAGTGGCGATAATTTACATTGGTTCGGCACGATTCATACGGACGGATCATTTAGAGGATGGAGACGGATGCTGACGGATAATGATTTAAGCAGCACATGGAATCAAGTAACGTTAGTCGCAGGAACAGTAAAACAATTTGCGGGAAACCCTCTCCAATTCTCCATACGTCAAAATGACTTACGCATTCGAGGATCGTTTGAGGGAGTCCCGGCGAACGATACTGTCATTGCACGTTTTGCTCAAAAACCGTCAGCAAAAACTGCGTTTTTAGGCGCAACGGTAGGTTCTTATGGGTCTGCTAGATTTACATTAGAGAAAGACGGTTCTTTACGTTTTGATGGGATGTCCGCTAACGATAATTCTTTTGTAAGCAGGTTTGAAATAAATGAATCTATTCCGTTATGGTAAAGGAGGTAAGATATATGCACATTTATTACTTCGATGAGAAGTTTAAATATCAAGGCGAAGATGTAATTGATTATGACGAGCTGCCGGAAAATGCTACGGATGTACGACCGCAAAAGGGGTTATATCTTCCCGTGTATGACGAGAAAAAAAGAATGTGGTTTGAATCAGCATCCGAAGAGTATATAGAGAGCTTGCAGCCTAAACCGCCTTTACCTAATGATATAACCACTCTTAAAAAACAGGCGGCTTTACTCACATTGCAAGTTACGCAGCTGCAGAGAGGCGGGTCATCATGATTTATCCAACGGCGGCCGACATAAAAGTATTTTGGGATTGGGGCGTTTACACTCTTGAGATCATGCGGGAGTATGTCGCATTAGAAGTAATAACAAAAGAAGAGTTTAAGCAGATCACAGGCGTCGCATTCGACAAGCCAGCTGCTTCTGCAGATTTAGGAACCACAGCATCTTAACAGGTGCTTTTTATTTTGCCTTCGAAAGGAGGTGATTAAAGAAATGGAGGAAACGATAGTGTTTATAAACTTTGAAACTTTAGACCTTGCACGAACATACCTATTTGGCGGAGTGAAATTTTTGGACTTGCTCTTGCTGCTAAGCGTCATCGACGTTTTAACAGGAATCATTAAAGCATGGAAGATCGGTAAGCTGCGCAGTCGCACGGCTTGGTTTGGTTACGTGCGAAAAATGCTTAGTTTTGTTGTCGTGATTGTGGCCAACATCATTGATCAGATCATGGGACTAAACGGAGTGCTGACCTTCGGGACAGTGCTTTTCTATATTGCAAATGAAGGGCTTTCTATCACAGAAAACCTTGCACAGATCGGCGTTAAAATCCCGGCTTCTATTACAGACCGACTTCACGTGATCGAATCCGACAGTCAAGAAGAAGAAACAGAAAAGAAAGCTGCTGAGTAATCGGCGGCTTTTTTCTATATAAAAACAAATTAAGGAGTAGATGAACATGACAAAGAAAATTATGCTTGATCCGGGACACGGCGGACACGATCCGGGTGCAGCAGCAAACGGATTAAAAGAAAAAGATCTTGTACTAACTATCGCAAAGAAAACAAAAGCGATTCTTGAAAAGGTGTACGGGGCAACGGTCAAACTCACACGATCAACTGACGTTTACGTTGATCTGTCTCAAAGAGCAAGGTTAGCAAATAATTGGGGCGCTGCTTATTTTGCATCTATTCACATAAATGCTGGCGGAGGAACGGGTTTTGAGACGTTCCGTTTTGATAAACTCTCTGCAGCATCCAGCACTGGCAAGCAGCAAAAGATCGTACATGATGCGATCTATAGAAAAATTAAGGGTAAGGCAGGGGACCGCGGAACCAAGTCTAAAAATCTAGCTGTCTTAAGAGAAACAAAAATGCCAGCAATTTTGACAGAGAACCTTTTCATCGACCGTAAAGAAGATGCTGCGCTGCTGAAACAAGATTCGTTTCTGAATCTATTGGCCGAGGGGCACGCAGATGGGATCGCGGCGGCCGTCGGTTTAAAAAAGGTATCTTCTTCATCTAAAACAAGCCCGAAAAAAGAAACGACACCAAAGGGCGTTAAAATGGCTGTAGTGAAGCCGAATGCTGACGGGTGGCTATGGGTCTATGATAAGCCAAACTGGTCAGCGAAGCACAAAAAAGTAAAGCCTGGTGAAGCGTTTACGATTGATAAGACCGTCAACGTAAACGGATCGAAAATGTACAAGCTGAAATCAGGTCTTTATATCACTGCTGCATCTAAATATGTTCTGGTAAAACAAAAGTAAAATCAAAAGCCCTTCCAAAATGGAGGGGCTTTTTTTTAATGTTTATTTTTCAGGAGACGTTTTTCTGAAAACCTTCTTCACTATGTTTGATCCCAAAAAAATAAAGGCACCAAAAGTAAGAAGTGTGACTCCAAGAGATACCAAACCGATAAGTGGTGCAATAGTCCGCATTAAATCTGCCTCGACATTCATTACTAAACCCACCTTTCTTAATTCTTCCTTAAAACTCATTGTACACATTTACATATCTATTTATGTATGATTATACTTGCTATGTATTTAAATGTAAAACGGAAAGGAGAAACAAAATGAAAGCCAAAATCTTTATGTTATTGTCTGCCGTTGTTTTGATTTTAGGTTTAGCCACTCCATCGTCTAGTTTTGCAGCTCAGAAAGAAACAAAAAAAGAAGAAGTACCATTTTTAAGTAGTCTGATTACTGAAGAGGTGATGACTACTGATATTCCATCAGCTGATTTTGAAGGTAAAACCGAAAAGACATACAGCAATGGTGTAAAAGTGGTTACAACTGTGGAAGACACCAGTCCTATTAGTACAAAAGCAGATAGTTTCTGTGGTACAGGTGCGAAGGCCGTTAGAGCTACTTTTTACTATGGTGGAACCACAGTTTTGACACTAAAAACAAACATTATTTACGAAAAATGCAAAGACAATAAAGTGAAATACAAGTCAACTGAATACTTCACTGCTGCTGTTACAGATGGAACCAGTGATTACGATTCAAAAACTTATAAATCACAAAAAGGTTCAAGAAATGTTTTCACTTGGACTGGACAAGTAAACAAGGTGTCAAGTAAATTTTACAAAGGTGACGTCATTTGGCGTATACAAATTGATGCCTATGGTGTACAAGATAGCACTGTAATTGGCTGATGAAAAGCCCTTCCGTTGGGAGGGGCTTTTTATTTGAGCATTATTTATCATTGTTTGAAAATCGGTGAATCTACAATTCTTTTGCTTTTGCTTCAGCTGCCTTCATCGCTTCGGCTTTTGAAGAAAACCCTTTTCGAACTATCCTTTTTCTTTCCCCTGTTTCTCTATCTAATGATTCAATGACATAAGAGAATGTCTTGTCTGCACATGGTTTAATATTAATCATGATTTCCCTCCTGTTACCGTAATTATTAATTTCATTTTACTAAATATCCCATAAAAAGCAATCTAATAACGTAAATACCTCAGATGAAAAATGTGGGCGTCCATTCGGGCGGCTTTTATCTTTTATTTAAAACGCCATTCCTTCTTCTCCTTATTCCATTCAAGCTCTTTTCGGGACATTAGATTTTTAACAGCCTTACGGATCGTCGGCTCATCCTTGCCCGTTCTCCTTTTAAGGTCATCCATCGAGGGATTCTTTCGAAATCTACTCATATTGTAGATGATTCGGTAAAGCTTCCTTTCAAGATCGGTCACGGCGTAACCTCCTGTAAAAAGAATATATGTTCGATTATAAATGTTAATAAAAAACCCTTCAACTTGAAGGGTCATTTTAAAGAAGATACTTTATCGGTAATTTTCATTTGTTCTCCAGAACGTTCATACGAGAATTTAGCCACTGTTTCATCTTCATCTATATAAGGAACTTTCCAAAATACAGCTATCTGATTGACTGTATCACTATCTTTGCCAATGTTTGCAGCTAAGTCATCACTATACATTTCAACCATGTTATAAGCTGTCTTACTTGTGTTCAATGCATCAAAAGACAAGTAAACAAGAGCAATTAACTTATTCTTCTCACTCGAACCCATATCTTCGTTAATTTCAATTTTTTCAATCGATGTGGTTTTATAGTTCTCTTCAATAATTGTTTTGATTGCTATTTCTGCATCATTTTTTAACATATCTATCTCATCTTCTTTACTGTTATCTTCAACTTCTTCTGAGGTATAAGCTTCATTTTTCTCTTCCTCTGCATCTTTATCTTTAGGCAAAGTTTCCTCCTCAGATATAACTTCAGAATTATTTATTTTTAAATTTACTTCAGCAGTAGCTTTTAGTTCTGAGTCACCGCCAATCTGAGAACCAGTGAGGTTAGATCCCTTATCTCCAAAAATTTCTTGAATAACTTCAGTTTGTTCAAGAACGGGTAGTGTTTCGACATATATAAAATATTTCCCATCATCAAATACTTTGTCATCTTCATTAAAGAATTTATACTCGAAAGATCCATCCTTTTGAACAGCTGTATTAACTATTGAGTTTTTATGGGAATTTTTTTGTTCAAGACGAATCCTTAGTTTCGTATCTTTAGGTAAGTTACTTTTCCCACTAAGGATAATAATTTTATTGTTTGTGATCTCTTTATCCAAAGTGATCTTTACATTTAATTTTTCTTTAGTTTCAATGCTTTCTTCTTTTTTACTAGAGTTATTTGTGGATGTGTTTTCTGCTTTGCCACAAGCAGATATGAATAAGGTACATAAAATTAAAAGGAGAAAAGTTTTAATAAGATTCAATATAGACCCTCCAAAACAAATATTTTCCAAATAAGTCTATCATATTATTCGATGGGAAAGAGGATAAATAATGTTTTTTCCAAATTAAGAATATTACGGAATTGACAATCAAGATGTTATAATTTAGTAAGAACAATTCACAATTGGGGTGTGTTAAATGCATTTCCGCAAAGAATCATCAGTTGAAGAGATCATCAAATATGACGATTACCCTTATAAAGTCTATACAAGGGTTTCGACAGACCGCGACGAGCAAATAAGTTCTAAGGAAAACCAAATTGACGTTTGTCGATATTGGATCGAGCAACACAACTATGAATGGGATGACCGTTCTGTTTTGTTAGACGATGGTATCAGTGGAACCGTCCTTGAAGACAGGGCAGCAATGAAATACATTTTTTCATTGGCGGAAAAGAAAGATATAAAAATGGTCATTTTCAAGTCCATCACACGTCTTGCCCGCGATCTGAAAGATGCTTTATATATCAGAGAAATTTTGGTGTCTAATGGGGTTCGAGTAGTGACTCTTGAAGAGGACTACGACAGCTTATATGAAAGTAAAGCGTCAATGAAATTTGAAATGTCTGCTCTTTTTGCTGAGCAGTTACCTAAGTCTATGTCAGTAAATATAAGCGGTGTACTTGCAGCAAAAGCACGCCGTGGGGAGCACTCTGGGCGTGTACCATATGGTTATACGAAAGATGGTAAACACCTTGTAATTAACGAAAGTGAAGCTCAAGTAATTAGGATGATTTTCCACCTTTATAATAACGAGGGGCTAGGTCAGAAAAGAGTTACATATGCATTGCAAGAAAAGTGCAAAATTGGTGAAATACCTCCTCCTAGAACAACAAGAAATTGGCAGCTTACAACAGTTCAAACCATATTAAAAAACCCAATTTATTGTGGTGTGCACATTGCTAATAGACATACCACGATCAAAGTTGATGGCAGAAAAAAATTTATAAGAAATCCACCTGAAAAATGGAACATTTATGAAGACTTTTGCCCGCCGATTGTCTCAAGAGAAGAGTGGGAGAAAGCAAATAATAAACCAACAGTTAATAAAAAAACTAAATTCACACCATGGAATGAGCTTAGACAACTGCTTATTTGCGGGAAATGCGGATCTAATATGGTCATTATCCAAACCAGCAGAGCTAAAAAAAACGGAGAGAAAACTTATTGGAAATATGTTAAATGCAGTAATTACAGGAGATCTGGTCCCGAAGGCTGTGTGAACCATGTTCCCATCACTTATGAAGAGGTCCGAGATTTAGTGATTGAAAATCTCATCGAATTCTCTAGGGATATATCACACGACTACAAAAAAAATGCATTTGAGCAAAAAGAAAAACAAATAAAGTCTATTAAAGCAGAGTTGAAATCTCTAGAAGCGAAAAATAAAAGGTTACTTGAACTTTATTTAGAAGATCAAATGATTACCAAATCAGAATTTCAAATGAAGCGAAATGACATTCAAGCTAAAATAATAAAACTTGAACAGAGTTTATTTTCCCTACAGCAGGTCCATGATGAGAAAAGTTCAATGATGGAAATGCAAGCGGTTCTTCGAGAGCTTGAAGACAAAGAGAACGATTTGAAGCATGTGTTTGATAAGCTCATTGATCATATTGTGATCCATCCAAACGGGAAAATGAATTTCCATTATAGATTTAAATGATCATGTAAGTTATACTCGTTTGTAAAAGGTATGCATAACAAATGCCATGCAAAAGCTAGGAGTCAAAGGTCGTTCACAGGCCGTCGTCGAGCTTCTGCGTATGGGTGAGCTAGAGCTCTAAAGTCAGCCGGTTTTCCTTCCACACTAGGGAGGAACCGGTTATTTCT
>NZ_PVRI01000006.1:0-302410 GCF_002998775.1 Bacillus sp. YBWC18 | reverse complement strand
CCATTCCGCAAGGAAGTAAGATCCCTGAAAGATGATCAGGTTGATAGGTCTGAGGTGGAAGCGTGGTGACACGTGGAGCTGACAGATACTAATAGATCGAGGACTTAACCTATATTCTAATGTGAAGCATGAACATTGTTATCTAGTTTTGAGAGAACATTCTCTCCATCAGGTTTGGTGGCGATAGCGAAGAGGTCACACCCGTTCCCATACCGAACACGGAAGTTAAGCTCTTCAGCGCCGATGGTAGTTGGGGGTCTCCCCCTGTGAGAGTAGGACGCCGCCAAGCTTGTCATATTTATATCATCGCGGGGTGGAGCAGTTCGGTAGCTCGTCGGGCTCATAACCCGAAGGTCGCAGGTTCAAATCCTGCCCCCGCAACCAAAATGGTCCGGTAGTTCAGTTGGTTAGAATGCCTGCCTGTCACGCAGGAGGTCGCGGGTTCGAGTCCCGTCCGGACCGCCATTTTTATGACTTGTAAACGAAAACGTATAGTTTCGTTTTTTTTTATGTCTTTTTCTTTTCGTACGTATCCAAGATGCAATGAATTGGTTTGTGTTTGGCTACACGTTATGTGAAAAGAAAAAGATAGATCACTTCAACCCAGCCTGGTTTTTTCATACCAGGCTTTCTTTATATCATTTTTAATTGGAATTGAAACTCATATTGGCTTACACTAATACTAATTATGTCTGACATCGTGTCTACTCAATCAATTGATTGCATGAAGGGGCTGCTTTTTATGGATGAATTTGATCTTATTCGCCGAATTACACCAAAAGAAACACATCAGCGTTCTTTGGTTATGGGCATCGGTGATGATGCAAGTGTTTATCAACCTCATTCACATTGTGAAGAGGTCGTTTGTGTTGATACAATGGTGGAGTATGTTCATTTTCGCTTTGATTTTTCCACACCTTTTGAGATTGGCTTTAAAGCACTAGCGGTCAATGTCAGTGATATCGCCGCAATGGGAGGAACCCCAAAGTATTATCTTGTATCGATTGCGATCCCCCCTCATGGTGATGAGACGATCGTCTCAGCTCTTTACGAGGGAATGAAAGCATTGGCTGACACCTATCATATGGATTTAATTGGTGGAGATACGGTCGCCACTCGCAGTGACTTTGTCATTACAGTGACGGTCATTGGCGAGGTTCCCAAGGGAACAGCTTGTTATCGTCACAGTGCTCAGACAGGAGACGTCGTCTTTGTCACAGGTGAGCTTGGTTCATCAGCTGCTGGCTTATCAATTTTAATGAACGAAGTAACCCCTACCAAGGCAGTCGACAAAGCCTTTTTTCTTGAGCGTCATAAAAAGCCTCAGCCTCACATTGCTGCTGGACATATTTGCTCAAGCTTCCCACGGGTCACCTTGAATGATGTGAGTGATGGATTAGCGAGTGAGCTGAATGAGATAGCCGAAGCGAGTCATGTGACGATAGAGATAGAAGCAAACAAGCTCCCCGCACATCCAGATTTACCAGTGCTGCGTAAAGACTGGCTGGAATGGGTGTTATTTGGCGGGGAAGACTTTGTATTAACTGGTACGATTCCAGAGGCTGATTGGGAAAGCTTTGAAATGCAATGTAGAAAAGAAGACATTCAAGTCAAACGCATTGGACAAGTCAAAGGTGATCAATCAGCAAGCGTTATATTAAAAGACAATGAACAGCAAACAATGTTAATGAAAAAAGGATATAATCATTTTAAGAAATGAGGTGACATAACTGTGAAATTAACATGGACGACAAAAGGTGCGGATGAGACGAAACGAATTGCCGCTGCTTTGGCCAAACTTGTGATGCCAGGCGATGTTTTGACATTAGAAGGGGATTTAGGTGCAGGCAAAACTACTTTTTCAAAAGGTTTTGCAGAAGGCTTAGGGATTACCCGTATCGTCAACAGCCCTACCTTTACGATTATTAAAGAATATACCGATGGCAGACTGCCACTTTATCATATGGACGTGTACCGCATGGAAGATGCGGAAGAAGATATTGGGCTCGAAGAATATTTTGAGGGCGAAGGTGTATGCTTGGTTGAGTGGGCACATCTCATTGGACCTCAATTGCCTTCCACCTATTTGAAAATAGAAATGCTGAGAACAGAACGTGAAGAAGAACGTCATCTCACGTTTAGTGCAAAAGGGGAACGCTATAAGACCCTTTGTAAGGAGATGAAAGAATTTGACCATACTGGCAATTGATACGTCTAACCATACACTAGGAATTGCCCTTGTAAAAGATTCCACAGTGATTGGTGAGAGCATCACGTATTTAAAAAAGAACCATTCCGTCCGAGCGATGCCGACTGTTGAGGCATTAATGAAAGAATGTGGTGTAGCGCCAAGTGAACTAAGTAAAATCGTTGTAGCGAAAGGACCTGGTTCCTACACTGGTGTCCGAATTGGTGTGACCATTGCAAAAACACTCGCGTGGACGCTGTCTATCCCTATATCGGCTGTTTCGAGTTTAGAAACACTTGCGGCAAATGGTCAATACTTTGATGGATGGATCTCGCCACTATTTGATGCGAGAAGAGGACAAGTTTATACTGGGCTATATACGTTTGAAGAAGGAAAAATCAAAGAGATCAAACCAGACCAAAATATCTTGCTCACGGATTGGCTTCATGAGCTGAAGCAGACAGGAAAGTCTGTCCTATTTCTTGGGCAGGATGTGCATCTTCATGAAGAGAGCATTCGCTCCATTTTAGGAGAAACTGCTGTGATAGCAGAGGGAGCTTTTCATAACCCAAGACCTTCAATGCTTGCGTTTTTAGGGACAGATCGTCCTGCTGAAGATGTTCATCAGCTTGTTCCTAACTATATTCGTTTGGCAGAAGCGGAAGTGAAATGGCTTGAAGGGCAAAAATAATCTCAACATAACAGAGATTCGAAAAATGACGGTAACGGACATTCCAGAGGTGTATACGATTGAAGTGCATTCGTTTACTGCGCCTTGGAAAAAAGAATCATTTGTCTATGAGATTCTCCATAACCAGTACAGCCATTATTTCCTCATTGAAGAAGATAAACAGCCTGTTGGGTATTGCGGGGTCTGGATCGTCATGGACGATGCACAAATTACGAACATTGCGATTCTCCCTGAGCATAGAGGAAAGGGCTACGGGGAAGCATTGCTGCGATATGTCATGGAATTTTGCAAAGAAAAAAAGACAGATCATCTTTCTTTAGAGGTGCGGGTTTCGAATACACCTGCACAATCCCTTTATGAAAAGCTTGGTTTCAGACCAGCTTCTATTCGAAAGAATTATTATACGGATAATGGGGAAGATGCATTGGTCATGTGGGTGAATATAAATGAGTGAACAAACAGATCGATTCATATTAGGTATAGAGACAAGCTGTGATGAAACAGCTGCATCCATTGTAAAAAATGGGAAAGAAATTGTGGCGAATGTTGTGGCCTCGCAAATAGAAAGTCATAAACGATTTGGCGGTGTTGTACCAGAAATCGCTTCAAGACATCACGTGGAACAAGTTACCATCGTATTGGAAGAAGTGATGACACAGGCCAATATGAGCTTTCAGGATTTAGATGCCATTGCTGTCACAGAAGGACCGGGCTTAGTCGGTGCCCTTCTGATCGGTGTCAACGCAGCCAAGGCACTGAGCTTTGCTCATCAGATTCCTCTTGTTGGTGTACATCATATTGCTGGGCATATTTATGCAAACCAGCTTGTAGATGAATTACAGTTTCCATGTTTGGCTCTTGTTGTCTCTGGTGGACATACTGAGCTTGTGCTAATGAAGGAGCATGGATCTTTTGAGGTCATTGGAGAAACATTAGATGATGCGGCTGGAGAAGCCTACGATAAAGTGGCTCGGACGATGGGTCTCCCGTATCCAGGTGGACCTCATATTGATCGGTTAGCACATGAAGGAGAGCCAACGATTAAACTTCCTCGTGCATGGCTTGAAGAAGGTTCCTATCACTTTAGCTTTAGTGGATTAAAATCAGCTGTAATTAACACATTACACAATGCATCTCAAAAGGGAGAAACAATTGCTCCAGAGAATTTGGCAGCAAGTTTTCAAGCAAGCGTCATTGAGGTGCTTGTTGGGAAAACATTAAAAGCGGCTGAGGCCTATGGCGTAAAGCAGGTTGTCCTAGCTGGTGGAGTCGCTGCCAATAAAGGACTGAGAGAAGCTTTGAAGACAGCATTCACAAAGCTACCTGACGTGAAGGTCATTATTCCGCCGTTATCTCTTTGCACAGACAATGCAGCCATGATCGCTGCTGCTGGAACCATTGCGTTTGAAAAGGGAATAAGAGGCGATATGGCAATGAATGGCCAGCCGGGCTTACCGCTTGTCTCATATGAATGAAAACTCCTGTGGATACACAGGTTTTTTTCATTTTCAATGAAAGCGATTTATTCACATGTAAACGTTATATATCCACAATTATTTGAAAATTTTGTTTTAAAATGAAGAGAATGTGTATAAAAAAGAAATTTTGTGTGGATATGTGATTAAAAACCTGTGGATAAAGTGGATAAGTCCAAAATTTTTAAGAATAACAAAGAAGTTTTTGTGGATATTAATGTGGATAATAAATTTTCACTGAAAGAAAAAAGAGCACCCATTTGGGCACTCTTTAAGATTCGGATAGCTCTTCCCACTCCGCGAAAAGTGATTCAAGCTCTTGATTAAGCGTATCATTTTCTGTTTGAATGTCTTGGACCTTCTCATGATTTTGGAAAATAGCAGGATCACATAGAAGCTCTTCATTTTCACCAAGTTTCTCTTCAATGACAGCAATCCGCTTTTCAATTTCCTCGATTCTGCGCTGCTTTTGTCTTTCTTTCTTTTTCAGTTCTTTTTCTTCCGCATAAGAAAGCTTTGCTGTTTCTACTGGCTTTGCTGCTTGTTTTTTAAGCGATTCATTTTCTTGAAGCGCCTCAAGCTCTAATTGTTCATTTTTCTTTTCAAGGTAGTAGTCATAGTCACCAAGGTATTCTTTTGTTTCCGCTCGCGACAGCTCGAATACTTTCGTTGCTAGTCGATTAATAAAATAACGGTCATGCGAGACAAATAAGATGGTTCCTGGATAATCGATCAGCGCATTCTCTAAAATTTCCTTACTATCTAAGTCCAAATGGTTCGTAGGCTCATCAAGTATTAGGAAATTGGCTTTTTGGAGCATCAGCTTTGCCAGGGCAAGCCGGGCTTTTTCTCCACCGCTTAATGCATGAACGGGCTTTAAGACGTCATCACCAGAAAAAAGGAAATTCCCTAAACATGTCCGAATTTCTTTTTCATTCATATGAGGATAGTCATCCCAAAGCTCATTGAGCACTTTTTTGGATGATGTCAGTTTGGCTTGTACTTGGTCATAGTAGCCGATCGTGACATGAGATCCAAAGGTGATGTCGCCTTTTACAGGCGTTAATGTGTTCGTTAACGTTTTTAAAAGGGTTGATTTCCCGATCCCGTTAGGACCAATGAGTGCCACGCTATCCTCACGTTTGATCTGAAAAGAAAGGGAGGATAGGAGCGGTGTTTTTTCATCATAACGAATGTCGAGATCATGTACCTTCAGCACATCATTGCCGCTTTGTCTCGTAATATCAAAATGAAAGTTTGCGGATTTTTCATCACCTAATGGCTTATCTAAACGATCCATCCGTTCCAGCTGCTTGCGTCTGCTCTGAGCGCGCTTTGTGGTTGAGGCTCTTGCCAGGTTGCGATCTACGAAGTCTTGGAGCTTTGAGATTTCTTCTTGCTGCTTTTCGTAGAGCTTCATATCACGCTCTAGCTGCTCAGCTTTCAGTTCAAGATACTTACTATAGTTGCCTGCGAACTTTTTCATGGCAGTTCTTGAGACTTCATACACATGGTTCACCACTTTGTCTAAGAAGTAGCGGTCATGGGACACGATCAGAATGGCGCCTGTATAATTTTGCAAATATTGCTCCAGCCATGATAAGGTATCAATATCTAAATGGTTGGTCGGCTCGTCCAGAATTAAGAGTTCTGGTTTCATTAATAAGAGCTTTCCAAGCGCTAGACGGGTTTTCTGGCCGCCGCTTAAGGATTGAACGGTTGTCTCATCTTCAAAGTGACTAAAGCCGAGCCCATGAAGAATGGAGCGGACATCTGCTTCGTATTGATAGCCGCCTTGATCTTTAAATTCCTGCTGCAGTCTGTCATAGGTTTTCATGAGGGAATCCAGCTCAGAACCTGTGGAGGAAGCCATTTTCTCCTCAATGGTTCTCATCTCTTGTTCCATCCTTTTTAAATGATCAAAAACCGATAATAATTCGTCTTTTAACGTACGTGTAGACGTCACATCGGTATGCTGTGCTAAATAGCCGATCGATAGGTCTTTCGGTTTGATGATCTCACCTTGCTCGTAAGACAATTGACCGGCAATGATTTTCAAAAGGGTGGATTTGCCTGCGCCGTTACGACCTACAATGGCAATCCGATCCCTTGCTTTGACTTCCAATTTTATATTCGTTAAAACGGTATCAGCACCAAATGATTTGGACAGCTGATTCACTTGTAGAATCATCATGTAACTTCACCTCTGCTATAATATGTTAAGTGTAGCTTATCAGCAGTAAACCGGCAAATGTTACATACAATCGCCATATTCAAATGAAAGACAGATAGGAAAAAATAGTGTATCATTTGAGTGAGGGAGCGTTGAAAGATGAGTCAATTTAGCCACTTTAACGAACAGGGAAGAGCAAAGATGGTCGACATTAGTGACAAATCGTCTACAGTGAGAACCGCCGTTGCTGCTTCAAGCGTTCGTATGATAAAAGAAGTGTTTCATAAAATACAACAACGTGAAATTGGAAAAGGGGATGTGCTGTCTGTTGCACAGGTTGCTGGCATCATGGCAGCAAAGCAAACATCTACCATCATTCCAATGTGTCATCCGCTTGCACTAAAAGGCGTGGATATCTCCTTTGATTGGGAGGAAGACGGAAATGCGCACATTCTGAACATACAAGTACAGGTGAAAACAAAAGGAAGTACGGGTGTGGAGATGGAAGCGCTCACTTCTGCTTCAGTATGTGCACTGACCGTTTACGACATGTGCAAAGCGATTGATAAAGGCATGATCATCGGTCCTACCTATTTAATTGAAAAGACAGGCGGGAAAAACGGTGATTTTCACAGAGCATCTGATATTTAAGTTGGAGGACCTTATATGAATATAGATCAGTCAAAAATTCCACAAGCGACAGCCAAACGTTTGCCGCTATATTACCGTTTTTTAAAAAATCTGCATGCATCAGGAAAACAAAGGGTGTCATCGGCAGAGCTTAGTGATGCAGTCAAAGTGGATTCTGCCACCATTCGCCGAGATTTTTCGTACTTTGGTGCACTTGGGAAGAAAGGGTATGGCTATAATGTCGATTACCTCTTGACCTTCTTCAGAAAGACACTTGACCAAGATGAAATGACCAATGTCATGCTCATCGGTGTCGGGAATTTAGGGACTGCTTTTTTACACTATAATTTCATCAAAAATAATAATACAAAAATTTCAATGGCTTTTGACGTCAATGAGAGTAAAATAGGAAGTGAGATAGGCGGCGTGCCTGTCTATGATTTGGATAAGCTTGAAGAGCATGTTCAAGAGGTAGGAGATATTCCTGTTGCCATTTTGACAGTACCTGCCGTAGCAGCTCAATCCATTACAGATCGTTTGATTGCCCTTGGCATCAAAGGAATCCTTAACTTTACGCCGGCTCGATTGAATGTGCCGGAACACATTCGAATTCATCATATAGATTTGGCGGTTGAACTTCAGTCTCTTGTGTATTTCTTAAAGCATTACTCTGTTACACAGGAGGATTGACGAAAAGGGGTAAAGGGGGTGGAGCAAATGGGTCCGATTGGTCCTGGAAGTTTGGTTCTGATTGCGATTGTTGCGCTCATTATTTTTGGGCCGAAAAAGCTTCCTCAATTAGGAAGAGCAGCAGGAGATACATTACGTGAATTTAAAAATGCCACAAAAGGTTTAGCTGATGATCAGGAAGAAAATAAGAAAAAAGAAGATCAGTAGAATAGGATGAGCTTCATGAATGTCAAAGATATGCCGCTTATGGAGCATATTGTGGAACTGCGAAAACGTTTAGTGATCATTGCGATGTTTTTTGTTGCCTTTATGGTGGCAGGTTTTTTTCTCGCTAAGCCGGTCATTGTGTATTTACAAAATACGGATGAAGCGGCGACACTGACGCTGAACGCGTTTAAGCTCACAGATCCTCTGTACGTGTTTATGCAGTTCGCATTTGTCATTGCTTTGGTTTTGACGTGTCCCGTGATTTTATATCAGCTATGGGCATTTGTGAGTCCTGGCTTATATGATAAAGAAAGAAAGGTGACACTTGCTTACATTCCGATTGCACTGCTTTTATTTTTGAGCGGTGTGGCTTTCTCTTATTTTATTTTGTTTCCCTTTGTCGTCGATTTTCTGATGCGGATGTCGAATGATTTAAATGTAGAGCAAGTGATTGGGATTCATGAGTATTTTACATTTCTGATGCAGTTAACACTTCCATTTGGCTTTTTGTTTCAGATGCCCGTTGTGTTGATGTTTCTCACAAGACTTGGCATCATCACACCGATGTTTTTATCAAAAATACGGAAGTATGCCTATTTTGTCCTCCTTGTCATTGCCGCACTGATTACACCGCCAGAGATCGTTTCTCACCTCATGGTTACCTTGCCGATGCTCGTTTTGTACGAAGTGAGTATCGTCATTTCGAGAGTGACCTATCGCAAAATGCAGCAAACAGAGACAGAGGAGAAAGAAAATTATGATGTCTCATAAAAAAGCATCGTGATCCAAATAAGGGTCACGATGCTTTTTCTATTGTGAAAGGAATTGATTGATCACTTGAAATAGATGTTTATAATAGGCAGGCTCATGCGGGACAAAATCTTGTACACAGACTACTCTGTTTTCCTCACGTTGTTCTTCGGCTTCATCAACTTCAAAGCCCTCCAGATGAATATTTTCACATTTTCTCATGAAAAGCTGCTGTGCATCCATTAGCTTTGCTCTGTAAAGTCCAGTGACTTCTTCTTTTTGTAATTGAACGTTCATCTGCTCTTCTTGATGGACGTAAAGATATACATGGCAAAATTCACGATCAATGAATTCGGGCAGATGGATTTCATCCTGTATAACTCCTGCAAAGTTCAGATCCTCAAAAGGGATAGAAAGACCAAGCTCTTCTTTTACCTCTCTCATACCGTCAGAAGGCTGTTCATTTGCAAGAAGGTGGCCTGCTGCTGTGATATCAAACAGAGCAGGAAAATCTTTTTTTGCGGGGCTTCTTAGCTGAAAATAGAGATACACGGTGTCATGTTCCTTTTTGAGAAGCCAGAAATGAAAGGTTTCATGCCAAAGGCCTTGGGCATGGACATCTGAACGGGGTGCAACTCCAATCGCTTCATGCTGCTCATTTAAGATGTTCAGTATTTCTTGTTCCATGAAAACTTATCCTCCATAAAAAAACCATTTTCCAGAGATTAGAAAATGGTTTTTGATTTATTTTTGCTGCTGTTTTTTGAGTTTGACAGAGAAGGCAAACATTTTAAACGCGATATTGATATTATAGGCCGCAAACACCATCAGCAAAATGCTGTAAAATGACCACATGTCACCTGGATTTTGAATGGCTATATAGGTGAAAGCAACACCTATGGCAAAATAAATGACGCCCCATATGACAGGGTTTCTCATGAGAAAAAGCCTCCAATAATCATTTGCATTGTTTGAGATTGTTCTTCAATCATTTTTCTTACTGGCTCAATCTGCACAAGAATGACGAGCGAGTTCATCAGCATATGAGCTCCGATTGGAACAATGATTCGTTTTGTTTTCGCATATAAAAAGGCAAATGTAAAGCCCATTGCGGTATAGAGAAAGAAGTGGTCAAAATCAGAGTGTGCAGCAGCGAAAAATGCTGAACTAACAAGTGCCGCAATAAAAAAATTCGACCTTTCATAAATTACACCAAAAACGATTTTTCGGAAAATAATCTCCTCAAGTATCGGTCCAATTAGTGCAATAATGATAACAAGAAAAGGAAAAGCATCCAAAATAGATAAAATATTTTGCGTGTTTTCTGACTCACGGCCAATGCCGAATGCATATTGTTCAATCACGCCTGCAATCGATTGTGTGAGAAGCGAAAGAAAGAAACCTCCAATGATCCAGGCGATAGCTACCCCGACTGAAACCGGTGCTTCATTTCGAAGTGAAGCTTTTGGCACAGTCCGAAGGATGAGCAGAATAATGATTAGTCCAATACAGAAGCTAATGATTGTCCATGTACCTGACAATTTAGAGAGCTCTGCTTGTGTCATCGGTGTCTGAATATAACCTAACCACTTCATGATGAACACATACGGAAACGCAGAAACCTGTACCAATATATACGTTAAGATGATGTACCAATATTGTTTTTTCAAGTAACGAAAACCCCTTTACTAAAAGAACTAGATTTATTGTAACACAAGTCTTCTTTTTCGATGAAAAGGAAAGAATCTGAGTTGAAAAAAGATCATGAAAGCGTAAAAATTTTTAAAGGTTTTTACTTGAAATTACAGAAGACATTCTTTATTATAATAAATGTGTTAGCACTCACTGGTGATGAGTGCTAAAAAAGACTACATATAAAAATTGAGGAGGTTGTTTCTTATGTTAAAGCCATTAGGCGATCGCGTAATCATTGAACTCGTTGAATCTGAGGAAAAAACCGCTAGCGGTATTGTGTTACCAGATTCTGCAAAAGAAAAACCGCAAGAAGGTAAAATTGTTGCAGCAGGTTCAGGTCGTGTACTTGAAAGTGGTGAGCGCGTTGCGTTAGAAGTAAACACAGGCGACCGCATTATCTTCTCAAAATATGCAGGCACTGAAGTGAAATATGAAGGCAAAGAATATTTAATCCTTCGTGAGAGCGACATTTTAGCTGTTATTGGTTAATCACATAAAAAAACATTGAGATATATTTCTAAAAAGACTGAGGAGGTTTCGTTATTATGGCAAAAGATATTAAGTTCAGTGAAGAAGCACGTCGTGCGATGTTACGTGGTGTAGATGCACTTGCAGATGCTGTAAAAGTAACTTTAGGACCTAAAGGACGCAACGTGGTTCTTGAGAAAAAATTCGGTTCACCACTTATCACAAATGATGGTGTAACGATTGCAAAAGAAATCGAATTAGAAGATGCATTTGAAAACATGGGTGCAAAACTTGTGGCTGAAGTTGCAAGCAAAACAAACGACGTAGCCGGTGATGGTACAACAACTGCAACGGTTCTAGCTCAGGCAATGATCCGTGAAGGTCTTAAAAACGTAACAGCTGGTGCAAACCCTGTTGGCGTTCGTAAAGGGATCGAAGAAGCAGTGAAAGTAGCACTTGAAGGCTTGCACGAGATTTCTAAACCAATCGAAGGCAAAGAATCAATTGCTCAAGTTGCGTCTATTTCTGCAGCAGATGAAGAAGTAGGCAGCCTAATCGCTGAAGCAATGGAGCGTGTAGGTAACGACGGCGTGATCACAATCGAAGAATCTAAAGGGTTCACAACTGAGCTTGAAGTGGTTGAAGGAATGCAGTTTGACCGCGGATATGCTTCACCATACATGGTGACTGATTCTGATAAGATGGAAGCGGTTCTTGAAAATCCTTACATCTTAATCACTGATAAAAAGATTACGAACATTCAAGAAATCCTTCCTGTACTTGAGCAAGTTGTACAACAAGGAAAACCATTATTGATCATTGCTGAAGATGTAGAAGGCGAAGCACTTGCAACTCTTGTTGTGAACAAACTTCGTGGAACATTCAACGCAGTGGCAGTCAAAGCACCTGGATTCGGTGACCGTCGTAAAGCAATGCTTGAAGACATCTCTGTTCTAACTGGCGGAGAGTTAATCACAGAAGACCTAGGACTTGACCTGAAATCAACTGAAATCGGTCAGCTTGGCCGCGCGTCTAAAGTTGTTGTGACAAAAGAAAACACAACCATCGTAGAAGGCTCAGGAGATTCTGCTCAAATCGCAGCACGCGTCAACCAAATCCGTGCGCAAGTAGAAGAAACAACTTCTGAATTCGATAAAGAAAAATTACAAGAACGTCTTGCAAAACTAGCTGGCGGCGTCGCTGTCATCAAAGTTGGGGCTGCAACGGAAACAGAACTAAAAGAGCGCAAACTACGCATCGAGGATGCACTGAACTCAACTCGTGCAGCAGTTGAAGAAGGTATCGTATCCGGTGGTGGTACAGCACTTGTGAATGTATACAAAAAAGTCGCTTCAATCGAAGCAGATGGTGACGTTCAAACAGGTGTAAACATCGTTCTACGTTCTCTTGAAGAACCAATCCGTCAAATCGCTCACAACGCAGGTCTTGAAGGATCCGTCATCGTTGAGCGCTTGAAAAACGAAGAAATTGGCGTAGGCTTCAACGCAGCAACAAACGAATGGGTAAACATGATCGAAAAAGGAATCGTTGACCCAACAAAAGTAACTCGCTCTGCACTTCAAAACGCAGCTTCTGTTGCAGCAATGCTTCTAACAACTGAAGCAGTCGTTGCTGACAAACCAGAAGAAGGCGGCTCAGGCGGCGGAATGCCAGACATGGGCGGCATGGGCGGTATGGGCGGAATGATGTAACATCCTCGAAAACCCCTTGAAATATAGGGGTTTTTGTTATGGATTTTTTTAATTGGTCACGTGTAATAAAAAGTATGAGAGATTGATGAATTGAAACCATTACTGCTTTTCATACGTTAAAATAAGAGATAGTGATTTTATGGATCTTTACCCAAAATGAAGAGATTGGATGATTTTAAAAAGAAAAGCGGTGATCATATGGGCTTTACTACTTGGGTTGCTATTATTGTGGCACTGGCCGTCGTGTTCGGATTGTTTGGATCGAAGAAGCGTGATAAATAAAGAAAGAGTTGAAACCCACTTCCAAATAGGGAGTGGGTTTTTTGTTGCAAATACAATATTGATCAATTATACTAACTATAGTGGTTTGTTGTAAATGCAACAAAAGGAGTCGTGATAAATGAGAGAGATTTTGCGAGAGATTGGCGTCATCGCTCGGGCGCTTGATTCTATAAGTAATATTGAATTTAAAGAGTACGATTTAACGAAGGGGCAGTATTTGTATCTTGTGCGTATCTGTGAAGAGCCTGGCATCATTCAGGAAAAGCTGGCGGAAATGATCAAGGTGGATCGAACAACGGCTGCTCGTGCTATCAAAAAATTAGAACTGCATGGTTTTATTGAGAAGAAAGATGATCGAGTGAATAAAAAAATCAAAAAGCTGTTTCCCACTGATAAAGGGGAAGCGGTATATCCAATGATCAAACGAGAAAATGATTATTCGAATCAAGTAGCGCTGGATGGATTTTCTGAAGAGGAAGCAGAACAGATATATGAGTATCTTCTAAGGGTGAGAAAAAATATCGAAAAAGATTGGGATTATGTGAAAAAAGGAAATAAGAGACGCTACTAAATGATAAGGAGTGATGACTTCAATGACCGTCACTTTTATTCCATGTAATGAACAGCATATAGAAGAGCTGCAAAAAGTCGGTATCGACACATTTATAGAAACCTTTCAGAATCAAAACAAAGCGGAACATATCGATGCTTACGTAAAGACAGCCTTTCATCCGAACCAGCTGTTAAAAGAATTACATCATCCATCTTCACAGTTCTATTTTGTTCAAGTGAATGGCGAAGTTGCTGGTTATTTGAAGGTCAATATGGATGATGCGCAGTCAGAAGAGATGGGAAGTGAAGCGTTAGAGATTGAAAGAATTTATATTAAGCAGTTCTTTCAAAAACAAGGATTAGGCCGATATTTAATCAATCAAGCCTTTGAGATCGCGAAGAAATATCATAAACGTGATGTTTGGCTTGGGGTGTGGGAGCACAACAAAGCGGCCATCGCATTTTATCAAAAGCTTGGGTTTGTTCAAACAGGGGTGCATGCATTCCTTATGGGGGACGAAGAACAATTGGACTTCATTATGACCAAAACACTTAGCTGAATCAATAAGGGGGAAGGGAATATGCATATTCCATCTTTTTTTCAAGTGAAAGATATGGAAGAAGTAAAAGCATTTATTCAATTACATTCATTTGCAACAGTTGTGACCACAACGGATGAAAAACCCATTGCGACACATATTCCAGTGAGTTTTCATCAAGTTGAAGATTCGTATTTGATTACAGGGCATATGGCGATTGGAAATCCACAGTGGAAAACGTTTGAAGAAAATGAGAAGGTGCTCGTCATCTTTCAAGGACCGCATGCCTATATATCCTCTTCATGGTATGAAAAAGAAGCCGTACCGACATGGAATTATCAGGCTGTCCATGTATATGGAAAGGCTGTGCTGTTAGAAAAAGGGGAACTGGTAAAAGAATTAACCACGATGCTGGAAACATACGAAAGTCACAGAGAACAGCCTGTTTTATGGGATACATTGTCTGATGAACTGTTAGAGAAACAAATGAAAGGGATTGTGGGCTTTAAAATCATCATTGATGAAGTTCAGGCTGCTTTTAAACTAAGCCAAAATCGCCATGAAAGGGATTATGCTCACATCATTGAAAAGTTGGAAGCAGAGGGTGACGTGGAAATGGCTGAGGCGATGAAAAAGAGAGTAAAGGATGTATGAGAAAAGCACTCTATGATCAAGAGTGCTTTTTTTTGAGAGATATGAGATATCTTGGCTTATAATGTCACATTTTCTTTAAAATTACATAAAAAAATCCACTATTTCCATAAAAAATCAGATCAATTCCTTATAATAAAGGTATCTGAGAATGGGGAGTGAGTCGAGATGGACCAAAACTTGCTGCAAATGAATCAAGTGAGATCAGAGGATGAATTAGCGGTTGTTAATATATCTTCTACAGAAATTGGGGCGCTGTCAAAGGAAGCGGCTGAGCGGATTTTACAAACGAAGGATACGGATGATATTCATTTACTGATGTATGTCCCGATTGAAAAGAAAGCAGATTTGATTTGGTTGATTGAAAGTGTTGGACAGGCGTTAGAAGATGAGGATGACGATAACGTTGCACTTGAATTGGCTGATTTGCTCTATTTCTTTGTCATTCCATTTTATAAGGAGTATATTTTGAGGGAACATCATTTGTATGAGTGTATAGATGATTTGTTGGTACGATTAGCATCAAGGACTCACTCAGATATTCACACACTGGTAGATGCGATGAGAGACGATTTGACTGAATAAACATGAAAAAAGGCTTGTAGAGAGGTCCTCTACAAGCTTTTTTCAACGTAAAAAACCATAAATTACTGGGCTCTTTCCCAGGTAATTTTTGTTTCATTTGTTTTTTTCTTTCCTTTTGCTAGCACTTTGCCGCTTTCTTGTTTCACGGTGATGTTTAGATCGTAAAAGGAATAAAGGGCGCCAAGGCTGTCATTTTCTGGTTTGTGCAGGTTGTTTTCTTTTTCAGTTGATGCCCCAATGGCCAGCGTCTTGGCAAAGTTTAAACCGATGACTTCAGCGTAATCACTATTGGTATCAGATGAAGCGGTTACGTTTAAAGAAATGACTTTTTTCTTTTGATCAACGGTGATGGCTGTGTCTTTCACGAGCTTAGACTGCTCCATGACTTCTTTCGTTTCATTTTGAATGCGGTCATTAATCGTTGGAAGTGCCTTAGATTCTGTTTTTTGTTCTTTCGTCGTATTCGAGCAAGCTGCTAGAATGAAGAGACTTGCAACTAGGCTCATGAAAACAAGTAGACTTTTTCTCACGTTTGTTCTCCTTTTTTCTTCGAAGTATGTATGTTTATGTTACCACGAATCCTTGTTTTGATTAAAAGAGAAGTGTTGATAAGCTGTGAACAATAAAAAGCACCCAAAATAGGGCGCTTTTTTCTTATTGTGCTGAAAGGCTTGTACTTAATGGAATAGAAGAAATGACGGTGAATTTAGGAGCCGCAGCACCAGACTCTAAATTTTTACGTAAAAGCGATGATTTGATTGTTCCATCCCATTTTTTATAGACACTTCCTGAAGTATTCGCACGAAGCTGTACATTCGAGAAACTTGCTTGTGAGTAGCTGTTTGTTCCATTATCTTGGACGCCGTGAACCATTTTGACGACATCGAGATTTTTCAGACGACTAGGGTTGAAAACAGGCTGCTTATAGCGCAATTTCCCATTGACGTATAGTGACACTGTGCCATCACCATTGTTGATGAGCTTTAAGTTGACACGTGCACCATCCGTAATGCTCTTATCGTACTCACTGTTCCAGTATTGACTGCCGCCTTGTGAGCCGCTGCCAAGAAAGACCTTATAGCCAGAAGGCGTTTTTGAAATACCGCTCTCTACAACGGCAGAGCCGAGACCGAGGTACCAGTCCGCATAGCCATTTTTAATAGTGGCTGTTTTCGGCAGCACAATATCAGCAGAGATACCTGACCATTTGGCTTCATCCGTTTGTGTCACAATCGCACCGTGACGGGGACCAGCTGCTGAGGCAGGGATACTTGATAGCATCAAAACGAAGGCCAAACTTACACTCAAAACGATGAACCACTTTTTCATAAAAATTCCTCCTTAAATTGGATTCACTTTTATTATATAAAATGAAAGAGAGGGGCTGCTTACATTGTTCTGGCCGATTTTGGTATTTTTTGTGAACAAAATCGGTCATAAAGTGGTCAACTTGTATTCGATTTGTAATGTGACTGTAAAATAACTGGGGGCATCTTCATGTATAATAAGTGCAGAAACCAAATACGGAGGATTTTTTAATGAATAAAAAGCTTATCGCGACAATCGTAACAGTAGCTAGTTTATTTTTGGCGTTTAGTTTCTCACATGGAGCAAGTGCAAAAAAAGTAAGCGGCAATATTACTTGGTATAATGGTGTCGGTAAAAAGGGCGCAGATGGAAAAAAACTCGGTCATTGGGATGCAGCAACTAAAATGGGATTTGACGTACCGAAAAAAGGTACAAAACTTAGAGTGACAACAAAAGCGAAACCACATAAAGTGATTACAGTATATAAATATGATGTAGGCAGAATGCCAAACGCTGTATTAGACGTCAGTCCAAAAGCATTCAAAGCACTAGGGTATAAAACAAGTAAAGGTGTCGTAAAAGGGCATTACACTTATTAATACATAGTCATGCAAAGAAGCGGGAAAAGTTCATTTTCTGGCTTCTTTTCTTGTAGAGAGGGTCTGAAAGGCAATGAAAAAATCAACATGGTGGATCATCACGGTCATCGGAGTCGCAGTGATTGCGGCAGTCATTTTCTTCATGATGAAGCCGGGTCAAGAGGCAAAGCATGCAGGAAAAGTGAAAACAAATCAAGATGCAAAAGACGAATTGCTCGTTTCATTTACAGATCAACAGTTAAACAATACGTATTACCTGCATGACCGGGCGCTTCATACGGAGAAACTGACAGCATATCCTTCGATTGCTTATGATTCTACGAAACAGCTTTTATATTACACGTATACGGATGAAGACACGCAAAAAGTGAGTATTCGAGAATTGAATGTGAAAACAGATGAAGAAAAAACGCTGTTTACGAGTGATGATTCCATCGACAGTATGAGGCTGTCTGGGGACGGGAAGCAGTTATATCTCAGGTATAACAAGGATTCTGGCGAACAATTTTATGTCGCTTCTTATGATTTGAATACACAAAAAATGAAGGTGTTATATCCAGAAAAAAGCAAGGATGATACTGTGAGTTCTTTTGCTTATGATCCGACGTCAAACCTTCTGGCAATCCAGCATTATTCCTTAAAAGAAGATTACAAGAAAATCGATGAAGCGAATGAAAAGGGAAGAGACCCTGAACCAACGACCATGAAGATCACCCTTCAAACAGGTGCGAAGGGGAAGCGTATTACACGTATCTCGCAAACGATCAATGATATTTCATTTTCACCAGATCATAAGACATTGATTTATACAGAAGTGAAGGTGCGAAACGAAAAAGAAGTATCCTCTATTAAAATGCTTGATGTAGAAACAGGAAAACAGACGACACTCGTTAAGAACAGTGAGGATATGCATATTTTAAGTGCCGCACAGCCGCAATTTTCTACGGACGGATCTTCTGTTTATTTCTTAGGTGTTGCTAAAAACGCAAAGGAATTAAAGGATGACACCGGACGAAAAGCAAAGGTAAGAACGATATTTGAATACAATATCAAGAAGAAAACAGTGGAAGCCGCTTGGGAGAAGGATGGCGGAATTGTTAACAATTTCACTGTCAATCGATAAAGGGTACGTTCAGTTATTTGATATAACTGGACATTTTTTTATTTTGCCGCTTGAAATGATGGTGAAATTGAGGAATTCATGGAAGGGAAAGCAATTTTTAAGCAGGAAACGTGTGGTATTTTCGTATTTTGCTTATGTGACAGAGGAAAAGAAAGAGAGTAATATGAGTGTACATAAAAAACGAGAGGACAGAAGGCTTCTCGTTTTCACTGATTTATTTGGTGTTATTGTCTAGTAAGTTTTGAAAGATAAACAGGGCATTAATGGAGTGAGGGAATCCAGCAACTTTTGTACAGTGCTTAATAATCTCCATGATCTCTATGACAGAAAGTCCGATATGTAATGCTTGTTCAAAATGAGTCTTTAATTCTTCATCACAATCGCCTTTTGTAATGAGGGCAGATAATGTGCTGATGGCCTTTTGTTTTTCATCTAAAATGAAGTGGTTGAATTCTTTTTGTTCACCGAGTTCAATTGTTAGCTGTTCAATATTTGACCAAATGCTCTCGTTTTCCTGAATTGAAAGCTTCTCTATGTTACCTGCCGCTGTTTCTTGTGTGACCTGGCAAGTCTCTTTTTCTTCATTCAAATTGAACTCCTCCGTTTTTTATCGCAATTTTCCATTTGTTCGTTCATTGTGGCTTATGTGCCTTTTGATAGATGCAATGGGTATATAGTAGTATTATCGGTTTGCTGCGTCAACATTTTAAGTGTTGAATGCTCAAAGAAACCATTCATGCGATTTATTATTCCATTTTGAAAGGGCTAATGAATGGATGTCCGTTAGCCCTTTGGTGTATCAGAAGTTTTATACAAGTTTCTACGCATTTACGGGAAGAGTGGTTTCATTTTTATTAAATGATATCCATCGGCCTCATCATGTCATAATCTTCATGCTCTAAAATATGACAATGCCACACATATCGGCCGCTGTATGGAACAAATCGAGCAACGATCCGAATGACTTCACCTGCATGCGCCTGAATGGTGTCCTTGTAGCCTTGTTCATGTAAAGGAGGCGCTTCGTTTGGTCCTGTATACACGATTTCTCCTGTCGATTGATAGACTTCTGTATCAAATGGTCTTCTGTCTAAAACCCTAAATTGAACAAGGTGCAAATGAATAGGGTGTGTGCCCCTGGTTGGATTGACGATGGACCAAACCTCTAGACTGCCAAGACGAGGATTTTCGGTGACAGGGTCATTCCAAAATTGATTATCCAACAATAGGATAGGGCGGCCGTATTTATCCTGCGTGCCGCTAAGTGTGAGTGTACGCTCTCTATCAGCTTGACTTGGCCGAAGCGTTGGCAGCGGTTTGAAAATCGGACGTAATGTTTTAGGTACTCTCCCTTTTAGCGGACGTGTGACTTTGAATTGCATAATGTTCGCATCTGTTTCAGGATTCACATCCTGTCCGCAGCCGGCTGTATTTTTGAGAGTGATCGTTTTGTTTTCGTAAGCTGAAAAGTCGATGATGACATCGAAACGTTCAGCAGGTGCGATGCTAAAGGATTGATGGCGAACAGGTCTTGGCAAAAAGCCCCCATCGGAACCAATTTGCAAGATTGTGGCGTCGTTATCTAGATGCAGCTCGTAAGTTCTAGTATTGGACGCATTTAAGATACGAAAGCGGTATTTTCGCGGCTCTACTTCTAAATAAGGCCATACTTTTCCATTGACTAAAATCGTTTCTCCACAAAAAAAGGGCACGATGGATGGGTCTGGTAGGTCACTGTCTTCTGGCGTGTCGTTTGGTCTGCTAGGATAAAACAGTGAGCCATCCTCCTGAAACGTACGGTCCATGATCATTAAAGGAATGTCATAGTCATCTTTCGGCAGCTCTAAGGACTTTTCAAACGCATCAGAGATCAAATAAAACCCAGTTAAGCCGGCGTACACATTTAATCGTGTCAATGCCATCGCATGATCGTGATACCATAATGTGCAGGCTTGCTGATGATTTGGGTATACGTATACCTCTCGTTCAAAGAAGGGGCCGGTTGCTTCAAAGTCTCGTGAAAACCAAGCCTCTGGATAGCCGTCACTGCTTGCTGGTGTGACGCCGCCATGCAGATGAACGACCGTTTTGACTTCTGGTTCATCATGATGGCCGGCATGAATGGTGTGATCGACCGGCAGGAAATGCTTCAACGGCAATTTGTTCATCCATTTCACTTTGACTTTTTCATTTCGATTCGCTTGAATGGTTGGACCAGGCAAACTGCCATTATAGGTCCATAGCTTGGTTGGGGGCAGGTCTCTATGAACTTTTAGAAATACCTCCTCCATAGCGATTTCATAATACGTTTGTCTTGGGTTCTTTTTGACGGGCTCCGCGACTTCTGGAATTGGCAGCTCGTCAACAAATTTTTCTAGGTTCATGTTGACTAATCCTCACTTAAATTCAATTTGATACAGTATAAGTGCGGACATCAAAATAGGTGAATAAAATAAAAAAACCCGCTTTTCAGCGGGAGCATTACGGGTGTTTATTTTCAAGCGCTGCATTTGCAGGCACTTTTTTATTCGGTTTAAAGACGAAATAAGCGGCAAGCACACCGAAGGTAATGATACTTGTCAAAATGAGCTGTGGTCTCATTGATTCGATAAACAGCATCGATGCCAAGATGGCGCAAATGACCAAAATGGTAAAGTACGTGAGATATGGGAACAGCCACATTTTGATTTTGAGCTGCTCTGGATTTTCTTTTTCGATTTTACGGCGCATTCTTAATTGTGAAACAGCAATGACCAAGTAGACAAGAAGGGCAATGGCGCCGGATGCATTGACTAAGAACAAAAAGATGGTTTCAGGATAAAAGTAGTTCATCATGACGGCAATGTAGGAAAAGAAGGTGCCTGCGACTGTAGCCGCTACAGGAACACCACGTTTGCTGATTTTCATAAAGCGTTTCGGTGCTTCGCCTCTTTCCGCTAATGAATAAAGCATTCTGGACGTTGTGTACAATCCGGAGTTTAAGCAAGATAGAACGGCTGTTAAAACAATGACGTTCATGACTTGAGCTGCTGATGGGACGCCGATGTATTCTAATACCGCAACGAACGGGCTTGTTAAAATACTCGCTGAATTCCATGGAAGCAAGGTCACAACGACAGCGATGGATCCGACGTAGAACACGATGATACGCCATACAACAGAGCGGGTAGCTGTTGTCACAGACTTGACTGGGTCTGCTGATTCTCCGGCCGCTATTGCTACAATCTCGGTTCCCATGAAGGAAAAGATGACGACGACAATTCCGAGTAAAACAGAGCTGAATCCATTTGGAAGGAAACCGCCGTTCCCCGTTAAATTGGCAAGACCTGCAGTATGATGACCGCCAAAACCAAAGATAAATGCAAAACCGATGAGTAGAAAGAGAATAATGCTGACGACTTTTATTAATGAGAACCAGTATTCAAATTCGCCAAAAGATTTAACAGAAAAGATATTCGTTAATGTTAAGAGGATAGTGAGGATAAGACTTGTGAGCCAAACAGATGCATCTCCATACCAATACTGAATAATGGCAGCACCGGCAATGGCTTCGATTGCGATGACGATCACCCAGAAGAACCAGTAAAGCCAGCCGATTGTAAATCCGGCCCATGGACCGATGGCATCGCTCGCATATTGTGAGAAGGAACCGCTTGTCGGATAAGCACATGCCATTTCTCCAAGCATTCTCATAATAAAGATCACTAGAAGTCCGGCAAAAGAATAGGAAAGAATGGCTCCAGGCCCTGCAGAATGAATGACAGCGCCGCTACCAACAAATAGCCCTGCGCCAATAACCCCAGCAATGGAGATCATTGAAATATGTCTTGTTTTCAGATTTTTTTGAAGACCGTTTGTCATGTTGGACATGTCTTTACCTCCAAACATTTCTCTTCATAGAGAAATTGTTTTTAGAATATTTTAAATTTTATCATACTGAATTGTCATTCAGCATTGGACAGGTTATCAAACTGACATTTCAAACCTCTTAACATGATGTTAAAAAGTATAAAGGATTTGAGAGATTATGTTCCCTCTTTTTCCTCAGTTCATTCTTAAAAATTGCATAAGATAGGATGGGGAGAAGTTGTCTCTCAAAATAAAATTATTCTGACAATTTTCTAGAAAGAGTGATATTGCCAGATGTTCATCACAGAGTGAATTGGAAAAAGGTTGATGGGAGTAGGTCTTGAGGTCAATTGACCTTATAAAAATAAGTTTACTTAGGTCAACACATTTCTATGTATCCTATTTTGCTGACACAAGCGAATCATGTTGCTGTAGACCCACACGGGCTTTGCTTTGTAAGATAAATAATAGAAAAGTGATGTGTGAGGAGGCGCGGTTCGACATGGAGCGCTATAACGAATTAAGACAAGGTGAAACAGGTGCTTGGGTCAGCATCATTGCCTATGTGATCTTATCAGCGGTGAAACTTCTAATTGGGTATGTGTTTCATTCAGAGGCTCTTTCGGCAGATGGATTGAATAATACGACGGATATTATTGCATCCCTTGCTGTGTTGATTGGGCTGCGTATTTCTCAAAAGCCGCCTGATGAAGATCATCCATACGGTCATTTTAGAGCAGAGAATATTGCGTCTCTTGTGGCGTCCTTTATTATGATGCTTGTTGGACTTCAGGTTTTGCTGAGTGCAGGCCAGTCGCTCTTCTCATCTGAGCATCAAACGCCTGATATGATCGCAGCTTGGACGGCAGCAGGAAGTGCTGTGGTGATGTATGGTGTGTATATTTACAACCGCAATCTGTCCAAACGGATCAATAGCCAGGCTCTTCATGCAGCAGCAGCTGATAATAAATCAGATGCGTATGTGAGTATTGGAACATTTGTAGGGATTATCGCCTCTCAATTTCAGCTGGCATGGATTGATACGCTTGCAGCGTTTGTCATTGGCCTCATTATTTGTAAAACGGCGTGGGAGATATTCAGAGATGCCTCTCATTCGTTAACGGACGGTTTTCATATAAAAGATATGTCCAAATATAAAGAGACCATTGAAGCAACACCTGGAGTGGGCGATTTGAAAGATATTAAGGCACGGTATCTCGGAAGTACGGTCCATGTGGATGTAGTAGTGGAGGTCGAGCCGCACTTGAACATTGCAGAAAGCCATGATATTGCAGATGAGATCGAACGTAGAATGAAGAAGGAACATGATATTTTACACTCTCATGTTCATATGGAGCCAGCAGGTGAGACAAAAGAAGAGAAGAAGTCTTTTCCATCGTGAGAAGGCTTCTTTTTTTCTACATGCTGATGTTTTATGCAAATGCGCGTTGTATGGTAAAGTTAGACTATATGAAATTTAACGGAAACGTGATAGGAGGATCAGGATGGCATTTGATGAACCGATGCATTCAGATTTACAAAAAATCGTAGATAACATCAATAAAGTCATGGTTGGGAAAAAAGACATTGCGATATTAAGCCTTGTTGCGATTTTGGCGAAGGGGCATGTGCTACTAGAGGATGTGCCTGGTGTTGGGAAGACGATGATGGTTCGTGCTTTGGCAAAATCCATTGGCTGTGAGTTTAAGCGAATCCAATTCACTCCTGACCTTTTGCCTTCAGATGTAACAGGTGTGTCGATTTATAATAAAAAGACAAATGAATTTGAATTTAGGCAAGGACCGATTATGGGGCAGATTATTTTGGCTGATGAGATCAACCGGACCTCTCCTAAAACACAGTCGGCATTGCTCGAAGCGATGGAGGAAGGCAGTGTCACAGTGGACGGAGAAACAATGCCGCTTGCGGATCCTTTTTTCGTCATGGCGACGCAGAATCCAGTGGAATATGAAGGGACCTATCCGCTGCCAGAAGCGCAAATGGACCGGTTTTTATTCAAGCTGCAGATGGGATATCCGACCATGCTGGAGGAGCTGGAGGTGCTCAATTTGCAGGAAAAGCAGTCCCCGATTAATACGCTCCAAGCAGTGATGACAAAGGATCATATCCATGCGTTGCAGCAAGCTGTTCAGACCATTCATGTGGATGCATCCATTAAAGAATATATTGTGGAAATCGCTCAAGCGACGCGTCAACATCCATCTGTTTATTTAGGTGTGAGTCCAAGGGGATCGATCGCCCTCATGAAAGCGGCTCAGGCGTATGCACTGTTGAATCAGCGAGATTATGTGATTCCTGATGATGTACAGTATTTGGCGCCATATACATTGCCGCATCGAATGATTTTGACATCAGAAGCGACGTATGAAGGGAAGAAGGCGGAGACACTGCTGCGACAAATGCTTGAGCAAATTGGCGTGCCAGTTCAAAAGTCGATGACTCAATGAAGTCACGTCATCGTTTCGCTGTTTCATTATGGTTACGGGTAATGATGCTCATCATCCTCACTGCGGCAGCCTTTTGTTATGCCATGTTTCAGGGAGGCTTTGTGAGTTGGTTCCTTTTTTATGCATTTTTACCATATACTTTGTATGCTTTGCTGTTTGCGCTCGTTCCGCTGCGAGCGACAGCCAAAAGGACATTACAGCAAACCCGCTTGAAGGCGGGAGACGTGCTGTCCGTTGACCTTGAAATCAAGCGGACAAATCCATTTCCATACGTTTATGTCTTGATTGAGGATGATCCGCCGGACACCTTTCATTTACAGGAACAAATTGAAATGAAGCAATTGCTGTTTCCTTGGTTTCGGAAAACGTGGCGTTTTTCCTATCAATTGAATGATGCCAAGCGCGGGGAACATCATTTGTCAGCGGTTCGAATCAAAACGGGTGATATGTTTGGTTTTGTGGAGAAAGAAGTGATCATTCCGTTAGAAAAAAAGCTGCTTGTCTATCCCAAAATGCTCGATCTTCAGGTGGAGTCTGCTGAGTCAGTGAATGAAAATGGAGGCAAAGCGGTTCACTCGTGGTTCAATGAACCGGCCCATGTGACAACAGGCGTGCGGGAATACCAGCAAGGAGACCGTTTTGCTTGGGTGGACTGGAAGACGACGGCTAGAAGAGGTCAGCTGATGACGAAGGAATTTGAACAGAAACAAACAAAGGATCTTGTCGTGTTTGCTGATTTTACAGATGAAGCGGTTTTTGAGACCGTCGTGTCTATTGCAGCTTCTGTTCTCCAAACGGCAGTGAAAAAAGGGGTGCCTTCAGGTTTTGTACCTCTAGGAGATCAGCATGCCTTTCGAGTGGATCAAGGAGAACTTCATTTACAGGACATGCTCTATTATTTAACAAGGGTGCAGCATCAACCTTCTCGCGCACAAGAATATAAGGCGTTAGCAGCGAGTGAGTACCAGCACTCTGGAAAATATGTCGTCACGGGTCAGCTGCAAGAAGAGCTTGCTGCGAGCCTGCTTGGAAATCGAAACAGAAAGAACATCACTGTTCTTTTAGTGAAGAGAGCTTTGGATCGCTTCACGACAAAAGAAAAACAGCTTGTAGACCGGCTCAAGGCATCTGGAATACGCACGACCCTTTTATTTGAAGACCGGCTGCACGAAAGAACTGTGAGGTGACAAACATTTATGCTGGATACGCATCAGCGGCAAAGCCGTTTTGAGTTGTTCATCTATTATGCTGTAGCATTTCTGCTGCTTTGGGAGTGGCTTCGTCCGCTTCAAGACTTTACAGAGACGAGTCATACGTCTTATTTCATCATTTTTATAGGGCTTACGTGTTTGTTTACATTCTTTCGTTTGAAGTGGTATGTGACGTTTCCTATTTGTACCGGCATGATCTTGCTCGCCTTATATTTGATCTTTTATCAAGCAGAGCCAAGCTATCCGGCTGCATTATTTGCTGATATCAAAGATAATATCACCTTCATGAGCACAGGCATGTGGAGTGACATGTACCCGTCCTTCCGCACATTATTGTTTTATATTTTGCTATGGCTGCTTGTCTACTTGCTTCATTATTGGGTGGTCTATCAGCAGCGTATCTTTTTCTTTTTACTCATGACGATTGTGTATGTCACGATTCTGGATACGTTTACGCCATATGATGCTGCCTTTGCGATCGTTCGCATTATGGTGTTTGGTTTTTGTTTGCTTGGGTTGCTGTATTTCGATCGACTGCGTTCGGCTGAAGGCATCCGGGTGTCACAGAAGGCGCGTCTAAAATGGTTTTTGCCCATGCTGGCGCTCGTTCTTCTATCAGCGGCACTCGGCGCTTCTTTGCCAAAGTCTGATCCGAAATGGCCTGATCCTGTCCCGTTTTTTAAGGCGGTGACGAATCAAGATAACGCAGCCGGGCAGAATAAGGTGGGATATAGTGCAGATGATTCAGCGCTTGGCGGACCGTTTAGTGAGGACCGCACACCGGTCTTTAAATGGAGCGGAAAGGAGCCGTCTTACTTTCGTGTCGAAACAAAAAGCATCTACACAGGAAAGGGCTGGGAGGATGCCTCAAATGATACAAAGCCTACTCGGCTAAAGGACGATGATGTGCCAAATCGGTGGTTTACCGAGCGTGTGAAAACAGAGGTGCATGAAACGAGAGTCGATATGGAAACGGACTATCGATTTAATCATGCTGTCTATCCGATTGGGACGATCACACTGATGCCAATGGAAAATATTCCGCTGCAAATGATGGGGAAAACAGAAAAAATTGTCCCATCCAGTCAAAATCCGCCGAAAAATTTAGGGAACTACCAAGTCACCTTCTTGTCTCCTACATTTATCCTTGAGGATTTGCAGAGGATTAAAGTGCCAACAAAGAAGCAGGTAAATCAGGAGGTTGGCCGTGAATACTTGCAGCTTCCTTCCTCATTGCCAGAGCGTGTGAAGACGCTGGCAAACAGCTTAACGGAAACGAAGGATAATATGTATGATAAAGCCAAAGCGATCGAGGATTATTTAGGATCTGCGAAGTTTTCATATGAAACGCAAAATGTCGCTGTGCCTGGTCGTAATGAAGATTATGTAGACCAATTTTTATTTGATACGATGATCGGCTACTGTGATAACTTTTCATCCTCTATGATTGTGATGCTTCGTTCGATCGGGATTCCGGCGAGATGGGTGAAAGGATATACGTCAGGTCAGTTATATGAAACACAGATGGATGGAAACAATGTGTATGAAGTGACCAATAACAATGCGCATTCATGGGTAGAGGTTTATTTTCCAAACAGAGGCTGGGTCACCTTCGAACCGACAAAAGGATTTACGAACCCAGAGACATTTACGAATGAAGCCGTTTCAAGTGATCAAACAGATGATGATCAAAAGGAAGAAGATCAGCCTAGCTCTGATGCAAGCGAAGATCAGCAAGCAGAACAGCCGCAGCAGCAGGAGACAGAGCAGCCGGCAGAACCAAAGAAACAAACAGCACAAGCAAAGCCAAGTATGGTGCATGTTGGTTCAATCTTGGGATTTGCGGCAGGATCTATGGTCCTTCTAGGGTTGATGAGCTGGCTGCTTTATCGATTCAGAGCAAGGTGGCTGCCATTCTTTATTGTGAGAAAGGTGAAACGTCTGCCAGAGGAGGAAGCATTCTTCTATGCGTATGCTGCTCTATTAAAGCAGCTGAAGCGCAGGGGAATTGAGAAAAAACCTGGCATGACGCTAAGAGAATTCGCTTCATTGATCGATGACAAGCATGGAGATCATCGCATGTCAGAGCTGACGCAGCTCTATGAGCGGGCACTCTATCGACGAGAGGATGCGTCGGTGCTTTGGCGGCAATCGGCAAAGTTATGGGAAAATTTAATAAACAGGAGATAGTCTTGACCCCGTACCTTCCTGTTGTTAGAATAGGTGAATATTAAAACCTTCTAAAATACATGAAATTGAAGCGTTCGGATGTGAGTCTGTGCGCTTCAAAAGCGTGATTCACACTGAGAGCAGGTTTTCTCCTCTCATTTTTTCTGTGCGTTTATAAAAAACTATATTGGACATAGAGGTGACACCATGACAAATTTAGTAAATGAAATGATTTTGGTTCTAGATTTCGGCAGTCAGTACAATCAGCTGATCACACGCCGTATTCGTGAATTTGGTGTGTATAGTGAGCTTCATCCGCACACTTTAACTGCTGAAGAAATTAAAGAAATGGCGCCTAAAGGAATCATCCTTTCTGGCGGACCGAACAGTGTTTATGATGAAGGATCTTTCCGCTGTGATGAAAAGATTTTTGATCTAGACATTCCGGTTCTAGGCATTTGCTACGGCATGCAGCTCATGACTCACTATTTAGGCGGGAAAGTAGAAGCGGCAAGCCAGCGTGAATATGGAAAAGCAGATATCCACATTAATGGAACACCTGCATTATTCAAAGACCTTCCGACTGATCAAGTCGTTTGGATGAGCCATGGTGACCTCGTTGTTGAAGTGCCAGAAGGCTTTACAGTTGATGCAACAAGTGCACATTGTCCAAACTCAGCGATGAGCTTAGCTGAGAAGAATTTCTATGGCGTTCAGTTCCACCCAGAGGTTCGTCACTCTGAGTACGGAAATGATCTATTGAAAAACTTTGTCTTCGGCGTGTGTGACTGCGATGGCAAATGGTCAATGGAGAACTTCATTGAAATCGAAATGCAGAAAATCCGTGAAACAGTAGGCGACAAACAAGTATTGTGCGCACTAAGCGGCGGTGTGGATTCATCTGTTGTGGCTGTATTGATCCACAAAGCAATCGGCGATCAGCTGACATGTATTTTCGTTGACCACGGTCTTCTTCGCAAAGGCGAAGCAGAAGGGGTTATGAAAACATTTAGCGAAGGTTTCAACATGAACGTGATTAAAGTAGATGCGAAAGATCGTTTCTTAAACAAGCTAAAAGGTGTGTCTGATCCTGAGCAAAAACGTAAAATCATCGGTAACGAATTCATCTATGTATTCGATGATGAATCGGACAAGCTAAAAGGAATCGACTACTTAGCACAAGGAACACTTTATACAGACATTATTGAGAGCGGAACAGCAACGGCACAAACAATCAAATCTCATCACAACGTAGGCGGTCTTCCAGAAGACATGCAGTTCGAATTGATTGAGCCTTTGAATACACTATTCAAGGATGAAGTCCGTGCCCTAGGTTCAGAGCTGGGCATTCCTGACGACATCGTCTGGAGACAGCCATTCCCAGGTCCAGGACTAGGTATCCGTGTACTAGGTGAAATTTCTGAAGAAAAACTAGAAATCGTCCGTGAATCGGATGCGATTCTACGCGAAGAAATTGCCAACTTCGGCCTTGAGCGCGACATCTGGCAATACTTCACGGTTCTCCCAGACATCCGCAGCGTAGGTGTTATGGGTGACGCAAGAACATACGACTACACAATCGGCATCCGTGCTGTTACCTCTATTGATGGTATGACGAGTGACTGGGCAAGAATCCCTTGGGATGTACTTGAAAAGATCTCGACTCGTATCGTAAATGAAGTGAAGCATATTAACCGCGTGGTGTATGATATTACGAGTAAGCCGCCTGCTACGATTGAGTGGGAGTAAGAGTATAGAACAATTTGTTTAGGGAAACCCTATTTATTAATGCTTATAGAAAGTGATAATTCCTGAATAGGACTTAAAAATAAATGGTTACTCACCAAATACCCACAAAAAAAGTATTTCTTAACCTTTTTTGAACATGCTAAGGAATATGGAGAGTTATGAGCAGATCTGCAAAGGTCTGCTTTTTTCTTTTATATCTTTAAAATGCTTTTTATTGTTAAAGTTCTATTGCTTATTTTTAATATTTTCCTTATAATAAGAACATACATTCTCTTTATAATTGTAGGATTATGGCAGTATAATGGATAAAACACCTACTAATTCAAAAGAGAGGGAGTAACAAATGCCGTTAAAAAAGGTTAGATTTAACTATTTTTCAATTGATTTGGTTCCAATCGACATGCCGGAAAATATGCAAGGAAGAGATGTAACAGCTTCATGGGATATGACAGAAATTCTTAATTACTTATCAGTTATAAATAATCCACTTGATGGAGTGGTTAACGTAGGGGAATACATTGGGGAGTTTGATAGATATACTATACTAAATGATCCTGATGGAATTTACTCTTTTCAAATAGCTAAGTTACGAGAAACAAATATTGCCAAGAAGAAAATTGGAAATCCTAAAGAAGATTTAGGACTAGAAGATGACGAATATATCGGAGAATTTGTAACTGTGGTTTTTGACCCTAGATATTGTACTGTGGCAATACAGTCAAATATCTACAGTTTAAATCTTGCACAGATTGAGGTCTTTTTAACAGAGATAAGAAATAGATATAAAGAAAGATTGGAGGAGGAAGACCAAATTCCATTAATGGTTTCACTAAGACCTATAATTGATAGTTCCCGTATTGAAAAAATAGGGAATTCGGAAATATTCAGGAAGGTTGTAGTTAGAGGTAGTAATCTAATGGCTGATTCACTGGCGGATAATGGTTCTCTAGAGGAAGTCTCCGGGCTAATTGGAAGAGCTTCTGGTGTTAATTTTGAATTAACTTTATCAGTTGGTCGTGCCCCTAAATCAGAAAGTTTAGATGCTGATCTTATTCAGGAAATAATTTATGGATTTAATAGATCAAATAGTAAACCTAAAGTTGAAATTACCGCACGTCAGGATATAGAGTCCCCAATAGATGTTGTAGACCTATTAGAACCTAAGCTTACGAATGTAATTAGTCTTCATGTTGAAAATCGAGGTATGGTTATAGGGCACGAATACATACACAGAGAATTTATGAATGAATATCCTGCGCAACGTAGTGCGATAGGAAGGATATTACAACCTTTAATGGAATAGAGCTATAAAATGGAGGTGTACAACATGAAAGGTAAACCATTTTCTAAAGTATTAAAAACATTTTGGAAATACTGGGAACGAAAAAGGTTTCTTGTTAATTCCCTCCTTTCATGTTTACCTATCATTTTATATTTTTTAGGCTATCTACCCAATATAAGAGAAAATACAGGGAGTTTGATTTCTTTTGCTGTTGGGATATTAACAGTAGAAGGTGTATTTTTAACACTTTTGGTTACTTTGAAATCTAGCCCAGTAATGGCACGTTTGAAGAATTTTTTTCCGAATTTACACGATCATCTTTATAAAGAGCTCAGACGCCAAATAGCAGATTGCATTTATTACATTTTAATTAATCTAGCTATAGCAATAGGTGGTCCTATATCGAATATCTATGTAATAGTTATCGGTATACTGCTTTGGTCATATCTCACTGTTAGTGTAACTCTTGGAATACTGTACAGTATTAATACAGTGATGAATCTAGCTACCGCGGATGTTGAAACTAGACATAAAATGAGATGAGTATATTTTTCAATAAAAGTTTTTGTTGGAAATGCAGATTCTACGTTCACTCAGTTTTACAAGGATATGTTCGTTTTTCAGATTGAGTGGTAATATTACGGTAACTTCATTTGAATTGGGAACTTTGATTGATAAGGATTAAAAAAGTTAAAAACCATCTTGAAACATACAATTCCTTGCCAAAAAACCTCTATCAGAAAAAATATTGGTAGAGGTTTTTATTTCATTTCGTTATAGGTTATTAATTTTGTGTAATGGAGAGACATACTTGCTATGTGCAATCCTTTTATTTAAAAGTCTTTTTTTCATCTTATAATAAACTACTTCTGATTTAATCTAGTATCCCCGTCATATTCACCAAATAAAAATCCGAGGCCACAAATAAAGGTAAGTGAATTCACAGCGAACAATAAAATCGCACCAATTTTTTTCATGGCAATCAATCTCCTCTTCACTTCAGTCTGCTAGCCTTCAAAATTTAAATTCACTGGTTCATCCTCTAAATCATCCACAGTATTTTGTTCTGTCACTGGCACACTTTCATCTACAGTTTTAAAACTAAGTTCGTCCATCCAAATTTGACCTGGACCTTGTAGTAAAATGCCAAACGCAATGACTTCACTTTTTACTGGAACATCTAGTACTACACTAAAATGATTCCATCCGTTTGTTCCTGTAATTGGACGGTTCATCATATTGTCAAACGCAAGAACTTCACCTGAAGAATGGTCCATTCTCATCCATAAACCAGCTGAGCCTTTCACATCTTCGCTTTTGACAAAAGCAGAAAATTGAAGGCGTTCCCCTCGGTAACGCTCAGACTTAATTTGCTGCATCAATGTCGTGAAACCTCGAGCTTTTTCATCTTTTGATTTCAGATAAGCGGAGTAAGTACCACTGTGTACAATTCTGTCATCCAAACCTGTTTCATAGTCAGATGGGGTGTCCCCCGTCATAATCCAGCCAGTAGGTGTGTTTTTATTTGCAGCCATATTTGTTTCCTCCTCATCAATGACATTCCTTAATAATTTCCGATAACGTGCGGGTGACATGTCATATATCTTCTTAAAGGCTCTAGTGAAGGATTCCTGTGAACTAAATCGATACTGCAATGCGATATCAATCGCCCGTTGGTCCGTATGAATTAAATCCTTCGCCGCTTGGGTCATCCGTCGTTCCCGTATATAATCAACAACTGACTTCTTAATCACTTTTTTGAACACACGGTGAAAGTGAAACCTAGAATAACCAGCGTGTTTCGCTAGAGTTTGAAGCGGCAAATCATCTTTCAGGTGTTGTTCAATATAATTTAAAGTTTCTTGAATCGTTTTTTCATGTTCTTGATAGGACAATCGAGCACCTCCTTGCCTTACGAGTTTAGTATAGCGGAAATGCTCTTTAGGAAACTTGACTTTTTGTGCTGTGTTGCGATTTTAGAACTGACCTTTTAGTCGTGGGTTCAGGACTAGGTATCCGCGTACTGGGTGGAATTTCTGAAGAAGAACTTGAAATCGTACGGGAAGCGGATGCGATTTACACTAAGAAATCTTTCTTGAACATAAAAAAGAGTAGTCGATAAAATAAATGGAGAAGTATTTACTTTTTGCTTTATATTTTAATTAGTATTAGTAGGAGGAATTTATATGAAAAGAGAAAGTAGAGCTGGAAATTCATTCAATACATTAATTCTTTTTATTTATTTGTGTATACTAATTTTTTTATTGTCAAAAAAATTGTATTTGTTGTCTAGTATTTATGTTGTATTAATTAGTTTATGGCTAATTTGGGTGAATAGAAAACCCATTACTAGAAACATCAATACTCTCTTTGTTGAGCTGAAAAAGTTAAATCAATTAAAATATTATTATATTACAGATGATAATAAATATATTGATTTAGAGAAGAGACAGTATATCTTTAATTTATTCCGTGATGCAGCGGTGGGGACATTTTTTATTTCATTAGTTAACATCATAGCAATACGAAGTTTACTTGAACATTTTTTAGGTAAATCAGAAATTGTGAATTTATTCACTATCATCAGCATCAGTTTTGTATTAATTATTGGTTATGGGGGTATAATAGCAGGTTTAGTTTATAAATATACAACAGCTACATATGTTTTGATACCAATTATTAATGCTTTCATCTACTTTTTCTTTTTGCATCCAATAATTAATTCTTTACCTTATTTCGTTGGATTTTTGACTTACTTATTTACTACAGTGATACTGTATTCTGCGTTAACATATGCTTTTCCAGTTCATATTTTAAGGAAATTAAATGGAAAGACAGTATTAATTAGTTCATTTACAACAATTTCAGCTGCACTGTTAAGTCCAATTTTGTTGTTCTATTTTTCTAGTTATATCAAATCCGGAAAATATTTATTAACTATTGAAACTGTAAAAAAAGAGACTGACATCTCGGATACATTAAAAAACATTATTTTGGATAATCCTGATCTAGTAGATGTGATTAATCACTTTTTGTTGAAAGAAGTTTCGAGTCAGTTGAATTCAATGATAAGTTTAGGAATAACTGCATTTACAATATCTTATATTATAGGTGGTTTATTAATTAATAGAAAAATAACGAAAAATAAATTGAAAGCAAAATCTATTTATAGAAAATTAATTAAAGAAGAATACCCAATGGAATATAAGAATTTAGTTGCATGCTCGTATTACGGCGGAGAAGATTATGAAAATCTTTTATTAAATAATGATATAACTTCAAAAATAATCAAAGATAACGAGGTTAAATTAGATATTCCAAATTATTCAATAAAAACACAGTTTACAGCTTGGTTGAAAAGAAAAATAATTGTATACTCTATTTTCTCCTCATATAAAAAAATATTTAGTGAATTAAGGAAGTAGTTCAAAATCACTTGAAGTTACAAAATAGTTCTTGAAATCTCCCAATGACGCCCTTTTTCTTGACTCTAGTGATTCTCCAAGCTGTTGAATCACACTCCTCGAACCGATGACAAGAACTACTTTATATTTCTGATTGATATGAACGTGTATGTTTTGCTACTGGTTTATTTCTCGATTATTTACTTATATAGGTTACATGCCATTCAGTATTGGAGACATTTGTTACTTTAGGGTTTTATCATTCTATAGACACTTTTTATATATAAAATTTCGTTGTAATAGCACTTTAGCACACCTTTCTTCTCCGAATCTTTCCGAGGGAGAAAGGGTGCTGAATGTTCCATTTGCTAGACAAGTTTTCAATATATGGGTTTAGCTCGTAAATGTGACGGAGCATATTCGGGTTGTGATTTTGAATGAAAAAAGTATTTGTTTTTCCTTGGTCCGTTATGACTTTATATAGTATGATCAAATGAATATGCAAGACTTAATGAATTCTATTTTGTTTCAAAATCCCTCTTCAAAATCGAATACATAAACACATCATCAAACCCATGTTGACCAAGATCATACTCTCTCAATAAACCCTCTCGTACAAAATCAAAGTTCTCCAATAATTGAACAGAAGACGTATTTGCTGGATCAATGATGGCTTCAATCCGATTCAGGTTCATCTCCTGAAACCCATATCGTAACACCGCAGCGATCGCTTCACTCATAATCCCTTTTCTCCAATGATCGTGATGTAATTCATAGCCGATTTCCGTGCGGCAGTGCTGTTTTTCCAAATTAAGAAATCCACAGCTGCCGATGATCGCAGGATCATCTTTTAAAGAAATGCCCCACCGGATGCCTGTTTGTTCTTTGAAGATATTCTCATACCACTTGATTTCTCCTTTTGTGTCCTCGATGGTTTCATGTGCATCAATGCCCATGTATCGGCACACGGTTTCATTGGATAAATAGATGTGCATATCCTCAGCGTCTTCGATCGTTGCTTGTTTTAAGATTAGTCTTTTGGTATGTATTGTTGGAAATGTTTGTGGAAAGGTGATTTTGTTCATTTGGTTATCCTCCATGCGATGTCTTTTGTTCTGTACATGCCTTACAATAAAAAACCCCTTCATTTCTCAGCCAAGCCTTTACCTCTGTCATTCCTCTTCTCTTTGGATAGATCAGCTTGACGTACACTTCTTCGTTTCCTTCTATCTTTTTCTGACAGCTAGCACACGTTGGTTCTTCGAATCGAAACAATCGACATACTCCTTTTTGTAGATATTTCTTCCATTATATCAAATATTCAACTTGTTCTTTCGACTCCATTCTTCACTTTTTCTATTTTTGTCCGACATATGCTAAGTAAAAGAAATTTCCGTTTGTTGAAACCGTTTGAGAGAAAGCTTGCTCTAACAGGTGTAGGAGGTGTGAGTGAGATGAAGCAAGTGCGACTAATTAAAAAAGCACAAAAAGGGAATGTCCTGGCATTTGAGAAATTAATGCTGATGTATCAAGAGCGTTTATATAAAACGGCTTTTCTCTACACAAGAAATAAAGAGGATTCGTTAGATGCTGTTCAAGAGACGGTATTTAAAGCGTTTAAGCATCTATCTGACTTGAAAGAACCAGCTTATTTTTCTAGCTGGCTGACGAGAATTTTGATTCATACAATTTTTGCGATGAAGAAAAAACAGCAAGATGTTGTTCCGTTTGAACAGCAGCACGAAAGCGTTGAGCGTCATGATTTTTTGGAAGACAAGCTCGATTTAAAAAATGCACTTGATGTGTTAGATGAGCAATACCAGGTGGTCATTCAGTTGTTTTATTTTCAAGATTATTCAATTTCGATGATTTCTGAGCAGATGGGTGTGCCTGAAGGAACGGTTAAAACTCATTTGTATCGAGCAAGAAAGTTATTAAAGCAAACATTGGAGAAGGAGGAGAGTGTCGATGGAACGAAAAGAAATGAAAAAGCTTTATGATGAGATAGATGTACCAATGGTTGAAGTGACCTCTGCCATTCGTCAAGCCATTGGAGATGTGAAAGCGGAAAAGAAAAGACATTGGTTCAGATGGAATTGGAGAACGCCAATATACTCTGTCCTCGTTCTCATCGTCCTTTACTTTTCATCAGGTTTCCTTTTTCCTTCTCTTAATACAGCAATGGCACGTGTACCGATTATTGGGCAGTTTTATATGATGTTTCACGATAAAGTAGGAATGTCTCTTTTTCAGAGTGATTTGGTGAAGCATGTCAATGAAGGGGCTGAATCAAGAGGGGTGACTGTGAAAGTAAACAGTGTGTACTATGATGCCGGGCGGCTTGTTTATACGTTTACAGTGGAGAATCTCCATACAAAAGAAGATTCTGTATCGTATAGAGTGAATGCAGAAAAAATCGTTGGAAACTTCCAACTTAATTATGATAAAACAGAGTTGAAAAAATTAAAAGATGGCCACTATGTTGGGCAGACGGAAGTCTATACAAATGGACAAACGATCAAACAAGGTCAGCAAGTACCGCTTGTTATTTCGAAGATTGGGGATATTGTAGGAAATTGGCGCTTCAAATTACCTGTGGTCAAGCAAAAAACCACCTTACTAGCGGGACAAAAAGACGTGTCTATTTTAAATGGACGTTATCAAATAAGAAATGTAAAGGTAGAAAACGGAGTGAATGGCTCTGCTATTCAATATGCCATTGATTACAATGGTTTTGCCAAAGATGATAGAGTTAGTATTGATGGAATGAAGGATAATTTAGGGAATGAGTATGAGCTTGAGATTGGAACCGTTTTAAGAAAAAAACAACTGACTTCTGACAAAACTAGAAAAGATCATTTGACAATTTTGAATCAGCCGATCAATCCAAAGGCGACTGAATTGACATTTTACACAGATGTGAGAAACGAACGAGAATACAGCCACATCATTCCTCTCAAGACAAAGCTGCCTGTTCAGTTCAAAACAAAACACCATGGCATCGGAATCAAAATCAATAAGATAGATCAAAAAGACCGTTCTGTGATTGTTGATTATCAATTTACTGGAGTAGATCAAAAAGAATTAGATCAGGATGTGATGGAGAATATAGGTGAATTCATTGGATTAGGCGATGTTGAAAAGATGAAATCATGGCCCGATCCACAAGCAGACTATGAAAGCGGATATTACTTGAAGGGGAACCATGCGAAGGTGACGAATTTAAAGACAGCTTCCATGCAATCCACCTTTGAATTTGATGATAAGAATTTAGAGACTTTATCATTAAACCATTTTTCTTTTAAAGAATATGGGCTTTACCTTGATTTGTCAGAACTGAATATGTTGGCACCACAGAAAGCGATAAAGGTAACCATTCCAGTCAAAAAAGAAACTTCAAAAGCTAGTCAATAAATAAGAGAGCGAACATGATTACACATGTTCGCTTTTTGTCTGTTGTTCCGCCAGTCGATTACGGTTGAACGAATACCTGATCAACATCAACGCTGCAAAGCTAGCTAACCCGCCAATCCAACTTAAATTCATTACATTTGTATACTGTATAATCACGCCGCCCATAGACGATCCAAGCATCATGCCGATGTTCATAATCGCTGTATTAAAGCTCAGCACGGTTTCTGATGCTTGGGGTTTAAGGGAGATCAGATAAAATTGCTTCGCTGGTGTTGTTGTCCATGTAGCAATGCCCCAAATGGCGAGTGTAATCAAGACCCAGATAGCGGAGAATTGCGTAAAGAAGAGTGTAAATAAAGACAACATCTGGATCATGATGCTGATCGAGATCGTTCGGTTTGGTCCCCATTGATCGACGGCGAAGCCGCCAAAGCGTGAGCCAATAAAAGCAGAAATGCCTAAGACGAGCAAGGCAATACTTGTCATTTCAAGAGAAAAGCCGGCCGTCTGTCGTAATAAAGGAGAGATATAAGCGAATACCATTGTGTAGCCTAAGATCCAAAAGACGGTCGTGGCTAAGCCGCTGATCACCCTGCTATCTTGAAGGAGATGTAATTGCTGCTTCAATGGCAGATGTGAATGTCCCTCCATTCGTGGCAGTAATTGATAAAGCAGAACCAAGAGACAAGCAGTACCTAGCGCAATGATGAGAAAAATATAGTGCCAATCCACATGACCTGATAGAAATGTGCCAATAGGAACACCAAGTACGAGTGAAACGGTAAAACCAGTAATGACCGTCGCCATCGCACTTCCCTTTTTTTCGGGAGGGGCGATCTGTGCTGCATAATTCGTGGCGACGACAATATATAAGCCGCCGCTCATGGCCATGATGACCCGGGATAGCAGGAGCAGCACAAAGTGATGGCTAAAAAAGGCGACCACATTGCCTAAAATAAACACAAAAATAGCCGATAACAGAACCTTTTTTCGGTTCAATTTCGATGTTGCCATGACTAAAAAGAGAGCGCCTACTGCATAAAATAGAGAGTAAACGGTGATAAGCTGCCCGGCAGCAGGAATGGAGATGTGTAAATCAACTGCAATTATATCTAGAATGCCAGACACGACGAATTCTGAAGTGCCTGTGACAAATGAACCGACAGCTAAAAGAATAATCAATAGCTGATGAGATGTGTTTTTCATGTTTGAACCCTTCCTTCATTTTGATACGTTGTATTTAGTTTAAATTCCGTGCTAACATAAGTAAAATTGATGTTTTTCATGAAGGAGATGAGTGAATACTCATGAGCTTTGTTCGCTTTGATATTATCGCAAAAGTAGTGGAGCTTGGCAGTTTTACCGCAGCAGCTGAAGCATTAAATATGACGCAGTCCGCCGTGAGTCATGCAGTGGCGAGTTTAGAAACGGAGTGGGGTGTGTCTTTATTCATTCGCGACCGAAAAAAGGGCATTATACTGACAGACATCGGTCAAACCCTTCTCCCGCATATTAGAGAAGTGTTAAATAGGGTGGAGAAGATCCAGCAGGAAATTGCGTTAACGAAAAATATTGAAACAGGCTTGATTCGTATCGGAACATTTGCCAGTGCATCTGCTTGTTTATTGCCTAAGCTGCTTGTGAGCTATCAGAAAAAACATCCAAAAATCGAATTTAAATTCTATGAGGGGACGTATGAAGAAATATTGGAGTGGCTGGATTCTGGCATTATTGATGTTGGATTTGTTGTGAAAGGCCATGCGGATGAAGCCTTCGACTTGCTGCCGCTGATCAAAGATGAGATGGTGGTCGCCTATCATTCAAATCATCGATTCCACCAGCAGCCCATTGTAGACATAACAGATTTGGCGGATGAACCTTTTATTATGCCGACTGGCATGTATCAATCACATGTAGAGGATATTTTTTCTGAGGCCCAATTGAAGCCGGCTACTTTATTTGAAGTACATGATTGTACGACTATTGCCCGTATGGTCGGGGAAGGACTTGGTGTCACGATAGGCCCTGAGCTGTTTTTGAAAACGCAGCAGCTTGTGCACATTCGTCAGCTGAATGTGTCTCATCATCGTGAGGTTGCGCTCGCCTGTCCTTCTCTCTCCCAAGCTTCTCCGGCAGTGAAAGAGTTTTTCCATGTGGCCGAAACGGTTTTTGTAAAAGAGAAGGATTTAGAGAAGGGTGTATAAAGAACTAGATGTGATTTTCCAAATTCGTGTAATAAGACGAATGAAGCGGACATTTCTTTGAAAATTGTTCGCTTTTCGTATTGTGTTTTAAAAATGAAGTTGGTACAATAGACACAGAAATCAAATAGATAGAAGTCGTATAATCGCGGGGATATGGCCCGCAAGTTTCTACCAAGCTACCGTAAATGGCTTGACTACGTCAATTCACACTCGTTTGATATAAATCATGCATTGTTCTTGTTTTATGTCACGGTCTGAATTCACACTTGTAGTCAAGCGTCCCAAAACTGTTGGGGCGTTTTTTATTTGACTTGTGAATGGGACAGACTAAAGCAAAAGGACATGAAGGGAGTCAGTTGGCTTTGAAACAGTTTTTTCAGTTTGATGAGTTAGGAACGAATTACCGCAGAGAAATCATCGGTGGTTTAACCACATTTTTGTCGATGGCTTACATTTTGTTTGTCAATCCGATCACACTTGCTTTAGTGTCTGTACCGGATTTTCCAGATAAATTACGAATTGATCAGGGCGCTGTCTTTACAGCGACGGCGTTAGCCTCTGCCGCAGGGTGTATTCTGATGGGGTTGATTGCCAGGTATCCGATTGCGATTGCACCAGGTATGGGTTTGAATGCCTTCTTCGCCTTCTCGGTTGTTCTTGGCATGGGCATCACATGGGAAGCAGCACTTTCTGGTGTGTTTGTTTCAGGATTGATCTTTGTTGCCCTTTCTTTAACAGGTTTCCGTGAAAAAATCATCAATGCCATTCCGGCTGAGCTGAAGCTGGCGGTTGGTGCGGGTATTGGTTTGTTCATTACGTTTGTCGGTCTGCAAGGCTCTGGCATTATCGCCAATAATGATAATACGCTCGTTTCGATTGGAAACATTCACAGTGGTCCTGTCTTATTAACGGTGTTTGGTATCGTTGTGACTGTCATTTTAATGGTTCTTCGAGTGAATGCAGGTGTCTTCATCGGGATGCTTGTGACAGCTATTGCAGGAATGATCGTTGGTCTTGTACCAGTACCGACGCAAATTGTGGGAAGTATTCCAAGCTTATCTCCAACCTTTGGCCAAGCCTTGATTCATTTACCAGAAATTTTCTCAATTCAAATGCTTGTCGTGATTTTAACGTTCTTATTCGTTGGGTTCTTTGATACAGCAGGAACGCTTGTGGCTGTTGCAACCCAAGCTGGTTTAATGAAAAATAATGAGCTGCCGCGTGCAGGAAGAGCACTTCTGGCGGATTCATCTTCAATCGTTGTAGGTTCTGTCCTTGGAACATCCACAACGACATCTTATGTTGAATCCAGCTCAGGTGTAGCTGCTGGTGCGCGTTCTGGATTTGCAGCTGTCGTAACAGGTATTTTCTTCTTACTTGCGATGTTCTTCTCGCCGCTATTATCCATCGTTACATCGAATGTGACAGCACCTGCTTTAATCATTGTCGGTGCACTGATGGTCGCTCCGCTTGCGAAGATTGCCTGGGATCGTTTTGAAATTGCCGTACCAGCCTTCTTAACGATGATTATGATGCCACTCACATACAGTATTGCAACAGGGATCGCGGTTGGCTTTATTTTCTACCCGATTACGATGATCTTTAAAGGGAAAGCCAAAGAAGTACATCCGATTATGTACGGGTTGTTTGTGATCTTTATTCTTTACTTTGCGTTCTTAAATCATTAATTATTCGCCTGAAACAGCAGCTCATGGAAGCTGCTGTTTTTTTGTTTTTGTCTTATTTTCTTACCATTTTAAAACCTCTGCTGCCCTTTATCCGTCTATTCGTATGAACGTCAAGGCATCTTGACTGAACAGAGAGACTCCGCTACTTTAAGAGGAGTCATCCGAACAGGTCATTCGTATGAGCCTGTAAGGATTGTGCTGGATAGGAGTTGATATGAGATGTTAGAAAAAGATGAAGAGCAAAGTACATCAGACTTAAAAAATGAAGAGCCATCAATAGATCAAGAAACGAGGCAATCCCGCCTCAGCAGAAGTGCCGCAAAACGTGGAAGAACCTCGAAAGCAAAAGCAGCAGCGGCTGATGAGCGTTCTGCCATTCAGCGTATGCTGCAAGGTGTAGGAGGCGCGTTTAAGCGCTATGGCTCATATGGACTTGAGATGTTAAAATCACCGAGTCGAGCAATCAATCAAGCGGAAACATTACGGATGAAGTACGCCTGGATTTCGATTGTGTTATGCAGCGTGTTTTTTGCTTTAGGCAACTATGTTCAATTAAAGGCGTCAAAGACCCGTTTATTAGGCTTTGGCATTCATTACTCTTTTGGTGACGCCTTTTTGAGGATAGCGGTCTTTACACTCATCCTGTTGACATTGATGATGCTTACCGTCTGGTTACTCGGAAAGTACATGCTAAAAGGAAACATATCACTGAAAGAAGTGATCATGAAGTTTGGTGCCGCCCTTGTGCCGGTTTTGGTTTTATCCATCCTTTGGCTTGTATTTGCCATGATGAATATTCCATATGTGACGGTCATTTTATCTGTGATGATGTTTTTTGGTCTCCAGTTGATTGCGGTCGTTCTCTTTCGCTCGATCCAATCGGAGCATGAAGCGGTGCGCGGTGATTTGATGTATGCGGGCTGGATCTTTTTATTGGTGGAGCTTGTCATCATTGCACTACTCTGGAGCATTGTCGGAGAGTATTTGATTCCATCACTTGTTCCTGTTCGATTTGGATAAACACACTGAAAGCCTCCTTTTTTGAAAAAGGAGGTTTTCATGTTGAGAAGAGGAAAAAACGGGTAAACTCTTGGTAACAAAGACCACCTTTGTTGTCGAAAGATATATGTGTTTTTCTCGCGCAAATTTGATTGTATCAAGGTATGTTCTCTAGTAGAATATGGGGTGCTTTATTTGATTTTTAGTGCAGGGGGTTCGAATCGTGCTTCAACAACTTTTATCCAATGCGTTCACCATGGTTTTGATCATTTTAGTGATTAATATTGTCTATGTTTCTTTTTCCACTATGCGTTTGATTTTAACAATGAAAGGCAGACGGTACGCAGCTGCTTTTGCTGGTACGATTGAAATGCTTATTTATGTCATTGGGTTAAGTATCGTACTTGATAACTTAGATCAGATACAAAATGTCATTGCGTATGCGCTAGGTTATGGGATGGGAATCATTGTCGGGATGAAAATTGAAGAGAAGCTGGCACTTGGCTACACAACTGTTAACGTGATCACAAAAGAATTGGATGTCGATCTCCCAAGACAATTGAGAGAAAAAGGATATGGTGTCACCAGCTGGGTAGCAGGCGGTCTTGAAGGAGACCGGACAGCATTGCAAATTTTAACACCGAGAAAATATGAACTGCAATTATATGAAACGATTAAAACGCTGGATTCAAAGGCGTTTATCATTTCGTATGAGCCCAAATCGATTCACGGCGGCTTCTGGGTGAAGGCTGTGAAGAAAAGGAGAATTAAAGAATGACCGCAAAACCAAAGAAGAAGAAATTCTATGTGGAAGACAACATGTCGATCGATCAAGTGTTGTCCCAGATGGCAGCGGAAGGCTACTCGCCTGTCCGTCGAATGGAGGAACCGATTTTTCAGGAAAAGAAGGAAAATGGGTCGATTCAGATCATTCCGATTGGGAAAAAAATCGTATTTGAAGGAAAAATAGTCTAAATCCGAACATTAAAACGACGACTTCATAGATTGTTCGATAAATCCGTTGACATCACGAACATCCGTTGTTAAGATAAACATGAAATCAAAACACGAGCCTCATATAATCTTGGGAATATGGCCCATAAGTTTCTACCCAGTTACCGTAAATGACTGGACTATGCAGGATAGTGAACAAAACTGACATGGCGTTTCAAAAGCGAACAGCGCTTACCATGGCCCGGTTTGTGTTGCTTCCTAACAATGCAATGCAAATCGGGCCTTTTTGTTCGGCGTTTGACAAGCTGCTTAGGTTTGGGAAGCGTGTCAAACGATACAAAATCGAATATCAGCTTAAAGGTGGGGACAAAATGAAGCCGCTTGTAGGTGTCATCATGGGAAGTACATCTGATTGGGAAACAATGAAAAATGCGTGCGATATCTTAGAGGAATTAGACATTCCGTATGAAAAACAGGTGGTATCCGCACACCGGACACCTGACTTGATGTTTGAATATGCGGCAGAAGCAAGAGGTAAAGGACTAAAAGTCATCATTGCCGGTGCTGGAGGCGCAGCACATTTACCGGGGATGGTCGCAGCGAAAACGACACTGCCGGTCATTGGTGTGCCCGTACAATCGAAAGCACTAAATGGGCTGGATTCCTTATTATCCATCGTTCAAATGCCAGGGGGTGTACCGGTTGCTACAGTGGCGATTGGCAAAGCCGGTGCAACAAATGCAGGGCTACTTGCCGCGCAAATGATTTCAGCATTTGATGAAACAATCGCTGCTCGCCTTGAAGAAAGAAGAGAGCAAACAAAACAGACTGTACTAGAAAGCAGTGATCAGCTTGGCTAAGCAGACCATTTTTCCAAACGCAACCATCGGTATTATCGGCGGAGGACAGCTTGGCAGATATATGGCCGTCAGCGCAAAGCAAATGGGATACCGGGCAGCTGTGTTAGATCCAGTCGCACAATCTCCTTGTGGACAGGTTGCTGATACAGAAATCACAGGTGCATATAGTGACCTCGAAGCGATTCGACAGCTGGCAGAAATCAGCGATGTCGTGACATATGAATTTGAAAATATTGATTATGATGCACTCAATCAATTGAAGGAAGAAGCCAATTTACCGCAAGGAAGTGAACTTCTTCTTTTAACTCAAAATCGTGAAACGGAGAAAAAAGGGATTGTAGACGCAGGCTGTGAAGTCGCGCCTTATCGCATCATTCATGATGAAAAAGAGCTGGAAGACGCAGTGGCCGTGCTTGGTTTGCCAGCCGTGCTGAAAACATGCAGAGGCGGCTACGACGGAAAAGGGCAGTATGTGATCAAGGAAAAAGGACAGCTTCATGAAGCAGCAGCATTGCTCACACATGAAACTTGTATTTTAGAAAGCTGGGTCCCATTTCAAATGGAGCTCTCGGTGATCGTCACTCGTTCTATTCATGGGGAGATTGCGGTATTCCCAGTCGCTGAGAACATTCATAAGCATAACATTTTGTTCCAAAGCATTGTGCCTGCAAGGGTAGAGGAACGCTTTCAGAAGAAGGCAAAAGAACTGGCAACGACACTGGCTGAAAAGCTGGGGCTAGTCGGTACACTTGCTGTAGAACTGTTCCTGACAAACGAAGGAGAGCTGCTCGTCAATGAACTGGCGCCTCGCCCGCATAATTCTGGTCATTATACGCTCGATTTATGTGAGACGAGTCAGTTTGAACAGCACGTTCGCGCGATATGCGGTTTGCCGCTTGGCGGTACAGCCCTTTTATCAGAGGGCATGATGGTGAACTTATTAGGCGATGAAGTGGACATCCCAACAGAGCATCCTGAGCTTCTCAAAGAAGCGAAGCTTTATCTATATGGAAAGCATGAAGTAAAAGCCGGCCGCAAAATGGGGCATATGACATTTATGAAACAGCTTGATGATGAATGGATGACAAACATCACAAAGATATGGACTGAAAGAGATGGAGGAAACGGGAAATGATCGAACGTTACGCACGACCAGAAATGTCAGCAATCTGGACAGAGGAAAACAAATTTAATGCATGGCTTGAAGTAGAAATTCTCGCTTGTGAAGCTTGGGCAGAGCTTGGTGTTATTCCGAAAGAAGACGTTGTGACCATGCGCAAAAATGCAAGCTTTGATATTGATCGTATTCTAGAGATTGAACAAGACACGCGCCATGACGTGGTAGCCTTTACGCGTGCTGTATCTGAATCTCTAGGAGAAGAAAGAAAGTGGGTTCATTACGGGTTAACATCTACAGATGTAGTGGATACGGCGCTTTCATATCTATTAAAACAGGCGAACGATATCTTGCTCAAGGACATTGAGAGATTTGTTGACATCCTAAAAGAAAAAGCAAAAGAGCACAAATATACCGTCATGATGGGCCGTACACACGGTGTACACGCTGAACCGACAACATTTGGCCTGAAGCTTGGTCTGTGGTACGAAGAAATGAAGCGTAACCTAGAACGTTTTAAACAAGCAAAAGCTGGCATCGAGTACGGCAAAATTTCTGGTGCTGTTGGCACATATGCGAACATCGACCCGTTTGTTGAGCAATATGTATGTGAGAAACTTGGCATCAAAGCTGCACCAATTTCAACCCAAACCTTGCAGCGTGATCGCCATGCAGATTACATGGCTACTCTTGCGCTCGTCGCAACAAGCATTGAGAAATTTGCTGTTGAAATTCGTGGACTTCAAAAGAGTGAAACACGTGAAGTAGAAGAGTTCTTCGCAAAAGGACAAAAAGGATCATCAGCGATGCCGCATAAACGGAACCCAATCGGCTCTGAAAATATGACGGGAATTGCCCGCGTCATCCGTGGATATATGCTGACAGCTTATGAAAATGTACCGCTTTGGCATGAGCGTGATATTTCTCATTCCTCTGCTGAGCGCATCATTTTACCAGATGCAACGATTGCACTGAACTATATGCTGAACCGTTTCTCAAACATCGTGAAGAACTTGACGGTCTTCCCTGAGAACATGAAACGCAACATGGACCGCACACTTGGCTTGATTTACTCACAGCGCGTTCTTCTTGCATTAATCGATACAGGCATGGCACGTGAAGAGGCATATGATACGGTTCAGCCGAAGGCGATGGAAGCGTGGGAAAAGCAGGTGCCATTCCGTTCATTAGTAGAAGCGGAGGAAAAAATCACATCACGCTTAACACCTGAACAAATCGCTGACTGCTTCGATTACAACTATCACTTGAAAAATGTCGATATGATTTTCGAACGTCTAGGTCTTGCGTAAGAAATGGGCCGCCTGCTTGTCAGGTGCCCAATCCTGAAAATTGCCAACATTCAAATTAGGAGGCCAACCTGAATGACTGTGAAACAAGAACTTCTCTACGAAGGCAAAGCGAAAAAAATCTATCAGACCGATGACGAGCATATTTTATATGTCGAATATAAAGACTCAGCGACAGCATTTAACGGCGAAAAGAAAGCTGAAATCGAAGGCAAAGGCAGACTGAATAACGAAATTTCAAGCTTAATCTTTCAAATGCTGCATGAGAAAGGGATCAACAATCACTTTGTGAAACGACTCTCTGACACAGAACAGCTCATTCAAAAGGTGCAGATTGTTCCGCTTGAAGTGGTTGTACGAAATGTAGTGGCAGGCAGTATGTCAAAGCGCCTTGGCATTCCAGAGGGAACAAAACTGGATACACCATTAATCGAGTTTTACTACAAGGATGATGCACTCGGCGATCCGCTCATTACAGAAGATCATATTCACATTTTAGATGCAGCGACACCAGAGCAGGTCGAGGAAATGAAACAGATCACAAGACAAGTGAATGAAGAGTTAAAGCAAATCTTTTCAGACTGCCATGTGAATTTAATTGATTTCAAGCTTGAATTCGGAATAGATCACGAGAATCGTATTTTGCTAGCTGATGAGATTTCACCTGATACGTGCAGGCTTTGGGACAAAGATACAAACGAAAAGCTTGATAAAGACGTGTTCAGACGAAACCTGGGCGGCTTAACAAATGCATACGAAGAAATTTTCAAAAGACTTGGAGGCCATAAACATGTATAAAGTGAAAATTTTTGTCAGCTTAAAAGAGAGCGTTCTTGATCCACAAGGAAGTGCCGTGCAGCACGCCTTGCACAGCATGTCTTATCAGGAAGTAAAGGATGTCCGTATCGGGAAATACATGGAGCTTGTCATTGAAAAATCAGATCGTGATTTAGACACAGTCGTCAAAGAAATGTGTGAAAAATTACTGGCCAACACGGTGATTGAAGATTACCGCTATGAGGTGGAGGAGGTTGTCGCACAGTGAAGTTTGCAGTGATCGTCTTGCCTGGCTCTAACTGTGATATCGATATGTACCATGCGATTCAAGATGAGTTAGGTGAACAAGTTGAATATGTATGGCACGACGAAACGAGTCTAGACAGATTTGACGGTGTACTCGTACCAGGCGGTTTCTCTTATGGGGATTACTTAAGATGTGGTGCGATCGCTCGCTTCTCTAACATCATGCCGGCGGTGAAAAAAGCAGCTGCGGAAGGAAAGCCTGTTCTCGGTGTTTGTAACGGGTTCCAAATTCTTCAGGAGCTTGGCATTCTTCCAGGTGCGATGAGACGAAATAAAGACTTGAAATTTATCTGTCGTTCAGTTGAACTCATTGTAGAGAACAGCGAAACGCAATTTACAAGCGGCTATCAAAAAGGCGAATCCATTACGATTCCTGTAGCACACGGTGAAGGCAACTTCTACTGTGATGAAGACACTTTAGCGAAGCTCATTCAAAATGGCCAAATCGCTTTCACTTACGGAGACGATATTAACGGCAGTGTCAATCGAATTGCAGGTATAACGAATGAAGAGGGCAATGTACTCGGCATGATGCCGCACCCTGAGCGCGCGGTTGATTCATTACTAGGCAGCGCAGACGGACTTAAATTGTTTCAATCTATCGTGAAAAATTGGAGGGACACTCATGTCACTACTGCTTGAACCAAGTCACAAGCAAATTAAAGAAGAGAAATTGTATCAGCAAATGGGATTGAGTGATGAAGAATTCGCTTTAATTGAATCCATTATTGGCAGACTGCCAAACTACACAGAAACGGGTATTTTTTCTGTCATGTGGTCAGAGCATTGCAGTTATAAAAACTCAAAGCCTGTTTTAAGCAAATTCCCGACAAAAGGAGAGCATGTTCTTCAAGGTCCTGGGGAAGGCGCTGGAATCGTGGATATTGGAGACAACCAAGCGGTTGTATTTAAAATCGAATCACATAACCATCCATCTGCGATTGAACCGTATCAAGGAGCGGCTACAGGTGTCGGCGGAATTATCCGTGATGTATTCTCCATGGGTGCGCGTCCAATTGCTGTATTAAACTCTCTTCGTTTTGGTGAACTGACTTCACCGCGCGTGAAGTACTTGTTTGAAGAAGTAGTGGCAGGGATCGCAGGCTATGGAAACTGTATCGGAATTCCAACAGTCGGCGGAGAGGTTCATTTTGATCAAAGCTATGAAGGCAATCCGCTCGTAAATGCGATGTGTGTTGGATTAATCAACCACGAGGACATCAAAAAAGGGCAGGCCAAAGGTGTCGGCAACACGGTGATGTACGTTGGTGCTAAAACGGGACGTGACGGTATTCACGGTGCAACATTTGCGTCTGAAGAATTTTCTGATGAATCAGAAGAAAAACGTTCAGCGGTTCAAGTCGGCGATCCGTTCATGGAAAAGCTGCTGCTTGAAGCGTGCCTTGAAGTCATCAAAAACGATGCGCTCGTTGGGATTCAAGATATGGGAGCGGCTGGCTTAACAAGCTCAAGCGCGGAAATGGCAAGTAAAGCAGGTTCTGGAATCGAGATGAATCTAGATCTCATTCCGCAGCGTGAAACAGGTATGTCGGCATACGAAATGATGCTGTCTGAATCGCAAGAGAGAATGCTGCTGGTCATTGAAAAAGGCCGCGAACAAGAAATCATTGATATTTTCGAAAAATACGATCTTGAAGCGGTATCAGTCGGTCATGTGACAGACGATAAAATGCTTCGTTTACTCCATCAAGGTGAAGTCGTATGTGAGCTTCCTGTTGACGCTCTTGCAGAAGAAGCGCCGGTTTATCACAAGCCATCAAGTGAGCCTGCATACTATCGTGAGTTTTTAGAAACAAAAGTTGAAGCTCCAGCCATCACAGATGCAGCCGAAACGTTAAAGCAGCTCCTTCAGCAGCCAACAATTGCAAGTAAAGAATGGGTTTATGATCAATACGACTACATGGTTCGGACAAATACGGTTGTTGCACCGGGCTCTGATGCGGGCGTACTAAGAATCCGCGGAACGAAAAAAGCCCTAGCGATGACAACAGATTGTAACGCACGCTATCTCTACCTTGATCCAGAGGTTGGCGGGAAAATCGCAGTCGCTGAAGCAGCACGTAACATTGTCTGCTCAGGCGCTCGTCCGCTTGCAGTGACAGATAACCTGAACTTCGGTAACCCGGAGAAACCAGAAATTTTCTGGCAAATAGAAAAGTCAGCTGACGGGATTAGCGAAGCATGCCGCACGCTAAGCACACCAGTTATCGGTGGGAACGTCTCTTTATATAACGAATCAAATGGAACAGCGATTTACCCAACACCAGTCATTGGAATGGTTGGTTTGGTTGAAGATACTGCTCATATTACGACTCAATCGTTCCAGCAGGCTGGCGATGTGATTTTCGTCATTGGTGAGACGAAGGAAGAATTCGCAGGCAGTGAGCTTCAAAAGATGACAGAAGGCCGTATTTACGGAAAAGCACCAGACATTGATTTGGATGTAGAGCTCACGCGTCAAGAAGCTCTGCTAGCCGCGATTCAAAACGGTCTCGTTCAATCAGCACACGATGTGTCTGAAGGCGGACTTGGTGTAGCACTTGCTGAAAGTACATTTGGAACAGACGGTCTTGGCGCTGATATCCAAATCGATTTAAACAGCGAAGCTTCCTTATTCAGTGAAACACAGTCACGCTTTGTTGTCACAGTCAGACCAGAGCACCGCGAAGCGTTTGCTGCGACTGTCAAAGATGCGAAAGAAGTCGGAACGGTCACAAATGATGGTGTATTTACCGTCAAAAATCAAGAAGGACAACAATGGATTCATGCAGCGGTCAACGAGCTTGAACGTGCATGGAAAGGAGCGATCCCATGCTTGCTGAAATCAGAGGCTTAAATGAAGAGTGTGGTGTCTTTGGGGTTTGGGGACACGAAGAAGCCCCGCAAATCACATATTACGGATTGCATAGCCTTCAGCACCGAGGACAAGAAGGTGCGGGAATCATTGCAACAGATGGTGAGAACCTGACATCACACAAAGGCCTTGGACTGATTACGGAAGTCTTTCAAAACGGTGAGCTAAAGGATTTGAAAGGAAAAGGGGCGATCGGACACGTTCGGTATGCGACAGCAGGCGGAGGCGGCTTTGAAAATGTGCAGCCCCTCTTCTTCCGCTCGCAAAACAACGGCAGTCTTGCCCTTGCTCATAATGGAAACTTAGTGAATGCAACGCAGTTAAAGCAGCAGCTAGAGAACCAAGGGAGCATTTTCCAGACCTCTTCTGATACCGAAGTGCTGGCTCATTTAATTAAGCGCAGCGGGCATATTGAATTAAAAGAGCAGATCAAAAATGCGCTGTCCATGCTGAAAGGAGCATATGCTTTCTTAATCATGACGGAAACAGAAATGATCGTGGCTCTTGATCCGAACGGCTTACGCCCGCTTTCACTTGGTATGCTTGGAGATGCTTATGTTGTCGCTTCTGAAACATGTGCATTTGATGTCGTCGGCGCTACGTATTTACGTGATGTGGAGCCTGGCGAAATGCTGATCATTAATGATGAAGGCTTGAAATCTGAGCGCTTCTCGATGAACATTAACCGCAGCATGTGCAGCATGGAATACATTTATTTCTCAAGACCTGACAGCAATATCAACGGCATCAATGTGCATAGTGCGAGAAAGAGTCTTGGCAAAAAGCTAGCTGAGGAAGCGCATGTCGAAGCAGATGTTGTGACAGGTGTACCAGATTCCAGTATTTCTGCAGCGATTGGATATGCCGAAGCAACAGGTATTCCGTATGAGCTCGGTTTGATTAAGAACCGTTATGTCGGCCGGACGTTTATCCAGCCGTCTCAAGCATTGCGTGAGCAGGGCGTACGTATGAAGCTGTCTGCTGTGCGCGGGGTTGTCGAAGGAAAACGTGTCGTGATGGTGGATGATTCCATCGTACGCGGTACAACGAGCCGCAGAATTGTCACGATGCTAAGAGAAGCGGGTGCGACGGAAGTCCATGTACGCATTAGTTCACCGCCAATCGCGCATCCATGTTTTTATGGAATTGATACGTCCACACACGAAGAGCTGATTGCTTCTTCTCATTCAGTGGAAGAAATTAGACAGGAAATCGGTGCAGACTCCATTGCATTTTTATCTGTAGACGGTTTAATGGACGGGATTGGCAGGAAGTATGATGATCCGCAGCGCGGTCAGTGTTTAGCATGCTTTACTGGTAAATACCCGACTGAAATTTATGAAGATACAGTTCTTCCGCATGTGAAGGAAACGGTCCTGACGAAATAATCGAATAAAGGAGCAGCAGTCAAGATGAGTTGATATGCTGCTCTTTCATTCTGCCGAAAATACATGGAAAGCAGCAGCTAAAAGGAGTGAATGGGATGTCAGAAGCATATAAAAACGCCGGTGTCGACATCGAAGCAGGGTACGAAGCCGTCAAACGAATGAAAACACACGTAGAACGTACAAAACGAGCAGGTGTTATGGGCGCTCTAGGTGGATTTGGCGGTATGTTTGATCTATCTGAGCTGCCATACAAAAAGCCCGTTCTTGTTTCAGGAACAGATGGTGTCGGAACGAAATTAAAGCTTGCCTTTTTAATGGATAAACACGATACGATCGGCGTCGATGCCGTGGCCATGTGTGTCAACGATGTGCTTGCACAAGGGGCAGAACCGCTCTTTTTCTTAGATTACTTAGCCGTTGGAAAAGCAGATCCGCTAAAAATTGAATCCATTGTCAAAGGTGTGGCTGACGGATGTGAGCAGTCTGGTTCAGCACTTGTCGGCGGTGAGACAGCCGAAATGCCAGGTCTTTACACAGAAGAAGAATATGATATTGCTGGTTTTTCGGTAGGTGTCGTTGAAAAGGACGAAATCGTGACAGGAAACAGCATCAAAGAGGGACATTTGCTCATTGGACTCAGCTCAAGCGGAATTCATAGCAATGGCTACTCTCTCGTTCGTAAAGTCTTGCTGGAAGACGCTGGTCTTGACCTGCATCAAACGTATGAACCTTTTACAAGACCGCTCGGAGAAGAGCTTCTTGAACCGACAAAAATTTATGTGAAGCCCGTTCTCAAACAAGTGAAAGCCGGCAAAGTTGACGGCATGGCACATGTGACAGGCGGCGGTTTTATTGAAAATTTACCACGTATGCTGCCTGAAGGTCTTGGCGTTGAGATTGATAACGGCTCATGGCCAGTGCCACCAATTTTCTCCTTTATTCAAGAAAAGGGTCAGTTGAAGGCAGAAGAGATGTTCAACGTGTTTAATATGGGCATTGGCTTTGTCTTAGCTGTCAAAGAGGACGATCTTGTGGATGTGATTAGTGAGCTTGAACAGGATGGAGAGAAAGCATTTCTCATCGGACGTGTTCAAAAAGGAGAAGGTGTCACATTCGGCGGTGGAAGCCTCTCATGAAGAAGTTTGCGATCTTCGCCTCTGGAAGCGGAACGAACTTTCAAGCCATTATAGATACGTTAAAAGAAGAACAGTGGCAGGCAGAGGCCGCCATTGTGATTTGTGATAAACCGGGTGCGAAGGTGCTGGAGCGTGCTGAGAAAGAGGGCATTGCCTCCTTTGCTTTTACCCCGAAGGCTTTTCAGAATAAAGCCGCTTTTGAACAAACGATCATCGAACAGCTTAGGCTTCATGAAGTAGAATGGGTTTTCCTTGCTGGGTATATGAGACTGATCGGTCCGACATTACTTGAAGCGTATAGAGGGAAAATCGTGAATATTCACCCATCTTTGCTGCCAGCCTTCCCAGGTCTTGATGCCATCGGACAAGCCTATCAAGCAGGCGTCAAAGTGGCAGGCATCACTGTTCATTTTGTCGATGAAGGGATGGATACAGGTCCGATTATTGATCAAGCCGCGATTTATATTGAACAAGGCGAAGAGCTTGAATCGATTGAAAAAAGAATGCATGAACTAGAACACACACTATATCCAAAAGTGATCAAATCACTTTTAGAATTATCTTAATGAGGTGACGAAAGCATGACGATCAAACGCGCATTAATCAGTGTTTCCGATAAAACAAATCTTGTACCTTTTGTGAAAGAATTAACAGAACTTGGTGTTGAAGTCATTTCAACTGGAGGTACACATAAGCTTCTTCAAGAGAACGGCATTGATGTCATTGGGATTTCTGAAGTCACTGGATTCCCTGAAATCATGGACGGACGACTCAAAACGCTTCACCCGAACATTCATGGTGGATTATTGGCAGTGAGAGAAAACGATGAGCATATGGCACAGATTGAAAAGCATGGCATTCAGCCGATTGATCTTGTTGTCGTGAATCTCTATCCATTCAAAGAGACGATCTCAAAAGACGATGTGACGTATGAAGAAGCGATTGAAAACATTGATATTGGCGGACCGGGAATGCTTCGTGCGGCATCGAAAAACCACCAAGACGTCACAGTGATTGTCGATCCTCGTGATTATGGTACAGTCGTTCAGCAGATCAAAGAAGGCGGCGTGCCGCTAGAGAAAAAACGTGAGCTTGCGGCGAAGGTATTCCGTCATACGGCTGCTTACGATGCCCTCATTGCAGATTATTTAACGAACTATGTTGGCGAAACAGAGCCAGAGCAGTTCACCGTCACGTTTGAGAAAAAACAATCCCTTCGTTATGGAGAAAACCCGCACCAAGCGGCGACTTTCTATGAAAATGCTCTTCCAAGCAAAGGCTCTTTGGCTACTGCAACGCAATTACATGGAAAAGAACTTTCTTATAACAATATCAAAGATGCAGATGCAGCTCTTCAAATCGTACGTGAATTTACGGAGCCAGCGGCTGTGGCTGTAAAACATATGAATCCGTGCGGCGTTGGTACAGGAGAAACGATTGCTGAAGCCTTTGACCGTGCATTCAAAGCAGATGAAACCTCTATTTTTGGCGGCATTGTGGCGCTTAACCGTGAAGTAGACAAACAAACGGCTGACGTGCTGCATACGATTTTCTTAGAAATTGTTATCGCCCCATCCTTTAGCCAAGAAGCACTTGACGTGTTAACAGCGAAAAAGAATCTTCGTCTATTAACACTAGATGTAGAAGCGAATCTTGAGAAAAAAGAAAAGCAGCTGACAAGTGTCCATGGCGGACTGCTCGTGCAGGATATTGACACGTACGGCTTAGAGGAAGCAACCATCTCTATTCCAACGAAAAGAGAACCAACAGAAGACGAATGGAAAGATTTAAAGCTTGCATGGAAAGTCGTCAAGCATGTGAAATCAAATGCCATTGTCCTCGCCAAGGATCAAATGACAGCAGGTATCGGCGCTGGTCAGATGAACCGTGTGGGCTCAGCGAACATTGCGATTGAACAAGCAGGTGAAAAAGCGAAAGGAAGCGCACTAGGCTCTGATGCATTCTTCCCAATGGGCGATACAGTGGAAGCTGCTGCGAAGGCAGGCGTCACAGCGATCATCCAGCCAGGCGGTTCCATTCGTGATGAAGAATCGATTCAAAAGGCAGATGAATACGGCATCGCCATGGTCTTCACTGGCGTTAGACATTTCAAACATTAAGGGGATGACAGTGTGAACGTATTAATTATCGGCAGAGGCGGAAGAGAGCATACCATCGCATGGAAAGTGAAGCAAAGTGAACTTGTCAGCCAAGTATTTGTCGCACCCGGCAATGATGGAATGACAGATGCTGCGAAGCTTGTCCCAATCGATGAAGGTAATCATGAGGCATTAATTCGTTTTGCAAAAGATAATGAAATAGACTTAACGATTGTCGGTCCAGAGGTTCCTTTAATTGCAGGTGTAGTGGATGCATTTGAAGAGGCAGATCTAAAGGTATTTGGACCAAATGCAAAAGCTGCGGTGATTGAGGGCTCAAAGGAATTTGCAAAAGACTTAATGAAAAACTATGATATCCCGACCGCCGCTTACGCTACCTTCACATCGTTTGAAGAAGCGAAGGCTTATGTGGAAGAAAAGGGTGCGCCAATTGTCATTAAAGCAGACGGTCTTGCAGCAGGAAAAGGCGTGACAGTCGCTATGACACTTGAAGAGGCGATCGATTGCCTGCATGACTTTTTAGAGGATGAAAAGTTTGGTGATGCGAGTGCATCTGTTGTGATTGAAGAATTTTTAACAGGGGAAGAATTTTCTCTGATGGCCTTTGTCAATGGAGAAAAGGTGTATCCAATGGTGATCGCGCAGGATCACAAACGGGCATTTGAAGATGACAAAGGGCCGAATACCGGCGGGATGGGGGCTTATTCGCCAGTTCCGCAAATTTCAGAAGAAGTCGTCCAAAAAGCGGTGGAAGATGTCGTCAAACCGGCGGCTCGCGCAATGGTGCAGGAAGAGCGTCCGTTTACAGGCATTTTATATGCAGGCTTAATGCTGACACCAGAAGGCTCAAAAGTCATTGAGTTCAACGCACGCTTTGGTGATCCTGAAACGCAGGTGGTTCTCCCTCGTCTTGAATCAGATCTAGTTCAAGTCTTCCTCGACATTCTGGACGGAAAAGATGTGGACTTACAGTGGAAAGACACTGCCGCTGTCAGTGTCGTTCTTGCTTCAGAAGGATACCCGGAGGACTACGCAAAAGGCACACCAATCGGTGCTTTGCAAACAACGGTGTCTGATGTCGTGACCTTCCACGCAGGAACAAAAAAAGAAAACGATCAATTCGTCACAAATGGCGGCCGTGTAGTTAATGTAACCGCATTTGACGATACATTTGAAGCGGCAAGATCAAGAGTGTATGAAGCCGTTGAAGAAATCATGCAGCCAGGTCTATTTTACCGCCGTGACATTGGCGCCCGTGCACTGAAGGCTGCGGGGAAATCGATTTAATCAAAACACCTTTCTATCTGTCGAGATGGAAAGGTGTTTTTTGTTCATGAGAAGGGATGCCGATAGAATATGAAGAAGTAGTATGGGATCACGAGTTGATGAGGAGGCAGTATGGTCATTCAAGGAATCATTCTATTTGCAATCGTATTACTTATTTTATTTGTCGTGTTCTCAAATCTCATCATGAATGAAGCAAGAAAGCAAAACAAAGTCAAAAAGAGATCAGCCATGATGTATATGAGCATGTCTATATTGGTGAGTATGGCGATTGTCTCATCCATTTGGAAGTTCTTTATTAACTGATTCATAAGAGAGGAATGAGTGTATGGTGCAATTGAAGAAACTTGCAAACGAGCGTTTTTCTGCCTTGATCTGTATTGATTCATTTAATGAGCGAATCCGTTTAGATGATTATAGCGGAAGGGTGCGGGATGTCATTCAGTCAGTTCTTCAGGAAGCGGCGGACTGCAAGGCTTCTAAGGTCATTGTGAAAGTAAGACGTGAGCATGTACCTCTTTTTTTAGAAAAAGGCTTTCGGCTTGAAGGGGTGTTTTCTCATTATTTCCTCGGAAGTGATGCGTACGGCATGTCGCTTTTTCTCACTGAGGATCGAATGAACAGTTCGTATTGGCTGGAGGAAGATAAGATCGTCGCATCCATTCAAGCGAAGGAGATGAAAAAAGACCAAGGCACATGGCAGGATGAGTATGTGATGAGGAAAGCCGATCCGAAGGATATTCACAAGCTGGCAAAGCTCTATGATACGGTCTTTGAAACGTATCCTACGCCAATGAACGAGCCAGATTATATCCAAAAGGTAATGGCGGAAGGGACTGTCTTTTATGTTGTTGAACATGACGGACACATTGTGAGTGCAGCATCCGCTGAAATCAATGCGCCGTATGGCCATGCGGAATTAACAGATTGTGCGACCCTTCCATCATACAGAAAACTAGGATTCATGCATCATTTGATTCTAGCACTTGAAAAAGAACTCCAGTCGATGCATATCTATGTCTTTTATTCTCTTGCACGTGCACTGTCCTATGGGATGAATCAAGTGTTTTATCAGCTCGGGTATACGTATACCGGGCGCTTCCAAAACAACTGCTATATTTTTGACAAAATTGAAGATATGAATCTATGGGTCAAAACGCCGAATGAATCATGAAATGGTTCTCATCTGATCAAGCAGACCAGATAGACGGTACGCCATGATACTGAGCTGCAGCTTCATCCGATCATCAGTGGATTTGAGGCTGCAGCCTGTTCTCGTTTCAATTTGTTTCAGCCGGTAGCTTAATGTATGTCTATGAATAAACAATTCTCCCGCAGATTTTTGAATATTTTCATTGTGTGCCAAATACACTTCGAGTGTATGGATCAGGTCAGCCCCTTGTTTTTTCGTATAAAGCAAAGGACTTAACAGCTCCACATAAAAATCATGCAAATTCATACCCGCTTCATTCATTTCAAGAAGCATGCCATATAAGCCGAGCTTTTGATAATGAATGATGCTTTCGTCTGTTTTTAAAAGCGGAAGGAGCCTTGCTGCATACTGCGCTTCCTTCGCGCTTTTTGCAAAGAGACTGATCTGGTCATAGGCTCTCCCGATACCAATGACAATCGGATGGACGGGAAAAAAATACGACCAAGTGCTCCGGCACTCCTCTGCTGCGCGATACCACTCCGCTTCTTGAAACGCTTTTTTTCCTGCGGGTGTCAGGACAAAAATGGAATCGAGCCTTGCCTTTAGTAAAAAGGGAATATGTCTGCGTTCAAATATCGATGTGAGTAATTGAGAGAGGCGCTGCATCATTTGATGATCGAGCTGTGTGTGCTGATGCTGGAATTGAAAGTAGATCACCACCTGCTCCTCGCTCATATCATATTGCAGCTTTGTTGCTTGTTCGACCACGTAGCTTTCTTCTGTATATTGCTGCTGCAAAATATCATCTAACAAATGTCCCTGCATTTGGTTTTCTGTATCTTGAATGGCCTTTTGCTTCAGCCATTCAATCGCATACACTGCCCCGGCATGCTCAATGGCAATCGCGTCGAGATGATGCCACGTATCCTTTTTCTTTAAAGACACAATAAATCCGAAAATATCCCCCATCGCAATCACCGGACATGCGGCGAGGACAAACGCTCCGCACGTGTCATAGACGAGCCGGCCTTTCTCCTCTGCCTGCTTAAGAAGGGGCATGGTTTCAATTGGTTCACGATCTGTCAGAAAGCCAAAGGCAGGAGAGTACGTCACTTCATCTTTGATGAGATGAGCCGCTGTTTGATGTAAAAAGACATCAAGCACGACGATGTTCGCTGCAGTGAGATGTGCCAGTTCATCTGTAATTTGCGTCACATTTTTATTCCTTACATTTAATTGGGTGAGTCTTTGATGAATCGCTGATGAATATTTAAGCTGATGGAGCTGACTGCTCACGATTTGTTCTAGGACGGCTTTTGTAATGTCTGAGAAATTGATGTGCGGCGGAATTTCGATGAGCGGAATGCCGCTATTTTTCGCCGCTTGAATGAGTGATGTTGGAATTTCCGTTAAGTATACGCCTTTATAAATGGCAATGGCTGAAAGCCTGTGAGATTGAATCAATTCCTCAAGCCGGGCGCGTCTTTCTTGATTGTCTGCAAGTCCAAAGCCTGTTGTGACGAGCAATTCCCCTTCGGAAAGTCTTGACGTGTCTTCGATGATTTCGACGATGGTCACCCATTGAATGAGTCGGTCCAGTCCATTTTCTCCAGCGAGCAGCTTTGTTCCCTTCATGATATCGAGCGAGAGTGCATCTTTGACGAGAATCGCCATAGACTCATGACCTCCTTTTGAACACTCTTATACACGATGTATAAAAAATGCGTGTGAAATTCGGGCATGTGGCGAATGGAGGATGACTGCCCTCTTGATTAAGCTAATCTTATAACAAGTATACAAAATTTTCTTGCGATTCATGAAAAAAGAAAGATGCAGCTGCTGACAAGAGAGGGAGGAATGGCAAAGTGGAGACCCGGGATTACTTAATCAAACCGATGTTGAATCAGCATTATCCTGTGGCTGTGAAAGGAGAGGGGATTTATTTATATGATCGGGACGGGAAAAAATATTTAGACGGCTCTTCGGGGGCTGTCACGGCAAGTATTGGACATGGCATACGTGAGATCATTGATGCCATGACAGAGCAAGCGGAAAAAGTGAGCTTTACGTACAGATCGCAATTCACAAATGAACCAGCAGAAGAACTTGCCTATGAATTGAGTACGCTTTGCCCAGGTAACCTGAACTGGTCTTTTTTTGTCGGAAGCGGATCAGAGGCAACGGAAACTGCTATGAAAATTGCTATTCAGCATTGGCAGGAGCAGGGGAAGGCTGAGAAAAATCACATTATCTCAAGATGGATGAGTTATCACGGCATCACACTCGGTGCGCTGTCGATGTCAGGACATATTGCAAGGAGAGAGCGCTTTGAACCATTGCTCGAAAAGCACCCGGTGCTGTCTCCGCCATATAGCTATCGTTCATGGCTGCCAAAGGAAGAGGTCAAGCAGGTCGAATGGTATGTCCAGGAATTTAAAACCGTCATTCAGCGTATAGGAAAAGAGAGGATTGCCGCTTTTATTGCAGAGCCGATTGTTGGAGCATCGGGAGCGGCGCTTGTACCGCCAGACGGATATTTTGAAGCGATGAAGCGTGTCTGTGAGGAAAACGATATTTTAATGATTGCAGACGAAGTCATGACAGGCTTTGGACGAACTGGGAAAATGTTTGCGATGGAACATTGGGGCGTCGTACCAGATATTATGGTTCTCGGCAAAGGCATGAGTGCCGGCTATTCACCGATTGCGGCAGCCGTCTCAGCAGATCATGTTATCGCACCGATTCTGAGCGGTTCAGGTTCTGTGATGGCAGGTCACACCTATAGCGGCAATCCGCTTTCAGCAGCCGTCTCACTAGCCGTCATACGATATATGAAAAAACATCAGCTTCCTGAACGAGCGGATCTGTCTGGCCGATATTTAATGAATGCTTTAAAGGATTTGCAAACAAACCATTTCATCATAGGAGATGTGAGAGGAAAGGGACTGCTCATTGGCATTGAGTTTGTCGCAGACCGCTTATCGAAAACACCATTTCCTGCCCATGCTCAAATGACGCATTTAGTCGTTGAGACGGCCAAGCAAAATGGCTTGCTTGTTTACCCAGCAAGCGCTGGAGAGGATGGAGTGGGAGGTGCAGCGGTCATGATTGCACCGCCGCTTTCCATCACGCAGCAGGAGATGGATGAACTCATTCAATTATTTGAGCAGACAATCACGCAGGTCGAACAAGAAGTCATCAACCGAGGGTTTTTCCCATCTGCGATGTAGGGAGGAAAGATGATGAACAAAACAGCGAATGTTGATGAAGTGATCACGCATTTTAGGGACGGCATGACCATCATGTTTGGCGGGTTTGGCGGCGTAGGGTCCCCGCCATCATTGATCGACGCCATCCTAGAAGCCAATATTAAAGATCTGACATTGATCGGAAACGATGCAGGCTTCCCGCAAATAGGTGTTGGCCGGCTGATCACAGAAGGAAGAGTCAAGAAGATCATTGCTTCTCATATTGGCTCAAATCCAATAGCCGGACAGAAAATGCAGGCAGGTACACTAGACGTTCATTTTTACCCGCAAGGCATTCTAGCAGAAAAAATTCGAGCAGGCGGGATGGGCTTGGCAGGCATTGTGACAGATGTCGGCATGGATAGCCTCAATCTCGATGAGAAGCAGCTCGTTCCGCTAAACGGGAACACATATATCCTTGAGCCTGCGCTAACAGCGGATATTGCCATTGTGAATGCCCTCAAAGCAGACGAAGCAGGAAATCTGATTTTTGATAAAAGTGCACGGAATACAAACCCGATTGTGGCGATGGCAGGAGACTGGACCATTGCGGAAGTGGAAGAGATTGTGCCTGTGGGCAGTCTTCATCCAGAAGAAATCGTGACACCAGGGGTATTTGTGAACCAGATCGTGCAATCAAAAGGAGTGAACTGGACATGGGCATGGGAGACATCGATTTAAGACACCGCATAGCCAAACGCGCGGCGCAGGAAATTGAAGATGGTATGATCGTCAATCTAGGGATCGGCATCCCGACACTTGCAGCTGAATACATCCCAGCGCATTACAGGGTGTGGCTGCATGCAGAAAACGGCATTATGGGGGCAGGAGCCTCACCAGCACAAGGAGAAGAAGATCCGAATTTGTGCAATGCAGGCGGTTTTCCCATTACATTAACAAAAGGCGGTTCATACATGGACAGCACGACAGCTTTTGGCATCATTCGGAAAGGTATGCTTGATATGACCATTTTAGGTGCACTTGAAGTAAGCAGTCAGGGTGATCTTGCGAATTGGATTGTGCCGGGCAAACGAGTACCGGGGATGGGCGGAGCGATTGAGCTTGCGCAAAAGGCGAAAAAGGTTGTGGTGGTGATGAGCCACCTTGATAAACACGGTGAGTCAAAGGTGAAATCTGCCTGTACACTGCCCTTAACCGCTAAGTCTTGTGTGGATCTGATTATTACGGATATGGCAGTCATTGAGGTCAAATCACAGCTGCTCATTTTACGTGAAGTCATGCCGCCGTTTCAGCCGGAAGATGTCATAAGGGCGACAGAGGCCCCATTAATTTTAGCGCCTGATGTCAAATCTGTTGTGTAGAAAGGATGACTGACTTGCAGCCAATTACACGGATCAGAAGCTGGATGAGAGAGCACCAAGATGAAGCGATTGCGCTTCTTCAGCAAATGGTGCAATGTGAAAGCACCCAAGGGAATGAACAAGATGTGCAGCAAATTGTAGCAAATAAGCTTTCCGCAATTGGTTTTGATGTAGATGTATGGGACATTGGCGGAGAAGACCTGCTGGAACATCCGTATTTCTATTCCCCGAGGCGTTCCTTTAAAGGAAGTCCCAATGTCGCCGGACGATTGAAGGGGAAAGGCGGCGGCAAATCCATTTTATTAAATGGGCACGTGGATGTTGTTCCAGCAGGAGATACGAAACAATGGACATATCCGCCCTACAGCGGGCATATCATAAACGGGAGACTTTATGGACGCGGGGCAACAGATATGAAAGGCGGAAATGTTTCTTTACTCTTCGCACTAGAGGCACTGCATGCGCTTCAGATTCCGCTGAAAGGAGATGTTGTGTTTCATAGTGTCGTCGAAGAAGAAAGCGGCGGTGCAGGCACCCTTGCAGCCATAATGAGAGGGTATACAGCAGATGCGGCCATCATTCCAGAACCAAGTCATATGAAAATCTTTCCGATTCAGCAGGGATCTAAGTGGTTTAGACTGCATATTAAAGGAAGGGCAGCTCATGGCGGAACAAGATATCACGGCGTTTCCGCTATTGAAAAAAGTATGATCGTTCTTACGCATATAGCGGCACTTGAAGAAGAACGAAATCAGCGCATCACCGAGCCGTTATTTCAGCATATCCCAATTCCGATCCCCATCAATATAGGGAAAATTCAAGGCGGTGATTGGCCGTCCTCTGTAGCAGATCTGGTCACAATGGAGGGAAGACTTGGTGTGATGCCAGGTGAGACGGTTGAGCAGGCAGAGAAGGAACTAGAAAATTGGATGATGGGACTTGGGGAAAAGGATGAATGGTTCAAAGAGCATCCTGTCGAGGTTGAATGGTTTGGTGCTAGATGGCTTCCAGGCTCAATCGATACGGACCATCCACTTTTAGGTCTATTGAAGGAACAATATGAAGCAGTCAAGAAGGAGCCGCCAAAGATCGAAGCCGCTCCTTGGGGAACAGACGGCGGATTACTGTCACAGGCGGCAGGTATCCCGATCATTGTATTCGGACCTGGAACAACGGAACTTGCCCATTTTCCGAATGAATCCATCGACATTGAGCATGTGATTGAAGCAGCAGAAATTATCGCAGGTACGATGGTGGAATGGTGTGAAGCAGCGGAGTGATGAAAGAGGCGGAAAATAATTACAAAAAAAGAAGGCTGTCTCACTCAGCCTTCTCTTTATGTGTGTCCTGCTGCTCACACATATACGTCACTGGACAAAAACGAAGAATGCCAGATGCCAGTTTCATCCCGCCACACATGATGCTGAAAAGCAGCATTTTACTCCATGGTTTTCTAGCATATAAAGAACCAGCCACAGTACATATTGTCATTCCGCAGGCAATTCGAATGAGCGCTTCCATTAAGCCGAGATTAGGTTTCATTGAAGGTGAATCTCCTTTTTTAAATATTTTAAGTGTGATTTCAAGAAATTGTAACGTTTCATTAATGCGTAACGTGGTTCGTTATGTTACGATAGTGCTAATACAAATGAAGGAGAGTATGTGAATGTCCGAACGTACTTTTAATTGGAGAAACAATGACATCCGCACACAAATCGATGTAGTCGACTCAAAAATAGTTCCAACACTCCTTTTAATGAATGGACTCGTGCTAAACCCATTTTTGAAACAATGGGTGAAGGCAAATATTTGGATACATGATGATCGAATTGTTTATGTCGGAGCAGAGCTTCCTCAAAATAAATCAGCTAAACGTGTGATTGATTGTGAAGGGAAATACATTGTGCCTGGGTATATAGAGCCTCACGCGCATCCGTTCCATATTTATAATCCCCAATCACTTGCAGAATATGTGTCTCAATTTGGCACAACAACGATGGTCAGCGATAACTTATTTCTTCTTTTGCAGAGCAATGAAAAGAAAGCGCTTTCCACTCTGTGTGAATTAAAACAGCAGCCATTTCAGTATTTCTGGTGGTCTAGATACGATCTTCAGACTGAAGTCAGATATGAAGATGAGATGCTTCCTATCAACTATCGCAAGGAATGGATTGATCATCCTGATGTCCTTCAAGGCGGCGAATTAACAAGCTGGCCAAGATTGATGGACGGTGATGATCTCATTTTATATTGCATGCAAGAAACGAAGAAGCAGAGAAAACGAATTGAAGGGCATTTCCCCGGAGCTTCCGAGAAAACGCTAACAAAAATGAAGCTGTTTGGCGCGGACAGTGATCATGAAGCGATGAATGCGGACGATGTGCTAAAACGCTTGTCCCTTGGCTACCATGTCTCACTTCGTCATTCTTCCATCCGCCCAGATTTAGTGAACATTTTAAGAGAACTGCACGAGCGTGATTTTAGACACTATGATCACTTTTTCTATACAACAGACGGAGCTGCGCCTCATTTTTATGAGGAAGGTATGATTAATCGTTTGATTTCAATTGCCCTTGAAGAAGGCGTGCCTATCATTGATGCGTATAATATGGCGACATTTAACATTGCAAAATACTATCAAATTGATGACCTATTAGGTGTTGTCGGTCCCGGCCGGCTGGCTTCTTTGAATATTTTAGATGATCCGATGAACCCAAATCCTGAAACGGTGATATCTAAAGGGGTTATTCTCAAATTAGATGGCGAGAACCAGCATCAATTTCAAGAAACTAAATGGAAAAATGGCGGGCTTGTTCCATTAGATTTAGGCTATGATCTGACGATGAGTGATTTGCAATTTTCCATGCCGCTAGGTGTCAAAATGAGAAATGCTGTCATCATGGAGCCTTATACAGTGGAGATTGATAACTCGGTGAACCAGCTGTCCTGTGACCATGATCAAAGTTTCTTTAGCCTGATTGACCGAAAAGGCGAGTGGCGTGTGAATACGATGCTTAAAGGTTTTGCAAATAAAGTGCAGGGCTTTGTCAGCTCATTTTCGCTCACGGGTGACATTTTAGTGATTGGGAAAAATAAAGAGGACATGATGCTGGCACATAAGAGAATGAAAGAAATCGGCGGGGGGATCGTCCTCACAGAGAACGGGAAAATTTTGCACGAAATCCCGCTGCAATTATCAGGCTGTGCATCGGCTGAACCGTTTGAGACTGTTCTTCAGCAGATACAAACATTACGCGAGCTGCTCATTGAGCGAGGCTATCCATTTGATTGCCCAATTGATACACTTGTCTTTTTCCAAAGTACACATTTGCCGTATATTCGAGTGACACCAAGAGGAATATTTGATGTCATGAAAAAAACTGTACTCTTTCCGTCTATAATGCGTTAAAATATAACAGAGTGGAGCTGTATCATCTTTGCCACATTTCTGACAGCTGTTATAGGGCAGAAGTGAGCAATGGATCTCTTCGCTGCCATGTAAGTGAAAATGCTTATGTGGAGTTGTTGAAGCAGAGGGCTTTGACATGACGAGTGAAATGCCCTAATTGAAAAATGAATCTGTCGGTTACGCTGGCCGACCAACATATTTTGAATAATTGAGCGAGGCGGGGCGCATGTTTGTGGTCTCGCCGAGCTTTCCGCACAACCTGTATTTTAGGGCATACCTAATCAAGCAGAAGTGATCTTGATATCGGAAGCAAACAAGTTTGTCAGATTGTCGTACAAGGAAAATGACAGAACTTGTCGAATTTGTATACGATAAAGAAGCTTCGGCTTACGAAAGAACTGACGGCATTTCCAGCGTAGAACCAAACCTGTCATGATTCGTTCAAAGCTCATTGCTGAGGTTGAAAAAAATTAGTCAGGAAAGATACCGCTTTTCTTCATAGAATGTCGTGCGAAGCGGTGTGCCAATAGTAAAGGAGAAGATGTATAAAGATGCAAATTGATAAATTAAGGGGCAAAAGCTTAGATCAGTTATTCAACTCCATCTTATCCCTTAAAGACCTGGAAGAATGCTATCGATTCTTTGATGATTTGTGTACCATCAATGAAATCCAATCTTTATCACAGCGTCTTGAAGTAGCGCGTATGCTTCGCGAGGGGAACACGTATCATAAAATTGAGACGGAAACAGGTGCGAGCACCGCAACCATCTCACGTGTCAAACGCTGCTTGAACTACGGAAATGATGCCTATACGATGGCACTTGACCGCGTAGCAGAACAGCAGGCAAATGACGAAACAAAATAAAACAGCCTTCACTGTAAACAATCCTTTTCAACAAGAATGGAGTTGTTTACAGTTTTTTTATGAAGAGCGCTGAAAAGACAAGCAAGGACTGGCTGAATCAAGCGGTCCTGTTTTTTATTTTAGCTCGCCTATAACCTCACGCATCCTCCATCTCCTATCATTTGTCTAAGTTCTTTAAACGCGATTGAGCCAAAATGTCAACGAAAAAAAGGTGCGAAAACGCACCTTTTCTCAAACTAGACAGATGGCTGTGTCTCTGAAAACATCGGCACTTCACTTGTCTGACCATTTTCTTGTCTGTAGATAATATGTTTCTCATTAAAATGAATGGGAGATTCAATTCCAGCGGCTGCGGATAAATTAAACAAGCCTTCTCTTAGAGAAAGGATATAATTGCAGACTCGGTATTTCTTTTCTTCAATTGATAAACCCTTTTGCAGCTTTGGATCCGTTGTGGCGACCCCGACTGGGCATTTATTCGTGTGGCACACTTGTGCGCGAATGCATCCGACTGAAAACATGAGTCCCCGTGCGATATTTACAAAGTCAGCACCCATGGAAAGGGCAATCGCAATTTTATCAGGTGAGAGAAGTTTGCCGGAAGCAAAGAGTTTTACCTGATCTCTGACACCGTATTCTTTCAATATTTGATGAACCATTGGGAGCGCCGTGAAAATGGGCAGCCCTGCGGAATCTGCCAATTCATGAAAGGACGCCCCAGTGCCGCCTTCTCCGCCATCCACTGTAATGAAATCAGGATGCTTTCCGCTTTTTTTCATATACGCTGCAAGCTCTTCAATGTTTTCTTTATGTCCGACAACAAGCTTGATGCCGACAGGCTTTCCGCCTATACTTCGCAGCTGTTCAATGAAATCAAACATATCAGGAATGGAGTGGAACATCTCAAATCGGTTTGGGCTGTCAATGGATTGATGGGGCGGCAATTTACGGATATTCGCAATTTCTTCGGTGACCTTTTCGCCGTCAATATGACCGCCGCGTGTTTTTGCTCCTTGTGCCAGCTTCAGCTCAAAGGCTTTGACTTCCTCGTGCTCGCTTTTTTTCTTAAATTCGTCAAAGGAGAAAGCACCATCCTCTGTTCTCACGCCAAATAGACCGGGCCCAATCTGGCAAATGATATCGGCTCCGCCTTTGAGGTGATATGGGGAAAGCCCGCCTTCACCTGTGTTCATCCACGTACCGCCGGCCATTTTTAATCCGGAGGATAGTGCTGTAATGGCCCTGTCGCCTAAAGAGCCGTAGCTCATGGCAGACTGACCAATCAGGCCTTTTACACGGAAAGGCTTTTGACATGTGTGTTCGCCAATCACTTGTACATCGTCTTGATGGAGATAGTAAGGTTTTGCTTCGACCTCTTTGATATGTTCACTTCTTCGCAGTAAATTGTCTTGATCAATCTGATACACTTTTGTATGGATTTTTTCAGATTGATCGATCCGTAATTCATCTCGCTGTTTTGGAAACAGGACGTTGCGGATATAATAACCAGGCTTGTCAAAATCACGTTTTGATCCAAAGCCCATCGTCCGGTTTTTGTACTTCCCAGACATGACAGCTTGCTCGTATTCTCTTCTCGAGAAAGGAAGCTCCTCTCGATCATTCAGAAACAGATATTGACGAAGCTCAGGTCCTATTTTTTCAAAAATAAACCGCAGTTTTCCAATGACCGGATAATTTCGCAGGACAGAATGCTCTTCCTGTTTTTCATCTCGCATCCAAATCCAGATGAATAAAATGATTGGTATGATGAAACAAATCACTAATAGTGCGCCAATGACAATGAAAGTTGTTGTCACGAAGATCCCCTCTTTTCTCTTTCATTGCTGTTGTTATTCCACTTTTCATTGAAAGAGAAACCACTTCAACATATGGTGACGTTTAGAAATGAAAAGGCGGGGTAACTTACAAATAAGATCATAAGGGGAGGGAACATACATGAATAAGCGTCCGAATGCGTATGTACTTGCAGGATTAGGGGTTGGTGGTGCTGTGTTATTAGCAGTAAAAAATAAACAGCATCTCAAAAAATGGGCAAGCATGTTCCGCTCAGATGAAAAGATTCCTGAAAAAGCTGGACACCCTGATCCGTTAGATATTCAAGACAACAAGATGGTCGATGAAGGGGCCATGACATCCGTCCATTATTTCAATGAAGTGAGACAATAGTTTGGAAAAACCGTTTTGACCATTCAAAACGGTTTTTTCTTGTCTTCCTTTTGACGTTATATCGAAGAGGATTGACAATCGTAAAACCGATCAGCCCTTTGTGATCAGGCGTCGAGAATTGAAATTCAATGCCTGACAAATGATAGGTTGAGAGAACTTCCTGATCCGTAAAACGTAACGAAAGCTCGTCCTCATAAACGGGTGCAAGCTTCAAAACCTCGGCTTCTTCTGCAAATAACTCCAGACCAGTCACTCGGCCCTCTTTATCAATATCTGCATTCACACATTCATTTACGTCTAATTCAATGGTTTCTTTGATTGTCCCGATTCTAGGCGGGATGAGATAGATGTAACCGATGTCGATCGTTTGATCATATGTGATGGTTCTTTTCAAATCATTCACCTGCTTATTAGATAGTAAAATGTTCCTTTATTGTATAATATCATGTGATGAGACGAAGCAGCTCGCATTTCAGTTCAGTATTAATATATTTATCTCCCTCAGTCCTCTTGAAGTGGATCTTCACATAGTCTCCATTAGCCTCATCTAGAGTTAAAATCGTCCATTTTCAAAAGAATGAAACTTTTAGCTGAAGGAGGTTACCCATTTTTTGCGGTCACTGATTTTGTTATAATATTTAAATGGAATGAAACGAATGGAGGAACGTTTTTCATGTATGATGTTACCGAGTGGAAGCATGTCTTTAAACTCGATCCAAATAAAGAAATATCCGATGAACAGCTGGAGGCGATTTGTGAATCTGGTACGGATGCCATATTGATTGGCGGCAGTGACAATGTGACAGAGGACAATGTGCTCCAATTGATGTCAAAGGTCCGCCGATTTCTTGTGCCATGTGTGCTCGAAATCTCAACACATGAGATGATTGTGCCGGGCTTCGATCTGTATTTCATCCCGACCGTCTTAAACAGCTCTCATCCTGATTGGATTGTTGGGCTTCATAAGGACGCGATGAAGGAATTCGGTGATTTGATGTCAATGGAAGAGATCGTGCCTGAAGGCTATGTTATTTTAAATGAAGAGTGTAAAGCGGCCAAGCTCACAGAGGCAAATACAGCGCTGGACATCGATGACGTAAGGGCATATGCAAGAGTGGCAGAGCATTTGATGAAGCTGCCCATTTTTTATCTAGAATACAGCGGAACGCTTGGAGACATAGAGCTTGTGAAAGAAACAAAAGCAGTGCTTCATGAAACGGTCCTTTTTTATGGCGGGGGCATTGAAAACGCGAAGCAGGCAGAAGACTTTGCGCAGTATGCGGACGTGGTTGTTGTAGGAAACGTCATTTATGACAATTTCAAAGAAGCATTAAAGACAGTTGACGCAGTCAAAAAGTCATCATAGTCAAACAAGACGAAACGGGTTAAAATAGAACATAAGTTCGAATTGGCGGTGAATGGAATGAATGAAATATCGAATCATCTATTAGAAGGGCTGAATGACGCGCAGAAAGAAGCGGTCAAAGCAACAGATGGACCTTTATTATTGATGGCAGGAGCAGGAAGCGGAAAGACACGGGTGCTCACACATCGAATTGCCTACTTAATGGCCGAAAAGCATGTGGCTCCGTGGAACATTTTAGCGATTACGTTTACAAATAAAGCAGCACGTGAAATGCGTGAGCGTGTACAAGCCATTTTAGGGCCTGGTGCCGATGACATTTGGATCTCTACGTTCCACAGCATGTGTGTGCGCATTTTACGACGCGATATTGACCGTATTGGTGTAAATCGCAACTTCTCTATATTAGACACATCTGATCAGCTTTCAGTCATAAAAAATATTCTAAAAGAACGAAATATCGATCCTAAAAAGTTTGATCCACGCAGCATTTTAGGTTCAATCAGCAGTGCAAAAAACGAACTCATAGACGCAGAGGAATATGCCAAAACAGCCGGTGATTTCTATGATCAAGTGGTCAGCGACGTCTATACAGATTATCAAAAACGATTACTCAAAAACCAGTCACTCGATTTTGATGATCTTATTATGATGACGATTCGTCTGTTTGAACGGATCCCTGAAGTATTAGAACACTATCAGCGGAAATTCCAATACATTCATGTCGATGAGTATCAGGATACGAACAGAGCACAGTACATGCTTGTGAAACTGCTCGCTCAGCGTTTTCAAAATATATGTGTGGTGGGTGACTCGGATCAGTCCATTTACCGCTGGCGCGGAGCGGATATTACAAACATTCTCTCCTTTGAAAAAGATTATCCGTCCAGTGAAGTGATTCTGCTTGAGCAAAATTACAGATCGACTAAACGTATTCTGCATGCCGCAAATACAGTCATCCAAAACAATGCGAACCGTAAGCCGAAAAATCTTTGGACAGAAAATGATGAAGGAGCGAAGATAGCCTATTACCGTGCAGATAATGAATTCGGTGAAGGTCAATTTGTTGCTGGAAAGATTCATCAGCTTCATCAGAGCGGTAAGCGTAAATTATCCGATTTTGCGATTCTTTATCGAACCAATGCCCAGTCTCGTGTCATAGAGGAAACATTATTGAAGTCAAACATTCAATACAACATTGTCGGCGGCACGAAGTTCTATGACAGAAAAGAGATCAAGGACATTTTGGCTTACTTACGCCTAGTAGCTAACCCAGATGACGACATTAGCTTTGCACGTATTGTCAACGTACCAAAGCGTGGAATCGGTGCGACATCTGTTGATAAAATCGCAGCATATGCGGAGATGAATGACCTGTCTATGTTTGAAGCGCTTGGTCAGGTAGATTTCATTGGACTCAGTGCAAGGGCAGCCAATGCGCTTGATGAGTTCAAACAGCTCATTGATCAAATGACGAACATGCAGGATTATTTATCTGTCACAGAATTAACAGAAGAAATCCTAGAGAAAACAGGCTATCGTGAAGCACTGAAGGTTGAAAAAACGATTGAAGCACAAAGCCGTCTAGAAAATATTGACGAGTTTCTCTCCGTCACTAAGAACTTTGAAGAACAAAATGAAGACAAGTCTCTCGTGACTTTCCTGACAGATCTCGCCCTCGTCGCAGACATTGATAAGCTGGATGAGAATGAGGAAGAAGATCAGGATGCCGTCATCTTAATGACTCTTCATGCTGCAAAAGGTCTAGAATTCCCTGTTGTTTTCTTAATGGGCATGGAGGAAGGTGTTTTCCCGCACAGCCGTTCATTAATGGAAGATGCAGAGATGGAAGAAGAGCGCCGCCTTGCCTATGTAGGCATCACACGGGCGGAAGAAGAGCTTTATTTATCAAGTGCCAAGATGAGAACACTCTTCGGCCGGACAAACATGAACCTTGAATCAAGATTCATTCGAGAAATACCAGCTGATTTATTGGACAACCTAAATGAGAAGAAAGAAACGAAAACACCGTTTGGCCAAACAAGAGAAAGACCGCAAAGACGGGGACCTGTCTCACGTCCGCAAACTCAAACCATTCAAAACACAGGCGGCGGAAGTATTGGCTGGGCTGTGGGCGATAAAGCGGCACATAAAAAATGGGGCGTTGGAACGGTTGTGAGTGTAAAAGGCAGTGGAGACAGCACAGAGCTTGATATTGCCTTCCCAAGCCCTACAGGCATTAAGCGTCTTCTCGCAGCATTTGCGCCAATTGAGAAGCAATAAACCGATAGCACTTATAAAACGGATGAATTGAAAGGAAGAAGCAGATGGATAAAGAAGCAGCGAAACGCCGGATCGAGGAACTGCACCAGATTTTGAATCAATACAACTACGAATATCATACACTTGATCGTCCAAGTGTTCCTGACGCTGAATATGATGCGCGGATGCGTGAGCTGATCTCTTTAGAGGAAGAGCACCCTGATTTAAAAGCAGCGGACTCCCCTTCACAAAGAGTAGGAGGCGCTGTGTTAGACGCCTTCCAAAAAGTGCGTCACGGCACACCGATGCTCAGCCTCGGGAATGCGTTTAATGAACAGGACCTTCTTGATTTTGACCGACGGGTTCGTCAAGCAGTTGGTGACAATATCGCATACAATGTCGAGCTGAAAATTGACGGACTCGCTGTTTCTCTCCGTTATGAAAACGGTGTGTTTGTCCGAGGTGCCACGCGTGGAGATGGGACAACGGGTGAGGATATTACTGAAAACCTCAAAACCATTCGTTCCATCCCGCTCAAAATCAAACGTCCTCTGTCGATTGAAGTGAGAGGCGAGGCATTTATGCCAAAACCTTCTTTTGAAGCATTAAACGAAAAAAGATTACAAAACGAAGAAGAGCCGTTTGCGAACCCGCGTAATGCGGCTGCAGGCTCGCTTCGTCAGCTTGATACGAAAATTGCGGCGAAACGAAACCTTGATATCTTCGTCTACAGTATAGCGGAGCTTGATGAAATCGGTGTTGAATCGCAAAGCGAGGGACTTGATCTTCTCGACGAACTTGGCTTTAAAACGAACAAAGAAAGACGGATGTGCCACACGATTGAAGAAGTGATCGACCTCATTGAAACATTGAAAACGAAGCGTGCCGATTTTTCATATGAAATCGATGGAATTGTGATCAAAGTCGATTCGTTAGCTCAGCAGGAAGAGCTCGGCTTTACAGCAAAAAGTCCCCGCTGGGCGGTTGCGTACAAGTTTCCGGCTGAAGAGGTCGTAACGAAGCTGCTTGATATTGAACTAAGTGTAGGGCGTACAGGCGTCATCACACCAACGGCGATTCTTGAACCTGTCAAAGTAGCAGGGACGACAGTGCAGCGTGCTTCTCTTCATAATGAAGATTTGATCAAAGAAAAGGATATTCGCCTTTTTGATCAAGTGATTGTGAAAAAAGCGGGCGATATTATTCCGGAAGTCGCAGGCGTACTGATCGATCAGCGTACAGGAGAAGAAAAGCCGTTTCACATGCCGACTGAATGCCCAGAGTGTCATAGTGAGCTGGTGAGAATTGAAGGCGAAGTGGCTTTGCGTTGCATCAATCCAGAATGCCCTGCTCAAATACGTGAGGGACTCATTCACTTTGTTTCCCGTAATGCAATGAACATTGATGGGCTTGGCGAGCGGGTCATTACACAGCTTTTCCAAGAACAGCTTGTCTCTCGTGTGTCCGATCTTTACCGATTAACGAAAGAAGAGCTCATTCAGCTTGAGCGAATGGGCGAAAAATCTGTCGACAATTTACTGCGTTCGATTGAGCAATCGAAAGAAAACTCTCTAGAGCGTTTACTATTTGGACTCGGTATACGATTTATTGGCTCTAAAGCGGCAAAGACCTTGGCGATGCATTTCGGCGACATCGATCAATTAAAGCAAGCGACGAAAGAACAATTACTCGAAGTCGATGAAATCGGTGAAAAAATGGCTGATGCTGTCGTCACGTACTTTGAGAAAGAAGAAATACTCAACCTGCTAAATGAACTAAAAGAGCTTGGGGTCAATATGACCTACACAGGGCCAAAGCCGGTGAAGGCAGAAGAAAGTGATTCCTATTTTGCAGGCAAAACCATTGTGCTGACAGGGAAATTAGAAGAAATGGCCCGAAACGATGCAAAAGCAGCGATCGAAGCATTAGGCGGCAAGCTGGCAGGTAGTGTGAGTAAAAAAACAGATTTAGTCATTGCCGGAGAAGCAGCGGGAAGTAAGCTGACAAAGGCAGAAGAACTCAATATTGAAATTTGGGACGAAGCTAAAATGCTTGAGGAGCTAAAGAAATAAGAGGAGTGTTTTCTATTGAAAAAGTTGTTATTGCTGCTGACAATGCTCACACTGGTATTGTCAGCGTGTGCACCTTTTGGGGGAAAGGAAGAAGAAGAGGTCACACAAAAAACGGATGAAACGAAGGAAACAGCCATCATCCCGATGTACAATATCTCTGACTCCTATTACAAAATGGTGCTGCCGTTTAAACAAGGGGCTGCGCGAGGATTAACAGCAGAGCGTCTCAACACACGCCTGGACATCGATGAATTTGAAACAGGACTTATGCGCCTTGCAACAGAATCATTTAATACAAACGACTATCTTTTCCAAGAAGGACAGCATTTAGATGAGGACACCGTTCTCAACTGGCTGGCGCGCAAAAAAACAGGCAGTGATCTGAAAAAGGCAGAAAAAGAAGATAAAGACTTTAAGAATCTCGGCTTAAACCCAGCTCTTCCAAGCTCAGGTTCAACAAAGTCTAAAAATGAAAATAGTCCAATTTACTTAGCTTCGATGCTAGAACATAATTACTTAATTCGAAAAGATAAAAACAGCTTACAGCTTGGCGGAGTTGTCATTGGTCTTGCACTGAACTCTGTTTATTATTACCGTGAAAATATCGGTGATCCGCAGCAAGAAGTGACGATCGATTCATCGAAAAATTCAAAGAAACTATTGTCGGAAGGCGAAAAAATTGCTGAACAAGTGATCAAACGAATTCGTCAAATGGATGGACTGCAAAAAGTGCCTGTCATGATTGCCCTTTATAAGCAAGCACCAAAATCATCTATCGTTCCAGGAAACTTTATCGCCAAAACGGATGTGAAAGCAGGCTCAGCTGATATCGGCAATTGGGATACGATCAAAGAGGAGAATGTCTTCTTCCCTTCAGATAATGCGAAAGGCAACTACAAAGATGATTCCGAGCGATTTGACCGCTTCAAAACAAAAGTCGAAGACTACTTCCCGAATTACACTGGTGTCGTAGGAAAAGGCTTTTACAAAAACGGCAACCTGCAAAAAATGAAAGTCGAAATTCCAATGCAGTTCTACGGAAAAACGGAAGTTGTAGCCTTCACGCAATATTTAACAGGTGAAGTCATGGATTACTATAAGAGTACCAATATCGAAATTAACATCACATCTTCTGATCAACAAGAAGCCCTGATCACGAAAAATGCTGAAGACAAAGAACCAACTGTTCATATATATGACTAAATAAAAACCGCCTTTTGGCGGTTTTTTAAATTAGGTAAAATTTATCAAGTTATGAAAATATTGTTATAAAAAGTAGAAGTGTAGAAAATAATGTATTATTATGGGTGATAATGAAGAGAAAATGGAGATCAATATGAAAAACAAATCATTTTACTTTTTATTAGGGGGACAATCCCTAGCTAATTTTGGGGATTCGTTATATGTCCTCGTTCTGACCATCCTGACATATCAATTAACAAATTCTACACTGATTGCTTCAATGGTGGCTGTTTCGCAGTTTGTTGGACAAGCCCTTGGAGCGGTACTCATTCCTTTCTTTATGTATCAATTTAAGCTGAAAAGACTCATTATCTATTTGCAAATGTGTCAAATTGCTTTCTTCGGTTGCTTGATTTTCATTTATATTCTACAACTATCAACTTTTACTATTCCTTTCTTTTTTATCATTGTATTTTTCCTGTCTTTGATAGATGGAGGAACCATTCCTGTTCGAAATTCGATGATCCCGCGTTTAGTAGAAAAGAACTTTTTACTAAAAGCCAATAGTTATATCTTAACTTCTGATCAAATTGTTCTTTTACTAGGCTGGCTTTTAGGAGGGCTGTTTATTGGTATTCTTGGACCGCAGTTTCTCCTATTGACGACACTTGTTTTATACAGTTTGTCGCTCATATCTATGCTCTTTATGATTGATACTGGGGCTGCAGCTAAACATGAGCAACAGTCTGAATCATTTGCTACAAGGGTCTTTTCAGGGTGGAAGCTCATGTATGAAAAGCCAACTATTCGAACATTAACGGTTTTAGAAATGCTATCCATGAGCGGTAGAAGTATCTGGACTGGAGCCATTATCCTTGTGTATGTCACAGAAGTCTTACACCAGCCTGAAACATGGTGGGGCTTTATTAACGCAAGCTATTTTGGCGGAACCATTCTAGGCGGCCTGCTCGTGCTGCGGTTCGCAAAGCATGTGGAACAGCGTTTGTTTGATCACATTTTTTACAGTTCGGTGATCGTAGCTGTGCTAACCCTTTGCTTAGGATTGAATCATTCAGCATGGATGAGTTTGTTGTTTGTCTTTTTATTAGGGCCAGCTTTTCAGCTTCGCAGCATTTCCATTCGTACCTATGTACAAGATACACTGAGTGAAATTGAATTGCCCAAAATACTGTCAGCTCAACATACACTATCAACTTTTATATACGGAATGTCCATCCTCGTTATGAGCACCATGACCGATCTCTTTGGGGCAAGAGTCGTCTTTTTTATAAACGTTGCCCTGTTTACTGTGTCGGCTTTCCTAGCGTCTAGATTAAAAAATGAACAAATTTAGACATTTTATCTCAATTATTTACAAAAATACCGTTATATGATTTAATATGTTCGTAGAAATGTTAACTATATGAAAAGTAGAGGTGGCGTAATTGACTAGTAGTTTAGTATATTGGCCATTAACACATCCGCAGCGGCGCGTGATGAACATGGAAACATTTTATCCAGAAACACCGATCAATCATATTGGCGGTATCATTTTCGTCAATGGGCCGTTGCAGCTTGATAAACTGAAGCAGGCCATTGCATCTTGTATCATGATGACAGAATCTCTTCGTCTCAAGCTAGTAGAGAAAGATGGTGAGACGCTTCAATACGTTGATCCAAACGCCGATAATCCAATTCCTGCCTATGAGTTTTCCACACATGAAGACATGCTAGAATGGGCCGAAAAAGCCTTCAAAACACCATTTCAATTAACAGAAACCCCTCTCGCCGAATTTGCTGTATTAAAAGTCGGTGAACAACAATCCGGTTATTTCATCAAATGCCATCATACAGTAGCAGATGGATGGTCGATGAAAGTAATCATCGATAAAATTAGCCAGCTTTACACTGCTCTTACCCAAAGCTCCTCTATTGAACAAGAAGCAGATAATCATTCTGTATTTATTGTTAAAGAATCAAAATATATGAACTCCCCAAGATTTAAAAAAGATCAGCAATTTTGGAAAGAAGCATTATCTGATGTGTCTGATAGTTATTTGGTACAGGGAACTGACCAAATCAAAGGCCATCGGCACAGCCATTATCTTGATCGACAACTCTCAGAACGAATCTATGAATTTATAGATACCCATCATTGTTCAATCAACTCTTTATTTACTTTAGGACTCTTCGTTTATTTGCATAAAAGATATCAGCAAAAAGATTTTATTATTGGGACGCCAGTTCTCAATCGTTCCGGACAAAAGGAAAAAGCCACGTCCGGTATGACCGTCAGTACAATGCCATATCGAATGAAGATTGATCCTCATCTCTCTTTGTTAGAAAGTCTGACAGACGTTCAAAAAAGCTATAAGGCTTACTTCCTGCATCAGCGTTATCCCTATGATGCACTTGTCAAAGATTTAGAGCTTGCCAAAGCAGGATATAATCAGCTTTTTCAAATCTATATCAACTCCTACAGCACAAATATGGTGCAGGAGATGGAAGGATACAAAGTTGATTACATAGAGCTTTACAATGGCTTCCAGCCATATGGCTTACAAGTTGCTGTGAAAGAATGGGATGAAAAAGGGCAAATCGAGCTTCAATATGACTACAAGATCTCAGATTACAGCAATGAAGACATCGACTTTCTACACGAAAGAATGCTTCTCTTTGTCGAAACCATACTCGCTCAGCCAAAGCAGCTGTTAAAAGACGTACTTCTTATGACAGAAGACGAGGAACATCGAGAGCTATATCAATGGAACGACACAGGCGTGCTATTTCCACAGAAACAAAAAATCCATGAATTGATCACAGACATGTCAAAGACTTCTCCTGATCGAATCGCGATTCAGGACGGATCTTGTATCATGACATACGGTGAACTTGAGAGAAAAACCAATCAAATGGCTCATTTCCTACAAACACATGGCTTACAGAGACATGACTTTGTTGCAGTATGTATGAATCATTCACCAGAACTTATTGTGCTGCTGCTGGGGATTTTAAAGGCTGGAGGTGCATATGTTCCGATTGATCCTGAGTATCCGCAGGAACGCATTCAGTTTATTTTGGATGATAGCCAGGCAAAACTGTTTTTCACAGATCACGCATCTGCATACCATTTTAATGGCGGTACGTACAATATCTACAACGTGTGGGATCAGTTGGCTCAGTATGATGCGGAACATCCATTCATTGGGGATGCTGAAGACGTCGCATATATGATTTATACGTCTGGCTCTACAGGACAGCCAAAGGGAGTCATGATTGAGCACAGAAGCTTAGTGAACTATATTATGTCTGCCAAAACACACTATACTGATTCACCAGATGATCATTTTGCCTTGTATTCATCCATTGCATTTGATTTAACTGTGACATCCATTTATACGCCATTGGTCATTGGCAGTACAGTGGTGATCTATCGTCAAGAGGAACAGCCAGTCTTTTTATTAGAACATATTTTGTTTGATCAAAAAGCAAAAGTCATCAAGCTGACACCAGCTCATATGGCACTGTTAACAGATGCTGCACTTTCTCAATCAGTTGTAAAACGGATGATTGTGGGCGGAGAACAATTATCGACCGCTTTGGCCAAAAGAATCACAGAGGCAAGTGATGGAAGGATATCCATCTTTAATGAATATGGACCAACTGAAGCAACCGTTGGCTGTATGATTCATCAATTCTATCAAGATGATGGGGGGACATCTGTGTCAATTGGTGTGCCAATGCCAAATACAGAGATTTACCTTTTAGATGAGAATCAGCAAGCCGTGCTTCCTGGGACAGTAGGAGAAATCTATATTTCAGGTGCGGGTGTTGGCAGAGGGTATTGGCAAAGACCTGATTTGCAAGAATCGCGCTTTCTGCCCAATCCATTTGTAAGCGGTCGCCGCATGTATCGAACAGGTGATATAGCCAAACGAGCAAATGATGGAAAGATTGATTACATTGGCAGGATTGATCATCAAATCAAGCTGCGAGGCTACCGGATTGAGCTGGGTGAAATTGAACTTGCACTTATGGCACTTGAAGAAGTTGATAAAGCAGCTGTCATTGATCTAACCGATGAATCTGGAGAAAAACAGCTGGCTGCTTATATTGAATTGAAAGAAAAAGAGCTGACGTCCTTTTTACTTAGAAAGAAATTATCAGATCAGCTTCCAGCTTATATGGTACCTGCCTATTTTGTTGTACTAGATGAGCTCCCGCTTACTCAAAACGGAAAAATCAATCGGCCAGCACTGCCTGATCCATTGCTGTCTCAAGTGGAAACAGCCGTTGAATGGTCCAAGGAAACAGCGGACATTGAAGAGATCATAGTAGATACAGCAAAAGACATCTTAGGGCATGAAACGATCGAACCGGCTGATCATTTTTATCAGCTTGGCGGTGACTCCATTAAGGCGATTCAATTTATTGCGAAGTTAAAAGACAAAGGACTCTATTTAAAAACCAAAGATCTTTTTACGTATCCCATTTTTCGAGAAATGGCACAAGTCGTTCAGCAGGAACCAGTCTTACATATTTCACAAGAGCAGGCTGCGGGCGATGTGAAATCGATCCCAATCATCGAATGGTTCTGGTCCCAGCGGTTAAAAGATGAACATTTTTGGCATCAATCCATCATTGTTCATTCAAAGAAAAAGATGGATGAAAGAATCGTGCAGGATGCTTTAAAAGAGCTGGTCATTCATCACGACGGATTAAGGTTAAAAGTACATGAGGCAACTAACACACTCTATTATGATGAAGACATTCATGATATTCCGCTGATGATACACGATTTCACGGCATTGTCAGAAGAGAATGTGGAAGAAGCGCTAAAAGATGTAGGGTGTCAGGTCAAGCAAAGGACTCATCTTTATCAAGGACCATTGATTCAGGCAGCGCTTTGTCAAACTGCTTTTCAATCACATCTCATTTTTGCCGCCCATCATCTTTTAGCTGATGGTATGTCATGGCAAATTCTTGTGGAGGACTTGATTCAATTATTGCTTGCAGAGAAGGTTACAGCAGAAATGCTTCCTTCTAAAACCCATTCCTATCAAACATTTACAGAGCGGATGAACCAGTATGCAGTATCAGAGGATGTAAAAGAGTCGTTCAGCTATTGGCAAAAAGCGGTGCAGCATATTCAGCCTCTGTATCAAGTTTCTTCAAATGAGGGATATGTCAGAGACGAAGTCAAATTAACCAAGGCATTATCAGTGGAGCTCACGGATCAATTGATCAATCAAGCGAATCAAGCGTATCAAACGCAGCCTCACGAACTGTTAATTTCAGCCTTGACGCAAGCCTGTTATCAGCAAACGAATCAAAAGCGGATTTCTTTGGAATTAGAAGGTCATGGCAGGGATGCTGTGGAGGAAGATATTGATGTATCTAGAACGTTCGGCTGGTTCACCACCATGTACCCTGTGAATGTTCATGTGTCTGAATCTCTCTCAGATCACATACGGGCTGTCAAAGAAACGATACGTGAAGTGCCAAATAAAGGTGCAGACTATGGGCTGCTCTCACTCATCAATAGGCAGCTTCCTGATCATTCAGCGCCGCAATTACGCTTTAACTATCTAGGTGAAATTGATCAGGTGCTGAAACAATCATCTGATTATGAGATGACTTACTTTACATCGGGGATTGATTCGTCATTGGATAATCCGTTAACAACCGTCATCGATATGGTCGCTACCATCAAGGGCGGCCAGCTGATATTCCATCTTTCTTTTAGCGCAAAACAGCTGTGTGAAACAGACATGACGCGGCTATTACAAGAGGTAGAGCGGCAAATTGAGCGTTTGGTACAGCATTGCTTAGAGAAAGAAGGAATCGAATTTACACCGTCTGATTTTGAAACAGTGGATATGTCTCTTGAAGAAATGGATTCATTATTTACATGAGGAAAAATCAGCATGTTATCTACATGTCATGTTTATTAGCGGTCTTATGGATAAGCAGCTTTGCTGGGGGGACACATGCAAAAGCAGTGATTTCACCTAAAGACATTGATCAAGTGATAGAGGAACAGATGAAGCTTGGGCGCATTCCAGGCATGTCCGCTGTGGTTGTGAAAAAGGACGAAGTGGTGTACCAAAAAGGCTTTGGTTATGCGGATCGAAAGAAAAAGGAGCAAGTGACAGCCAGTACTTTCTTTGAAATTGGTTCTACATCAAAGGCGTTTACCGCCCTTGCTATTGTGGAGTTAGAGAAGCAAGGAAAACTTCATATAAAAGATCCGGTGAGCAGCTATATTCCAGGTTTTTTTCCAACATACCATGGAAAGCCTCAGCGTTTGACGGTGGAGCAATTAATGCATCACACAAGCGGCATTCCCTTTCAATCCATTGCGCTTATCCAGCCTGATACTGCAAAGGATGCGCTGAAAAAAACAGTCCATCAGCTGAAATCAATTGAGCTTAATCGTAAGCCAGGCAGCTCCTTTGAATATGCCACCATCAACTATGATGTCCTTGGTCTCATCATTGAAAATGTAACAGGAACGTCATATGAGGCTTATATGAAAGAACTATTTAAAAGGCATCACCTTGACCAAACGGAGGCTGGGCTAAAACGCATGAAGTCCGGTGTTGTCTCAGAAGGATTTAAACTGCATTTCCTTGCTCCGTATGCTTATGAAGCACCAGAATATCGAGGCAACACCCCTGCAGGCTATATTGTGATGAATAGTCAGGATGTGGGGACTTGGCTGCAATATCAATTGACCGATTCAACTTGGTCTCGTTTTGTAAAAAATCCGGATTACTTAACTGTGAATGTCCCAGAAGAAGGGAAGCATGTCTATTACAATGCCGGCTGGTATATAGAAAAGGCGCATGAGCAGGTGTCATCACTTTTTCATGCAGGCTCTAACCCAAACTATTCATCATTTTTTCTGATCCAGCCAAAAGAAGGCGTTGCTATTGGAGTGTTAGCAAATATGAATAGCAGCTACACAGAGCAAACGGCACGTCTTATTGCCAATACGATTACGGGCACAAATGAAGAAGCAGAATCATCGATGGATCCTTTTCAGCTCATTGATCAATTGAGTCTTGCAGCCACATGTCTTTTTATTTTACTGCAAATGGTGTCTGTCGTTCGTTTTATCAAGTGGAAAAAGCGTGTAAGAAACGGCGCTTTAGTTCGCAGGGACATGTCACTTGGCGTATGGCTGAAAAGTAGCGTCTGGGTGGTGCTGCTAATTGGGATATTGCTCCTGCCAATGATTCTTTCGCAGCTAGCCTTTAATGGGCTGCCTTGGAAAATGACTTTTGTATGGGGACCTTCCTCTCTCATTGAATTAGCGATTTCTTATTATTTGTTTTTCATTTGGTTTTGTACGATTGGTTTCATCAAAGGATTTATGGTGACATCTACTGCTGGAAAGAGAGGAAAAAAAGATGACCGTCAAACAGATTTCGGGCATTCATCCTTATAATGATTTGTTTTATCGCAGCTGTTTCTTCAATTGCTTTTTTCCAATTGTGAAGCTGCATGATCAAGAAGTCGCTCCATACTTATTAAATGATCTATTTGCCTATGGGCTTTCAGAGGACGGCTTGCTGCAGATTGACTGGATGTCGGCACACGATCCAGAAAAGATTATGAATTTACAAGGCATTCAAGTCGAAAAAATGACGTATTGTGCAAATCTCATTGAAAAGGTCAAACAAGATGTGACGTGTGACCGCCCTGTGATTGTGTGGGTAGACCCTTACGTTCAGAGAGGCAGGAAAGAGTATTTGACAACCCATAGCCGTCATTCAATTTTAATTACGGGTTTCGATGAAAATCAGCAAACCTTTCAAGTGTTAGAGAATCGGCATTTAGATAATTTGTCTTATGAGCATCAAGTGCTGTCATTTAAAGATGTACAGAAAGGGTATGACACCTTTCATGATCATTTTCAGCCGAATGATCAATTTCATTCTTATGCGTCCTTCTACTTTGAACCGGACAAGCTCTCGACTGAATTATTTGATCAAAAAACGACTTATTTCCTGAGAAATATGCATGGTCAGATAGACGTAATCGAAAAAGGAATCACAGCTCTTGAAACATTTTATGAGCAGTATCCGCAATTGAATGATATCGAGAAGCTCGTGGCGTCGTTCAATCAGATCATCAATACGAAGAAAGTGGAGCTGTATCGGCTGAATCTCATCAAAGGCGATCTACCTGAGCTGGTGGGATGGATGGAACGTATTGTATCAGAATGGGAGAAAGCGAGGCATCAGGCAGCAAAACTCCTTTTCTCAGGTGAGATGTCTAGTAGGTACCAAGCCAATATCAAAGCTTCTTTAGAACAAATCATTCATGATGAAAAACACTGGCTGGAAGCGTTGGCAATCAAATGCAAAAGGGAGTGTGGCGTGTCGTGAAGTTATTTTGCTTACCGTACGCAGGTGGGGCAAGTACCGTATTCAGTACGTGGAAATCTTATATAGACCAGTCGATAGAAATTCATGCCCTTGAACTCCCTGGGCACGGGACAAGAATGACAGAACCTGTTCTAACCGATTTACAGCAGGTCGCAGATGATCTTTATGTACAGGCGTCCTCCTCCTTAAAAGAAGGAGAGCCCTATGCCATTTTCGGTCATAGCATGGGAGCCGTCCTTGCGTATGAATTACAAAAAAGAATGAAAACAAAGTTAAACAAAGAGCCTGTCCATGTCTTTTATTCTGGGCGCTTTCCACCACATATTCCAGAAAAGAAAGTCTATCATCAACTGTCAGATTCCAAACTAAAAGAGGCGATCATTGCAATGGGAGGCGTTCCTGAGGAACTTGCCGATAACCATGCAGTGCTTGATTTCTTTCTGCCGATTTTAAGAGCAGACTTTCAGCTTTTGGAGACCTATCTGTGTGATGAAGTCGTTCCAGCTGCTTGTCCAATTTCTATTTTTTATGGTACACGTGATTTGCCTTCTGTGCTGTTCGATTTAGACGATTGGGATCAATATACAAGCGAAGATTGTGCGTTTTTTGAATTCGATGGAGATCACTTTTTTATTCATTCATTAACAAATGAAGTCGTAGAAAAAATCAATGTCATTTTAAAGCGAATTGGAGTGTTGGAGAAATGAACACGAAGCACGTAGGTGTGATTGGAGCAGGTGTGATGGGGGCTGATATGGCATTAGACCTTTCAGCAAATGGCTATCAAGTCACATTAGTTGATGTCACAGAAGAAAAACTAAATGAAGCGCTGGAAAAAATCAAGAAGACCTATCAACTGGTTCAATTTGTGAGAAAGAAGAAAATCTCATTGTCTTTAGAAGATGTATTGTCTCAAATCCAGCTGTCAACTTCACATGAAGGCTTACATGACGCGCATATCGTCATTGAAAATGTGACGGAAGATTGGGAGATTAAAAAACCCATTTATGAAGAGCTGCGAGATATTTGTGCGAAAGAAACCATCTATTTTGTAAACACGAGCTGTATTTCGATTACAAAGGTAGGGTCCCTTATGCATCACCCTGAGAAGGTCATTGGGGCGCACTTTATGAACCCTGTTCCTCTTAAAGCGTTGGTTGAAGTGATTAGAGGAAAAGCAACTTCTGATGACACAGTTGAAACCGCAAAAGGTTTCTTGAAATCGTTTGATAAAACACCTGTTGTGGTGCATGATTTTCCGGGATTTGTTTCCAACCGTGTGCTTATGCTGACAATCAACGAAGCGATTTGGGCGGTGCAAGATCAAGTCGCCACACCAGCAGATGTCGATAAAATTTTCCGCGGAGGTTTCGGCCATAAAATGGGACCACTTGCGACAGGGGACTTAATTGGACTTGATACGATTTTGAATTCATTGCTTGTTTTATACGAGAGCTACAAAGATCCGAAGTTCCGTCCATGTCCTCTACTTGTCAAAATGGTCGACGCAGGCGAGTACGGCAAAAAATCAGGTAAAGGCTTTTTCCAATATGACATGTGAGAGGAGAAAAACAAATGGCTAAGCAAATCAAGTGTGTTGTCTGGGATTTAGATCATACATTATGGGATGGAATTTTACTTGAATCAGATGAAGTGATGTTAAAGCCTTCGATGAAGGAAGTGCTAACAGAATTAGATGAGCGCGGTATCCTTCTTTCTATTGCAAGCCGGAATGATGAAGCAGCCGTGAGGGAAAAGCTCTCCGCCTTTGGGATCGAGCATTTCTTTCTCTATCCAGAGATTCATTGGAATGCCAAATCTAGTTCTTTAGAGAGAATCAGCGAGCGCCTAAATATTCATAAAGATACCATTCTCTTTATTGATGATCAGCCATTTGAACGAGAGGAAGTGAAGGCTGTTCATCCAGAGATTACGTGCTGGGATGCAGTGGATTATATGTCATTACTCACTGATGATCGGCTGCGTCCAGTCTTTATCACAGAAGATGCCAGACGACGCAGAAGAATGTATTTAGAAGCGGACCAAAGGCAGCAGGAAGAAGAGAAATATGAAGGGCCGCCTGAGAAATTCTTGGCGTCTTTACATATGAAATTCGTGATTTCAGAAGCAGGAGAACAAGACCTCCAGCGAGCTGAAGAGCTGACCGTCCGTACCAATCAATTAAATGCGAGCGGGAAAACCTATGATTATGAAGAACTTGATTTCTTCCGTCAATCAGATTCTCACTTGCTGCTTGTCTGTGAACTTGAAGATAAATTCGGTTCCTATGGAAAAATTGGACTCTCATTAATAGAAGAAACAGGCGACACATGGCATGTCAAACTGCTGCTTATGTCTTGCCGCGTCATGTCTCGTGGTGTCGGGACCATTTTACTCACAACGATTTTGCAAGAAGCGAAAAAGCGAGGAAAGCGCCTTGTAGCTGACTTTAAACAAACCGACCGAAACCGCATGATGTATATCACATACAAGTTTGCGAATTTCAAAGAAATCGAGAAGGGGGAGGATGGCTATATCTTGTTTGAAAATGATTTAAGCATGATTCAGCCTTTCCCAGAATACGTAGATGTCAATATTGAATTAAATCAGAAAGATCCAGCCAAACAATAAAAAAGCGAAAAGCGAGGAGATTAAATCATGAACCTACACGAACAAGTAAGAGCCTATATCGAGCAAAACCTAGTGGTATTTGATGAGGAAATTGAGCTTGGAAATGATGATCATATTTTTGAACAAGGCTTTGTCAATTCTCTATTTGCGATGAAACTAGTGAACTATATCGAACATGATTTTCACTTCCAATTAGATAACGAAGACCTCGACATTGCTCATTTTAGTACGGTCAATCGCATTGTCGCCTTAATTGAGAGAAAACAACAGGGGGCCGCTCTTCATGAAAACAGCTGAACAAACGATCGATGCCATTGAAGAAATACGACAGTATTGCGATGAACATATCCGTCCTTTTGCCAATGAATTCGATGAGACGGAACATTTACCAGAGTCGCTCATTCGAGATATGGCGAAAAGAGGCTACTTGGCAGCAGGTATACCGTCTTCCTATCAAGGGCTGGGGCTTGATCCAATAGCATATGGACAGTTCACGGAACAAGTGGGAAAAGCTTGCTGTAATGTACGGACATTATTGACAGTGAATTCACTCGTAGGAGAAGCCATTCTTCGTTATGGAACAGAAGACCAAAAACAAGGCTGGCTTGTTGAATTAGCTAAAGGAGAAAAAATCGGTGCCTTTGCTTTGTCAGAGCCGAATATTGGTTCAGATGCCAATCATGTTGAAACAAGCTATCAAAAAGAAGGACAATCCTATGTATTAAATGGGAAGAAAAAGTGGATTTCCTTTGGTGCGATTGCAGATTTCTTTATTGTGATTGCAAGAGACGGTGAACAAGTCACGGCATTCCTTGTCGATCGAGATCAGCCGGGTGTAGAGATTGAGAGAATTACAGGAATGATGGCCAATCGAGCATCATATTTAGCGGAAATCACTCTAGATCATGTCCAGGTGCATGAAGACTGTGTCTTAGGACCTGTTGGGGGCGGATTTAACCACGTGGTGTCACTCGCATTAGACCATGGAAGATACAGTGTCGCTTGGGCAGGGCTTGCCATCGCACAAGAAGCCGTTGATTCTCTTGTCACGTATTCACGTAAAAGAACACAGTTTAATGAAAAATTGTACAAGCATCAAATGATCAAAGGCATGATCGGAGATGCGGTTACCCAGCTCCATGCAGCGAGAGCCTTATGCCTAAAGGCTGGGGAAATGAGAGAAGCGAATCATCCTGATGCAATCACAGAAACATCCATTGCAAAATATTTCACCTCTAAAATCGCCGTTGACATTACAAATACAAATGTCCAAATCCATGGCGGAAGTGGATTTAGCCGGGAAAACTCAGCTTCAAGACTATATCGTGAAGCGAAGGTGCTTGAAATTATTGAAGGAACTTCGCAAATTCAGCAGCAGGTTATTGCTAACTATGGTTTACGCCATTATTTCGTGAAACATTCTTAGAGAGAAAGGAGATGATCCCATGGCTTTACAGCCGCAGAAGCTGGATAAACAGAACATTGAAAATATGTTAGGTATCACTACGATCCAAGAGGGACTGCTGTTTCATCATTTAATGGAACCGAACGGAACAGCTTATTTTGAACAACTGCTGATCGAAATAGACGGACCGATAGATCGAGACATTTTTGAACAATCATGGACGAATGTCACCAAACAGCATGAAATGCTTAGAACATTGTTCAGATGGCAGGAACTCGCAAGACCAGTACAAATTGTGCTGAAGCAGCACCAGCCAGACATTCGATATCGAGATTTGACACAAGCTAAGGAGCCTCTTCATGTGCTGAAAGAGGAGGTGACGGCACAGAACCGAGAAGAACGCTTTGATCTGCAGGAAGTCCCATTTCGCCTGACGTTATGTGAAGTGAATGATGAAGTAAGCTGGGTTCTCATTAGCTTCCATCACATTTTATTGGACGGATGGAGCCTTGGGATTGTATTAAGCGATTGGATGAGTGCATATGAGCGCTTATCGAATGGGGACAAACCTCTTCTTGAACAAAGACCGCCCTACCAATCATTTGTCAAATGGCAGCAGAAAAACCTTCAACAGACAGAAGCACAAGCCGCCTATTGGAAAAATGTTTTCAATGGCTGGAGTTATGCAGAACTGCTTCCGAAGTCAAGCGGCGCATATGAAAATTCAGAAGTTTTTCATCAATATGAACATCAAGTGGATACTTCCATTGCGGAGAGCCTGAGCAAATTCACGAATCAATATGACGTGACGCTCGCATCTGTGATGTATACGCTGTGGGGAGTTTTGCTATCTAAGTATGCCAACCAAGATGATATTGTCTTTGGGACAACAGTATCAGGGAGAAATGCGGATGTCCCTCATATTGAAAAGATGACAGGGCTGTTCATTAACACATTGCCGCTGCGGGTCTCATTCGAACAAGGGCGGCCGATTCTTGAACAGATGCAGGAAGTGAGTCGTGAGATAGCTGTAAGAAATGAATATGAACATACACCGCTATCTGATTTAAAGAAATATGCAGGAATGACGGCAGAGCAATCGTTATTTGATTCAATCGTCGTCATTGAAAACTATCCACTAGATCAAATGCTCACGAAAAACGATCAGCCTATTCGTATTCGTGGATTTGAGATGACTGAGCAGACAGAATTCGATCTCACGCTTAGTGTCCAGGCGTTTGATGATCAGCTGCACTTTTCATTGGTGTATAACCCCGTCAGCTTTTCAGCTGAACAAATCGAAAAGTGGTGTCAGCATTTTCTTCATCTCCTGTCTGATGCCTGTGCTCATCCGCACAAATCTGCTGCTCAGCTACAGCTGCTATCAGAAGAAGAGAAAGAAAAGCAATTAGCGGTCTTCCGGCAGTATGGCGGGGCAACATCTAGCAATGAACCAACGGTGATTGACCTTTTTGAAGCACAAGTGGAACGAACGCCAGCGGCAGCCGCAGTTGAGTTTGGCGATACGACGGTTACATATGAACAACTCAATAAGAGAGTGAACCAGCTCGCACATTATTTACAAAACAAAGGAGTCAAACAGGAGCAGCGTGTCGGCATTTTAGCAGAGCATTCCATTGAAATGGTGATAGCATGCTTAGCGATCTTAAAAGCTGGCGGTGCATACGTGCCGATTGATCCTGAATACCCGCAGGAACGAATAGAATATCTATTAGAAGACAGCGGAGTAGAATGGCTCTTAACTCATCCAATTAAAGGGCTCACCTATGCTTATCATGGAGAAAAAATTGATATCACACAGCCGGATCTATACACCGGACCATCAGACAACTTGGCAGAAGCCATCACCTCAGACCAAACAGCCTACTGCATTTATACATCAGGTACGACCGGAAGACCTAAAGGTGTACTCATTCATCATCTTGGCTTAGCCAACTATATTGATTGGGCGAAGCAAGTATATGTTCGAGGAGAAACAAGGCATTTTGCTTTGTATACTTCACTGTCCTTTGACCTGACGGTTACTTCTATTTTCACGCCGCTCATTTCAGGAAATACCATCATGATTTACCACCATGAAAACCGGCAGCTGCTTGTCGAAGACATCATAAAAGATAATCGCGTACATGTGATGAAACTGACACCATCTCATTTACAGTTTATTAAGCATTTGTCTTTCCCAGACAGCCAAATGAAATGTTTCATTTTAGGCGGAGAACAGCTGGAAACATCTCTAGCGAAATCCATTCAGCAGTCCTTCCCGCAGCCAATTGAAATTGTGAATGAATATGGACCAACTGAAACGGTGGTTGGCTGCATGATTCATCGATATGACCAGGATTTTGATCAAGACGTGTATGTACCGATTGGAAAGCCTGCACAGCATACAGATATTCTTCTTTTTGACAGACATATGAATCTCATGCCGGAAGGAACCGTCGGTGAATTATATATTGGGGGGAAAGGTGTCGCAAAAGGGTATTTGAATCGACCGGAACTCACCGAAGAAAGGTTTGTCGATCACCCTTTCCAGCCAGGTGAAAAAATTTATAAAACAGGTGATGCAGCCCGCATTCTGCCTAATGGGCTCATTCAATTTTTAGGTCGAAATGATGATCAAGTGAAGCTGAGAGGCTATCGTATTGAAACAGGTGAAATTGAATTTTGGCTGAATGAACAGCCAGGTATGAAAGCAGCAGCTGTTGTTGTAAAGCCAGATGCTTCTGGTACACCATGTTTGGCCGCATATGTTGTCACGACAGCCAGACTTGATCAAGCTGCAATGAAACAAGCGTTGGCTGATCAGCTGCCGGATTATATGATCCCAACTCACTTTGTTCAATTGGATGATATGCCCCTGACTGCCAATGGCAAACTAGATAAACGGGCATTACCTGCTTTGAAACAGGCGCAGCAAACGAATAAGCAGGCGGGCGCTGCCCATCTTTCTGATACTGAGAAAGTCATTCAAGACATCTGGAAAAAAGTCCTCGGCTTAGATGAGGTAAGTGTTCATGACAAATTCTTTGACATTGGCGGGCATTCACTCAACTTAATCCACGTCAATCAACAGCTCGCTAAGCAATTGAATCAAAGTATTCCAATGGTTGAAATGTTCCGCCGTCCAACGATTAGAGAGCTTGCCGCATATTTAAGCGGCGATTCAGAGCAGGTAGCGGCAGGCACGCAGCCTGTGAAACAAAAGACAAGAAAAGCCAATGAGCCGATTGCCATTATTGGAATGGCTGGTAAATTCCCTGGTGCGAAAAATGTTGAGGCATTTTGGCGAAATTTGAAGAATGGAGAAGAATCAATTTCCTTCTTTTCCGATGAAGAACTGCTTGAAGCTGGTATTGACCGTCAGACCTTCGAACGGCCCGATTATGTGAGGGCAAAAGGTGTGATTGATGGACCTGATTTATTTGATGCATCCTTCTTCGGCTATTCGCCAGGTCAGGCAGAAATGATGGATCCTCAAATACGCCTCCTGCATGAGTACGCCTATAAGGCGCTGGAAGATGCGGGGTATGTGCAAGAAGATTATACGGGTAAAGTTGGGTTGTTTACTGGGTCCACATCGAACTTTCAATGGATTCAGCGTTTTGCAGCTTCCCTTGATAGCAGCATGTCAGAGCTGTTTGAAGTGGGTTCACTCAATGATACGTATACTGTGAGTACAAGAATTGCCCATAAATTGAATTTGAAAGGACCGGCGCTCACGCTGCAAACCGCTTGTTCGACTTCTTTGGTCGCCTTGCATTTGGCCTGTCAATCCATTGCAAATGGTGATTCAGATGTAGCACTTGCGGGAGGTGTGTCGATCCTGCACCCAGTGAAATCAGGCTACGTTTATCAGCAGAACATGGTGAAATCAAGCGATGGCCATTGCCGCGCCTTTGATGATCAAGCAGATGGAACTGTTGGAGGAGATGGTGTTGGTCTTGTTGCTTTAAAAGCACTTAGTGAAGCCATAGAAGATGGTGACCAGATTTATGCGGTCATTAAGGGCTCTGCTATTAACAATGATGGTGATCAAAAGGTTGGTTTCAATGCTCCAAGCGTTGAAGGACAGACACGTGTCATTCAGGATGCCTTACATCAAGCAGATGTTTCACCAGATACGATTGAATATGTGGAAACACATGGAACTGGAACATCACTTGGTGATCCGATTGAAATAGAGGCGCTCACAAAGGCTTTCGACACAGAGAAAAAACAATTTTGCCGTATTGGGTCTGTCAAAACCAATATTGGACATTTGGATGCAGCGGCAGGAGCAGCTGGCTTGATCAAAGCTGTGCTTTCGCTTCAGCATCACACATTTGTACCTAGTCTTCACTTCAAAAAAGCCAATGAAAACATTGCATTTGAACATAGCCCTTTCTTTGTAAACACTGAGCTGACCGACTGGAAGCAGCCAGCTTCACATTTGCGGCGGGCTGGGGTGAGCTCATTTGGAATGGGTGGAACCAATGCACATGTCATATTAGAAGAAGCACCACAAAGAGATCGTCAGCAAATGCCTCGTTCTGCTGAGCTGCTTGTTCTTTCAGCAAAGAGCAAAACGAGCTTGGAACGAATGAAAGACAAACTCGTAAACCAAATAGAAAACACGCCTTCTATCAATTTGGCAGACGCAGCTTATACTCTGCAAACAGGAAGACAGTTCTTTGGTTTCCGTCAGGCATTTGTTGCGGCAAGCAGAGAAGATGCTTTGCGAGTATTAACAGAAAAGCAAGGCAAGGGCATTGGAAAGCTCATGCATTCGCATGTGGAGCAACAAAAGATTATTTTTATGTTTTCTGGACAAGGCAATCAATATCTCAATATGGGATTAGATTTGTACCGGGAAGAGCCTTACTTTAAGAAGCAAATGGATGCTTGTTTTCAAGCATATGAAGAAGCAACGGGGCGAAGTCTTGCCCGTATTCTTTACCCATTAGCGGCTGAAACAGACAAGGCGCGTGAAAAATTAGCAAGTACTCAATATGCACAGCCGGCCATTTTTGCCATTGAATATGCCTTATCCATGCTCTTCATTGAATGGGGCATTCGTCCTGATGCAATGATCGGCTATAGCTTTGGCGAATTAACGGCGGCCGCTATATCAGGGCTATTCAGCTTAAAGGACGCAATGTCCATGGTCGCCTATCGTGCGAATGCGATGCAATCGTCACCAGCTGGCGTCATGATGAGTGTTCCATTACCTGAGGCAGAGCTAAAACCGATGCTTCCAAAAAATATTTCTCTCGCGGTTGTCAATGATTCCTCATGTATCGTGTCAGGTCTAGAAGAGGCGATAAGTGAATTTGAACAAGAGCTGAAAAGCAACAGATTGATGTGTATGCGGTTAGGTGGAACCATTGCTGCCCACTCACATGTCATGAAGGAGGCAGCGGAGCAATTCGGAGAAAAATTAAAGCATATGAAAGCCAAAACACTTCGTATTCCATTTATTTCGAATTTGTCAGGAGATTGGATGACAGATACGAATGCGAAAGATATGTCTTATTGGAAAAGGCATATGACCGATACAGTTCGCTTTGCTGAAGGCATCACAAATATTTTACAAGAGGACAATATTCAATTAATTGAGATTGGACCAGGACAAGATTTAAGCGTGATGGTTAACAGGTCATTGAACGGCCTGAATCAGCATGTATGTCATGTGCTCAGACATGCAAAACAAGATGTGACGGATACAGAATTTTTACTTGGGCAGATCGGACGTCTATGGACAAACGGATTATCCATTGATTGGAACAGGTTCCATCTAAACCGTCAGCCGCGGAAAATGCCGCTGCCAACGTATGCGTTTGATCAAACTTCCTATTGGTATGATGCAGCAGATCGTGTAAAGCACGAAAAACCAAAGCAGTCTGGACGAAAGCAGCAAATGGATGAATGGTTCTATACCCCTCATTGGGAAGCGGGTCTTTTACCTTGCGTGCCATCAGATGATTCGTCTGCCGGAGCCTTGCTTTTGTTTGCAGAGCCATCTGCTTTCGGAGAGAAGATTGCGGCTGAGCTCCTGACGAAACGGAACGAGTTCGTAGTGGTTCGTAAAGGAAATGAATTTACGAAGCATGACGAAAAAAGCTATACCATTCGGTCACATGAGCCATCTGATTATGAAAGGCTCATATCAAATCTGGCAGATGACGAAATCAACGTGTCAGAAGTTTGTCATCTATGGGGGCTTTCAGAACGACAGCCATCTCACACGGAAGAAGAATGGGTGAAGCAAACGCAGCAAGATGCTTATTACTCCTTGCTTTATATCGGCCAGGCATTGAAAAAATATGTTTTGGACCAAAAGGTATCGATTACCGTTCTTTCCTCATTGACGTATGCCGTTGGCGGGGAGCCTGAACTTTATCCTGAAAAAGCGATCCATCTAGGACCTGCCATGGTTATTTCACAAGAAACACCGAACTTGCGTTACCGCATTCTTGATATTGATCGCCCGGTGGAAAATGGGGTTCAAGAAAAGCGATTGCTGAAGCAAATAAGCGATGAGCTAGATCGAGCGTATGGACAGCTTCTCACGGTCTATCGACGAAATAAGCGATATGTGAAAAAGTATGCGAAAGGTTCAGTTCCCGAAACAGGACATGCTCATTTGGCTAAAAAAGATGGTGTATACATTTTAATTGGCGGACTTGGGTTTATTGGATTGAATATCGCCCAGACTTTGGCCGAGCAAACGAAGGGAACTTTAATCTTAACGAGCAGGTCTGGACTCCCTGATAGAAGCAAGTGGCAAGAATGGCTGTCTACGCACGATGAACAGGATCCAACAAAGAAAAAAATACAAAAGGTAATGGCACTGGAAGAGACAGGCGCAGACGTTCTCATACAGAAAGTAGACGTTCGTCACAGGGAAGATATCCAGCAATTGATCAACACAGTGGATGCGTCATATGGACAGATCGACGGTGTGATCTATGCAGCTGGAGTGACAGGCGACCAATCTTTCCGGGTGATGGAGCAAACAGATGTCACATTTTCGGAGCCGCATTTTGAAGCGAAGATGAATGGCGTACTTCATCTTGATGCCGCCTTAGGTGATCGATCCCTTGATTTCTGTTTTGTACTGTCATCTTTGTCACCGATCTTGGGCGGACTCGGTTTTACAGCCTATACAGCTGTGAATCATTTCATCGATGCGTACGTGTATGAACGCAATCTACGTTCAGAAACACAGTGGTCTGTCATTAGCTTTGACGGCTGGGAATTTGAGCAGGGGAAGCAGCTCGATCTTCCAATCGGAGATGATGTCACCGAAACGTTAATTACAGAAAAAGAAGGAAGAATGATCTTTGAACGATTGCTTTCACTGGATCAAGTGGAACAAATGGTTATTTCGACAACATCTTTACATGATCGTATTCACAGATATGTAGACCGTTTATCCCGTGAGGAAGAGAGCGGCGGAGAGCATGTACAAGATGGAAACTTGTATTCTCGGCCAGCGCTTTCAACGAATTATGCGGCACCTGAAACAGAGCTGGAGAAGGAATTAAGTCAACATTGGCAAGCATTCTTTAAGATTGATGAAATTGGCATAGATGATCATTTCTTTGAAATGGGTGGAGATTCTCTTAAGGCGATTACCTTCATTGGCATCATTCATCGTGCATTTAGTGTAGAGCTGACGCTGCCACAATTTTTCCAAATACCTACGATACGATTAATGGCAGCATATATCGACCAAGCAGATACTGCTGCTTATCATGCGATTGAAAAAGCCGAAGTGAAGGAGCATTATCCTCTGTCGTCTGCGCAAAAACGGTTGTATCTCATGCAGCAAATGGATGTAAACAGCACAGGATACAACGAGTTTAAAGCGGGACGAATCAAAGGAAAACTCGATATCAGCAGGTTGGAATGGGCTTTTCAGCAGCTCATTAAGAGACACGAAAGTTTGCGGACAGCGTTTGTACTAGAGAATGGCGTCCCTTATCAAAAGATTGAAGAAGAGGTACCATTTGCAGTCACATTGTTTGACCTCACAAAGGGATCGACACAAGGATCTGAGGAAGATCAAAAACAAGTGATTGAACAATTTTTGACTGCCTTTACGTTAAGTGAAGCTCCATTGATGAGAGTCGGTGTGATGAAGCTGGCAAAAGAGGAATTCGTGCTCATGCTGGACATGCACCACATTATCTCAGACGGTCTTTCTCAAGATATTTTGGTCAACGACTTTATGCAGTTATATGACGGCAGGACGCTTGAGCCTCTCGCTCTGCAATATAAAGATTTTTCAGAATGGCAAAATGACATGCTTGCGTCTGAAGCACTGAAAGAATCGAGTGATTACTGGAAAAACCGGTTAGAGGGTGCCCCGCTACTTGATCTGCCAACAGATTTCGATCGGCCAGAGGTGAGACAATTCCGCGGTGGGCATTATACGTTCCGTATAGAAGAAGCAGAGCTGAACGCGTTTAAGCAAATGATTTTAAAAGAAGACGCCACTCTGTTTATGGGTCTGTTAAGTGTGTATCAGATTTTGCTTCATAAATTAAGCGGACAATCAGATATCACGGTCGGGGTTCCGGTAGCAGGCAGAAAACAAGAGGAGCTGCAGCAAGTCATCGGTATCTTTGTCAATATGCTGCCACTTCGTTTATATCCTAAAGCAGAGCTGACGTACCAGCAATTCCTTCAGGATGTGAAGGCACATGTCATCGGTGATTTCGGACATCAAGAATATCAATATGAACAAATGGTTCAAGACCTCCAGTTAAGCCGGAGTGTCAGCCGGAATCTATTGTTTGATGCTGTGTTCGCCTTGCAAAATATGAATCAGCCAGAACTGAAGGTAGGCGGTTTAACCTTTAGTGATTATCCGTATGAGACAGGAACGTCGCGCTTTGATTTACTCTGGATTGCGTATGAGCAGGAAGACGGTCTTTCTTCAACGATTGAATATAATACTGAGCTTTTCAGTGAGGAAACCATTCAGCGGATTGCAGGCTTGCTGAAAGACATCATGCGGGCTGTTTCAGCAGATGCGATGAGAATAGAAGAGATCGAACTGACTTCTTCATTCAAGCAATTAGACGACGTATCTCTTTTCGAATTAGATGACTTAAAAATATAAGTAAAGAGGTGAATGGAAGAGTGATTGAACATGATGATTTTCAACTGAAAGCAGCGGCGAAGGAAAAGGCGAGGGAAAGAGCCTACTGGACATCTATTTTATCAGGTGTCCAGCTTGATGGCCGCATTCCTCATACGGTTTCGCAAGCCAAGCCTGCTGAAATAAACCGTTCGCTTCATTCGTCCTTCCCGGTGGCTATGAACCATTCGTTAAAGCAATTATGTGGAGATTCTGATTTGCGCCTGTTTATCGTGCTGACCACAGCTGCTTTTGGCTTGCTTCAACGTTATAGCGGAAAAACTGAGTTGATGGTGACTGTTCCTACAATGGAACAGTCTGCCAATCAATCAGCCATCAATCATATGCTGGCGCTTAAGGCAGAGATTGAGCCTCATATGAGCTTTAGCGCAGGGCTAGAGGCAGTGAAACAATCGTTTCAGGAGGCAGTGCGTCATCAAAACTATCCTGTTCATATTTTAATGGATGAGCTTTGGCATTCAGTAGGAGAAGACAAGAAGCGTGTCAATCTGGCATGTGCGTTTGAGCCATTGCATGGGCATGCTGACCGAGAGCAGCTGCATGCGGATGTGCTCATTGTTTGGAAGAAAGAACAAGATTACCTTCATGCTGAAGTTCACTGGGATGCTTCCATTTATGACGATCAAATGATGGATCAGTTCTCCAGACATTTCATGACACTCACAGAGCAAAGTCTCAAAACGCCTGAACAAGCGATGAGCACACACTCATTTTTATCTGATATGGAGAAAAGTCAGCTGTTTGATTCGTTTCAAGGAGAGTCGCTCGCTTATCCAGTGGATCGTGATATTGTGTCGTTATTTCAAGAACAAGTCCAATTGCATCCAGCACGAACGGCTGTTGTGTTTGGCACCACCTCCTATACATATGAAGAGGTTGATGATTTATCGAATCGCATTGCACTTAGACTGTCTCAAAGTGAGATGACACGTGAGACTCCTGTTGGACTCAGAATGAATCGGTCTGCTGAACTGGTCATTGCCATTCTTGGCATCTTAAAGGCTGGCTATGCTTATTTACCGATTGATGTCCATCTGCCGATCGAAAGAATTCGGTATATGCTCAAAAACAGCGGTGCTGCAGCTATTGTCTCGGATGCAGAAGGACATGAAGGATTGGATGTCGAGGTTCATGTGATTCAAGACATGCTTCAAGAATCGCCAATAAAAGAGAATCTGGCTTGGTCTATTTCGCCTTCGGATATGGCGTATGTCCTGTATACATCAGGAACGACAGGGCATCCAAAAGGGGTCGTTATTGAACATCGTCATGTCATTAATTTGGTATATGGGATGAAAACGCGCTTTTTTGATCTGCTCCCTGATCCTTTGCAAGTAGGGATGCTGGCTTCACACATTTTTGATGCGTCTGTTCAAACATTGTTCCCGGCATTGCTCCTCGGGCATACGCTGCATATTGCCAAAGATGAAGTCCGTATGGATGGGCATGCGTTATGGTCGTTTTACCAAGAAAACCACATTCAGCTGTCTGATGTGACCCCTTCTCACTTAAAGCTGATGAACAAGGCAGCAGCGCAGTCAAAACAAGACCTGCCTGCTTTGAACATGCTGCTAGTGGGCGGAGAGGTGTTCACAAAAGAGCTGATGGATCAATTTTTACAGCATATATCAGGTGAAAAACCGATCATGATTAATGCGTATGGGCCGACTGAATGTACGGTTCAGTCATCATCCTTTTTGATTCCCCATGACTGGGACGAGCAGGTCATTCCTATTGGGCAGCCGATGCCGAATGAGCATATTTTCATATGTGACGCGCAAGGGGAGCCAGTTCCGATTGGCGTCTTTGGCGAACTATATATAGCAGGCGATGGTGTAGGTCGTGGGTACATCAATCACCCTGATCTGAGCAAGGAGAAATTTATCAAAAAACCAGAGCTGAGCAGCGGGATGTTATACGGTACGGGAGACCTTGCAAGATGGCGGTTTGATGGGTTGATAGAATTTGCTAAAAGAAACGATGGCCAAGTGAAAATCAGAGGATATCGAATTGAGCTCGAGGAGATCCGCAGAGCCATTCTTGATGACCCGCATATGCAAGGGCTGATTCAAGATGTCATTGTCATTCCTAAGGAAACGAAGGATCAGGACCAATACATTTGCGCATATATGATGGCAAAACAAGCGATAGATCAGCGTGCGCTTCGTCAGTCTTTAAGTGAAAGGTTACCAGGTTATATGGTGCCGAGGCATGTCATTCAAATAGAACAATTTCCTTTGAATCTATCAGGGAAATTGGATATCCAAGCACTGCCGAATCCAGAAGATCAAGTGGCAGGCAATCAAGAGGCGTTGACCATTCAAGCACATAATGAAACAGAGCAGAAGCTTGTTCGCATTTTCGCATCTATTTTACAAGTCCCTGCTGCGCAGATTCGTATAGATGAACCGTTTTTCGATTTAGGCGGGAACTCTTTTAATATCGTTGAACTGTCCAATAAAGTGAAAGAGGAATTTCAGCAGGAGCTGACAGTGATGGAGCTGTTCCAATATACAACTGTTTCGCAAATAGCCGCTCAATTGAGAAACAAAGTCTCAGGGCAAGAGAAACAGATCGAAAATGATGAAGAAAATGAAGCGGATGACTTAGAAAGTGCCGCTCAACTGTTAGGCGGGATGATAGATGAGTAAGTTCACAGGATTAGAGGTTGCAGTGGTTGGGATGGCCTGCCGTTTTCCGGGAGCAAAGAATATTCATCACTTTTGGGACAACCTTGCAAATGGAAGAGAGTCCATTACGTTCTTTTCGAAGGAAGAGCTGCTTGAGGCAGGGGTTGAGAAAGAAGCATTAGACCATGAGCAATATGTACGTGCCAAAGGAGCAGTCGATCAGCATGATCACTTTGATGCAGATTTCTTTGGTTATTCACAGCGTGAAGCAGAAGTAATGGACCCGCAAATACGCATGTTTCATGAGGTGGCATGGGAATCCCTTGAAGATGCAGGCTATAACCCTGAAACCTATCAGGAACCGATTGGTTTATTTGGAGCTGCTTCTGCGAATTTATATTGGCAAGCTGCTTCCATGCTGATGAGAACGAATCACTCATCTGAACAATTTGCGGCTGTTCAGTTAACAGATAAAGATTTCATGAACACAAAGGTATCCTACAAATTGAATTTGAAGGGACCGAGCGTAGCTGTTGATACAGCTTGTTCTTCCTCTTTGACTGCCATTCATATGGCGGCCCGCGCCCTGATTACTGGAGAATGTAAAATGGCACTCGCCGGCGGCGTCACCATTACGACCCCTCACAAAAAAGGATACATGTATCAAGAGGGCATGATCATGTCGCCGGATGGGCACTGCCGGACTTTTGATGAACAGGCAGAAGGGACCGTTGGCGGCGAGGGCTGCGGTGTTGTTGTGCTCAAATCATTAAAGCAGGCACTAAAGGATAAGGACCATATCTATGGCGTGATTAAAGGTTCAGCCTATAACAATGACGGCGGACGGAAGGTTGGCTACACAGCACCAAGTATAGAAGGACAAAGCGAAGTGATTAAAAAGGCACTCAACATCAGTCGTGTAGAAGCTGAGAGTATATCTTATATTGAAGCACATGGCACAGGTACGACTCTTGGAGATCCGGTTGAAATTGAGTCACTAAAGCAAGCCTTTCAAACGGATAAAAAACAGTTTTGTGCGATTGGGTCTGTGAAAACCAATATTGGTCATCTTGACTCAGCCGCAGGGATTGCAGGTTTTATCAAGACAACGCTTAGTCTGTACCATCAGATGCTGCCGCCTAGCCTTCATTATAAAAAACCGAATCCGAAAATTGATTTTGAATCAAGCCCATTTTATGTAAATACAACACCTGTACCATGGACGAAATCAGAGCAGCCGCTGCGTGCCGGGGTCAGTTCATTTGGAGTCGGTGGAACGAATGTACATCTGATCATGGAAGAGGCACTCGTCGCCGACAAACCGTCAGTAGAAAGAGATCATGAACTAATGGTGATTTCGGCAAGATCGAAGCAGGCGGTTCAAAAGTCTGCTGAACAAATGACATCTTATTTAAAAGAACATAAGCATGTCACACTATCCGATGCTGCATTTACCCTGCAAGAGGGACGAAAGCATTTTCCTTATCGACAAGCTTTTCTTGCAGGTCCGGGCCGCACATTCCAGTCAGCCGGCCAGCCGCAGAAGGCCTTTCAACAGCCTGCGGTCGTTTGGATGTTTTCTGGACAAGGTGCTCAGTATGTGAATATGGGCAAGGATTTATATGAGAAAGACCCTGAATTTAAACAAACGCTTCAGAAATGTTTTGCCATTATTTTATCGTTATCAGGTGTTGAGATCGAGAACGTGTTATATCCAACAACCGAAGAAGAGTTCATAAAAGCAGAACAACTCATGCAGCAAACATCATATACACAAATCATCTTGTTTAGTTTTGAGTATGCGCTCGCATCGAAGCTGATGGGACTAGGCATACGTCCGCATTATTTCATTGGTCATAGTATTGGAGAAATCACAGCTGCCTGCGTGGCCGGTATGATCAACCTTGAAGATGCCATCCGGATCGTTTTAAAAAGAGGCAGTTTGATGCAAAAAATGCCTCCAGGTGAAATGGCCGGTGTGTCACTCCCTGCCGATGAGATTGAACATGATCTTCCAGAAGGTGTCGAGCTTTCTGCAGTGAATAGCTCACAATTATCCGTTGTTTCCGGTTCTTCAGAACGGTTACAGATTTATCTCGAACAAGCCGAAAAAAGAGGAGCTTCTGTCCAAAAGCTGAAAACCTCTCACGCCTTTCATACGAGTATGATGGCTGAAGCGTCCGAACAGTTTAAGAACGTTCTCTCGGAGATCACCTATCAGCAGGGCGAGATTCCGATCCTTTCGAATGTGACAGGGAGCTGGTTAACAAATGAACAAGCCGCATCACCTGATTACTGGGCATCTCATATCAGGCAGCCTGTTTTATTTAGTCAAGGAGTAGAGACGTTACTTGGACTTGGAGAAGTGGTTTTCATTGAAGTGGGGCCAGGTCATACGTTAACTCAATTTGTGAGACGACATGATGACTATGATGTGAACAAAGCAGCGGCTGTTTCATTGGTGAGACATCCAAAAGAACAAGCTGCTGATGATGAATATATGAAAAAGGCTATAGGGAAGCTGTGGAGTTTCGGAGTGGAACCGAATTGGAGCGCTGTCAGAAAAGAAAAGGCCCTATATCGAGTGTCACTGCCAACATATCCATTCGAGCATCAAATATTCCCCTCTCCGCAGTTTAAAGCGGATCAGCTGATGACCGCTTTAGCGCCATCAGAAAAGGGGGAGAAACTCTCAGCTGATTTTCAAGACTGGTTTTACATCCCGGTATGGGAGCGCTCTGCACCTGTACTAAAAGAGAAGCATCATCAAGGGAAGCGTATCTTGGTTTTTGAGAAAAATGGTCATATTGGCGCTTATTTGAAAGAACGGCATGCAGAGGTTGTCAGCGTATGTCAAAGTGATCATACGATCAAAGAAAATGACCAGTTGATGAAGGCTGACGTTCATATGCTGTCACATTTAGAGTGGGTGATGGCTGAACTGCAGCAATCTGAATTTATACCGGAAGAGATCATCTGGATGCATGATGAACTAACAGAAGATACAGGTGATCAGCCAAACTACTTATCTGTGCTCGATCTCGTCAGGCTGATCAGCCAGTATCATAACACAGCCATCCGTCTTCATCTTGTGACAAACCAAGCGCATGATGTAATCGGGATGGAGAAGGTCAATCCTCTTCAAGCAACATGTACTGGGCTGGCTCTGACCATTCCTCAAGAATATCAGCATATTGCGTGTCAGCACATTGATTTATGTCAGGAAACAAAGGCGGACTGGCCGCTATTTCTTTCATACGAGGTTGCAATGCACGATCAAGATGCGGTCGTGGCGTATCGCGTGAACAGCAGGTGGGTTCGAAAGGCTTCAAGTACCCCTTTAAACAAAGAGGAATCGTCCAAGCAGCCTTTCAGGACTCATGGCGTTTACCTCATGACCGGCGGTATGGGGGGCATTGGCTTCACATTAGCTAAACATTTAGCAGAAACGTATCAAGCGAAACTTGTATTCATGAGCCGAGTACAAATACGTGAACGCTCTGCATGGCATGAGCTTCGTGATGCAGATGGGAAAGAAGCTGAGACCGTGAAAAAGCTGATGACTCTTGAAGAGTTAGGAGCTGATGTACAAGTTGTACACGGTGATGTGTCAGATCAAGATGCTGTGCAGAAAGCGGTCCAGCTGGCTCATACGTCATTTGGTGATTTACATGGTGTCATTCATGCGGCAGGAGAGGCAGATGGGAAGATCATCCAAGCAAGAACAGCAGACGATGAAATTCGCATGTGTCAGGCAAAAATCAACGGGACCTATGTGCTGGATGAAGCACTCAAGGATGAAACGCTCGACTTCTTTTTACTTTGTTCATCCCTTGTGTCCTTTCTTGGAGCGGCTGGACAAGTGGCTTATGCGGCTTCCAATGCTTTTATGGACAGCTTTGCTCATGCGAAGAGGCAGGAAGGGAAGCCAGTGATTTCTTTAAACTGGGATCGCTGGGAAAAAGTCGGTATGGCACACGACTCAGCATTAGTGGCCAAAGTCAATGACATGATGGCACTTGAGGAGCAGGCGGGAATTTTACCAGAACAAGGGATAAAGGCCTTTCAGGAAGTTCTGCGTCTAGATTATCCGCAAATTCTTGTTTCCGTTCGAGACATGGGTGAGAGAATGAAACATCGCTTAACACCAATGCAGCAGGAAGAAGAGCCGTCTCAAGAAATATCGCAGATCATAGATGATCGTCTAGAAGCATCATTGAGTGATGTACTCAGCTCCTTTTTTCATCATGAACCGGATGTGAATGAGAACTTCTTTGAAATGGGTGCGACATCCCTTGATTTGCTGCAGATGAGCGGTCATATCAAATCAATTTATGGCATAGAGGTTCCGGTGGTCATGATGTATAGCCATCCGACGATCGCGTCATTGGCTGCCGAACTGAAGAAGATACATGGAGTAAAGGAAGAAAAGAAAGCTGTCACTGAATCATCTAATCTCCGTAAACAGGCGATGGCAGATGGGAAAAACCGCCGTAAACAGAGATTAAAACGAAAATAGATGGGAGAAATGCAGCGTATGTCTGATCAAGAGCAATGGACCGAATCTGGACTTGAAATTGCAGTTGTAGGATTAGCAGGTACGTTTCCCGGAGCACCGAATGTGCAAACGTTTTGGGAAAATGTATCGCAAGGGAAAGAATCCGTTACGTTTTTCACTGATGAAGAATTAAAGGCAGCGGGTGTAGATGAGACGCTGCTAAAGCGTTCTGATTATGTGAAGGCAAAACCATTTTTACAAAATGCATCATCATTTGATGCAGACTTTTTTGGCTACTCTCCGCGAGAGGCATCCATTATGGACCCGCAAATTCGATTGATGCATGAATGCACATGGCATGCGCTAGAGGACGCAGGCTATGAGCCTGAGCAATACGAAGGTTTAATTGGTCTTTATGCCGGGGCATCTAGCAATCTATCGTGGATGGGGCAGCATATGTCGTCACTTGAAAAGAACGAAGATGTATTTCAAATCATGCATCTCAATGACCCGTCCTTTGCTTCTCGGATTGCTTATAAATTAAATCTAAAAGGTCCAAGCGTATCGGTACAAACGGCTTGCTCCACGTCGCTTGTTGCTATTCATATGGCCTGTCAAGGATTAATCGGAGGTGAATGCGACCTTGCGTTAGCAGGAGGTGTCACACTCCATCAGCCGCAAATCACAGGCTATCAATACCAAGAAGGAATGATTTATTCTCCTGATGGCCATTGCCGTCCGTTTGATGAAAAAGCAAAAGGAACCATTTTTGGTGAGGGTGCAGGCGTGGTTGCGCTAAAACGATTGAAAGATGCGATAGAAGACGGAGATTTTATTTATGCCATCGTAAAAGGATCTGCAACGAACAATGATGGAAGCAATAAAGTCGGCTATACAGCCCCAAGTGTGAGTGGACAGGCAAGTGTCATTGAATCTGCGTTAGAAATGGCTGAGACAGAACCAGAGACGATTTCTTATATCGAAGCACATGGAACGGGTACGCCTGTTGGAGATCCGATTGAGATTGAGGCGCTTACTCGTGCTTTTCAAACAGATCAACAAGGGTATTGCCGGATTGGATCAGTCAAAGCCAATATTGGGCATTTAGATGCCGCAAGCGGCGTGGCTGGTTTTATCAAAACAGTCATGATGCTGCATCATCGTCAATTTGCCCCGATGCCGCACTTTGACAAGCCGAATCACCGTATTCCGTTTGATCAAACGCCATTTTATGTTGGGACAGACAAAGAGGAGTGGAAGTCGTCTCATTTGCCAAGGAGAGCTGGAGTCAGTGCCTTTGGTATAGGGGGAGCAAATGCTCATGTCATCTTAGAAGAGGCGAAGCCAAGAAAAACAAACGGCACGGCCTCGTCCAAAGAATTAATTGTGCTTTCAGCTAGATCAACGCATGATATGAAGAACATGACAAAAAACTTGAAGGAATATGTCTCCTCACATCATGAACTCTCACTTGGCCAAGCAGCTTACACCTTACAAAGTGGAAGAAAAGCCTTCAAATATCGAAAAACGTTTGTCTGTTCGTCGCGGGATGAATTATTAGAGCAACTGCAAGTGCAAGATACAGCAGGGAGAGAAAGTCTTCTTTATAAACGGATCAGCATGAGGCTGACGGGGTATCATGAGTCAGGTTTACGTGATTACATCAAGCTGTATGAGAAAGATCATTCTTTCAAAACAGAAGTGGATCGATTAATTAGCCTCGTCCAATCTGCGGTACCTATCAAAAAAGACGAGCTGTTCCATTCCAAACAAAGCAGACAATCAGAAGTGGCTATGCTGATCATGACATCGGCTTTTGCCAACGAGCTAAGGTCACTCGGAATTGAACCAGATGGTTGGATTGGAGAAGGCAGCGGAGTCTGGACAGCTTTATATGCAGCAGGCGGGCTTGAGCTAAGAGACGCAGCATCAATTGTGTACGACCTTCATGACACCGAGACGGTTAATCATAGGCTGGCTTCCCTGCCTCAGAGGACACTCCAACAGCCTGTTTACTTGCAGCAGACCGGGGAGGAACTAACCACTTACCACCCATCGTCTGCAAAGCGTTTTCTTGATATGAATCAGCCTGTAAAACCGCCTTTGATTGAGCAAGAATCAACAGCCTTGATCATTGATCTTTCAATAAAACAAAGCATTGTGGTTGAAAAGGGAGCAGAAAAATCAACCGAATCACTTGATGGAGACATTCTTCAAATCGCCGGTGTTCTTTGGGAAATGGGGGTCGGCTTATCCTTTCCTTTAACAGAGGAGAAGAACAGGCAGCGCATTCCGCTACCTGGGTATCCATTTCATAAAACCGATTTTTCTGCACAAACAAATACGATGGCAGCCATTGAGCCACAAAAGCCGCAGGATGTAAAGCGTGTTTTTACTTCGCTCGCTTCTTTACAAAAAGATATTCACGACATTGTTCAAACTCATTTTGGGTTTGATCAAATGGATGATGAATCGCCATTTTTTGAATTTGGTGCGACATCACTTGATATATCTCAGCTTGCAGCGAAAATATCTGAGCGAATGGATCAACAAATTGACACTGTTCAATTGTATCGGTTTGCTACAGTGGCAAGCCTTGCTGAATATTTGTTTGAAGAACAGGTGGAACGTGATCAAACATCTGCTTCTCTCCCAGTAAAGAACACGTCCCAGGAGCATACGGATATTGCGATTGTCGGAATGGCAGGAAGGTTCCCAGGGGCTTCGTCGCTAGAAGACTTTTGGCAGCGTCTTGTGAATGGCGAGGAAATGATTCACTTTTTCACAGAAGAAGAACTCAAGAAAGCAGGGCTGGATGCGTCTGTTTATCAGCATCCGAATTTCATTGGAGCAAAAGGCCGTTTACAAGAGATCGAAGGCTTTGATGCAGACTTCTTCAACTATTCTGCTAGAGAGGCAGAGCTCATGGATCCGCAGTTCAGGCTCTTGCATGAATGTGCTTGGGAAGCGCTGGAGGATGCTGGCTGTGACCCTGATCGAATGGCAGGGAAAATTGGTGTTTATACAGGAACGAGTCCAAATCATGAGTGGCTGACGCGATTTGCACATCAAATGGAAGCAACTGAGCAATTCAGCGCAATGCTGTTAAATGATCGTGAATTTTTTAGTACGCAGCTTTCTTATAAATTGAATTTACACGGGCCTAGCGTGACCATGCAGACAGCTTGTTCGACCTCACTTGTCAACATTGGCATGGCCTGTCAAGCATTATTGAATCAAGAATGTGATGCAGCACTGGCTGGCGGTGTGACGGTCAGTTCTCCAGAAAATATCGGCTACATCTATCAAGATGGGATGATTCAATCAAAAGATGGACATTGCCGTCCGTTTGACCAAGAGGCGAGCGGAACCATTTTCGGAGATGGAGCGGGGATTGTTCTGCTAAAACGTTATGAAGATGCGATGAGAGACGGCAACCCGATTCATGCGGTCATCAAAGGGGTTGGTGTGAACAATGATGGCAGCCGAAAAGCTGGTTTTACCGCTCCGAGTGTGGAAGGACAGGCAGAGGTTTTAAAAGAAACGTATGAAAAATCAGGTATCGATCCCGCATCCATTGGTTATGTAGAAGCACATGGTACGGGGACGAAAATGGGAGATCCAATTGAGGTATCTGCCCTTAGTCAAGTGTTCAAAGGGACAGATCCGCTGACGATTCCGATCGGTTCTGTGAAAAGTAATGTCGGCCACTTAAATAGTGCGGCAGGGATTGCAGGTCTGTTTAAAGCCATTTTGGCCCTCCAGCATAAAACGATCCCGCCAACCATTCATTATGAATCACCCAATCAGGAGATTCCTTTCAAAGATACACCGTTTTATGTGAATCAAAAGGCGTTGTATTGGAAGGAAGCAGATGGCCCGAGAAGAGCGGGGGTTAGCTCTTTCGGTATCGGTGGAACGAATGCCCATATGATCATAGAAGAGGGCATACAGGCGAAGCAAAAACCAGCTTCTAACCAAAAGCAGCTGCTCGTCTTATCAGCAAAAACGGATACTGCTTTAGCGAAAATGACAGAGCAATTAAAGCAGTATGTGATCCAGCACCCTCAAGTTCCGCTTGAAGATATTGCTTATACATTGCGGTATGGCAGAAAGCAATTTCCATACCGAAAAGCCATCGTGCTCGCGTCTGCTGATGAATGGATGCAGCAGAACCAGCTTGAAACGAGTGTGTTCCGAAGCAAAAAATGGCGTAAAGCGACCTTTATGTTTTCAGGTCAAGGCGCTCAGTATGCTGGTATGATGCGCGGATTATACGATGCAGAGCCAGTGTTCAAATGGGAAGTAGATAGATGCTTTAAATATGTAATGGAAACGGAGCAAGTTGATTTAAAGGGCATTGTTTTTTCCAAGAATGAAACGAACGAAGACATCACAAAAACGTCAAATGCTCAGCCGCTTCTCTTTATATTTGAGTATGCATTAGCCAAATTGCTTCAGCATAGCGGTGTTGAGCCAGAATCAATGATTGGACACAGTATCGGCGAATACGTTGCCGCTTGCTTGTCAGGGGTCTTTTCTCTGGAGTCTGCATTAACACTCGTGATGGCAAGAGGAAGATTGATGCAAGACATGGAAAAAGGCGCCATGCTTAGTGTGCAATTACCCGAGGCAGAGCTGACTTCGATGATTGATGAATCGCTTTCTGTTGCTGCTGTCAATGCAAAAGACCTTTGTGTCGTTTCTGGAAGAGAAGAGCATATCACTGCATTTGAAAAGAAACTGCAAGACAAAGGAATTGTCACAAGACAGCTCCATACTTCTCATGCCTTTCATTCCTATATGATGGAGCCGATGCTTGAGGCGTTTCAACAATTCGTAGAGAAAGTAGAATTGCATGAGCCGACGATTCCGTTTATATCGAATGTGACAGGCACTTGGGCGACAAGTGAAGAGGTGATGACAGCATCTTATTGGACGAACCACCTGCGTGGAACCGTTCGTTTTCATGAAGGTCTATCTCAGCTGTTAACCGATGAAGTACGAGCGCTCATTGAAGTTGGACCTGGAAACAGCTTGACGGCATTAGCGAAACGTCATGAAAACAAAGAGTCTCATCATGATGTTCTGAATATGGTGAGGCATGCAAGAGAACAAGCGGATGACCATGCATATTTCTTAAAAAGAATAGGAGAGCTATGGGCAGGCGGCTACGAGGTCAAAGCGCAGCAACATCCAACTCAAGAGGAACGTCAGCTCGTATCGCTGCCGACCTATCCATTCGAGCGGAAACGATATTGGATTGAAGCAGGAAAGCCGGCTTCTCCGCAGCTATCCGCTCCTGAGGAAACGAAGAAGAAAGAGATGGAAGAATGGTTCTACCTGCCTTCATGGGAGCAGCAGCCGCTAAAACCTGTTTTCGAAAAAGAAACAGAAGAACAAACGTGGCTCATTTTCAGGGAACAGGATGCTTTTCATGAACTGTTTACCCATTCATTTAAGCAACAAGGTATCAAGGTCATTTCTGTCACAAAGGGTGAAGCTTATCAAGAGCAAGATCAGTCGTTTACGATCAATCCGGCAGAAGGCCAGCACTACCGTAACATGCTAGATTCATTGTCTAATAGAGGTGTCAATATCCATCGGATTCTGCATTTATGGGAAGCTGCGAAAGAAGATGACAACTCGAATCGTCAAGCCGCTTTTCAGGCGCACATTGAAAAAGGCTATTACAGCTTAATTTTCTTATCTCAAGCGATTGCTGCCCAAAAAAATATTCGAGAATGCCGTCTGTTTACGATCACTAGCGGAATTCAGCCAGTCACAGGCAATGAGACGATATGTGCAGAGAAAAGTGCAATGCTTGGACCGTGTAAAGTGATTTCACAGGAATACCATCATATCAAATGCTGGAATATCGATGTGGAAGATGTGCCAGAAGTCATGTCTTGGAAGGAACAAGTACTTGTCGATCTTATTGTGCAGGAAATCATGCAGCCTGGAAAGGACCAGCTTGTGGCGTATCGCAATCGTCAACGCTGGGTGCAGAGCTACAAACGTTTGCCGCTGCAAAAAGAAGATGGACTTCCGAAGATGATCAGGCCAAATGGTGTGTATCTGATCACAGGAGGTTTAGGCGGCATCGGATTTGTTCTATCAAAGATGCTGGCGAAGGAAGGAAATGTACATCTTTATTTAACTGGAAGAACGGCATTGCCGCCAAGAGATGAATGGGCGTCATACGTTCACCAAGTAAATGCCGATGAAGCGCAGCGTACGAGAATTGAGAAGGTGCTTGAGCTCGAACGATTAGGTGCAACAGTAGAAGCGGTGCAGGCGAATGCAGGAGATCTGGATCAGATGAAACGTGTATTTGATGCCATTCGCAAAAAGCATGGCGGCGTTCATGGTGTATTCCATGCGGCAGGATTACCAGGAAGTACATCCTTCCGTGCAATCAAAGATATCCCTTCTACACTGGCGCAGGGAGAGGATCAATTCCAATCAAAGGTGAAAGGGCTCGATGTGCTAGAGCAGCTGCTGGAACAAGAACAAGCAGATTTTTGTCTTCTCTTTTCTTCCATTAGTGCATTGCTTGGGGGATTAGGATTCTCCGCTTACTCAGCGGCTAACTTATATATGGATGCATTTGCAGCTAGACTTAATCAACATAGTCAAACCCCGTGGATGTGTGTGAACTGGGATGCGTGGAATTTCTGGGGTGAGCTAGAATCCACAATTGGTGAATCGATAAATGAGCTTGCGATATTACCAGAAGAGGGTGCTGAGCTGTTCCAGTATGTTCTGTCTAACCGGCAGAATCGACACATGCTCGTGTCCACAGGAAATCTTGAAGAACGAATGGATCAATGGCTGTCACTAGAGCCGAAGGCAGCAGCGAATGAGGATTCATATGAGGTGTCTAAGCACGAAAGACCAGAGCTGGGCAATCCATATGTGGCTCCTCGAAATGAAACTGAAAAAGCGATCTGTCAAGTTTGGCAGGATTTTATGGGCATGGAACAAGTGGGCATTCACGACAATTTCTTTGATCTCGGCGCAAGCTCGCTGGATATTGTTCAAGTCACCAATCGGTTAAATCAAGCACTTCAAACAAATGAAGCGGTTGTGACCTTGTTTACGTACCCATCTGTTGCTGAGCTTGCGAAATATATCCAGCCTTCTGAGGACTCGGAGGAAGAAGCGATGGAAGAAGAACTAGCCGTCGTCACTTCAGGTGATCGAAGAGCTCGTTTTAAACAGCAACGGAATAAAAGATTGAGAGGCGGAATCGAGAATGAATGATACAACGAATCACTATCATGGCGCAGAAATTGCTGTTATCGGTCTTGCAGGTCGTTTTCCAGGGGCCAAAAATGTAGAAGAGTACTGGGAGAATCTGAAAAAGGGAAAAGAAACCATCTCTTTTTTTACAGAGGAAGAATTACGGCGTGAAGGTACAGATGAAGCCTTATTGAAAAACCCCCGTTTTGTTAAAGCAAAAGGGATGCTAGATGATGTTGATTTATTTGATGCGGATTTCTTTGACTATACACCAAAGGAAGCGGCCATGATGGATCCGCAGTTCAGACTGTTTCATGAATGTGTGTGGACGGCGCTTGAAGACGCTGGGTACGATCCGTTTGAATATAAAGGGCAAATTGGTCTTTATACAGGTGCAGGAATCAATACAGAATGGGTCATGAGAGCACTTCAAGGGGCGGCTCAAGGTGAGGATTCGAAAACACTGGAAGCTGCCGTTCTGAATATGCGTGATTATTTAGCGACGATGATTTCATATAAATTAAATCTGAAGGGACCGAGTATGGTGGTGCAAACCGCCTGCTCGACCTCAATGGTGTCGATTCATTTAGCCGTTCAGGCTTTATTAAGCGGCGACTGTCATATGGCTGTTGCAGGCGGCGTGTCCATTCGCCTGCCGCAAAAATCGGGCTATCTTTATCAAGAAGGTATGATCCATTCATCTGACGGACATTGCCGCGTCTTTGATAACAAGGCCGATGGAACCGTTTTTGGTGATGGTGCAGGAGCCGTTATTTTAAAAAATTTAGAGGATGCCATTGAAGACGGCGATCACATTTATGCTGTCATTAAAGGATCATCTATTAATAATGACGGAAATAGAAAAGTAGGATATACAGCGCCGAGTACGAAAGGTCAAGTATCAGCGATTAAAACAGCACTTCGAATGGCTGAGGTGGAACCTGAAACCATTTCGTACATTGAAGCACATGGAACCGGAACAACCCTCGGAGATCCGATCGAAATTGAAGCGCTCAAGCAAGCGTTTGATACAGATAAAAAAGGCTTTTGCCGCATTGGTTCTGTCAAATCAAATGTTGGTCATTTGAATGATGCGTCAGGTGTTGCCGGCTTTATTAAAACCGTTTTAAGCTTAAAGCATCAAGTGATTCCGCCGACGATTCATTTTGAAACGCCGAATGAAAAAATTGAATTTGCCAATTCGCCTTTCGTTGTAAACACAGACTTGACGCCATGGAGCAAGCATGAATCTCCTCGCCGTGCAGGTGTAAGCTCATTTGGGATTGGTGGAACAAATGCTCATGTCATTTTAGAAGAAGCACCTGCTACACGTGTCGCCGCAGATAGCCCTGAGGATAGTGAACTTCTTTTATTATCTGCCAAAACACCAGCAGCTCTTGAGAAAATGACCGATCGCCTTGCGGACTATTTACTTCAGCATCAGCAGCATGTTCGTCTAAGTGACGTTGCCTATACGCTGCAAACAGGGCGCCATCATTTCCCGCATAAACGTGTCATTCTTGGAAGTAACACGGCTGACATGTTACAGGCGCTGAATCAAAGGTCAAAAGAGGTGTTCAAGACGGCAAGCTCCCAAACATCGAGCCGGCCAGTCGTCTTTCTTTTCCCAGGTCAAGGATCTCAGTATGTAGACATGGGGCGTCAGCTTTATGACAAATATCCAATCTTTAAGGAAGCGCTGGATCAATGCTTGAATCAATTCAAACAGCATATCTCAGTTGACCCATTCAGCATTTTATTCTCAACAGAAGCAAGTGATGATCCTCAGCTGATCAACCAAACAGAATATACGCAGCCGCTTCTGTTTAGTGTGGAATACGCTTTGGCTAAATTGCTGATTCATTTTGGCGTCAAACCGCAGGCACTGATCGGCCACAGTATTGGAGAATACACAGCTGCTGCCGTATCTGGTTTACTATCTGTTGAAGATGCCGTAGATCTTGTGTCTTATCGCGGACAGCTCATTAGCAAGCTTTCAAAAGGCTCTATGCTGAGCGTTCCTTTGAGTGAACAGAACGTGCTGCCATATTTAACAGATGATCTTTCACTTGCAGCAGTAAATGGACCTGAGTTATGTGTAGTGTCAGGGGAGACCGCAGCCATTGATGCACTTGCTGAGAAGCTGGAGGCTGCTGGACATGGGTGCAGAAAGCTTCACACCTCTCATGCCTTCCATTCTAAAATGATGGATGACATCCTGCCATCATTCAAAGAAAAGGTAGCTGAGTATCAATTGAATGCACCGTCTATCCCGTATATTTCTAACGTCACAGGTACGTGGATTGACCATGAAGCAGTGCAAGACCCGGCATATTGGGCTGATCACTTGCGGCAAGCGGTCCGTTTCCGTGATGGAGCGGAGACATTATTAACGGAGCTTGATCCTATTTTCGTTGAAGTCGGGCCGGGGAATACGTTAAGTGCCTTTATTCGCCAAGCCTCAAAGGAACACCATCAGCAGCCGATTCCATTGATGCGTCACCCGAAAGAAGAGGCAGCAGACGACCGCTACCTGCTGGGCAGGCTTGGTGACATCTGGCTTCAAGGGGTGCCGGTTGACTGGACAAAATGGCGAAATCAGACATCAAATCAAAAAGTATCCTTGCCGACCTATCCATTTGAACGACAAAGATATTGGATTGAAAAGGTAGATACATCCGCATTATCTTCATCCTCAGGTGTGCAAATGGTGGTGCCGAAGGAAAACAAGGCACAGGGAATAGAAAAAAACAATCAAGTCCATTCCGCCGCAGCGAATGATATTGAGGCAACGTTACAGCGGATGTGGAAAGACATTTTAGGAATTGAAAAGGTGGAAAGAGACGACCACTTCTTTGAGCTTGGCGGACATTCGTTAAATGCGACCGGTCTGATTTCTCAAATTCACAAAGAGTTTGGTGTAGAACTTACGCTCACAGACATGTTCAACAATCCGACGATTGAAAAGCTCCAAGCATTCATAGAAAAGGCAGAGAAGCATCAATATTTCAAGATTGAACCAGTGGAAAAGAAAGACACGTATCCATTATCTGCTGCTCAAAGACGGACATTCCTCATTCATCAGCGTATTGGTCAAGTGACCTCATACAACATGCCGATGGCACTAAGATGTAAAGGTGAAATTGACGTCGAGCGCTTTGAGCAGACCTTCAAGCAATTAATTGATCGTCATGAAACATTGCGAACGACCTTTGAATTAAAAGATGGAGAACCGGTTCAGCGGGTCCATGATGATTTCCACTTTGCTGTTGAAATGACAGAGGCTGATGAAGAAGGATTAGAAGCACAAATCGATGAATTCATTCGTCCATTTGACTTAAAGGCTGCACCATTGATCCGTGTGCGTTTTGTGAAAATCGCAGCACATGATCATCTCTTATTAGTCGATATGCATAATATTGTGGCGGATGGAGCGAGCATGAACATCTTTATTAAAGAATTTACTGAGCTCTATCGAGGGGAAACCTTGCCGGAACTGACCGTTCAATATAAAGATTATGCAGAATGGCAAGACAAATATTTCCGCAGCGAGATGTTTCAAAAGCAGCAGGATTATTGGAAGAATCAAATTGGCTCAAATGTGCCAACTTTGACAATGCCATATGATTTTGAACGGAAGGAACAATCCTTCTTAGGAAGAGCGATTAAATTTAATATTGAACCGCACATCGTTGAGAAAATTGAACAGCTCGCTGAACGGTATCAACTGACAAATAACGTCATCTTGTTCCAGCTCTATGGGCTGCTGCTCTCACGTTATGCGGATCAGGAGGAATTGATTGTCGGTTCACTTGTGGCTGGACGGCGTCATGCAGATATCGAGCATACAATTGGCATGTTTACGAACTTCCTGCCAATTAAACTAGACATGGTACAAGAAGCAACCTTTACAGAGCAATTGGCGCAGACAAAGCAAGTGCTGCTTGATGCGTATGACCATCAAGAGTACCCATTTGACCAAATGGTTGAGCATCTGAATCCAAAAACAAGACCGCATCGCAATCCATTCTTTGATACGATGCTCATTTATCATAATGAGTACGATCCGAATATTAAAATTGAAGCCGATGGACTGACATTTGAAACACATGAGTTTGCAAAGGGAATTTCCAAACTCGATATGAAAATGGATGTTGTCAGAGAGGTAACGGGCGAGTTAAAGTGCGTGCTTCAATACAATCTGGCTCTGTTTAAACATGAGACGATGCAAGCTTTCGTCAACCACTTCCAGCACTTGGTCGAACAGGCTGTTCAAACACCTGATCAACTGCTCAAGGATTTCGCTGTTCTTTCACAGGAAGAAGAACAAGCAGCAAAAGAGAAAAGGGAGCGCGCAGAGGAAAAAGCACCGCTCGTACTGACAGTCAGCTCGACATTTACAGCAGATCCAGTCGCACCTTATATTCAGTATTGGACCAAGCAGTTTGATGTGCAGCTTGATGTTCAATTTGCACCATATGGGCAGGTTTATCAGGAATTACTAAATGAGCGCAGCCTTATCTCACAGAAGAAAAACGGTGCGAATCTTCTGCTCATTCGTTTAGAGGATATCACTGGTCCCGCTCATCTTTCACTGGAAGAAAAGAAAAAACTGGCTTCAGAGCATGCTGAAGAACTTGCTAACGTTCTGAAATCAAAAACGAAACATAACCTATATTTTGTTGGGATTCTGCCGATAAGTGCTGCTCTTAAAGACACCCTGCAAGACGTGGAACAAGAGTGGATTGCTCAGTTATCTGAGATAGGCGGTGTTCAGTTGATCGACTGTCGTCAGCTTGCACAGCAATATCAGATGGATGACATCTTTGATGAAAAAGGAGAGCAAGCCGCACACCTCCCATTCACTGAAGTCTTTTGTGGAGCCATCGGTACAAAAGTCGCGCGAGAGATCATTGCATGGCAAGGTGCACCATTCAAGGTAGCGGCCATTGACTGTGATCATACGCTTTGGAGAGGTGTCGTTTCAGAAGACGGTGTGGAAGGCATCGACATTACGCCAGAACATCAAATGCTTCAGCGCTTTTTAAAACAAAAGCAGCAAGAAGGGCTCCTGCTTGTCTTGAGCAGCAGGAACAATGAAGAAGATGTGTGGCGCGTGTTTGAAAACCACCCAGATATGATCTTGCAAAAAGACGATATCGTCGACTGGCGGATCAATTGGGAAAGTAAACCGGCACATCTAAAAGAGATGGCAGATTCTCTGAACCTTTCATTATCTCAGTTTATTTTCTTAGACGATGATCCAGCTCAGTGCTTGCGTATGAATGAAGAGCTGCCTGAAGTAATGACGCTGCTGTTGCCTGCCAATGAAAAAGCGATTCCATTATTCGCCCAGCATGCTTGGGCATTTGACCGCTATGATGTCACAGATGAAGATATAGGGCGAACAACGAGCTACAAGGCTGAAAAAGCTCGTCAAAAAAAGAAGGCAGAATCGCCTTCAATGGAGCAATTTTTACAAGATTTGAATTTGAACATGAGTGTAACAGAGTGGGGAGAAGAGCACCTTGCCCGCGTGGCGCAAATGAGCAGCCGTATTAACCAATTCCGCTTAAATGAGCAGCGCTTTGATGAACAGCAGCTGAGAGAGCGGATGGAAAATGAGCATGTCCAGGGCTGGGTCATTGAGGCAGCGGATCGCTTCAGTCATGAAGGGATTGTAGGGGCTATCTTGGCTCATCATGCAGGCGACACCTTGAAAATTGATGCATGGATGCTAAGCTGCCGTGCTCTAGGGAAAGGGATTGAGCAAAAATGTCTGACATGGCTTGCTGAATACAGCCGTCTGCACCAGCTTTCTTCCATTGAATTTACGTTTGCATCGACTGGACGTAATGAGCTGTTCAAGTCATTTATGAAAGAGCACCAGATGCAGGAGGTTGAGGAGCAGCAAACATATCGTATACAAGTGGAAGAAATTGATTCACTGAGCAATCACATTCAGATCGTCGACCACCTGTCACCTCGTCAGCACTCGACTGAAGAAATAGAGGATCAAAGGGTGGAGGCAGCAAGTCATTCAGCTTCTAAAGGTTATACATGGGAAACGGTTCAACCAGATCAAACGCTGCACAGCGGTTATGTAAAAGCCCTTAAGGTACATGATCAAGAAGGTCTTCGTGCATTATTAAAGACGGAACTGACACAAGATCATGGACTTTACGCACAGCCAACCAATGAACGCGAGGCATTGCTTTTTGATATTTGGTGTGACATTCTTCATGTGGAAAAAGTAGGAATTGACAACGACTTTTTCGATTTAGGAGGAAATTCTTTACTTGCTGTCAAAATGGAAGTAGAGATTGAAAAGAAGGGTTGGTATGTTGATGATTTGAATTTTGCTGAAAAACACACCATTCGAGAATTAGCAAAATATATGAAGAGGGAGAATCAGCATGCATAAAGATGTAAAAGCCATATATGAAGAATCAAAAATTTTAGATGAGGCCACTCATTTATACGGAGTCCAGCGAAGTGACATCCACTTTATCGCAGATGCAGAAAACTATGTGTATGAACTTAAAAAAGACGGAGAGTCTTTCATTTTAAAAATTACCCATACCATCCGCAGATCACCTGATTATATTTTAGGTGAAATGGAATGGCTCCATCACTTAGCGAAGGGCGGACTTTCGGTTGCGAAACCAATTGCTTCATTAAATGGCCGTGATATCGAGCAAGTAGACGATGGGCAAGGCGGTTCATTTTTGCTTCGAGTCTATGAAAAAGCATCAGGCCATAAAGTGGAAGAGGCAGACTGGAACGATGAATTATTTTATGCCCTTGGACAGTACACAGGGCGCATGCATAAACTGACAAAAAGCTATCAGCTGTCAGACCCACGTTATAAAAGACAAGAGTGGGATGAAGAGGAGCAGCTTAAACTGCGTAAGTATGTCCCAGCCGATCAGACTCTTGTGTTTGAACAAGCGGATCGGTTGATGGAAAAGCTGGCAAAGCTTCCGAAAAATCAGGATACGTACGGATTGGTTCATGCGGATCTTCATCACGGAAACTTCCACTGGGATCAAGGGAAAATTACGACCTTTGATTTCGATGATATCGGGTACAACTGGTTTATAAATGACATCAGCATTTTGCTATACAATGTCTTGTGGTACCCAGTCATTCCATACGAAGACAAAGCTGCTTTTGCAGGAAACTTTATGAAGCAATTCCTTAAAGGCTATCGTGAAGAGAATGAACTTGGGGATGAATGGCTTGCCTACATTCCTGACTTCCTTCGCTTACGACACATGCTGATCTATGGCTTGCTGCATCAAGCATTTGATTTGGCCACCATTGGAGAAGAAGAGAAGGCCATGCTCGCTGGCTTCCGCTCCGACATTGAGCAAGCAGCACCGATTACGACGTTTGACTTTACAAAACTAAGTCAATCTTAAAATGAAAATCCCCGCCTATATGATGAGGCGGGGGTTATTTTTTATGGGCGGTAGGTGGACGTTGATTCAATAATGTGAAACAGGTTCTTTCCTTGCTTTGTATTATCGATCCAGCCTTGAAATGCTGCTTTACCAGGTCCATATGCATAGACAGGGACATCCTCACCTGTATGGGCAAAGGTTGTCCAGCCTGAGAAAGAACGCTGATCAAAGATATGTTGAATGCTGAGTTGGATCGTACTGGCCTTCCCTGATTGTGCCGCTTTCTCTACCTGTGAGATTTCCTCTTTTGTGAGCGCGAAATCAATATTGGTGTGAAGGACATCACGTACAGATTGACCTCCTGCGATTTTCTTTGCCATATACACAGGCGTTTTCTTAGCAGCTAGAATGGGTGCTGGGTCCCATTTATAGCCGGTCTCACTTGTCATACCATCTGCGCCAAAGGAAAATCCTCCAGTCGCATGATCTGCTGTGATGACGACGAGGGTTTCTTGATCCTTTTTAGCGAATTGAAGAGCCGCATGAACTGCTTTCTCAAAATCCTCCATCTCACTCATTGCGCCGACCACATCATTTTCATGTCCAGCAGAATCAATGGTACTGCCTTCAAGCAGCATGAAAAATCCATGCAGGTTGTCTTGATTTAATTGGGTTAATGCTGCCTGCGTCATGTCTTTTAAAGTAGGCACATGCTTTGGGCGATCAATGGCTCGATCCAGCTCGTCCTCCTGGAATAAGCCGAGCATTTTCGAAGATGATTGAGAGGTTAAATCATCTTTTGATCGTAGAATGGAATACCCGCTCTTCTTAAATTCTTGCACAAGATTACGGTCTTTTCGATCAAAATATTGCATTCCGCCACCTAGAAGGATATCAACTTTGTGCTCTCCGCCTATTTTCTCATCAAAAAAGTGGTCTGCAATTTGTTCTTTGTTTTTTCGGGAGACGTTATGTGTGCCAAAAGCGGCAGGTGTTGCATCGGTGATGTCAGATGAGACAACAAAGGCTGTTTTCATTTGTGCTTCCTTTGCTGCTTCAACGACACTTCTAAGAGGTTCTTTTTCTTGGTTGACGGCGATGGCATCATTGTATGTCTTTTTCCCAGTCGCCATGGCCGTGGCTGCGGCTGCTGAGTCGGTAATATTATCTCGAGGATCATCTGGATGTGTGGTCTGCATCCCGACTAAATACGGGTCCCAGACGGTTTGTGCTTTTGTAGAACCAAGCTTTTCCTGCTTGAATGTGCGGTAGGCTTTGATCACGGGCATCCCCATTCCATCGCCAACGATAAAAATAATATTTTTTGGTGTTTTCGTTTGTTTCTTGTCTGCCGCATTTGTTGATACGGGAGTGACATCATGTGAGGTTAATAGAACAGCTAATACGAGTACCGCTAGAATCCCACTCATAAGAAAAATACGATTTTTACGATCCATAGAGCCCATGAAAAATCTCCTTTTATCATTTATTTCATAATTTGTATTTTATTTGAATGAAGGCGATGGTTCAACCCTTTTCCCATAAAAAAAGGCGATGAGACTTTTATCTCACCACCTTTTATACCGTATCACACTTCACGCCAACGACGCCTTCTAGATCTTTAATATCAAAGTACACATCGGTTGTATAGCGATCTTTATGCACGCGTACGCGTACTTCCATAATCGGGTAGTTCTTTTCTGTTAAATCATCAATTCGAACAGAATGAATGCGAATATTGAGGGCTTTCATTTCTTTTAAAATATCCGTCATGCGGTTTCGATCAGAAAGAGACATTCTGATGCGGATTTCTTTTTCCTGTAAGCGAATCGGCCCGATCCGCTGGAAGAGCCATGGTAGAAATTCGACACTGATCAGAATAAAGAAAAGACTGAGGAAGGCTTCTTTATAAAATCCTGCACCTGTTGCAACCCCAAGTCCTGCTGCTCCCCAGATCATCGCAGAAGTCGTGAGACCTGAGATGACATCATTGCTTTTTCGCAGAATCACACCTGCTCCAATAAAACCAACACCAGATATAATTTGCGCCGGTAACCTGAGTGGGTCCATTTGAAGCTTAGAGACTCGAGGGAAATTGTAGGCTGCATCAATGCTGATGATGGTTAATACGCAGGAGCTGACAGCAATGACAATACACGTTTTTAAGCCGAGGGGCTTTTTCTTCAGCTCTCGTTCAAGCCCGATAATCAAACCGATTAAGGTGGCCACGGCTAATTTTAAGACCGTATCCCATTCAATTGTCCAAAACATGCGTATCGCTCCTTCACTTCATGTACGTTTCACATCATGTATATGATCTTCTCACAGCCCATATGGCTGCACAACTCTTATTTTATTCAGAATCAGAAGAAAGAAAAGCTTTTTATTTTATTTAAAAAAGAGAGTCATCCGCATAAGGCAGATGACCCTTCATGTTCTTTATTTTGTTTCTTCTTCAAGATGATTTTCCATTTTGGTAAAAAGCTTCTTAGAAGCTTTAGATGGTTTATTGGTCAAGAGGCTGACAATGATGGCAGTCAAACCACTCAAAATAAATCCGGGAACCATTTCGTACAAGCCAGTTGTATTATTCAAGCCGGTTGAGATCCACGTTAAGACAACAACTGCTCCCACAACCATTCCTGCTAGTGCACCGTGATGATTCATTCGCTTCCAATATAGGCATAGAAGGATAACTGGACCAAATGAAGATCCAAAGCCTGCCCAAGCATAACCAACAAGGTCAAGAATGGTATCACTTGGATTAAGTGAAAGACAAAGCGCGATAATGGCAACGACTAGTACAGACATACGTCCAATCATCACCAGTTCTTTGTCTGACGCTTTCCTTCTAAAGAAGGTCCGGTATAAATCCTCTGTCATCGCACTTGCAGTCACGAGCAGCTGTGAAGAAATCGAACTCATAATCGCAGCTAAAATGGCAGAGAGTAAAAATCCAGTAATATACGGATGGAATAACACTTTAGAAAACACAATAAAGATGGTTTCTGGGTCTGCTAAAGTGGTACTAGTCTCATGTACATAAGCTACACCGACTAATCCAACAGACAGTGAACCAATGACAGACACAATCATCCAGCTCATACCGATACGACGTGCTGGCTTTAAATCTTTTACGGTCGTAATGGCCATAAATCGAACAATGATGTGCGGCTGTCCAAAGTAACCAAGCCCCCATGCTAAGAAGGAAATAATGCCAATGACGCTCGTTCCTCTGAATATATCAAGCAATTTTGGATCAATTTGTTGTATATCTTGATACGTGGCAATTGGACCACCTAATTGAGTAAAGGCAACGATCGGCACGAGCACTAATGCTAAAAACATAATGGCCCCTTGAACAAAATCAGTTAAACTAACTGCCAAAAAGCCGCCGAATAAAGTGTATAGGATCACGATACTAGAGGTTAAAATTAAACCAAACATATAATTCGCACCAAACGCAGATTCGAATAAACGTCCGCCAGATACCATACCTGATGAGGTGTACAGTGTAAAGAAAATCATAATAATGACAGCTGAGACAGCTTTTAATAAAGTAGAAGAATCTTTAAATCGTTTGTCAAAAAAGTCTGGAATGGTGATCGCGTCATCAGCAACCTCTGTATACGATCGTAAGCGAGGAGCTAAGAATAGATAATTCAAGTAAGCCCCACTAATCAAACCAACAGCAAGCCATCCTGACGAAAGTCCTGTTGTATACATCGCGCCTGGAAGTCCCATAAGCATCCAGCCGCTCATATCTGAAGCACCAGCAGATAGAGCAGTCACGTAAGGACCTAGCCCGCGTCCGCCTAACATATAATCATTCAAGTCATTTGTTTTTCTAAATGCATACCAGCCAATGGCCAGCATTCCAATAAAATAAATAGATAGAGAAATTCCAATCTCAATACTCATGTTTCCATATCACCTTTTTCGTATTAATTTGACATCACCTCATTCAAAATATAAAACACAGAACATCTGATATAGCTGTCTGCTCACTGCTATGGTTACTTAACCTATCAGAGTATTCCCGACTGATCAACCTTCTTAAACCTCCTTCTCACATAAAAAAATGCGTGAATTATTGATGAGAATCCATATGTAAGCGTTACCAATAATATTTAAAAGAAAAAATTTTCTGAGAAATAATCAATTCCTGATACAAATCATTTTCATACTTTCTGGTTTTAAAGGGTGATTGGGTGAATGGCTACCTTCTCAAGCCTTCGCAAAGTTGCTTTAGAACAGTAAAATTTGATATGATAAAGTGTATATGACTTATGATCATGACCATGAACACGTATCATTTTTGGAGGTGAACCTGCATGTCTAGAATTTCAATAGAAGAAGTAAAGCACGTGGCGCATTTGGCACGGCTTGCAATCACAGAAGAAGAAGCTGAAATGTTTACTGAACAGCTTGATAGCATCATTTCATTTGCAGAGCAGTTAAACGAGGTAGATACGGAAAACGTTGAACCAACAACACACGTATTAAAAATGAAAAACGTCATGAGAGAAGATGTTCCGAATAAAGGTCTTTCCATTGAGGCAGTCATCAAAAACGCGCCTGATCATAAAGACGGCTATATTCGTGTGCCATCAATTTTGGACTAAAGGAGGCCTGAGACATGTCACTGTTTGATCACAAAATTTCTGAATTAAAAGAGCTTTTACATAAAAAGGAACTGTCTGTTTCTGATTTAGTGGACGAGTCTTATAAACGAATCAATGAAGTAGACGGGAAAGTACAAGCATTCCTTGCACTGGACGAAGAGAAAGCTCGTGCGTATGCAAAGGAATTGGACGAGGCAGTTGGTGAAAAGGACGAGCTTGGTCTATTGTTCGGTATGCCAATCGGTGTGAAAGATAACATCGTCACAAAGGATTTACGTACAACAGCATCTAGTAAAATCCTGCAAAACTTTGATCCTATTTATGATGCAACGGTTGTCAATCGTCTGAGAGATGCGGAAGCAGTCACAATCGGTAAATTAAATATGGACGAATTTGCGATGGGATCTTCTACAGAGAACTCAGGCTACAAAGCAACGAAAAACCCGTGGAATTTAAACACTGTTCCAGGTGGATCAAGTGGTGGCTCAGCAGCTTCTGTTGCAGCAGGTGAAGTACCATTCTCACTTGGATCAGATACAGGCGGTTCGATTCGCCAGCCGGCATCATTCTGCGGAGTTGTGGGACTGAAGCCGACATATGGCCGTGTATCTAGATACGGTTTAATCGCATTTGCTTCTTCATTAGATCAAATTGGGCCGATTACGCGTAACGTAGAGGACAACGCATACGTACTTCAAGCGATTGCTGGTGTCGATCAAATGGACGCAACGAGTGCAAATGTCGACGTCCCAGATTTTCTTTCTTCATTAACTGGAGACATCAAAGGCATGAAAATTGCAGTGCCAAAAGAATACCTTGGAGAAGGTGTTGGCGAGGAAGCAAAAGAGTCTGTTCTTAAAGCGTTAAAAGTATTAGAAGGACTTGGTGCAACATGGGAAGAAGTGTCTCTGCCGCATTCTAAATATGCGCTTGCGACTTACTACTTACTGTCTTCTTCAGAAGCATCCGCGAACCTTGCGCGCTTTGACGGCATCCGCTATGGCTACCGTACAGATAATGCAGACAACCTGATTGATTTATATAAAAATACACGTTCTGAAGGCTTTGGTAACGAAGTGAAACGCCGCATCATGCTTGGAACATTCGCTCTTAGCTCAGGATATTATGATGCATACTATAAGAAGGCGCAAAAAGTCCGTACATTGATCAAAAAAGACTTCGAAGATGTTTTTGAAAAGTATGATGTCATTGTAGGGCCAACAACGCCAACTCCTGCATTTAACATTGGAGAAAAGACAAGCGATCCACTGACTATGTACGCGAACGATATTTTAACGATCCCTGTGAACCTTGCAGGCGTTCCAGGAATCAGTGTGCCTTGTGGATTTGCAAATGGTCTTCCGTTAGGACTGCAAATCATTGGCAAGCACTTTGATGAAGGAACGGTTTACCGCGTGGCTCACGCTTTCGAGCAAGCAACAGATCATCATAAAGCAAAACCTGAACTGTAAGGGGTGAATCAGAATGAACTTTGAAACGGTAATTGGACTTGAAGTCCACGTTGAGCTAAAAACACAATCGAAAATTTTCTCCAGCTCGCCGACACCTTTTGGTGCAGCTGCCAACACGCAAACAAGTGTCATTGACCTTGGATATCCTGGCGTACTGCCTGTATTGAACAAAGAAGCGGTAAACTTTGCGATGAAAGCGGCCATGGCGCTGAACTGTGAGATCGCAACAGATACAAAATTTGACCGTAAAAACTACTTCTATCCTGATAACCCAAAGGCGTATCAAATCTCTCAATTTGATAAACCGATCGGTGAAAACGGCTGGATTGAAATTGAAGTAGAAGGCAAAACAAAACGAATCGGTATTACGCGTCTCCATTTAGAAGAGGATGCAGGTAAACTGACGCACACAGGCGACGGATATTCACTAGTCGATTTCAACCGTCAAGGCACACCGCTTGTTGAAATCGTATCTGAGCCAGACATTCGCACTCCAGAAGAAGCGTATGCTTACTTAGAAAAACTAAAATCCATTATTCAATATACAGGCGTATCTGACTGTAAGATGGAAGAAGGCTCACTTCGCTGTGATGCCAATATTTCACTTCGTCCGATCGGCCGTGAAGAGTTTGGTACAAAGACAGAGCTTAAGAACTTGAACTCATTCGCTTTCGTACAAAAGGGCCTTGAATTCGAAGAGAAACGCCAAGAGCAAGTATTGCTTTCTGGCGGCTTGATCGAACAGGAAACGCGCCGCTATGACGAAGCGTCTAAAAAGACGATCCTGATGCGTGTCAAAGAGGGCTCAGATGATTACCGCTACTTCCCAGAACCAGATTTGGTGGAGCTGTACATTGATGACGAGTGGAAAGAACGCGTAAGAGCATCCATTCCAGAGCTTCCAGACGAGCGCCGCAAACGCTACATCGATGAGCTTGGACTTCCTGCATATGATGCTATGGTGCTGACGCTGACAAAAGAAATGTCTGATTTCTTTGAAGCAACCATTTCAGAAGGTGCAGAAGCGAAGCAAGCTTCAAACTGGCTGATGGGTGAAGTATCTGCCTACTTAAACTCTGCTCAAAAAGAGCTGGAAGATACAAAGCTAACGCCGCAAGGGCTGGCTGGAATGATCCAACTCATTGAAAAAGGAACGATTTCCTCTAAGATTGCCAAAAAGGTATTCAAAGAGCTCATTGAAAATGGAGGAGACGCAGAAACAATCGTCAAAGAAAAAGGACTTGTCCAAATTTCTGACGAAGGTGCACTGCTCAAACTTGTCACAGAAGCACTTGATAACAACCCGCAATCCATCGAAGACTTTAAAAATGGAAAAGACCGCGCGATTGGTTTCTTAGTCGGACAAATCATGAAAGCATCGAAGGGACAAGCAAACCCGCCGATGGTCAACAAGATTCTCCTAGAAGAAATCAAAAAACGCTAAATAGCAAAAACCGCCTCATGAGAAGAGGCGGTTTTTTTGCTTGAAAGGACAGGGTCTTATCATAGATTCAGACCACCGCCGTATATCAATTCGGAGATTCTTTTCTTATAATGAAGTATAAGCGAAAGTGCACATTCGAAGGGGGATAAAGGTGAACGAACCGGAAAAACAGCACGTAATATTATTGAAGAAACAGCTTCAATTGTTCCACTACTTTTAAGACAGCAGGGTCCTCACACTTTTCTAAATTCGTCAGCATCCCTTGAATGACTGGCTTACGAGGCTCAGCTTTCACCAGTTCTTCTTCAATGACTTCAATGGATACAAGGGTATCATCAGAAAGCAGATGCTCAAGCTTTAACAAACGAAGCTCCTCTTGAAGGGAAGCAGCACTCGGCGCTTCATCGTCCCAAATGGTCTGCTTCAGGATCGGTTTTGTCTGAGAACGAAGCAAGCCTTGGACCAAATCATCGAATCGTTCGAGTATAAAGGAAGAAAGCTCATCAAATGATAATTGCATCTGATCTTGTAAAAGCAGGACCTGCACATACGATTGAATGATTCCTTGAATCATGACTGACAGGTCAGTTATATATGGTTCGATCTCCTGTCCATAAGTGGTCAAGATGGAAATTTGAATTTCATCATTCATTTGCTTTTTCACTGTTTTTGAATACTTTTTAATTTGCTGGTTTTCTGGAATAATGTTCTCGCTGAGGATCAAAATGATAAAATCCTTGTTCTCAGCAAAATGCTGAAACTGTTCAGCGATTTGTTTCTGGAAGATCTTTCTCGGCGCGAGATGCTGATTCTCTTTTCGAATCGTTTCAATACTTTGCATAGACGTGTCGATATAATATTCAAAGGCTCGATTGAAAAGCTGTTCTTTTGATTTGAAATGTAAATAAAATGCGCCTTTTGATATTCCGCACTCATCTGCAATTTCCTGAATGGTCGTAGAAGAAAAACCCTTTTTCGCAAACAACTGGATGCTTGCTTTAATGATTTTTTCTTTTTTTTCGTTCATGAAATAAGGCCCCTTCAGCTTTAGAATGTTACGTCAAACGCAAGTGAAATGGTTGACGGCATTGTATATCACCGTTTATTATGATATAGAATGACCAGTCAGTCAATACATAAAGGAAAATGGAGGACATAATGAATTCGATCATCAATTTTGTATTAAAGAATAAGTTCGCTGTATGGCTCATGACGATTATCGTAACAGTTGCTGGTCTATATGCCGGATTGAATATGAAACAAGAATCAATCCCGAATATCAACACTCCAGTCATTACGGTTTCTACAACGTATCCTGGCGCAACGCCGGACGAAGTATCAGATAAGGTGACCGACCCAATTGAGAAGTCTATTCAAAACCTCAACGGAGTCAATGTGGTCACATCCAATTCATTTGAAAATGCCTCATCTATTCAAGTCGAGTACGACTATAACAAAGACATGGATGAAGCAAAGAAGGAAATTGAAGATGCGATTAGCAATATCAATTTTCCGGAAAATGCAGAAAAACCAAAAATTGCACGCTTTAGCATCAACGCGATTCCAATCTTAGCACTCAGCGTCTCTGGTGATAAAGAATCACTAGAAGACCTTACACAGAAAGTAGAAAACGACCTTGTTCCTTCTCTTGAAGGATTAAACGGTGTCTCTTCTGTCGAAGCTTCAGGACAGCAAATCAAAGAAGTAGAATTTTCTTTTAAACAAAAGAAATTGAAAGAATACGGTTTAGATGAAGAAACCGTCCAAAACATGATCAAAGGCTCTGATGTCAACGTACCATTAGGTCTATACACATTTGGCAACAAACAAAAATCAGTTGTCGTGGACGGCAATATTTTAAGCGTCAAAGATTTGAAAAACATGCGAATCCCTGTCACACCAAGTGCAAGCGGCGGTGCTGGAAGCGCTGGAGCTGGGGCACCTTCCAGCGGCTCTGAAAACCCAGGTGCGCAAGGTGCAGAGCAGCAGGCTGGAAATGCTAGTCAGCAGCAAGCAGCAGCTCAGCAGCAAACTGGTGGAGGAGCAGCAAGCGGTCAATCTGTAGAGCTGCCGACGATCAAGCTTTCTGAAATTGCGGATATTAAAGTAGTAAAAGATGCAGAATCGATCTCTAGAACGAATGGAAAAGACAGCATCGGTCTGCAAATTGTCAAAGGCTCTGATGCCAATACCGTGAGTGTGGCAGAAGAAGTGACAAAAGAGCTTGAGAAATTCAAAAAAGACAACAAAGGAATCAAAGTAAGCACGACATATGATCAAGCAGAGCCGATTAAAGAGTCTGTCAGCACAATGCTAAACAAGGCAATCATCGGAGCAATCTTTGCGATCATTATCATTATGTTGTTCCTTCGAGATATCAAATCAACATTAATCTCGGTCATCTCCATTCCGTTATCTCTGTTGATTGCTGTTTTATTATTAAATCAGTTGGATATTACATTAAATATCATGACACTTGGTGCCATGACCGTCGCCATTGGGCGTGTGGTCGATGACTCGATTGTGGTCATAGAAAATATCTATCGACGAATGGCGTTAAAGGATGAACCGTTAAAAGGCAAAGCACTCGTCAGAGAAGCCACAAAAGAAATGTTTATCCCGATCATGTCTTCGACAATTGTGACCATTGCGGTATTCTTACCGTTAGCATTAGTAGGTGGAATGATTGGTGAACTATTCATCCCATTTGCTCTAACCATTGTGTTTGCTTTACTTGCTTCACTGCTTGTCGCCATTACGATTGTTCCAATGATGGCACACAGTCTATTTAAAAAGAACCTGTACGGCACAGCGAAAAAGGTAAAAGAGCATAAACCAAGCAAGCTTGCTGGCGGTTATAGACGTGTACTCAATTGGACACTGAACCATAAATGGATCACATCAGGAATTGCCATTCTTATGCTTGTTGGAAGCTTATTCTTAGCACCACTTGTCGGTGTCAGCTTCTTACCACAGCAAGCAGATAAGACGGCGATGGTGACATATACACCTGAACCTGGACAAACGAGAGAACAAGCAATCGATGAAACGAAAAAAGCAGAAGAATACTTGATCAAACGTGACCATGTCAATACTGTTCAATATTCACTAGGTTCTTCAAATGCCCTGACAGCAAGTGTAGGCGGCAACTCGAACGGTGCGTTATTCTTCGTACAATATGATGAAGACACGCCAAACTTTGATAAAGAAAAAGATAAAGTGGTCAAAGCCCTGCAAGACAAAACGTCTAAAGGGGAATGGAAATCACAAGACTTCTCATCTGCTGGCGCAAGCAATACAGTAACGTACTATGTCTACGGTGACAAAGTAAGCGATATTGAAGGCACAGTAAAAGATGTCGAGAACATCTTAAAAGATGAGAAAAACTTAAAAAATGTCAGCACAAGCTTATCTGAGAAATACGATGAATATACGTTTAATGCAGATCAAGAAAAACTAGCGAAGCTGGGTCTAACTGCTTCACAAATCGCTCAAGTGATTGCCCCTCAAAATAGTGAAACAACACTGACGAAAGTCACAGAGGACGGCAAAGAACTTGATGTGAAGCTTCAAACCGAAAAAGACGAATATAAGAGCAAAAAAGATTTAGAAAATAAAAAGATCACAACACCAACAGGACAAGAAGTCCGGATTGGTGATGTCGTAAAAGTAAAAGATGGTACGACAGCAAATACGGTGACAAAACGTGATGGAAAAATCTACGCAGAAGTGTCTGGTGACATGACAACAGACAACGTCTCAAGTGTGACACAGGATGTTCAGAAGAAAGTCGACAAGCTTGATGTGAAGTCTGGCGTAACGATTGACACAGGCGGCGTAAGTGCGGATATTGAGGAATCCTTTACACAGCTTGGACTTGCAATGCTTGCAGCGATTGCCATTGTGTACCTCGTTCTCGTCATCACATTTGGCGGAGGTCTTGCACCATTTGCGATTCTGTTCTCACTTCCATTTACGATTATTGGCGCACTCGTAGGATTGTTTTTAGCAAAAGAAACCATCAGCTTAAATGCCATGATTGGATTGCTCATGCTGATCGGGATCGTTGTGACAAATGCCATTGTGCTGATTGACCGCGTCCTTCATAAAGAAAAAGAAGGTCTTTCAACAAGAGAAGCTTTACTTGAAGCAGGAACAATAAGATTACGTCCAATCTTAATGACTGCACTTGCGACGATCGGTGCACTGCTGCCACTCGCATTAGGATTTGAAGGCGGAAGCCAGATCGTATCAAAAGGACTTGGCGTGACCGTGATCGGCGGTTTAACAAGTTCTACACTTCTCACATTGGTCATCGTCCCAATCGTGTATGAAATTTTAAGCAAGTTCAGACGTAAGAAAAAGTACGCTGAAGAAGAATAAGAGGAAGCCCCGCTCATTGGCGGGGCTTTCAGCGTGTAGACAAACCCTCGCATTCCTTGTCAGTCCTGTGCTCCGGTGCTCGTCCTTCCTAGACTTCAAAGGTTTTCTATCACGCTGAAAAAAGACAAAGGACTAAAATAAAGATCATTTTAGCCCTTTGTCAACAATCTGGAATCCCCGCTCATTAGCGGGGATTTTTATGTTGAAATCTGACAAACAGCTTTTCTCATGAGCTCTTCAAATGCGTGGAAAAAGGCATCACGATCGACATGGTCAATCACTTGTATTGATTTTCCATCTGTATGCTCTTCGGTACGTCCTTGCTTTGGCGTCTCGGTATAAACGATCGCGCTCACTTCCTTTGAACGGGTAAATGATGAAGAAGCAAGTGTCATCGTTGTCAGCACGTCCCATAGGTAATACGTCGAATTCGTTTCATGATGAATGAGCGGTGGACAAAAGGCGTAGCACTGCCCAATAAAATCAATCCCAATGTGAGAACGAAGGGAAGCCCAGCGCTGACGCACATCAAGTGTAAGCGGAACTTGGTTCGTGCTTTCAAGTGCGACCATTTCAATAGGAAAGCGTTCCTGGAAGACAGTGCTGACAGCATAAGGGTCCCAAAATGCATTCCATTCTGCTGTCCCATCATGCTCGGGTTCCTCAACATTGCCTTTTTCAAGAAACGTACCGCCCATCCATACCAATTTTTCAATTTTATTAGAGATTGAAGGATCTTCTTCTAAGGCGCGTGCAAGGTCTGTGAGTGGGCCTGTAAAGAGCAGCGTGACAGGTTCTGCTGCCTTTTTAACGGTTTCGATTAAATGAAGGTGTGCTGGAAGCTTGGACACTTTTGTATCTACAATGCCTTTCTCGTTTAGAATAGGTAAGGCATCTACATAAAAAGCATGCATGCGCCACTCTTTCGGAAAAGGATTGACGCCTCTAGAATTTGAAGCAGCGATTTCAATTTCATAGGGGCTAAATCGATCAATGATTTTTTGAGACGCACTGAGAGCAGGCTCTAAATAACAATCAGCAGGAATCACAGACGTCCCGATCACTTTCAGATGTTCCATTTGAAGGAGAAGAAATAACGAGACGAGGTCATCAACACCGCCATCATGATTAAAATAGACAGGCTTTTTCATCGCAAACCATCCTTTACAGCGTTTTCTTTTATCTTATCAGAATGCTTTCTTGCTGAGGGAAATGTGGCAGGAGATTTCTCATATTAGCTGGTTGTTCTGTTGCCATTTTCAAATCTCATAGTATAATTAAAGGTTGTTAGTGGTGAAAATAGATTGCATAATGAATATAGGATGATGATGAATGAAACGTGCTCGAATTATATACAATCCGACATCTGGGCGTGAACTCTTCAAGAAGAATTTGCCGCAGGTTTTGCAAAAATTTGAACAAGCTGGCTATGAAACATCTTGTCATGCAACCACATGTGCAGGAGATGCGACACAAGCAGCTGAAAAAGCTGCACAGAGAGACTTTGATTTAATTGTAGCAGCAGGTGGAGACGGCACGATCAATGAAGTCGTCAACGGACTAGCACCGCTTGAAAAAAGACCAAAACTAGGAATCATTCCTGTTGGAACAACAAATGACTTCGCAAGAGCACTTGGCATTCCACGAGAAGGTGTTTTAAAAGCGACAGATGCCATTATTGATGGTGTAGCGAAACCGCTTGATATCGGTAAAGTCAATGGCCATTATTTTATTAATATTGCAGGCGGCGGCCGGTTAACAGAGCTCACTTATGAAGTGCCTAGTAAGCTGAAGACAATGCTTGGACAGCTTGCTTATTATTTAAAAGGCATGGAGATGCTTCCTTCTATCCGCCCGACAGAAGTCGAAATTGAATATGACGGCAAATTGTTTCATGGAGAAATCATGCTGTTTCTTGTTTCACTCACAAATTCAGTAGGCGGCTTTGAAAAGCTAGCGCCAGATTCCATTTTAGATGATGGAATGTTTGACCTGATTATTTTAAAGAAGGTCAATTTAGCAGAAGCCATTCGAGTAGTCAGCCTTGCACTACGAGGCGAGCATATTCATGATAACAATGTCATCTACGCAAAAGCGAATCGCGTGAAGGTAGATGTAAAAGATAAAATGCAATTAAATTTAGATGGCGAATTCGGCGGCATGCTGCCAGGTGAATTTGAAAACCTGTATCGTCATATTGAGTTTATAGTGCCAAAAGCAACAGCTGAAAAAATAGGGTAGAGATTGAACTTGGTTCCTTATGGCGCCAAGTTTTTCTTTGCAAATGAGGTGATAAAATTGGTGAAAATGAAACCGCCTGTTGAAAAGAATGAATACTACAATGTAACCTTCGAAGACTTAACGCACGAAGGTGCAGGTGTAGCGAAAATTGAAGGGTTCCCTGTCTTTGTACCGAATGCCCTGCCTGACGAACAAGGGAAAATCAAAGTCACACGTGTCAAAAAAGGATTTGCTTTTGGACGACTCATGGAGCTGACAAAGGAAAGTCAGCACAGGCAAGATGCGCCATGTCCTATCTACAAGCAGTGCGGAGGCTGTCAAATTCAGCATATGAGCTATGAAGGCCAGCTGCTATTTAAACAGAAACAAGTAAAGGACGTTTTAGAGCGGATCGGCAAGCTTGATATGAGCCGTGTAAAAGTTCATCCTGTACTAGGCATGGAAGACCCTTGGAATTACCGAAACAAAGCACAAGTTCCAGTTGGCGAACGGGAAGGCGGACTTGTTGCAGGATTTTATCAGCAGCGTACCCATGAAATCATCGATATGAAAAAATGTTTGATCCAGCAATCAGAAAATGACGAAGTGGTACAGGCGGTAAAAGACATATGCAATGCGTTTGGCATCAAAGCATATAACGAAGAGCGGCACAAAGGCTGGCTGCGTCATGTGATGGTTCGCTACGGTATTGCAACAGGTGAAATGATGGTTGTGTTTGTCACAAGAACGGCTGATTTTCCGCAAAAGCAGCAGGTGATTGAGCAGATTATAGCACGCGTCCCACATGTTCGGTCAATTGTGCAAAACGTGAATTCAAAGGAAACAAATGTCATTTTCGGAGATGAAACGACCGTTTTGTGGGGTGAAAAATACATTTATGACACGATTGGCGACATCAAATTTGCCATTTCAGCCCGCTCGTTTTATCAAGTGAACCCAGCCCAAACTAAGGTGCTTTACGACAAAGCGCTTGAATATGCCGAGCTGCAAGGAGAAGAAACTGTCATCGATGCGTATTGTGGAATCGGTACGATTTCCTTATTTCTCGCACAAAAAGCAGGCAGAGTATATGGCGTAGAAATTGTGCCAGAAGCGATTGAAGATGCAAAACGCAACGCTGCCTTAAACGGAATCAACAACGTCGAATTCGCAGTCGGTGAAGCAGAAACCGTCATCCCAAATTGGTATAAAGAAGGCATCAAAGCAGACACCCTCGTCGTCGACCCGCCAAGAAAAGGCTGTGACGAAGCGCTGCTTGATACGATTTTAAAGATGAAACCAAATCGAGTTGTTTACGTGTCCTGTAATCCTGGGACGCTAGCTCGTGATTTGCGTATTCTTGAAGATGGTGGGTATGTGACAGAGGAAGTACAGCCTGTGGATATGTTTCCGCATACGAGTCATGTGGAGTGTGTGGCAAGTCTTGTGATTAATCATTAATGTATTGAAAGACATCCCGATTTCGAGAAAAACATCGATATCAGGATGATGCATAGGCTTTCTGCTGATAGCATCTATGGTCCAAAGATTAAAGCAGCAGTGTTAGAAAAGCGGTATAAAATAATATCTATGAGTAAATAGCCCCATGTCCTTTATTGGATGGGGGGCTATTCTTCTTTGTTCTTCTGATTTTTTTGATCAAGCGCAGAGGATATAATATCAAGTCCGATGTATAAAAAGCTAACAAAGAAAGATAAAATCAATACACCATTTCCCCATATAGAAACTTCAATTTTCTCCAAATTTAGTACATATTTAATCGAGAAGTAAATAAGAGCCCACGAAGCAAAAAATTCTAAAATATAAATCATCCATTTTGGGAGCTGTAACAAAAAAGTGATTCCTTTCCCTATAAATAAAACGATAAATGACCAAAAAATCACAATGATGCTAACTAACAACGAGAAGGTAATCAAAGAGAAAAATGAATCATAAGTGATGTATTCACCGAAAAGAAAATTCACTCCCAATGAGACTAGATAAAGCATAACAGTTGGAAGGGCAATAACGAAACTTAGGGAAAAAAATATTAGTAAAATAAGAAGAACGGCAGCAATAGCGCCAGGGGCTTCATCTACAACGTTTTTCTTTCTGAAAAAAGTATAGAGTATGATAGACACTAAAAGGAGTATTAAAAAAGTCAATGAAATCACGTAAGAAAAAGACATGAATACCTCCATAAAAAAGCGCTATTAGAAACTAATAGCACTTGTTATTTAGATAAGATTAACGATGAACTTTGCCAAAGTTTTAGCAACATCTTTAGGAGCGCCTATTTTAGTAAAAGCTTTTATGAATTGTTTTTCCGTCCACTTTTCCCCTTTATCCATTATATTTGCGATTTTGGCAGAATTCTTTCTGATCCAAGCAGCAGCCTTTGGATTAAAGGGGTTCAATGCTTTTGACAGTAACCATCCACCAGAACGTAAAGCACCTCTGAAAGCTTTATATGACCACGAAACAACACCTTGAGTAGAAACATCTCCATTTGTTGTAGCTTGAGTTGCTAAAGAATTGGATTGGACAGGGCTGGTACTGTTATTTGTCGCGGCTTGTTGTAAAGAAGTTTTATACACCTTCGTATGTAATGGTCCTGTTGATTTAGCCGGATCTGCTGCAAACGCAGTAGTCGCACCAAGACCGGAAGTTAATAAAGTTGCGCTTAGTAGTACAGGAACAAATTTTTTTCTAAAAGTCATGTTAATTTCGCCTCCGAAAATTTAATGAAGAGGCTGCTTATAATGCTAGAAAAATCTTGTTGTTTAAGCCTCAATTATAAAATACATCTTAAGAAAATCCAGTGAAATATGTCTTAAATCCGTATAGGTCTTTTATATAGGATAATCACTCCTTTCTACATGTATACAAAAATTGTAACAGCAACCATATTAAGGATAAATGGTATCTTTGTACTGTATTTTTTTGCAATGTGATAAATTCGTGTATCTATTTGATTTTTATGGAAATTGCGGTTTCTTTTCGGTGTGGAATTATTCTGAAAATGATAATATATGTCATTATAGGGGATGGGATGGTAGGAGTGGAGAAAATTCTTTCTTCTCAAGTTGGTATCTTGATAAATGATTGGTATAGATTTATAAGAACATTCAGCGTGCCGGATGCAGAGATTTTAAAGAAACAGGTTGAAAGAGAAATAGAGAACATGGAAGAGGATCAAGATTTACTACTTTATTATCAATTAATGGAGTTTAGGCATCGACTCATGCTTGAGAGTCTTGAGCCTATTGAAATGAATCAACAACGCCCCACTTTACCCAACTTACTCAAAGAAATAGAGAACAAACAACCTCATGTCAAAGGAACGCTTGACTACTATTCAAACTTCTTTAGAGGTATGCACGAATTTCATCACAAAAATTATGTTGCTGCTATAAATTTTTATAAGATTGCTGAAGAACATTTAAAGAATGTACCTGATGATATAGAAAGAGCGGAATTTCATTATAAACTGGCCGATGCTTATTATCGCATTGATCAACATTTCGTATCATTAAACCATTTGGAAAAAGCAAAAGAAATGTATTCAACTAGCGAGTTTTACAAAGCGAAAGTAGTCGGTTGTAATATCAAATTTGGAGCTAATATGTATGACTTATACCGTTTAGATGAGGCAGAATCTTATTATCGGGAAGCCTTGAGTTTGGCTCAAGAGCTTAAAGAGGATACAGCACGAAGAATCATTGGTGTAATACATCATAATATAGGGTTAGTCAAAAAGAGGGCGGGGAAAATTGAAACCGCAGAAAATGAATTTCAAAATTCAATTCAAATTAAAGAACACGCCGAAACGGTTTCGGGAATTAGAACTCTTTATATGTTGTCATGGGTATTCTACGAACAAGGTAAAAAAGATAAAGGAAATCAATATTTTATTTGTGGCATAAATAGAGCCAGCCTCGCAGACGATCAAGAATATATAGCTAAATTAAAAATCATTTATGCACTTTTTGAAGAATATAATCAATTGGAGGTAAAAGAAAGCCTCGGTTATTTAGAAAGTAAACATCTATGGCAAGATGTTGCAGAGTTATCAGAAAAACTTGCAGATTATCATTATCAAAAAGGGAATTTTGAAATGAATAGAGAATATCTAAAAAAGACCATTAAAGCTCAACAACAAATACTAAAAATGGCGGAGGCGTTATGATGAAAAAGTTATTTATCAGTTTAACAATTTTTTCTGTGTTATTCGCTGCCGGTTGGTCGCTTGATAAAATCATTACTTCTAATACTTATCATGTAACAGAAAAGGCAATTACAATTTAAAAAGCCCCTGCATAGGGCTTTTTTTATTTGAATATCTTTTTTATTAGTTTGCCAGATGCATTACCTGCTGCCCGTCGCATGACACGTTTTCCAGTAGTACCTTTTTGAACGGCGTTTACGTCTTCTCAAATTTTTGATATTTTATAAAGTGCTGATAGCATTTTGTTAATGTTCATTTTATGCTCCTTTTGCATTGAATCCTTACTAAAGTATATAATGATAAAAATTGCTGAATGACTTTATAGAAGGACATGCCCTTTAAGGCGCTATGTCATGAGAGGAATTGGATGAAAGATGAGTAAAAATTTCTGGCGTGATTTACCGCGGCCATTTTTTATATTAGCACCAATGGAAGAAGTGACAGATGTTGTGTTTCGTCATGTTGTGAGTGAGGCGGCGAGACCTGATGTGTTTTTTACAGAGTTCACGAACAGCGAGAGCTATTGCCATCCGGATGGGATTCAAAGTGTGAAAGGGCGTTTAACGTTTACAGAGGATGAGCAGCCAATTGTTGCTCATATTTGGGGAGACAAGCCTGAGAACTTTAGACAGATGAGCATTGGAATGGCGGAGTTAGGATTTCAGGGGCTTGATATTAATATGGGCTGTCCTGTCCCGAATGTCACGCAAAACGGGAAGGGCAGCGGATTGATTTTACGTCCAGACGTTGCGGCAGAGCTGATTCAGGCTGCAAAAGCTGGGGGGTTACCTGTCAGTGTGAAAACAAGACTTGGTTTTACAGAGGTCGATGAATGGCGCGGGTGGCTCAGACACATATTGGAGCAAGATATTGTGAACTTATCGATCCATCTTCGCACAAGAAAAGAAATGAGCCAAGTGGATGCACATTGGGAGCTCATTCCTGAGATAAAAAAACTTCGTGATGAAGTAGCACCTGATACTCTTTTGACCATCAATGGTGATATTCCTGATCGTCAAACGGGCTTAAAGCTCGCTGAGCAGTATGGAGTGGACGGAGTGATGATTGGGCGCGGGATTTTCCATAATCCATTTGCCTTTGAAAAAGAACAGAAGGAGCATACGAGTGATGAGCTGCTAGGCCTTTTAAGGTTGCATCTTGATCTTCATGATCAATATTCATCACTAGGCTTGCGTCCATTCAAGGCACTGCACCGTTTCTTTAAGATTTATGTGAAAGGATTCAGAGGAGCGAGTTTCCTAAGAAATCAATTAATGAACACATCATCAACAGATGAAGTGCGTGCAATGCTGGATGAATTTGAAGCGAGAAATAAAGAACAATAACGATTGAAAAGAGGAGGAGAAGCCCTTCTCTTTTTTCTATGAATAGGACTATTAAACTAGTCGTCTCAAATGGTAAGATAAGATAGAAATAACAATTGGAGGTATTTTATTTGAAATCATTTTGGGATAAAGACAGAGAAAGTGAAGAGACATTTAAGAAAATCAATGAGAAAGGAATTGCAAAAGCGGAAAAGAAGCTAGGCGTCATCCTGCCTGATACATATAAGAAACTTATTCTTGAACAAAATGGCGGTTATACCTTGCATAATGCTTTTCCAACGGACCAGCCGAATGGATGGGCAGAGGATCATGTGTCATTTGATCATTTAAGAGGAATTGCTAAAAATGAAGGCATTATGGATAGTGATTATTTAATAGAAGAATGGGAATTGCCTGAGGGACTTGTGCTGATTTGTGGGGATGGTCATACGTGGATTGCATTGGATTACAGAGAAACAAAGGAGCATCCGCCAATTCATTACTTTGATCTAGAATATGAGACGGATTTCAAATTAGCGGATTCGTTTGATGAACTGCTTGCTGGGCATTATACTGCTGAATAACATTGAGCAGTCATCACTTATTTCAGAAAAATATTTTGGTGTTTTTTGAGAGAGACAAAAGTGTCTCTCTTTTTTATGAAGCAAAATGAATTATTTCACCACTTCACTCCAAAACTGTACCTGTTATTTTTATGTCCTCTTATTCAATTGGTTCCATTTCCACTCACTAAATTTTCTGACGATCATATCTACCACAATGTAAAATGGCAGAAAGCTGGAGTTGTCCACTTTGTTATACAAGGGAAACGGGGTGCTGCTTACATAGATGTTAAACATGGCATTTTGTGCAAGGAGGTTATTCCTCAATGTGGTCATGCTGATAAATTTGATATGTCTCGTTTTCACCAATTGAATGATTTCATCTAAATTCTTCGATTCGCCTGATAAAGAAATGATAAATAAAAGGTCATCCTCACCAAATTCAACGATTCCATCTGTTAAGTCTCGCTTACTTCGTAAAACTTGAGATTTCTTATGCAGTGACCATAACTGTCGTTGTACATCATTGGCCAAATCGAGCTGAGCTGTTCCTGTACCATAAACATAAATATACGGTGCGCGATCAATCAGTTGATTTAATTGATGAAAGTCCAGCTGCTCCATATATTTCCTTGTCTGCTGGATATCTTGATCGAGCAGCTTCATTAAATCTTGTGTTGTTTCTTCAGTATGATTATTCAATTTCACATAAGACTTTAAGTCACTGTAGCCGTCGAAGCCTATTTTCTTGGCAAGCCGATGGATGGATGAGATGGAAGTATGAGCATAATGAGCAAGATCCTGAATTTTCATTGTCTTCATTTCTTCAAGGTGATCGTGAATCGTTTTAATAATGTGCAGATCATTCTTATTTAAATCTTCGAAGTATTCATTTACCAGCTTGTCCAATATCATGTGATGCGCCCTCCAACATGAAAATATTTTCTTCCTGTGAAAATATAATCTAATGTTACAACTTGATTTCTAAATACGTCAAACCTATTGGTTTTTGAAAGCGCTACCTTTACAGTGGTCTTATGGATCAAACAAAGGGGTGATGCTTATGAATGCAATCAAGCGATTTGGCAGTGCTATGGTAGTTCCTGTACTTTTATTCGCATTTTTTGGTATTGTTGTAGGCCTTGCGACTTTATGTAAGAATCCAGCGATTATGGGGGAAATGGCTGCAGAAGATACGATGTGGTATAAGGTTTGGGCACTGATTGAAAGCGGGGGATGGACGATTTTCAATCATATGGAGCTGGCATTTGTGATTGGTTTGCCCATCTCTCTTGCAAAAAAAGCGCAAGCACGTGCTACGCTCGCAGCTTTGATGATTTATCTTGTGTTTAACAATTATATTCATGCTATTTTGACACTTTGGCCGTCCACTTTTGGAGTTGATTTATCGCAAGGTGTCGAGAACGTAGCGGGTGTAAAAGAAATTGCGGGTATACCTACGCTAGATACAAGTATCATTGGTGCGGTTATGATATCTGGAATCGTGATTTGGATCCATAATCGTTTTTATGATCAAAAGCTGCCTGAAATGCTTGGCATTTTCCAGGGGCTTGTATTTGTTGTCATCATCGGATTCTTTGTGATGATTCCTATTGCTTTTATCGTTGCCTTTGTATGGCCCTATGTTCAGCAGGGAATTCAATCTCTCCAAGGGTTCATGTCACAGTCCGGTTATATTGGTGTCTGGCTGTTTCATTTCTTGGAAAGGGTGTTAATTCCAACAGGACTTCACCATTTTATTTATACACCTTTTGAGTTTGGTCCAGCGGCTGTAAATGGGGGGTTAAAACCATATTGGATTGCTCACTTAAATGAATTTGCGACCTCAACTTCCGATTTGAAAAATCTTTATCCATACGGATTTTTACTGCATGGAAATATTAAGATGTTCGGCTGTTTAGGGATAGCTCTAGCGATGTATTTTTCTACCCCGAATGAAAATAGAAAAAAGGTTTTGGCATTGGTGTTACCCGCCACATTAACAGCAATATTTGCCGGAATTACAGAACCACTTGAATTTACATTTCTATTTCTCGCACCTTATTTATTTGTGATACATGCACTTCTTGGAGCCACCATGGTGACAATCATGAATATGTTTGGTGTTGTCGGAATGATGGGTTCCGGGCTTATTGAGATAGCTGCATTGAACTGGATTCCGCTCTCTTCAAATCATGGAGGGATTTATCTGATCCAAGCCATGATTGGATGTCTATTTACAGCATTGTATTTTGTCATATTTAGATGGATGATTGTGAAATTTGATATTCCATTACCAGGTCGAAAACATGAGGAGGAGACTAGGCTATATACAAAACAAGATTATGAGAATGCTAATAAAAAGGGCCATGACAAAAAGGAAGCACCCGTTTATGCGTCTGAGTATGAAGAGAAAGCCGTTTATTTCTTAGAAGGCCTTGGCGGTAAAGAAAACATTAAAGATGTGACAAACTGTGCCACGCGTCTGCGTATTACAGTGATTGACCCTAGCTTGGTGAAAGATAGGGAATACTTTACAAAAAATAAACTGGCACACGGAATGGCTAAGAGTGGTCAAAGCATTCAGATCATTGTTGGCTTAAGTGTACCGCAAGTGAGAGAGTCCTTTGAGGCAAAACTTTCATTTAATTGAAAAAGGAGCTGGATATCATGAAAAAAACATTTAATATTACCATTGCTGGAGGCGGAAGTACATTTACACCAGGGATCATTTTGATGCTGTTAAACTATCTAGAGGAGTTCCCAATTCATACAATTAAACTCTATGATAATGATGAAGCTAGACAAAAGACGATTGCAGATGCATGTGAGATTATGTTAAAAGAACGAGCACCAGAAGTGCGGTTACTGGCAAGCACGGACCCAGAAGAAGCCTTTACTCAAGTCGATTTTGTGATGGCACATATCCGTGTCGGCAAATATGCAATGCGTGAATTAGATGAGAAAATTCCATTGAAGCATGGAGTCGTCGGACAGGAAACATGCGGTCCAGGCGGAATAGCTTATGGAATGCGGTCCATTCCAGGTGTATTAGAACTTGTCGATTATATGGAAAAATACTCACCTGAAGCTTGGATGTTAAACTATTCTAACCCTGCAGCGATAGTAGCAGAGGCAACACGTAAGCTAAGACCGAATTCTAAAATTTTAAACATATGCGATATGCCAATTGGAATCGAAGAATTGATTGCAAAGAATTTAGGCTTATCTTCACGTAAAGAACTAGAAGTAGATTACTATGGTTTGAATCATTTTGGCTGGTGGACAGATATTAGAGATAAAGCAGGAAATAGCTTAATGCCTGAGGTGATTAAGCATGTAAGCCAGCATGGTTATGCAACAGATGGAACATCTGAACTAGAACAGCAGAAGAGCTGGAACAGCACATTAAAAAAGGCTAAAGATATTCAAGCACTTGATCCAAAAACGGTACCGAATACGTATTTGAAATACTATCTATTTCCAGATGAAGAAGTGGCACATTCAAACATAGAGTTCACGCGTGCCAATGAAGTGATGGAGGGGCGGGAAGCTTTTGTTTTTAGTGAATGTCAGGCCATCATTGATAAAGGGAGTGCGAAGGAAACAAAGCTAACCATCGATGAACACGCTTCCTATATCGTTGATTTAGCAAGAGCCATTGCTTTTAATAAAAAAGAACGGATGCTGATGATTGTAGAGAACAATGGCGCCATCATGAACTTTGACCCAACAGCCATGGTCGAAATTCCTTGTATCGTTGGCAGCAGCGGTCCAGAAAAATTAGTGGTTGGAGAAATTCCTAGATTTCAAAAAAGTCTCATGGAGCAGCAAGTTGGCGTAGAAAAATTAGTAGTAGAAGCATTTGAAGAAGGTTCCTATCAAAAACTATGGCAGGCCATCACATTATCGAAAACGGTGCCGAGTGCTAAAGTAGCAAAAGATATATTAGACGAGTTAATTGTGGCAAATAAAGCATTTTGGCCAGAGTTAACATAACATGAGAATAAGCAATATGGGCGTTACATCGCTCATATGCTTATTTGTTTTTTCAACCATGTATTCCGCTTTTTTTGTGATGGCGACAAAGCGGTTTTCACTGGGTACTAAAAGACCCCCTCGTCAAAAAGGGGGTCATCATTTCCTTACTCTGCACTCTCCTCAACCTCACGGCTATCCTCTGTTTCACCAATATAAATTGGACCGTTTGCGTGGTCGAGTCGGATTGGCCATTCGTATGGAATTTGAAGTCGTTTAGCAATACCTCTCCAGAATTTTGTAGAATCATATTCGAATTCTTGGAAGTCTTTTAATAAGTCTTTGTAAGACGAGCCATCAAATTGAATGAACATGTCTTGAAGGCGCATGAACGCGACATGTCTCACTTCTAATGCTGCCGCAGCTTCCATTTCTTCTTCTGTTGCTTCACCAATGATTGTTCCTGCGGGCGGAAGCATGTCGTATACATTGAATTCCTCTTCTTCTTCGTGTGCTGCATTGTGCTGTTGATCTGACATTTTCTTCACTCCTTCTAGTTTTCATCAAAATTTTATTCGTGCTTACCTTTATTATCGGAAGAAAATGCGAAATGTGGAATGATATAAGAATAGAGTGATTTAACGCTTGGATTGATAGACAGAGAAGGGGTTACATGTGTTGTGTAAGAGGGGTTTTAAAAAAACATCTCTATGAAAAGAGATGTTCAGCGATGAGCGGTTTTCCGTTTTGCTAAGACGTGAGCTGCCCATTCAAAAAGTGCGTAGATGACAAAGAAGATAAGGATCCAGCTGCTGGCATCGACCCATACATTGGTGATATGAATGATGTTCGCCTGATCAAGTCCAGTCTGTACCCACATGGTGATCAATGCTGTGAGGAACACTTGTAGAAACCATTTTGATTTTTTCAATTGGTCACACCTCCATCTCTTTCCATCATATAAGAAATGACAGTTTATTTCCAATTGTATTTCCATCAGTTTCAACGGTAAAATAATAAATAAAACCAATGGAAGGACATGAGATGAGCGATCAAACCAATAGTTTTTTAAAAAGTCATTTTCCTGATCTTGTCCTCACGCCGCCTCTTTTTTATCAATGGCCTTTTGGGCTACGCTTTGAAGTGGCAGATTGGTCATTAGGAAAGGAATTAGTTGTATTAGAAAAAGCGGGGGATCGTGCTTTGGAGATTGTGAAATATGCTTTTGACCCAGAAGACGATATTCTGTTTGTCACGGATGTCTATACGCAGCATGAACATGAATTAACGAAGCAAAAGCTCCTAGTTTATCAGAAATATGTCCGCCGGCAAGTACGCAGCCGATTGCGTCACGAGCTTTTGACCTATGTTCGACCAGAAATAGATGACCCACTGACATTGGAGAGATTTACACTGAAATGCCGGCTGCAAGATATTCGATTGCGTCCGCTACTACAAGCCATGTGCCGAGAGGATTTCTATGCACCGAATCAAATCATGAAGGGGAAGCTTGATTATGAAATTTATCTCATCAATCTCTCGAAACAGATGATTTTCCACTTATATGATGATGGAGGCTGTGATCTCATAGCGTCAGATTCTGAGCGTCTTCGGCCAGTCTATGAGGGCTTACAGCACTGGCTATTAGACTATGATCGTGCTCAGATGGACCGGCTGTTTGCAGCGAAATAAGAAAACCGCACTTTTGACAAGTGCGGTTCTGTTTTATGCTTCTACTTTATTGAAGAATTGTGGTAAATATTCTTTGTGTGCTTCTAGCATTTCATCGAGGATGCTTTTTGCAATCGCATCTGATGGGACGAGCGGGTTGATCGTCATTGCGACAAGGGCTGTGTTGTAATCGCCTGTCACGGCTGCTTCAGCGGCAACACGTTCAAAGGATTTAATTTGAGAAATGAGTCCTTTGACAGCGACTGGCATTTCACCAACAGCGATTGGTTTAGGACCGTCTTTTGTGATGACGCAGTTGAGTTCAACGGCAGAATCATTTGGAATGTCACTGATGGCACCATTGTTGATGGTGTTCACAGGCTGAATGTCATGCTTGTCGTTATAAATGGATGCAATCAAGTTACAAGCCGCATCACTGTAGTAAGCACCGCCTCGTTTTTCAAGCTGTGGCGGTTTGATATCAAGATCAGGATCTTTGTAAAGCTCGAACAGGTCATTTTCTAGTGCACGAACGACTTCTGCACGAGTTCCTTCATTCTCTGCTGCTTTCTTTTCTTCAGCCAGCATATCACTTGTTTTGTAGTAGTAGCGGTGATATGGACATGGAATGACGCCAAGCCCTTTTAAGAAATCTGCATTCCACGGAATGGCTTGAATGTTGTTCATCGACATGCTGGAGTTTGGATCTGCCATGTCTTCGATGACTTGATCCATGATGCTTTTGCCATCTAAGAATACATTGAGTCCAAAGACCATATGGTTTAATCCAGCAAAGCTGACTTCGACTCTGCTTGCGTCGACATCAAGTCCTTTGGCGATTCCCATGCGAATACCGATTGGCACGTTGCATAAACCAACGACTTTGCGATGGTTTGAATAGCGAAGAACGGCTTCTGTGACCATACCAGCTGGGTTGGTGAAATTCACAAGCCATGCGTCTGGGCACAGTTCTTCAATATCTTTGACAATATCAAGAATGACTGGAATGGTGCGAAGTCCTTTGAATAGACCTCCTGGACCATTCGTTTCTTGACCAATGACATCATATTTTAAAGGAATGCGTTCATCCTTCATACGTGCTTCAAGAAGTCCGACACGGAATTGTGTTGTGACGAAATCAGCGCCCGCAAGCGCTTTCCGGCGATCTAATGTTAAATGAACCTCGATTGGAAGTCCTGCCTTTTTCACCATGCGTTTTGCAAGATTTCCGACGATTTCAAGCTTCTCTTTTCCCGCTTCAATATCGACAAGCCAAAGCTCGCTAATCGGAAATTCATCGTATCGTTTAATAAATCCTTCTACAAGCTCTGGTGTATAGCTTGATCCTCCGCCAATTGTGACAACCTTTAATCCTTTTGCCATGTGCTGCACCTCCGAATAATGTAACGCGCAATGTTATAATAGAGAAAAGCCAATTCTTTTGTCTGTACATCTATAGCTTATCGTGAGAGCATCTAGTGCGTAAATGACTTCAGCGTCTTTAGGCAAGGGTGCCCTATTTAGAGATTTGTTACATAAAAGAAACACATTGTGACATGCTGTTGGAGAAAGGAGAAGTCAGATGTTTTCAAGTGAGGTCATTTCCAGCTTTAATGAACTAGAAAGCGCTTTATACCGATATATCATGGAAAACAGTGAAAAGGTCGTGTATATGAGAATTCGGGATTTAGCAGATGCTGCCCATATTTCCACCTCGTCTGTCCTTCGCTTTTGCCGAAAAGTGAATTGTGAAGGCTTTTCAGAGTTTAAAGTGAAACTCAAAATGTATTTAGAATCAGAGCAAACTCCTACTTTAAAAAGCACACAGCACTTTCTATATGAATTTATTGAACGGACACTGAAAGGGGACTTTGAAGGGAAAATTAAGGAGGCAGCAAGGCTCATTGCCGATGCAAAAAATGTGCTGTTTATCGGAACTGGCAGCTCTGGTATTTTGGCACAGTATGGGGCGAGGTATTTTTCGAGTCTTGAGAAATTTTCATTTTACATCAATGATCCGTTTTTCCCGATGAATATGCAGTATTTAGACAATAGTGTCACCATTGTGCTGTCTGTATCAGGGGAGAACCGTATTACGATTGATCATATTTCGAAGTTAAAAAGAGAAGGAAGCAAAATCATTAGTATTACAAACAATCAGCACTGTACGATTTCACGCATTTCCGATTTAAATATTGCTTATTACGTGACAGACGAACGGGTTCACAGAGCCAATATTACGACACAGACGCCAGTTGTGTATATTTTAGAAGCGATGGCTCGTGACATGTTCGCGATGTTAAAGGAAAAGTAAAAGAGCCGCTGCATGAATCAGCCGCTCTTTTTTTTCTGTCTCATAAAAGCGAGGATGGCAATCCCCGAACAGATGAGTACAAACAAACCGCCTAGCAAATACACAGTCCTCGCTCCGAATGCATCTGCAATCAATCCAACAAAGAAAATAGATAAACCGACAGATACAGAAGAAAGGACGTAATGAGCCGAGTACACCTTTGATAAATCTCGGACGGGCGTTTCCGTTTGAAGAATGGTTTGCTGCGAAACATCCCGAATTTGATAAGCAGGCCCCATCAAAATGCAAAGCAGCAAAGCAAGCCACGGCAGGCTATTCAGTGAAAAGACAATAGTCAGCACTGCATAAATGAATGAACCAGCTGCCATAAAGAGAAGAAGCTGCTTTTGAATCAACCGGCTTATCCACGCAGCCAAGAGCCCACCTAGAATGGCGCCTGTATAATAAGCGGCATTGATAAACCCCCACCAATCTTCACTTTCGTTTAAATCTTGTGTTACAAAGGCAAGCGTAATCGCCCCGATCCACACAGCACCCGCTATATTTTCACACACATCCATAAAGGTCAGGGTGCGAATTGTTTTGTTTGTCCAAATGATCGTCCAGCCATCCTTGAAACTGTTCATCTTATTTGCTTTTCGAACCGTGTCTTCTTGCTTGAGAAGAGGAAAAACAGGGATGAAAAACAAATAAGACAACACAATCATGAAACAAGTAATCCACATTAAATAAAAAGGACCAATCAACAGGACGAGCATTCCAGTAAACGAATAACCGGCGATTTGCACCGTTTGATGAAAAATGGAGGCTGTACTGTTCGCTTTCACAAGCTGATTTGCTGGCACAAGCATCGGCATGATGGCCTGTAATAAAGGACTGATGAATCCACCTGTGATGGAAATGAGAATAAGCGCACCAAACAGCCAGACCATATGCTGCTGAAAGAAATGAAATTGGGCTGTAAACACGATGAGCATCACAAGACGTAAAAGAGGGACCCATTTCAACAGCCGACCCGCTTGAAAGTGATCGGTCAAAACAGGAGAGATGAGCCCAGCTAATAGCTGGCATAGCGTTCTTATTAGCGGAAATAGAGCCGCATAGGCAACAGATTGTGTATCTTGATAGATCACAAACGTGATCGTCATCACAAATAGAATATCACTTAGCATGAGAAGGCTTTTACTGCCTGTATAATACCAAAACTTGTTTCCCATATCCAACCGGCTCCTTTTCAAAAACAAGTTCAGTATAGCATGGTGATGAAGGACCCAGAGGCTTTTCATTGAAAAATACATCTTAAGGATGAGAGGATTGTGATAAGCTAAATGAAAGACATCGCAAGGAAAGGGGTTCAAATCAATGAAAGTACTGCCAGCACATGAATTCTTGAATCAGCACAGCATCCCATATGAGATCAAAACATTTTCTTCCGAAACAGAGAAGGGAGCCGCAAATGTAGCAGCAGCCCTTGGTTTTCGTGAGAGACAAATGATTAAGACATTGATTTTTGAAACAGGGGAAGGAGAGCAGCTGCTTGTGATGGTTGGCGCAGACCAGCATATTAAGTCAGGGAAACTAAAGAAAGCGGCCGGCTCCCGTAATATTAAAATGGCATCACCAGAGAAGGTTCTGGAAGTGACGGGCTACCGAATTGGCTCGATACCGCCATTTTGCTGGCAGCCAGAAGGCTTCCGCACCATCATCGAAGCTTCGTTATTAGAGGAAGAGGTATTAGGCGTTGGAGCAGGCGAATGGGGAAATGAAATCCTCATCACACCAGAACAATTAGTGAAAGCCTCAAAGGCTGTACCGTATGACATTGTTCAACCAGCCGAATAGAAAAAAAGTGCCTGTTTCTTATGCAGGCACTTTTTTAATTTGCAGCAGGCGCCTTAAATGGACCGATATCTTTCATTTGCAGAAAGGCATCCACTGTTCTATTTTCTTCAAGATCATTCGCCCGTTTGCAGATAACAACGGGTCTGACGATTTCTATGCCTTCGATATATACGCGCCCAATCTCTTTCCGCTTGAGACTGCCTTGAACCGCATCACGGGGAACAAGTGTGATCCCATAGCCAGCTTTGATCATTTGAATCGCTTCATGAACACCGCTGAATTGTAAATCAACAGTCGGTTTTTTAATTCCTTTCGAGGTGAAAAGGGAAAAGAGCTTATCTCTTGTGGAGCTGCCTTCTTCACGCATTAAAAAAGGCTCCAGGCTCAGGCGCTCTAGCGGGACGGTTTTTCCGTTTAACGGATGGTCTGCTGGCACAATAAAATCATAGCTTAAATTCGTCAAATGGGAGGTAACGATCTCCTCATGATCCAAATCTTCAATTACAGCGATGGCCACATCTGATTCATATTGAAGCAGGCTGTCTATCACTTGAGCGGAGTTTCCGCTTTTTAATTCAATTTCTGTCTGTGGTGAAGACGATTTAAAAGCAGCGAGCCAATCAGGCAGTAAAAAGTTGAGTGGTACGTAGGTAGAAGCGATGCGGAGGCGTCCCTTTTTCCCGTTTTGTAATAGTGTGATCTGATATTCTACTTCCTTTTCAGCCTCGAACACTTGCCGGGCATAAGGATACAGCATCTTTCCCATTTCTGTGAGCGCAATTCCTCGGCCGTTTCGTTTAAAAAGGCGAAAACCGATCTCTCGTTCAATGCTTCTAAGCTGAGCCGTCACAGCTGGCTGTGTCAAAGATAGTGCGTCTGCTGTTTGTGTGACGCTTTTAGTCTCTGCGACCTTTGCAAAAATCCGAAGGGCATGTAAATTCAACTTTGCACCACCTATCAATTATTTTAATGGTTTAATCAAAAACATTCATTAGATTTATTATAAAGCATCCCTTATCGTAAAGATAGCGAAGGGGGAAGGGAAAATGGATCATCGTCAAAAGCAAGTTGTGTCAATATCGCTCATCACAGCATTTGCACTTATTGGGGATTCAATGCTCTATATTGTTCTTCCAGTCTATTGGAAAGAGATTGGTTTATCATCTATTTGGGAGGTCGGGTTACTGCTATCCATCAACCGATTCATTCGCATTCCGCTAGCGCCTGTCGTTTGGTGGCTCTATCGCTATATCCCAATGAAGACCGGTGTATTAATGGCGATTTTGATCGCGTCAGTGACCACGGCATTATATGGGATGAGTGGTTTTTGGCTGCTGCTGATCTGCCGCTGCGCATGGGGGCTTGCTTGGACGTTACTCCGTATGAGCGGGATGAGGGTTTTGGCTGAAATGGACGAAGGCTCACAAGGACATTTGACGGGTCTTTATAATGGGCTTTACCGGCTTGGCAGTTTATTTGGTATGTTATTTGGCGGGATTTTCGCCAGCTTGTTCGGCTTCCAGTCCATGACGCTTGTCTTTGGTTTACTCACATTGATAGGGTGCGTTTTTTATGTATCTTTGGATGAAATTGAAAAGAGAGAAGGCACGCAGATGTATCATGGCATCAAACAGAAGTGGTTTGCACGAGATGTTGTAAAAGTACTGATAACAGGCATGCTGGTCGCACTTATTATACAAGGTTTATTCGCATCCACGCTGAGTCATGTCATTGAAGCAAAGATCGATCAGGATGAATTTGCTCTATTTGGCTTTGTCATCGGAGCTTCGGCTTTAAGCGGTGTCATTCAAGCAATCAGGTGGGGGTGGGAACCATTTGTCGCACCGAGAACAGGCAAATGGTTTGATCGGCTTGTGATGAAGGAACGAATGCTATGCTGGATGTTTCTTTCATTTGGAGGGCTCAGTTTTCTTGGGGTCATGCTGAAGGTAAGCGGCTGGTTTCTATTGATGCTGCTTTTGATTCAGCTGCTGGCAACGATTGTAACAACGTTCACCGATACACTTGCCTTTCAAAAAGCCTCTGCTCAAACAGATAAGAACCGCTTTCTCGCCAGCTATTCTTTTGTTCAAGATATGGGGGCTGCTTTAGGGCCTTTGTGCGGGTATACATTGATCCAGTTTTTTGGAACAAACAGCGTCTTTTGGCTGATGCTCATCATAAGCTTAATGCTTGTCAGCATGTGGGTAAGAGGCGGGCAGCATGTCTCTTCTAGTGCAGTGTAAAAAAATAAAGCGTTATATAAAAAAACTGCCTCATGCAGCTGAGTGCAGGAGGCAGTCATATTCTCTTATTCTAAGTCTGAATCGTAGGCTTTTTGCGTCAGCTGGCTGACAACCTCTTTTAATCCATTTGGTTTATGGAATTCAACAGGTGTGCTTCCTTTTTCAAAGACGATTTGGTCTGCTTCGACGAGCACGACATATCGATTGTTGACCTTCGCAATATGGATCGAGTGGCCAAAGTCCGCTAGAAGCCCTTTGATTTCTGTTTCACCTAGACGCATTTTCATTGTGATATCAGGGGTTTGTTCCACAATGTGAGATGCTGCTAGTGTGACCTGTTCTGTATCGAGTGTTTCTCTAATTTCTCGTTTTTCACTCGCTTCCCATATTTCAAGGTCCTCTTCAAATTGCTTTAATTCTTCACTTTCATCCTGTAATGTTTCAAATACTTGTTCCTGCACCATATTCATGACCTGTGATTTCATGATTTCAGGCATAGATTCCCCGTATTCGACGAATTTCAGAAAGTCCTCAAAATAACGAGCATGTGAGGATTGGTGAATTTTCACTTCGGCTTCCTCTGTCATGCCCTCTTCTGGCATAAACGGATATTGAATCGATTTCATGTTTTTTGTTGTAATGGCCATTTCGACTTTTTTGATCAAGGTAGATGTATCAGCGATAGAAGCCACTTTCTGTTCAAAATCGCATTTCATAATAAAGACAAAGGAGTCATCGAAGTACTTTTTAGGAACGGCAGACGCAACTAAAAAAACGCCGCCTCTGACAGCACTTGTATCTAAATACGTGCGAACAAACTGTTCACTGCATTCATTAAATACTTCTTTTGTATCGGCAAATCTCGTTTGATGAAATAAATTGTAGTTTGGATTTGAATCGAGTTCATGACCGGGTTCGACAATGAATCGGCCAATTTTGGTTGGTACTTGTTCAGATTTAGGGTGTCTGTCCACTTTTCGTTTGACGATTTTTTTCAGCTCGCCATCTAAAAAGTCCTTCAGCTCACTTTGTTCAAATTCCTCTTGATCTAATGTTTGATAATGCTTGAACCGTTTATTTGCTTGTTCATCTTTGCCTTCGATTTCTACGACAAAGAATGATAGAAAACGTATCGTAAAATCCATTGATTGGTCACCACTTTTTCTTCTTCGGATATGTTGAGTATAGAAAAAGGAGTGAAAATCGTCAACGAATGCAGAAATATCGTGTCATTATTTCCCGAGAAATGTTTAGTGAAAAACACTTGATAATAATTATCATTCTTGATAGAATGATAAAAGAAAAGAAGGAACCTGCCAGTTCCTTCATCTCAGAAAAACAACTTATTTTGTTTCAAATGTTTCGCAATCAGTTTCGGCATTGCGAGTCACATCAGTCATTGTGTTTTTACCAATTTTAATGGTAGAAGCAGTACAGCTGTTATCAGCCCAAAAACGGCAAGAGTTCACTTCACAAAGTACGTTTTGTGCCATGAGAATTCACCTCCGTGATTCATATTGAGAATGAAGCAAGCTGCCACTTGAATTCATTCCATCTAGTAGTCTCTTTATAAAAAGAGGCTGTTTTGTGCTGATGATGCACATGTTTATCATACCATCTACCCTGATAATATACAATTTAAACTTTGAAAGAGCGAGAATACAAATCTCGCTCTTTTTTTATTTGTAAAAATAGTTAAATGCTAGGTGGCACCATCTCTCATTTCGACATATGAATAGAGTAGATTCAAAACCTGATGTCGGACAAAGTCTGAGGGTACATGTACTGATTTTCCGCATAAAGATAAGGTTTTCAATCAAAAATTTTCATAGAGAGATGAGGGGAGAAGATGAAAGCAGTCATTCTCTGCGGAGGAAAGGGAACGAGAATGAGTGAGGTCACACAAGCGCTTCCTAAACCACTTGCTATGATCGGAGATCGGCCTATTCTATGGCATATTATGAAAATCTATCAGTATTACGGAGTAGATGAGTTTATCTTATTGCTTGGATATAAAGGAGAGAAGATCAAAGAATATTTTCTGAACTACGACTGGCGGCATCACAGCATGCAGCTGGATATGGCAACAGGAGAAATGAAGCTTTTAGGAAAGTCAGAGAACTGGAAAATCACCTTTTTAGATACGGGTGAGGAGACGATGACAGGCGGACGGTTAAAGCAGGCGCAGGACTACATTGGGGATGAGACATTCATGATGACGTATGGTGATGGACTTGCCAATATCAATATGTTTCATCTGCTGAAGCGTCATCAGGATCTTGGGGCAGCTGCGACTGTCACAGGAATTGAAAAGAAGTCCCAGTACGGGACACTGAAGGTGTATAACGGGATGGCACAATCCTTCTCTGAGAAGACAGACAGTGTCGGGATGATCAATGGAGGGTTTTTTGTGTTGTCTCCAAAGGTATTTGACTATTTGACAGACGGTGATCAATGCGTGTTTGAAGCGGAGCCTCTGCAAAATCTGGCGAATGATGGAGAGCTTGCGGTTTATGAGCACCACGGATTTTGGACAGCGATCGATACGTATAAGAACCTGAAGGAAATCAATGGCATGTGGACAAATGGAAAACAACCATGGAAGGTTTGGTGACGGCATGAGCGGATTTTGGAATGGGAAAAACGTATTTGTGACTGGATGTACAGGACTATTGGGAAGCTATCTCGTCAAGGAATTGATTGATCAAGGTGCAAACGTAACTGGACTTGTGCGTGATCAGGTGCCTCGATCGAATTTATATCAAGGCAGTCAATTCGAAAAGATGAATGTGGTGCAAGGTGCATTGGAGGATATGCAAACGATTGAACGTGCGTTAGGAGAATACGAAATTGATACTGTCTTCCATTTGGCGGCGCAGGCCATTGTTGGGGTCGCAAATAGACACCCTGTTTCTACATTTGAAGCCAATATTTTAGGGACATGGAATGTACTGGAGGCTTGCAGAAGACAGCCGCTGATCAAACGAGTCATCGTGGCATCAAGTGACAAAGCATACGGCGATCAGGAGCAGCTTCCATACGATGAAGACATGCCGCTAAATGGGAAACATCCGTATGATGTATCGAAGAGCTGTGCAGATTTAATTTCTCACACGTATTACAACACATATGGTCTTCCGGTTTGTATTACACGCTGCGGCAATTTATACGGGGGCGGGGATTTAAATTTCAACAGAATCATTCCGCAAACCATCCAGCTTGTGTTAGAAGGAGAGGCACCGGAAATTAGAAGTGACGGGACATTTATTCGTGATTACTTCTACATTGAAGATGCAGTCAAAGCTTATTTGCTTCTAGCTGAGAAGATGGAGGAAAAAGGGCTCGCTGGAGAAGCTTTTAATTTTAGTAATGAAATTCAGCTGACGGTGCTTGAGCTCGTGGATAAGATTTTAAAGGCAATGGGCAGTGAACTGAAGCCGCGTATTTTAAACCAAGGAACGCATGAGATTAAGCATCAATATTTGTCGGCAGAAAAGGCGAGAAAGCTGCTTGATTGGAAGCCTGACTACTCCATTGATGAAGGTTTAGAGAAGACGATTGAATGGTACCGCGAATTCTTTCAAAAATAGAGGTGTAAGTAGATGAACAGCATATATTGTACGGTTCTATCAAGTGGAAGACTTTATCAAGCCATTGCGTTTTTCTTATCATTGAAGCAAGTAGATGATGATGCTGTCATCAAGACGTTATGTATGGATGATGCTGCATTTGATCTGCTTCATCAAATGAATTTTCCTCATGTCGATCTTGTTCATGTACGGGAGCTCGAAACGCCGGAGCTGCTGGAGAAAAAAGAGGAACGGGATGCCTCGGAATATTGCTGGACATTAAAGCCGATTTGGATTGAGTGGTTATTTGAACAGGAGCAGGCAGAGGGAGTAACCTATCTTGATGCGGATTTATTTTTTTATGAGAGCCCGCAAGTGATTTTTCAACATCAGCCGAATGCCTCTGTTTTACTCTCGAGAGGGGATATTGTGATTCCGAGTTTCGATCCCGAGGAAGTGAAGATGCTTCAGAAGCTTTTAGGACGATATAACTCAGGCTTCCTGTATTTTAAAGGAGATGAAGCCGGCCGGAAATGCCTCAGCTGGTGGAAAGAAGAATGCTTGAAGGAATGCAAAAATGCGCCGGGAGAAGGCAAGTTTGGCGATCAAGGATATCTGGATCATATGCCGAAGCTGTTTGAAAAAGTGGAAGATATTCAAACAAAAGGCGTGAATATTGGTCATTGGAATTATGGGCAGCATTCTTATCGGGAAGAGAATGGACGTATTTTGCTGGAGGATGGGCATCCGCTCATTTGCTATCATTTCAGCGGCTTTCGCATCGTGAGTAAGGATGAGATGCAGCAAATTCATGAAAAAGGGAGAAATGATCTGCCGTTTTTCCAAGAAGCCTATCGAAACGTGCTGCGCCATGTGATTGAATCTGTTGAGCAGGTCGATCCGCTGTTTAACGGCTATGCCAAATTGGAGGGGGATGACGCATGAATGAGAAGCCAAAGGTAAGCGTCATTATTCCAAGCTATAATGCCAAAGAGCGTTTAGAAGGGAGTCTTTTTTCCTTAACGCTTCAGGATACGGATATTCCATTTGAGGTCATTGTCGCTGATAATGGGTCAACGGACGGCACGATGGAAATGCTTGAGAACATTGAGGTGAATTTCCCGTTTAAAAAGGTACGTATTCCTGTCAATCAAGGGATTGCCAAGGGTCGCAATCATGCCATTCGCGAGGCGGAGGGAGACCTGCTAATATTCCATGACAGCGATATGCTGGCAGAGCCGCAATTTATTCAAAAGCATGCGGAAGCACATGCTGTTCATGAAGACCTTGTGATTTGTGGTGTATGCTGGAAGCGGATTTATCGTTATTTTTACGAAGCATTTGATCAGGATCATATCAATCGGTTGAAAAAGCAAGGCTTGTATAAGCGGAAAATGAAAGATAAAACGCCTCTTTTATCAATGAAGGAAGTTGAAAATGGTGCATTTCTAGAGAAAAGCTTCGATTTGCAGTCTGAGTTTATTGATATTCTCAAAGACATTTTGCGCACGTATAACTATGATTTAGGCTCTTATGAGCTGCCGTGGCGATTTTTTATTACGAATAACTCCTCTGTCAAACGTAAGCATGTCATGGCACTCGGGATGTTTGATGAAAATATCGTTCGGTACGGGTTTGAAGATTATGATTTAGGAATTCGTCTGCATCAGCTTGGTCTCTCGTTTGAATTGCGAGAGGATATCATGAGTGTGCATCAGGAGCATCCAAGTAATTTAACTTCATTTGATGACATCAAATATAACATTTTGTATATGTGCGAGAAGTACAACAATATTGATGCCATTGATGTCCATTTGGCTTTCTCTGGTCCATTTTCTCACACCGTCACAAATGACATTGTGAAAGAGGTCCGGCAGCTGCGTGAAAAACCGGCATTCGATGGTCTGCTTTCTTATTTTTTAGAGCTGCTTCATTTGATCACAGAGCGGAATGTAGGCATCAAACGCGATAAAAAAGATCAGCTGACAGCAAAACATGTCCCTTTGAAAAAGCTGTCAGAGGCAGCGCAGCTTGCACGGCAGGAATATGGCTGCACAGTGCTTGTAGAAGCCATTCAAGGGCTGACGAAAGAGCTATTACGCGTTGATTTGTTTCAAGTGGATGTGTTGTAGATGGCATCTTATCATTTTACAACCATTGTGTCGAATACCCATATTTTTAAGCTTTTGGCGCTGATTCATTCGCTTGAACAAACCGCCCATTCATTCAAGCTGTCGGTTTTATGTGCGGACCCATTGGCTTACAAGGTGTTAAGTGAATTCCCTCATCCGCACGTTCAATATGAACAGCTTGAAGACATTGAAGATGACATGCTGCGAAAGGCAAAAGATGATCGGACGTTCCATGAGTATTGCTGGACGTTAAAGCCTGCTTTTCTGCTCAAAATCCTTGAGTCCTCAGAAGCGGATTATCTCGCCCATTTGGATACGGATTTGTATTTTTATCATGATCCAGAGGCGGTATTTGCAGAGAATCCGCTCGCTCATTTATTTTTGACGGATCATATGAATTCCAAGCGGTTCTATCACTTTTATGAGTTGTCTGGCCGCTTTAATACTGGATTTGTCGGCTGCCGCAACACAGATGTTGCCAAACAGGCGGTCACACAATGGAAGGATAACTGTCTTGCACACTGTACAGTAGAAATGGATACAGAAAATAAGACGTATGGAGATCAGCGGTATGTTGAAAGATGGATCGATGATTTTGAAGGGGTCCATGTGGTGACATCTAAAGGAGCCAATGCCGCCATTTGGAATATTGAAAACTACAAGCTTTCAGTTGTGAAAGGGGATATGTATCTCGACGAATGTCCACTCTTGTTCTATCATTTTTCTGCCTTTACGATCATTGATGAGAATACCTTTAATCTTAATTGGTATTACTATATGACTGAACAAAATCTAGTGGATCATCTATATATTCCGTATGCCGATTTGGTTCATCAAAAAATTAAACAGGTGCAAAAGGTCTTTCCAGAATTTCAGCAAGGGTTTATTGCAAAGAAGCACGTTCCTGACACGCATTTTTATGAGATATGAAAAAACCGCTCAATAACTGAGCGGTTTTCTCCTTTTTATGATTCATTCCATTTGGAGATGGTTTGATCGCTAGGTAGTAAGAAGGCCAGGATGCCTAATATCGGTAAAAAGGCGACTCCGATCATGGTAGGCGTTAAACCGAAGGCATCAATGAATGAGCCTAGAGCGACTGATCCAATTGCACCCATACCAAACGCAAGCCCAACAGTTAAACCAGACATTGTGCCAATTTTCCCGGGAAATAGTTCTTGAGCATAAACGACTGTGACAGAGAAGCTTGATGTCAGAATGACCCCAATTAGTCCAAGTAAAACATAAGCAAAAACAGGTCCGGCAAATGGCAGCAGCAGGGCAAGTGGAAAGGATGCCAATAAGGAAATTAAAATCACGGTTTTCTTGCCGAAGCGGTCTGCAAGCGGCCCGCCTAAAAATGTCCCTATTGCACCTAGAATGAGAAATAAGAAAATATAAGTCTGTGATTCTTTAATCGTCAATCCATATTGTTCAATCGCATAAAACGCATAGAAATTCGATATCGCATTCCCATACCAAGAGCGGGCAAAGATGAGAAAGACGATAATGCCAAGTGCTGTGAGTGCTGACTTACGATGAATATCAGATCTTGCAGCTTTTGCTGGAGCCTTTTTCGCTTGAGCTCGAATGGTTTGAAGTCTTCCTGCATACCATCTTGAAATATAAAGAAGGAAACCGACAGCAATCATTCCAACAATCGTAAACCAAGCCACGCCTGGCTGACCGAGAGGGACGAGCATTAATGCAGCGATCAGCGGAGCAAAGGCTTGACCTGTATTTCCGCCTACTTGATAGATGGACTGTGCAAGTCCTCGTCTTGGACCAGCTGCCATGTTGGCAACACGAGAGCCCTCTGGATGGAAAATTGCAGAGCCGAGTCCGATAAAGACAACGCAAAGCAAAATGGTGGCAAAGGAAGGCGCAAACGCAAGCCCGAATATACCGACAGCACTAGAAAATAAAGCAATCGGGAGTGCATAAGGCATCGGCCGTTTATCTGTATACCACCCAATAGCGGGCTGCATGACGGAGGAGACCATATTTAATGTAAAGGCAATCAGCCCTAATTGTGTAAAGGTCAGCCCCATTGAGCGTTCTAAAATAGGGAACATCGCAGGAATAACGGCTTGCAATGTGTCGTTCAGCATATGGCAAATGCCAATAATCAATAATATGGGATAAACCGTTGATCCGGTGACAGAATTTTGTGGTTTCTCCTTTGTACGAGCAGCAATAGCCAATGAGACTTCCTCCTTTCATTCAACTGTTTTCTATTTTGCATTCTTCTCATTTTATTCATAAGGTGAACTATAAAACAATAGCAAATTGTCATGATTTAGAAAAAAGAGACACAAGTGCTTGTGTCTCTAAAGGGTTATTGATAAAAAGATGCGATCACAGGCTTCATTTTTTGAATGACGAGTCCGCTTCCGCCGCGGTTTTTCACACCTTCAATCATGCCGACGAGGACGTAATCTTCTTTTTTAGGATTAAATGCAAGTAAAAATCCATTTTCAGAACCGTCTGTTGCCCCTTGTTTGTTCTTCAGCTCTGCCGTTCCTGTTTTAGCGGCAATATCAGCTCCTTCAATTTGTAAGGAGTGAGCTGTACCGTTTGGACTGGTCACGACCTGAGTCAGTGCGTCTTTCACTGTGTTTGCCGAGTCTTCTTTGATGATTTGTTTTGGTGATGCTGTTTTTTCATCTTGAACGACTCGAGGATAGACAAGCTTGCCTCCTGTTGCAAATGGAGAATAGGCATGTACTTGTTCAATCGGTGACATGAGTAATTCGCCTTGGCCATAGGCAGAGTCAGCAAGTAAGATGTCCGATTGAATGCCATCGTTCGATACTTGTGCTGGTTTCATTGTAAATGGCATGTGCAAATCTTCGCCAAACCCAAATGCTTTTACTTTTTTCTCGTAGGTGTCTTTGCCAATTTCCAGTGCTTCCTGTCCGAAGTAAATATTGTCTGAGTACACGAGGGCATCGACCATATTTACGTTTTCTTTATCGTGAACCCGTGTAATTCGATAATTGCCCCAAGATTGATCCTTTTGCCATTTCATTCCATGAATGGTGCGTACTTTATTAGGTTTTGTGACACCTGTTTCCAGCCCGATGGCCGCTGTAATGGTTTTGAATGTGGACCCTGGTGCATACCGGCTCGCATACCGAGCTTGGAATGGGAGGTCTGGGTTTTCACTGTATACCTGATATTGCTTAGGTGTGATCCCGTTTGTCATGAGATTGACATCGTAGGAAGGGGCGCTGACAAGCGCTAATAGATCCCCCGATGATGGATTCATGATCGTGACAGCCCCTTTTTCACCTTTTAGCTGTTCATAGGTTTTTTTCTGTAAGGAAGCATCAATGGTCAGCTTCACTGTTTTTCCATCTTTTCGATCTGATTTTTGCAATGTTTCTTCAATGCCTGTTTCATCATGGACGATCAGAATGCTTCCGCCATCTTGACCACGCAGGTTTTTGTCAAACGTAAATTCAAGGCCGGTTTTGCCGATGATTTGATCTGCTTTTAATGCCGGATTTCTTTTGATATCATCTGCATTTGCTTTTCCGACATAGCCGGTGAGATGGGCGGCGGCTTCGTTATAAGGATAGTAACGCATTTCCTTCGTTTGATAGGTGACGCCTTTTACATCCTTTGGAATCGGCTTTTGCTCTAACATTGATTTGAGAGGGACAAACGTGTCGTCTGTGACCCATGCTTGTTTCAGCTGATTGTCAATCAGTTCTTCGTCTATATCAAATGCCTTGCTGATTTTTTTGATATTGCGTTCTTTTTCTTTCCCTGTTCCGAGTTTACCTGGGATGATGCCAAGTGCGTTTCCACCAGTTGTTTCTGCCAGCGTACGCCCTTTTCGGTCTACAATGTTTCCACGGACAGCAGGGTCTGATTTGACTTTGATAGTATCTCCCTTCTCCATTTGCGGGAAGATGAGATTTGGCTTCCAGTCCACTTTCCACTTGTCATCTTCTTCTGAGAGAACTCCCTTGTAAGAAAGCTTGTGCAGCTTGCCAAAAGACGTTTTCATTGTCACATCATAGGAAAATTGATACCCATTTCCTTTGTCCTGTTTTTCGACGTTGAGCTTTGATATGTTCAGATCATAAGCACCAATTCCGTTAAAGATATTGTCATATTTTTCGGCTAGTTGTTTTTTTGAGAAGTCATTGGCTTTCAAAGACGTACTCGTTACCTCATCCACCAGCTTCGTAAAGTCTTTCTTCTCCAATTGTTTCGTAAAGGATTCAGCCGCTTTTAAAGCCTCTTTTTCTTTTGAGAAAAGAGTATCTTTTAAGAAAAAGAGAGCAGCTGCTATCACGATGATGCTAAGAAGAGGAATAATGAATTTTTTCTGTTTCCAAAATGATTTTCTTTGATCCTTATACAATGAAAACACCTCAATTTTTGATTAGATCTTCTATATTTTACAGTGATTGCACATGATTTGTATAGTTTCTCCTATGAAAATAGACCAAGGCATCATGTCATGGTCTTGAAAATGGGAGTAAAATGACAGCTGTTTTTATGAAAGATATCTTCATTTTTTCTTATGATTTAAAGGATTTCTTAAGAGATCATCGAATGTGGAAAATTAGAAAAAATATGACAAGCGCTTTCAATAGGGGGGAATTGTTATCGTTTATAAAAAAGTGAATGTAATTGGACTTATTCTTGGACCGACACTCTTCTTGCTCGTTCTGTTTCTCATACCTGAAGATGAATTGACCTATGCTGCGAGGGTAGTCTTGGGCATTACGGCTTGGACGGCAACATGGTGGGTGACAGAAGCACTGCCCATACCTGCAACATCTTTATTGCCCATCATCCTACTGCCGACACTTGGCGGGCTTTCTATGGAACAGACATCAAGGGCTTATGGAGATCCGATCGTTTTTATGTACATGGGAGGATTTATGATTGCTATTGCCATTGAAAAATGGAACTTACATAGAAGAATGGCCTTACACATTTTGAGGGTGATTGGCACAAGAAGTGATCGCATTGTATTAGGTGTCATGATCGCGACTGCTTTTTTATCTATGTGGATTTCGAATGCAGCGACAGCCCTGATGATGCTCCCAGTGGCACTTGCAGTGATTAAAGAGGTCAAGGCTAATGAAATCTTATCTGGTCCATCTCTTGATCGATTCAGTAAAAGCATCTTATTGTCGGTTGCGTATTCAGCGTCAATTGGTGGTCTAGCAACACTTGTCGGATCTGTGCCAAATGCGGTGTTTGCTGCGATGTCAAAAAAACTGCTAGATCGGGAAATTATGTTTTTTGAATGGTTTTTGTTTGGTTTTCCTGTTGCGATGATTCTGCTCATTCTCTTATTTCTGTATTTGACCAAGGTACAGTTCAAGGTAGAGCACACAGGTGAAATGAGTGTAGCGTTCATTCGAAAGGGATTAGAGAATTTAGGAAAAATGAAACAAGAGGAAAAATGGGTGTTTGTTGTTTTTCTCATGACGGCGTTTTTGTGGATTTTTAAGCTCTTTTTGTTTGGAGGGATCACCGTATCTGATACGTCTATCGCCATTTTCGGTGCCATGCTGTTATTTCTCATTCCAGCAACAAATGGAGAGAGAATATTAGAATGGCAGGATATGAAACAGCTGCCGTGGGGGCTTTTGCTTTTGTTTGGAGGTGGGCTTTCGCTCGCTACGGGCTTTGCAGAAACCAATCTAACGGGATGGATTGGGGAAAATCTACAGCATTTAAATGGGCTTTCGTATATCGTGCTGTTGATCATTTTAACGGGAGCGATTTTGTTTATGACTGAAATTATGTCAAATACAGCTGTTGCCAATATGATTATTCCGATTACGGTAGGGCTTGGGCTTGCGATTGGCATGGAGCCATATGGGTTAATGGCTGCGGCTGCTTTGGCTTCTTCATGTGCGTTTATGCTGCCGATCTCCACACCGCCAAACGCCGCTGTCTTTAGTGCGGACGTGCTGAAAATATCTGATATGGTTAGGGCAGGCTTTTGGTTAAATATCATCAGTATTGTGGCGATTGTCCTTGCGGTTTATTTCTGGCTCCCGATTGTGTTTAAAAGCTGAGTGGGTTAAGAAGATGGCTTTGATCGAATCGAGACCGTCGGTGTTTTTGTTTCTTTTGGCTTCGGTGCTGGTGTGGATTTTTTGATGTGAGTGTCCTTTGGCGTGTAATAAGCGTGTTAGATCCAGACATGGTGGACTCAAATTCAGCCAAAAACAGCGTGATTTAAGCAAAAAAAAGAGACCGGGAAACCCCGTGTCTCTTTTCTAATGTGTTTCATTAAGATGACTTTTTCGTCTTGCATAGGTGAAGTAAACAACGACACCAATGGCCACCCAGATAAGGAAGGCTCTCCAAGTCACCCATGAAAGGGTCGTCGCAAGTGTGATACAAATGACCGCACTGATAATCGGAAGAACAGGCACGAATGGTACTTTAAACGCTGCTTTGACATTCGGGTGCTTTTTCCGTAAAACAATGACGGCAATTGAAATCACCGTAAAGGCAGCAAGTGTACCGATACTCACTAAATTCGCAAGCGTCGATAAATTCACAAAACCTACGATACATGCTGCGACAGCACCTGTCAGCCAAGTATTGGCAACGGGTGTTTGCGATTTTGGATGAACCTTTGAGAAAATTTTTGGCATGAGTCCATCGCGGCTCATCGCAAAGGTTAAGCGAACCTGCGCATAGACCAAGGCAATTAAAACCGTTGTGATCCCAATAATGGCACCGGCTGATATGATACCTGCCACACTATGAAGGCCAACGACTTGAAGAGCAAATGCGACAGGGTCACTGACATTCAGTTTCGTATAGTGAACCATGCCGGTTAAGACAAAGGACACACCGATGTATAAAATGGTACAAACACCGAGCGCCCCGATAATGCCAACCGGCATCGCCTTTTGCGGATTTTTGACTTCTTCAGATGCATTGGCGATCGCATCAAATCCGAGATAAGCAAAAAAGACTGTTGCCGCGCCTGCGATCACTCCTTCAAAGCCCATCGGCATAAAGGGTGTCCAGTTTTCAGGTTTGACGTAAGCAAAGCCTGAAATGATAAAGAGAAGGACGATGGCAATTTTGATTAACACAATGATGTTATTCAGCTTCGTGCTTTCTTTGACGCCTCTTGAGACGATAAAGGTGATGAGTAAAATAATAAGTGCGCCTGGAAGGTTAAAGACGGCACCATCAGCGGCTCCAGGTGCAGCTGATAAAGCCTTCGGTATGTGCAGACCGAATCCACTGAGCAGTGATTGAAAATAGGACGACCATCCACTTGCTACAGCAGAGAGCGCAATGACATATTCAAGCATGAGATCCCAGCCCATTAAGAAGGCGAGAAATTCCCCAAGTGTGGCGTAGGAATACGTATAGACGCTTCCTGACACAGGAATGGACGAGGAGAATTCAGCGTAGCAAAAAGCAGCAAGGGCGCATGCGATCGCAGCCAAAATAAAAGATATAATAATCGCAGGTCCCGCATCCTTTGCTGCCGCAACCCCCGTAATCACAAAGATACCAGTCCCGACCACGCAGCCAATGCCAAGCAAGATTAAATCAAACGTATTTAACGATCGGCTAAGCCGCTTCGTTTGACTTTCAAGCATGAGCTGGTCGAGAGACTTTTTTCGAAATAAAGAACTCATGTTGACCTCCTAATGGATAAATCTTTTCGTAAGACGAATGTTAGTATATGCGTAATTGACAATTTAGTCAATTGGTTGAAAAACGCTTTAAATCACTAAAGTGTTAAACATCACAATCGAATTTGTGCATAAAAAGAGACATCCGCTGGCAGGTGGAAGGCGGATGTGGTGACGGGGGATCTATGTCTGTTCAGCAAATATTTTTTCATTGAACAGCACACTTGGATGAGTGGGGTAATGGGCGGAGGAGGCAAGGTGATGTGTCTTGGCTTTTTCCAAATCGCCGAGCTGATAATAACAATAGCAAAGCTGGAGATGTGGATACCACGTTTTATACTGTGTGAGTGTGAAGGCTGTTTCGTTTTCAGGAGCCTTCAGCGCCTGCTCATACCAAAAGATCGCTGCCTGATGTTTATTTTGTATTTTTAGATGATCCCCGATCCGGCAGCAAAATTCTGGACGGGGCTGATCGTATAAGAAAGAACGTAATAATGAGGATAAAGCCGCTTCCTCGAAGCCTACCGCATAATAGCAGTCGGCTAAATATTGGCATGTGCGAATTTCATCCTCAATCCAGCACTGTTTTGTCGCTAAAAATTCATGATAAAAACGAATCGCCCTGACATGCTGCCTGTTATCTTTTAATTCATTGGCAAAGTAAAAGAGATCACGTGGCGTCATGTCCTCTCCTTTTGCAAGCATGTCTTCATAAATTCGAAGATTGCGCCCGGGCTCACCAGTGGTTGTTTTCTTGCGCTTTTGATGTGTGACGGCTATATCGGCTGGAAAGATGTTGCCATACACTTGAAGAAACTCATGTACGGCCCCGTACCACTGAAAGTTCAAGACACGCTTCACAAGGCGATTTCTTCTATATTTAAAATTCACCCGACCGTCTTGATCAAATCCCACATGATAAAACATTGAGACGGCATCCACCGAAGGATCAAGCGTCTCTTTGAGCTGAAGAAATTTTTGACGGTCTTCTTCTAGTAGAACATCGTCTGCATCAAGCCATAAAATATACTCTTTCGTTGCATGTGAGAAAGCGAAATTGCGGGCTTTTGCAAAGTGCTGAACCCATTCGAAATCAAGTACCTGTGCTGAAAAGGAGTGAGCAATCTCCTTCGTACGATCTGTTGACCCTGTATCAACGATGATCATCTCATCTACAATGTCTTGGACAGAGGAAAGGCAGTCCGCTAACACCTCCTCTTCATTTTTCACAATCATACATAAGCTAATGGTTACCATCTTTAGATCACCTCTTCATAGTGTATCGAGCAGCAAAAGGAAACATTCTTTTCAGCAGCGGGTTTTTTTAAAACTAGTTTTCTGCTACTGGCTGATTTAAAATAAAGGGAGAATCTATGTAAGGGCTGATAAAAATGAGTTTATTGAATGTTGAAGGATTATATAAAACATATGGCGAGAAAACGCTGTTTGATCATATTTCTTTTCATATAGAACCAAAGGAGCGCATCGGATTGATTGGACCAAACGGAACAGGAAAGTCAACGCTCCTAAAGGTCATTGCGGGACTTGAATCGTTTGAGGAGGGTGACATCTCGAAAGCAGGGACACTTGATATCGAATTTCTCGAGCAAGACCCTGAAATGAGCGGGGATGAAACGATTCTTGATTACATTTTTTCTGGAACGGCACCCATGATTCAAACGATGAAGGCGTATGAACAGGCGCTAGCCGATTTAGAGCATGATCCGCAAAATGAAGCAAAACAAGAAGCGCTGATGCGCATGCAAAATCGAATGGATCAGGAAGATGCATGGGATGCGAACCTGTCAGCAAAAACGATTTTGACAAAGCTTGGTGTCAAAGATGTGAGCCGCTCTGTTCATGCATTATCAGGCGGACAGAAAAAGCGTGTCGCGATTGCTAAAAATTTAATTCAGCCCGCGGGATTGCTGATTTTAGACGAGCCAACCAACCATCTCGATAATGCAACGATTGAATGGCTCGAAGGATATTTGAGTCAATACAGCGGTGCTGTCATTCTGGTGACGCATGATCGTTATTTCCTAAACCGTGTGGCCAACCGAATTTATGAATTGAATCAAGGGCAGCTCTATACGTATAAAGGAAATTATGAAGTCTTTTTAGAAAAAAGAGCCGAACGAGAAGCAGAAGCTCAGGTGAAAGAAACGAAGCGTCAAAACTTACTCAGACGAGAACTTGCATGGCTGAGAAGAGGGGCAAAAGCAAGAACGACGAAGCAAAAAGCACGCATTGGCAGAGCCGAAGAGCTGATGGATCAAAAAGGGCCTGATGCGAAAGGAGAGCTTGATTTCGCTATCGGCTCGCACCGCCTAGGAAAACAAGTCATAGAGGCAGAAGACTTATCAATTTCATTTGCTGGCCAGACCCTTGTGGAGCGGTTTACAGATTTAGTCGTGCCGGGCGACCGGATTGGATTTATCGGACCGAATGGAGTCGGCAAAACGACTCTTCTTAACTGTCTAGCGGGTAAAATAGAACCGACTACAGGACAATTGACCATTGGACAAACCGTTCGCATTGGCTATTACACGCAGGATCACAAGGAAATGGATGAAGAACTGACCATCATTGAGTACATCAAGGAAACAGCTGAGATCGTCAAGACATCTGATGGCGCCATCGTGACAGCAGAGCAAATGCTAGAACGGTTCCTATTCCCAAGATCCATGCAGCGGACGTTTATTCGCAAGCTGTCAGGGGGAGAACGCCGCAGATTGTATTTATTGAAAGTCTTAATGGAAGAACCAAATGTTCTCTTTTTAGATGAGCCGACGAACGATCTTGATACGGAGACCCTCAGCATTTTAGAGGATTATTTAGAACAGTTTCCTGGCGTTGTCATGACCGTATCGCATGATCGTTATTTCTTAGACCGAGTGGTTCATCGTCTGCTTGTCTTTGAAGGAAATGGCCGCATTTCACACTACCAAGGCGCTTACAGCGATTACATGGAACAAGAAAAAGAGGCGAAGCGGACAGAGACAAAGCCTGCTGATAAACAAGTAGAAGCGGCACCTAAAAAGAGAAAAAAACTTTCTTATAAAGACCAGCTTGAATGGGACGGAATTGAAGACCGGATACAGGCTTTAGAGGAAAAACACCAGCAGCTTGAATCCAGCATTGCGGAGGCAGGCAGTGATTTTGGAAAAATTCAAGAGCTGATGGACGAACAAAAAGCCGTTGCTGAAGAACTAGAACAAGCAATGGACCGCTGGACAGAACTATCGCTGATGATTGAGGAATTAGAGAGTCATGACTAAGAAATAAGAAACCTGTAGAGTTGATCTACAGGTTTTTTTGATAAGAGCATTTCGCATAGGCATCATGCTGATGAATGGATTCCTCATTACGACACTCGACTTGAAAGCCCCTGACCCATGGCTGCTCATATAATTCGATGGCCATTAACCTTGTGAGATCTTCTACAAAGCGTGGATTTTCATAAGCCTCTTCTGTCACTTTCTTTTCATCAGGTCTTTTAAGCACAGGATAGAGCGGTGCACTCGCATTGGACTCAATGATATGTAAAAGAGCTGCTTTCATGTCTTCAGGAAATGATGTTTGTTCAAACAACTCTACCTGAATGGAAACAGAGCCGCGCTGATTATGTGCACCGTATTCACTAATTTCTTTAGAACAAGGACATAATGTGGTGACTTGTGCATCGCAGCCAATATGACAGGTCCATCCATCCTTTTCATGAAAATGAATGTCATATGTGATTGTCGCATGCATCAAACCCGATTTCCCGGTGACCGGGCTTTGCTTTTCCATGTACCAAGGGAAGGAAACTTGAACCGAGGCAGATGACTGATTCATCTGACGGGTAAGCGCTGCTGTCAATGCTTTTAAGCTATTCACATCAAGCGGCTTGCCGCTTTCGTAAAACGAGTGCAGCTGTTCAGTGAGACGGCTCATATGAATGCCTTTTTCGTGAGCTCTCAGGGAGGTACTCAGTGCAAAGTCAGCAGAAGTTATTTGGTCCTGCGGTGCCGTTTTAGACAAAATTCGTACAGGATAAGACACGCGGCAGATGCCGACTTGTTCAAGATGAAAATAAAAGTCCTGCTCCGTCTTTTGGATGTCAGTCATGTTCTCTTTTTGAGGGGACTTCGTTCCAAGGCTTGGCGGTACAGATCCGAATTGTTGGTGTCGTTCTTTTTTGGGTGGAAAAGAAAACATGAGATCCCTCCTTTAAATCGTAATTATTACTATTTATTTTGCATCAAAACACGAGAAAAATCAAGAGTGCAAACATTTACGTTTACGTTAAGGTTATAAAGGTCTATAATAAATCATGAATTGATGAGCAGGAGGCACTGGCAATGGAATGGATGAAAATTGATCAAGTGGCGAAAAGAAGCGGACTGACCAAACGGACGATACGTTTCTATGAAGAGATTGGTTTATTATCAGCACCAAAGCGGACAGAGGGCGGTGTCAGACTTTACTCAGAGGACGACATGGAAGAACTAGAGAAAGTGATGCAGGCAAAAGAGGTACTTGGGTTTTCTTTACAAGAGCTTCAATCGTTTATGGAAATAGGAAAGCAGCTTGAGCTGAATAAAGAGGGTTACTTGCTGTCGCTTGATCCGAAGGAACGATTAGAGAAGCTGTTAGATATTGAGGCGCAGCTGTCTGTACAGCATCAATTGATTACAAAAAAGCTTGAAACGATTCAATCTTTTAAAAAGGATCTTGAAACGATGAAAGAAAGAGCGGCTCATGCAATTGAGCAATTACAAAAATAAACACCTCTGCGTGTTTATTTTATTTTGTCAACATTTGAAGGAAAGGTTCTGATGGAATGAAGGAAGAAGAAGTGTTGAAACAGCGTACAAGTCTGCTTAGGCAGCCGAAAGCCGTCTGGGCTGTTGCCTTTGCGTGTGTGATTTCATTTATGGGGATAGGACTTGTGGACCCGATCTTGCCAGCCATTGCATCACAATTAGATGCATCTCCAAGTCAGGTCTCCCTTTTATTTACGAGCTACTTACTTGTGACCGGCTTTGTCATGTTTTTTACCGGCTTTATCTCTAGTCGGATTGGTGCGAAATGGACGTTATTAGTAGGACTCATTTTTATTATTGTCTTTTCTGCTTTAGGCGGTACCTCTTCAACGATTAATGAATTAATCGGCTTTAGAGGCGGATGGGGCATTGGGAATGCCTTATTTATTTCAACTGCCCTCTCTGTCATTGTCGGTGTGTCTGTTGGAGGAAGTGCGAAGGCCATTATTTTATACGAGGCTGCACTAGGTCTTGGGATTTCGGTTGGACCGCTGCTTGGCGGAGAGCTTGGGACGATCTCTTGGCGCGGGCCATTCTTTGGCGTTGCGGTGTTAATGCTTGTTGCTCTTTTAGCCATTACGTTTATGCTCCCGCCGATGCAAAAACCTCAGAAAAAGGTGAAATTATTCGAGGCTGTGGGGGCGTTAAAATATAAAGGGCTATTAACGATGGCATCTGCGGCTTTCTTATACAATTTTGGTTTCTTTGTGCTTTTAGCCTATTCGCCATTTGTGCTTCATCTGGATGAGCATGGTCTTGGTTATGTCTTTTTTGGATGGGGACTTTTTTTGGCCGTGACATCCGTCTTCTCAGCGCCGGTCATTCATCGCAAACTTGGGACATTGACTTCCCTTGTGGTTCTGTTTGCTTCATTTGCTGTGATTTTATTCGGCATTGGGGTATGGACTTCACATGTTGTAGTCGTCATCTGCGGAATTGTTATTGCTGGGGGCATCCTTGGCATGATCAATACAGTGCTCACGACCGCTGTGATGGGATCGGCGCCGGTTGAACGTTCGATTGCTTCATCCTCTTACAGTGCTGTGCGGTTTATTGGGGGCGCGATTGCTCCTTGGATTGCCGGCGTACTTGCTGAATCTTACACAGCAAGCACCCCTTACTATGTTGGGGCGGCTGTCGTTCTGTTAGGCATGATCATCCTGCTTCTTGGTCGGAAGCATTTGGTCAATATTCAAGCAGGTCATTAAATAGAAAAAAGCCTTATATCTTCTGAACAGATATAAGGCTTTTTTGTCGTTATAATACTTTTGTCGTCCAAGATTCGCAATTCCAAGTTTCAGTGGCTACATCTTGATAAAATTCAGGTTCGTGAGAGATCAATAAGACGCTCCCTTTGTATTCTTTTAATGCACGTTTTAGTTCTTCTTTTGCATCGACATCCAAGTGATTGGTCGGCTCATCGAGAACAAGTAAGTTGGTTTCTTCGTTGATCAGCTTACAAAGACGGACCTTTGCTTTTTCTCCACCGCTTAAAACAGACACGCGGCTTTCAATATGCTTTGTCGTTAATCCGCATTTTGCAAGAGCGGCTCTGACTTCATATTGCGTGTAAGAAGGGAAGGTACTCCACACCTCTTCAATACAAGTGTTGCTGTTTTGCTCTTTTACTTCTTGCTCAAAGTAGCCAATATGCAGGAATTCTCCGCGTTCCACCTCACCAGAAATTGGCGTGATTTCTCCAAGAAGACTTCGCAGCAATGTCGTTTTTCCGATACCGTTAGCGCCGTATAACGCAATTTTTTGCCCGCGTTCCATTTTCAGATTCAATGGACGAGAGAGCGGTTCATCATAACCAATGACCAAATCTTTTGTTTCAAAAATCAATTTCCCGGAAGTTCGTGCCGGCTTAAAGTGGAATTCAGGCTTTGGCTTTTCTGCTGCGAGTTCAATCATATCCATTTTATCCAGTTTCTTTTGACGGGACATGGCCATATTTCTTGTGCTGACACGTGCTTTGTTTCTTGCAACAAAATCCTTTAATTCAGCGACTTCCTGCTGCTGCCTTTTATAAGCTGCTTCAAGCTGCTGCTTTTTGACTTCGTACACTTGTTTAAATTGATCATAATCACCAACATAGCGCGTGAGCTCTTGATTTTCAACATGATAAATCAAGTTAATGACACTGTTTAAAAACGGAATATCATGTGAAATGAGGATAAACGCATTTTCATATTCCTGTAAATAGCGCTTCAGCCACTCAATATGCTGCTCATCCAAATAGTTGGTTGGCTCATCGAGAAGGAGAATTTCTGGCTTTTCTAACAGCAATTTCGCAAGCAATACTTTTGTACGCTGTCCGCCGCTCAGCTCCGTCACATCACGGTCCAGCCCAAGATCCGTTAACCCAAGACCTCTCGCAATTTCTTCGACCTTGGAATCAATAATATAAAAATCATTGTTTGTGAGCGCATCTTGAATGACGCCAACTTCCTCTAACAGCTTTTCCAGCTCATCAGGATCGGCTTCACCCATTTTGCCGTAAATGTCATTCATCGCTGCTTCCATGGAAAATAAATAGTGGAATGCATCCTGAAGCACTTCGCGGATCGTTCTTCCCTTTTCTAGTACAGTATGCTGATCAAGGTAGCCGACACGGACATTTTTTGCCCATTCGACTTTTCCTGCATCTGGCTCCAGCTTGCCAGTAATAATATTCATAAACGTTGACTTTCCTTCACCGTTGGCGCCAATTAAGCCGACATGCTCGCCTTTTAATAAACGGAAGGAGACTTCGTGAAAAATGGCTCTGTCGCCAAAGCCATGGCTTAAATCTTTAACAGATAATATCATTTTTTACACCTCAAATAGATTCAAAACGGCTAGTGCCTCTCATGATTATATCGAACTGTCCGGCTCGATAAAAGCATCAAAAGAAAAATTGCGTTTCAAAGCTGATTTTGAGATACTAAAGGATAGATTGAATGAGGATAAAGGAGATCGACATGATAGAAAATTGGGCATTTTTGAAAGAAGCAAAGCCATTTATTCAGGAAAACTTTCAAGCGGCTGGCTTCGAAAAACCAACAGCTATACAAGAAAAAACAGCAGAGTGGATTACGGAGAAGCGTGATGTGATCGCGGAATCGCCTACGGGAACGGGGAAGACACTGGCGTATGTGTTGCCGCTTTTAAATAAAATCGATGTGAATATCAAGCACCCGCAAGTCTTAATCTTGGCACCTTCGAGAGAGCTTGTGATGCAAATTTTTGATGTCGTGCAAGAGTTCAAACAAGGATCAGATATCAAAGCGGTCTCCTTGATTGGTGGAGCGAACATCAAAAAGCAGCAGGAAAAACTAAAGAAACACCCGAACATCGTTGTCGCAACACCTGGCCGTGTACAGGAATTAATCAAAATCAAGAAACTGAAAATGCACGAAGTCAAAACGGTCGTGCTAGATGAAGCAGATCAGCTTCTTGTGCCAGAGCATATGAAAACGATCCAAGCGATCATTAAATCCACATTAAAAGAAAGACAAATCCTTTGTTTTTCTGCGACGCTGAAAGAGGGAACGGTTCAACTGATTAAAGAAATGACATCTGAACCAGAAGTATTGAAAATTGCCAGAAGTGAGGAAGAAGCGCAGAAAGTAGGACACTATTATCTGTTATGTGATCAGCGTGACAAAGTAAAACTACTGCAAAAGCTATCACGCCTTGAGGACATGCAGGCGCTCGTGTTTGTGCGTGATATTACGAATTTAAGCATTTATGCAGAGAAATTAGCGTATCACCATGTCGACCTTGGTGTGCTTCATAGTGAAGCGAAAAAAGCAGAGCGTGCTATCATCTTAAAGGAATTTGAACAGCGTGAATTCCCGCTTCTCCTTGCAACAGATATCGCAGCAAGAGGCATCGATATTGACGATCTGCCTTACGTGATCCATGCCGACCTGCCAAACGAAGAAGGCTATATCCACCGTTCAGGCAGAACCGGGCGCGCAGGAAAGGAAGGGGCTGTCATCAGCCTAGTCACACCTCAAGAGCATGCAACGCTCAAAAAAATGGCGAAAAAGCTGAATCTTTCGCTTCAGGAAATTGTTTATAAGCAAGGCCAGCTGCATCTTGCGCCCAAGCAAGCATAAAAAAAGGACCTTCCACATGGAGGGTCCTTTCTTGTTATGAAATTTTGACAAGCTGTTTTCCGACATTTTCCCCTTTAAACAGTCCAAGGAATGCATCAGGAATGTTGTCAAAGCCTTCAATGATTGTTTCTTTATAAGTCAGTTTGTCTTCTTTTACCCATTGTGCGAGATCTCTTGCAGCCTCTTCAAAACGATCTGAATAGTTGGCAACAATGAAGCCTTGCATCAATGCGCTTGTTTTAATGAGTTTTGTTTGCACACGCGGTCCGATGTCCTCGCTTGCGCTAATGTTATAAGACGAAATCGCGCCGCACACTGGAATACGTGCAAAGCGGTTCAAATGATTCATCACGGCATCAGAAATTTCGCCGCCAACATTGTCAAAATACACATCGACGCCGTTAGGGCACGCCTTTGCTATGGCATCATCTAAATCATTTGTTGTTTTATAATTAATCGTTTCATCAAAGCCCAGCTCTTTTAAGTAAGCCAGCTTGTCATCAGATCCGGCAATCCCAACGACGTGTGCGCCTTTGATCTTAGCAATTTGTCCCACAACGGAACCAACAGCACCTGCGGCTCCAGAAATGACAACGGTCTCGCCTTCTTTTGGCTGGCCAATCGCAAGAAGTCCGAAATAAGCGGTTTGCCCTGGCATGCCCAAAATGCCTAAATAATAGGACAATGGCGCAATGGATGGATCAATTTTAGTCAGAGATTCAGCTTTGGCTGTGGAATATTCTTGCCAGCCAAGGAATCCAAGAACAAAATCCCCTTTTTCAAATTGAGGCGATTTGGATTCAACGACTTCTCCGACAACACCGCCCTGAATCACTTCATTTAGCTTGAATGGAGGTGTATAGGATTTTGTATCCTGCATTCGTCCTCTCATATAAGGATCTACAGAAACATATTTCGTTTGAATCAAGACTTCGCCATCTTGCGGCACAGGTATATCGACTGTTTCAAAATGAAAAACATCTTTTGTAGGTAATCCTTTTGGACGTTTGGCTAATTGAATTTGCTTTTGTTGACTCATGTCAAATCCTCCCTTTCACTTGCAGCCTAGATTTACATTAACATGATGCTTCTTTTCATTCAAAACATACGGTCTTTTTCAAACACATACAAAAAAGCAGCCGCCATCTCATAGATGAGGACTGCTTTTTTGGAAGGCAACAGAGAGGAGCGGCGGCAGACAGCCAAACAGCTGATACACGTCCGCATCACGTTCTTTTAACAAATATTCGTTCGCATTTTGCATGGAGGCTTTCATCATATCGTGCGTCACAAAAGGAAAAAGGATATTCAAGTATGAGGACAACAGGTCTTGTGGATCTTGTTCAATCGACTCGATATCTCCAATGTTAATGATGATTGAAAAGAGATAATCAATGGAGATGCGAAAGTGCTGTTCAGCAAACAATGTAAGCGGCTTTGCTTTTGCTTCTTCAGGATTCCACTTCTGAAAAAGCTGTTTCACCAAATCACTGACAACCCAAGCATTAAACTGCTGCTCCGCTGAAAAGTAATACATCAGCTCTACCTCATTTCTAGCCTCCAGTATAAGAATTGTACAACAAAACAAGAGGGATGAATACAATATTTCAGAAAATTTAGTCATTTTTACAGGATTTTTGTCAAAAATAAGCCAATAGGCACGGTTAGTACACAATGTAAAATGGATGTGCTCAAGGAAGGTTTAATGACAAAAGTGACGGGTAAAAGATTCGTAAGACGCTAAAGGAGGAATATAAAATGAAACCTGTTGTAAGAGAGTATTCAAATGATGAGACACTTCAAAGAGATGTAGAGCAATTAAAAGCACTCGGTGTAGCCAGAGAGGACATTTATGTTCTGTCCCATGACGATGATCGTACAGAGCGTATTGCTGGAAATGCAGATGCTAATACGATAGGTCAAAGAGAAGTTGGACTTAAACATGCTGTTGGGAACATCTTTAGTAAAAAGGGCGATGAGCTCCGAAATAAAATCCATGAAATTGGTTTCTCTAAAGAAGAAGCTGAGAAATTTGAAGAACATTTAGACGAAGGAAAAGTCCTTCTCTTTGTGACAGACCATGAAAAAGTGAAAACTTGGGCATAAACGCCAACTGAAAAAAGCCTCTTACTTTCGTAAGGGGCTTTTTTTCATGCCATCATCTCTGAAGGAGAGGACACATCTTTTTTACTATAATAAGAAAAAACAGCAGATTGGAATAAACAGTAAATCACCTAATTGAAAATGCAGATATACCAAAGAAAATGATCGGAAATGAGAAAAAAATAGTCAAAATATCACAAAAATCCATTCGGGAAATAATCATTGTATCTTTCAATTTTGTTTCAAAATGAAATAAAAATCTTGTGTAATTTAGTAGATAAATTTCTTAGTTCTATTGGTTTATGTTGTATTTTTGTGTAGAAATAAGTGTTTTGAGGTCAAAAAACCACGAAAAATACCTGTATTTTCAATTAGAAAATTCATTTTAATGTTTAGGAAATAATTTGTTGACAAAATAATCTAAAAACAATATATTTGGCTTAATCCAGTCATTATGGAAGTAGTTGTTAAATTTCTGATGGGTTTATTCGAAGCACATTCTAGTGATAGGTGGTGGCATAAAACCAAGGTAAAAGCACTCGGAAAATTACTACTAAACACGAGAAAATGTTTTTTTACATGAAGAAGAAATGATAGCCGATTTAAACAGTAGATGATCTTTCTACTATGATCCCTTTGCAAGAGATATTTAAAAGACGTCGTACTCCTGTACAGAAGAGAAAGCGGTTTCAATAAAGGCTGTGAGTTGATCGAACGGTGAAGGAGGTGAACTCATATGAAAAAAAGAGACAATAAGCTGAGGCGCTGCAGCTCTCAAATGGCTGCATATGAGGATGCATGCTGAAAAAGAAGAGTGAACATGTGGGATGCTACTCTCCTTTTTCAGAAAACAGATTTTCCTAAAAAATCCATCTTTCATTTTAACATAAGGTTTTTGGCTTGAAAATGACCTTTGCCCGAAAAGTCGATTTTGAATAGAAGGAGGTCCTGTGATGAAAAAAGCTTTATACCATGAAGACAGTGGGTTGTATCTAGAAAAAATGCGTATGGCATTTCAAGAACATTATGAGAAAAGAACAGATATGTGGTCTACTGATCCATCCTTAACAGATGCAGCCGTGATGTCATTAAAGGCATGGCATTCACGGGAAAAGAATGCACTTGCTTCTGTGCTCGATATCGGGTGCGGGAACGGCCGGGCACTTGAACATTTAAGGGGGCTTTCTGCATATGTCGGTATCGACCTGTATGAGCATGAGGAGTGGGAAGGATTACAGAAAAGAGAAACGGTTCCTGTCCATTTTGTTCATCAAGATTTTATGTCCTGGTCGATGGATCAGGGACGCGGGATGCAGTTTGATTTAATTTTAGATCATGGCTGCTTTCATCACCAGCATCCTGATGATCATGAGCGTTATTTAAAACAGGTCTCCTCTTTGCTTCATGAAGGCGGCGTCTTCTCACTTGTTGTATGGGGAGAAGAGTGGAGAACAGGGTTGATCGGAGAAGATGGCCGTTTCCACTTTTCATTTTCAGACTCTCAGCTTGGAGAAAGAATTTGTTCATCAGGTCTGGAGCTTGTATCGATTACACCATTAAAAGCAAAGGCCGGCATTAGCCAGCATCATGTCATTGCCGTCAAAATCTAGTACAAAGGTGATCACTCAAACCTAGCAGAGGTGTTCATTCTAATAAAGAGCATGCATCATGTAAGAATCGAAAGGCGTTAACATCGTATGAACCAAGATTTCTGCTCCTTTGTACTGGACAAGACCTAGATTGAAACATTGCTAGAAGAGGTGGAACGGAAACATTTTTGCGAAAATCAAGGTCTGAACGATGAGAGGCATCGCACATCTATATTCTTCTTTTTAGGAATGAGTGCCGCTTGAAATAGGAGCACACATGTTAAGTAAGGGAGTGCGGACACATATTCATCACTCCATCACTGCGCTATGAGAGTCGATTTGGGTGCAGCGATGAATAGGGGGGAGACAAATGAACAAGTTTGTAGATGAATTACAATCAATGATTCATCATTTTACCTTTCAAGAAAAAAACTATTTGCTCGTGGGGCCAGTGAACCTGCCGATCTCCATTCAACATGAAGAAGTGCCATTTAAATGGTATGCCTTCGCACCTGTTGAAGGGGAGACAAAACCAACGATCGAATCTATTGTCCAAATGAGTACCACGCAGCAAACCTTTTCCTCTTGTCTCTTATTTGGCGACTTTGAAAATGAGGTGCCGCCGCTAGTGCGAATTCATAGTGTCTGCCAAACAGGGGATGTGTTTGGGTCACTGAAATGTGACTGCGGTCCACAGCTTGCGTTATCGCTGAAGAAAATCACCGATTACGGTAAAGGCATGCTCGTATATATGGCCAATCAAGAAGGGCGGTCAATTGGGCTGATGGCGAAAGCATTGACGTATAAATTACAGGAAATGAAGCTGGATACATTTGAAGCCAACCGCCTGATCGGGTGCGGAGATGATGACCGGCATTACGAGGAGGCAGCGGCTGTTCTGCACTATTTAAACAAAGGGAAACCAATGCACCTCCTAACGAACAATCCAGATAAAGTCGATTCCATTGCTGCTTACGGTCTTCCTGTTTTGCGGTTTGATCATACGGTCGAAGCCTCTCTCTATAATGAAGCCTATTTAAAGGCAAAAGCAGCCTCAGGGCATATGGTCGATGAGAAAAAATTAATTAATCAGTAGATGAGTTTACTTTAAAGAAGGCGGGAGAAAAGCGTGAAACCTGAAATCAATTGGATTCAAATCCCAAGCGGCTATGCAACGATTGGAAGTAATGAAGAAGATATGAAAAAGGCATCAGAATTCTGGAAGGACAAGCTTCTCAATCCAACCTACGGCCGTGAGAAAAAATTTCAAAAATGGCTGTACAAAGAATTTCCATCCTATCAGCCGTATATCAATGAATTTTTTATTTCAGATACGGTCGTCACCAATGAATGGTATCAAAGCTACTGTGATGAAACAGGCCAGACGTACCCGGAGAGCTTAACGAATCAAGAGCTTGGTGGCGGGAAAGATCATCCGGCTTGGGGCATGGATATCGAGGAAGCCTTCTCGTTCTGCCAGTGGCTGAGCGGGAAACTTGGGATAGACGTGTCGATTCCTACTGAAGAAGAATGGGAATATGCTGCCCGAGGAAATACGAGAAATCAATACCCGTGGGGAGATGAGTTTGATCCTTCTTTATGTAATACGTTCGAATCAAATATTGAAAAAACGACGCCTGTCCGTCAATACAAAAAGGGCAGATCCTTATTTGGTCTTTATGATATGGGGGGCAACGTCGAGGAATGGGTCAACACCAAATATCATGTATACGAAGGCGGCATCGAGGTCGTAGATGATTTAACGGAGACGCTTGGCAGTGATTACTACATTTTAAAAGGAGGCTCCTTTGCAAGAGGCGGAGATTTATGCAGAGTCGCCAGAAGACACGGGAAGCATCCAGATCCCGTTTTCCGATTTACTGGTTTTCGTATAGTGACTCGTCAAAAACAACATATAAAGGTGGGAGTGTAAAATCATGCATAGAGGACCGATTACATCTGTTTTATCAACTCAGCAGGACCAAATTGTTTACACTGGCGGCTATGACCGCTGTATTTATAAGTGGAACCGGGCAACAGGAGAAGGAACGTTTATTGGAAGTCACGAGCATATCATTAACTCTTTATCTCTTTCTGAAAACGGAAAGTATTTAGCGAGTGCATCGTCAGACTACACCATTCAATTGTATGATACAGGCACTCATACTCGAATTCGCACCCTGTTTGGTCATGCGGATGATGTAGAAGCCGTCGCCTTTGCCAAACAGGATACCTTACTAGTATCGGTGTCTAGAGATAGAAGGTGCTTAGTGTGGGATATCGAAACAGGAGCTATTTTAAGAGAATTCCATGGACATAGCAAAGATGTATTAGCTGTATGGATACATGGCGATAAAGCTTATACAACAGGTGATGATGGCTACGTTCTTGTATGGCTGTATGATACAGGAGAAATTGTAGGAGAAATTGGTCCGTTTGATTATGAGCTGGACACAATCAGCGGCAGCAATCAAAAAGAAGTGTTCGCACTTGGCAGAGACGATGGCACCGTCATTATTTATGATGCGGTTACTTTACAGGAGAAAAAAATCATTAAAGCCCATTTACAGGGCGTCAAGCGGGTGAACTTTTCTCCAAGCGGCAATTACTTGCTGACAGCAGGCTATGACCATTTAATTAAGCTGTGGAATTATGAAACAGGGGATTTAGTCAATACGTTGCTGCCTCATAAATATCAGTGGGAGCGTTCGCTTGTCTGGACGGAAGATGAGAAATCGATCCTAGGAGCCAGCTTTGGTAAAACGTATTGTGAATGGTCTATTGAAAAGGGAAAAGTTGTATCAGATGAGATTGAAATGGCGACACCATCTATTAATGATATTGCGCTGACTGATGCGGGAGATATCATCACAGCATCAGATGACGGAAAATTCAGAAAGAACGGGATTGAAATCGCTAAATCGACAGGCGTTTTAACAAATGGAGTGGCTGTCGCACGAGATGGAAGCTATTATGCGTGGGGAGATCATGCAAGTCAGGTGCATATTGTTCATGAATCATTACAGCAAATGGTTTCGTTTGATCTCAACACAGGGCCGGTCAACAGTGTGTATTTCCACGAGGAGGATCGGCAATTCTATATTGGAACTTACGGCGGTTATGTACATGTCATTTCGACAGAACATTTAAAGGAAATTGGCCGTTCCAAAGCACACGATTGTGCTGTTAAAGCATTAAAAGTAGAAGGAGATCATATCATCACAGCCGCGGTAGAAGGAACCATCTGTCTTTTAGATAAGAAGAGCTTGTCTCTAAAAGCGAAATATATCGGAGCGACAGAGCTGTTAAATGATGTATTCATTGATAGTAAAAGAGATCGTATTGCCATTGTCAGCCGTGACAAGAATGTGAGATTGTTTGATTTGCATACAGGAAGAATTTTAGACCAGCATAATGAACACCAGTATTCTATTAAATCTGTCTCTGTCACAGACTCTGGCTATATTGTGAGCGGAGATTATTGGGGCTATATCGTTGTGTGGAATCCAGAGCTAGATGTCAATACCGGCCCAATTAGAATTGCCAAGAATGGGATTAGTGCCATCAGACAATTAGGCAATGATGTATACGCAAGCTCATATGACGGCGGGATTTATCACATTCGAGAAGATGGCACGCATACCGAAGTACTGCGCTTATTTGAACAATTTCCGAAAGAAGTAATCTCTCATTAAGAAAAAGAATGTAAGCGGGGGATTCTCATGATAAGTGTTTGCAAGGAACATATGAAAAAAGGCCTGACTGTACTCAATTGTCCGCATGTGCTCCTCATTAATAAATATGAATTACGCAAATGCTGTTTTTGTAAACAACGAGCATCATATAAACTTTTTTATTCCTTGCCTTACTATGATCGATCTGAAAAGAAACGGATGGAAAAAATATAGCACATGAGAATAGAACTCCTTCATTTCCTGAAGGAGTTCTTTCCCTTGAAAGAGAAGAAAGGAGACTCACATGAAAGACGATGTTTTTTATATGAAGCTGGCGATTGCCAACGCAAAGGCAATGAAAGGGCAAACCTCCCCAAACCCACTTGTCGGTGCAGTCATTGTACAGCAAGGTGAGATTGTTGGGGTTGGTGCTCACATGAAGGCGGGCGAACCTCATGCTGAAATTCATGCGCTGCAAATGGCAGGGGAAAAGGCAAAGGGAGCTGACATGTATGTGACGCTTGAACCTTGTTCGCATCATGGGAAAACGGGTCCTTGCACGGAAGCCATTATCAAGAGTGGTGTAAAACGTGTAGTCATTGCGACACAAGACCCGAATCCGCTTGTAGCAGGTAAAGGGATCACCATGTTGAAACAAACAGGGATTGAAGTGGAAGAAGGAATATGTAAACAGGAGGCGGATCGCTTAAATGTGCCTTTTTTTCATTTCATTCAATCAGACCTTCCTTACGTCATCTTAAAATCAGCCATTTCGTTAGACGGGAAAATTGCAACATCTCATCTTGAAAGCAAATGGATCACAGGAACAGAAGCGAGGAAAGAAGTGCAGCAATTGCGTCAAGAAGCAGATGCTGTGATTACAGGCGTCGAAACGATTATTCAAGATGATGCAGGTCTTATTGTGAAAGATTCAATGGCGACCCAGCCCATTCGTGTCATTTTAGATTCCACATTAAGGATTCCGCTTCATGCGAAATGTTTAACAGATCATATGGCGGAAACCATTATTTGCACCTCGCACATGCATGATCAGAAAAAGTATGAACAGCTGGTAGAAAAAGGGCATCAAGTCTATGTCACAAGCGGAGAGCAGCGGACAAATATTCATGACGTGTTACGAATGCTGAAGGAACGTTCTGTCATGTCAGTTCTCGTTGAAGCAGGAGGGAATGTGAGTGCGTCCTTTTTAGAAGCATCACTAGTCAATGAAGCCGTCATTTACATGGCGCCTTTATTAATCGGTGGAAAACATGCACCTACTTTTTTTGAAGGAGAAGGGGTGAAAAAACTAAAAGAAGCGATCCGTCCAGCAGATATTGAATATAGTATGGTAGGAAAAGATATCAAAATGATGATGAAATTTCAATGAAAGTAAGGCCTGGCCTTGTGCATCGAGTGCAAGGTCTTTTCAATATTTCATGATAAAAAATAAAAGTGTACATACACCTATCCAAGGAACGATGAATACAATGGATGGGGGTGATTCCATGAGAAGGTGTAGACAATGCGGAAAGACATATCCAACTCATTCAACAGACCACTACCAAAAAGGAAGCTGGTATGACGCGTATAAGGATGACGGCTGGGAATGTGATAGTTGTAAGAAAGGGAAATCAGGAAAGCCAGGGAAACCAGTGAAAAATCCTTGCTGCGGAAAAGATCCTTGTGTTTGTGTGATTCAAGGTCCGCCAGGCGGGAGAGGAAGAAGAGGCCCAGCAGGTCCAGCGGGTGCAGCGGGTCCAGCAGGCCCAGCAGGCCCGGCAGGAGCAACTGGAGCCACTGGTGTAGGCTTAACGGGCATTGTGGCATTTGATCCAGCGGTAGCCCCAACCTATCCAGTAGGTCAAGTCGTGACATTCGATGGAAGTACGTATGTGGTGAATTCAGCGCCGCCAACAGGTACGCCAGGTACGTCACCAGATTATACATTGTTAGCAGCTGCTGGTGAAACGGGTGCAACCGGAGCAACAGGTACAGGAGCGACCGGTGCGACAGGAGATACAGGTGCGACTGGAGTTACCGGAGCAACCGGGATCACAGGAGCCACAGGTACAGGAGCGACCGGTGCGACAGGAGATACAGGTGCGACTGGAGTTACCGGAGCAACCGGGATCACAGGAGCCACAGGTACAGGAGCGACCGGTGCGACAGGAGATACAGGTGCGACTGGAGTTACCGGAGCAACCGGGATCACAGGAGCCACAGGTACAGGAGCGACCGGTGCGACAGGAGATACAGGTGCGACTGGAGTTACCGGAGCAACCGGGATCACAGGAGCCACAGGAGCCACAGGAGCAACAGGTACAGGAGCGACCGGTGCAACAGGTGATACGGGAGCGACTGGAGTTACCGGAGCAACTGGGATCACAGGAGCCACAGGAGCAACAGGTACAGGAGCAACCGGTGCAACAGGTGATACGGGAGCGACTGGAGTTACCGGAGCAACCGGGATCACAGGAGTCACAGGAGCAACAGGAGATACTGGCGCCACCGGAGATACCGGCGCCACCGGAGCGACTGGAGTAACGGGCGCCACCGGAGATACCGGGGCCACCGGAGTCACAGGAGCGACCGGAGTAACGGGAGCAACAGGAGATATCGGAGATACCGGAGTCACAGGAGCGACAGGAGATACCGGAGCGACCGGAGTCACAGGAGCGACCGGAGATACCGGAGCGACCGGAGTAACGGGAGCAACAGGAGATACCGGCGCCACCGGAGCGACTGGAGTAACGGGCGCCACCGGAGATACCGGCACCACCGGAGATACCGGCACCACCGGAGTCACAGGAGCCACCGGAGTAACGGGAGCCACAGGAGATACCGGAGTCACCGGAGCGACTGGAGTAACGGGAGCCACCGGAGATACCGGCGCCACCGGAGTCACAGGAGCCACCGGAGTAACGGGAGCCACCGGAGATACCGGCGCCACCGGAGTCACAGGAGCCACCGGAGTAACGGGAGCCACCGGAGATACCGGCGCCACCGGAGTCACCGGAGCGACTGGAGTAACGGGAGCCACCGGAGATACCGGCGCCACCGGAGTTACAGGAGCAACCGGAGCAACTGGATCGAGTGCGATTATTCCATTTGCATCAGGTACCCCTGCTGTCTTGACTACAATTGCAGGTGGTCTTGTCGGAACTTCTAGTTTGGTCGGCTTTGGTAGCTCTGCAACAGGCGTTAGCATACTAGGTGGTATCATCGACTTAACAGGAGCAGCAGGTACTCTTTTAAATATGGCATTCTCTGTACCAAGGGATGGCACTATTACTTCATTTGCCGGATACTTTAGTACTACGGCAGCATTGGCTTTAGTCGGCACGAGTATTACAGTGACAGCTAGCTTATTTGCTTCACCGACACCAGATAACAGCTTCACTCAAGTAGCGAGTGTCACGTTGGCACCACCATTAACGGGGATTTTAACTATTGGTGCTATTTCAAACGGAATCGCTACCGGCCTGAATGTGCCAGTTACAGCAGAAACAAGATTACTGGTTGTTTTCTCTGCGACTGCAACAGGCTTATCTTTAATTAACACTGTAGCAGGCTATGCGAGTGCAGGCTTATCTATCACGTAATTGAAACAGGGATGACTCGATTTGAGTCGTCCTTTTTTGTTTGAATGAATTTTCTCTTAACTTCGTAAGAAAAAATGATATGATTTTCTTAGAGTCTAGTCGATGAATCTACTTGAATTAGGGGTTGTAGCGGTGAGGATGGGCAAAAGGAAAGTCACTTTACAAACGAAAATTTTGGGGTTAATTATCGGGCTTTTGCTTGTTGTCATTGCCTTATTGACCATTTGTTTTGGTTTTCTGCAGACATCAGAAAGGCAGCGGCAAGCTGAACAGCTGGCGGTGCAAACCGCTAGAACAATCTCATATATGCCGCCCATTAAAACATCGGTGGGCACCTCATCAGTGTCTGAGTATGAAGAACAGGCAGTGCTTGAGCAAATGAAGGATCAAGTCAGAGCACATGCCATCTTCATTACCAATCAAAAAGGGAAGGTCCTTTTTCATACGAATCATGAGAATGTAGGAAAAACCATCAGTGTATTTAGAGGAAGAAGTACCCTGCTATTTGGGGGAACCTCCATATCAACGGGTGATTCTAATGGTGAAACCGTTGTCAGAGGCAGTGCCCCGATTATGAAAGAAACAGGCAAGCATGAAGAAATTATTGGCACAGTCACCGTCGAATTTTTAAAAAAGGAAATTGATCAAGCGACAGCCCATCAACTAATCAAGCTTAGCTATATTGCCCTTCTTGTGCTCTTGCCTGGTATATTCGGAGCGATTTTTTTAACAAGAAGTATTCGCAAAGATACATTAGGGCTTGAACCGCACGAAATTGCTTCATTATTTCGAGAAAGAGAAGCGATGCTGCTTGCTATAAAAGAAGGGATTATTGCATTTGACCGCAAAGGCGCGATAACGATGATGAATACATCTGCTGAACACATGCTGCGCGTTTCATCCGAGCTGCCGCTTCATATTGACCAAGTCTTGCCAAAAGCCAATCTCCTTTTCTATTTAAAGGCAGAAACGATTGAACCGAACATCGAAACCGTCGTCAATGATAAAACCTATGTCTTAAATGTGAAAAAAGTGGTGCAGGACAATCGAGTTTTTGGGGGAATTGTGAGCTTCCGAGAGAAAACAGAGCTGACGAAGCTGCTGGATACATTAACAGAGGTCAGCCAATATTCAGAAGACCTGAGGGCACAAACGCATGAATTCTCAAATAAGCTGTACGCCATTTTAGGTTTGCTTGAGCTGAAGCAAGTGGATGAGGCCATCGACTTAATAAAGGAAGAATATACGCTGCAAAACCGTCAGCACGATTTACTCATGAATCAAATTCGATCTCCTAAAATACAAGCCATCTTACTCGGCAAGTTAGGGAAAGCATCTGAGAAGAAGGTTCATTTCAACATCGATGAAAATAGTTCATTGGAGCCGCTTCCACCACATTTAAGTCTATCTCACTTTATTACCATCATTGGTAATCTTGTAGATAACGCCTTTGAGGCCGTACTAAATAAGGAGACGCGCGAGGTAAGCCTGTTCATTACAGATATTGGGTTTGATATTATCATAGAAGTATCTGATTCAGGTGATGGAGTAAACGAGGAAGAACTTACACATATTTTCACAAGAGGCCATTCGTCAAAGGGGGAAGGACGAGGCTACGGGCTAGCGAATGTGAAAGAAGTATTGGACGAACTTGGGGGCTGGATTGAAGTGACGAACCAAAAAGAAGGCGGTGCCATCTTCACTGCATACATACCGAAAGGCACAAAGGGGGAATAAATGGTGATGAAGGTACTCATTGCGGAGGATGATTTTCGAATCGCAGCCATTCATGAATCTTATATACAACAAATAGAAGGATTTCAAGTCGCCGGAAAGGCAAAGAGTGCAAAAGATATGTGGGAGGCGCTCCAAAAGGAACAAGTCGACCTCATCTTGCTTGATGTATATATGCCCGATGAGCTCGGTACAAGCCTGTTGCCGCTTTTAAGAGAACACTATCCAGAAATAGATGTGATTATAATCACGGCTGCAACGGAAACGACACTTTTAAGAGATGCACTTCATTACGGAGTGGTTCATTATTTAATCAAACCAGTGACCGCACAAAAGTTTGCGCAAGTTTTAACCGAATATAAAGAGAAGAAAGACATCATCAATTCTAAGGATGAAGTCAATCAAACGATGATTGATTTGTTTTTTGGACAGATGCAAGAAGAGCCAAAAGAAAAGGATGGCAGGGACCTGCCTACAGGGATCAATTCGCTGACTTTGGACAAGGTGAAAACATTGATGGCATCAGAGAATAATGGGATTACAGCGGAAGAACTCGGAGAAAAGATGGGGGCTTCACGCACAACAGCGAGACGGTACGTCGAGTATCTCGTGACAACAGGAGAATGCCGGGCAGAGCTTGCGTACGGAATCATTGGCAGACCAGAACGGAAATATTATCCTGCCATAAAGCAAGCGGAGTCATAAAAGATGAAAAAAGGAATATGCCTTGTCATTATGATCTGTCTTTGTATGACGCTCACCTTTAATGAAAAAAAGGAGGGCGACTCTTTCCTGCAGCACAGCCCATTATATATTGTGGTGTCTGGTGTCCCTGACGGCGGCTTTGACCAAACAGCTCAAGTGATGAAATCAGTGCTCGAGAAAGAAAAGCTGGTGAAGCGGCCGGTGAATATCCTTTATCAAAGAGGCGGAACGGTGGATAAAGGATGGACATATATGATGGAGCGAGATACCAACTATGTTAGTTTGAATTCAAGCTTATTGTTAAGCCGTAATTTGCTTGGCAGCAGTAACATGACAATGAACGATGTCACACCGCTCGCCATTTTGGCAGAAGAGTGGCAGGTCGTCGCAGTCCCAGTGGATTCTCCTTTCTCAAATGGGAAGGAGCTATTAAACTCACTAAAGAAGAAACCCGATTCCTTAAAAATTGGATTTGCCCCAGACTTCGGTAATGATGATCAAATCTCATTCGCACGAGCGGCAGAAATGGCAGGAATTGATCCATATCGCATTCAATTTTTGAAATTTGACAGTGCAGATGATTTATTCCAAGCGCTCATAGATCATGAAGTAGATGCAGCAACTACCACGATTACAGAAGTTCGTCATGATTATGAAAAGAAGAGGCTAAAGCTAGTAGCAACCACAACGAATCAGCGTTTAGCGGGATTTGAAGATGTGCCGACTTGGAAAGAGCAAGGCATCCCGCTCATCTTCTCTCATTGGCGTGGTGTGATGGGCCCAAAGCAAATGAATCAGCATGATATTCGTGAATGGGATCAGCTTCTTCAAAAAATGACACAAACGAAGTCTTGGAAAAAGCAATTAAAGCAAAAGGGCTGGACAAGTCGTTATATGAACAGCAAAGAGGCAAAGATCTTTATGGAGGAGCAATTAAGGCGATATGAGCAGTTTATCCAAGGAGAACAAGCGGTCGAGTGAGACCGCTTTTTTTCATGGAATCCATCAAAAGCAAAGTTTGAACAAAATGAACAAAAAGCATTTATCGACCGAAAAAGAATTAAAATTCATAATATTTACTTCAATTCAGGCGTCAGATATCATGACAGAAAGGGTTGGAAATGGGATACCAACATTTAATGAAAGCGTATACAACATAAGGGGTGAACAAAGTGTTAGCAATCTTAGGATTTCTTATGATGGTTGTATTTATGGTTTTGATTATGACGAAACGTATGTCTGTTTTAACGGCATTGGTGTTAACACCAATTGCATTTGCTCTTATTGCAGGTTTTCATTTTACTGAAATTTCAGACATGATTGTCAAAGGTGTACAGCAAGTCGCACCGACAGCGGTCATGATTATGTTTGCGATTTTGTACTTTGGCATTATGATTGATGCTGGTTTATTTGATCCAATGGTGGCGAAAATTTTAAACATTGTCAAAGGTGATCCATTAAAAATTGTCGTCGGAACAGCTGTCCTGACCATGCTTGTTGCACTTGATGGTGACGGGACAACAACGTACATGATTACAACAACAGCGATGCTTCCGTTATTTACGCTGCTTGGCATCCGTCCGATTATTTTAGCGGGGATTGCCGGAGTTGGCATGGGGATTATGAATACGATTCCATGGGGAGGTGCCACACCTAGAGCGGCGAGTGCACTTGGCGTTGATCCTTCACTTTTATTTGGTCCGATGATTCCAGTCATTGGTGCAGGGGTTTTGAGCATGATTGTGGTGGCATACTTTCTTGGGAAGTCTGAAAGGAAACGTCTTGGTGTCATTGAGCTCGACCAGCCGATTCATGCAAATGAAATGGCAGCGGCACTGCAGGATGACATCAAGCGGCCGAAACTTTGGTGGTTTAACTTGACGCTTACGTTGTTATTGGTGCTCCTTCTTGTCTCAGGAAAAGTCAGCTTAACGGTTCTATTTGTTCTTGCTTTCTGTGTGGCGATTATCGTGAACTATCCGAACCTTGAACAGCAGCGTGAGCGGATTGCGGCTCATTCAACCAACGTCTTAGCCATTGCCTCTATGATTTTTGCGGCAGGGGTTTTTACAGGTATCTTAACTGGAACGAAAATGGTCGATGAAATGGCGATTTCGATTGTATCTGCCATTCCAGAGCAGCTTGGCGGCTTCATTCCAGTCATTGTTGCGTTAACGAGCGGGATATTTACGTTCTTTATGCCGAATGATGCATACTTTTATGGGGTCCTGCCGATCCTATCAGAAACAGCGGCAGCATACGGTGTTGATAAAATCGAAATCGCGAGAGCTTCTATTATTGGTCAGCCGATTCATATGCTAAGCCCGCTTGTTCCATCGACTCATTTACTTGTTGGACTTGTTGGGGTATCACTGGATCAGCATCAGAAGTTTGGCATGAAATGGGCTGTACTTGCAGTCGTCGCCATGACGGTCATGTCGATACTCATTGGGGCCATCTCCATTTGGTAAATAAAAGAGTGTCTGCTACTTAAGCAGGCACTTTTTTTAGGTCATATTGCCGAGCAGGCTCGATTCATTTGCCCTATACAAAAAACATGTCTGTTCCTCCAAAAGATATATTTTTGAAAAATACTGACACTTTTACTGTTTTTTTCTTTATAATGCAAATCAACGAAGGGAGAGGATAGCATGTCCAAACGAAAAGGCACGATTCTTTTTACTGCTGTATGCCTCATAGCAGGAAGTTTGTCGATGGTGAGCCCAGCTTCAGCTCATGCAGATACCCCTTATTTTGGAAAGAGTTATGAACAGCCGGCCTCAGTGAAGAAGCTATACCCTGAACCTGACGAGACGTTCGGCACCCCTGCCTTTCAGAAAAAAGGAGAAGCCTTTACAACACAAGAAGAGCTTCAAGAATTCTTGCGTGATATTGTCCGCAAAAGTCCTTACGCTACGCAGAAACAGATTGGAACATCCATTGAAGGACGGTCCATTTCAGCTCTCTACTTTACAAAGGATCGTCATATCTCTCCACTTTCAAAAAAGCCAACGATCTGGCTTCAAGCACAAATACACGGAAATGAACCAGCCTCCGGTGAATCTGCTCTCGTCATCGCAAAACGATTAGCAGGTGAACAAGGAGAGCGTATACTCAATCATGTGAATATGATCATTGTCCCGAGAATCAATCCTGATGGTTCTTATGCGTTTGACCGCAGGCTTGCAAACGGAACGGATGGAAACCGTGATCATATGACATTAGAATCTCCAGAGCTCACAGCCCTGCATCAAGAATTTAATCGGTATGCACCAGAAGTAGTCATTGATGCCCATGAATACGATGTGGGACAAAAGCAGTTTGATGATATCGGCTCAGCGGGTGCCCTCAAATATCACGATTTACTGATATTATCAGGGAAGAACTTGAATATTCCAGAAAGCATCCGGCTCACGTCAAATGAATTATATGTGAACGGCGTCCGTGAAACGCTGACAAATCAAGGATTTTCGAATGATTTATATTATACAAGCACAAGAGGAAAGGATGGAAAGATCGATCTCTATGAAGGCGGAACGGATGCACGAATTGGCCGAAATGCCTTGGCGCTCTCGCCAGCGCTATCCTTTCTTGTAGAAAGCAGAGGGATTGGAATTGGAAGAGAGGACTTTACCCGCCGCGTTGCAGCACAAGTCACCACACATGAAAAAATCATTGAAACAACGGTGAAACATGCAAAGCAGGTGAAGCAGCAAATGGTGACGGAGCGTTTGAAGCTGGTGAAAAAAGGACTCCAATCAAATGATGACGATCAAGTGGTTATTCAAGATGATTTCAAAGCGCCTGTGGATGATTCGCTTGAAATGGTGGATATTGAAAAAGGACAGACCATCAATGTCCCTGTACGCTTTCACAGTGCGAGCGATGCTGTTCCTGTCATGTCGAGAGAACGACCGACAGCTTATCTCGTTTTACCTGGGCATGAAGGGGTAGAACGGAAGCTGAAAACTTTAGGGTTAAAAAGTGTCACATTGCCTGCCAGTGTAAAAGTACCGGTACAAGCCTATCAGGTAACAAAACGAGACGAAAAGAGCAAAACTGATATTCAGCTTGAAACAAAACTCACCCAAAAGAAACGACAGCTGCCAAAAGGGACAAAGGTATATATCACGGCGCAGCCGCAAACGAATTTATTGTCACTTGCCCTTGAACCAGAATCAAAAGACAGCTATATGTCATCTGGGTTTATTGCTTCAAAAGTGGGCGATGAACTGCCAGTGTACCGGTTCTTGCTATCTCAAAAGACGTTAGGCATTAAATAAAAAAGGGCTAAAATTATTTTAGCCCTCAGCGTGTAGACAAACCCTCGCATTCGGTGTCAGTCCTGTGCGCCGATGCTCACGAATGTTAAATTCGCTCCGCTTCGGTGCTCGTCCTTCCTAGACTGCAAAGGTTTTCTATCACGCTGAAAAGAAGACAAAGGGCTAAAATAAACATCATTTTAGCCCTTTGTCTACAATCTAGAAGCGGCACAGTGCGTGCCGCTTTTTTATTTTCGTCCAGCTCTTATTTCATCAGTCAAGCCTTCATATGGTGCTTCGGCGATAATGGTTTCGTCATTTACACCTGCATGATGGATATACGTAATGTCCGCAAATTCTGGAACAACATATTTTGGATAGGTGTCGTATTTTTCACGAGATTCTTTCATGAGATCGATATAGTCATTTTGATAGCAAACTGTGATATCTGGACGTTCATGCACCCATTTTGGGAAGAAGATGACGCCATGCATGCGTTTTTCTTCAGGCATAAAGTTCAGAGAGACGTCTGTCCCAGTTGGTTCTGTCCAAGAAACTTTGTAAACGCCTTTTGTCAGCTTCACAATATTCACTTCTTGATCACGGACCCAGCGGCCTCCAACCATTCCGCTATGAATGCGGTAATCAATGGTGTGATCGTTTTTAATGTAAATCTCATATTCCCAGCCATTTTCATACGTATAAATCATATGAAGTCCAACGAATTGATCCATGTTTATTCCTTCTTTCATTAGAATGATGTTATTTCAAACATGTCATGATTTACATGTTTATTTTAAAGTCTATGGTATAATATTGTCAAAGAATAAGCGTTGGAGGCACATTATGAGAGTTTTAAAATATGCCATTCTTGGTTTACTAGATCAGTGTGAGCTGACGGGATATGATATAACCAAACATTTTAAGGATTCCCTTGGACAGTTTTGGAGCGCGAAGCACAGCCAAATTTACCCTGAGCTGAAGCGTCTCACAGAAGAAGGGTTTATTGAATTTGTTATTCGTATACAAGGAAAGAAGCTGGAGAAGAAGGTCTATCAAATCACAGAGGCAGGGAAAGCAGAATTGCATCAGTGGTTAAGGACAAAAGACCCGATACCAGAAACAACAAAGGATGAATTCATGCTCAAAACATTTTTCATCTCTTCCATGGACAACAAAGAAGCGGCTGACTTGTTTACACATCAACTGCTAGAGCGCACCAAAAAAATAGACATGCTAGAACAGAAGCTGCACGCTTTAACGGAGGAAGACCCTGCCGCTGAATCGCTTCATTCAGCGCAATTTGGGCATTACTTAGTGCTGACAAGGGCAATTGAAAGAGAAAACGGCTATGTCCGCTGGCTCGAGCAGACCCTTAAACGGATTGATTCATCCGCGCTCTAAGGACAATGGTCGGATGATATGATAAAAAATGGTTTGAAACCAGTGAATTTATTAATAGAAACCGCTACAATGGATATATTCGTATTAAAGTGAGGCGAGTATGTTTGAGTAATCAAGAAGCGTTGTGGAATGAAGCAGAAGCTTTTATTTCTTTATGCTATGAAGAATTAAGCAAGTCAAATGAAGAGAAAGCAGCACGTCTGCATGAAATAAAACAAGAAATTGACTCTAAAGGGATGTATACTCACACACAAGAGGAATTGGCGCACGGGGCGAAAATGGCGTGGCGCAACAGCAACCGCTGCATTGGCCGTTTGTTTTGGTCAACCCTGCATGTTCACGACTGCCGGCATGTGAAGACAGAAGAAGAGGTGAAAGAGGCACTCTTTCATCATATTGAGTATGCGACAAATGGCGGGAAAATCAAACCATCCATTACGATCTTTCCTCCAGAAAATCATTCGCAAAAGGAAGTCGTCATTTATAATCATCAGCTCGTTCGTTATGCAGGCTATGAGACGGAGTATGGCATCATTGGCGACGAGGCATCTCTTGAATTGACAAAGTTGTGTGAAGCCCATGGCTGGAAAGGGGAGGGCACGCATTTTGATATTCTGCCTCTCATGTTTCAGCTAAAGGATCAGCCGCCAGTTCTGTATGAGCTTCCGAAAGAAATCGTCCAAGAAGTCGAGATTACCCATCCTGAATATGAAGGATTTCGTGATTTAGGATTGAAATGGTACGCCGTTCCGATTATTGCTGATATGAAATTAGAGATTGGCGGTATTCATTACAATGCGGCACCGTTTAACGGATGGTATATGGGTACAGAAATTGGCGCACGTAACCTAGCCGATGAAAATCGCTACAATATGTTGAAAAAAGTTGCTTCTATTTTAGGGCTGGACACGACAAAGAATGCGTCGCTTTGGAAGGACAAAGCCATTGTTGAGTTGAATGTGGCGGTTCTCCATTCTTACCGAGAAGCAGGGGTGACCATTGTTGATCACCATACAGCAGCACATCAATTCAAACAGTTTGAAAAGCAGGAAGAAAAGGCTGACCGCAAGCTGACTGGGGACTGGACATGGCTGATTCCGCCAGTATCACCAGCTGCTACCCACATCTTCCACAAGCATTACGACAATACCATTGTGAAGCCGAATTATTTTTATCAGGAAAAGCCCTACCATGGGACAGAAAAAGCCTAGCGAGAGCTAGGTTTTTTGATTACCTTATTCGAAAATCCTTATAATGAGCTAACTCAGTGAGCGGCTCCATCTGCATATCTGTGACCTTTGAAAAAGGGCTTCCTTTTCGAACGGTCTTTAAGAAATCAAGCACCTTTTGCTGCTCACCCTCTACCTTTAACTCGACATGACCTTCATCTGTGTTGCGTACCCAGCCTTTCATCCCGCGATTGACGGCTTCTCCTTGAACAAAATAGCGAAAACCGACTCCCTGCACCCGTCCTGCGACAATGGCATGATAATGAATCAATGTCATCTCTCCTTTTTTCTCATCGTACCATAGCATGTATCTGACCTTCACGCATCGACTATGATTTAATTGTCTAACGATGTAAAATAATAGGCATGAGACAACCAAAGGAGATGGTCATCGTGGGACAGAAGAGATATGACATAGTAGGAATCCAAGTAGGACAACCCATCACGACCTATGCGAACGGAAAAGAAATCAAAACAGCCATCAACAAAAAGCGTATTCATGAGCCTGTATATTTGAGTAAGGTCAATTTTGAGGGAGATAGCCAAGGTGATTTGGTTCATCATGGAGGATATGATAAAGCCGTCTGCGTCTTTCCATATGATCATTATGCTTACTTCGAGCAATTTTTAGGGGTTACATTACAGGAAGCTGCGTTTGGCGAAAATCTGACAGTGCGCAAGCTAGTCGAGACGAAGGTGCGTATTGGCGATGTCTTTCAACTTGGAGAAGCACTTGTTGAAGTGAGCCAGCCAAGACAGCCGTGTGTGAAACTATCTTTTAAGCACGCTAACATGAAGCTTGTCAAGGAAGTACAGCAAACGGGGTATACCGGTTTTTATTTACGGGTGCTGAAAGAAGGCATAGTGCCGCCTGATGGTTCTCTTGTATTAGTAGAAAAAGCGCCCCATCACATTACAGTCCATGAAGTGAACGAGGTCAAATATCGTCAAACAAGTCCAGAGAGGCTGAAAGCCGTTCTTGCAGTAGATGCCTTAGCAGATGTGGTGAGGAAGTCTTTAGAAAAACGAATTCAGCACATTTAAAAAAAGCCGTACATCTTATGCTGATGTACGGCTTTAAGCGTTTATGAGCTAGGTTTCTTTTGCTCAAGAAGATTTGCAAGGAAATATGTTTTTAAGCTTTGAAGCTTTCTTCCTTCATGCTTGGTCACACCAAGCTTCTTTAATTCTTCGACATACCAGCCTTTGCTACCATAATGCATGATAGAAAACTCCTTTCAATTGAAACTGCCTGCATTGTAACATCTCAAAAAAGGACGTGAAAAGTGTGCAGGGGTTAAAAAATGAAAACTGATTCTATCTGCCTATGATCCATGTATATGCTGGAAATAATCATTTATGAATTTGGCGGGTTGAGGGTAACGATGATCATGCCGACCGTCATAATCATGATGACAATACCAAGATAAGTCATCATGGATTGTTTTTTCTTAATACCTACAACCGTTAAGATGATACTTTCTATCAAAAAGATAACTCCTATGATGATGAACCACATATCAAATAAGACCCCTTTCGCATATCTTTGCCTATTTTACCACAGGCATTTTGTTTAGTCGTGACAGATTCGTGAAAGGGAAACGAAAAAAACCCCTCCAGTGAAGAAGGGGACCTGCTGGCTTACAGCTTCGTTAAAATAATGGGTTCGTCTTTTGTGATCACAATAGTATGTTCAATCTGTGCCACTAGGCTTTTATCTGGTGTTTTAAATGTCCAGCCGTCATCAGTCTGATAAATCGATTCAGCATTAGTTGAAATAAAGGGTTCGAAGGCGATCACTGTGCCATTCTTAAACAAAGCATTATCGAATGGATCATAATAGTTCAAAATATGGTTGGGTGCTTCATGCAGACTTTTCCCGATGCCGTGTCCTGTTAGGTTTTTAATGACGGTAAATCCTTGTTCTTTGGCTGTATTGTAGACCGCACGGCCAATTTGATTTTGTCTTTTACCGGCTTTTGCATGCTTTAATCCTTCGAGGAACGCATCCTCTGCACACTGGCATAATGCTTCAAGACGAGCATCACCTGTACCTAATACGAATGAAATGCCGGTATCGGAATAATAGCCGTCCAGCTCTGCTGAGATATCAATATTGATGAGGTCGCCCTCTTGTAAAATGGTTTTTTCACTTGGAATACCGTGTGCAACTTCATCGTTCACGCTGATACAAGTCGTCCCAGGGAAGTCATATTCCTTTTCAGGCGCCGAATTGGCCCCATGCTCTTCTAATATTTTTTTTCCAATCAAATCTAATTCTTTTGTAGACATGCCTGGTTTCGCTTGGCTTTTCATTTCTTCTCTTGCCAAAGCGACAATTCGGCCGACTTTTTTTAAGGCTTCTAACTCATGATCATGTTTGACAATCACTGTTCATTCCCGCTTTCTATAACTTCATTCTATTCAATAGCTTACCACATTTTACGCGAAAAGAGTAAAGAGCGGAATGTCAAATGAATGTGGACAAATTGGTATAGATAACTAGATGTGCATATGATATATTTTTTATGAACATCATGAACGTTTGGTCATGATGAAGACAAAGGGGGAGAAGGCAAATGGTGTTTCAGTTTTTTCAAAAGCTAGGCAAATCATTTATGCTTCCAATCGCTGTGCTTCCGGCAGCAGGGATTATTTTGGCTATTGGGCGGGAGGATGTATTCGATATCCCGTTTATTCATGCGGCAGGGAATGCTATTTTTGCAAACTTGGCTTTAATTTTTGCAATGGGTATAGCGATCGGCATTGCAAAGGATGGTAATGGGGCAGCGGCATTATCAGGTGCGATCTCTTATTTTATTTTATCAGCTGGTACAACGTCGATTAACTCAACGAACAATATGGGGGTATTGGGCGGTATTTTATGCGGGCTATTGGCAGGGTATGTGTACAATCGCTTCAAGGATACGAAACTGCCGGAATACTTAGGTTTCTTTAGCGGAAGACGGCTTGTGCCGATTATGACCGCACTTTTCACCATTCTATTAGCAGCCGTTTTCGGATATGTCTGGCCTCCGATTCAAAGCGGGATCAATGGTTTAGGGGAATGGATTTTAAGTCTTGGTGCGACGGGTGCAGGGCTGTTTGGTTTCTTTAACCGATTGCTCATTCCATTAGGGCTTCATCATGTGCTGAATAACTTATTTTGGTTTCAATTCGGGGAATTCAGCGGGGCAACAGGGGATTTAGCGCGATTCTTTAAAGGAGATCCAAGTGCGGGTGTCTTTATGACCGGGTTCTTCCCAGTGATGATGTTCGGTCTGCCAGCGGCATGTCTAGCCATGGTTGTGACCGCAAAGCCTGAAAAGCGAAAAGCTACAGCTGGCTTGATGATTGGGATGGCGCTTACGTCATTTATTACAGGGATCACTGAACCAATTGAATTTTCATTTATGTTTTTATCTCCACTCTTATATGGTGTCCATGCTGTGCTAACAGGTCTTTCGCTCTTTATTGTGAACACCATTGGAATTCATAGCGGCTTCGCCTTTTCAGCAGGAGCGATTGATTACGTTTTAAGCTTTGGCATCGCACAAAAACCACTCATGCTGCTCGGAGTTGGGGTGCTTTATGGCATTGTGTACTTTGTCGTTTTCTATTTCCTCATTAAACTGTTAAAGCTCAAAACACCAGGCAGGGAAGATGATGACATTGAAGATATTGCAGCCGATGATACGAAGACGGCAGGTGCGAGTATGCTTGTAGAGGGACTTGGCGGCAAAGACAATATCACCACGATTGATCATTGTGCCACTCGTCTACGTTTAACAGTAGAAGATACACATTTATTAAATGAAGGCACATTGAAAAAAGCAGGTGCCAAAGGGGTACTGACTTCAGGGAAAACCTCCGTACAAATCATCATTGGAACGAATGTAGAATTTGTCGCAGATGATCTCCGCAAGGAAGTCGATCGAGATTGAAAAAAGCGTTCAGCCAGGTCAAATGGGCTGAACGTTTTTTTGTTTGCGCTGTTCGATCACCAGCACAATACTGATGACAACAAGTAAAAACCAAGAACTGATTTTCCCAAGATGTACGAGAGACCAAGCGTGCTGTTGATTTGGATATTGCCATGCTCCTAAAAAGGTGGTGACATTTTCGGCAATCCAAATGAAGAAACCAATCAGCAGAAATGAGACGACAAGCGGCATTCGAAAGGTAGAAGAGCCAACCTGAAACGAGACGGACGTTTTTCGAAACACGACAACAAGCAGCAATGTCAGCCACCACCTGAGATCATAGAGCCAATGATGCGTAAAGAAATTGAGATAAATGCACAAACTGATCCCGATTGAAAAAAACGGATGGGGCCATGAAGCCATCTGCACTTGAAGCCGGGACAGGGCCTGATAAATATAGCTTGCTACACTCGCATACATAAACCCGCTATAGAGCGGAACCCCAAAGACCTTCGTATAAGCTTCTTCAGGATAGGACCAAGAACCCATATGTACTTTATACATTTCTAAGCCAATTCCAATGAGGTGAAATAGACAAATCACCTTCAGTTCATTCAATGTCTCCAGCCGAAGCGTCAGCATGAGAATCTGTGCCAGGAGGCAAAGCAGTAGAATGAAATCATACCGGTGAAGAAAAGGAATAGCCACCATCTTTGATAGGGCAAGCGCCGCAAAGATCATGACAGGGAATAGACACGACATCGCCTGTAAGTAAGCAAAATGGAATAATGTTTTCATACAAAGTTAAACCCCTTCTTATTGTCTGAAATGACTTAGACGGTTTTAGCAAGGGAAAAGTTTACCTCACATAGATATTCATGAACAATTTGTGAATATCTATGTGAAAAAGATCACAAATTAGAAACGGCATAGTATAATAAGATCATAAATAGAATGTGAAATATTTCACATAAATTAAAAGGAGGCATCATCATGTTTACAAAATTCTTACAAACGAATGTATGGGCAGCGGTTATCCTTTTGGCAGCAAGACTTTATATCGGATGGACTTGGCTGACATCTGGTATAGGAAAACTAACAGGCGGATTCGATGCATCAGGATATTTACAATTTGCGATAGCTGAACCTGTTGTCAAAGATGGCCATTTAGTGTATCCGTTCTATGTATGGTTTTTAGAAAATGTCGCTTTGCCGAATGCGGGACTATTCAGTGCCATGGTCATGTGGGGAGAAATCTTAGTAGGTCTAGGATTAATCGTTGGATTGTTCACAACAACCGCAGCCTTTTTCGGAAGCGTGATGAATGTCTCTTTCTTACTAGCTGGTACCGTCTCTGTCAACCCGCTTCTCTTGCTCATTGCCATCGTCATCATGGCAGCGAAAGGGAATGCAGGCAAATTTGGACTTGATTATGTCGCAGGTCCAGTCTTGAAACGAACAATGAAAAGAAAGCCGCATTTAGAAGTGGCTTCATAATAAAGAAAAAGCATCCTGAGCTTCTGCTCAGGATGCTTTTTTATTTAGGAATCGGCTTTCATCAGGTTAATATGCAGGACGGTGAGTTTATGCTGATTTATATCTGGGTCATGGCCGACGATAAATTCAAGCTCATAATCTCCAGTTCGATACACGTATTTTTTCTCTTTTGTCTGAGGGATGGTGCTGACCGAATCCGCTGGTCCAAGTTGTTTCTTTAATAGGGAAGGGGTCATCCCGCCGATATTTGTTTCTTTTTCTACATTTGTACCGAAATAACGGATTTCGTCAATTTTGCCTTTTGCATCATAATGAAAAGCAAATCCCGGATTCCCCATTTCAGCATGATACAAATCAAAGCTGCTGTGACCTGTTTCTGGATATGGATTTCCTAGTTTATGATGAACGTCTTTTTTTGTTTGAACACCAATTTTTAGTCCTTCTGCATAGTACGGCATTTGTCCTTTATGTGCCAGCTCATACACGTTGTTTAATGTGTTTTTCGGACCTTGAGGAACGGATTGTTCTACTGCTGTTTTGGTCATGGCGTGTGCTGAGACCGCAGGGCTGAAACCAATTAGGGCGGACGAAGCGAGTGAAGCAGTCACGACAAAAGCGGTTGTTTTTTTCAAGATAAATCCCTCCTTCTTCTTTCTATACCCGGTGCAATAGCGGTCAAACGTGAAAAGAACCAGCTGATCAGGGATCGGCTGGTTCTTAAAATGAGAAAGTTATTTTGATGAAGAGCTGGATTCATCTTTGGCGGAAGAGGAATCTTCTTCATCCTGTACTTTCTTTGTATAGTCATATTGATTGCGGTCAATCGGTGTAAAGCCTTTAGGCTTGTAGAAACGGAGTAAATCTTCGGTGACGATCTTATCAGATGTCTCCAGCATCTTTTTCACCGTTTCATTTTCTTGTGATGTTTTATCAGTCGGCTCAATTTTCTCGCCTGTTTTGTTGCTGTAATAGTTATTGCCTACTTTTGTGTAGTCCTTAGAGACGAAGTCACCGTTTCTAAATGGCACAAGCTCTTTGAAATTCTTCGATAAGATATCAGAACCAGACATTAAATAGTTCTTCGTATCATCGCCGAGCAGGTGCAGAAGGGTTGGTGCGATATCGACTTCTCCAGAGTATTTATGAATCTGTCCGCCTTTTACCCCTGGTACATGAATAAAGAGCGGCACACGCATGAGCTGCGCATTTTCATAATCTCCGATTTTTTGTCCTGTCACTTTTTCCATCGCTTCATTGTGATTTTCAGAAATGCCGTAATGGTCTCCGTACATAATGACGACTGTATTGTCATAGAGACCTGATTTTTTCAAGTCGTTGAAGAACTGTTCAATGGCTTCATCTAAATAATGAGCCGATTGGAAATAGTTATTGACGACAGAGTCTCCGAAGTCACCAGGTTCGAAATCGGTATCACCTTCATCCATTCCAAATGGGAAATGGTTCGATAACGTAATGAATTTCGAATAAAACGGCTGCTTCAAGTTTTCGAGCATTGGCATGGATTCTTTGAAGAAAGGTTTGTCTTTCAGCCCATAGTTCTTCGTATCTTGCTCATTCATATCGTAGTACTCAGAATCGTAAAATCTGTCATATCCAAACGACTTAAACATTTCATTACGGTTCCAGAAGGTTTTCGTATTGCCGTGGAATTCTGCTGACGTGTATTGATCCTTCTTCAAGATGCCAGGAAGTGCTTGATACGTGTTTTGCGCTTTGTTAATAAAAACAGAGCCCTGTGATAATGGGAATAGCCCAGTATCCATCATAAATTCAGCATCAGACGTCTTTCCTTGTCCTGTTTGATGGAAGAAGTTATCAAAGTAAAACGTTTGGTTGTCGTGTGCCAATGAATTAAGGAATGGCGTCACTTCTTTTCCGTTTACTTTGTAATCAATGACAAAGTTTTGCAGAGATTCAAGAGAAATGGTGATCACGTTCATGCCTTTCGCTTTCCCGTAATACGCCGGGTTAGGATCAGCGCTGTTCGCTTTTAAATAGTTCTCTACATCTGTCACGTCATTTGAATTTGCCAGAGCACGCTGGCTGTTTGATTTCACATTTTGAATGGCATCAAACACAGTAAAGTTATAAGCACCTAAATATTTAACTAAATAATTGCGGTCAAACGATCTTGATAAAAGCTCTGGTCGATCAATCTCTGCGGCGACTAAGTTCATCACAAAGATCACAACAGAGGACACAAGGACGAGTCTAAACGATTTTGACTTTTGAACAGGTACAGTAGCTGTACTTGTTTGCTGCTGCTTTTTCATGCGGACTGCGAGTACGATCAAAATGATTGTATCCATAAAGTAAAACATATCAGTCCAACGCATGAGTGAAAATGCACTATCACCTAATTGTCCGCCATTCGTTCCTGCCTGCATCACGGTAGGCAGCGTGATAAAGTCATTGAAGAATCGATAGTACACGATGTTTGCGTATAGTAAAAAAGACATGAAAAAATGAATCACAATGATAGCGGCAGGCTGCCATTTTTTCTTGAACAATAAAGCAAAGCCAAGAAAGAACAAGCTGGAGCTAATAGGATTCACGAAAAGCAAAATATGCTGAAGCACATTTGATATACCAAGTTTAAATTCAATTAAATACGCTGAATACGTTTTGAGCCAAAGTAAGATGACTGCAATAACAAAGAAGCCGAGGCCTCGTTTTTGAATAAATGTTTTCATAAAAACACTCCTTTTCTCCGATACACGGAAGAGGCGGAACGAAAGAAAACGAACCATTAGAATATACCATGAAATGCTCAAATAGAAAAGTGTTAACCGGAGAAGAGCGTCAGCAGCCTGTCCGAGGAATAAAAGGGAAGAAAACGAAAATATTCGCTCTTCGAAAAACTTTTTATGAAATTCATCCTATTATTAACAGAAAATTCAGCAATTTCCCAGTTGCTATATCAATAAAACAGGTAAAAAGACACAAGTCTAAAGAATTAATTTGGTTTCTACAATGATGATTTAGAGAGTATTTCCAGTGTTTCTTAATGTTTATGCAGGTTAAGTAAAAAAAATGAGAAAAAGAATGGAGGAGGAACATGGATGAGATTTCCTGCGATGAGATATATCAATATATTTTTTTGTTTCATCAACATAATGTTTTCGATGTGTTTTGTAAGGGTTTTATTTATTTTGATGAATGAACAAATTATCTAAATATACTTAAGTGAACATTTCGAGACTATAAACTTTTAAATTGGGGTCGATATAGACTTTGACAGGAAATCTTCCATTGAAAGGATTGATAGTATATGACTGTACGAGCAGAGAACCTCGTTCAGAACTGGTTTCCGAGTGAGGACGGAAATGCAGCAGAGCGTAAAGAACTCATCAAACTGATGGAGCAGATTGTTTCAGGGATCGATCACCTGAAAGATCCGAACCGTGCACACCTAAAGGGTGAAAAGAATCGTGGAGAAGATTTTTACCAAAAGCTCACTGAAACAAGTCAAATTCCGGTGAACGGCCAACAAGCGGAACTTGTGAATGAAGAATTACTGAAGCTTTTACATAACCATCCATACCACACAAAGTATTTCTTCACGAACATTTTGCCAATGGCAAGTACACCAGGAATTCTAGGCATGCTGACGGCCATGCTGGTAAATGGAAACAACCTATGGGATGTTTATGGACCAGCAGGAGCGGAAGCTGAGGTCAGAGTGGTCTCAATGATGTCTAAGCTCATCGGATATGATCCAAGTGTGAGCGGGGGATATACAACATGGGGAGGTCAGGGAGCCATTTTCTCAGGACTACGTTTAGCGATTGCAAAAGTTGCGCCGGAGTCACTGCGAAAAGGTGTCCCGCAAAATCTTTATGCGTTTTGTTCTGATGCTGCACATTACAGCTTATTTAAGTCAATGGAAGCAACAGGACTTGGCACAGACAACTTGATCAGAATTAAGACGAATAAAGATCATTCGATGGATATGGAAGATTTGCGTTGTCAAATGGAACGTGTTGCACAAAATGGCGGAATTCCCGTTTATATTGTCGCAACAACCGGAACAACAGATGCCATTGCAATTGATGATGTAAAAGGGGTACGTGAAACAGCAGAAGCCATTGCTGAGGAGTATGGTCTACAGGTGCCGCATATTCATGCGGATTCAGCGCTCGGCGGATTCTTTGCTTTCTTTAATGAGTATGATGTAGCTGAAAACCCGCTGCAATTCTCAGACGGTGTTCTTCGTATGCTAAAAGAAATCAAAGCGAAATTCCAGCATCTTTCTCTTGCTGACACGATGTGCTTTGACTTTCAAAAGCTCGGCCAAACACCTTACACATCTAGTTTATTCTTAGTGAAAAATGCTGCTGACCTAAAGCGTTTAGATCTGGAAGAACAAGAGACACCATATGTTGGTCATAGAGGCTACGGCGAATACCATACGGGTTATACACTGGAATGCTCAAGAATGGGAAGCTCGATTAGCATGCTGAGTGTGCTGTTAACGTTTGGAATTGAAGGCTACCAGCGCTTGCTCGGTCAATTCCTAGAGGTGAACCTTGCCTTCAGAGAAGCACTCAGTCAAGAAATTCCGCAAGCAGAAGTCGTGAATGATGACAACGTCGGAATGGCTACATTATTTAGAATTTACCTAGACGGCTCACCGCGTTTTCAAGAAGAGATTTCAGGCGAAGCGACTTCAATGGAAATTGAGCGGAATAATGAATTGAACAAAATGCTGTTTGAAAAGCTTGGAGAGAAAAGAGACGAAATGTTCTTTGGCGATACAACGAAGTTTTTACTTGTAAATGCAAAAGAAGGACAAGAATTCTATCTAAGTGTTAGTAAGTTTTTTGTTATCTCACCTTATACGTTACCAGAGCATATCCCACATATCGTATCTTATTTAAAAGATGTGATCGCATCTGTTTGTGGACAATTTGAACATGTACATGCTTAAATCAAATCTGAGAGTGGAGATGTAGGAAAAAATGGCGAAACAAAGGAAATTTGGAGGATACACGATATCCTCTAAAATCATGTCAGTCGTTGTCGTAACATTACTCGCAACCGTTGCACTATTCGTTTTAACATTTTATCTAGTCAGCCAGGATTTATCATCCCAGTTATTAAAGCAATTTGATTATCGATTAACAACAGATATTGATACTGCAAAGAAAGAAATCGATAATTTGGATGGAAACGTTCTTGGCATTAGCGGGAAGGATGATCCCCTTTATGTGGAGGTCAAAAAGAAATTCAAGGAGCTTCAAGAAGATCATACGCTTGAGAACTTATACGTGCTATCTAATAAAGGCGGCAAAGAAAGAATTATTATATTAACTGGGGAAGAAAATGATTTTGATCAAGATTATGCCTTTTCAGATGAGATGAAACAAGCACTTTCTGAAGATAAAATGATCAAAAGTGATATTTACAAAGACTCATTTGGTACACATAAATCAGTCTTTTTGCCAATCAAAGATTCAGGCGGTGAACTGACGGGGATTTTAGGAATTGATTTAGATGCGTCTGTTGTGCCTGAAACAACGAAGAAGCTGACGATCTATATCACGGTTGCATCTGCTATTGTGCTCATCGGTGGGTTGTTTTTCTCCTTTATCATGGGCAGAAGAATTGCGAAACCAGCACGTTCATTGATGGAATCAGCGAACCGAATTGCTGACGGTGATTTAACTGGAATGGTAGAGGTTGAAAGTAAAGATGAGATCGGTCAACTTGCCGCATCCTTCCAAAAGATGCAGGGGCGGATCAAAGAGCTCATTGCGAAGATCTCAAACTCATCTAGTGAAGTGTCGAAAATGTCCTCACAGCTTCGCACCGTAACGAATGAATCGAGTCAAAGTGCGCAGCAAGTGTCAGAAGCCATGACGAATATGAGTGAAGGAATCAATGATTCTGTCGCAAATATTACGGATTGTACAACATCCGTTGCAGAGATCGATACTCAAATCGAAGGTGTCACAAAAGAAGTCGATGAAATGAAATCTGTTTCATCTGACGTACAAGAGCAGTCAGAATCTGGTCAAAAACTAGTGAATCATGTGCTTGAGCATCTGAATATGTTACATGATAAGATGACCAACTCAAAGCAGGCAGCAGAAGAATTACAATCTCATTCCACGGAGATTGAAAGTGTCATCTCGATTATTACGGACATTTCAGCGCAAACGAATCTGCTTGCACTGAATGCTTCAATTGAAGCGGCACGTGTTGGAGAAGAAGGAAAAGGGTTTGCTGTTGTGGCAGATGAGGTGCGTAAGTTAGCTGAGCAATCAGCGGATGCGGCTAAAACCGTTTCAGACCTCGTCATCGGCACACAGGAAAACAGTCAGCGTGTTCTTGAAAGCGTAGAGGAAAGCAGTAAAGCAGTGGAAGAAGGACGTGAACAAATGGAAGGCACGTCACAAAACTTCGCTGTGATTTACGACGGCGTATCTCAGTTTTCAAGAAGAACGAACAATTTGCTTGCTTCTATTAAGCAAGTAGAGCAAGCATATCAAACGATTTCTACATCGATTGAACAAATTTCGGTTGTATCGGAAGAACACGCCGCCAGCTCTCAAGAAGTAGCGGCAGCAACAGAACAGCAAAGTGCTGGCATGCAGCAAATTTCAAGTGCGATTGAACAGCTCTCTGATATGTCAGAGGACTTAGCACAGATGGTATCTACTTTCAAAATCGACAATAAATAACGAGAAAGCTGACTCTTGTGAGAGAGTCAGCTTTTTTGCTATGCTTAATCAAATCGTTGCAGACGAAAGGAGAAACGCCATGGATTTTGCACAGAGATTATCAGAAGAACGGATCAAAAAAGCGATGGATCACGGGGCTTTTGAAGGATTATCTGGCTTTGGCAAACCCCTGCCTAAAGATGATGCTGCTCATGTACCTGAAGAACTCAGAATGGGCTACAGGATGATGAAAAATGCTGGCTTTGCTGGGGAAGAAACAGCACTGAAAAAAGAACTTATGACCGTCAAAGAGCTTCTTCACTCCAGTATAGACGGGGGGGAAAGAAAAAAACTTTCTCTCATATGTGAAGAAAAACAAAAACGCCTGGATGAACTCACATCTAAGCGTCAAACTTTTGCCCGTCCAGCCTCCTCCTTTTATAAAAACAGGGTCTACGAAAAATTAACGGAGCATAAAAAAAGATGATGACACGCTGCCTCTCCTGAGCACATTGAGGGAGCTTTTTTATGAAAGCGCTGCATTTTGTTGTTGACTACATGTATATACAAATATAAAATAAGAAACAAACATGTATATACAAGTTTTTTGGTTCTTTTTTCTTATAAAAAACGATCTCGGAGGGGATAGCATGGCTGATTATCAGGCAGCAGCAGATCAGATTGTGAAAGCCATCGGCGGCAAAGAAAATATTGATCAAGCAACACATTGTGTGACAAGGCTGCGCTTTGTGCTGAAGGATGAAGGAAAGGTTGATGAGAAAGCACTTGAACAAATAGAAGAAGTGAAGGGATCTTTCTCAGCGAACGGTCAATACCAAGTTGTGATCGGCCAAGGGGTCGTCAATCGAGTATATGCTGAAATGGTGAAACAGACAGGGATTGGGGAAGCCACAAAAGAGGACGTTAAGCGTGCCTCTGATCAAAAATTAAATCCATTGCAGCGTGCAGTGAAAACGCTTGCGGATATCTTTATTCCGATTCTTCCTGCCATCGTCACAGCCGGTTTATTAATGGGGATTAATAATATTTTAACAGCTCCTGATATTTTCTTTGATCAAAAGTCGATTGTGGATGTGTATCCGGCATGGGCTGATTTAGCGAATATGATCAACTTGATTGCAGGCACTGCCTTCACATTCCTGCCCGCATTAATCGGCTGGTCAGCAGTGAAGCGGTTTGGGGGAAATCCGCTCTTAGGGATGGTCCTTGGGCTGATGCTCGTACACCCAGACTTATTAAATGCGTGGGGCTATGGAGCGGCTGAAAAGTCCGGTGAGATTCCTGTCTGGAATTTGTTTGGACTTGAAGTGCAAAAGGTAGGCTATCAAGGGCAGGTTCTTCCGATACTCGTCGCCTCGTATTTACTTGCAAAGCTCGAATTATTCATCACAAAACGGACACCTGAAAGTATTCAGCTGTTAGTGGTTGCACCGATTACGTTATTAGTCATTGGCTTTTTATCCTTTATCGTCATTGGACCTGTTACATTTGCGATCGGAAACGTTTTAACATCTGGACTTGTGGCTGTATTCCAGCAATTCGCAGCACTTGGCGGTCTATTATACGGCGGATTGTACGCTGCATTAGTGATTACAGGGATGCACCATACGTTCCTCGCTGTCGATATTCAATTGATTAATTCCAAACTGCATGGCACGTTTCTATGGCCGATGCTCGCACTGTCTAATATCGCACAAGGATCAGCCGCACTTGCGATGATGTTTGTTTTAAAAGATGAAAAGCAAAAGGGGCTCTCACTGACATCAAGTATTTCCGCTTACTTAGGAATTACCGAGCCAGCGATGTTTGGCGTCAACCTGCGCTATCGATTCCCATTTATTTTTGCACTTATTAGCTCTGGTTTAGCTGGTATGTTTATCGCCTCTCAAGGGGTGCTGGCAAGCTCAGTTGGTGTTGGAGGCATTCCAGGAATCTTCTCCATTATCCCGAAATATTGGGGCGCATTTGCGATAGGGATGGTCATTGTAATCATCGTCCCGTTCATTGGAACCCTTTTGTATGCAAAGCTAAAAAAGAAGAAAGATGTTTCACAAGAACTTAACTAGTGGTGGTGAAGGAAATTGAAACAACAAACAAACGAACCGTGGTGGAAAAAAGCGGTGGTCTATCAAATTTATCCGAAGAGCTTTTTAGATACAACGGGCTCAGGTACAGGCGATATCAATGGTGTGACAAAAAAGCTCGATTATATTAAAGAGCTGGGGGCGGATTGTATTTGGCTCACGCCAATGTATGAGTCTCCGCAGCATGACAACGGCTATGATATTAGTGATTATACAAAAATCCATGACATGTACGGCACAATGGCGGATTTTGAACACATGCTGAAAGAAGCCCATGATCGAGGTATACGAGTCATCATGGATTTAGCCGTCAATCATACATCCATTTTTCATGAGTGGTTTCAAGCATCGCGCGAGTCAAAGGATCATCCTTATCGAGATTATTATATTTGGAAGGAGCCTAAAGCAGACGGATCACCGCCGAATGATTGGCAGTCAAAATTTGGCGGGCCAGCCTGGGAGCTAGATGAAGCAACGGGAGAGTATTATCTTCATTTATACGATGTCACACAGGCGGATCTCAATTGGGAAAAGGATGAGGTGCGCAGGCAAGTACATGACATCATGCATTTTTGGTTTGAAAAAGGAATTGATGGATTCAGGCTGGATGTCATCAACAACATCTCGAAAGATCAACGCTTCTTAGATGACGCCGGACAGTCTGTGCAAGGAGACGGCCGGATGTATTATACGGATGGCCCAAGAATTCATGAGTTTCTGCATGAAATGAATCAAGAGGTTTTTTCGAAATATGACAGCATGACAGTCGGGGAAATGTCTTCAACGAATATCACAGACTGCATTCGGTATACAAGACCGGATCGGCAGGAGCTGGATATGACGTTTAATTTCCATCATTTAAAGGTCGATTATCCAAACGGAGAAAAATGGGCCCTCGCACCATTTGATTTTCAGGAATTGAAGTCGATTCTGTCTGAGTGGCAGACGAAAATGCATGAGGGCGGCGGCTGGAATGCGCTTTTCTGGTGCAATCATGATCAGCCGCGTATCGTCTCAAGATACGGTGATGATGAAACGTACCATCAGCAATCAGCGAAGATGCTGGCGACTACCATTCATCTCATGCAAGGGACTCCGTATATTTATCAAGGTGAAGAAATTGGCATGAAGAATCCTCGGTTTGAGGACATATCGTCTTACCGCGATATTGAATCACTTAATATGTATGAAGCCATGCTTGAAAAAGGGAAATCAAAGGAAGAAGCACTCGCCATTTTACAGGTCAAGTCAAGAGATAATGCGAGAACACCGATGCAGTGGACCTCAGAAAAGAATGCAGGTTTCTCAAAAGGAACACCTTGGATTGAGCCAGCCAATAACGACATTTCAGTAGAAGCTTCATTAAAGGATCAGTCGTCTATTTTCTATCATTATCAAGCGCTTTGCAGACTGCGTAAAGAACTTGATGTGATCACATATGGAAGCTTCACTTTACTCTTAGCAGAAGATCCGAAGGTTTTTGCTTATGTCAGAAAAAGCCATGAGGAGAAGCTTCTTGTGATCAATCATTTTTATGCAGGGGAGGCGGACTTTACGCTTCCTGATGAGCTCGTGCAGGCTATAGATGAGATGGAGGGGCAAGTGCTGTTATCCAATTATGAGGATGTACCGGCAGATATGAAGGGATTTACGTTGCGTCCATATGAGTCAATCGTTTATCATTTAACCAAACGCTAGAAAATGGGGCGGAGGGAAAATGAAAGAGAATAAGTTTCGAGTGATTTATGATCAGCTCGCAAGACGAATTGAACAAGGTGATTGGCAGGATAAAGGCATTCTGCCATCAGAGCATGAGCTATCCTTGATGTACGATACGTCCCGTGAGACGGTAAGAAAGGCATTAAATATCCTTGTGCAAAATGGCTATATCCAAAAAATCCGCGGGAAAGGCTCTGTCTTGCTGAATCGTGAGAAAATGCAATTCCCAGTCTCGGGTCTCGTCAGCTTTAAAGAGCTTTCCCAAACACTTGGCCGAAAGACAGTTACGACGGTTCACGAATTTGGTTTAATCAAACCGGATCAGTATATTCAGTCTCAGCTGAAAATAAGTGGACAGGAGGATGTCTGGGAAGTCATCCGCTCTCGCAATATTAGCGGAGAAGAAGTGATTTTAGACAAGGATTACTTTTTGCAAAAGCATGTGTCAGTCTTGTCGAAGGACATTTGTGAAGGATCAATCTACGAGTATATTGAAGGAGAGCTCGGTGTATCAATCAGCTATGCCCAAAAGGAATTTGTGGTAGAGCCATGTACAGAAGAAGACGCCAAGTATCTTGATTTGAACGGGTTTGACCATGTCGTCGTCGTGAAGAATTACGTGTTCTTAGAGGATACAAGTTTATTTCAATACACGGAAAGCCGTCACCGATTAGACCGCTTCAGATTCGTCGATTTTGCAAGAAGAGAAAAAGTGGACAGAGCATAGGCTCTGTCCATTTCAGGTTTTGGGAGAAGGAGAGAGATAGACGACGAATAGATCACCCTTTTTAGGAGGAAAGATGATTAGATTAAATAGACCACTAAAATTAAGAGATTTAGAAATATTCAGCGTGATGAAAGATCATCAGATTTTATGTTATGTCATCATTGAAGATACGCGAAAACCGTTTACGGAAGAAGACAGAAAGCTAGACCCATTATGTTATATGGATGAAGAAGATATACAAGCGTATTTGAATGTTTTTCATATTTCCATTATCAATGATGAGAAATTAAGTGAAGAGGATTTAACGATGGTAAAAGGTTTTTTTGCTGACTTTGTAAATAATACGAACTTAACGAATTTTATTACGAGAGATTATGTTTTAGAGGGTTTATATGATGTCGATGATGAAAATGACATCATGTTCTTTAATAGAATGCTTCGTCATATAGGGTCAGATGATGTGAAAGAATTTGACGACCGCAATTGGATCTATTTATCTCAAGATTAATGACTATTCCATGAAAAAAGGACAGAGCCTATGCTCTGTCCTTTTCCTTTAGGATGATACATTTTTTCTTGTACGCTTGCGCTGGTAGTAATAAAGGATACCGCCTGCGGCGAGCATGAGCACGCCAATCAGTACAGCTGTATACATCATCGTGGCTGTATTCGGCAGTGTGCCGCCTGGGAGGCCGGTTCCTTCTTGGTTTGGATCTGTGCCTGTACCTCCGCCTGGTGCTGATGTTTCGCCGTCTCCACCAGTTTGATCTGGGGTTGTTCCAGCTGCTGCATTTTGATTGAGGACGGTGTATTCGCTGAAGTGCTCAGTTTGACCTGATACGACTCCATTTTCGAACGATCCGTTACTTGTTTTGGCGTAACGATTCTTCTCGCGATCCACATAATACACACTAGGTTTTTTCGCCTTTTGAGGCTCGTCTAATGTAAAGGATAGTGTGACAGGGTCTTTAAAAGTCGAAACCTTTTTCTTGTCTTGTTTGATTTTGAAATCATACGTATCCGTTAATGCGTTTTTCACTTTATCCGTCTTTGTCATCCATATATCTGCGCTTTTCTCTGACAAATTGGAGAGCGGCAATGCAAGTCCCACTTTGTCATGATAGATGGTGACGTTTGGATCTTGCTCTCTTTTCTTCAGCTCGGCTACTTGCGCTTTTGATAGAGACAATTGAACGTTTTTCGCTTTGCTTGCTTTGTCTAAATAGAGAAATGCTTTGTTTGTATGCTGCACATACGTTTGGAATTTCTCATCATCTTGAATGTCATAAGCGCCATTTCCTTTCACGCGAGGAAGGAACACTTCTTTCACCCTGTGATCGATGACAGGCGAAATCTGCCCGTCTGCCTTTTCAATTTGCTCTTTGAAGATTTCATAGTCGACATAACCTAAGTCTTCGCCGTGAGAGGCTTCTGTAAAGACGCTGTAGCCGTCGCCGCCTGTGCCGACAAATGCGTTTGTGGCTACGCGGTATGTTTTCTCATCATCAATGTCTGTCAGTTGACCCTTTTGGTCTTTCAATTTCACATCAATCAGTCTGCTGCCAGCTGGTTTACTGAGAGTAAACGTATATTCAATGCCAGCTGCATGAGGGAATGCGCCTCCGCCTTCCTCTATGCCTGACAGCCCCTGTTCGAGTGCTTTTTTAATTTGACTGCCTTTTAAATCTGCGACATAAAGTGTATTTCCGAAAGGCATCACAGTTAAAATATCACCTAAAGTGATATCTCCTTTTTCAATGCTGCCTCGAATACCGCCGCCGTTTGTGATGGCAAGGTCAGCACCGGCAGATTCTTGCGCTTTCTGCAGCATGCCGTCGGCAATAAAGTTCCCAAGATTTGTTTCCTTCGCACGGACGTGCTCGCGTTGTCCGTCTAATAAGACATCTGTATAGCCGACTTTTTCTGTTTTTAAATCTTGAATATCTGCTTTGTACCCATCAAGGATCGCTTTTGCATCTGCATCTTCTTTGACAGAGTCATCAATAGAGATCAGGTCAAAAGAAGATTCTTTTGGCTGTACGACGCCTTTTTTGTCAAAGACTACGTCTACTTTCCCTAAAAATTGTCCGTAGTCTTTCACCTGAGCGACAATTGTAGGTTCTTTTTTATTGATGACCTTTAATTTTTCAACAAGTGTGTGCGTGTGACCGCCAATGATTAAATCAATACCGTCAACTTTTTGAGCCAGCTCAAGATCACGATTGTAGCCAATGTGTGTTAACGCAATGATTTTATTGATTTTTTCTTCTGTTTGAATGGTGTTGACTGTTTCTTTTGCTTTCTTGTACGCATCTTTAAATTGAATGTTAGGACCGCTGCTGGATGTAATGGCTGTGTCTTCAGTCGTTAAGCCGAATACGGCCACCTTTTCACCATTAACATCAAGCAGGATGTAAGGGTAGATCCCGGCTTCTTTTTTCTCACCAGCTTTAAATGAGGCTGGTTTTTTCACTAAGTCGCTCAATTGTTTTTCCTTCGAGACATCCACGTTTGATGACACGACCGGGAATTGAGGCTTTTCAAATTGATGACGGTTTTTCGGATCGACATCTGATGCATCACCTGTCAGAAATTGACGTAGTACAGAAGGACCTTTGTCAAATTCATGATTACCAAACGTCATGGCATCGTATTTCATTAAGTTCATCAATTTCAGATCGGCAAGTCCTTGCCATTTTGTGAAGTATAGGTCACCAGAGAAGACATCTCCAGCGTCCAATAAAATATTGTTCTTGCTTTCAGCACGGATTTCTTTGATCTTTGTTGCGCGTCTTGCCGCATCATCAAGGTGTGCGTGTGTATCGTTCGTATGCATGACTGTTAAATTCCAGTTGTCTGATGAAGGCGGTTCTGTTGTGCCATCCTCTTTAAAGGCTAGCTTGTACACACCAAGACCATCTGTGCTTGCGTTACGAACAAAGTCTACGCTGCTTGATTTCTCAGCAAACGGTTTGGCTAAAAGAGAAGATTCAAATGTTAAAGTTGCGCCTTTCACCGGTGCAATGGCCCAGTTTTGATCAGCACTTGGGTTGATGGTTTTTTGTTCGATAATATAATCCATCAGTACTTGGCGGTTCTCATCTGCTGAGGCAAGCACTACTTTATCTTGCGTCAGATGAGGGAAGCCTCCGCCGCCAGAAGCACGATAGTTATTTGTTACGACTAAAAATTCTTGATTATCAGAGACGGGTTTCCCGTTGTAAGACAGGTTTTTGATGCGGTTGGCATTGGCGTTGACAAGTGTGCCTGTTGTGCTGTATTTAGCAGGCTGCGTCACATCGACTTGGTATGTCACGCCATCAATTACATCAAAGTTATACGAGCGGTATTCCTCGTTTAAAATCGGCTGTTCTTTTGAAACGTTCGGTTTGATCTGATTAAACTGTCCGGCAGACATTTCTAACCAGTCTTTCACTTCACTGCCTCTCAGTTTCACAATCTGCACAGTGTTATCGTAAAGGTAGAGATCGCCGATGTTCTTAATTGCTAAATCTCCTTTTGCGATATTTGTATAATAATTTACACCGTTTCGGCCGCCGGCTTTAAACGGGGCACCTGCAGATAAAATCGGTAAATTTTGATACGCAGTGTCCTTCATTTTTTCTTGTGCATACCATTTTTGGGCATCTGTCACAATTTGAATCGAAGGGTCATCCATCACTTGAGCGAAAAAGCTATTAATGTCTGCTTCTGTTTTGCCAACAGGCTTTCTCACGTAATCAAGTGTGTTTTGATGCGTTGTTTGAATGGCATCTTTTACTGTGCTTTTCTGAGATGATACTCCGGCAACAGATTCGATCTTGCCTGTTCCGTCGGTGACCTTCCAGCTGCTGCCGTCAGGCTCTAGTGTTAAATCAATGACTCCGAGGTAGCTGCCCCAGTTTTTTGACATGACGACTGGGATGCCGTTGATGGTTCCTTTTGAGACATCGAATTTGTCAACGCCGTTATATTCAGCGCTTGGGAATGTGCCATGCTGGTGGCCAGATACAATGGCATTGATGCCTTTTGTTTTCGTGGCAAGGTCAAAGATCATATTTTCTGATCCTTTAGGTGAAGCTGTTTTTTCAATTCCTGTATGGGCAAGAGCGACAATGACATCTGCGCCTTTCGCCTTCATTTCAGGAATGGTTTCATTGGCAGATTCGACGATGTCCTGCACTTGGACTTGTCCATCTAAATGCTTCTTATCCCACGTCATAATTTGTGGTGGAACAAATCCTATGTAACCAACTTTCACAGTTTGTGAGGCTCCGTTTGCATCTTTAAAGGTTTTATCTTGGATCACGTAAGGTGTAAAACGGTGTTCTCCATTTAGCTTTTTGACGTTCGCATTGACAATCGGGAAGTTGGCGCCCGCAATGGTACCGTCAAGGAAGGATAACCCGTAGTTAAATTCATGATTGCCAAGTGTTCCTGCATCGTATTTTAGTTTGTTGAGTGTATGAATAATGGGGTGAACCTTTGTTTGATTGATGATGCTGTCTTTCTCATGTTTGTAAACGTATTCTCCAAGAGGGGTTCCTTGAATCAGGTCTCCGTTATCAACAAGGAGTGTATTTGGGTTTTGTGAGCGGTGCTTGTCAATCAGCTCGGCTGTTTTTGCCAAACCGAATTCATTTGTTTCTTTGTCGCTGTAATAATCATAATTCATCATGTTCGCATGAACATCGGTTGTGGCTAAGATGCTGACCTTTACGGCATTGCCGTTTTCTGTTTCTGCATAAGTAGGTACTGCTGGGAGAATGAGACTAATCATCATAATGGAAGTGAGCAGAATAGACAGGTTTTTCCTTCGTTGCTTCTTCACCTGATCTCCGCCTTTCTAATTTTTTTGACCACAATACCTATTGTAGAAATGTTTCGTTAACTTTTGTAGTTATTTTTTGCAGATTATTGTAAAGGTAACATAAATCATACGAATTACCTTGTTGAGGGAATGCGAATGAGTCGAAATGCTTATTTTTATCGTAAGGGGTTTTCTGATAGGGATAGGATGTTTGATTTCAACATGCCCGGGTATAGTGTGTAGTGTAAACGATAATCAAGCAGGAGGGTTTCTACATGGGTAAGAAAATTGCAGTTGTATTAACAGATTACTTTGAGGATGCTGAATTCACCGAGCCTGCAAAAGCCTTTAAAGATGCAGGTCATGAAATCACAGTGATTGAAAACGAAAAAGGAAAAACAGTGAAAGGGAAGCAAGGAGATGCAGAAGTGAGAGTGGATGCGTCCATTGATCACGTGAAGCCTGAAGACTTCGATGCACTTCTGATTCCTGGCGGTTTCTCACCGGACATTCTGCGTGCAGATGATCGTTACGTCCAATTCACTAAAGCATTTATGGACGAGAAAAAACCAGTATTTGCGATCTGTCACGGACCGCAATTGCTTATTACAGCGAAGACGCTGGAAGGAAGAAGCGCAACTGGCTATACATCCATTCAAGTAGATATGGAAAACGCAGGCGCTAAATTTAAAGACGAAGAAGTTGTCGTTTGTCAGGATCAGCTTGTGACAAGCCGTACACCTGATGACATTCCAGCATTTAACCGTGAATCATTAAAACTGCTTGAGAAATAAACCGCAGTTATGACAGGATAAAAAAAGCCAGCACCTTGCGGGGTGCTGGCTTTTTCTGCGCATGATGTAAGGAAACTGCGTGTAGACCGTAAAGCAGCTTCCTGTTGCACCATTATTTTCTTAAGTTTTTTAGCTCGCTTGCGATGGCTTGCATTTCACTTGGGCTGAATGAAGATTTTTTCATCACCATTTGGTGAAGAAATTCGATATCTTCGTACTTGTCTGGACTGAAGTCCTCGGCTTTAATGACTCCAATGTTCAGCATATTTAACTTTTGCGAAATGTCTTCAATCAGCTGATTGACTTCAGCCGCTTTTTGCTCTGACAAGGGCGGCACGTCCTTTCCTGCATATATGTCGAATAATATGTCTATTTTAACAGAAATGCAAAAGAATAAAAGGGCTATTAAGATGACACGGAGATGTTTTTCTCCTTTTTCTCCTGCTTAATCTTATCAATGATTCGTTTGGATTCAAATACGACAACCCCTGATAAACCGATGAGCCCGATTAAGTTTGGAATCGCCATCAGCCCATTGAGCATATCTGCTACACCCCAAACGAAGTCATTTTTAAACACGGCACCGAAAAAGACAGCAATGACAAACACGATGCGATAATACATGACGTACGAATCCTTCGCCAAATATGTAAAGCATTTTTCGCCATAATAGGACCAGCCAATGATGGTGGAATAGGCAAACAAGAGCAGACCGATTGCCACAATGGTTGAGCCAACTGGACCGAGGAAATGAGCAAAGGATAACGAGGTCAGCGCATCACTTTTCACTGTTAAATACATATCTGCCATGACAATGGTAATGCCAGTGATAGAACAAACAATGATTGTATCGATAAACACTTGCGTCATAGATACGAGAGCTTGACGGGCAGGCATATCCGTTTTCGCAGCCGCAGCAGCAATTGGTGCTGACCCAAGACCTGCTTCATTGGAAAATACTCCTCGTGCCACACCCCAGCGAATGACAGTTCCAATTGCACCACCTGCCACGGCTTGACCCGTAAAGGCATCTGAGAAAATAAGACCGACTGCGCCTGGAACGAGATCAGCATTCATGACAAGAATGATCAGACCGCAAATGACGTAAAATAAAGCCATGACTGGTACAAAAATAGATGTGACCCGGCCAATGCTTTTAATTCCGCCTAAAATCACGAGTGCCGTAAAAGCCGTAATGATGATACCTGTTACCCATGTTGGAATTTGAAAAGTAGAATTCATGACTCCTGAGATGGAATTAGACTGTACCAGGTTGCCGATCCCAAAGGCAGCACTGGCGCCGAAAACAGCAAATAGAACCCCTAGCCATTTCTGTTTCAATCCATGCTCTAAATAATACATAGGTCCGCCAGACATTTCGCCTTTTTCGTTTTTGATCCTGTATTTAACTGCAAGAACAGCTTCTGCAAACTTAGTGGCCATTCCGAAAAATGCAGCAAACCACATCCAGAATACCGCACCCGGACCACCCGCTATAACTGCCGAGGCCACACCTACGATATTCCCTGTACCGACAGTTGCAGCAAGAGCCGTCATTAACGCTTGGAAATGAGAAATATCTCCTTCTGACATTTTGTCTTGTTTAGAAAAAGCGAGCTTTAAAGAATAAGGAAGTAATCTAATTTGAATGAAGAGAACGCGAAAGGTGAGGTATATTCCAGTACCAACAATTAAAATCAATAGGGGAGGCCCCCACAAAAAATTGTTCATCGTCGTGACAAACTGCTCAATTATTCCCATCTAATATCCCCCTTTGTTTGTGTAATTCTCCTAAAGTTTCTCCTGTTTTTGTGTAATTTGTCAATGGCGATGAGAGCTTTTCTTGCAAAGTTTCCAAAAGAAAAAGGGCTTGATATGATAGAGAAAAGGTTTTCGAAAAGAACTCTTAGGGAAAAGATAGGAGGAGAATGAAGAATGATTCATGTGTTATTCGTGTGTCTTGGCAATATTTGCAGGTCACCGATGGCAGAGGCCATGTTTAGAAAAAGAGTAGAAGATGAGGGGCTTAGCGAGCACTTTGTGATTGATTCAGCAGGGATTGGCGGCTGGCATCAAGGAAGTCCTCCGCATGAAGGAACGCGAAAGCTGCTTGATGAAAAAGGCATCAGCTATGAAGGAATGACTGCAAGACAAATCATGGAGAAGGATATCACCACATACGACTATATCATGGCGATGGATGCAGAAAATGTAGGGGCACTTCGCAGTATAGCCGGCTATGGGAAACATCACTTTATTGGCCGTCTTCTTGATTTTGTAGAAGACGACGATCGAGATGATGTGCCAGATCCTTATTACACTGGGAACTTTGAGGAAGTCCATGAATTAATTGAAACAGGAATTGACCGTTTTTTGACGTATGTAAAGAAAGAGAACCACCTTTAACTGAAAGGAGATCAGACGAGATGGAAGAAAAAAATCAAATCGTGCTCCGAGGAGCTGCCATAGGAGCAGCTTGCGGCGCATTGCTGACTTTATTTCATCGGCCAACGAGAATTGCACTCAAAGACAAATGGAATGACTGCCAGCAAAAGCTGGATGAATACCGCCAGGAGCCAGGCAGAATATCGGCTTGCATGAAAGAAAAGATGGAAGAAACGAAGCAGCTGATGCGAACAGTCTCAGATGATTTGTCATTTTTAAATGAACAGGTCAATCAGTTAAAGGAAACAACCCCAAGGGTATTAGAAATTATTGAAGAAACAAAGGATCACTTTCAATCGAAACAGACAGATTGATCATTGGAGATGAGGCGTATGGGTTTTATTAAAGCGTTAATTGAACGCTTTTTGCTGCACGAAGGACCGGCAAAATCTGCTGAGCTTGCGTATTTCTTTTTGCTTTCATTATTTCCGTTTCTCATCTTCGTGCTGACACTGGTTGGGTATTTGCCGCTGACGTCAAAGGATGTCCTGAGCGTCATTTCTGATTATGCGCCAGAAGGAGCGCTTTCGATGATTGAATCCATTGCCGATCAGACGCTGAATAATCGTAACGGCGGGTTATTATCGTTTGGGATTATTGCCGCCCTTTGGTCAGCATCTAACGGCATTAATGCCGTCGTCAGAGCTTTTAACCATGCTTACGAAGTTGAGGAGAATCGTTCCTTCATTCTCGTACGTTTAACATCAATCATCTTAACGATCGCGATGGTTTTGACCATTATTTTTGCCTTGATGCTGCCTGTCTTTGGAAAAGAACTTGGTTTATTTGTCGCTAAATTAGTCGGGCAGTCAGATGCCTTTCTCACCGTATGGACTGCGATGAGATGGATCATTAGCCCGCTGATTTTGTTGATTGTTTTTACATCCTTGTACTATTTTGCTCCAAACATTAGGCTGAAATTGAAATTTGTTCTGCCAGGTGCCATTTTTGCATCGATTGGATGGATTTTGGTCAGCATGCTGTTTTCATTTTACGTAGGCGAGTTTGCCAACTACAGTGCGATGTACGGAAGCATTGGGGGAATCATTATTTTAATGATCTGGTTTTATTTAACCGGCATCATGATTATCCTTGGCGGCGAGCTCAATGCGCTTTTACATAAACGTAAAATCGTACCAGGCAAGCTATAAAGAAATCCGGGCATCCTAAAGAAGAACGAACAAGTTCAATCTGAATGGATGGGGGAAATCACATATGTCCAAACAATCGAAAAAAGGCGGAAGCAATACGAAACAAAACAAAGGTCATCAGCCTAAGCACAAAACAAGCGGCAGTGCGAACGGGCAAAATGGATATCACTAAATGAAAAAACTCCTCTGCATAGCGCAGGGGAGTTTTTTTCATTTAGAAATGGATGCATTGGAACTTTCAACCACTGCTGCCGTTCGCCCAAATCGAACGCAGAAAAACACGAATAATATCACGATGCTGACAAGGTAAAGTAAATTCATTCCTTCAAACGTTTGCACAAAGATTCCACCGAGAACAGGCCCGAGAATACTCCCCGCACTAAACGCCATCCCGCACATCAAATTTCCAGCAGGAAGCAGATGCTTTGGCAATAAGTCGGTCATATAACTGATGCCAAGTGAGAAGGTAGAGCCTACAGCCATTCCGGCAATAAAGAAACAAATCGCAACAGCCAAAACCGATTGAATGAAAATTCCTGCTAGTAGGAAAAAGAAAGACCCGACGAGTGTGACACATAAAATGATGCGGCGCCTGCCAAACCGGTCGCTGAGCATCCCGAGAGGTAGCTGAAAGACAATACTTCCAATGGCAAACGCAGGTAAAATAAACGCCACTGCATCCACTGTTACCCCGCTTCTAAGTGCATACACAGGGAAGTTGCTATTGAGTGTCGTTTCTAAAAAGCCATAGCAAAACGGCATCATAAAGGCGACCCAGCCAAATTGAAAGGCTTTCTTAAAGCGCTTCAAACTGTTTGTCTGCTCTGACGTCTGCACTTCGCCCGTATCTGGATATGTATTTTTCAAAACAAAAACAAGCAGCCAAATACATAAACTAACGGCACCAGAAACAATGAAAGGTAAAGATGGGTTGATTTCAATGAGTGGTGTTAAAAAAGGTCCAGCGGCAAAACCGAGTCCAAAGGATAACCCATACAATGAAATATTTCGCCCGCGATTTCTCGATGACGACGCATAGGTCACCCACGTCTGTGTAGAGAAATGCAGCATATGATCACCAATCCCGATCATGAGCCGCAGGAAGAACCAGACGACATAAGATTCAAAAAACACAAAGCTAAACAAGCTTAAAAAGACAGCAGCGCCCCCAATGACAATTAACGGCTTAAACCCAAACCGGCGAAGCGGCGCTTCCATAAAGGGAGATGCTAGCAGCACGCCAAGATATAAGCCTGTGGCATGCAGACCGTTTAACGTAGGAGAAGTGCCGGCATGTTCAAAAATAATCGAAATGACAGGCAATAACGCTCCCTGCGAAAAACCAGATACAGATACAAGTAAAATTAAAATCATAAAGTGAATTCTCGACATAAGAAGCTCCTTACAAGTTCATATTTTCATCGTACAATGGAACCATAGGGGTTTCAATAGAAAGGTGGAAAAGGAATGAAACTGATATACGAAACGGACCGGTGGATTGCGGGAACAGATGAAAAGCAGCTGTATATCTCAGGAAAAGAAGAAATGGGGTACAGGCCATCTCAATTGTTCACCTCAGCTATTGCAGGCTGCTTTGGAGAAATGCTCATTCATGTATGCCGGAAAAAGCGAATATCCTGTGAAGGGCTGTCGATCACACCTGAAACGACAAGAGCAGGAGCTGTAAACAAAATCTCCCGTATTCATTTACATATCATTTTTGAACACATCAATACATCTGAAGAACAAATAGATAAAGTCATCACAATTGCTTTGAAGCATTGTTCGATGGTGCAGTCTGTGAAAGGAAGTATTGAGGTCACCTTCTCACACGAACGAATCTAAATGTATATGATGCCGGCACTCACGAAAGAATAACAATCAGACATATGTAAAGGAGAATGGCTGTATGAATCGTTTGTTTCTTGTGATTGTCGCAATTGGTGTGCCGCTATCGGTCATTGGCAGTTTTCTTCATTTCCCGCAGGTCATCATGTTTGCCGTGTATTGTATCGCCATTATTGGTCTTGCTAGTTTTATGGGAAGAGCCACAGAAAGTCTTGCCATCATAGCGGGCCCAAGAATTGGCGGGCTTTTAAACGCCACATTTGGAAATGCGGTAGAGTTAATTATTTCATTTTTTGCATTAAAGCAAGGACTGACAGCTATTGTACTTGCTTCATTAACTGGATCAGTTATCGGAAACTTACTGCTTGTGGCGGGGCTGTCTTTTTTCGTTGGCGGATTAAAATATAAGCGCCAAGTGTTCAATGTCCACGATGCAAGGCACAACTCGGGCTTGCTCATGTTTGCCATTATTGTGGCGTTTGTCATTCCAGAAGTGTTTTCGGTGGAGATGGCTGAGGATAAACAATTTGTTTTAAGCATTGGAATTAGCATTGTGATGATTTTGCTTTATGTCGCAGCGCTCTATTTCAAACTGGTCAGCCACCGCGGAGTCTATGTTGCCAAGCTGGAGAGCATGGACGGGGAAGCGGAGACGGAAGAAGAAACACCTGAATGGTCTGGTAAGTTTGCCACTGTGATTTTGCTGCTTGCGACGATTGCCGTTGCGTACATTTCAGAGCGCCTCGTCCATACATTTGATACGGTGGGAGAACAATTTGGCTGGAGTGAGCTGTTTATCGGAGTCATTATTGTGGCCATCGTCGGAAATGCCGCAGAACATGCCTCAGCTGTCATCATGGCGTATAAAAACAAAATGGATGTCGCGGTGGAAATTGCTTTTGGCTCAACGCTTCAGGTTGCCATGATGGTCGCGCCAATCCTTGTCATCAGCTCTCTTTTTTTCAATAAGCAGATGCCGCTCATTTTCTCTTTACCAGAGCTCATTGCGATGGCATCCGCTGTGTTACTCACGGTCATTTTATCAAATGATGGTGATACAAACTGGTTTGAAGGCGCCACATTACTTGCTGCCTATTTCATTATGGCGATTGGATTTTTCCTTTTATAATCTTTTGTGGATAAGGGACGTCTTTGCGGAAAATACTATGGAAAAATGAATGAGAAAGAGTGATGATATGAAAAAGATGCCCCGCATCATGTTTGTTGTTCTCTTATCCTTAAGTTTTCTATACAGCTTTCCAGCGGAGGCGGCGAAGCCATTTAAGGTGCCATCGTCTGTCGCTAGTATCTCAAAGGAGAATACGTATCCGAACGCGTCACAGGATCAGCCCCTGCTCCAGCCGAGCGAGCTGACAGCTGAATTGTTCAAAACAACGAATGTACCGATTGAAAATACCCATTTGATCAAAATGCTGAATGAATCCAGCATTTCAGGGACGCCATTAGCGGTTGGATACCGCGCGACCATTTTCCTTGGAAGATGGGCACTGAGCTACGATTCAAACGAAACGGTTGCCAACTGGGAATACAAAAAAGTGAATACGAACCACATTGATAATAGAGGCGGCAACAAAACTGCCATTGGAAAATACGTTCAAAAGCAGCAAGTGAAAGTGAGCGGCGGGCTCACAGCAAAGGTGCCAAACCCGGAAGATGTGAAAACATTGATGATGCAAAAAGCCATTCAAAAAACAAAGCTGCCCCTCGCTTTTGACACAGTGATTGGCGCAGGAACAAAACGAGATCAGTCGTACCATGTATCTCCGAAAAAAGCAGCTTCGCTTCATGCCTATGCACCAGCGATTAACGAAAAAGGAAAGGTGACATACGGAGAAGTGTACCTTGTGCTCAAAGGAAATAAACGCAAACTCGTCGTGAAAAACGTGACCTCACAAGGAATCGGCGCTTGGATTCCTGTTCAGGATCACCTGACGTTTGGGTTTCAAGGGATGAATTAACATAGTAAAACCCCCTCTTTCACTATAGAAGAGGGGGTTTAATTTGTCGTAAAGTTATTAATGTCAGGCGTGATATAAAACTCTATGATGGCCGAGAAAAATAATAGTATAGTTACTAGCACAAGCCCTGTACAAGTAATTTTACATATATTTTTAAAATTTATTTTCTTCTTTTTATCAAACAATAAAAGGATGGCCTCTTTCAGAAGGATAAAACCAATACCACCAGAAATCATAATAGCCATCAATTCGCTTATACCATGAGGTAAGATGAGAAGTAATGATTGTAAAGGATGCATTAAATACGGAATCGAAATTTTAAAAGCTCCACCAATCATTAATCCATTGATAAACAATATGTATACACTAGATAAACCAAAAGTAACCATTCCAACTATCATCATGATACATATAGATAAATTTTGAAAGAAATAATCAAAAAAATGACGTTGATCATTTATTCTAACAATATCCTCTGAATAATCTCCGTTTGTCATATAAAATCCCATGACCATTCCAATTGTTATGAAGAAAATAGAAGGTAAAATAAGCACTTTTAAAGCATGGTAAAAATCTTTTAAGTAACTCTTAATTGCTTTACTCATCAGTAAACAGCTCTTTTAAATTTTCTGTCGTCACGTTTGTTAATTGCTGATTCCGAAGAAGATATGTAGAGTGACTGAGCTCTTCAACAAAATCTAAAGTATGTGATGAAAAAAGCACACTTCCAAATTGAAGAAATTCTTTTAGCTTCTGAACTAATTTAATACAACTAGATGGATCTAGCCCATTAAAGGGTTCATCTAAAATAAGTAATCGAGGTTTTAATAAAAGAGCAAGTGAAATAGCTAATTTCATTTTCATTCCTTTAGAATAGTCTCTAATTAATTTGTTGGACAGGTAGTCAAGTTCAAAGAATGAAAGCATAGTATTGATTTCTGTTGAGTCTAACTTTTTGTTGTAGAGTCTAGAAACAAAATTGATATACTCGGATGCAGTTAAGTATTCATATACAAGAGAATCATCAGGTACAAAGAAAAGGTGACTTGAATAATGACGATCCTTAGGTTGCTTATCTAAAAAGCGGATAACGCCATCATCAGTTAATCGTATGCCACAAATGATCTCAAATAGAGTCGTTTTTCCTGCGCCGTTTTTTCCTATAATACCAACAGAATCATGTGGCTTAACATGAAGAGACAAATCATGGAGAATGGATTTGTTGTTAATTTGGACATGAATATTATCTAACTTTAACATTTTACTTCCCCTTTTTACTTACTTAAATTAAGAAATTGTATCTTAAGACTAGAGATTTTCAAAATAATAAAAATAAATATCAAATAAATCAATGTAGAGATAATAAAAGCAAGGTAATGCTGTTTATCAAATATGATTAGCATCAGTCCTTCCAGCAAAAAACAAAATAGAATTAGCAAATTCGCAGTCATTTTTGCTTTGCTTGAAGGAAGATTACTTACAAAATTTCTTTTAAATTCTGGATAACTAATGCTTGATAAGAAATAAATACAATTGAATAAGATCATTTGTGTTATTGCCATAACACAAATGAAAATAAAGAAAGGGAAAGACATTTGAAATATGATTGCAGCTATTGTAAAAAGGATAATGAACAGCGTGATATTAATTGAACTAGAGAGAATAATGTGACTTCGTACGATGAATTTGGGATGAATCCCAGTCAATTTCAGAAGTTGAAAACGTGCACCATGAAAATCGATGCTTGCGAGAAAGCAATATGTATCTGATAACATTTTAACAATGGCAGCTGACAGAATGATAAAAACTAAACTCTCATTAGCATTCATAAATGTTGGTATTCTATAATAAAGCAAATATAAAATAAGTATGATAGAAAATAGCGAGCTAAATAAAGGCAAGTATGTCATAATAATTTCTTGTTTTCTTTGTCTTTTGATGTAAGCAATCATTAACTGGATGAGAGACAGCTCCTTTCTTTCATGAAAGGAAAGGTGAGAAATCATTGTTTTAACCTTTCTTTTTTTTGAATTTTCACCAATGAAATGTGCTCTTACCCCATTAGAAAAAGAAGTTCGAATCAATAACATAACGATGATTAATAATGAAATTTGTAAAAAAATGATGAATTTATCTTGGAAAATTGTTGGTAAAACCGCAAAAGGCATTTGGGATATCCAGTTGAAAAACCAATTAAGCATTGAATGAGATTGGAAATCTATTTTGTTGGATAAAAAAATAACAGCTAATATAGACAAAACAAAAATTCTCAGAATTGAAAAAAACAATTGGTATGCTGTCGCAATATAACGGTACCCAATGACAGATAAGTAGAAAACCGCAAATTTCATTATATAAAGAAAGCATACAGAGTTAAGTGTAAATACAATGCCTAAAAAAACCGAACCTATTTGTGAATAATGATATAAAAAAATTGTTGGAATAAGAATTGAAGAGATTAAAACCTCTTTCAAAAATGTGGTTTCAAAATATTTTGCTAGTAACAACTCGTGAAAAGAAAGTGGTGATACAATTAATAATTTCAGGTCATTTTTTGTAGATGTTTTATAAACAGTATTTGTAATGGATTGCTGAATTCCTGTTAATAAAAAAGTAATGATGAAAAAAGTTGATATGTAAAAGATCTCGTTATGTGAAAATAAATGATTGGTATATAATTGAGTCATTATAGTGGTAAAAACTGCGCTGAATAAAAGAATGACGGATAGAGCGACATAAACAAATAAGTCATTCTTTATTTTTAATTTTGGAAGTCGATAGTAAAAAAAAGATTTTTGTCTAAAATAAATATATGTTAGTACATTTCTCATTAGAAAAATGATTCTCCTTTATCTAAAAATATGAGTTATATCACTTCCGAAAAATATAATACATACCTCAATGATTACGAAAATTATCGCAATAGCAATTAATTTTTTTATTTTCATGTTGATTAGTACATGAAAGCCACATATTAACAACATATATCTCCAGATATTAAAGGGATTTATGATAAAGATGGCAAGGGCTGTTAGAAAATGATCGTACTGAGATATATTGGTGTTATCTAAAAATGGAAAGAATAAAAGGCTGATGGCAAAAAAGATTTTTGGCATTTGACTAAATCCATAAATTGAAATGGTCGTTTTGAAACTGATTTCTCTATCTAACATAAAAGTATTTAATAACAAATAGATGGTAAAAGAAGTAATGAAAAAAGTCATTAATGAAAAAAAACTCATACCTAAAGCTATTAAATATAACCACTTGCTTTCCACATGTTCAAAGCGTTCAAAAATGACTTGAATATAAAGTAAGGGTATTAAAGCAGAAAATAATAATGGAAGAGCTATGTTAGGTTTTTTATTAAGAGAGTACATCAATTCTAATGGCTGATAAAAAATCTTGAAAAATCTCATAACGTAAGAACAACCTTTCATTAAAAGAGGAGAGAATCCTCTCCTCTTTGTTAAATCTAGTATACTACCAGTTTATTGCCTGTTTTGTTCCCCACTTTGCGACAGCACCTCTAATAAGTGGGTAAGCAATTGCTCCCCAGCCATACGTAGCACCAGCAAGTCCTATTATCGTTAGAATTCCTAAACCATTATTTACAGCATTAACTATTTCCGTTGCTGTTCCAATAGTTAAAAAAAATTTCGTGGCTACTTCAAATATCAACGTCTACACCCCCTTTCATGACTTTTTGTCGTTTTTGTTTCTTACCTCACTTCTATAAAAGTCAATAACATTAAATAATAACCAAGCAAGGAAAAGGAAATAGATAATTTTTGTAAAGTGAGAGAAGTTGTTAAAGATAAACCCCATAGTAATAAATGGTATGATCATAAATCCAAAATACTGTTTCCACCATATTTTAAAAATAATAACACCACCTAACTTTTATATATAAAATTATGTATTATTTCTCGTAATCACTATAATACAACTAGACAAAGGAGTAGTATACCTTTTTTGTTAAATTTTACACAAAAATAGAATATTTAACTTTACTCTATTAAGATACGTTTTTCCTAATTTGAATATAAAGTTTTGCTTTCAAAAGATATTATGAGTTTTAAATAAAAAAGCCATAACATAAGTTTATTTAAATAAACTTATGTTATGGCAAAATTTCCTTTTATTCCCCTAAATCCACATTATGATAAACCTGCTGCACATCTTCAAGCTCTTCTAATACATCGATTAGTTTCTCGAATTGTTCTTTAGATTCATCATCTAATGTCACTTCATTTTGAGGAAGCATTGTGATTTCAGCGACAGTAAATTCTTCGACGCCGGCTTGTTTGAATGCTTCTTGTACTTGATGGAATTGATCTGGTTCAGCGTATACAATCACTGTTTCATCTTCTTCCATGATGTCACGTACATCAACGTCTGCTTCCATTAAAAGCTCAAGCGTTTCTTCTTCACTTTTTCCTTCGACACCGATGACAGCTGTTTGGTCAAACATGTAGGCAACAGAGCCGCTTACGCCCATGTTTCCACCGTTTTTCCCGAATGCCGCACGAACATCTGACGCTGTGCGGTTCACGTTATTGGTAAGGGCATCAACGATCACCATTGATCCGTTTGGACCAAATCCTTCGTAGCGCAGCTCATCGAAATTCTCTTCCGCACCGCCTTTGGCTTTTTCAATGGCACGGTCTACAATGTGTTTTGGGACACTATATGTTTTTGCACGTTCTAGGACAAAACGAAGTGCTTGGTTTGATTCTGGGTTTGGCTCACCTTGTTTGGCAGCCACATAGATTTCACGCCCGAATTTTGCGTAAATACGACTTGTACTGGCATCCTTTGATGCTTTCTTTTCTTTAATGTTGTTCCACTTACGACCCATCTTATTCACTCTCTTTCACTTAGTAAATACACAGTATGAGGGTCCCCATGCTGCATGAAATCATTCTGCCTTCTATTATACATGAATCAGTCAAGAGGATAGAAGTAAGAGGGCTGAAATGAAGAGATTTCTCAGTTGATGTGTCCAAGCTGTTCAAGCGTTTCATGCTGCTTGTGAGATCTCGTCAGCTCGTCGCACCGAATGATCCTGCCATCTAATAACGTGAAAAGAGCCATGACATCAATTAAACCCCTGTCCCCGCTTGCGAGTTCCACATTTACAGTGTAACGAAAACACCCTTGCTGCGTATCTTCATCAAATAACACATCATGAAAAACGGGGATCTCAAGCTGTTTTGTCAATCCTTTTAATGTGGATAGATGCTTTTTAAACTCATCAAGTGTCGAAACCTTTCCATCAGTCACTTGCTGATAATCAGGTGAAAAATAAGCCTCCACTTTTTCTATATTGAATTTGATTAATACCTCTTCATACATCTCTTTAAAAAATGATATCGCTTCTTTTTTTGTCATGAATCAACATCCTCTCTTTATGTTAACCAGTTAACTATAATCCATTATAATTAACTGATTAACAAAAAACAATCAAAAAAATAACCCCATCATAAATGAGGTTATTTTGCAGGCTGGGGATAAACGAGATCTTCAAGCAATTTGACATCATGCTGATGAAGTTGTTTGATCATTTCTTTTCGGACAGCGAGGGCAGCATCGAAGTATTTTTCGTCTTCGACCATTCCTTTCACTGTGATCTCAATCCCGCGGTTCAGCTTGTTCAGGCCCATAATGCCATGGACTTGAAACGGTTCAATGGCATGTTGAAATTCATCTTTTTTGAGAAAATCATGATGCATCTGATTTAAATTGTCACAGGCCGTTTCGAGTGCTTGAAAGGCTGTATCTGGGTTTTGATTCGCACTAATTAATACAGACTCCGTAATCCGCATGTAGTGCATGTTATAGTTTTGAATTTGCCGGATGTCTCCGTTAGAGATGGTTAACAGCTTGCCGCTCCATTCTCTAATTTGCAGAGAGCGGAGACCAATCTCTTCAATCGTTCCATTAAAGAGGTTATTCACTGTCACATAATCCCCTTTATGAATCTGACGTTCATAGATCAGAAAAATGCCTGCTAAAATATCGCGAATCAGTGTCTGGGCGCCAAAACCGATGACGATCCCAGCAACACCAGCACCTGCAAGGATTTTTCCGAAATCATGAAAGAAGAGAGAAATGACATACATGACAAAGCAAATCGAAGCGGTGTATTTTGTAACAGATTTGACCAAGCTCTCGATCGTTTTTTTCTTCTTGTCCTCTATAAACTCCGTTCGTTTAAAGAAAATTTGAAGCGCTTTGTTAATCATAAAGACGGCAAGCCAAAGAACGAGTCCCACAAGGAGAATTTCAATGTATTTGTTCTTGACTATTGTCAGAAAAGTATCGTCCATCTATCGGTTACCCCCTGGCTGTACGAGAAGTAAAATCAACATCTTGATAATAGCTGTTTTTCACAAGAACATTCGGACCGAGGCATTGTACGCTTGGACAATGGCAATTCAGCTCTTTTGCTAATTTTGTGTCCATCCAGCGTGAATAAGCAGATTGCAATGTATCAGTAGCAATGTTTCCAAGCGGCGGTGTATCGCCAAAGTCTGTCACAATAATATTCCCATCAAAAATATTCACATTCAAACGTGAGCGGCCGTCAGGGTCATTTCGTACCGTGACATGTTTCTCCTGACGCAATCGCTTGAGGAGGCGCTGATCTTCTTCATCTGTGCTGCAAGAATAAAATGGCAGGGTACCAAACAGCATCCATGTGTCTTGATCACGAATATCAAGCAGCTGATGAATCGCATCACGCATTTGCGGAAGCGACAATGATTCAAGGGCGCTGGCAAAATCACTTGGGTACATTGGGTGAACTTCGTGGCGCTGGCATTTCATTTCCTCCACGATTTGCCGGTGGATGTGTTCAATATATGGAAGCGTGCGCTTATTCAGCATGGTTTCAGCAGATACGGTAACACCCGCTTTGACAAGTGCCCGGCTATTTTCAATCATGCGGTTAAATAATTTCTCGCGCTGCTCAAAGGTTGGTTTTCTGTCCATCATCGCAAAACCGACCGTTGCAAACTCTTCGACAGTTCCCCAGTTATGTGAGATGTGAAGGACATCTAAGTATGGAATAATTTCCTCATATCGCGCCAAATCAAGTGTTAAGTTTGAATTGATCTGTGTACGGACGCCGCGTTCATGGGCATACTTTAATAAAGGGACGACATATTCCCGCACAGATTTGAGAGAAAGCATAGGCTCTCCGCCTGTAATACTGATTGAGCGCAGAAGCGGAACTTCATCTAAACGGCGAAGCAGTAAATCAAGCGGCAGTGCATTCGGGTCCTTAGGCTGTAAGGTATAGCCGACCGCACAGTGCTCACATCTCATGTTACACAACGTCGTTGTTGTAAATTCGATATTTGTCAGCTTCATCTCTCCGTAATCCTGCACATCGAGATAGGCTTCCCAAGGGTCGTATGCAGGTGTAATCGGACGAAGTGCTGTTTTTTGGTTCATGGTATCTATCTCCTTTTCATTCGGGCAAACGTAGACCCGCCAACAGTTAATTTTAAGCCCCATCACCGTTATACGCAAGTGGGGCATCATTGATTTACAAGGGGAAAAAAGATAAGCTAGAAACAAATGCTAAAGGGAGTGTATCTATGGGCAAGGCAGCAGACAGCAAAGAGCAGCAGGTTGATTATTTAAAGAACCGATTAGATATGTTTATGAATGTGATTGATTCATTAGATCCTGAATCAACAGATGTTGAGGATATAGACAGACTGATCCAGATGATTGACGACCTAGAAGCGAAATATGAACGGTTTAAAAGCGATTGGAAGGAAGAATAGCTCGCGCAGTGCGGGCTTTTTTCTTTAATTTGGCAGGTGAATCAGTGTATGAGTCTCGGTCTTATTCTGCACAATAGAAGAAAAACCGGGAAGTGACGTAAATGAAAAAATACATGCTCATCTGTTTATGTGCGCTTTTTGTATCCATGCCTCTCTCAGAAGCGGAAGCCGTGTCTAATAAGCCCGTCCATTGGGGATTTGCGAAAAGCAAAGAACACAAGCCAGCAGATGCGGGTAAAGAATTGAACGTCCTTTTAAAAAAGTATGATGCCTTTTATTTAGGAAACACGAAAAAGAAAGAGATTTATTTTACCTTCGACAATGGCTATGAAAATGGGTACACGCCGAAGATCTTAGATGTGCTGAAAAAACATCAAGTACCAGGCACCTTTTTTGTGACAGGGCACTTTGTGAAGGATCAGCCTGAGCTCGTCAAACGGATGGCAGAGGAAGGTCATATCATTGGCAACCACTCCTATCACCATCCAGATTTAACAACAAAGAGTACGAAAGAAATCAAAGAAGAGCTGGACCGTGTCAATGAAGCCGTGTACAAAATCACTGGAAAACAAGACAACCTCTATCTTCGTCCGCCGCGCGGTGTATTCAGTGAAAGAGTGCTGAAGGAAACAAAAGAGCTCGGCTACCAAACCGTTTTCTGGTCAGTAGCGTTTGTGGACTGGCATATTCATCATCAAAAAGGAAAACAGTATGCCTACGATCAAATGATGAAGCAGGCGCACCCAGGTGCCATTTACTTACTTCATACCGTCTCAAGGGACAATGCCGAGGCATTGGATGATGCCATCACGGCTCTGAAAAAACAAGGATATTCCTTTAAAAGCCTAGACGATCTCATGCTTGAAAAAGTATGGCATCTGCCTCAGCTATAGAAAAAAGCTTGCAGAAGACCTGCGAGCTTTTTCTTTATCCTTCTCTTATTTTACGCTGAAACAAAATCGGGTGATGACGCGTAAAAGAGTCAATCAAGCCCTCACCGAAAATCGTGATTGTTTGCTCCCAAGGATGTCCTAGCAAGCCCCAATGCATCTCCTTTGATAAAAAGAAATCATAATCCCCGTTAGGAAGCACAGGGACTCTCCATTCCCCAATTTCATCTTTTTCAAATGACCCGTATGGAGTGATCCAGTAGCATTCGTGCTGCCAATCGAGTGCCAGCATATATTCGTCTGTTCTCATATGCTCCTGAAAAGCAAGTAACGCTTTCTCTTCAAGGTCTTCCTCCGCATGTAGAAGGGAAGGGTCCTCAAAATAAGCAGAAATATCATATGTAATGAAAGGAGAAGGTACGTGAAATGAGGGAAAACGAGAGATGCTTGGATTAAATTTGAAATCTCGATAGAACGTCTTCCATACCAGCTTTAGTTCTTGATGAGTCAATGGAATCCAGTTTTCCACCTTAACCGCCCCCAAGCTATTCTCTCAACAAATTATTTGAAAATGCGGAACCACCCTTTATGCTTAAACCACAAAAGCATACCCGAGACGAGCAGACCCATGAAAATCAGTACGCCAAAATAGCCATACTTCCAGTGTAATTCAGGCATGTTGTCAAAGTTCATCCCGTACACCCCAACAATAAAGGTCAGTGGAATAAAAATGGTCGACACAATGGTCAATGTCATCATGATTGCATTCATTCGATTGGAATTCAGCGTCTGATAGCTGTCTCGTAAATCGGCCGTCATATCACGGTTTGACTCGACGATCTCGGTTAGTTTCAAAAGGTGATCATAAATATCATTGAAATATGCTTGCCGGTTCGTATCGCTTCTCATCGTATTTGTGTTGACAATACGATATAAAAGGTCCCTCATCGGGATAATCGTTCTTCGCAGCTTGAGCAAATCGGATCGAATTCCGAATACTTCGTTCATCAGCGTTCCATATGTTTTATGACCTTCTTCATCCTCAATTTCATTCAGCCTGTCCTCAATTTGATAAATGATTGGGAAATAATCATCGGTAAGCTGATCAATCAGCATATAAGCAATATGCTCAGGTCCGCTATTTCGGGTTTTGTCAGATTCTTTGAGCTTTCGAATGACACGATCAATGTATGGTGCTTCCTTCAAATGAAAGGTCACAATATAATTGTCACCGACAAACAGATCGATTTCCTCAGATCGAAGCGTCTTTTGATTCAGGGCATGAAGCACGAAAAATAAATACCCTTCATAAAAATCAAGCTTCGGCCGCTGTAAATAATGGAAGCAATCCTCAATCGCAAGCGGATGGAACTGAAAGTATTCTTTTAAAAGCGCTGCTTCCTTTTCCGTAGGCGCATGAAAATCAATCCAATACCAGGCGATATCGGGGCTTGAAAGCTGCTGCAATGTTGCATGTTCAATCAAGTCGCCGTTTTTTGTCACTGCAATTTTTTTCAGCATGTGCACCCCTCCAGACTTGCATTATATCATGAAGCAGCACCGGTGAACTTATACGTGTTCTGCATAAAAAAGCCGATCTCATTACTGAGATCGGTCCAATGTGCGTGTATGATTGATGGATAAAACCGAGAATTAAGGACGACGGAAGTTGACGAAACCACCGTTACGGTCGAACCAGCCTCTAAATGCCCAGTTGATGTAGCCGCCGTCACCTTTGTTTGTGAAAGATCCATTTTCAAATACCCAAACTCCGTAAGTAATGCTTCCGTATTTCACAGTAGCAAACGTTTTGACTCCGTTGAAACGAGTCTCATAACCTTGGCTTAAGTTAAATACCATGACATTGTATTTTGAGCCCGCAGCATAGAAAGCAGACTCCATTAGTCCTTTGACAAAGCCTTCACGGTTTGTGTTAGCATTTGCAGCATTGATTAATGCATTAGCTATACCAAGTACGTCAAAGTTAATATTAACGTTTCCTGCGGTTGTAGATGCTTTACTTTCAGCAGCTTTGTTTAAAACAGTTTGCTGAACAGTAGTTGAAACTGGAGTAGTTTTTTGTTCAGCAGCGTCAGCGAATACTGGTAGTGTCGAAGAAACAGCAGTGGCAAGGGCAACAGAAAGAATGGTTTTTTTCATTGGTCGGATCTCCTTGTTTTTAAATTTTGGGTCTTCCTTTTCGTAAAAAGTGAAACTAGGTGAAGCCGGTTATCAATGAGGTAAAATATGGTCCTGCAAGATAAAACAAATGATTGCCTAATCAGCTAATTCCTTTGTTCACCTCCTTGATATGTCATAATTATACAAATATTTTCGGGATAGAAGATATCACCCAGAGGTTCTATTTCTAATTTAAGGTAAATAATCCTAAAATATTGAAGGGTGCTGTCGAATTTTAGCTGAATTCGACTAAAAATGTTCCTTCATCCAAAAGGAAAATGACCGTAAATAAGGAAGATATAACTGATAAATTCTTGTACTCTTTATGTTTAAAAGTATTCAATATGGAGAATCATTCATGCAAAGTGAAACAATCGCATCTGCGTGTTTGCAGAAAGGAAGAGGAAAACATGTGGGAAAAAGAGCTGATGGTGGAGCCGCCGTATCATTTCGATCAAGTGCTCAGACGCTTATCAAGTGATCCATTAAAAGCAGTCGATTTGAATAAACGAGAAATCAAAGTACCAATTAGGTTAGAACAAAAACCATACGTTGTCGTCGTTCAAGCCACCGGAACAAAAGAAGCGCCCACGTTTCGGGTGCAAGGAAAAGGTCCTGAGGAACCTCTCATATGTGAGATGAAGCGGATATTTGGTATGAAGCATCAATTACACGCTGTGCATGAGCATTTTTCTCAAACGAATTTAGCGTCCATATTTGAGCGTCATGTCGGGACACCGCTCATGCTGGATTTTCATTTATATCATTGTTTGATGAAATGCATCATTCATCAGCAGCTCAATCTGGCGTTTGCTTATGAGCTCACGAAACGGTTTGTTCATACGTACGGTGAGCAAATAGAAGGTGTTTGGTTTGATCCTTTACCGGAAGCCATCGCCTCACTTGAAACAGAGGATTTGAGAAAGCTCCAATTTAGTCAGCGGAAAGCGGAATATGTCATCGATGTATCGAAGCGAATTGTGAGCGGCTCTCTTTGTTTAGAAGAATTACACGATTTAACTGATCTGGAGGTGGAAGAACGTCTGCTTCCGATTAGAGGGATTGGACCTTGGACAGTTCAAAATGTGCTCATGAATGGACTTGGAAGACCAAATCTCTTTCCGATGGCAGATATCGGTATTCAAAACGCCATCAAGCGGCATTTTGACCTGCCTGAAAAGCCGACAAAAGAAGAAATGGCAGCATTAAGCAAGGAGTGGACCCCGTATTTAAGCTACGCTTCTTTATATTTATGGAGAAGCATTGAGACAGATAAATAAATGAAAGGGATTTTCTCTCTTTGTCCAAGTCATGATATACTAATGAGATGGAATAAAATGAAGACAACCTATCAAGGGTTCAGATAGAACGGAGAGAATGAAGTGAAGGAAAAACAGCAAGGTGCCCTTTTACAAAAGGGACAGCAGTTCCCGCTTACCATTAAACGCCTTGGCATTAATGGGGAAGGGGTCGGTTATTTTAAAAAGCAAGTGGTCTTTGTCCCGGGTGCGCTTCCAGGCGAAGAAGTGGTTGTGGAAGCAACGAATGTCCAAGCAAAATATGCAGAAGGTACGGTCAGGAAAGTCCGAAAGCGCTCCGAGCATCGAGTGAAACCGCCATGCCCAGTATACGAGCAGTGCGGAGGCTGTCAGCTACAGCATTTGGCATACGAGCAGCAGCTAAAGGAAAAACGAGATATTGTCATTCAATCAATAGAACGACATACGAAGCTATCAGTTGAAAAACTAGATATTCGACCAACGATCGGTATGGAAGATCCGTGGCACTACCGGAACAAAAGCCAGTTCCAAGTAGGGCGTTCTCACAGCGGTGACATCATTGCTGGACTTTACGGACTGAACTCTCATAAGCTTGTACCGATCAAGGAATGTATCGTGCAGCATCCAAATACGAACAAAACAACGGGCGTTGTCCGCAAAATCTTAGAGAAATTCGGTGTATCGGTCTACAATGAACGGACAAGAAAAGGCGACGTACGCTCAATTGTCGTGCGTGTCGGCTTTGAAACAGGGGAAGTACAAGTCGTTCTTGTGACATCGAAACCTGAATTTCCAAAGAAAAAAGAAATCGCCGAAGCCATTCAAAAACGTCTGCCAGAAGTGACGTCCATTATGCACAATGTCAACGGTGAAAAAACGTCGGTCATCTTTGGCCATAAGACATCTCACCTAGCTGGCAACATGGTCATTCAAGAATTTTTAGGAGACGTCTCCTTTGAACTGAGTGCACGTGCTTTCTTCCAATTGAATCCGAAGCAAACGCTAAAGCTTTACGACGAAGCGAAAAAAGCGGCCAAACTGACTGGCAAAGAAAAGGTTGTCGATGCGTATTGCGGCGTTGGAACGATTGGTATGTGGCTTTCAGATGGCGCAAAAGAAGTAAGAGGAATGGATGTCATCAAAGAATCGATTGATGATGCCAAGAAAAATGCCAAAAAACACGGCATGAAAAACGCGACCTATGTGACAGGAACAGCTGAACACTGGCTGCCAAAATGGGTCAAAGAAGGCTTCCGTCCTGACGTCATCGTCGTGGACCCGCCAAGAACAGGCTGCGAGCGCACCTTCTTAGACACTGTCAAACAAGTCAAACCAAAACGCCTTGTCTACGTCTCTTGCAACCCATCGACATTAGCAAAAGACCTCGAATACATGTCAAAAGACTACAAAATCGAATACATGCAGCCAGTGGATATGTTTCCGCAAACGGCGCATGTGGAGACAGTTGTATCAATGGTTAGAGTATAAAAAGTGAAGTGAATAAAGACTGTCCGTGATTTGAATACTGGTGTCTAGCTGGTAGGATGATCACGGATTTTTTTTTATACTGATCCATAGGTGTCGATCAGAGTAAACCATATAAAGGAGATAGAGGAGGATGAAAATGAGTCAATTCGATATTCTAACAAAATACATCCCGATGCTTCAGGAAGATCATATTGGAGAATGGGTAAACGATCAAGAAAATGATGGCACAGCTGAACATCCGATTCAGATGCCCTTTGTGAATTATTCCGAAACGGTCCGTCACTTGATCGAAGATGTTTATACCTTTGCAAAACAACATCAAGAGCTGGAGCTTACCCGCTACAGAGAAATCCTCAAAGAAAATGGCATTGAATCGGGAATGAATGATATGGAGAATGTGGACATGTCAGATTTAAATGCGCAGTGTGTGCTTGCTCTCATGATGGGGGTTGTGATAGCTGAACGGTTTTGCGAGGGTCTCATATTCAATTTCTTTAAAAGCGGAACCATTGTTAAGTGCCTTGAAAGATTGGATTGTTTGGATTAAGAGAAGGGTGCGTCTGATAAAAAATGCATTGAAACAATGAAAAACCTAGATGATATGAAGTCTAGGTTTTTTTGCATCATTTCTTCTGTTTCCGAACAAGATCACGAGCATGTTAACTTCTCAGCTTCTTGACGAAATAGATCAAGCAGCAGCTGCTTGGTCTTTTCCAGAGAGAGATGAGGTTCCTTATGAGATAAGATTCCTATTGGGATAAAAGGATCCTCCATATCGATTGGAACTTTCACAAACTCGTCTGACAATGGTGTAGAGGAAAGGACGACTCCGACGGAGGGAAATTCTTTTAGAAATGGCGGAATCGCTGAAATCTGGCTGATAGTATAAGTGAACGGCTCAATATTTATTCTTGATAGTTCCTTTTGTAACTTCATGTGATATAAACAACTTTCCCCACCTATGATCAGTGGTTGTTGATAAAGATCCTTGATCAATGAAATCGTTCCAACTTGATCTGCCTGCTGTTTTGAGATGATAAAAGATATTTCCTCTTTGTACAATTCCTCAAACGGAAGTGGGTTCATCGCCGGTTCCCCTGCAATAGCAAAATCAATCTCTCCCTTGAGCAGCTGCTTGTGAAGAAAGTCTGTATTACCGATGATAAAGTGGCATGTGATATTCGGTTTTTGCTTTCTGAATGTTTGAAGGACGGAAGGAACATTAGAGGCAGCGATAGGTTCTATGACTCCTATATTCAAGGTACCGATTTCTTCTTTTTGGAGTTTTTGTGATTGCTCTAATACAAAGTGCCAATGGAGAATCAGCTGATCAATCTCTTTGGCAAACAATTGCCCTGAAGGGGTTAATTCAGCCTCCCATCCTCTCACAAACAATTGAAATCCTAACTCCTGTTCTAATCGTTTGATCTGATTTGTTATGGTTGACTGTGCATAATTCAATTTTTGAGCGGCTTTTGAGAATGTCCCCTCTTGAATCACGGCTTGAAAAGCTTTTAATTCTTTTAAGTCCATTTCTGATAATCTCCATTCGTATTTCGAATAATAATTTATATATTTATCAATTATACAAAACAAGTATGAAGACGTAAAATGAAGTGAGACAGAAAGAGGAGATGACATTCATGCCATTTGTAAAAGTCAGTTATATGGAAAATGCGTACGATAAAGAAAGCTTAGCTTCTGTTAGCCAAACGATCATGAAGGCCCTGATGAAAGAATTTCATGTTCCTAAAAAAGATTACTTTCAGGTGTTCAGTTCACATAAGAAAGAAGAATTTTTTTATGATCCCGATTATCTACTTCATCATGAGAGGGATCATCGTCTTTTATATATCCAAATTACATGTGGTTCAGGAAGAACTCACGAACAGAAGCAGTCTTTATATAAGGAAATAGCTGACCAGTTAAATAGCCAACTCCATATACCAAAAGAAAATGTATTCATTATGTTGGTTGAGACAGGCTTGGAGAATTGGTCCTTTGGAGAAGGACTTGCGCAGATGATCAAGTAATGGAACGAATGGAGGAGGAAATAGATATGCATCAACCAATCAAGTCAACTGTGAAATTAACCCTCGGAGATTTTGCTCCAGCATTTGTTGAGTACTCCGAAAAAGTTCTCTTTGGGGATTTGTGGCGAAGAGAGGAACTTTCGCTAAGAGATCGAAGTATGATTACAGTCTCAGCTTTAGTAAGCGCGGGCAGCCTGAATCAGTTGGAATACCATTTACATCTGGCTAAAGAAAATGGTGTCATGAAAGAAGAATTGATCGAAGTGATAACGCATCTTAGTTTTTATATTGGATGGCCTAAAGCAGCTTCAGCACTAGAAGCAGCTAAACATATTCAGGAGGACAAATAAAGTTGATTAAACAACGGGCCCTATTTGAGATAAGAGTTTGAAGGTGATGGAACAAGGAAGATAAAGAAATTTGTACACCAAGTGCCCCTTTTCGTTCGGTTTTTTTGTTGTCCGTAGTTTTTTGTTGGACATCTTTCTGTACAACGGGTTTAGTTGTTTCTTCCTTTTTAAATAAAAAGTCTAAGAACATTTGTCTCCTCGATTCTGCATTCATTTCTTCTGTATATATCTTATCGTCTCATTGTCATACTTTTGAATGAAATTGACTCAATAGAATTGACGAAAGAACAATGAATAGGTGAAGATGAAATAAACTGTAAGATAAAGGGAGACGAATGATGATACATATCATATTTGGGGCGGCACCTGCCGGTAGTTTAAAACAAGCAATACGTGAAATGAAGCAAGATCAAATAGATGATATCATCGCTTTTAATGATATTTATTCGATTGGACCACTTCTACATTTACACGAACATGAAGGACAAGCGAACCGTATAGAGTGGCTGCGTAACGTGATGTCAAATGAATTTGGCTATTTTGATGACATGGTCAACGATCAGCAGAGAATGCTTCAGCAAATAAAAGAAATAAAGACTGGCAGTCGTATTCTCATCTGGACAGGCAGTAATGCCCATGAGCAAATTGGTTTGCGATATGCCGTCTATTTATTAAAAGAAAAAAGGGTTGAATTGTCTGTAATCAATATAACGACAGCATTTGATCAGCTGTTCAATACAAATACAAGAAGAATGATCCTTCGACATTCCGGAGAAATCGCTTCTGAAAAATTTAAAATTTTGTATGAGAGTAAAGAGCATATTCACCCAGTGACAAAAGAAGAGAGAGAAAGATTACAAAATGAATGGCTTTCACTTGCTAAAGAAAATCATACGCTGCGGATATGGCAAAAAGGACAAATGATCAGCGTACCAGAAGATGAATTTGATGCTTATTTAGTGAAAATGGCTAAGCGGCTTCATCAGTCCGCGCCAGAAGAGGAGTACATCGTCACTCCACGTCTAATAGGAGAAGTCATTGGTCATTTAGATCAGTATATCGGCGATGATTTTATTGAATATCGACTGAAGACATTAATTGATCAAGGGATTTTTGACATGAAAGGAAAACGAACTTCCATGCGTTATTACTCGTTTAAACTGACAGAGTTCGGTCAGAACTTCAAAAAATGGGTGTGCTGTCGAGAGTTTGTAGATCATCCCTTTGTGAAAATTGAAGGAGATTACGGTGGTGAACCTTTTCATTGCGGGTATTGTCAATGTCATTTAGAAAGAGATGATGTACCAGTAAGCGATACCCTTTTCTCAAAGATTTGGAATTGGGTCATACAGTATGGCCGCTGGTTTGACGAAGAAACCGATGATTTACTGCCAAATGGTGTAGACATGAAAAGGAAGTTTAATCAAGAAGGAGAGCGAATCACGAAAGAAGTGAAACGTGAATTATCTCCTGCGTATCAAATTGAATACACCCCAAGTGAATACGCGCAATATTACATTTAAAGAGGGAATTTCGTCACCACTGCACAAAATAAAGCTTTACATGTTCTATCATCATCATGTAAGATATGGAGAAATTAAAAGCGAAGAAAAGGACATGAGCCATTTTTACTGGTTACCAGAGAGGGAAGTCACGCTGAAATCTTCCTAACGCAGGAAAGTTGTCTTACCACCTTTGAGCTGTATTGGGGAAATTACAGTATCCAATATCGTCTACGCCACGTTACGGCACCAGAGCCATAAAGCGAATACGCATTATGGGAATTTGGGTGGAACCACGGATCACACATTCGTCCCTCTATGAGGGATGGGTGTGTTTTTTTGTACACTCATATATGATCATTGCTTCGAAAAGGACAAGAGCAGCTTTTATCGGTTACCAGAGAGGGAAGTCACGCTGAAATCTTCCTAACGCAGAAAAGCTGTCTTACCACCTTTGAGCTGTATTGGGGAAATCATAGTATCCAATACCGACTACGCCGCGTTACGGCACCAGAGCCATAAAGCGAATACGCATTATGGGAATTTGGGTGGAACCACGGATTACACATTCGTCCCTTTATGAGGGATGGATGTGTTTTTTTATTTCAAAAAAGATGAAAGGTGTGTCAGTGATGAGAGAAAAAATGGTGAAGATTCAATTTCCAGATGGAAAGATAAAGGAGTTTTTTGCAGGTACGACTGTCGCAGATGTTGCCTCCTATATTAGCCCGAGCTTAAGGAAGAAAGCAGTGGCAGGAAAGATCAATTATCAAATGGTCGATCTAAGTCACCAGCTAGACAGCGATGCTCGGCTGTCTATTGTCACACTCGATTCAAAAGAAGGGCTTGAAGTACTGCGCCATACATCTGCACACGTATTAGCCCAAGCGGTGAAAAGGTTATATGACAATGTCACGCTTGGAATCGGACCTGTTATCGAAAATGGATTTTACTATGATATGAAGCTCAATCAAACATTAAGTGTAGAGGATTTGGCTGTAATTGAAAAAGAAATGGAAAACATCATAAACGAGAATCATCTCATCCAAAGAAAAGAGGTATCTTACAAAGAAGCTGAATCGTTGTTTGCACATGATCCATATAAGCTGGATATTTTAAAAGGTCTACCCTCTCAAGAAGCCATCACAGTTTATCAGCAAGGAGAATTTATCGACTTGTGCCGTGGACCACATTTACCTTCTACTGGGTACTTAAAGTCATTTAAACTAACACGTGTTGCAGGGGCTTATTGGCGGGGAGACAGTCATCAAGATGTATTGCAGCGAGTGTATGGTGTAGCGTTTCAACATTCAAAACAACTAGCTGAATATCTTCATTTCATGGAAGAAGCAAACAAGCGTGATCACCGGAAATTAGGGAAACAATTATCTCTGTTCATGTTTTCGGAAGAAGCGCCAGGTATGCCGTTTTATTTACCAAAGGGTCAGCTTGTCAAAAATGAATTAATGGCTTTTTCTAGAGAAGTGCGAGGCAAAGCGCAATATGAAGAAGTGAGCACACCGTTTATGATGAACCAAGAGCTTTGGGAAAAGTCGGGACATTGGGATCATTATCATGAAAATATGTATTTCTCAGAAGTAGACCATACAAGCTTTGCTTTAAAGCCTATGAATTGTCCAGGACATATGCTCATGTTTAAAAATAGCTTATTTTCATACAGAGACCTTCCCATCAGGATGGCTGAGTTTGGTCAGGTGCATCGTCATGAATTTAGCGGAGCATTAAATGGATTGTTCAGGGTCAGAACATTTTGCCAAGATGATGCCCATATTTTTTTGAGAGAAGATCAAATTGAAGCTGAAATCAAACGGATTTTCCAATTAGTTGATCATGTGTATCGGACATTTGGATTTGAGTACTCTGTGGAACTATCCACTCGTCCTGAAAAAGCGTTAGGCGATGATGCCATTTGGGATATCTCTGAATCAGCGCTAAAGAATGTGCTTGATCGGCTAAAAGTCGATTATCAGCTAAATGAAGGAGATGGGGCATTTTATGGCCCGAAAATCGATTTTCATATAAAAGATGCCTTGCAGCGGAGCCATCAGTGCGCCACAATTCAGTTAGATTTTCAAATGCCTGAGAAATTTGATTTAACATATATCAATGAAAAGAATGAAAAGGTACGGCCAGTTGTCATTCATAGTGCCATTTTCGGTTCTCTGGATCGTTTCCTTGGCATTCTCATCGAGCATTTTGCAGGCGCCTTCCCGTTATGGCTGGCACCAGTACAAGTACAAATCATCCCTGTCTCAACGGTTCACCTTGATCACTGCCTTGAGGTGCAGCAGCAATTAAGAAAGATCGGAATAAGAGTGACAATCGATGAACGGGATGAAAAACTCGGCTATAAAATGAGAGAAGCACAAATGCAAAAAATCCCTTATATCGCTGTCATTGGTGATACAGAAATGCAAGATAAAACATTGAATATCAGACAGCATGGAGAAAAGACATCTAGACAGCTGTCTATTGACGACTTTAAACACTTGGCAGCTCAGCAAATAAAAGAAAGAACAACTGCTCAAATATGATGTGGTGATTTCATGAAGAAGGATCAGACGTTCATTGAATGATGGGCGTCTTTTCATTTGCTGAAAAGCTGAATCTGCAATGGAAAGGGAAAATATTGAAACATTTCTTCGGGTAAAATCGTAATAAAGATAGAGCGTTCAACAGAAACATTTAAAGCGGAGAGGAGTATTACATGGAACAAGCTGCACTGAAAAAGATGAGGACAAAACAAATAGCTGTCTCTAATTTGATATTCGGACTTATGATCATCGCTTTTTTTATGGTGATTCAAATCTTTAATATCCAACTTACACATTTCTTTTTGTGTTTAGGCATTTTAATGCTTCTCCAAGGCATTATAGGCTTTATCAAAAAAGGAAAAACAAAGTTTTTCATACCTATTTTTGAGCAGGTAGCTATTTATGAAAAAGAGAAATTAGGAAAAGAGTGGGAGAAAGAAAAATTTTTAGAGAATGTTTGGAAAGTCGTATTGAGTGGCATTATGTTTTTTCAATCATTTAGTTTTCAAAATGTAACGAATCCATTTAGTGACATCGATCCTGTATTTACCATTTTCTTGTTTTTAATCGTTCTAGCCTCTATCAATATAAGCATGCTTTTTCGCTTTCGAAAAATCGACAGATCGACTGAAGGAGAATTAACAGGCTATACAAAAGAGTCTAACATGATGGGAATTGCTTTAGGGTTATTGATGGCAATCATCATCTCTATCTTTATCGTAATTTTTCTTCTTCCATAAAACATCATTATTTTGAGGTGAAACCATTGAATGCAAAAATTAAACAACTGATCGATCAGACAAAGGCGAAATTTGGCTTAGATCTTTATCATCTAAAAAGACACAGCTTTCATCGTTACGTCAATATGTTTAATGAAACGATTTATACATTGAATATGGAATGGTTCCCCTCTCATGAAGCTGAACCTGAGGACGACGATGTCAACCCAGACGGCACAGCCGTTATTGAAGTGAATTTGAATACGGGACAGGTGGAAACAGTTATTTTTGTCATGGACAAAACCTATGCGCAGCATGGTGTCACATTTAAGAGACCATATCCAGTTCATGTCATTCAATGGATCGAACAAGAAACAGGGTTGATCTATGGTGAGCATTTTCACATGCATCAGAAGGAGAAAGGGGGACTTTTTTTCGAAGAAGCAATAGATGGTGTGAAAGTGACGCCTTCAGGCAGAATTGAGGTGAAATGGGATGAACATGGACAGCTCATGTACTTTACACACCACGGACCATTTTTAGCCAAAACATTACTGAGAGCTGAGGACTATGTGCTTTCTATTGATAAGCTGGAGAACTTAGCCGAGCAGCAAGTGCAGCGGTTTGAATGGCCTTCCTTCGATCAGAATCGAATCCGATCTATTTATGCGTTAGAAGAAATTTATGTCAAGAACGATGGAACAGGAACTCTTCCGTTTGAAATTGGACGTGAAGAAACACTTTGTATACACATGAATGAGGTCATTGAATGGAATGAACCGTTAAACAAAGCCTTTGAAAAAAAGGAAATAAATATCCATGAGGACATTTCAGCTGAACAAGCTTTCTCATTGGAGCCTTCACCGGATACCATCCCGATATCAAAAGAAGAGCAAACTGAGTGTATAAAAGCAGTCCGAACCTTTTTGGCGCAAAAATATTCAAAGGATACAGGAAAGTGGGTTCTGAAAACACTCCATCGTGATCATGGATACATCCATGCGATATTAAAAACGAACGAGCAAGAAGGCAGTGGATTTATGGACAAGATCAAGGTCTTCATTGATGCCAGCTCGTTTGAAGCCGTTAATTACATAGATAAAAAAGAGATGTTTCAAGTGTGCGGAATACTCAATCCTTCTCAAGCGGCAAGTGAAATTTCTGTATCTCAGAAAGAAGCCTTTGAAAAATTGAGAGAACGTCTCGAACTGACACCTATCTACGTCTATGACGAAGCGCAAAAACAATATGTTCTATGCGGAAAGCTCGATTGCCATGATGGTGTTGATGCAGAGAGCGGCGAAGTGTTTTCTTTGAAAGACCTCTCATAATTTCTTAAGGAACAGTGAGGAGCTGTTCTTTTTTGTCTCATTGCACCAATGTTTTGAAGAAATTTGGAATTTTGTAGCAGGAAGTTGTCGTTTCATCACGAAAGAAACAGATAAGAATATGATCATAGGTCCATCGGTTGGAATATAGTAGACGTCATACATATGAAACACTCATGACAGTAAAGTTGAGCTACAATGCTTTTTGAAGAAAAATGAAATCGTGTCTCTAGTAGTATACGACATTTGGTGGACTGACATCATAGGATGACTTGAACACGTTTGTTTTTAGGTAAGCTTGAAGCCATGATAGAAGAAAGTGAGGATATCTGCCTTGAGTACATTGGAAGTGTTTCGTCAGTTTTTGGTTGACCATTATCCTGCGTTACAAGATGAGCTTTGGCTGAAAGATGTTGATACCCTTCGAATCTCTCCTATTCTTCATCCTTTTCTGAAAAGCAAGCTGCCAGAGGGGATCGAAAAATTCACTTGTGTCCTATTCACGCAGCAGACAGATCAAACCGCTGCACCGCTCAAAGTATACCTTCTATTAGATGAATATGAGCAATCACTTTACGCCATTGATTTGATGAATGAACAAATCGTGCTTCATTAATACAGAAGCAAAAAGCTGCTTGAGAAGCTCTCAAGCAGCTTTTTTTGATGAACATTAGTCGATCATATCAACCAATCTTCGGTTCAAGTTGTCCAATTCTTTCTTTGTTGGAAAAGAGCTGATCAGCAGTGTATATCGTCCAAATGGAATAGGGAGCTCGGTATCGGTCACGATCATATCAATCCCAAGTTGATCCATCGTTACATCATTTAATGTATTTTCTGGACTTGTAAAAGTGTGAATGAGAGGAGGCACGCTTAATTTAATTAAATCTGCTATAAACAAACTATGATAATAGCCTAATGTTGAAATAACAAATATGTTCAACACGTTTCTTCGCTCCATTTCCAATTGAACAAGCCCTCTCCAGGTAGACGTAATGATACGGATCAATTCCCGTTCATTTTTCACAAAAGAAGCGAGTATATCGTCTGTTTTTAACTCTTGGATGATATGAGTAATCCTCGAATAGAAGTAAGGAAGCTGCTCTTTCACCTCTGATAAATAACTCGATTTCTTTTTGAAAAGGAATCCATCTCTCACGGTAATTTCCTTAGAATACACATAATATTGGAGAAGAATCAGTGTCATCACCTTGCGATTAGCCACCTCTTGATGATAAATCAACTCCAATTGATTGATAAATGATTGAATGGCTTCAAAGAGGCGTGGTGTATGCGATTGAAAGAACGTCAACTTTTCTTCGACAGATTCAATTGATTTAAAGTGGCCAATAGCTGGTTCGATCAATAGTAAAAAGACAAATTCGTGATGATCCAGTGTAATACCAAAAATGTCCTTTGTCATTTGGCAAATGTGCTCTTCCCAGTTTTTGATTTGATTATAGATACCTTTGGCTGTAGAGGTCTGTTTTTCTTCATTCATCGAGTACGTATAATTGCGTCGTATGGTAAAATTTTTCCTCACTCGGTGAATGGAAACACCGAGCCACAGGCAGTATTTATCTATAGCCACATCTGGTACATGGACTTCGAGCACCTGAAATAGCTCTTGTAATAAATCAACTGCGTCTTGCTTTTGAATATCATCGAATGGCCAAAGCCGGCTTCCATACACTTCAAACAAAAACTCAACAAAGAATTGACGAATCTCCTTCTCATCCCCATGGAACTGCATACTATCTGGGCGTAACTCGATGTCATAGGATGTAAGGATCGAATTGATTTTATGAATGGTGTTATACAATGTGGATCTACTAATATTAAGCGTGTCCATCCATTCATAGAAAGACCTGTTTTGTTCGAAAAAAATGCCGTCAATCAATCGAATTTCAATCGTATCTTTTAAAATTTCTTTGATATAGTAGTCTACTCGTATCGTCTGTGTATAACAAATGGATATGCCTTGTCTTGGCTTTATGTGGATTAACGGCTCTCCATTCTCTGTTTTGAACGATTTCATTTGTTCTAAATCGCTTTGAATGGCACGAACCGAACCGATATGTTCATTCGATATTTCTTGAAGGCTCCACCACTTATTTTTGGATACAAGCAGTTTTAAAATTTTTATCCATCTCTTTGATTTATTATCAATGAGCTCCATCAAACAACTAACTCCTTCCCTTGGCTTGCCTCTATATTATGAAGTTCACTTAAAGAACATTTGATTCTCAAAATAGGCATGAAATGATTGTAATGTTTAGGCTAAATCGTTTTGTCTTCACTTTTGATGATAAAAGAGAAAAAAATTAGACGAAAACAAAAGTTATGCGCTGATTCTCCATATTTTTCTTTTAAAAGGTGATAAGTAAGCCATGAATCCTATAAAAATGGATCATTTTAGATATTTTGTTTATTTTTTTGCTGTTGAAACGGTAAATGTAAGAATAAAACGGAGCAGCTTTTTGATTACCATATGAAAGGGAGTAGAAAGGAATGCGATCTATATGATGCTGAACTGACTCACCATACATACCATATGATACAAGCTTGTTTCATATGAACGAACCTTATGTGAATACATGCTTATATATGCATGTACACATCATTTGTTGTTCATACCAGTATCAATAAAAATTCACATTTATTCTTTCATGATCCCTCTCACTATTCCCCATTTCTATAGACCCCTATCCCGTTAGTAAACCCACTATTCATAATTGATCAACTCATTTTATTCATAGGGTCTTAAGGTGCAATTTTTAGAAAATATTTGATCAGAAGCGGAGTGATTGATCAGACAGTATACAAATGATTTTTTTATCGTTGTTGAAAATTAATTTTAGAAAAGGGTGGATGTATTGAAAAGAATATTGGCGCTGGCACTTATTACCGTGTTAGTCATTCAGTCTAGTATATTAGGAGTTTTGCCTTTGGCAGGGGCACAAGCAAAAGACATTCAAGAAAACATTTATGGGGATATTGAGTTTGCTGATAGCGAAGGAAACAAGTTATCAAACATGGAAGATCAGCTAGTAAGAAAGGCAACTGTCCATTGGTCTATAAAAGGAATTGATCTAAAAAAGCAATATCCGTATGTTTTCTCTCTTCCTTCAGCCATTCAGGTAGAGAAGGAGCAGAATGAACCAATTATTGTCAATGAAGTATCTGTTGGAGAGTATACCGTTTCGAAACAAAATGAAGTGACGGTGATATTTAAAGAAGATGTTGAGATTGATCCAAATTTAGAAGGATCAATAGACATCGATGTCACCAGTATAGCTGAGCCAAAAGAGAAAACAAAGCAAAACGAGCGTGAAGAAAGCCTTCCTAAAGATGACTCAACCTCAACTGAGAAAGACAAAGCAGCTAAGAATCAAGAAGCCGCTCAAACGAAACAAAGCGATGAGGATGAATTACTAAAAAACAAAGTGAACGTATCTAAGCGTGTAGGGCTGCAAAGTGTTTCAAAACAAATGCTGATACAAGAAAATCTCCTCACTGATGCGAAATTGATATTTGAAGATCAGGAAGGAAATTCAGTTGATAGGCCTGATATCAACTCGCTGATTTCCATTAACTATAAGTGGGCCATCCCGAATGGGCATAGCTATAATGGCGGTGATGAATTCCATTTCAAGGTTCCAGAGGAATTAGTGATTTACGAAAAAATCGATCGTCTCGAGATGAAATTTAATCAAGCAACCATTGGTTATTTTTCTGTAGATGAAAGTGGAAATGCCTCCATCGAATTCACTGACTTTATCAAACAATATTCAAATATCCATGGAACACTTCAAGTGTGGACGCAATTAGATAAAAAAACTGTCATTACTGAAGAAAAAGAAGTGGTCATTACTCCAATTGAAGGCAAAGATACGATATCGATCCCGATTCAATACATTCCAAATGGTCCAAACGTCTCTAAAAAGGGAGAACCAAATCGATCTTACAATGCTGAAACCATTCAATGGACAGTCGATTTTAATATGGACTTAGACGAAGTGAAACAAGCGAGACTTTTAGATCCGATTCAAGAAGGTCAAGCGTTAAAGAAAGATTCAATCAAGCTTTATCGTGTTGATACAAAGCTAAATGGTGAAACATCGATTGGTCACCAGCTTGACGAAAACCACTACACCATCGGCCAAACAGCAGATGGTCAAGATTTCACGATTGAATTTAAAGATGACGTGCATCTAGCTTACCGTTTAATGTATGAAACGGACATTACGAATCAAGATCAGTCTGCGTTTCGTAATAAAGCGTCCCTTGTCTCTGCTGATAAAGTGATTAGTTCAGCAGAAGGAACAGTGAATGTGACAAGAGGCAGTCCTTTAAATAAAAAAGCCGCCCACTACGACCCAGTCACACAAACAATTACGTGGGAAATTCGTTATAACTATAACGAAAAAAAGATGGCTGAAAAGGATGCTTTGTTAGAAGACTTCTTTAATGGCACACAGGCGCTGATTTCTGATTCATTTCAAGTCAAGGAAGTCACAATTGATCAGAATGGCAAAGAATCAGGAACAAAAGCGTTTGGAAATTATGTGGTTCAACCTCAAAAAAAGGATGAACAAAACGGGTTTACCTTGCAATTCAATCAAGATATTCAATCGGCTTATCTCATCACATATCAAACAAAAGCAACCGAGCGGATTTTTGAAGCTGAAGAGATTATCAATACTGTAACAGCTGGCAAAGAGAGCAAACAAGGGAAGCAAAGAATTGACCAGCAAATCCTAACGAAAAATCATGGAACACCGAATTACAAGAACAAGACCATTCCATGGCGTATCACCTTCAACAAAGATCAACAAACCATGAACAACCTGATATTAAAAGATACGTTTACAAACGAAGGATTGACGCTGCAAAAAGATAGTTTAAAAGTGACGACAGGAAATACAGTGCTTGAAGAAGGCACAGATTATCAAATAGTTGAACATGCAAATGGATTTGATATTCAATTTACGAAAGAAATAAAGACAGAACATACAGTCACATATACAACGTCTTTTGATTATGAAAAAAGAGCAGATAAAGATCAAAAGAACCTGCGTAATCATGTAAAGCTTGAATGGGTAAATGAAGATGGCAAGGATTTGACGAAGGAAAATCAGTCTGTCTTCACGCCTGACACATACACGCAGTCAAATGGGTTCAAGAACGGAACATATGATGCAAAGAAAAAAGAGATCACCTGGAATATCGGTGTGAACTATAACTTGAAACATTTAGAAGAGGCGAAAATCGAGGATTTCATTCAAGGAAATCAGCGTTTGCTTAAAGATTCAATCACCATCTACTCGCTTGATTTACATGGCGGGGAAAATGGAGCAGAAGAAAAAGAGGTATTAGCGAAAGAACATTATGACATCAAATTCCTTGAAAATGAAAAGGGAGAATCAGGCTTCGAAGTCATTTTCAAAAATGCCATTGATTCCCCATACAAAATCACGTATCAAACAAGTGTTGAAGGAATGGATTTAGTACAGAAAACCTACGAAAATAAAGCGGCCCTTTATGATGGAAAGACGAAAGAATCAGATGTGAACGCTGTAGTGTCCATTCCAAATGGAGGGAAATACACGAGCAAATCAGGAAATCAGCAAGGGAAAGTTATTGATTGGAAACTGAATATCAACTTTGGTCAATCAACAGTCCAAGATGCGACGATTATAGACCATCCGAGCAGTAACCAAGCCATAATAGAAAACTCATTTCATCTCTATTCGACGACAATAGATGAAAAGGGGCAAGTGACCAAAAAGGAAGAGCTGGAAAAAGGGAAGGATTATGAACTAGACCTTGAATTCGATCCAGACTCTTTTCAAATCAAATTTAAAGAAGACATCACCAGACCATATATTTTAGAATATCAATCTCTCATTTTAGATAAGGTGGGAAGTACACTTCATAACGAAGTAACGTTTAGAGGTGAAAATGTAAAAGAAATAAAAAAGGAATCCGAAGCCTCAATTGTGGTAAAACGCACCGCTGGCATGGGAGATGGCACGGGAGCGATTGGCGCTTTAACCATTAAAAAGGTAGATGCGAGTAATGGAAAAGTGCTAAAAGGAGCAAGCTTTTCTCTGACAGATGCTGCGAGCGGTATCGTCATTGGAACAAAGGCAACAGATGAAGAAGGAGCTCTTCGATTTGATCGTCTCTTGTATGGTGACTATATAGTGACAGAAGTGAAAGCACCTGATGGTTATATGAAGAACAAGGAACCGATCCATGTAACGATTGATCAGCCTTACGAATCAGGAGATCAAGCGAAAACAGGAAATAGCATGACGGTGCAGAACCAAGAAATCCGCCAGCATGTCAAGTTAACAAAAAAAGACAAAGAGACGGGTGCAGCATTAGAGAATGCAGAATTTGAACTAAAAAATGAATCTGGAGATACCGTCCAAACCCATTTGAAAACGGACGAAAAAGGAGAAATTCTTTTCAAACATCTTGAGCCAGGTTCCTATTATTTCGTTGAGACAAACGCACCGAAAGGCTATCAATTAAATCAGCAAAAATGGCCGTTCACAATTAAAGAGAATCAAACAGAAACAACGACTGTAACCGCAGTAAATGACATGATAAAAGGCTCTGCAGAATTGATCAAAATAGGTGAAGGCGGAGAGAGACTAGAAGGTGCACAATTCAAGCTCTTAGATCAAGATGGGCATGAGCTAAAAGATTCGCTTGTCACAGGAGAAAATGGCAAGATCAAGATAAACGAACTAAGACCGGGTACGTATCAGCTCATTGAAACAAAAGCACCTGATGGTTATGTATTAGATGAAACGCCAATCAAATTTGAAGTACCACTCGATCCAAAGGAACCGGTCATCATTTCGAAAAAGAACCTATATGAAACAAGTGCATTAGAAGTGATGAAAGAAGGAGAAGATGGCAAGAAGCTTCAAGGTGTTCGATTTGAAATCATGGATCAAAATGACGAAGTCGTGCGTAAAGATTTGACAACAGATGAAGATGGGAAACTTTTGATCGACAACCTCAAACCGGGCAAATATCAGCTCGTGGAGACAGAGAGTATTGATGGTTACCAAAAGAAAAATAAACCTTATCCTTTTACCATCGAAATCGCACAAAAAACTCAGGCAGAGATAAAAGTAATCAATGATCTTAAAACTGGAGCTGTCCAGCTCACGAAGCTCGGTGAAAAGAATGATGTGCTTAAAGGAGCAGAATTCAAGCTTTTAGATGCAAATGGAAAAGAGATTGAAACGGGTCTCGTCTCAGATCAGAACGGGCAGATCACAATCAGCGATCTTAAACCTGGAACCTATCAGTTTGTTGAAACGAAGGCTCCATTCGGTCATGAGCTTGACGAAACACCTGTCACTTTTGCTATTCCATTTAACCCACAGAAGCTGGTCAGTGTCACAAAAGAAAATAGCCGCACAACAGGCGGAGTGCTGTTACACAAAAAAGGCGAAGATGGGAAATCTTTAGAAGGGGTTGTCTTTGATCTATCTGATGCTAAAGGAAAGATAGTGGCAGGAGGAGAAGGGATTACAACCAATCAGGATGGAAAGATCACCTTCACAGGTCTAAAACCTGGAACCTATCAATTTGTTGAAAGAAAGAGTCTTGAAGGCTATGAATTGAATGCGAAACCACTTGTCTTTCAAGTTGAATTAGGTCAAAAAAAGTTGATTCAAGTGGAGGCAATCAATCAGCTCAAGAAAGGTTCTGTAGAACTAACAAAAGTAGGGGAAGAAAAAGAAAGATTGAAAGGCGCAGAATTTACACTTTTCAATGACGATGGTAAAGAATTGATGTCAGGTTTAACAACCAACGAGAAAGGCATCATCACTGTAAACGATTTGAAACCAGGCGCTTACCAATTGGTTGAAACGAAAGCACCTTTTGGACATAAACTAGATGCAGAACCAGTAGACTTTAAGATTGATTTCAACCCAAATCAACTGGTGAAAGTGACAAAAGAAAATATTCGGACGACAAGTGCTGTGAAGCTTCAGAAAAAAGGGGAGGATGGACAGTTGCTCGCTGGGGTGACCTTTGACCTGATTGATGAGCATGATCAGCGTATTCAGAAAGACTTAAAGACAGACAAAAACGGTCAACTGACAGTCGATCAACTGAAACCAGGAACCTATCGATTTGTCGAAACAGCAAGCATTGCCGGCTATGAATTGGATCAGACACCTGTCTCATTTACGATTCGTTTAGGTCAAGACAAACCAGCAAAAGTAGAAATGATCAACAAACTGACGCCGGGGGCAGTGGAACTGACCAAAGTGGATGATGAGGGACATACGCTGGAAAATGCAGAGTTTGCTCTTCTGAGTAAAGAAGGGAAAACGTTGAAGACATTACTTGTAACGGACCAAAAAGGAAAGGTCCACATCAACCATCTAAAACCGGGAGAATATCAATTCGTTGAAACGAAAGCACCTCACGGCTATCAATTGGATGATCAGCCGATCCCGTTTACAATTGAGAAAAATCAGCAGAAGCCACTTCAATTAACAGCGAAGAATCACTTGATCTTAGGAAGTCTGCGTATCATAAAGGTAGACCAGCAGACAGATAGAACCTTAAAAGGTGCAGCCTTTGACATTCGTACAAAAGCCGGGAAAACCATAAAATCTGTGACAACAGGAAAAGACGGAGAAGCCATTGTAAAAGGGCTTAAACCTGGTGAGTATATACTGACAGAGACGAGAGCTCCAAATGGTTATGTAGCTTTAAAGAAGCCGCTCATCTTTACAATTCAAATGGGCGAAGTGGAGATCAAGACAATGATTGTGAAAAATGCACCAGTAGAGAATGAAGAGGACCACACGAATCCTCCAGCCTCACCTAAAGGTGATCAACATCCGCCTCATGACTCAAACGGTGAGCTGCCAAAGACCGGAGAAGAATGGCTGCGTTATTTGATGTATGCAGGGATTTTACTAGTAGCTTCTGGAACTGTTCTTCTTGTTGTCAGAAGAAGAACCATTCAGTAAGAGGAAGGAACGAGTGTATTAATGAAAAAAAGAACCTTATTAGGCAGCTTTTTGGTGGTCGCGGGGCTGATGCTCATCGCCGTTCCTTTTATATTTGAGTGGCGAACTTCTCAAGAGACAGCGGCAATGGAACAGGCATTAAAGATGATTGAAGAAAATGACAGTGATGCCCTTTCTTCTATTCCACATTTAACTGTGTCAGAGGAAGACCTACGAGATGTGATGGAGCTAGAGATCCCGTCAATTGATTTAAACGAAAAAGTGCTTCCAGTTACATCAAAAGAAAATTTAGGTATTGCACTGACTCAAATCAAATCTCATCAAATGCCAGGTGAAGGGAATTTCACGATTGCAGGGCATAGAGGGTATAGAGGTGATCGTCTTTTCAGGCAGCTGCCAGAGGTGCCGAAAGGAGAAAAAGTCGTCTTACATCATCAAGCGGAAACATATGAATATAAAATTGTCAGCTCAGCTACGATTGAACCGAGGGATGTTGATGTACTAAAGGATCGCGGGAAAAATGAACTGACATTGATCACTTGTACTCTTGATGGTCAGAAACGATTTGTCTTAAAAGGAATACGAGTCAATGCTTCAAAGGGTGAGCAACCGTCGGATGTATAACACCAACATAATAGATGATGGGTACGATGGAAAAGCAGCGTTGACGACCGACATGTTACACCAATTGTTATCAGAGCATTATCCAACATTAAAAAACGAACTTTGGGATGTTGATGTAGATACAATTCGGACTTCGCCTATTCTTCATCCTATATTAAAAAGAAAGCTTCCAATTGGTATCGAGAAATTCACCTGTGTTTTGTTCACACAGCAGACAGCAGCTTTTGGGGAACCTTTGATTGTGTACTTTTTATTAGATGAAAAAGGCGGATCGATTTACGCAATGGGTCTCTTGCTCGAGCAGCAAGATACCCATTAAACGAGAAATAAAAAAGGAAGGGGCTTTGACTCCCTTCCTTTTTTGTCATTCAATCACGCAAACAACTTCAGCCCGACCACACCAATCACGATCAGCAGCAAGCTGAGTATACGAATCATGTTTTTCGGCTCTTTAAATAGAATCATATTAAACAAGACAGAGCCCGCCGTTCCAAGTCCAATCCAGACCGTATAGGCAACGGATACTTGAACGGAAGAGAACGAGGCGTATAAAAACAAAAAGGATAAGGCAAATCCGCCAACAAATAAAATGCCTGTCGTGATTTGCTTTTTCTTACTGAACATATTGAGACCAATGGTTCCGCCAATTTCAAAGGCAGAGGCTAACAGCACAAAAAACCAGCCCATTTATACCGCTTCTCCTTTCTGCTCATGTGCATCTCCATCAGACACTTTCAGTCCAATAATGCCGAGAATTAAAATGCCCATAAATAAGAGCTTTTCTAATGAAAACGAACCGCCAAACAGCGCATAATCCATCAAAGACGTACCAATCGTTCCAACTCCGGCAAACACGGCGTACACGGTCCCTGTCGGCAGCTTCTCGCAGGCTTTCATTAAAAAATAAAAATCAACCGGGATCAGGCAGATAATGATCGCCCACTCCCACACAGCATCAGCTTTATTTAAACCAAACACCCAAAGTAATTCGAATAAACAAGTGAGTGCGACATACATCCAGCTTTTTTTCATCCTATTTCCTCCTAAAACTGACGATTCGTCATTTTGAAGCCAAAAAAGAGCGTACAGCAAGTGCTGTACTAAGTTAAGGTGTCTCTATGCCAAGTGCGTAAAGGAGAAATTGCTTCACCTCTCGCTTTTGAATCAGAACCTCTTCTGTATCTGTTTCTGTAAATAAGTACATTTGCTCAGCAGACGATTCCAGTAAACCGATAATGAATTTGGCTGCATATTGACAGTTCAAATTCGCACGGACTCTTTTGTCCTGCTTTGCTTTTTCTAAAAAAGCAGCGACCCATTTGTAAATCGGCTCATAAATATCTTCCCATTCCTTTAAATGCTCCGTGGCAGCTAAACCTGAGTAGGTCAGAGCAAGGACGTCACGGTATTGTCTTGTAAAAGAGAAGATGAATTCAACAAGCGCATCTGCTTGATCGAGGACATCCGCATGCTGTGTTAATTCTTTTTCAATAGCGGGGACCATCTGTGAGATCAGATATTCTGCGATAGCAGGCATGACAGACAGCTTTGAAGGAAAATATAAATAATATGTTCCTTGTGCCACTCCTGCTGCTTTCACAATATCCGAAATGGTCGTCTTTTCAATTCCTTTTTCTTTAAACGCGTCAATGGCAGCAAGCATAATCTTTTCTCGTTTCGACACATCTTCACCGACCTTAAATGACTGAATGTCAGTCATTTTAGCTGAAAAATGACGATTTGTCAATATGGTATTCTCGTCATTGAATATGAGAATAAGTGATGAATAGATGCGGGCAGGCCTGAATAAGCTGTAAATATGGTCAAGCATCATGTGAGAAAGGGGCAGCTCTCCGTATGACATCCAGTGCTATAGTTTCCATTGCTTATTTTCTCCTGCTCGTCCCGCTCTATCTACATATGAGATACAGACAGGCGAAAAAGCAAAAACGATTTATCTATTTACGTACAGAATTAGTTCTTGTCTGTCTATTTATTTATACGAATGTTTTATTATATTTGACGGTCTTTCCAAATCGTTTTTCCGCACCAAGGGATCAGGTGAGTGTCAATCTCATGCCTTTGCAGTCCATTTATCAAAATCTCCACGCCTACCATCACGGCTATCCCAATCTTGTTTTTTTAAATCTGGCAGGGAACATTTTGTTATTTGTGCCACTTGGTTTTTTTCTATATCAAGCATTTCGTACCATGCGCTGGCAAAAGGCGATTCTTGCTGGCTTTTTCTTGTCAACAATGATTGAAGTGCTTCAATGGATGTTCTCGCAATCTGGTATGATTACAAGAAGCAGCGATATTGATGATATCCTCTTAAATACACTTGGCACAGCGCTAGGTTGTATTTTGTATCGGATGTATCGACGAAGGAAGGAGAAAATCAAGTGAAGCGAGTTTGTATCATTCCATGTGGGGCTAAGAAAATTTGGGACGTCCATCCAGAGGCAGGGAGCCAGCCGGCGAATCTTGTTTATTTAAGTCCGCTGCATCAGCGTACGAAAAGCTATGCTCAAACGTTCTTTTCAGACTGGCTGATCTTATCAGCGAAGCACGGATTCTTAAAGGCAGATGAGATCATTCATGAAAATTATGATGTGGCTTTTGGTACACCGCATGCTGATCAAATGACACGAGAAGCACTAAGGCAACAATTTCATGAAAAACATCTCACTGCATATGATGAACTAGTGATTCTAGGTGGAAAGAAATATCGAAAGGTGATCGATCCTTTGTTACTTCCTCATCAAACAGCGATTTATCCGCTGGCTCCATATAAAGGAATTGGCTACATGCTTCAGGCGTTAAAGCAAGCCGTTGAGACAAAAGTAGAACTTCCGCCGCATATTTAAACCATTCACATCTACCAGTAAGCAGGGTTTTTATCATCAAAAAGAGAATGAATGAAATAGCGATGCTGATTGTTTCATATCTTTTCAGCAACCACTAGGATGTCCGCATCGCTTAGAAGAGGTGGCTATTTGAAAAAGGGGGCGTATGAACATGACAACCATCTATTTAGCTGGTGATTCAACCGTTTCATCTTACCCAGACCGTCCTGTTCAAGGAGGATGGGGAGAGTTTTTACATCGCTATACAGCGCAAGGCGTGAGCGTCGAAAACCGTGCAATCGGTGGAAGAAGCTCAAAAACATTCATTGAAGAAGGACGGCTTGATGACATATTGGCTGACATTCAGCCAGGGGATTGGCTGTTCACACAAATGGGGCACAATGATGCTTCAACGGAGAAGCCCGAGCGGCATACAGATCCTTTCACGACGTATAAAAGCTATTTGTCTCAATATATTCATGGAGCAAGAGCGAAAGGAGCAACACCGCTTTTATTAACGCCAGTCGGCCGCTTTCATGAAAAAGACGGTGAATATATCAATGATTTCCCTGATTACTGTGCCGCTATGAAAGAACTAGCCGATGAAGAAGAGGTCCTGCTCGTTGATTTGAATACGGCAAGCCTTCAGTTTTATCAAATTTCCGGCATAGAGAAAACGACCTCTTACTTTATGCTGTCAACAGGCATAGAGGATCGCACGCACTTTACAAAAGAAGGAGCAGATGCGATCGCACGACTTGTTTCGCTTGAATTAAAAGACCTTGGGTTAACGATAGTGTGATGGATGACAGGACGAGAAAGCACTCGTCCTGTTCTTTTTTTGCAGAAAGCTATTGATTCCTTTCACCAGAGTAGACTACAATAGGTACATATGATAATGAGAATCAATATCACTTATAAATAGATCAATCGATGAAAAACTGGAGGGACTCAAATGACAGAGCAGCTTGAATTGTTTGACGTCACCATTATTGGCGGCGGTCCAGCAGGAATGTACACCGCCTTTTATAGTGGGATGCGAGACTTAAAGACCAAGGTACTTGAATACAACGAAAGCCTTGGTGGAAAAATCCTTCTGTATCCTGAAAAAGTCATTTGGGATGTAGGGGGTTTGCCGCCAACAAGAGGCGAACAGCTGATTCAGCAGCTGGAAACGCAGGCGAAAACATTTGAACCAGAGATCGCACTGAATCAAAAAATCACAACATTTGAGCGCGATGAACATCATAATATTTTACTGACGGCTGAAAATGGCGATCGTCATTTGACAAAGACCCTCATATTAGCGATGGGCCACGGCATTCCTGTCCAGCGGAAACTTGAAATCGAGCATGCAGACCGCTATGAAGTGACAAACCTTTATTACACAGTGCAGGAGCTTAAGACATTTGCAGGAAAGCGGGTTGTTATCTCTGGAGGCGGCGACTCAGCGGTTGACTGGGCAAATGCCCTTGTTCCAATTGCTGAAAGTGTGACCGTCGTGCATCGCCGTGACATGTTTGGCGGACATGAGAAAAACGTCGCCAACATGAAGGCAGCTTGCACACGAATTTTAACCCCGCATGAACTGACAGAACTTCATGGTCAAGGCGATAAAATTGATGCTGTCACCATCCAAAACATAGAGACAGGTGAAATCGAGCGAATGGAAACAGACGCTGTCATCGTCAATCACGGCATGAAAGGCGATTTAAGTGTTCTATCAGAATGGGGACTCAAGCAGGGTGAATGGGGACTTATCGAGGTCAATGAAAAAATGGAAACCAATTTACCAGGCGTCTATGCGGTAGGTGATTTATGTACACATAAAAGCAAGGTCCGCTTAATAGCTGGGACATTTGTTGACGGAGTCAATGCGCTCAATAGCGCAAAGCTTTATATCGAACCAGAAGCCGAAAAAGTGGCGTACGTGTCCTCACATAATGAACGCTTTAAAGAGAAAAACAAAGAATTGCAAACGGCTGGAGCTCGTTAAATCATTCAAATCACATCATAAAAGTGCTGCCCGCATGTGGCAGCACTTTTTATGTGGGGCTATGAACTGCGGGGCGCAAATAACATCACACTGACCCCGGCCAAACAGATCACAGCACCTATCCAGTCATAGAGATCAGGTGTTTTACGATCGACCCACCAGCCCCAAAACACAGCAAGAACCACAAACACACCGCCATAGGCCGCATAAACTCGTCCAAAGGTCGGAAACTGCTGGAAGGTAGGGATGACCCCATAAGCGACCAGAATGAGGCTTCCAGCGATTCCATAGCTGGCAGGTTTGGCTTCACGCAGCCAAAGCCACACGAGATAGCCGCCGCCAATTTCCGCTAATCCTGCTAATAAAAAAAGAAAGATCGTCAAGATCATTGAAGGACACTCCAATTCGTTTCGTTACCTTCTATTATGACATGTTGAAAAAATGCGTTCTACTTCAATTAAATTGTGAGGGAGACGAGAGTTTGCTAAAATCAACTGAACAGAGAATGGACACACATGGATTCTTGACTTTTTTGATATAACTGATCCAAATGACCGTTTTGGTTCGTAAAGTAAGTACATTCTCATGAGGAGCACACTTCCTTTTTCAGCTACCGTGGCAGTCACCCTTGAACCAAAAAAGGATAACCAGCTGCCGCAAGGACCTGTCGTACTAAGCGCTGCTTTTTAAGTTTGATTCATGAAGGATGCCTTTTGGAGGCATCCTTTTTCAATAAGAAAAGGAAACTTTTTGGCAAATAAGACGTAGTACATATGGAGGTGAAACAGATGAAACCATACATAGAAAAAGAACTATTTCTCTTATCAGTCAGACACGCATGTATTGCATGTTATTTTTTAGTATTTCCGTTTGTTGCACAAGTCCTTTATACCCCATCACCTTTATTGATCGCCCTCATCGCTCTTTTTATGACTCATAACTTAGTAGAATGTATTATTTGGTTTTACAAATCGAGAAAGATCAGGAAGCACCAGTCTGGTGATCTATCGAAACGAGGACATGTCTTTACTCAGCTCATGCAAAGGCTGGAACAGCTGATCATGATCGGTTTTGTTGTTTTCTTTATCACTGAATGGATGCAGGGAGCGGCTGATCTCCAAACTCTTTCACTAGCTATTTTTCTATTGATGATTTTTTTCCTACAGCACATTCAGTTTTATTACGTCCAGCTATTCTTTAAATCCAAAAGCTGGTTCTCCTATGTTCCTTCATTGCAAAAGGCACGTCCTTCTTATATAGCGAGGGAGCGAAAGGCTTTGAAGAGATCCTAAATGTGCAAACTATCCAAAAACATCAGAAAATTATGATAAAATGTGGAAAAGAAGCATGGAGAAAGGGAGTGCGAGCGAGTGAAAGCCGTTGGACTATTGGAGTACTTACCGATTGAGCATGAGCAAAGCCTGATGGATCAGGAAGTAGAAAAGCCTAAAGCAACGGGCAGGGATATACTGGTGAAGGTAGAGGCAGTCTCAGTGAATCCAGTTGATACAAAGGTGAGATCACCGAAGGATCAGAAGGAAGAAGAACTGAAAATTCTTGGCTACGATGCAAGCGGCACGGTTGTTGAAGTCGGTGAAGCGTGTACATTATTTCAGCCTGGTGACCACGTGTACTATGCGGGAGATATCACGCGTCAAGGCTCAAATAGTGAGTATCAGCTTGTGGATGAACGTATTGTGGCGAAAAAGCCTGCCAATCTCTCCTTTGCAGAAGCAGCCGCGATGCCTCTTACGACGATTACGGCATATGAAGCGTTATTTGACCGGATGCATATGAAGCGAAATGCAGAAGGGGCAACATTGCTAATCATCGGTGGTGCAGGCGGAGTAGGTTCTATCGCCATTCAACTAGCCAAATTAGCGAATGCCACTGTGATCGCTACCGCATCAAGACCTGAAACAAAAGAGTGGTGTCTGTCATTAGGTGCCGATCATATCATTGATCATCATGAGCCGCTTCTCGCGCAGCTTCAGGAAAAAGGAATAGGCGAAGTGGATTTTATTTTATGCTTAAATGACACAGATGGACATTTCAAAGGCATGGCAGAAGCCATAAAACCCCAAGGCACGATTTGTACCATTGTCGAGAATCAGCACAACCTAGACATTCAATTACTCAAAAATAAAAGTGCTGCATTTGTATGGGAGTTCATGTTCACACGCCCTATGTACAAAACAGCGGACATGATCAAACAGCATGAGCTTTTAACAGAGGTAGCTGAGTTATTTGAACAGGGAACATTAACGCATACCTTAACAAAGGTTCTCAGTCCGATCAATGCTGCTCATTTGAAACAGGCACATCAAACGCTTGAGCAAGGAAAAATGATTGGTAAATTTGTGCTGGAAGGATTTGAGAGAGGAGAGAGCGTATGACGTCATTACAATATCCGATTGGCTTATATGAACCGGTTGAAGAAAAAACGAAAGAACAGCTTGAGGCATGGATTGATCAGTTGGCTGCGATTCCACAAGAGTATGAAGCGGTGACCTATCAGTTGACAGATGCTCAGCTAGATACACCCTATCGGCCTGGAGGATGGACCGTCCGTCAGCTCATTCATCACGTAGCAGACAGTCATCTGAATGCATACTTACGATTCAAGCTTGCGCTCACAGAAGAAACACCGCACATACGTCCATATGATCAGGCGGGATTCGCCGAGCTTCCAGACACCAAAGCGCCCATCAGCCTATCACTGCCCTTAATCAGCAGTCTGCATCGCAGGTGGGTTACATTACTTCGAGGGATGTCAGAGGAAGACTTCACTGCGTCCTATTATCACCCAGCCGATCAACAAACGGTGTCCTTATATGATGCAACAGGAATGTACGTCTGGCATTCAAAGCATCACCTTGCCCATATCACGGAGTTAATCAAAAAAAATCAGTGGAATTAAAGGAGACATCATATGTCTGGTAGAAAAATTGTTGGCGCCATGTTTATTTGCATGGCGGCATTGTTTTATATAGCGAAATATGTTCTTTTGGAGATACGTTATAGTAACAGCTTAATAATCCAATTTTCCCTCGATTTTCATCTTTCATTAACATAATAACTGCACTTACTTGTGCCAACGCTTCTACAATTAGAACACCTGGCAATACTGGATATTCTGGAAAGTGACCATTAAAGCACTCTTCATTAGTAGTAACATTTTTAATTCAAACTGCGCGTTTTCCCTCCTCTATTTCAAGAATACAATCAACTAATAAAAACGGATAACGATGTGGAATAATTTCTTTAATTTGTTGAGTATTGAACATGACTCCCTCTCCCTTTTTATATTTTCACAAGCGGATTTTCAATTATCAGTATTTTCAATTATCAGTATTTTCATTTTTAATTTTTGACAATATTAGTATCTGGTACTAATATTAGATTATAAAACTAAGTGTAATTATAGTAAAGGGGGAGAAACAAATGATGTCAAAAGCAAGAATTACAGCTATTGGTACCTATGTACCTGAAAAGAAATTAACAAATTTTGAGCTTGAGCAAATGGTCGAAACAAGTAATGATTGGATTATCCAAAGAACAGGAATTCATGAACGTAGAATAACTCGTTCTGATGAATTTACCAGTGATTTATGTGTGTCTGCTGTAAAAGATTTAATGCACAGATATAATAAAAAAGTTGAAGATGTAGATATGATTATTGTAGCAACTAGTACACCAGATTTCCCATTCCCATCTGTTTCCAGCATAATACAGGATCAATTAAATATAAACCAAGCAGGTGCTATAGATTTAAGTGCAGCGTGTGCAGGATTTGTTTATGCATTGCATACAGCAAACGGTTTAATTTCTTCTGGACTCCACAAAAAGGTATTAGTTATTGGAGCAGACACAATCTCAAAAATTACGGATTATGCCGATAGAAGTACATGCATTCTATTTGGTGATGGTGCTGGTGCAGTATTAGTTGAAAGAGATGAACAATCCAACGACTTCATTGGATTCCATCTAGGAAGTGATGGAAGAGGAGCGCAACATGTATATCGTTCTGGACTATCAAAAAAGGTCAATGATATTGAGTTAATCGATACTCAATGTCTTGTACAAAATGGTAGAGAAGTTTTTCGATGGGTTGTAAGAAATATTCCAGACAGCATACGAAAGATTTTAGAAAAAACACAAACGAGTTTAGATCAAGTTGATTGGTTTATACCCCATAGTGCTAACTTAAGATTGATAGAACCAATTTGTGAAAAATTAGAATACTCATTGGAAAAGACACTTTATAGCTTAGTCAATTATGGAAATACCTCTGCTGCTACAATTCCTTTAGCTCTTGACCTTGGAATCCGTGAAGGAAAAGTCAAAAATGGAGACCGAGTTCTTATGTACGGTTTTGGGAGTGGTTTGGTTCACGCAGGACAACTTTTAGAAATAAATTTTGACCAACTAATTAATGCTCCAACCCCGTTGTAATAGATTTTACATAATGATTAACAAAGAAATGAATTTGATTTTAAGAATTGGTTGCCAATTGACAACTCAGTTTGCTTATCTTCAATTATTGGGTGCGATAGTTAAAGATTACATTTTTTAGTAAACTGAAAGTTTGAAGGTGCGAACTAGGGATTATTTATATAAGAAAGGCTGTGAAGTTAATTAAGAGATTATAAAGCAATGCTATTTGATTTAGATGACACCTTACTTAATAGTGATAGGGTACCGCCAGCATTTCGGAAAAAAACCACGTTAAGCAAAAACATACAATAAGCCGTCCATATGGACAGCTTATTTACATAAAATTCGTTATTGGAAGTGCATTTTTGTCATTAATTACTTTGAGGGTATAAATTCAAATACATATTTTACAAATGATATATTAACATTCTATAATTAATTATAATGAATTTTTGGTGGGTAAGGAGAGATATGTATTGGTTATTTAACAATAAAGTTCTTTTAGCAGTTATTGTATTAACATTTTTAATTTCTATCTTAGCTTATCCGTTTAGTTATAACGAAATTCCAATACATTTTAATGGATGGAATGAGTCTGACTTAATTGTAAAAAAATATATCGGACTTTTTATTTCTCCAGTATGTATGATTATTGCCTATTATATGAATAAAATTTCAATTCAAGCTTTCTATGCAATATATTTATTTGCGATTCTTCAAATGGTAATAATTTATATGGCTATATATTAATTTAAATTATTATTTGATCTTATTCTAAGGAAAACATGAATACTTTATACAAACCTAATTAACATAACGTCTCATTTAACGGTAGCAAATATAGAGGAGGAACCCTACTCTCACAATGGACCCCCCTTTTTTTGTTCTATAAATCTATGCATTTTTTTATACATTCCTATCTGGCGCGGTTTTAGGGTCCTTGTTTGTTACTGGATTATCTTAAAAGTTGTATAAAATCTTGCATACTCTTAGCATGTTTTTTTCCGAAATTCTGGCGGTACCCCTTAGCGTGGGTTTTATGTCATTTGGTTGGCGGGACCCCATTCCTGGTATTGCCCGGAAGTTTATTTTTTGAACTTCCGTAAAAATCAAAACTATTGCACACACCACCTTCAAAAATCATTTCGTGTCACCGGTCAGCTCGTAATCATCTTTATCAAAAGAAACTGTCACTCTGTCCAAACGATTTCCACCAGGATACAAAGTAAGCTGTTGGTCAAATTTTATTCCAAAGGGTGAGACTGTTTGATGGATCAGGTTTAAAACCTTAAAACATTCCAAGTCAACTCCTTCTTTTAATTGATTCTTAAGATTAATAAGAATCAAACTTTCAACTTGTTCAAATTTAGGTTTACGAGTTGATATTCCCTGATCTTCACAGAGTTTTATCAACAAATTTTTATAATGATCTCTTTCTGCCATAAATACACCTCACTAAAAAATAGGGAATTAGCAAGATGAATAACATTTCTTCTGCCTGGAAAACTCAATTCTTTTATTCGTTTTTATATGACTTCTTATAACGATCTAACTTACTCTTAAATGTTTGGAATACTTCTTCTGTATCTCATCAGTACTTTTACAGACCTTACAACTTAAATCATGCCCTCCACCAACTACCTTTTATGGGATGACAGGGGAGTTATTCAAAAAACGTTTATCCTCTCAGATAAACAAGTAGAAGAAGAAATAAAAAAGACGGACCTAAAGTGACCGTCTTTTTTCCTTTTCATGTTTAGCCGCGTTCAGGGCGCAGTGCTTTTTCTAAAATAGCCAGCCCTTCGTTGACTTTTTCTTTTTCCTCGTCATTGAGCCGTTGCAGGGAATTTTTGATTTTTTCGTGTCCTTTTTGATAAATGCTTCTGAAAATATTTTTCGCTTCCTCCGTTAGTTCTACGACAATGATTCTCCGGTCACGCTCAGAGTGCTTTCGCTCAACAAAGTGAGACTGTTCTAGCCGGTCAAGCAGACCTGTCATATTGGACAAAGACGCGCCCATTTTTTCAGCGATTTCGGATACTTTGAGAGAGCCATGGTTATTGAGCAGCATGAGCACCTTCATTTGAGGCATACTCATATCGAGCTTCATCCATTCTGAAACATCTCCAAGACCTGCAGCTGTGAGTACTTTCATATAAAGCACCCATGTCTTTTTTTCCTCTGGAGATAGAATCTCTTCTTTTAATACAGTGGTGTCATGAATATTATATTCCACGCTTGTTCACTTCCTTTAAGCGGCTCTTTTCTCTATACTACTGATTTTTACTTCTAATTGAAAGGTTCGTCAAGCTTTTGAATGTTAAACTGCATGAATCAAGTGGTATTTGTTGTATAATAATGTTCAGTCTAAATAAATGAAGCAACCTAGAAAGTTGGGGAAAACATGTGGAACAAAAAAACGGGTATGACGATCTTAAAAATGCTTTTTCCGATCGTGATCATCCTTGTCTTAATTTTTGTCGCCAAGCAGGAGCTGAGCGGCCTTTCCATTAAAAAGACGTTTTATATTATTGACAGCTTGAATCGAATGGACTTGTTTATTCTTGTCTTTCTTGGACTTGTCGCGGTGTTATCGATGTCCTTATATGATTTTATTTTACGAAGAAGCCTTAATATGCCCATCAGCGGCTGGAAAACGATTCGCATTTCTTGGATTGCGAACTCCTTTAACAGTGTCCTTGGGTTCGGCGGTCTATCAGGAGCAGGGCTTAGAACGCTTCTATACAAGGAGTACATAACCGATACGAAAAAACTGCTGAAAGGCATTGCCCTTTTGACTTCCTCGGTCCTTTTGGGCTTATCTATTTTCAGTGATCTGATCTTGGTGAGGGTGCTTCCTGTTGAAAGTATTATCAGCCAAGAGCCGTGGCTATGGGCCTTTGTTATCATCTTTGCCTGTATTGTACCGATATATATCATCATGGCATCAATTCGAAAAAGCTCGATTGAGAGCGGTGAAAATGGACTGAAGCATCCAATTTACGCTTATATCGGTGCATCGTTTTTAGAATGGCTGGCAGCTGGTCTTGTCATGTACATGGCTGTCGTCTCTATGGGGATGAATGTCGATGTCCGGATTGTATTAGGCGTATTTGCGATTGCGTCAATCGGTGGTTTAATCAGTATGGTTCCGGGCGGATTTGGTTCGTTTGATCTCATCTTTTTACTCAGCATGCAGTACATTGGGTTTGATAAAGAGATGGTGCTGACGGCGCTCGTTTTGTACCGCTTCGTGTACTCGATTTTCCCGTTTATCCTTGGGCTTTGTCTAGCTGCTTACGATTTAACGGGAACGACGCTTAGACGTCTTGAAGGCAATCCGAGAATGGCACCTGCCATAGAAACAACGAACGTCTTAATTGTGTTGCACCGTGCTTTATTAATCCGTTTATTGTACGGATCATTATCAATTTTAACCTTCGGAAGCGGCTTGCTCATCATGGCGTCTGTTGTGCTTCCTGTCGATCGATTAGGCGTGATTACCAGCATTCCACGCTTTCTGTTATCAGGATTTAATGGTCTTTCTTTAATGTTCGGAATCATTCTGATGATATTGTCCATTGAAGTGTATAAACGAACAAAAAGATCGTACGTGCTGACGATGATCGCCCTAGCAGGCGGCTTTGTGTTTACTTTGTTAAAAGGATTTAACCTGAGTCTCATCTTTATTCTGCCAGTCATCATGGCTGTATTTTTCTCTCTTCGAAATCAATTTGTGAAGCAGCAGGCCCCTTATTCGTTGTATCAGTTTGTGGCGGCCGCCGCTGGATATTTACTCGTGCTGTTTAACTATAATGTCATCGGCAACTTTATTTGGACAAAAATTGGGCATTTCTTGAGTAAGGATTACCTGGTGCATAATGAACGGCATATCACGATGACGAGCATGATTGCTCTCATCGGTGTACCACTTTTCTTTTTCATTAGTAAATTGATTTTTAATAAAAAAGCATTTCCTATTGGAGAAATAGCAGATGAGGAAAAATTAAAAACGTTTTTAGAGGAAAAGGGCGGAAATGCCCTCAGTCATCTTGGCTTTTTAGGCGATAAAAAATTATTTTTCTCAAGTGATGGAGAGGCGATGCTTCAATTTGGACGAATTGGCCGCTGCGTCATTGTGCTCGGAGATCCCTCTGGACGTAAAGCGTCCTATCCACTTGTGCTTGAGGAGTTTTTACAGCAGACCGAAAAAGCAGGCTATCGTGTCGCTTTTTATCAAGTAGAACGGGAAGGGATGGCGCTTTATCATGACTTAGGCTTTCATTTCTTTAAGCTTGGAGAAGAAGCCATGGTCGATTTAGAAACGTTCTCTCTCTCCGGTAAGAAAAAATCAAATTTACGGGCTGTGGCCAATAAGTTTGAACGAGAAGGCTATACGTTTGAAATGCTGGAACCGCCTTTTTCAGATGAGTTCATTTCAACCTTAAAACAGATTTCTGACAGCTGGCTCGGAAAGAAAAAAGAAAAAGGATTTTCGCTCGGCTATTTTCAAGAAGATTATCTTCAAAAAGCACCGGTTGCGATTCTGAAGGATGAACAAGGGGAGATCATTTCTTTTGTGTCACTAATGCCGATGTATCAAGAAGGCGAGATTTCCATCGACTTAATGCGTCATATGCATGATGCACCGAACGGGATGATGGATGCGCTGTTTATCCACCTTTTTCAATGGGCGAAAGAAAAAGGCTACAAATCCTTTAACATGGGAATGGCGCCTTTATCAAATGTAGGGACGTTTCATCAGTCCTTCCTCACGGAGCGTTTGGCGAGTGTCATTTTCAACAACGTCAGATTTATGTACAGCTTCAGCGGATTAAGGTCGTTTAAACAGAAATATAAACCCGAGTGGCGCGGAAAATATTTAGCGTATAAAAAGAATACATCATTACCTGTCACAATGGTGCTTGTCACCAAGCTGATTGGGATGGACCCAAATCGCAACCGGCGTCCATAGATCCAAAACCTTTACCTTTCACTAGGTGAAGGTTTTTTTAGACAAAAGAATAGCAAAAGTGGTAAAGTTGAAGGGTAAGGGGGATGTAAATATGACATTAAATGAATGGTTTACAAAGGGATTAACTGAACGTACATATGTACACACCATGGAGAAAAACCGAGAAAATCTGCTCACGGTGTACAATCAGTACGCAATTCATCAAAAAGAAAAAGAGCTGCTTCAAAAGCTGCAAAAGAAAAAGCTCAGAGCGCTTGTTATCACAGCGGATTGGTGCGGGGATGCGATGGTCAATGTACCAATTTTCATGCGTATCGCGAGTGAAGCACTCATTGATGCGCGCTATTTCATTCGGGACGAGCATCTAGACCTGATGGATCAGTATTTAACGAACGGGACCGCAAGATCGATTCCGATTATCGTGATCATTGATCAGGACGGGAATGAAGTAGGAAAATGGGGGCCACGCTCAACAGAAGCACAGCGCTTTGTTGATGAGAAAAAACCAGACAAGGATGCACCTGATTTTGAAGAAGCTTTTCAAGTATTTGCGAAAGAAGCCGCACATCACTATACGACAGATCGTTATTTATGGAAAGATATTGAGAAAGAAATAGTAGAAGTTTTGGAAAAAATATAAACCAAAAGACTACTTCGCCGCAACGGGAAGTAGTCTTTTTTTATCTTGTTTTTGCGTCTCACCTACAAAACACCGCATAAAGATGTAGAAAAACCGCAGAATTCTACAAAAAACCGCAGAAAACCGCAAAGCATCACGATTTTCCCAACCATTTTTAGTTGAAAAACCTCATATGTGCCATGAAAACCTCAATTTTGCCCTTATCTAAAGGCTCATATAACGCACGTTGGTTTGCTTTTTCCCAATACAAGAGGCCCAGCAACTATAGTAATCTAGTTGTAATCTCCTTTGAACGAACTAAAAAACAAATGACGGAAAAGGGCTGGCGATCAATCTATGAAAAAAATCATTTATCTCGATCAAGAAAAAAAGAAGCTCGCTGAATCGAAAAAAAGAGAACAGCGTTCCATCAAATCACTTAGGCTGCTTGTGTTTTATGACGGGCAAAGTCCTTCATGTGCAAAAGCGATTGACTTGTTGAAAGCTCTCGATTGGAAGAACCGTATTCATTTTGAATCCTTTAGGCATTCGCAACTGCTCAAGCTGAACAAAATAAGTGAAGAGAAGGCAGAAAAACGAATCGTGTCTATTTCCTTAGCCAAAAACCAAAAAAATTCGGGGATCTATACGTGGCTGCGAATTGCCTGCAATATCCCTGCATTATGGGGAACGGTCCCATTCATCGTGCTCAGCATTTGGTTAGGCTTTGGACAGCATGCGTATGATTATTTTGCGAGAAAACGGTACATTCATTCTGTCAAACAAGTCACTCGTCCTGGTACAGATCAACAGAAGACCATTTAATGAATTGGAAAAGCATGACCTTCGATCGGCAGAAGGTCATGCTTTTTTGTAATAGGGAACATATGATGCTAAGTGATCAAGCAGCGTTCTCGTATAGGACATATATGCACGTTCGTCAAGCTCAGAAGCCGCATAGGAAAGCAAGGTTCTAAGAGCAAACAAGTACTCACTGTGCAGCTCATTTTGTTTAAAGTAAGGAAGGGCTGCTTCGATCAAATAGGTTTTCAAATCAAGAGGGTTTTCCTCAATCATCAATTTATAGATTTTGATCATATATAAACAATTTGGCTGAATACGAGGCTGTTTTAAGAGCTCGTGTATGTAGGGAAGTGCCTTTTTGCGGTCGTATTCAGCATATAATGTCGCAATTTCATACAATGTTTCACAGTAACGGTCTTCTATCTGTTCTTGATTAAAGTAATTGAGTGAATCTAGTAAATAAGGCACAGCTGAAGAGAAATCGCCTTCACGTTTTAAGAGCACCCCGTAATAAAAATAAGCCGTCATTTTAATATAGGCATCAGGATAAAGGGACGTGTGCATAATCACTTCTTTTAAATATTTCTTCGCCGTTTGAAAGGCTTTTAGTTCCAGTGAGATCACGCCATGAATGAGTGTACAGTGAATAATCCGCTTGAAATTGTTCTTTTGTCTATATAAATCCATCGCTTGATGTGTCGCTTCAAGCGCATCACCAAGATGTCCCATATTTCCGAGTGCTTTTGCATAGTGATAATATAGGTCACTTTGTTCAACAGACGCGTAAGAAAAGCAGCTCTCAAGTTTTTTTAAGCCTTCTTCAAGCTGACCATTTTTTATTAGATGAATGCCATCTAAATATTCGAAAATTTCTTTTTCTGTTTCAATAAAGGTTTTTTCAAACTTTTTAAGCACGCGGTGTGTTTTTAAGGCAAGCGGCTGTTTGTCCGTTAATAAATAAAATTGAAATAAGGACAGATGATACTGAATGCCTAAATCCAGCGAAAAGAACTGTTCCTCGTGCTGAATGATCATTTCTGCATTTTGTTCTGCCTGATCGAGTGCATAGAAATACATATTCATTTGAAACTCGTCCAAGAGTGACAGCAGGTGACGCGCCTTTTGTGACAGCGTTTCTTGACTGATGCCCAGCCGTTCAAGCAGTAAATTGATGGTATCTTGATTGGCCTCCTTTGAGCCATTTTCGATTTTACTTAAATGAGAGACAGAACAAATTCCTTCTGCCAATTCAGATTGGGTCATATTTTGTTTATAACGGTAGAGCTTGATGATTTGCCCGATATTGATTTTCATTCCATCCAGAAGCCTCCCTTCCAATCATGGGTTGAAAGCCTTTTGACAAAATAACCGAATCAGACAAAATGGGAATACCTGAAACCATTTCATCATCCTGGTTTTTTTATCAAAATTTGTTTAAAACGTAATATGATTGTAACATTACTTGAAAAAGTCAAACAACTTTTTAGCAGACAGGAAGGGAAACACCATTTGCAAATTGCCCTAAATGATGTTTATAATGTGAATGAGAATCAATTTCAATTAAGATTGATTGAAAGGATGACAGATATGCCAGAAATCAAACAACAAACAGAAGCGTTAACGATTCGAGACGCTGTCAGATATAGACGATCCATTCGAAAATTCAAAGAGACGCCGGTGACCATTGAGCAGCTTCAGCCGCTATTAGAGGATGCGGTCTATGCACCGAACCATAAAATCACGGAGCCATGGCGCTTTCTATATGCGGTGACGGATGAGGCCAAAGCAACTTTTGTTGATCGCTTCATTGCGTTCTTTCAGCGCAACAACCCAGATGCAAAGGAAGAAAAGATCAATCAATATAGAGATTACTTTTCTAAGGTCCCAGCGCTTTTACTAGTAGTGTTAAAGGAAGACGAGAATCCAGTGGTGAGAAATGATGATTTTGCCGCTGTGAGCGCGCTCATTCAAAACTTCCAGCTGCTTGCTTGGGATCAAGGGATCGGTATGGTCTGGAAGAGCGGCCGCATTTTATATGACAAAGGCTTTCAACAAGACATGGGCTTAAAGGAAAACGAGCGTTTTGCTGCGATCCTTCACATTGGTTATCCAGAAGAGGTGCCTGAGGTAAAATCACGTCAGAAAGCATCAAGTCTTTTAACTGAAATTCAATAAAAGAAAAGCAGACCGCTACTAAAGGGTCTGCTTTTTTACTTATTGTTTTTTGGCGCGCTGGTCGGCTGCTTTCATACGTGCCATTGCTTTTACGTCATTCGGATCTGCAAGTTCTTTGGAAAATTCAACATATTCGCCATCCGTCTCTTGTGCTGCAAGCTCATGATTGGATTTTTGGTGTTGGTCTTTTTTCAAAGCCTTTCCCTCCTTTACAAGATCACTTTAGTTATGTGCTTGTTGGAGTGGAATATCCATCTTATTTGTTTCTTTTTTCTGCTGCTCTTTCCGCTTTTTTGAATTCCTGCTGATACAGGACTTCCTGGGTTTTCTTCAGCTTTGAAGTTGGCTGGTGTTCTTTTTTCTTCATCAAAATTGCCCCCTCATCTCATTTCTAATAGGATGGGTGTTTTTGACAAAATTTATTCCTCTGAATGCAAAATGGTTTCTTTTAATTCAGGATGCAAAAAGTCATAAGAAGAAAGCAATGCCTTTTTCGGCAGCGCACGCTGGCCTTCTAAAACAAGTAATGACATTTCGCCAAGTGCCGTTTGAATGACAAAGGATGGGACCTTCAGCCAGTGGGGGCGGTGAAGGGCAGACGCAATCGTTTGTCCGAGCTGCTTCATTTGCACAGGATTCGGTGATGTGACATTGAGTGGACCTGAGATGTCGTCATGGTGTATCGCATAAGCAATAAGGTGTGCCACATCTTCGACATGAACCCATGAAACCCATTGCGAACCAGAGCCGATCGTCCCGCCGGCAAACAGCTTATATGGCAGAGTCATCAGTGGCATTGTACCATTTTCTCCTAACACGACACCAAAGCGTGTGTAGACGGTACGAATGCCAAGTGCTTCAATCTTTTGCCCCTCAGCTTCCCAACGCTTTGAGGTATGGCTTAAGAAATCAGTATCCGCAGGAGGTGATTCCTCCGTAAAATCTCCTGTTTGAGACGTGCCATAAATTCCGACAGCACTAGCTTGAATGAGCACAGATGGTTTCGATTCCTGCGCTTCTATAATGCGTCTCACTTCTTGTGTGGAATGAATACGGCTAGAGAGGATGCCTTCTTTTGCCTTGTCTGTCCAGCGGGTGAAAATGGATTTTCCAGCAAGGTTAATCCAGACATCAATGGCAGGCAGTTCATGCTCAGGCGCAGCACCTTCTGTCAGCCACTGCACATAGTGTAAATGATTTTGTTCGGATTCCTTTGGATTTCTTGTTAAAATATATAGATGATGTCCTTCAGCAGCGAGCACTTTTGTGACGTGCTGGCCGATAAAACCGGTTCCTCCGGTGATGGCGATATTCAATTGACATCTCTCCTCTCATATACATACCTATACCTTTCACGATTTTGAATCAGAAGAAACATCCTGACTGTATTAAAAAAGGAGTGATCACAGGATGCCCTATATTACAAAAATCTCCGCTCAGAAAAACAATACAGAGCGGGTGAACATCTTTCTTGATGAAAAGTACGCCTTTAGCGTTGATCTAGATGTGCTCGTCCAGCACGACTTAAAAAAAGGGAAAGAGCTGGACGAAGCAGAAATCATTGAAATTCAATTCGGTGATGCTGTGAAAAAAGGATTTCAGCAGGCCGTCGATTATTTATCCTACCGAATGAGATCGGTGAAAGAAGTGACCGATTATTTGACGAAAAAAGAAATTCCAGCGCCTGCTATTAGTGAAATTATACACAAATTAAAGCATTACAAGTATGTAAATGATCTTGAATTTGCGGAAGCCTATGTAAGCACCCACCGTAAAACGAACAGCAAAGGGCCGTCCGTCCTGAAAAAAGAGTTAAAGCTTAAAGGGATAGACGATGACACCATTGAACAAGCGCTATCGCAATATCCTGATGACTTACAGCTGGAGGAAGCCGTCAATCAGGTTCTCAAGCTTGTGAGAAAAGAAAAGAATCGTTCTGCAAAAGAGATCGAGCAGCGCATCAAGCTTCAGCTTCAGCGAAAGGGATTTTCGTTTGCGATCATTGATAAAGCCCTTCAAGAAGCCTATGATGGACAAGAAGAGGAAAAGGAAGAAGAAGCCCTCCTCTATATGCTGGAGAAGGCAAAACGCAAGGTAGGATATGACGGATCATTTGAAAAGAAGATGAAAGTGAAGCAGTTTTTATTCAGAAAAGGCTTTGATCTCGATACAATTGATCACGTTTTAGACAAAGGGGAATGACAGATGGAAAAACGTTATAGTGAGATGACGGAATACGAATTGAAGCAGGAAATTGCCTCTCTTTCTGAAAAAGCACGAAAGGCTGAGCAGCTTGGCATTGTCAATGAATATGCCGTCTTAGAACGGAAAATCGATATGGCCAAAGCCTACTTATTAGATCCCGCCCTCATTCAAACCAAAACGACTTATCAAATCAAAGATACAGACGAGCAATTTTACGTGGAATATTTAAATGGCGTATTTGCGTGGGGATACAGAGTATCGGCTCCAAATAAGGAAGATGCCCTGCCGATTTCAATGCTTACGATAAAGGACTGATCCAGCTGTAGGCAAACCCTCGCATTCGGTGTCAGGTCTGTACGCCGGTGCTCACGAATGTCAAATTCGCTCCGCTCCGGTGCTCGCCCTTCCTAGGGCTGCAAAGGTTTTCTATCACGCTGAAAAGAAGACAAAGGGTTAAAATAAAAATCATTTTAGCCCTTTGTCAACAATCTAAAGGACTGATCCTAAGATCAGTCCTTTTCTTTACTTCGAACGCTGTTTACGGACGTTGTTCTGAAGTACGATGTCGTGCTGCGTTTGCTGCGTTTCTCCGTTGACCTGAGAGGCAGAATGCTTTGCATTCGCCCATGGTTGAGGGTAAGCGGTTGTCCTTAATTGAACAAAGTCTTCCATATACGATTTCCCATTTGAACTCATATCTCAAGCACTCCCTTTGGAAAAATTAGCGTTTCCCTGATGCCCTCATACGTTCCTGTGGACGTGTATTCGTCTCACCATTCGGCCTTTTAGACGCATAAGCATCTGTGGCGCCTGGTTCGCCTTCAAATTTGTGATTCACTTGATTTGGAAAGCCTTTTGCTTTATTACGCATATCGATTCCCTCCAAACAATACAAATCATTTGCGTCTTTTGAAGACGTAAGGGTAGTATATGAAAAAAGAGGTTTTTTTAAAAAGGCACTTTCTGCTAGATGAAGGAGGAACCGACATGGAACAATACTTTGAGCGACTAACAGAACAACTCATGGAAAAAAACAATATGCTGACATATGAAGAAGCACGTACATGGGTAGAGCTGCTTTGGAGTGATTTTGAAACGACCTATGCAAAGGCTGGCCGCAAGTATAAAGGACAGGAAACAACAGAACGGATTGTCCAAGAATGGATTGAGAGCTACGGTGCACAGCTGCATTTATTTCAAAATAAACAATCAAAGGCAAACGAGCATCTGCAAGGGCAGAACAAAGGGCTGCTTCATTAAAAGAAGTGCCCGCTCATCTTTTTCAATAAATAGGAAAATATATAAATAAGCAAACAATTTTATGATACAATACCCAGTCTGTGATCGAAATTACAGGCTTTTTACAATGGTTAAACTTAAAATTACATTAAATTCATCTTACTGAAAATCACTGGAAATAAAACTTTGATATAATGGAACGATTAAAGAGACATGTAATTTATGGATAATAAAAAAGGGTTTCGTTTTCTGACAAAAAAGGAATAATGAACATAACAGACTATGTGAAAAAAGTGAAGAGAAGGTGCGATATGGAACGAGAATTGCTCTCTGTTATAATTCCTTCTTACAATGAAGGTGAAAACATCAGACGAATCTTTGAGGCACTCGAGGAAGAGTTTCGCGATTTTCATTATAACTTTGAAATCATCTTTGTGAATGATGGAAGCAAGGACAACACACTTCAATACATGAGAGAGCTCTCTCGCAAAAGTGCAAAGGTCAAATACATTTCCTTCTCGCGTAACTTTGGGAAGGAAGCCGCTATTCTGGCAGGACTTGAATATGCGAAGGGAGTAGCTGCGATCATCATGGACGCCGACCTGCAGCACCCAACGTATTTGATTCAGGATTTTGTCAGAGGGTATGAAGAAGGCTATCATCAAGTCATTGCCAAACGGAACCGTAAAGGAGACAGCAAGCTCCGCTCTTACTTAGCATCCATGTACTATAAAGTGATGAACAAGGTAGTAGAAGTGGACTTGCGTGATGGCGTCGGGGATTTCCGTTTAATTTCACGCCAAGCAATCGATGCATTGCTTCAGCTGAAAGAGGGAAATCGTTTTTCAAAAGGGCTTTTTTGCTGGATTGGGTTTGAAGAAAAGGTCATCTATTATGAAAATGTAGAAAGACAGCATGGTGATACAAAATGGTCACTGAAGAAGTTATTTAACTATGGCATAGATGGCGTCATTTCTTTTAACAACCGCCCGCTGCGTATTTGTTTTTATACTGGCATACTGATCTTATTCCTCTCTTTGATTTACATCGTGGCCACCTTTATTCAAATTGTCAGAACGGGCGTGATGGTACCGGGTTATTTCACTTTAATATCGGCTGTGCTTTTCCTCGGAGGTGTCCAGCTTTTGAGTCTAGGTGTGATTGGAGAATATATTGGCCGTATTTATTATGAAACGAAAAAGAGGCCGCATTATTTGATCCAAGAATCAAATGTTATGCAGCAAGAGACAAGCTCAAAGGAACAAGACCGAGTGTTAACACAGTTATTTAAATAACGTGGAGTCAAATAACCGGCAAGCACGAATCGCTTGCTGGGTTGTTTTGTTTCAAAGAACAGTGGATCTTTTGTGGAAAGGATTTAGATGATGAAACGTAGATGGATAATCATTGGAATGTGCCTCATTCTTGCTTTATTAGGACACTCCTTTTTCTTATATGAATATACGCAAGGCCGGTACATGACAGGAGATGGGGACGGCATCTCGCAAATGCTCCCATTTAAAAAGCTGCTTTACGACGAATATGTCAAAGGGAATTTCTTTTATTCCTATCAATTCGGTCTAGGCGGCGGTACATACACGCAATTAGGGTATTATTTCACAACGTCGACGGTCTTTATGGTGACAGTCGCTGTCGTCTGGCTGATGAATGCGCTTCATCTCATACAGTCAACGGACATTCATTTCTGGGCAAATGCTGTGATTTGGCTGAGCGTGATCAAGCTGACGCTCATTCTAATCATCGCTTACCGTGTGCTTCTTTCAATGGTTCAAAATAGACTAAGTGCATTGACAGGTGCCGCAATTTACGGACTGTCTATTGTGTATTTTCGGCATCAAACATTTTGGGAGTTTTTTACCGACAGCATGATGTGGCTTCCGCTGCTTGTGCTTGGGGTTGAACGGATATTCAAAACGGGTAAGCCGGCTTGGTTTATTTTGGCTTGCAGCCTGATGCTCATCAACAACTTTTACTTTGCTTATATTCATTTTATCTTTTTAGCGATCTATCTTGTTTTCAGATATATGATCAAGCTGCGAAGTGAGGAGCGCGGGTGGAAGGTGTTCTGGACGCTTGCGATCTCTACGCTGTTATCCTTTGGGAACAGTGCCGCTTTTTTTATCCCGTCTGTTTATGGCTTTCTCAATAATGTAAGACCACCATATGATCAATCTATACCTTGGTTTGATCTGCATGATCATCTGCTGTTTATGAGCAGGGTATATTTATTACCCGTGATTTTTCTGATTTGTCTGTTCCTCGTTCCGCTTTACCGGAACAGATGGTTTTTCATGTTCACATCCATCAGTATCCTGCTCATTATTTTTCACTTTAGCCCAAAGATGGCGAGCGTGTTTAATGGTTTTTCGGCACCGCAGTACAGATTTGAATACATTCTTGCCTTTACAGTTGGAGCGGTTGTTGCCATCATGATCAAGCATTTCTCACAAATCGAGTGGAAGTGGAAAAAGCGTGCGGTCTTAGGCGCTTGGATCGTGTTCCTTCTCGCAGTCGCTCTTTCAGAACGAGCAAAGGGAAACATGGATGTCGTTGTGTTTACAGGCATAGGACTGCTTGTGATCAGCTTGTTCTTCCTATGGATGCATGCGGAAAAACGTCAGCACCTTCGTCTCTTTTCAGCTGTGCTTCTTGCCATTAGCCTACTGACAGCAGGCGTGTATCAGCAGGAATACTTATCTGAAAGAAGCAATATAAAGAGCGTATCAGATACGTATCTGAATAGTGAGGCATATGCTGGACATGAGCAAATGAAGCTCATTCAGCAGATTCAAAGCCGCTCAAAAGATCCGCTCGCCCGGATTGATTGGATGAATGGCGTGCGAAACAATACCCCATTATTTGAAGGCTTCCAAGGCATGAGCGTGTATTCAAGTATATTGAATCAGCATTTGCTCAATTTCTACTGGAATGACCTGCAAATCGATATGGGAAGGGAAAGTGTCAGCCGTTATGCAACAATGGGGGACAGGGCGAATTTATACAGCCTGACCTACGGAAAGTATTATATGAGAAACAACATGATGCCTTACTCACCGCCAGCTTATTTTAAGCCAATTTTGAAAAGTGAGCATTATGAGGTATATGAAAATACTCGGTCACTGCCATTTGCAAGAACAACAAGCACCGTGTATTCAGAACAATCCTTAAAGAATGCCTCAGCACTTGATAAAGAGCATGCGATGCTGCAAGGCGTCATTTTAGACAAGAAAGGCAACGCTGAAATCGAGCGCGCAGCAAATCGCGTCAAAGATACGAATATCCATACGGAACAAGCTGTATACGAACACGGTGTGCTTGATGTATACGGGGAAATGGGCGGTCTGAATATCACACTGCCAGATGACATCGCTCGCGCTGGGGATGTGTATGTGAGCTTTTATGTGAAGCGGACCGACCGTAACGCAGGGTTTCAGTTATCCGTTGACGACTACGTCACCTCACGAAAAAGCAATACATCCATCTACAAAACAGGCGTAAATGAAGTGACGATTCGAGTCCCTGCGGAAAAGATCCTCTCCATTCGAGTACCAAAAGGGACATATGAGCTCAATCAAATGAAGCTGTATCAAGAACCTTACCGCGTCCTAGAAAAAGCATATGAAAAAGAAAAACAGGATGATGGCAGCCAGCAGGTAAAGCTTAAAAATAACCGCTTTACGATTTCATATGATAACAAGCGCGGCGATGATTACATGGTTCTTCCTGTTCCATATGAAAAAGGCTGGGAGCTCACGGTGAATGGACATCAAACCGATATTGAAAAAGCCAATTACACTTTTATTGGTTTTCCAATAGAAAAAGGCAAAAACGAGATTGTGCTAACCTACTATCCGCCTTATATTAGAATTCTTGCGTTGATTTCTTTGTTCAGTTTGATTGGTGCGATCCTATATGCATGGAGAAAACACAAGAAACACCACTTTTCATCATAAGTGGTGTTTTTTTATCTTTCTCAAAATTGATACAATCAACACAAAAGCATGAGAATGGGGGAAAATCATTTGACGTTAAACAAAGAATCCATTACTGATCATTATGAACACACCCTTGAATGGGTACAGTCACTAATAGAAATAACAGACGAAGAATGGCGCAGAGCCATCGCTGATGGAAAGTGGAGCATTGCTGAGATCATCGCACATTTCGTTCCGTGGGATGAATTTATTTTACACGATCGTCTAAAGGAATTTTGGAACAATCGTCCATTATCTAAGGCACCTGATGTGCATGAAATGAATCGGCAGTCAGCCAAAAGGGCGAGGCACGAAGAGAGAAGCGAGACGATTGGACGATTTATTACTGTCAGAACAGAATTGCTTCAAGAAATAAAGAAAATCGAAGCATCTCGCTGGAATACATGTTTTTTTATCGGTCAATCCGAGCTGACGTTATCAAGTTATTTTCAAGGACTGATTGATCACGACATCCATCATATGAAGCAGATCAAAGAAGCGCTCTCTCCAGAAAGACGATAGAGAGTCACGAAGCTTCTTTCTCAAACGGAAACGTCGCATAATCAAACAAAAAATGAAACAACCAAAGACTAAGGGCAAAAAGAATTTCCTCAGAAGTAGACAGCCAAATGCCGTCAACCAATTCGTCTGATAAATAAACAGCACCCCAAATAAACAAAAGGTGAAATAAAATGGCATAGAAAACGATTGATCGTTTTTTAGACCGGCACTTTCGAACAAACTGCATGAGCACGTGCTCCAGATGTTCAAAAGATATCCCGAGTACAACATAGATGCCCATAAACAGTAGCAGCGATAAAATTGATTGATAAAAAGCACCCGTCAAATGAAAGAACAGCACACAAAACAACAAAAATATGTAACAGACAACCGATATCGCCATCAGCCACTTCACCCCTTGCCATAAAGCGTGAACAGATTGCTGCATGGATAAACAACACTCCTTTACATGAAGATACCTGCAAAAAGGACAGCCTTTTTGCAGGAAGGTGGAATTAATCCTCTTTTTTAGGTGCAGCGATGACAGGGTGTTTTTCAGTATCAAGCAATTTCAAGAATTCTTCACTTTGATCTAAATGATCAAGAACAAGCTGTTTCGGTGTGACCGCAAGCCACTGATTGAGTGAAATGTCTGCATAATGATCGCTTTTAAAGATTTCTAAGAAATAAAGCGGTTCGTCGCCTGTATTCTCTACATAATGCCCCATCGCAAATGGCACATAGCCAACGTCTCCCGCCTGATAGTTGAAGGTTCTCGCATGTCCATCAGAAGCAAATACCGTCATTCGAGCTTTTCCAGAAATGAAATATTGCCATTCATCTGTATTTGGATGCCAGTGCAGCTCACGAATGGCACCTGGATCAACTTTCACAAGAGCAGAGGCAATCGTTTTAGAAGCTTTGAAATTGGTAGAATCCGCAATCCACACTTGTCCACCGCTTGACGTAATCGGCTCTTGCTTTAACAGCTCATATTTAAAGGAATTCGGGACTTCTCCTTGCTCTGTTTTCACCTTGTCACACTCAAGGGAACCAGGAATTCCTTTTTGGAAAATATACTTCTCTTTCTCTGGCAGTTTCTCAAATTGCTCCTTTGTCATTCCAAAGTTTTGGAGCACAACTTCCTCTGGCGTATGGGCAAGCCAATCAGTCACTTGGAACGTACTATTTTCAGAGAAGGAACCATCATCAAACACAAGCAAGAATTCAGCTCCCGGTTCAAGTGCTTGGATAGAGTGTGGCAAGCCAGAAGGGAAGTACCACAAATCACCCTCGGTCACATCCTCTGTAAAATTGCGCCCCTCTGCATCAACCGATGTAATTCGGGCTTCCCCATAAATCATGTACGCCCATTCCGCTTCCTTATGCCAGTGCAGCTCGCGAATTGCACCAGGCTTTAGCCGCATGTTCACAGAGGCAAGACTTTTAGAGATTGGCAGTTCACGTACCGTTACCTCGCGGGCATAGCCGCCTTTTTCTAAACGGTTGTGCGTATCAGAGAAAGAATATTTCATGTTGGGAACCGTTCCATGATCGGTTTCTGGTGGCATGAGCATATCTGGGTTTTGTCTGTCTCGCTCGAGATTACGTGGAATTTTGACCGTTGCCCCTTTTTCTCCCCGGATCGGCTGTGGTACACCATTTTGCTTTTCACTCATGATAAAATCCCCTTTCAACATCGTATTGTGTGAGGTGACAAAAGGCCTTTCATTTCGCCCTCGTTTTCATAAGGTGAAACGAATCAAGAAGATGTCAATCTGATTCATCATTTTTTTGAGCAGCGACTAATCGTTGGATGAGTTTGCTTAATTCATCAAACTTTCGTTCAAAGCGTGTCAGCAAATAAACTGTCAAAATGGCAGGAAAGCCAGCCTGACCGAGCTGCTTTAGCCATTCCTCCGAAAAAAAGGTCTCCATTTGTCTCACCTCCCAGCGGATGCTCGTCTTCTCTATAAGTGGTATGAAAGAAGAAATAGGAAATCAAAGGGGGAGAAAATGAACCATTAGACCCGTTTCACAAAGTTTACTTTTTTTAACTTTTGTCCACTTAATGCAAGTAGAGAGAACAAAGGGGAGGATGCACATGGATTATCGGCTGTTATTGAAAGCAAAATGGAAGGAAATCGTTGATCACCCGCTCATTCAGCAATTTTTAAGCAACCCTAAAAACCAGCAGCTGCTCCGGCAAGTCATGGAAGAGCCAAACGAAGAAAATGCGAAAAAGCTAGATTCCGAGTTCAAGCAGTTTTATCAAAAAATCCGCATCATCAAGTATATTTCCACAATGATCCGCATCTTTTCAGTCGACTTTGATAAACGAGTCAAAAAAAAGCAGCAGCGTTTTCCGCTCATACTCGATCATCCTGATCAACAAGAAGTGAAAGATCCTGTTCAAACAGATACGTATGAAGCCGTGCTCTTCAACCAGCAAGACTTAGGAGAGCACCTGCAAGACCAAACATTGTACAAGGCCTACCAGCAGCTCACAGACAAACAAAAAATGGTCTTAACCCAAATCTATGTCGAAGGTCAAACGATGAAGGAAATAGCTGATCAGTCAGGCGAATCAAGACAAAATATCTCAAACATTCACAAAAAAGCACTCAACAAACTAAAAGAAGAAACAGGGGGAGATGTCCGTGAACGAAGACAAAATCACCAATGGAGAAATGGAAGAACTCATTGAAACCTTCACACCCATGATCAAAAAGAAACTACAAAACACGGCATATCAAGAAAGAGAAGACCTCGAACAAGAACTCTATATCAAACTCATCGAAAAAGTAGACTGGCTGATTTACCAAGAGGGACCTGGCTTTTGGGAGTTTATTGTGGAATATATGACGAAGTTGTAAGAGATGTAAACACAAAAAAAGACTCGCTCACACAGAGCCGAGTCTTAATTTTTTTTGCAGTTTTTCTTCACTGAAAATCCAGCCGGTATAGGAATTTTTGATTTGGTGGTCCATGTCGATATGGCAGATCGCGACAAAAGGATAGTGACCTTTGCTGCGGTAGCGCAAATCAATGAACCGCACTTCATAATGATCCTTGTATTTATCTACTTCCCACCGGTAGACAGGGGAGAAGGAGAGAAAGGCTGAAATGTTTTCGTCTTGTTTGGCAATTTTCATAATTTCAGTATCAGGGACCGGCACGCGGTTAAAGGTGTCTAAAATGACGATTTCTCCATTCATGCTGCGCCCAACATGGAAAGAGGATTTACATTTCACGGCAATGCGCCATTGTCTGAACTTCATTGTAGGCGAAATAATAATGTCTTCAATTTCATCGAATTGTGCACGCAGCTGATGTTTAATCTGAAGCTGCATGATCACCCTGACGATATAGTAACAGAAAATCACGGTATACAGCGAGATGAACGTATAGCCGGGATGACCGCCAATGGCCCAAACGACAATGGCGACAAGGTGTGTAAAAAAGATGAAAGGATCAAACGTGTTAATGATCCCAAGCGCTACCCATTTCTTTGAAAATGGACGAATGGCCTGTGTGCCGTATGCATTGAAAATATCGACAAACACATGGAGCACAACGGCTAATAGAGTCCATAACCACAGATGAAGTAAATCCGCCCCCGGCACAAATGGGAAAATCACAGCCGGTATCAGTATTGACCAGAACAGTACAGCTGGAATGGAATGTGTAAATCCTCTGTGATTTCTTATATAAACCGCATTATTTTTTAGTTTTAGCACAGTATCAATGTCTGGTGCTTGGGAGCCGGCAATGGTCGCGAGCATCACGGCATGTGCCATGTGTGGATCTGCGCTGACGGCTGGATCTAAAAGTGCAAGTCCCCCAAGAGAAATGCCCATTACTACATGAGTACCAGTATCCAATTGATTACCTCCTAGTTGTCATGCTTAGGAACAATCATACAAAGTATACGTCTTCTTTCAAGACTATGTGCAAAATCACTTTTGCTTTGTCCTGATTTAATGTAACATGTTAACGTATCTACAAACAGTATACAACAAATAAGGTTCTTTTCAGAACGTTAGCCCTCGGTTCAATGAGAAGGAGTATAGATATGAAAGACATTCAAGAAAAGCTGGACCGCAAAGATATTGCGGGATTTCAGCATGATTTAATTGATTGGTATGAAAAAGAACAACGGACACTGCCATGGCGTGAAAATCAGGATCCATACCGCGTCTGGGTATCAGAAGTGATGCTTCAGCAAACGAGAGTGGATACGGTCATTCCGTACTTCAACCGGTTTATGGAGCAATTCCCGACGGTGAAGGATCTCGCTTTAGCTGATGAAGAAAAGGTCATGAAAGCATGGGAAGGTCTTGGCTACTACTCAAGAGTTCGTAATTTACAGGCAGCTGTGAAAGAAGTATATGAATCCTACGGGGGCGTTGTCCCTGATACGAAAGAGCAATTTTCAAAGCTCAAAGGTGTAGGCCCGTATACGAGCGGTGCAGTGCTGAGTATCGCCTATAACAAGCCGTACCCTGCGGTAGACGGCAACGTCATGAGGGTCATTTCCCGTATTTTGTCTGTATGGGATGATATAGCAAAACCAAAAACGAGAAATATTTTCGAGTTTGCGGTCGATCAGCTCATTTCCCGGGAAAAGCCTTCAGAATTCAATCAAGGGCTAATGGAGCTTGGTGCGCTCATTTGCACCCCAACATCCCCTGCCTGCCTCATTTGCCCTGTGAACATGCATTGCTCGGCACTAGAGGAAGGCGTTCAGCATGAGCTCCCAGTGAAAAGCAAAAAGAAAAAGCCGACTGCAAAATCAATGGCAGCAGCGGTGTTATTTGATGATGCAGGCAACCTCTATATTCATAAACGGCCAAGTACAGGCCTTCTTGCGAATTTATGGGAATTCCCTAACATGGAAACCATGAAGGGAAGAAAAACGGAAAAAGAGCAGTTAATTGATTTCTTAAAAGAGGAGGCAGGCGTACAAGCGGAGCTTGGTGATTTAGAAGGCACCATTCAGCACGTATTTACCCACCTCATCTGGAATATTTCTGTTTTCTTTGGACGAGTTACCTCTGTATCTAATGACACGATGCTGAAAAAAGTCACAACAGAGGAATTTGAGGCATATGCTTTGCCAGTCTCACACCAAAAAATCTGGAAGATGGCACTTGAAGAGCCTAGTCGTATTTAACCGTTGTACCATGAGTATAATCGGCTTCATTTCTGTGCAGACCCCCGCGGTCTTCAATTTCAGAAATGATTTCTCGATACTTAGATTGCCCTTCTTCGTTCAAATAAGGTAAAATTTGTTGGAAAGCATGATGAAAGAAAGCAAGCTCAGTATCTTTCCATTGATCCTTGGACATCATGCCAAGCTGGCTTAAATCGCGTCCGACATACATGAATGTAACCTCCTAATAGGAATTTTCCTATTAGTGTGAAGCGAATGAACGAAAACTATTCAAATCAGGAGATGAACCATAATGAGTCAACGTAAATGTGCATTAATTACAGGCAGCAGCAGAGGAGTAGGGAAAGAAGTAGCCCTTCGCCTGGGTGAAAAAGGATATGACATTGTCATTAACTATGCGAGAAGCAAAAAAGCCGCACTTGAAACAGCGGAAGAAATTGAAGCGATGGGCGTCAAAACATTGGTCGTGAAAGCCAATGTAGGCCAGCCTGAGAAAATCAAAGATATGTTTCAGCAAATCGATGAAACCTTTGGCCGTTTAGATGTATTTGTGAACAATGCGGCATCAGGTGTTCAGCGTCCAATCATGGACCTTGAAGAAAATCATTGGGACTGGACGATGAATATCAATGCGAAGGCTTTGTTATTCTGCGGACAAGAAGCGGCGAAATTAATGGAGAAAAATGGCGGCGGACATATCGTCAGCATTAGCTCACTAGGCTCCATCCGCTACCTTGAAAATTACACAGTGGTCGGCGTATCAAAAGCGGCACTAGAAGCTTTAACGCGTTACCTATCCGTTGAGCTGTCACAAAAAAATATTGTCGTGAACGCAGTATCAGGCGGTGCGATCGATACAGATGCACTAAAACATTTCCCGAACCGGGAAGAACTTTTAGAAGATGCGAAGAAAAATACACCTGCTGGCCGAATGGTAGAAATTAAAGACATGGTCGACAGCGTGGAGTTCCTCGTATCAGGCAAGGCAGACATGATTAGAGGACAGACCATTATTGTGGATGGCGGACGTTCTTTGCTAGTTTAAAAAAATCATGAATAGGATGTACACCTTCTGCACAAATTAATGTGCGTGGAGGTGATAATGATGGATCAACAACAAAACAAAACAAACGCTCAACAAGTGAAGAAACAAAACCAAGCTTCTGCACAAGGCGGTCAATTTGGTACTGAATTTGCTAGCGAGACTGACGTACAGCAAGTAAAAAAATACAACCAAAAAGCTGAGCAAAACAAACAACAAAACAGCTAATCACTGAAACAGAGGAAAGCACTTCATATACGAATGAAGTGCTTTTCTTTTTGCCTCTCACCATCATGCGACAAAACCTGTAAAACCTCTACATAAACAGTCAAAGGATTTCCTCGTTCTTTCAAGAAATGGTATACAGACAAAAAGTGGATTCGAATAAAAGGGAGGAGTTAGATGTCTGATTTCGATCAGCTTGTCAAAGAACAAATGCAGCTCATGGATCAGCTGCTCGATGTCCAGGGAGAACTCGATCTATGCTTAGAAACAGAAAAACAATTGCTACAGGATGAAAAAAAAGAAGAGTGGACCAAGCTTCATGATCAAATCAAACAGAAACGGGAGGAACTGCAAAAAGTCCAAACCTTATTTACAAAACAGACAGAAGAGGTCATCAATTCATACAAGCAGATGGAAAAGAGTTCAACCGTGATGTAAGACAGTGTGCCGTTCAATTGGGTTGAATGGCTTTTTCATTTCATTTTTTAATGATGTAACGGTATAATATAATAGAGACATGTTTAGTTGGGAAATTAGGTCTTTGGACTGTTAGGTTTGTTTGTTATAGAAAGTAGGGGAGAAAATATGGGCTATCCCAAGGAAGGAGAAACCATCCAAATTCAAAGCTATAAACACAATGGCTTGATCCACAGGATTTGGAATGAAACCACCATTCTGAAAGCAACGGAATTGTGTATCATTGGTGCAAACGACCGTACAATGGTGACTGAATCCGACGGCCGTACTTGGATGACGAGAGAACCGGCTATTTGCTATTTCCATGCAAAACAATGGTTTAATGTGATTGGGATGCTTAGAGATGATGGGGTATATTATTACTGCAACATCAGCTCTCCTTTTGCGACAGATGAAGAAGCAATTAAGTATATTGATTACGATTTAGATGTCAAAGTCTTTCCAGACATGACGTACAATATTTTGGATGAGGATGAATATGCAGATCATAAGAGGCAGATGAATTATCCAAAGGAAATCGATAGTATCTTAAGAGAGCATCTGAATACATTATTGCATTGGATTCACCAGCGGAAAGGTCCGTTTGCTCCTGAATTTGTGGATATGTGGTATGAACGTTTTTTACATTATACAAAATAAGCAAGAGCAGCAAAAACCTGTTTGGCTTTTTAGGCTAACAGGTTTTTGACTGCGTACGGAGAAGAGGCACTGATAGATTGGGAAGGAGATTTACATGGGGGTCATTAAACGCTACATGGCTTTTGTTACACCGTATAAAAAACAGATTGCATTGACAATGGTCATCGGGATGATCAAGTTCTCGATTCCCTTAACATTGCCTCTGCTTTTAAAGTATGTCATTGATGATGTCATTCAAGGCTCGGGGTCGGCTGAAGAAAAGACATCATCTCTATTAATCATTATGGGAATCATGCTCGTCTTATTTTTAGTGATGAGGCCGCCTGTTGAATACTATAGACAATACTACGCACAGTGGACAGGCAGTAAGGTATTATTTGATATTCGGGAAAAGCTGTTCTCGCATATTCAAAAGCTCAGTCTTCGTTATTATGCCAACACGAGAACTGGGGAAATTATTTCAAGGGTCATCAACGATGTGGAGCAGACAAAGGAGTTTGTCATCACAGGTCTTATGAACATTTGGCTTGATTTGATGACCGTGCTGATCGTGATCGCCATTATGTGTACACTGGACATCAAGCTCACCATCGTGTCTGTCATTATTTTTCCGCTATATGCGTTTGCTGTGAAGTATTTTTACGGCAGGCTTCGCAAGCTGACAAAAGAGCGGTCGCAGGCGCTGGCTGAGGTGCAAGGGCATCTGCATGAGCGGGTACAAGGAATGCCAGTCATTCGGAGCTTTGCCATTGAAGAATATGAACAAGAACATTTTCATGATGAAAACAAAAATTTCTTAAACAAAGCGATCAATCACACGAATTGGAACGCCAAAACATTTGCCGTCGTCAATACCATCACTGACATCGCACCGCTATTAATCATTGCATTTGCTGGCTACACCGTCATTAATGGATCGCTTTCGATTGGAACCATGATTGCCTTTGTCGGCTATATTGACCGGATGTACAACCCGATTCGCCGTCTCATTAACTCATCCACGACTTTAACCCAGTCAGTGGCGTCAATGGATCGTATTTTTGAATTTATTGATGAGCCGTATGAGGTCACAGATCGGCCGAATGCAAAAGAAGCTGATCATTTAAAAGGTGAGGTCGAATTTAAAAATGTGTCGTTTCGTTATGAACACACACAGGAAGAGATTCTGCACAATATCTCCTTGAAAGTAGAAAAAGGACAAACGGTTGCGCTTGTAGGAATGAGCGGTGGAGGGAAGTCGACACTCGTCAGCTTAATTCCAAGATTTTATGATGTGACAAACGGGTCTCTTGAAATTGACGGCATCGATATAAAAGAGTACAAAGCAAGAAGCCTTCGAAATCAAGTCGGAATGGTGCTGCAGGATACATTCTTATTCAGTGACACGATTAAAGAAAATATTGCGGTTGGAGATCCAGAAGCAACTTTTGAAAAAATCGTTTCGGCTGCAAAAGCGGCAAATGCCCATGATTTTATTATGTCTCTTCCTGAAGGATATGACACGAAGGTAGGAGAACGGGGCGTGAAGCTGTCAGGCGGTCAAAAACAGCGGATTTCAATTGCAAGGGTCTTTCTAAAAAATCCACCGCTTTTGATTTTAGATGAAGCGACGTCTGCACTTGATTTAGAAAGTGAACATTACATTCAAGAAGCGATGCAAAAGCTAGCGAAGGAGCGTACAACCTTTATTGTCGCGCACCGCTTATCAACGATTACACATGCTGACCTCATTGTCGTCATGGAACAAGGCGAAATTGTGGAAAAAGGAACACACGAAGAATTAATGAACCGAGACAGCCACTATCGCCATCTATTTACCATTCAAACATTAAATTAGTAGAAGCCTATCCGATTCTAGCGGATAGGCTTTTTTATGCTTGTCAAAAACATGACATATTTCCCAGCTTGTCTCAATACAATTTTAAAAAGTATGACGGGGTGGTGAATATGTGAAAGAACAAGACGTGCTGCTAGATGTCAAACAGCTGTCCATTGCATTTCAGCAAAAAAAGCAAAAAGTACCCATCGTCCATCACATATCGTTCTCGATTCAAAAAGGAGAAACCTTAGGAATTGTTGGCGAATCTGGCTGCGGGAAAAGTATCACATCTATGTCATTGATGGGGCTGAACCAGCAAACAGATACAACGGGAGAGATCCAATTCGAAGGGCAAAATCTGCTGTCGCTTTCAGAAAAACAGTGGCGAGAGATAAGAGGGAATGACATTTCGATGATTTTTCAAGAGCCAATGACCTCTCTGAACCCATTAATGACCATCGGTAAACAAATGACAGAAGCCCTTTTCACACATCAAGCAATCAGTCAAAAAGAAGCAAAAGCGAAGGCGGTTGATCTGCTTCAGACAGTCGGATTGAAACAAGCCGAATCGTTGCTTAAAAAATACCCGCATGAATTATCAGGCGGCATGCGCCAGCGTGTGATGATTGCGATGGCGATGCTTTGTCACCCAAAGCTCATGATCGCAGATGAACCGACAACTGCACTTGATGTGACCATCCAAGCGCAAATCCTTCGCCTGCTCAAAAAGCTAAACGAAGAGATGGACACCGCTATTTTATTTATAACCCATGATCTAGGCGTCGTGCGGCAAATATGCCAGCGAGTCATGATTATGTATGCCGGTCGAATTGTAGAAGAAGGAACCGTTGACCGTATTTTTCAAAAACCTCTGCATCCCTACACAAAAGGTCTTTTCGCCTCAGTTCCATCATTTAAAGAGAAAAAAGAAAAGCTCATCTCTATTACAGGTCATGTACCTAAGCCGGGAACCATTCGATCCGGCTGTCAATTTGCACCACGCTGTCCTTATCAAATGGCGCAATGTCTTGAAGAAGATCCAGTTTTACAATCCATTGAACAGGACCACCGCGTGGCATGCTTTCTAATGGAAGGAGGAGAAGACACTGAGTCGCCCACTCTTGCAAGTGAATCAGCTGACAAAACGGTATGACACAGCCGCTTTTTTTTCTAAACACAAACATTCGACTCTGGCTTTAAATCAAGTGTCCTTTCACGTGAAGGAGGGGGAAACGCTTGGCATTGTCGGTGAATCGGGCTGCGGGAAATCAACACTTGGCAAAAGCTTAATGAGATTGACTGAACCGACGTCAGGCTCTATTCAACTGAAAGGGCAAGAAGTCACTCTTTTGAAAGAAAGAGAGATGCGTTCTTTAAGAAAAGACATTCAAATGATTTTCCAAGATCCATACGCTTCATTAAATCCACGAATGAAAATCAAAGATATTTTAGAGGAACCGCTCATTGTTCATAAACATGGGACGAAAGCAGATAGACGAAAGCGGGTCAAAGAGATGCTGCACATTGTCGGATTTGATCCTTCCTACGGGGAACGTTATGCGCACCAATTCAGCGGCGGACAAAGGCAGCGTATTGGTATCGCTAGAGCACTCATTACCCATCCAAGTCTTGTCATTGCGGATGAACCCGTTTCGGCTTTAGATGTATCCGTTCAAGCCCAAATTTTGAATTTGATGCTTGAATTGCAAAAGACGCTTTCTCTGACGTATCTGTTTATTTCTCACGATCTTGGCGTTGTCAAATATATGAGCGACCGAATCGCAGTCATGTATGCTGGCCGCATTGTTGAGATGGGGCCTGCCGAAGACGTGTTTCACAGCCCGCTTCATCCTTATACGTCGCTGCTTCTGAAATCCATTCCACATATGGACCACGTGCTGGATACGCAAGATGTGTCAGCAGAAGAGTCCACAATGACGATAGAAGGCGGATGTCCTTTCTTCAAAAGGTGTCCAAAAAGGTGGGAGAAATGCCTAAAAGCAGTACCTGCTTTGTATGAGGAGGAACCGGGGCACGCAGCGGCGTGTTACTTATATCAAAAGGAGGAACACAATGAAGAAGACATGGTTATTCAGTAGTTTCATTTTTGTGCTGGCACTTGCACTGTTTTTGGGGGGATGCTCGTCCGCACCGTCATCAGAAGAAAAAGCAACAAAAGACACCCTCGTATTTGGCAGAGGAGGAGACTCCACTTCACTAGATCCGATCACAACGACAGAAGGCGAAACCTTCAAGGTCACAGAGAATATGTTTGAAAAGCTGTTGAATTATGGTGAGAAAGACACGACCATCCATCCTGGTCTCGCAACAGACTGGGATGTTGCAAAGGACGGAAAATCATACACATTTTACTTAAGAGAAGGTGTGAAATTTCACGATGGCACAGACTTTAACGCAGAAGCAGTGAAATTCAACTTTGACCGCTGGATGAATGGCGATGCAGAAAAATTTCCTTACTATGGCATGTTTGGCGGCTATAAAAAAGATAAAGGACATGTGATTAAAGACATCATCGTCAAAGGAGAGCATGAAGTTGAATTTCAGCTAAAGCGCCCGCAGGCGACATTCCTTAAAAACATTGCTATGTCACCGTTTGGCATCGCAAGTCCTGCGGCTGTTGAAAAAAGCGGTGATTCTTTTCGTGAGAATCCAGTGGGAACAGGACCATTCAAGTTTAAAGAGTGGAAGCAAAACGACCGTATTGTGTTAGAAAAGAACGAAGATTACTGGCAGAAGGATAAACCAAAACTGAACCAAATCATCTTCCGCTCTATTCCAGAAAACTCGGCTCGTTTAAATGCCCTGAAAACAGGTGAGATCGATTTGATGGATGGCGTGAATCCGTCAGATTTAGATGGCATTAAAACTGATAAAGCACTCCAGCTCATAGAAAGACCATCAATGAACGTAGGCTATATCGGACTGACCGTCACAAGAAAGCCGCTTGATAACAAACTCGTTCGTCAGGCGCTCAATTACGCGGTCGATAAAGAATCCATCATTGAGTCATTTTATGGCGGACTTGCCGAGCCAGCAAAAAATCCTCTTCCCCCAGCTTTAGAAGGCTACAATGACGACATTGATCCATATCCGTATGATCCAGAAAAAGCGAAGGAACTTTTGAAAGAAGCGGGTTTTCCTGACGGCTTTCGCATCAAGCTTTGGGCGATGCCTGTACCGCGTCCATATATGCCAGATGGGATGAAGGTAGCAGAAGTCATTCAATCAAACTTTGAAAAGGTCGGCGTCAAAGCAGAAATTGTGACATATGACTGGGCGACCTATTTAGATAAGGCAAGTAAAGGGGAAGCAGATGTGTTCTTATTAGGCTGGACAGGGGACAATGGCGATCCTGATAATTTCATCTACACACTTTTGGACAAAGACAGCATTGGCGGCAACAACTATACATTCTTCGAAAACGATAAAATGCACGACATCCTCATTGAAGCGCAAACAAATACAGATCAAAAGAAACGAAATGACCTGTATAAAAAAGCGCAAGAAATCATTCATGATGAAGCACCTTGGATTCCATTGGTGCATTCGATCCCAATGCTTGCAGCATCTAATGATTTAAAAGGCTATCAGCCGCATCCAACTGGTTCAGAAGCTTTAACTGACGTGTATTTCGAATAAGCAAATAAGGGAGATCTTGTATCTCCCTTACAGCGTGTAGACAAACCCTCGCATTCGGTGTCAGTCCTGCGTTCCGGTGCTCACGAATGTCAAATTCGCTTCGCGCCAGTACTCGTCCTTCCTAGACTGCAAAGGTTTTCTATCACGCTGAAAAGAAGACAAAGAAAAAGGCGGTGAAAGCTGTTTGTTTGCTTATTGTATGAAGCGGGCAGGAATGCTCATCCCAGTACTGATTGGAATGACATTGGTCGTGTTTTCAATTATTCGGTTTATTCCAGGGAATCCAGCACAGGTCATCTTAGGACAGCGGGCAACGAAAGAGGCAGTAGAACAATTAACCATCCAGCTCGGTTTAAACCAGCCTTGGTATGTTCAATACGGACATTACATGCTGGGGCTTTTAAAAGGGGACTTAGGGACTTCGATACGAACAGGAGCGGCTATTGCCCAGGAAATGAAGCCTTACTTATTTGCGACGTTAGAATTGACCTTTTTTGCCATGGTGCTGGCGATTGTTGTGGGAGTGAATGCCGGAATCATTAGTGCTTGGTTTAAGCATTCCATCTTTGATTATGTCGCAATGTTTATTGCACTCATTGGAGTGTCTATGCCGATTTTCTGGTTAGGCTTAATGGGGCAGTGGCTGTTCTCGATCGAATTAGGTATTTTGCCGACGACGGGCCGAGAAAACGTAAGGAATCCAGTGGAGTCGATCACGTATATTCATACGCTGGACACGCTTTTGCAAGGCCGGTTTGATCAATTCACTGACAGCATCAAGCATTTGATATTACCAAGTACAGCTCTTGCCACAATTCCTGCAGCGATTATTGCGAGGATAACAAGGGCAAGTATGCTGGAAGTGCTTCATTCAGATTTTATTCGAACAGCAAAAGCAAAAGGGGTACGTTCATTTTTCATCATTTATCAGCATGGGCTGAAAAATGCGCTTATTCCGATCTTAACGATTATTGGTCTTCAGACAGGCCTCTTACTTGGCGGAGCCATTTTAACAGAGACCATTTTTGCTTGGCCGGGAATTGGCCGATATATATATGACGCCATCAGTTATCGTGATTATCCAGTCATTCAAACTGGCATTCTCGTCGTTGCGCTGATATTTGTCCTGATCAATTTCATCGTGGACATCTTGTATGCAGTCATTGATCCTAGGATTAAATATTAGGGAAGGAGAGTGACAACATGGAAGCACAAAAAGAGCTTGAACCACCTCAACCAAAAGAAGAACGCTCTCAATCATTGATTCTTGAATCGATGAAGCAGTTCTTTCAGCACAAGCTGGCGGTCATTGGCAGTGTGATTGTCTTTTTATTTCTTATCCTAGCGATATTCGCACCGCTCATTGCTCCTTATGGAATCAATGAACAATCTCTTGGTGAGCGATTTAGCGCCCCTTCAGCTGCGCACTGGTTTGGTACGGATGATTTCGGCAGAGATATATTTTCAAGAGTTGTGCATGGCGCGCGGATTTCCTTATGGGTTGGTTTCTTCTCGGTTCTCGGGTCTGTCATTTTAGGCACACTGCTTGGATTGATAGCAGGCTATGGCGGAAGAGTGCTAGATGCTGTGATCTCGAGAGTGTTTGATATTTTACTCGCTTTTCCTAGTATTCTACTAGCGATTGCGATCGTCTCCATCTTAGGCCCCTCCTTACAAAATGCCCTTATTGCCATTGCGATTATTAATGTCCCAACCTTTGGGCGGCTCGTTCGTTCAAAAGTGCTGAGTATTAAACAAGAAGAATACGTGCTGGCAGCAAAGGCGGTTGGGATGTCACACCGCCGCATCGTGCTGCGTCACATACTGCCAAATAGTATGGTACCGGTCATCGTACAGGCGACGCTTGCGATCGGAACGGCGATTATCGAGGCAGCCGCTTTAGGCTTCTTAGGATTGGGTGCACAGGCACCAAGCCCAGAGTGGGGGAAAATGCTCGCCGATGCGAGACCTTATCTCGTGCAAGCCCCCTGGACATTAATTTTCCCAGGTGTAGCGATCATGCTGACAGTTTTGGGCTTTAACTTGATGGGAGATGGATTAAGAGACACACTGGATCCTAAAATGAAGAAAATAAAATAAGACCGATTCTAGGAATCGGTCTCAGCGCGCAGACAAACCCTCGCATTCGGTGTCAGTCCTGCGTGCCGGTGCTCACTCACGAATGTTCAATTCGCTCCACTCCGGTACTCGTCCTTCCTAGACTGCAAAGGTTTTCTATCACGCTGAAAAGAAGACAAAGGGCTAAAATCAAGATCATTTTAGCCCTTTGTCAACAATCTAAGACCGATTCTAGGAATCGGTCTTTTCTCAATTTATGCTTCTTTTTCATCTGTCTCAATTTCACTGTCTTTTGGGTGATACGTCTGGAAGCTTGTAATCAATGTATCTAAATGCTCTAGTTCATCACGGTATTCGATGATGCTGGACATGACATTCAGCATATTGTAATCGAGCAAGTCGTTTTCTTGGTTTTGCTGATGCTGGATAAATGATTTCGTTAACGTTTCAAGGCGAAGAGAGCATTCGTTTTGAAATTCATCATCCTGCGGCTTCATTTTTCCGACAAACTTCATCAAGGTCCGCTCATGCCAATACAGTAAATAATCAATCTCATCCGTTAAGCTTTCCCGGAAATGCTCTGGCATCAAATGAATCTCATTTTCTAATTTATGAAGCTTTTTCAGCAAGTAAAGAGCACGATTCGATGTCATAATTGCCTGTCTGAACAAAACGAGCTTTCTTGATTTTACATAGGTTGTTTTCTTTAAATAGCTTCGTTCCTCTTTGTATAACAAGTAAATGTGATCTAATTTGATCATGCGTTCTTTTATTTGATCGATGTCATCCTTTAAAGTGGAATGATCAGTAGACTGTCTGGAGCTCAGACGGATCCATTTTAAAATCTCCTCCGTATTTTCCATAATGTGATGAACAAGCTTAGTTTCATACTTTGGCGGCAGGAAGATTAAATTCACTAAAAATGAAGAAAGAACTCCTAACACCACAGTAGCTGTTCGAATTAAGGCAAAGGAAAGGAAATGATCCCCAGCACTTTCTAAAATCGCAATGACGGTTACAAGTGCAATTGGAATCGTGTGTTCAATCTTCAGCTTTAAATTAATGGCGATGACCATGACGGCGGTTAAACCGATAATGACTGGCCCAGTGCCAAAAAGCAGACCGAACGTAATGGCAAGTGCTGCTCCAATAATATTGGCTTGCACTTGATCAACAATCGTTAAAAAAGATCGATAAATAGATGGCTGGATAGCAAATACAGCTGCAATTCCCGCGAAGACGGGCGTTGGCAACCCAAGCCATGTTGCCAGGTAAAGCGCGAGTACAATGGCAATACCAGTTTTTAAAATACGGGCTCCAAGTTTCATTGGTTTTGTCCCTGCATTCCTTTCTTTTTGATAATAGATGATCACTCGTCATTTATCATCAATATTTTGATGAAACAACTAAGTAATATACAGCGGTCTTCCGAAATATTCAAGTGATTTTTGAAAGTTCATGAAAACATCAAAAGAAGGTATTGAGAAGAAATGTAACAGATTCGCACGCTTTTGACAAACAAGAGCTGATAAATAAAAAAACAGGCGCATTTTTTTTCGCCTGTTTTTGACCCTATTATGATTGTTTTAACTGTTCAAACGCATGATCTACTGCTTGCAGCGTCTCAGAAATATCTTTTTCAGTATGTGCGATCGTTAAGAACCAAGCTTCATATTTAGAAGGAGCGAGGTTAATCCCTTGAGAAAGCATTAATTTGAAGAAGCGGGCGAACATTTCGCCATCCGTATTTTCCGCCTGTTCATAGTTTACAATGGTTTCTTTTGTGAAATAAATCGTGAGAGCCCCTTTTAAGCGGTTCACCGTAATATCTACTTGATGTTTTTTTGCATGGGCTAAAATGCCTTCTTCTAGCATAGCGCCAAGCTGATCAAGGCGCTCGTAAACACCATCTTGTTTTAACACTTCCAAGCATGCAATACCAGAAAGAATGGATGCAGGATTTCCTGCCATCGTGCCAGCTTGATAGGCTGGTCCAAGAGGAGCGACTTGCTCCATAATTTCTTTTTTACCGCCGTAAGCACCGATCGGAAGTCCGCCGCCAATGATTTTTCCTAATGCAGTGAGGTCAGGTTTTACTTGAAGCAAGTCCTGTGCTCCTCCGTACATAAAGCGGAAAGCTGTAATCACTTCATCATAGATCACAAGTGCGCCCTTTTCATGAGTGAGGTCATTGACCTGCTGCAAGAAGCCGTCCTTAGGCTCCACGATGCCGAAGTTCCCGACAATTGGCTCGACAAGGACAGCTGCTACTTCATCGCCCCATCGATCCAATGCTTCTTTGTAGCTGTCAATATCATTAAATGGAACGGTAATGACTTCATTGGCGATGCTCTTTGGTACGCCTGCTGAATCAGGGGTTCCTAAAGTGGAAGGACCAGAGCCAGCTGCCACAAGCACAAGATCAGAGTGGCCGTGATAGCATCCGGCAAACTTAATGATCTTTGTTCTGCCTGTATATGCGCGCGCGACACGAATCGTTGTCATCACCGCTTCTGTTCCTGAATTGACAAAACGAACTTTGTCCAAAGCAGGCATGGCTTCCTTCAGCATTTTAGCAAAAGTGACTTCATGCTTCGTTGGCGTTCCGTAAAGGACACCTGTTTCAGCCGCTTTTGTAATAGCTTTTGTAATATGCGGGTGAGCATGTCCTGTAATAATTGGACCGTATGCTGCTAGATAATCGATATAGCGGTTTCCATCAACATCCCAAAAATAAGCGCCTTCTCCTCTTTCCATAGCCACGGGTGAACCGCCGCCTACTGCCTTATATGAACGAGACGGACTGTTGACACCTCCAACGATATGCTCCAGCGCCTCTTGATGTAATTTTTCTGATTCTGTGAATTTCATAAATAGCCTCCTATCTCAACGTATCACGTCGTCTATCATTATTTTAACATGCCGATGCAAGCGTCCTTAGTTGAATATCCTCTCAAAATTGGATAGGCTAATTAAAAAATAGGTTGGAGGGATTGTGTCATGACAATCGAAATAGGCCAGCAAGTACCTGAAATCGAATTAACCGGTGACAATGGGGAGAAAGTAAAGCTTTCTGACTTTAAAGGAAAACATATTGTCCTTTATTTCTATCCAAAAGATATGACACCAGGCTGTACAACAGAAGCATGTGATTTCCGCGACCGCCATCAAAGCTTTGCAGAATTAGATGCTGTCATTATCGGCGTAAGCCCAGACAGTCAGGACAAGCACCAAAAGTTTAAAGAAAAACATGATTTACCGTTCCTGCTTCTTGTAGACGATGAACAGAAATTATCTGAAGCCTTTGGGGTATGGAAGCTGAAAAAGAACTTTGGCAAAGAATACATGGGCATTGAACGTTCAACGTTTCTTATTAATAAAGAAGGAACGCTTGTGAAAGAATGGCGAAAAGTCAAGGTGAAAGACCACGTAGAAGAAGCGCTTGAGGAACTGAAAGCTCACGCTTAATATCATCACAGGATGAGATCGGCAGACATGCCGGTCTTTTTTGTGAAGAAGAATAGGTAAAAAAGAGGATTGTAATTGACAAAGATTCGGCTCTGGGGGTACACTATTTATAAAGATTATAATATAAGAATATTTTTGAAGAGAGGTGCATGATGAAATGGCTGCTCACGAACTAAAAGACGCTTTAGATGCTTTAAAAGAAACCGGTGTTCGAATTACTCCGCAGCGCCATGCCATCTTGGAGTTTCTCGTAAATTCTATGACTCACCCAACCGCGGACGATATATATAAAGCACTTGAAGGAAAATTTCCAAACATGAGTGTCGCAACGGTTTACAACAATTTACGAGTCTTCCGGGAATCTGGATTAGTAAAGGAATTAACGTACGGTGATTCCTCAAGCCGATTTGATTTTGCGACATCTGACCATTACCATGCGATTTGTGAAAACTGCGGAAAAATAGTGGACTTTCATTATCCTGGCCTTGATGAAGTAGAACAGCTTGCATCCCATGTGACGGGCTTTAAGGTCAGTCATCATCGCTTGGAGATCTATGGAACTTGTCAAGAATGTGCGAAAAAAGAAAATCATTAATGAAAAAGCTGACCGGTTAAATGGTCAGCTTTTTTTATGACTTTTTTCGATTGTAGGATTCATCAAACTCTTTGCCTTCTAATGCTGGATCGAGTGTAAGCGGCTCTCTGCAATGCATGCACATATCCACCCGCCCAAGCACTTTTGTTTCCTTCTCACAGCCTGGACAAACAACACGCACTGCCTTTGTAGAAAGCATACCGATCCAAAAGTAAACCACTGTACTCAATCCGATCGATAAGACGCCGAGCAGCATAAAGAAAGTCGACAGCCAAATCGATTCCTTGAAGAACACACCGATATACATGATCAGAAAGCCAACAAAAACCAAACTAAGTGCAAATGTTCTGATTTTATTAATTTTACTGGAGTATTTCGCCATCCCTAGTCCCCCTTGTCTCCAATATAGCACATTTTACCTTTCCATTTGAATTAGTTATAGAGTTTTGTGAATAAATTGCTTATAATGATTCAATGATCTTTTTTCTTGTATTGAAGGAATTTTGATTCTATGAGGAGAAATACATAGCATTAGAGAAGAACTTTACACCCGAGTATTGGAGGAATCACTATGGAAAATCTTCTCCGTCCTATTTATCAAGAGAGAGCAAGCCATCCAGACACATTAGCTGTGATTATAGTAGAAAGAAGACACAAAGTATCTTCTGAGACGGATAACTTTGATGCAGCACTTCTAGTCATTGTAAAAGAAGCGGAAGAGCCGTTATTTATCAAGCACTATGAATCCGATCACCAAACAGCTTCTTTAAATGTTGTCACAGATGATCAGCTGAAGGAATGGATTACCCTCGGCACTAACCGCCGAATCATTGATTGGATTTTGAATGGGAAAGTCCTATTTGATCGAAATGAATATATTTTCAACTTGATTGATGAACTGAGTACATTCCCGTTTTCAAACCGCAAACTTAAAATCGGTTTAGAATACGGCAAGCTCATTCGCAGATATATAGAAGGAAAAGCATTTTTTGAGTCAAATCAATTCCTTGATGCATATAATTCCATTGTGCATGCCCTGCATCACTTAGCACGTATTGAAGTGATCGATAAAGGCTTCCACCCAGAAGTGACGGTTTGGAATCAGGTGCGTCATATGGAGCCGGAAGTATACAAACTTTATTCAGAACTGATTGAAAGCCATGAAAGTCTGCATAAGCGTTTGGAACTTTTATTTTTAGCAAATGATTTTTTGATCCATTCAAAAGCAGAAATTGGTGCCGCTCATTTGCGTCATGTCATGGAACAGCAAGATATATGGCTTTTTGGCGAGCTTCTCGCGCATCCTGATCTCAAGTATTTCACGCCTGACCTTAGCGTCATGATTGATTTCTTTGTGGAAAAAGGAATTGTTCAAGTGGAGCCGATTGAGACAAAGGGACAAAAAATCTATCATCGAGGATATTTTGTGAAAAAAGATATTGACGCATGAATATTATGATGGTATATTATTATACGTCGCTAACGAGCAACCAAGTTGCTTTGAAAGAAAAGCTGACAAAAAGAAATTATAAAAAACACTTGACGCACACAGCGCCGAAATGTTATATTGAGAAAGTCGCCTCTGAGCGACAATGAAGATGATCTTTGAAAACTAAACAAGACAAAACGTACCTGTTAATTCGAGTTTTTATAAAAAATCCTATGATACATCATAGGTAGTCAGTCAAACTGGCGAGGCAGGAAATGATCACATGCTAAGTTCGCTACATCGTGTAGCAACGCATGTGTGATATGCATCCTGCATACCTCGGAGAGTTT
>NZ_PVRI01000005.1:0-361901 GCF_002998775.1 Bacillus sp. YBWC18 | reverse complement strand
AGGTTACCCACGTGTTACTCACCCGTCCGCCGCTAACATCCGGGAGCAAGCTCCCTTCTGTCCGCTCGACTTGCATGTATTAGGCACGCCGCCAGCGTTCGTCCTGAGCCAGGATCAAACTCTCCGAGGTATGCAGGATGCATATCACACATGCGTTGCTACACGATGTAGCGAACTTAGCATGTGATCATTTCCTGCCTCGCCAGTTTGACTGACTACCTATGATGTATCATAGGATTTTTTTATAAAAACTCGAATTAACAGGTACGTTTTGTCTTGTTTAGTTTTCAAAGATCATCTTTATCGTCTCTCAGAGGCGACTTTATTAATATAACATTCTATCAAGATAAAGTCAACAACTTTTTTCTTTATGTTATTTAATAACCGCGCTGTTTTAGCGGCGAATACAAATATAACACCTTTCGAGAGAGGAAACAAGTATTTTTTCTAAATAATTTATTTTTCCTTATCTCTTCCTATATAATCATACAAAAATTGATTGCCACAGGAATTCTCTATTGTTGATCCTGAAGGTCTTTAGTATATTTATAATAGAAGAAAACTAAATAACCGCAGGGGGAGCTTTGTGCTGAGAGTGAACACTCGTTGTTCTGACCCTTTGAACCTGTCAGTTAATACTGAAGTAGGAATGTGGAATCAATTGAATACATGTAGTGTATTCAACTCGATATGTTTTTCTATGAATAACATACTCATCCTTACACGGTCTCTCCTTGCTCAATTCATGAAAAAGGAGATTTTTTTATGCAGCAATCAAATCAATTGGTACGACTGATGGAAATCGCAATTATGACTTCACTTGCACTTGTATTAGATTACTTATCAGGTCTCTTTTTAAGAATGCCAAATGGCGGATCTCTTGCGCTGATTATGATACCCGTCATTCTTATGTCTATTAGATGGGGAATATCAACCGGGTTTATCATTGGTGTGCTTATTGCAGGCCTTCAGCTGATGAATGGCCCTATTATCGCTACACCTGTTCAAGGATTTCTCGATTATTTCGTCGCATCTGTTGTCATTTCCCTAAGCGGTCTATTTTCTGGATTGATCAAAAAAGCCATTCAGGATCAAAAGCGAAAGCAGCAATTCTTCTATATTACCTTATCCGTATTTGTTGCAAGTTTCTTTAGACTGTTGACGTTCTTTATCTCTGGTGTTGTTTTCTTTTCTCAGTATGCACCAAAAGGAACACCAGGTTGGGTTTACTCTTTAATTTATAACAGCACATATATGGTTCCTTCATTTATTATTTGCAGTATCGTTCTTTGCATACTCATACCAAGTGCATCTCGTTTGGTTTTTCCTCACAAAAAATAACTGGCTGATTTCAGCTGGTTATTTTTTTATGCATAATTTGCCGCTCTATGGAATCTATTAATAGTAGAAGATTTCATGCTGGAGGTACGCCTATGAACCCTTACTCCATTATGCTGTGCTGTTATATTCTCAGTCTTGCTTATTTTTTGGCAGGTTTCTATGAAGCTTTAAAAATAGCAGGAATAAAAGGAAAAGTAGAAGCTTCTCCTTTTATCTCTTATATTTTGCTAGCTGTGCTTTTCACTTTTTTCTCTCATTATTATTGGAAGCTGACGATTTAATTCGGTGTACATGGTCATGTAATACAGACAGTTCCCACCCATACCCTATTTCATTATGTTCCTGGCCAGCCAGCTCGAACTGGCTGGTAACGACAAAATGAGGTTGAAGCTTTTGATAAAAATACTTTGCCGAATTTTGTTCAAACACCCACAGCATCATATTCTGATACCCTTTCTCTATTAAATAGCTCACTCCTTCTGCAATTAAAGCGATACCTGCTCCTGATTTCTGTTTCTCTTCCAATAAATAGATCGCGTAAAGTTCTCCATCATATGTTGAATAGCGCTCATCACGCTGTTTTCCAAAAGAAGCAAAACCAAATACCCCCTCGGCATCTTCTGCGACAAACGTCCCTTCAAGCGACCTTCTTCTCCAGCTCTCTTCTCGATCTTCTATATTTAAACCATCCAAATAATCCTGATTAATAATGCCTTGATAAGTCGTCTGCCAGCTCTTCACATGTATTTCGGCAATTTTAGGAATATCTTTTTGTACAGCATGCCTCACCTTCATCCGCGCCACTCCTTCTCACTGTTTTCACCCTATCTTCATTATGATAAATTCCTATTTCCTAAAATTCAATCAATAAAGGATATTCGTTGACATTTTGTCAACACACCTTTATATTGGGTACGACTTCTTCTATAGAAGAGTTGATACATCATACAAAGGATGGCGTAAAAGATGGATTTTAAGACAACTGAGCTTGGGCAGCTCTTAAAGGAAAAATTGCAACAACGTTCTCTATCTTTAAGAGATCTCAGCACATACACAGGAATTGATAAAGCGACACTGTCTCGAATCATGAATGGAAAAAGAAAACCAACTTTGAATCACCTGCAGCGGCTTTCAGATTCTCTGAACATATCATTAGATCAACTATTGACTGCTGCAGGGTTTCCAGTCAAAAGCGAAAAGGTGCACGGTGATACGTTCATTCAAGCGGTAGAAGAGATCGAAAAAATACTGAAAGATCAGGACGTCTACGACGGTACATTTAGTCAGACCAAATTGAAACAAAAGTTAAACGAATACGAAGCCTATAGCCAAACAAACGAGGGAAAAGAAACGATCTCGGCAAATTTTGAGAAAAAGATGGAGACGCTAAGCGGCGTCGGACCATTCCTTCAACATTTGAAAAACATGTACAGCTTATTTATGACCGGACGGGGTACTTCTCGAGAATTAATGCTGATGGGGGGCGCACTCCTTTATTTCATTATGCCTGTTGACTTAATACCAGATTATATTTTTCCGATCGGCTATATTGATGATGCTGCGGCTGTGAAAATTGTCATAGACCAGCTGACAAATAGGTAGCAGGACAAGAAGCTATGAAAAAACAGTACAGCATTGACTTCGTACTTTTATTCACTGTGATTTGTTTATTTGTCATCAGCCTGATAGCTGTATATAGCGGATCGGGACAGTATGAAACGCAAGATATGTTTTATTTCGTCAAAAGACAAATTTTCTGGTATATCGTCGGTTTCAGCCTCATGGCAGCTGCTGCATACTTTGATTATGAACTGCTTGAGCGTTTATCTTTTCGGTTATTTGCAGGTGGTATTTTTCTCATTATTCTTGTGCATTTTTTCGGAACGAGTCAAAACGGATCCCAAAGGTGGATCAGCTTCGGTTCAATCAAAGTTCAGCCATCAGAGTTCATGAAAATTTTTGTGATCCTGCTGCTAGCGGCTGTCTTGAACCAATACAAGCATCAGCGATTTTCGTTTAAAGAAAGCATCATTCCTACAAGTAAAGTCGTTTGCTGGACCGTTGTCCCTTTTTTCCTCATCTTAATTCAGCCTGATTTAGGGACAGCGCTCGTGATATTATCCATCGCCTTTACACTGATGCTTGTGTCAGGGATTTCTAGCAAGATGATGGCCGCATTAATGGCTACTTTTCTTGCACTTCTTGCATTTTTGGTCTACTTGCACAATGAACACTTTGAGCATTTTACAAAAATCATTAAGCCTCATCAGCTTGATCGCATTTATGGCTGGCTCTCTCCTGATGAATTTGATTCAACATACGGGTATCAGCTGAAACAATCGATGCTCGGCATTGGATCAGGTCAATTATCAGGAAGCGGTTTTACACAGGGGCATCAAGTACAAGGAGGTAATATCCCTGAAGCGCATACGGATTTTATATTTGCCGTCATTGGTGAGGAGTTTGGTTTTATCGGCGCCTCCCTTTTGATGTGTTTGTACTTAATGATGATTTACCGAATCATTCATGTGGCTATGCATGCTAATACGCTTTATGGATTGTACATATGTGCGGGAGTCGTTGGGCTGATCGTGTTTCAAGTTTTCCAAAACGTAGGGATGACAGTCGGTTTAATGCCTGTGACGGGACTCGCGCTTCCTTTTATCAGCTATGGGGGCAGTGCGCTTTTGACCAACATGATCGCCATTGGCCTCGTGTTTAGCGTCAATCTTAGGTCATCATCCTACATGTTTGGGCGCAATTGGAATTGAAGATGATGACATTTCTTCTATCTCATCTCAAAAGAGTCGACCGCATTCTTGTTGGAACGATTGTGTTCCTCTGTTTATTTGGTTTACTGATGGTTTACAGTGCGAGTTATCCTTTAGGAGAAGTGAAGTATGAAAAGGGCAGCTATTTCTTCATCAAACAATGGCAATGGCTCCTGATTGGGGGATTCTTTTTCTTCATTGCCGCTCTGTTCCCTTATCAGATTTATCGTAAATGGATTCGGTGGCTTGTTATGCTGTCATTGTTATGCCTGATCCTAGTCCTGCTTCCTGGAATCGGTGTTGTCAAAAACAATTCCCAGCGCTGGGTTCAGTTGGGCTCTCTCATGCTCCAACCTTCTGAAGCTGTGAAACTAGTGATGGTGATCTATTTTGCCTATGTGTACGCGAAAAAACAGGCGTACATTACATCTTTTAAAAATGGCGTACTGCCGCCACTCATTCTTTTAGGTCTTGTTTTTTTGTTGATCTTAAAGCAGCCTGATTTAGGCACAGCTGTGTCTATTTTATTAAGCTGCGGCATCATTTTATTATGCGCTGGGCTGAAAACGCACCATCTCATTTTGCTAGGATCGACTGCGGCAGCAGGTATCACTTTTTTTGCAGTGACAGCTCCTTACCGTTTGAAGAGGCTGACTTCTTTTCGTGATCCTTTTCAGTATGAAGATGGAGATGGATATCAGCTGATTCATTCGTATCTCGCAATGAATTCAGGCGGGCTGACGGGGAATGGCTTAGGCGGGAGCATTCAAAAGCTAGGCTTTCTTCCTGAAGCCCATACGGATTTTATCATGGCCATCATCAGTGAAGAGCTGGGAATCATGGGGATTTTGTTTGTGATTGGTGCATATCTACTCATCATGTATCGCGCTATGCGAATTGTGCAGGCTTTACACGACCCTTTTGGAAAGCTGTTAACGATCGGGCTCACGTTTCAAATCATGCTCCAAGCAGTCTTTAATTTAGGCGCTGTCTTTGGTCTTCTTCCAATCACAGGCATTCCACTTCCCTTTATTAGCTATGGCGGCTCCTCCCTAGTGTTCATGATGATATCTGCTGGTATTCTCGTGAATCTTTCTTCATATGTAAAGAGGAATCCATATCCGGCGCATGCCAAATAGACACCTTCTGATGGAAGGTGTCTCTGGTTGTTGACAAAGGGCTAAAATGGGTTTTATTTTAGCCCTTTGTCTTCTATTCAGCGTGATAGAAAACCTTTGAAGTCTAGGAAGGACGAGTACTGGCGCGGAGCGAATTAGACATTCGTGAGCACCAGCGCGCAGGACTGACAACGAATGCAAGGGTTTGTCTACACGCTGAGACACCTTCTGATGGAAGGTGTCTATTCATTTTATTCTTCTATTTGATGATCAGCGATCTCTTTTTTTCTTGGCTGTTTGATTTCATTCGTTAATTCCTGAATGCTTTGCTTCACATTGCCTTTACCGGAAAAGTTCTCAATAATTTCTTTGACATCGATTCCTGAGGATGCTTTCAAGCTTTCTTGTAAACTGGACATGAGGTTTGTAGCATAGCCAGTGACTTTATTGGCCCCGCTGCCTTCGCCGTTACCTCCCGTATCCACAACAGTAATTTTATCAATGTTAGAAAGTGGTGCAGATACTTGCTTCGCATATTCAGGAAGCATTTTCACAATCATATCAAGGATCGCTGCCTGACCATACTGTTCGAATGCTTCAGCGATTTTCTCTTTGGCTTCGGCTTCCGCAAGTCCTTTCAGTCTAATGACTTCTGCTTCTGTTTCCCCTTTCGCACGATCAGCTTCCGCTTTGGCAAGCCCGTCAATTCGGACTTTCTCAGCTTCTGCTTTTGCCATTGCTTCTATGCTGTATTTCTTGGCATCTGCTTCAGCGAGGCGTTTCGCTTTTTCCGCCGCAGCTGACTGCTCAACAGCATAACGATCCGCATCTGCTTTCTTTTTCACTTCAGAATCGTATTGACGCTCACGACGCTGGATCTCTTTTTCTTCTAATTCAATTTGCTTCTGACGTTCAATGATTTTCACTTGCATTTCTTGTTCAGTTACGTGCTGACGGTTACGAGCTGTTTCAAGATCGTACGCTTGGTCGGCACTTGCTTTCGCTGTATCCTGTTCACGTCTGAATTCTGCTCTTTTCAGCTCATTGATCTTTTCTGCTTCAGCGATTTCAGTAGCACGCTCAAGCTCAGATTTCTTCGCATCTTTATCTGCTTCGGCACGTTTGATACGTGTTTCTTTATCTGCTTCAGCTGTTGCAATATCTGCATCGCGTTTCACTTGGGCAATTCTAGGTTTACCTAGTGATTCTAAATAGCCATTTTTATCACGGACATCTTTGATCGTGAACGACACAATGACGAGGCCCATTTTCGCTAAATCTTGAGAAGCGACACGCTGTACTTCTTGAGAAAATTTTTCTCTGTTTTTATAAATCTCTTCGACTGTCATTGATCCTAAGATGGAGCGAAGGTGTCCTTCTAGTACTTCTCTCGCTTCGTTTTCGCGGTCTTCTTTTGTTTTACCTAAAAATTGCTCTGCTGCAGTAGCAATTTCTTCAATCGATCCGCCAATTTTAATGATGGCCGTTCCGTCCGCCATGACCGGTACACCTTGTTCGGTATAGACTTCAGGCGTTGAAACATCTAGCTTGCTAGATAGTAAGCTGAGCGGCTCTGCTTGTTGAAAAACAGGGAGCACAAAGGTACCTCCGCCTCTTACAATCTTAATCTTGTTTCCACCTTCATCCACGTGGACATTTTTACTTCCTAGGTAACTTCCTGTGACAATTAACGCTTCATCTGGACCTGCTGTCCGGTATTTCGAAACAAATACACCAATAAGTGCAATAAGAATCACAAGCACAATTCCAATGATAATCAAAATGGTTGTTCCTGGCATAGCATTCCCTCCTAGATTTCTTCATTTGGTATAACTGATAAGACGCCTTTGTTCACTTCGACGACCAGCACCCGGGTTCCATATGGAATCTCCTCTTCGTCGAAACTGACGGCAGGCTTTGAGATTTTCCCGCTATTACTAATTAACAGCACTTCTCCAAACCCGTCTTTTGGAACAGATACAATGATCTCCCCAGTTCTTCCTTTTAAGTCGGCCTCTGTATATGAAAGAGATTCTTCAGCAGAGGAAAGCGGGACTAAGACAAATACATTCAAACAGGTCACAAGGACCACTGCGAGGATGGCAGATAATACTGCGCCAAGTCCACTCCCTACAATTGCTGTTTTTTCAGAGATAAACCCTCCAGCCGAGAAAAAGGTAAGAAATGCGAGGATCAATGTTGGTTGAAGGAATGAAACAGGAATCGCTTCAAACAATCCATCAAATACATCGCCGAAAAAGACGAAAACTAGTGTCAGGATTCCTGATATCATCAATATGTATAAATACAGCGTCTCAAGCGGCAGCCCGAACACATCCATCTTCCTCACCCTTTCTTCATGAAATGAACAGCCTTTGTTTCATTTAGACCATGCTCACCTCCAATGTATTCCTTCTAACAGGTAATACGAACCACTTTTGTAAAGGTTTCAAATTTCCTCACAATTCTTCACAGGAATTCCCCGATAGCTCAAGAATGATTGTCATGTACCACTATGTTAAAATTTGATCTTGAGGTGATGAAAATGAGTTTATTACATGAGGCAAGACAAGAATTGTGGCAAGAGCTGCAAGGTTTGAACGAAGAACAATTGAATCAAAAGTTATCTGATGATACTTGGAGTATTCAAGAGGTGGCAGATCACTTAAAGAAGATGGATCTCATGGTAGCCAAACATCTAGCTGTTGAGGGAAAAAAAGCACCGATCAAGGAATATGAGCCAAAGCCGGTGGAAATGGCAGAGGACCGTTCTAGAAAAGCCACTGCGCCTAGTATTGTTGAGCCTGAATGCAAGCATGTGACACCTACACATTTAAAGGATGAGCTCGATACAGCTCGTGAACAGCTCAATCAAATTTTATCAACGTTTACTGAGGATGATTTCAAACGTGTCATTGCGCACCCTGTGTTTGAAGAGTTATCCCTTAAGCAATATCTTGATTTTATCGGCGCACACGAAAAACGTCATATTCATCAAATCAAAGAAATTAAAGAACAGCTATAAGACATAAAGAAGACTCCCTTTTGGGAGCCTTTTTTCATTGTTACACTGTTTTAGGTGTTAGATCAAAACAGCGAGCATAAATCCAGTTGTACGCTTTTTCATTTAGATCTCTTGGGTTTCCAATTGTTTGCGGATCTCTCATTGCTTCTTTAGATAAACGGTCAATCATATCTTTTGATACACCTTGTTCTTCTAATGAAGGAACTTCTAGATCTTCCACTAAATCATACATCCAGTTCACAGCAGCTTTTGCTGCTTCCTCTGTAGACATTCTGCTTGTATCAATGCCGAACGCTTGCGCAATACGAGCGAATTTTTCCGGATACCCTTTCCAGTTATACTCCATCACCGGTCCCATCATTGCTGCTACACACTGGCCATGCGCTACAGGAATAATGCCTCCGAGTGTTTGACTCATCGCATGTGCAGCTCCAGCTGATTCACTTCCATAAGAAAGCCCGGCAAGCATTGCAGCTTGTGCCATTCCATATCTCGCTTCCAGGTCTTCGCCATCGGCAAAGGCACGGCGGATATAATGAGCAGCATATTCAATGGCCATGAGCGCTACCGCATCTGTAATAGGCTGAGCAAATTTCATTGTATAGCATTCGATAGCGTGAGCAAGCGCATCAATTCCAGTCATTGCTGTCACATGAGGAGGCATGGATACATGAAGCTCTGGGTCAATCACTGTGAGGTGAGCTGCAATGAGTGGTCCACCTGTGTTGAATTTAAATTCTCTTTCTTCATCCGTAATCACTGCCCACTGCGTAACTTCTGAACCTGTACCAGCCGTGGTCGGAATGGTGGTTAAAGGTGGGATTCTGTTTTCAAGCGGTTTTTTTCCCTCTGCCGCTTCGTAATCAAGGACTGAGCCTTTATGAGTCACCTCTACTCCGATTGCCTTCGCTGTATCCATTGAGCTTCCGCCGCCTACAGCGACTAATCCATTACAGCCTTCTTTTTCATATAACGCAGATCCTTCATTCACTAAACGAACTGGCGGGTTTGGCTCTACTTTATCAAATAGGATCACATCGATTTGTGCTTCTTTTAATGAAGCAACCACTGGGTCTACTACGCCCGCTTGATAAATACCTGGGTCTGTTACAAGCAATACCTTCGTGACACCGTATGCTTTCACTTCTTCCCCAACATGTTTCACTGCACCGATGCCATGTTTGATGACAGTCGGGATTTCAAATGTGTGGAATTTCTGCATGCTTTCAATTTTCATATTTAACGTCATATAGAATCTCCTCCAAATGTGTGATATTTATTTAAACCAATGAACCGCTTCAGGTTTCGTATTTCGATATACATGCTTCAGTTCCGTATATTCCTCAAGTCCGGTGCGTCCTAATTCACGTCCAAGACCTGACTGCTTATATCCACCCCAAGGTACTTGAGCGAAATAAGGATGGAAATCATTGATCCAAACTGTGCCTAATCTTAATTGACGAGCCACTCTTTCGGCTTTTCCAATATCAGAAGACCACACAGCTCCTGCTAATCCATAAATCGTATCATTTGCCAGCTCGATCACTTCTTCCTCTGTTCGGAAGGATTCGACTGTCAATACTGGGCCAAAGACTTCTTCTTGGACAATCCGCATCTCTGACGTACAGTCTGAGAAAATCGTTGGCAAGTAGAAGAACCCATTTGAAAGCTCCTCTGTGTCAGGTCTTTTTCCGCCTGTTTCTAATCTTGCGCCTTCATCTAACCCAATGCTGACGTATTTCTCTACTTTTTCTCGATGCTCAGCTGAGATGAGCGGCCCGCTTTGGGTTTCTTCATCAAAGCCGTTGCCTAGCTTGATTTTTTTCGTACGCTTCACCAGTTCTTCTAAAAATTCCTCATGAATGGATTCTTCCACTAGCAAACGTGAACCTGCTGAACATACTTGCCCTGCATGGAAAAACACAGCATTCATTGCCTGGTCAACCGCTACGTCTAAATCAGCATCTTGAAACACAATATTCGGATTTTTCCCGCCGAGCTCAAGGGCGATTTTCTTCACATTCCCACTGGCTCCCTGCATGATTTTCTTGCCTGTTTCAATACCGCCTGTAAATGAAATCAAATCTACATGTTCATTCACAGCAAGCTCATCGCCAACCGTTGCCCCTGGTCCAAGGACTAGGTTTGCAACTCCTGCTGGAATTCCTGCTTCTTCCATGAGTTTGAATATTTTGATCGTGGTGAGTGGTGTAATTTCACTTGGTTTTAAAACGATTGTGTTCCCCGCCGCAAGAGCAGGAGCGATTTTCCAGCTTGCTTGAAGCAATGGATAGTTCCAAGGAGTGATTTGCCCGCATACACCGACTGGCTCTCTGACTAATTCACTTTTTGAGTTCGGGATTGGTGACGCAATGATTTCCCCGCCATCTTTGTCAGCCAGACCTGCGTAATATTGGAACACGTTCGCAATATCGTCCATATCTGCTTTGCTTTCCTCTAATGTTTTACCAGTATCAAGCGATTCCAATTTGGCTAGTTCATCAAGATCACGTCTAATCAACTCAGCAATCTTAAACACCATATTTCCTCTTTCAAGTCCAGGCTGGTTTGCCCAGTCCCCTTGATCGAAGGCTTTTCTCGCTGCTTTGATGGCTAGCTGCGCATCATTTCTTGATCCTTCGCTGACTGTCGCGATCACTTCTTGATTAAATGGATTGATGATATCCCGTGTGTCGCCACTTTTGGCGCCAACCCATTGCCCATCTATAAATAGTGTTTGACTCATAGAAGGAACCTCCTCTGATTCTCTTTGGTAAGTTTGTTAAATAAAAATTTAACGTTCTGAACATAATTAACTTATCATGTTCAAATTTTTCTGTCAAAGGGAGATAGGCTTCATTTATTTTGACATTTTGTATTCTTTCGTTAACATATAGTCCATACAGATTTTTTTGAACGTATTGAATTCTCCTAATAGAAAGCAGGGACAAGATGAAAAAGCAGGAACAGCCACAAGCAGAAGATCGTATTTTAGCTGCTAAAGATCTAGTCATTGATTCCATAGCTGAAACGATGGATCTCTATGGCATTACACGAAGTGCAGGTATTCTCTATGGGACCATGTATTTAAATGAGGAAATGACGCTTGATGAAATGCGTGAAGAACTGCAAATGAGCAAGCCAAGTATGAGTACGGGTGTGAAAAAACTGCAAGACATGAATATTGTCAAAAAGACGTTTCACCGGGGCCGAAGAAAACACAGCTTTGTTGCTGAAAAAGACTTTTTTAAGTTTTTCACGAACTTCTTTCCGCAAAAATGGGAACGAGAGGTCGAGGTCAATTTAGCGGCGATTGAAGAAGCGCAAGAGCGGCTTCAAGAGGTGGCGCGTGATGAACAACTGGAGGAACATGTAAGAGAGGAAGCGCAGCAGCTTCTTGAACAGCTTGAAAGCTCGAAAGCCTATTATGACTGGCTGAGACGCTTAGCGGACTCTGTACAATCAGGGGAGATCTTCGACTATATTCCAATTGATCAGAAAGATAAATAGGCGATATGTTTGCGTTTTACAGCTTGAATTTTACAGGAGGATTGATTATAATAAATTATGTCGTCATACTTCGGGGCATTAGCTCAGCTGGGAGAGCGCTACGCTGGCAGCGTAGAGGTCAGCGGTTCGATCCCGCTATGCTCCATACGAAAAACCATTCTTGAGAAATCAAGGATGGTTTTTTTATGTATATATTTCTTACAGTTGTGTTTGTTCTTTGTTTTTTCTTAACCTTAATATCTTTATGATCCGGTACGCGATCACAGAGAGATAAGCCGTGATGAGAATGATTGTGTAAGACACAGGGAAATCGCTCGTCATTCCGTGATAAATGAAATAGATGAGCAGCACTGACAGCATGATGACTTGGAACAGTTCCTTTTTCATTTTACTCTCCCCTTATGATAGATTCGGTCGATTATATCACAAATGATGTCATTTTTTATTAGCTATCAGCAAGGAAAAATCCCTTCACCTGCTGATAGCACTTTATGAATGATCACTTTTTCAGCAATTGTTCCATTTTGTTCTTCGTCTTTGGTCCGTAAATCCCGTCTGCCGCTAAGCCGTTCATGAGCTGGAATCTCTTAACGGCATTCGCTGTTTTCGGTCCATAATAGCCATCAATCCCATTGTTTTTTGCTCCTTTGTCTGGGTAAAAATAGAGGGAAGATAAGGCTTTTTGCACGGCTGTCACTTGAGATCCTTTTGTTAAGGGCTTGGTTATTTTTAAAATGCCAGATGGCAGATTTGACGATTTCTGTTTGGTTACGGGTGCTTTGTGGCTCAAGCTTTCTGTTCGGACTGGCTTTCTTGTGCTTTTGCTGCCGGTATGAGCTGTGGCTATTTCAGCTTTAAATTGATCCCATCGTCCGAGCAGTTTCCTTGGACATTCTTTCCCGCTCCAATGTTTATGGGGCACTACATTTGATAAAGGAATCCCCAAATCGCCCATCAGTTTCCGAATGAGCCATTGAGCATTTTCGACTGCTTGTTCAAAGTTGCCGTCTGTATTTTCACAAATTTCAATTCCGATTGATTTCATATTGCCATCGCCTCTGCCATCCCCTGCGTGCCAGCCGTTTTCGTTTAATGGTAAATGCTGATAAATGACCTGATCGTCGACAGTGTAATGCCAGCTGACCCCAGTACTTGAACGTGCAACAAACGCAGCGTGACTTCCCGCATTTGCACCTTTTGCAGTGTTAGAGGTATTATGCACCGTAATATAGAGAGGCTTCATCCTATTTCTTGGTCTGTTGCGGTTGTGTTTTGGAATGTAGGCTTGAATGATATTGACCATATTGTTCCTCCTTCAACTATTATTTTGTTAGCCCTCTTTGTTTCAGGGTTTCTTTTTGTAATTGACCTTTGTAGGTCACATAATTGTTTTTAAACCAAGCGATAACGGCTGTAACCATCGTAAAAATGGTGGAACCTGCTACATATAGTGCCTCACCGGCGGTTTGTACTTGCTCCTCACTAATCGGCAGTACCGTCTGTCCAAACATGACAAGCGTTTGATTGATGAGTGCAATAAAAAGAAGCACTGTGCGAATCACAGTGCCTTTGTCGAATGTTTTCATGATTTTTACCTCCTATTTTAAATTCCGTTCAATTTTGTCGAGTTTATCGATCACGACGTCATACTTCTCACTAAACTTTGCTAACACTTCATTTTGCGCCTCGATTTGCTCATTGAGCTTATTTTCACGTTCTTTTGTTGTGTTGAGAACATAAAACAGAATCCAGCAAAAGAGAACGGCAAACGGGCCTTGTGTCATTAAGTTTTGGACGACATCTACTTCCATTGGAATCACCTTCTTTCCGGCAAAAAAATAAAGCCATTAGGCTTCGTATTTTTCTCCTGTTATGTCTTGATAGTCATCTGCCGAGATCCAGCCAATGCTTACATAAAATGCAATGTCCTCTGGACCGTAACACTGCCAGTCCCAAAATTGTTTAATATCTGCTACAGTTGGAAAGATCATTCTGAAGCCCCCCTTTTTGCATAGCCAATAGCTGCGTTAATTGTTTTGATAATAAAGCATTTTGTTTCTTTAAAAGTTCTATATCACTTGGCGGGAGAGGGACTGGTTTTAGGCTATCTATATACTCCTGTGTCGCTGATTCATACCATTGCTGTTTTTCCACATCAAATGCAGCTTTATAAAAAGAAGGATTATTGGGTGGTGCAATTGTTGTGCATTGATCTGGAATAACATAATTTCCTTCATCATCCCTCTCGAACACTTCTATAGGTCTGACCAATTCATATTTATGGTTGTATTCATAGGCTTGTATCATTTTTATCATTTCCTTAATTTAATGGGATGACTGTGTCTAAATAGTAGCCAGTTACCGCACTGTCATTTGCTGCATGTAAACCGGTTAGTTTTAGCTCTCCTTTCTTATATATAATTTACTATGACCCGTTGTATCTGATACTGGAACTGATACTACTATGCCTTTAAAATGCTGCATTGCCTATAGCAGGAGAATCGACTATTCCAGAAGCGCCCGGCGCATAGAACGAGCAAGCACCTAACGATTTAATCCCGTTATAAATACAATCGCCAGCAGGGATATTGACCAACTGGGACGTTATCATTTGTCATTTTATATAGCTGAGATTGATTCCATTTCTGCTTTTCTATTTCAGATGCATGAGATTTTATATCTTCTATGTGCTGATTGATTTGCTCTAACAATCCCATATCATTAGAAAGAATAACCCTAAGTATGTCATTAAACAGATCCGCATGGGTTTTGTCACTGGTTTCGAAAGTACGAGGTGTCTTTATCTCCATGTGATTCTCCTTTCACATTTCAGTTTTATTGAATTATCTTGTACTAAACTTAAAACCAAATGTAATAAACTCAGTCGAATTGACGTTATTTGAAGAAGATTGCACACATACCCTTCCTTCCTTATCTATTAATGTACGATGGAATTGAGGTACTCCTGGAGTCCCTATACTTGAAGCGACTCCTACAAAATGGATTGCCTGCTGCGGCCGATATTCTTCAGGTAAAATAAACACTGGGTTATTTCCTAAAATTCCCCCTTTTACAGCACCTACTATCTCGATTTCCCCTAAGAGATTCTTGCGATATTTTACTGGCAAATTAATAGGGTCATATTCCTTCCAATTGCTTTTAATCTCTTCAGGTGTTTTCCAAGAACCATCTAATAAATCTGATAGCGTGATTTGTTTCTCCCAAGGCGTCCATGTTTCTGCATCTTGTCGACGAAATCTAAAATAAGTGTTTTTCCCATAAACAGATTCGTACGCTATTTGTATTAAGGTATTGCCATAACTCATGACTAATAAAAACACTTTATTAAAGGATGATGGACCATTTACCCCAGGGTTATAAATGAGATACATGCCTGTCTGAGTAAGGGTATTATAATCTGTCACGCTAGCAAATCCATGATAAAAAGGCTTGCCATTATCTTGTGTGATTTTTACTAATTGACCGTTATCCCACCTGTTCCTATCGCTTTCTGTAGGCAGCTTTGTCCATGTAATCGACGTATGTCCGGTATGATAATAAAAAAAGTAAGCATTACCCGATACATCAATTGCAAAACCAGAGCCAATATTTTCTTGACCTACTGTCTGTAGCCCTCTGATTGAGATATTCGATGAGGCCGGAGAATCCTCCACGCCAGCAGCTGCATAAAATGTACATGTTCCTTTATCTTTTATCGCTTCAAATATTCTTCCGTCAGCAGACACATTAATCAGCTGTCTTCCACTATCTGCTGTGATCTTATAACTCTGGGAATCATTCCATTTCTTCTTTTCTGTATCAGATGCGTGTACTCTCGCATCATTTGTATGTTTTAAGAACTGCACTATTAATCCATGATCATTTTCAAGAAGTACTTTGACCATGTCATTAAATAAATCGGCATGCGCTTTATCATTTATCTCAAAAGGTTTGGGTTCTTTTATTTCCATTTAGTTTTCACTCCCTTTCTTTGAAGCTTGGTTTAATTTCTTGCAGCTGCTCTAGAGTGAGCATCCTTTGCTCGTATCCTGTATTTAGATCTTCCATTGAACAATCACCTAGTTCCACTGCTTGTTTGACCAATTCAGGGGTCACCCATTGAAAATATAATGCCATTACCCAATAATTCATGATTCACTCTCTCCTTTATATAAAAGGATCTCATTTTTTAACGCTTTTAGTTCGTTTGTTAGATGATCACATTGATGTTCAAGCTGTTTTCTCATTAGCTTTTCTTTGGCTACTTCTTGTGCTAGATAATCTAGCGGAAGAGGTGGTTGATACCTTGGATTGATTTGAGATTCCTCCCACCATTCTTTCAATTCTTCTGCCGTTGGCTTTGGCACATCTAGATGCCACTCGTTGATATACGAACCGTCGCCGTCATTTCTAAGTTCAAAATCCTTTTGCGGGTCCGCATCGGGGTATTTATACTTAATGGCTTCATATAAAATCATAGAATCCTCCTATACTCTCGAGAAATTTCTGCCGCCTATTTCTGTGATATCAAAATAGTTATACCAGCCTGAATTTTCAGATACATAACGACTAACATCTCCGTCATATCCTACATATAGGTACATTTCTAAATAGTCCCCTTTATTAGCCGGTACATTGGCAGTACCATAAAGTCCCATACTTAAGCTCAACGTATCAGATGGGCTTGTTGGACTTTGTCTTTCATGTGCAATATTTTTATATCTTCTTCCATTTAAGTAGATCGATAATTCAAAGTTTGCGTATCGTTGAAAGCTTTCAATATAAACACCTGCATTCACTGAATACATTCCGCTCTCAGGGCAGATGAAACGATTATTTTTGATATCAAAATTGTTATGACTGTCTTTTATTTTTCGATTAAAAAGGACTTTTTGATACTCTCCTTTGGTTAATAACTGCTTCCCAGTAGTACCTATGTTGGCATGACAGAACCCAGAGATTTTGTGCCATTCAGTCCAGCCAGACCCCGTCCACCAATGACGGCACCACGTACCTGTGCTATCAAAATAACTGCCCGCTTCGTTTCCAGTCCCATAGTAATATTGAACAAATCGAAAGTTACTATATTTTTCATTTTTCACAAAGCCAAATCTCGTAGGATATCCAGTATCATTCGCTTGTCCAATATCCATGAACGTAATGCCAATTGGATATTCCTCACCGCTGACTGATGCATCTTGAATGGCTTGATCGCCTGTTAGTTTAAATAAGCTTTCATTGGTGATTCCCTCTATCTGTTGGCTGAGCGCATTGTCATTCTCTACTAGTGTGTCGACCATCCGGTTAAATAAGTTGGCATGTGCTTTGTCAGAGGTTTCAAACGGTAAAGGTGATTTGATGTCCATTTCATTCCCCTCCTTTAATAAATATCATCAATCTCAAAAACAAATTCGATGTCGCCGTCTTTTTGTTTGTCTGTCATGGTGCGGATGGCGGTGAATTTGCCGGCTTCGTCGACAAGTGCTAGTTCGTTGATGACTTCTCCTGCCAGTTCTCCTTCGGCGATCGTGCAGGTGTAGCGGATTTTTGCTGGTTCCATGAAGGTAAACGAATCAATCTCTTTTTGGACTAGTTCTTTTTTGAGTTTTTGTTCAGTTCCGTCTAGTGAAATTGGTTTCCCATCCTTCGTCCCACCATTTCCAAATGCCATTTTGACGACTTTTGTGAGTTTTGTTCCTTCTGCTCTTGCCTTTGCCATTTGTTGACGTGCATATAGTGTTGTTACGGTTAATTGATCAGCCATTGTGATCCTCCTTATAGCTCTATTTTTTGAGAAGTTGCTGCTAGCATTTTTGATCCGTCCAGCGGAACAGATCCATCGAGAATCCAGTAATGATCCTTAATCAGTAAGCTGCCGCGCTGTTCAGTTTGGACATGTACTGGCAATCGGAACGTCATCTTCTTTTTGGTTTGATGTGACAGCTGGTTCTTTGTGCGTAAAGTCAGTGCCGCTTTTTGCCCTTTTTCATTTAACGCTCCAGTCATGACATAATTCATGCGATATGTGGTTTCTGACTTATGCTGAAGCGGCATTCTCATCTTCAACGAATGCCGAAAACGAGCAGGTACATCGGTTGAACCTCTTGTCCCGCTAAGATAAAACGTACCATTTAATACAAATTCACCATTCAGTAAAATCGGGATATGATCGAAAAAACCCACTCTGCTTCGCAGTGTGAGCCTCCCGTGATGGTCATTTTTTTCATGTACATCGGTATGATGAAATGCAGTGAACGTATAAGCCAAATGCGCTGGTTTTAACGTTTCAAGTATTTCTACAATATATCTAGTGTTTTGCAGGTCATCTAGGTTCACACGTAAGGCGAAATGATAGCGATTGGTGGTGAGACGGATGATGGCACTTGGATTTTTGAGAAAGCGATTCACCGATTTCTCTAATGAAAGATACGTGATCGGTGGAATGTTTGACATCATATTGAGTAAGCGTGCCCTGCGAAGTTCAATGGAGTCATCTGATTCTCGCTGCACCTTCAGCATTCTTTCCCATCTATTCAATCCCCATGTCGCAGTTAAAGGGAAGAACTGATCCGTTAAATCGAAAATGGATTCATCCAATTGCTCAAACTCCGGTGCTTCTGTTTTGAGTAGATGATCTACTTCATAAATCTCTGTAAAATATGGCGGCAAGTAGTTTTTCATTTCATCCTGTTTGCTCAATAACCTTCACCTGCCTCAGACGCGGTATCTCAATGTCCTGTAACACTAAGTTTTTCGATTCCCCATTCAATAACACGTTTGCATAATCTGATACACTTTCTGAATGGTACAGAATGTCATTTAAGGCGGACATTCGAATGGTACTCTTTTCAAATGCGATTGATTTCAACAGCGCTTTGACCTTTTCTTCTATTTCTTTCTGCGCTCCTTCAAGGGTCCAGTCCATTTGAAGTTCGACGGCTACTTCTATGTCAATATCCAGCCATTTGGCGCTTTCGACGGTTGCTTTTGAACCGATAGGCGCTTGTCCTTCTCCTTCGCCTGGCTCAGGGTCGATATATTCCTGTACTCTTTTAACAAGAAGATCTGATGCAACATCTAGATTGCCGTCTGTGATGACAATTTTGACCGTTCCTTCTCCATTCCAAAGCGGGAATACTTTCGCTCTGCCAACCCCTGTCACTTCCTCAGCCCATTTTTTATAATGCGCCTTGTTGGCACTGACAGCCTCCCGCCTAGCACGTATTAAGTAACGATCATATAACGAAGCGTCATCTTCTTCCTCTTGTCCCGGTATCACCAAATCTTTCATGATAATCGATTCAAGCCCTGGGATTGTATCAAGTGAAAGCAGCGGCTGATCTGTTAATTGACCATTGCCGATCTTGCCAGGTGTCTCGCATTCTAGCGTGCCTTCTTTCGAATATTGGAAATAGACGTCTTCAATAAAAAACCGTGAGCCAACTGGGATGTTGATATCCTCCGGCTGAATAGCTGCGGACCAAATCGCTTTAGTGGCTGGTTTTCTTTCAATTCCTACTTCAGCAGCCCGCCGATCTAGAAACTCTCCTTGTGCTGTATCTGCAAAGACCAGCTCGAATACTTGATCAAGCCAAATATAGGACTGGGCTAATTCAGCGGCAGCAGGTGCCAAGGCATTCCAAATGACGCTGTTTTCTCTTTTATCTATGTCATCTGGCAATCTGTCCAGCATTCTTTCTATCAATGCTTCATACGTTTGTTCCTCAAACATCGCCCTCCATCACCTCCTCTATTTCTAATGTGCCTTCATCTGTGACAATAGCTAGCTTGACATGAAACGAGTCATTTTGCTTTGTGACCTCTAATTCTTCAATATGATCAATCCGTTCGTCGACAATCAATGCTTCCTCTAGCAGTCTCGGAATCTCCATTTCTTTGTATTCATCCGTGGCTTCTGTATCCGTCAATAGCTCCTGGATTTCAGTGCCAATGTCGTGGCTGTAGATAGGATATGCATACCGCTCTGTCCTGAGTGTCATATAAACGAATTGACGAATTGCTTCAATGCCTGAAATGGTTTCACCTGTCAGTCTGCCAGTTTCAACATCTATTCGATACGTCGTCGAGGTTTCCACCTCTTCGTCTTCTTCTGTTTCCTCGATTTCTTCCTCTGGTGAAAGTGCCACGTTCATCACCTCCCTTACAATTTGTCGATGATGTAGAAGGACTGCCCTCCTGCCATTGCGAGCACCATAATGCTGTCTCCCCTTTTCAGTCCATCATCCTCACCCTTATTTAGGCGCTTTGGCCAAATCAGTAATTCTTCCGGAATGACCAGCTTATGGTTTTCATTTAACCGGATGCTTACAGGAGAAACTGCCGTGACTTCTCCAACCACCAGATCAATTGGAGAGGCGGCATCTACAGCATTCACTGCTAATCGTTTAATCGCTTCACTTAACCTCACGCTTGATCACCCTTTGGGATGGAATTTTTCTCAACGACATCAATTGTCATGGTGTGTTTCACCCCACTGAATTCATGTTTGTCTTGATCGATCCAGTAGGTTTTTTTTACGTTGATTTCAGGGATTTTCAAATAGATTGGAAGACCGCTTTGCAGTTCAGGAATGCCTAGCGCTTGGATGCTTTTGACTTCTTGTTTCACGCCTTTTTTCTCTGCCAGCCGTACTTTGGCTCTTTTTTGCAGCTGCGGCTGGTTGATTTGCCCTGTAACCGTCTCAACATGCTGTAAAATACCGTATTTATTCTGACCTGCTTTATCCTGTTCGACCACTACAATCTCTGATTTGCTCCCTTTTTTCTTATTTTTCCCTTGTTCATCTGCAGACGTACGCAGCTTGACACGAGTGGCTGTTTCTTCAATCGAGGTGCTGTACTGATAGCCAATGAGATTGACACCTGATTCAATGACCCATACGTCCTCTGGATCTGGCCAAGCTCTCAGCCCCATCTTTCCTTTAGCAGAATAGATTTGATAGTTTCTGCCGGTTTGCCGCTTTGTTTCTTTTAATGCTTTCAGAATCATGTCATATAGGCTCGTATCATTTTTAAACACTAGCGATTTTATGACATGACCGGTATTGGCGATGGAGGTCATGGGAATTTGAAAGTCAGCCCCAATCCGTCTCAAGATTTGATCTGCTCTCTGTTTTGAAAAAACATAGACATCTTGGTTTTTCACCAAATATTGAAGCATGTCGTATGCGGTAAAGGTCAGCTTCCCTTCAACAGGCGTACGGGAAAACACAATGCCTCTGAACAACTCTTTTCCTTTCCATTTAAAAAGAACCGTGTCCCCTTCTGAGACACGGTAATATGTTTGACTGCCTTGTTTAGTGATAATATTTGCCTGAATAGAGCGAGGGGCTTGATACCTTTGCCCCTGAAGTGTCACACTCTCTGTGACAAGCTCATACATGGTGCCGCTTCTGATGGCAAAAAGCTCGATCAATGCCAGCCCCCCTATTGTGGTATTTTTAACCTTTGTCCAGGGAAAATCCAATGCCCCGGCTGCTTAATATTGCGTTTGCTACGTTTAATCATCGCTGCTTTATTGGCATTCCAAATACGCCGCCATTTTGTACTGTCGCCATAAAACCTGCCTGAAATGGCCCATAGCGTATCTCCTTTTTTGACAGTGTACATTTTTGGCGGTGTTTTTGAAGGCCTTTTCTTTTTCGTTTGTTTTGCTTTTTTCTTTCGTTTAATTTTCCTAGGCGATGCGGTTTTGTATTCCTTTAACTCGATCGTAAATTCACGATCGCCAATATCATATGACCCTTCTTTATGGGTGAAGCTTTCAATGCTGCACGTCATATTGATTTTTGTCCCCGTTACAATCAGCCGCACAGACTTCTTTGAACGCATCATTCGTTCAATTTTCGCTATTGCATTCTCTGGTGATGGAATGCTTTTATATTCAGCAATCGGCGAATATTTCTTAGGAAATAATGAAGTGAATGATACTTGCTTAGCCGATGGGACATCAATAAAGGTCAGTTCTCCAAAAGAAGCAACCTTTACCGTTTCATTTTGTACGTTATTTGTGATTTCAAGTTCGGATGGAAGGACAGGGAATCGCAACTTGTCCTTTCCTTGGGAAATCCACAATTGATACACTGATTTACCCATCGATCACGACCCCCTTCGTTCCTGTATGAAGCTCTACTTCCAGTTCATCTACGAGCATTTGTCTAATTTTTTCGACAAGCGATTGCTGATCTTGTCCATTATGGAAATGCTGATCCCCATTGAATTGAATGGTAATTTGCTTATTGCCTGACGCTGTTTTACCACTAGAAGAATGAGCTGAGGTGACTTGCTGCATTTGTGATTCTGGTAAAGGTGCAGACGCATTTGCTGGGTCATATACTTGCATCCCAAGTGCTTCGGCTGCCTGCGTTAATAAATATCTCCCCCGAATCCCTCTTTCTTCAGGAATAATCCATTCGCGTTTGTTTCCTTCTCCGACTCTAGCAACCTGCTCCTGAGTAATCAGTCCACCATTTGCGTAGCCTTTATAAGGCCCGCCTCTTCTCATACTTCGTAATCCCGGTGTATTGAAGACTGTTCCATATCTGCCCTTAATGTAGTTAATGGCGGCTACAGCATTATGAATTGGGTTCCAAATGTCATTCATACCTTTGCCTTTATTGGAGTTAAACGTCGGTCCAATGGTTTGCATTAAGCCTTTAGAAGGCGTTCCCTTTTTAGCGTTGGAATCCCATAAGTTGATTGCTCTCGGATTTCCATTCGATTCATGCTGTGCAATGGTCATAAGACCTGGAAGCCAGTTCATCGATGTGCCAGTTGCCATGAGAGCTGCCATGAGCCATTGCTGAACACTAAGACCTGAAACCCCCATACCACTGAAAGCTCCGATTAATGAACCAGCCTGATTTTCAGCAAACTTTTTCACATCCACTGAGTCGAGCCCTTTAACGACACCGATCGATGCAAATTTCCCAAGACTCATCATGACGCGTGAAGGGGAATGAATGTCTAATTCCTCTCTAAACGCCTGCTCTACTTTCTTCGCCATTTCTTTGGCAGCTTGTGTGACTTCACTTGCTTTTGAACGCATGCCGTTGTTAAAGGCATCCATCATTCCTGAGCCCCAGCCTGGTGATTCTTGTTTTGCTTGTAGGAATGGTTGTTTGATGTGCTGATCTACGTATTGGCTAGTACCAACTGATGTGGCATTTTGACCTGTGGCAAAACCATTAACTGTTCCAGAACCCCAAGTTGGTGATGCTGTCATCACTTGTTGGTATGGTGCTTTTACACGACTTTGCAAAAAGCTGTCTGTTCCTGTGGGTGTCACCTGCTGACCATTCGCAAAAGCAGCAACTGTTTGCTGACCATACTTACCTGAGTCTGAGGTCAATTGAGCAAAAGGTTGCTGAATATTCTTTTGCTTCCATTGATCAAGTGTAATCACTTTTTGATTTAATCCTTGTTCAAAATCCTTATTAAATTGCTCGCCTATGCTGGAGGCTTGAATGTTCCCAGTCATCGAGACAGATCCGTCTATTGAACCGACAGAAGATGATGAAGCTACTGCTGTAGGAGCTGGAGAGCTTGATACTTGATTTCCAGCTGCTCCGCTTGGCATAACAGACATTCCAAGATGAGAAGCAGCCTGAGCAAGCAGCATCTTCCCGCGTCCTCGGTTATTTTGAGTTGGAATAACAAATTCGTTACCTGCTTCTCCGACCCATGATAAGGTTGGCTGGGTGATATAGCCGCCTGTGGCATTGTTATCGGGTTTTTTCTTCCCAACAATCCAATTTATGACTACATCTACAATACCGCCTGCTTTGTCAAAAATCTTTTTAACCCAACCAAATGCTGCAGAAAACCCATCACTAATAGCTTCTGCTACTTTTACAATCGGCTTTTGAATGTTGTCCTCAAACCATTTGGATAATCCATCCCATATATCTGTCACGACTTTATACGCTTCTTCAAACTTTTTCCCGATGCTATCTTTAATGGTTCCTACGGTATCTACAAGTGGATTCCACACATTTTCCATAAACCATGACGATACAGCTCCAAAGATTGATTGTATCGTTTTCCATGCATTTGATAATGCTGTCCAAATCCCTGTAGCGACTGTAACGACTGTGCTGCTTAGCGGTGTCCAAACGTTTTCAATAAACCAACCTGCAACTGCACTAAATGTCTCTTGAATCCATGTCCAGGCATTCACTAAACTTGACCAGATGGTCGTTGCTACCGTAACGACTGTGCTGCTTAGCGGTGTCCAAACGTTTTCAATAAACCAACCCGCTACTGCACTGAACGTTTCTTGTATCCATGTCCAGGCATTGACTAGACTTGTCCATATGGTCGTTGCTACTGTGACGACTGTATCGCTTAGCGGTGTCCATACATTTTCAATAAACCAGCCTGCAACTGCACTGAAGGTTTCTTGTATCCATGTCCAGGCATTGACTAAACTTGACCAAATGGATGACGCTACTGTGACAACCGTATTGCTTAATGGTGTCCATACATTTTCTGTGAACCAAGCCGCAACTGTTGACCAAACTTCGACAATTTGATTTTTGATTTCAATGGCTTTTTGGCCAATCTTTTCAAATCCGCCGCCATCAAACCATTTTCCAATTGTTTCACCGATAGATTCTCCACCCATACTTCCAGCGATGCCGCCTACTAGACCGCCGATGGCTGTACCTACCCCTGGGACTACGCTTCCAATAGCTGCACCTGCTGCAGCACCTGCCATCCCGCCAGCGATGCCGCCTCCAGTCGTACCAATCTTTTCACCAGCATTCTCTTTGTTCATACCGATTAGATTTGTTGCACTAAGTACACTTCCTAGAATAGGTACTTTCTTTAATAACTTGCCGCTCCCTTTACCTATACTCTTCATCGCATTCCCTAATCCACTTAACCCCTTGCTACCTTTCACTAAACCCGTAAGTCCGCCAACTGAAGCTGCGATACCCGCACCTTTCTTTAGTCCACTAGGAATTTTTCCAAATAATTTACCTGCATTTGTTTTAAGTTTCCCTAATCTACTTGGAGGTCTTCTATTCATTTCGGTTCTTGTTGTGGCATTTGGGTTTGTGGATTGTCTTGGTGATTGACCATTTCTATTTTTAGTTTTAGTAGATCCTCCCCTGCTTAAACCTCTTGCACAACAGGGGCAACAACTATTGCGAAACAAGCCTTTTCCACCTCGCGGCTGAGGTTTCGTTTTGGGAGCTGGATTTGATGGTGTTGATGTTGGTGCTGTTGTTGGTACTGTTGTTGGTGCTGGAGTGGCACTTTCACTTGATTGATCACTTGCACCAAAGAGACGATCTAATCCAGTCTTCACCAATTGATCTAGTTTTTCTTCAGGATTAAATTTAATCTTCTCTTTAATTCTTCCGATCACATCTTGTTTGTAATCTTCCATTTTATTTTCAACCCAAGGAAGTGCTTTTTCATCCCAAAACTTTCTAGGACTCAATTTTTCCTTCACTTTGTCTGCAACGTCACCTGCATATTTTTGAATTTCATTTAATCCTTTATTGGCAAGGTTTTGAAGCCAACTCTGTTTAGATTCATCTGTTTTCACTGATGGACTAACAGCCTCAGGCTCTTTTTTTATGTTTTGTTCTTTCACAATCGACTCAGCCTGATCTCGTTTTTTCAACTTACTCTTTGCATTGTCTTGAACAGACACTCTGATTTCGTGTTTAGACATCGTCAAGCTTTTGAGTGTCTTTTTGATTCGTTGAATTGCAGCGGTGGCTTGGTCAACCATGTTTAATCTCATATAATACGTTCTGTTCATGAGCTGATAGATAGATTTTTTGATCGATGACATTTTACCTGACAATTGATCGTTTAGTTTAAACGTCAGCAGAATGGGGCTTGTTCCCGCTTGTTTTAAACGGTTTATGCTGGATTTAATGACATCTAGTCCTTTCGCTTGAATGGATATGACCAGATGATTTGGGAGCATATTTAACTGATTGTTTAATGCTTTTAAATCACGATAGATTCCCTGATCCAGTCTCATGGAAAATACTGAAATTTTCCGAAGCGATAAACTGAAGTTTCTTAACTTCTTTTCATCTATTTCCAGGTTTATTTTCACTGGTTTTCTAAATGGTTTTAGCTGCTTCTCAAACGTTTGAAATCGTTTTTGAATGCGCATAAGCTTCTTCGATACTTTGTCTTCTAATTCAAATCGTGCAGTGAGTTTCGCCAATTATTTCCCTCCTTTCTTTGCTTCTTTTTCTAGCATGTCTAGTTTGTAGCTGATGAGTCCGAATAGGAATGCTTTGAACGGTCTTGGTGATTCGTATAAATCTAGGAGTTCAGATGGGGAGTAGTGAAGCTCGTGCATGGCGTAATATAAAAACACCGCTTCTTTATCCCCATCTTTTATTAGTTTTTTGCTGCGTCTTCTAAATCTTCAATTTCGTCTTCGAATCCATTGATTTCGATGGCTTTGTTTAACCAGTTCGCATATTCACCGCCAACTGACAGGACGCGTTTTGCTACTTCAACTGGATCTTGTGTGCTGTAGGCTTCCCTTAATTCCTTTGAGCGGAAATCTGGATAAATGGTCGATTCAATCGCAATTCGTGCGTAGAAGCGCTGACTGTCTAAGTCCTTTACGCGGCCTCTGCCTTTGACATTTTTGAAGGTCGTATTTTCTTTTTCCAGTTCATCAATGCGTTCAGTTGTAATGGCTTTAAAGACAAAAGGAATGACATTCCCTTTTTTATCAACAAAACGCTTAGAAATCGGTACTTTGACCTCTTCTGATTCTACTGTTTGTCCTGGCATAAAAAATGAAAGATCAAATGTTTGTTTTTCGCTCATGTTTAAAAACTCCCTTTGTTATGTTTTTTTGAATGCAAAAAAGCACATCCATTTTTTGAATGTGCTTTCCAATCTTTTCATGTATAATTTAATTTGTACAATTAAATGGCTTGCTCAAGGGTGTCTGGCTCATCCCCGATAGGAAGGGGGTGATGCTCATGTCAACATTTCAAGCGCTTATGTTAATGCTTGCATTCGGGTCATTTATCGTTGCCCTGTTGACGTATATAGACAAAAAATAGACTCCCCTTGAGCTTTGGACGGTTGAAGGGAAAGTCTATCCTTAAAACTATCTAATTGATTAGCCAGCCCCTTGAGGGCCTCATTGTACATTGCCGGGATGTTGACGCATCCTGGCTTCTTTTTATTTTATGCAAAGTACTTTGCATGTAAACATATTTCTAAGAAACTTTTTGGGGTTACACAGTAACTCTTTTGTAGCTACTCTGTAACTATGAAAAATTATACCATATCGTTGAATAAAATAAAAATAACATATATTTTCGTCATTTGTATGCCTTTTGTTCATTAAAAGGAATTCTTCAGCTTTTCAGGAAGATCAAAGTCCTCGAACGTAAACGGAACTTCTTCTTCAAGCGCTTCTGAATCGACATCCAGTCCAGCAATTTTAGCTGAATCAAAGTTGACATCAAATAATGTCACACGCTCAGTACCTCGGCCTGATGACTTATCGTCAATTACAGCCTGAAGAGTGAAATATGGGTCTTCCCCTTTTTTCACATAGTTGAGCATTAATTGAACGAAACGTGACGTGACTTTATAGAATGTTGCCGTTCCTGTTCCGTTTGCCCCTGTTGTTTTATGACCAGTCATTCGGCGGCCCATCACATTGACTTCTGATTTGTTTTTCTCCACGTTTGCTTCAAACGTTTTGATAAAGGCAAGCTCCTCACCTTCTAAGAAAAGACGACCTTCTTTACCTGAAATTGTATTTTGCGCTTTAAAAGCCATCTTACTTCACCTCCACATTGAAATAGAATTTTTCTGCTGCATCTACTGGTTGAACCGCTAGATCGATGATAAATCCATCACGATCTTCATTGAGACCGATCACGATATCTGTTTCTGAGTTAAAGCCTGTAATGCCGCTGCCATCTTGAAGCTGTGTGAGATACTGAGTAATCAGTGTTTTCACAAGCTGCACCCCATCATCTGATGCTGGAATGTCATTGCCATTGGCTTTGCGTAATTTAATCAGATTTTTTAATTCGAACGTCAAATCATTGTTGATCGCATCAAGCACACGAATGATTTTGTTTTTCGCCATTTGCTGGTTCTTTTCAGCTGTAAAGCTTGTCAAGGAGTTAATATCTTTTTCAACACTCACGGTACGATCTCTCGCATCAAAGGTGAACAGGAACTCCCCTTGTGATAATCGGTATTCTACTTGATCATTATCAAGGCGTTCTAATGTATCCACTGCTCCTTCGTATTCTACAAAGGTCAGTGACTGATTGAAGTTTGCTCCTGCACTTGCCCCTGCGACCCATGCTGTTGCTTGAGCAGGCGTTAGTTCTGTTCCATCTTCCAGCACAACACCGCTTGTCACATTGATGATGCCTTCTTGGTCAGCTGCATAGTTGGCCACAACTCCTTGCACCTTACGTCCTTGCTTATCACGTAAACGCTCGATAAATGAAGCGAAGGTCGCTTTTAATTGCTCACTATTATCGATCGGGAGAGCAATAACATCAAAGTATTCTGTTTCTGCTGCTTCTAGGAAAGCTGTATAATCTGCGACACTTGCCACACCATTTTTCCCGCCGCTTAGTGCCACACCAGCCGTGATGACGGCTTCACCTTCACCAGAAAATTGAACATATTTGTTTTTCACAAGATCTTTGACATCCGTGACAACCTGCTTATCGACAATATCTGTTCCAAGATAAGTGATGACGTCACGCTTTGTGCTATCAAGTACATTTTCTGCCACTTGTACAGTGATCTCATTTCCTTTTAGACCGCCATAATTGGCTGTGACCACAAAGTTTTCTGCGATTTCAGCTTTGGCTGGCTCCCCTTCGTTTAGGCGGTAAAGCAAGACCGTTTGTGCTTTTTTCTTTGCTTCACGGAAAAGAAGAAGTGACTTGTCATCAATGTTGAGTCCAACCTTTTTATTTAAGTCTTCCATATTGGAAACGGAAATAAAGGTTTTTGGTTCTCCCCAGCTCATCACAAGAGGAAGTGCCACCGTACCTCGATCGCCTAAAGTAATTCGCTGCTCTGCTGTTGTTTTAAAATTAAAGTAAATGCCAGGACGCTTTTTCTCTGTACCTGGTGTAAATGTGCCTCCGTTCATCCTTTAAACCTCCTTGGACAAAAAAACATCAATGTGCTTTTTCGCTTCTGTTTTTGTAATTGGTTGATGTTTGATATAAAAAAGAGCACCTTCAAGGATTTCTGGTTTAACCCCAAAAAGATCCTTACTGTGCTCTTTTAAGGCTTCAAATGAAAAGCCAAATTCTTTTTCTTCGCCAGCTGTTTGAGCGGGCTCTGCTTTTTTAGTCTTGCTCACGTTTGATCACCCCATCTGAAAAGTTGATATCTTCAAGGCTTGCTTGTTTGTCCCGGTTGTACCAATAGCTGCTATCCCACGTCAGGACAATCGCTGCTACGCCTTGATCTATCATTCTTGTTTCCACTCTTTTTATGCGGACATAATCATCAAGCACCTTTCCATCTTCACTCATCATCTGAATCATTTGACGATCAGCAAGCAATGCATCAACAATTGTTTCTGCTGCGTCATGCGCTTTTTCTGAATCCATATGAAACACTTTCACTTGCAGCGAATAAGATTTCATAAACGTAGATACCGTATCTGGACCGCTGATGACTGTTACGGGCGGCACATAAACGGATGGCACTTGAAAACGCTCTGGCAAAAGTCGATCATACATTGTCACAGGAAAGTGTGTGTAAATATAATGCATGATTGCCCCGACTTCTTGATTCATTTCATCACCTCCCAAAATGTCGATCGAACCAGCTTTGAAGCTTTCGATCCAGCGACTGTTCAAACATCTGCTCATAGAGCATGACAGCATGATCCCAGTAGCCATTTCCATCTATCCATTGAGAGGCAAGCATCATTCCTGTCTTTGCATTCGGATCATATTCAAAGCGGCTGCCAGCCCATCTGCCAGGCACCCATCTTCGCTCTCCACTTGAAGAAGCAGCATGTCCGTCATTGACATAGGAGGCATATTCAAGCTGCGTTCCCACTTCAAGCGTGAGACCACCTTTTGACATAAGAAAATGATTCTCCTTGTCTCCTTGCGTAAAGGAGCTTAGAAGCCGGCCTGTATCGACAGCATTCTCCTTGATTAGCTCATCCTGAATGATGTCCAAAAGCTCTAGGCCCATGTCTTGCAACAAATCTTGATATTCTGCTTTTAAGCCGCCGGCACACGCTGTTTCCAGCTGTGAAAGCAGCCGGTCAAGTCCATCAATTTTCATAGATTTTCCTTCCTGACTGCCATCACTTCAATGTGATGATTTTTCACTATTTTGGGCTGCTGCAACTTAAGTGAGATGCCGTTCCACACCATTTTGTCATGCAGGCGAATATCACTTGCTAAAGGGAAATGGACAAGATAGGACTGATAAATCACTGTATTCGGCTCTTCTTGCACAAGTGACTGATTCTTTTCTATGACATAACAAGCCAGATCTGTCAGGCTAGGAGCATCGGGATAGGAAAGAGTCATTTGTAAGTCATCAGCTGGAACCCCGAATTTTCCTCGGGAAGCCTCCTGATGTTCAAGGTGAAAAAGATCACAGCGGTCTGTTAATAAAGAGTGATAACTCATAATGATCTCACCTTTAATTTGGTACTGCCGCCAGTTAATGATGGTTCAATGTAATCGACAAGCAGGGCATATACATAAGGTTTGCCTTTCACTTGATCAGCTGCCTTCGCATATGAATAATCACCCATTTTTTCTGACGTAAAGCCTTTCATCATAGATTCGTCATCATTCAGCATGGCAAAATATTGGGCCATTTTTAATAATGCGATTCTTGCTTTTTCAGGAAGGGGCTGATATTTTTCGCTTGAGAAATCATGACCTACGATCTGAAATACCGCAGCTTCGGCTTCGATAATATCTGCTGTCAGTCTTTCTACAGATCGATTTTTCACACGCTCAAATACAGAATAGGCTTGTACTTCTTCAGGAGAAATAATCATGGCCTGCCTTCACCTACTCTTTCACTTTCATCACTTTTGCTACAGCATCCTCTTCCTCAAATTTGCTGTCTAGCTTCGCTGTCAGGACAATAATAAATTTACGGCTGCGAATATCTTTTTCTACTTCAATTCGAATATTACGAGAAAAACCTACGATAATATTTTTAGGGTGTGTCAGCAAAATATCTGATACGTCTGTTCCCGCTTCGTCATATGGCTGCATATTGGCAAGACCTTTGACCGGCACACCGAATGCAGAAGAAAGTCCGCCTTGAATGACCGCATCTCCGAGATTTGTCTGACGGTTTGCTACTTGATCCTTCCACTCAACCTCTAAACTTGGGGATGTGTAGAAACGGAAATCCTGAGGTACACGTAAATATTTTGACGGCATCGCTTTATAGGCTTGTTTAAACATTTGGCGGCTAATTTCCGCTCCATTTGCATCAACAATATGAGATACTGCTTGTTTTCTCACGCCATCCATTTGGGCTAAAAATGGATCTGATGAAGTCGTATCCCCATTGACGATGAGCTCTTCAATATCGACCGCCGCTCGTTCAGCCAGCATTTGCATAATTGTCTGCTGGATTCCGTCTTTTTCAATATTGTTTTCAATGCTGTCGTAGGTCATGTGAATCTCTGCAATGACCTCTTTCGCATTTAGCTGGACAGTGCTTGTCGCTGGGACAACACGGTCTTTTGCATCAAGCGCTTGGCCTTCTTCTGCTGGGCGCAAAATACGCTGGCCAAAGCCAATTTTTTCGATTTTTTGTGAATCACTTTCCATCGGAATGATGCGTGCATCATTTAAAACGGTTGGTGTGTTTTGCATCATTCTAATGAATGTGTTGGATTGGGTTGCGTTCATGAGACCGCCGGTTTTTAAGCTGGCAAGTGTCATTTCAGCCTTGCGAATCAACTCTTGATTTCTCACACTGTTTCCTCCTTATTTAGGCTTATAGTAAGCCATCCCATATGGGTGTTGTCGTGTCGTTTTGTGTATCGTGGATTGTCTGTTTTGACATGCCCCGCGCCTTTTCAAGCATGTGAATTCGCTCTGAAATAGGCAAAAGCTGCTGCTCAAGCACTTCCTGCACCGCTGCTTTTTCTCTGCTGGCTGATTTCTCTAAGGAAGAGAGCTGATGACGAATCGGTGCAACGACTTGCTCGAGCACTTTTTGGACAGGTTCTTCCCCGGTTTGATCTGTTTCCTGTTGTTCAGCCTGCTGTAAGACGTTTTCGATGGCCTTTTTTGCTTTTTCGAGCTCTCGTACTTGATCTGTCGTCAAAGCAGCATCTTCCTTTTGTACGGCGGCTGGCCTTTCACCAATCGTTTGAAGTACATCCTCTGTCTTCAGGATGTCCTGCATGATTGGAATGAGCTGTTCTAAGGCAGCTCTTACATCCGCCTCATCACCATCACTTGACTGTAAGGTTTCCAGCAGATGGTCTAAAACGTTCCAAAATGGTTGTGACATGTTTGCACCTTCCTCTTTTAAAAAGAAATTTTTCAGCAAAGAAAAAAGCCCTCTCTCATTCGTGCCTTGAGATAGAAGCTGATCTTGTTCTTCTATGGCGACGATGTCCGCCGTTCCAGCCATTGAATAGCCTGTAATGTGGCCCTTCTGAATTTGATCCCAAATCTCTTGGGAAGCTTTTGTCACAAGCACCCAAGACCCTTTTCGAATCAGCTCCCCGCCTACCTCTACATCAGCCGGAGCAATATACGATTCAACCACTTCGCCAACACCATCCTGAAAATCATGCTGCTTGTCAATATGACGGGCATCCTTCATAAAGCCGTGTGCCGCTCTTTCAATTTCCTTGGCTGTCATAAAGTCTTGATGTGCATCAGGCGTATTCGGTTCATACACGACACCGTACACGAGGCGATGAGCATCTTCAGCCTTTGTTAGGACACTGACCTCCTTTTGAAAGTCAGGCCGCTTTTTCTTTGCTTTCATCAAAAAGAATTTCTTCTTGTTCGCTGCTTTGTCCACGTAGGAAACATGCGTAATTTTAGCGTTTTTTAGTTCTCTTGGCATATGTTCACCCCCTTTCAAAAAAGTGCACGCGCTTCTGTTTATTTCGTCAGCTGGTCCGGCTCTGGTTGAGACTTTTCTTCAGCTGATTTCATGCGGCTTTCTAAAGGTCGGTGATATAGTTCCTCAGGCCATTCTTCTAGCGTTTTTCCGAGAATTCTTCCTGCTAAATCGCGCAAATCGTTAGGTGACACTGCCCCAGCCTGAATAAATGGCGTCAGTACTTTCGCAATCTCTAATGGGTCTCTAAAATCAGGGCCATTTAATAGAAAACGGACATGCCAAATATCAAGATCCGGCAGGAAAAGAGTATTGAGTTTTCCTGTGATGAGATGCCGTTCCGGCTGAAATACCTGCTCTTCTGTTGTTTTACGCGCTGTATCTGCTGTCGCTTTGTTATAGTCTTGAGACTCACCTGTGTAAATTGGCGGAAGGCGAAACGCAGAGCGGATTTTGTTTCTTGTTTTTTCATCGTATTCTAAAAAAAGCGCATCTTCTTGCAGGATCTCAGCTAGAGATTTGAAGTTTACTTTGACATTTGAGACATCTTCTTCTCCCGTTAACCCTTTTTCTGTCGGTAAACCTTCAACTTCAAGCAATAGAAATTTATGTGCATGATCAGATCCTTCAATATCGTCCATATAATCTTGAAGCTGCTGATAAGAGGATTCTGACAGCATGCCATTTTCGACAATGATGGCACCTGGTACATGCCGCCCTTGTTTAAAATAAAGATAGTTCAGCTCTTCTGCCTTGCGAGCACCGTACATATTGACGATGTTGCCAATCCAGCGGGGAATCCCATATGTTCCACTGCCAATTTTAAAATGAATCACTTCTGTTGCGCGAAGCGGCTCTGGTGTGGTGTCATCGTACTTGCCTGTTTCACAGTGCAAAATGCGCGGATCACCATACTCCTTGAAGAAGACTTTCTTTTCATTGATCACCTGTACATATTTACGGAATCGTTTCTTTCGATTCATTGTCTTCATTTCGCCATTTTCGGTGTACCTGAATTCGACGTCGACTGGCTCACTAAGCTTGCAAATGCGGATATGAAGCGCATCTAAATACTCGATTCCTGCCGGCTTTCGTTGTCCATCTCTCAGCACCTCTAAAAAACCATTGCCCGTTTTCTCTCGGTCTTCGAGGACATAGCCAAGAATCACATCAGCGGACTCATCATAGTTCATGTACTTCGTAAACTCTTCAAGTCTTGTCCATTCCTTCTCTGCGGCTTTCTTTTTTGCCGGTTTTACACCTTCTGCATTAAAGTCAAAGGCGTATTCTACCCCAAACCCAAAGCCTAAAATATTGGTTTTGTACGCATCAATACATTGCTGAAGAATGGTTGAATATTCTGCCATGCTTTTTAATTCATTGATGTTGTAAGGCGGGGGAACAATGTCATCTTTTTCGTAGGAAAATTCATCTGCATACATTTGTTTTGTATGATCAGACATGTTTGCCTTCATAATCGTTGCTTTCAATTGTTTCATTGTATGGACCTCCTCTCTCTGTTTGGTCGGACACGCTCCGAGGCGGTCTGTTTTAAATCCGTCACTTCATAATCATCCAGCGCATACCAAATGGCTGATAATGTGTGCGGATCGATTTGAAATGCATCTTCCTCTAAACGGCCATCCTTATCTGCCTTATAGGTCAGTGATTGAAGTTCATAGATTGTGTACGGACAAGCATCAGAGCAAATGATTTTCTTAAACCGTTTGATCTTTTTTGTATACTGCAAACGGGAGCCTTGGTATTTATGTGCAGCCACCATTTGAAATCCATGCTGCCGAAAATAGTGAATGGTTTTAGGCTCTGCTGCATCGGCTTTGATGAGTTCCTTTGATTCAATGAACTCTTTTAGATCAACGGCTGTTTCATCATCTGTTTTCCCGCGGTCGTAATATTCCCAGTAAATATATAAGTACTTTTTTTCATGATCGACGGCTAATCGAATGAGCGCATTGTACGATTCAACAAATCCAAAATCCATGCCTGCTCGTTTCAGCGGCCTGTCAATCTGCTGAATCGCTTCTAATACGTCAGAATGGTTTCTTACCTCAAATTGAGGAAAAACCTTTGTGCCTTTGATCCCGAAATAGCCCTTCCTCGCAATTCGATAGAGGTCTGGGTCGTATTCTTTCAGCTCATCCAGCTGCTTCACATAGCTTTTAGGGAGAAATAGGTTATCTTCCGCTGTGGAGTGATGGTAGTACGTATCCTTGATGACAACGGTGCGCTTTTTGTATAAGGTTTCGTCATCTAGGACAAATCGCTTCAGCTGTTCATCTCGAAAGAAATGTCTGTACGTCCAATTATCTTGACCAACAGGATTGGTCGATAACATCATATAAAGCGGTAAGGACGGATGCCTCAGCCTTCCAAGCAGCTCTTTAAAGCCTTCATAAGAAACCTCTGAACACTCTTCAATCCAAATGATCGAGATGTTGTTGATCGATTTCAATTTCTCAGGCTTGTCCAGCCCTTTGAATAAGATGCTGCTGCCATTTCGAAACGTCAAGGCAAGCGGCGAACTGCGGCACTTCACCACATGATCGATGTCAAGATCGCTGACGATCTCTTGTAATAGAGAAAATGTTGATTCACGGTGCGTATCATATACTTCTCGAATGACAAGTGCTGTCCGTTTTTCTTCCAGCAGCTTTAAAATGAGTTTTAACGCAATGTGATAGCTTTTGGAGGAGCCGTAGCCGCCTACTAAAAATTGAAACTTCTGATTCCAATCGAATAGAAAATGTTCAAAGTGAGGATTGACTTCTTTTTCAATCAATGACGTCATGAGTTATCCTCTTTTCGCTTGATCATGATGTGAAGATCTTCCTCTTTTTCTTCGCGCACTGCTTTTTTTGTTTTTTCGATGGTCAGTTCAATTTGCTTTAGCCTTAATCTTCGTTCATCCTTCGCATGTGCGAGCTCTTCAAACTGTTTAATGAGACGCCTGAGCTCTCCCATTGCACGGGATTGGGCATTTAAAAAGGTGGCATGCCGATCCCACGAAAATTGAAACGAATATTCTTCTGTGCTGATTTCTTGTTCTGGCTGAATGCCTTCTACTGTTTCTTCTAATGAAGAAGGCTTGTATGCCGCCTTTTTCAGCTCTTTGATCATGTCCTCTTGATCTGACACATACATGATGCGCTGCGCCCGAATAATGGCAGCATATTGAATTTGAATTTGATCCCAGATTAAATCAAGCGATGTACGCCCGCCCATTTTCTCCATGATTTCAATTGTTTCATCTGAAAGAAACTGATTGAAGATCGAGTGTGCCTGCTTTGACGAACCTTTTTGCCTTTGCCATCCGTATCGTCTTTTCCATGATTTCACGGTATGGATCGAGACATTGTAATGATCAGCAATTTGCTGGTACGTCATCCCTTTCATATAATCTTGCTTGGCTCCTACCCGTTTATCTTTCATTTACATTCACCTGCCGCCTCCTTTTAATTCGAACGATTTCCTGTGAAGGAATCATTTGTGTAGGGATAGCAAACATCCGTTTGGTCTTTCTAACTATAGGTGGCAACTGTAAGACAAGTGCTGCTCCATTTATTTTGTAAAAGAAAAAACGCCTATTCAGCTGCTTCGAATAGGCGTTCTTGTACTTTTTTGGACATCTTTGTCCGAGCTCTCTCCATATGTTTTTGGACAGTTCCTTTTTTCACATCCAGCATAATCGCAATCTCGCTAAACGATAATCCTTGTGTTGTGTGCATAAAGAATACATCCTTTTCTCGATCCGTTAAAACGGACAAGGCTTCGTCAATTCGTTTCTTGTCCCGCTCACTGACATCTCTTTCATTCTCTTGGATGAGGGTATATTCATGTGATAAAGCCTCTAACACTTCTGGATTTGCTAGGATGGTGCGCTGATAGACTGAACGTCTGTCTAATCCTCTGCGTGCACCTGGCTGTCTACCGATTTGAAGCCATTCCACGACGTATTCGAGATCGCTGACCATACTGGCGATAATTTTTTTATCATGCTTCTCTTGATCTGACAGCTGTTTGTCTTCTTTTTCTCTAAATGGTTCATATCTTTTTCTAGCATCCTTTAATGCTCGTTTGTATTCGATAAGTAAATCTTGCATATTGGCTCTCTCCCTTTTTTAAGAAAATAAAAAACGGACACCAATCAGTCCCCTTTTCATAGGGTCTTGATCAGTGTCCGCAGGCTTTCCGTCTTGGACGTATTGTGTTGTGATCTAGCTGATTTTAAAACCAATCTCGTGATCTACTCTTGCAAAGTGACCTTTTGCCGTTTGAATAATGGTTTTTCCATGTTCAGGTACATCCAACTTATAAGCCGTTCCTACATTCCCATCTAACACGATGACTTGAATTTTTCCTGTTTCCATCTCACCGACAAATGTCTGGTTTTCTTGAATGAATAATTGTTTTGGCTCGTTCATATGCTTGTCTCCTTATTTGGTGAGGATTTCGTGCCATCACCTATCGTATTTAAAATGATTTCAATTCTTGGACGCATACTATAAAACTGTGAAACTCTTAAATCGACAATCTGTAGAGGGACCTTATCCGCAATAGAATGAAGTGCTTCTTGAATATGTTGTAGTCTTGGCTGAAAGATGCTGACGTGCACCGGGCGTATCAAACCTTTTTCTGCGTATGTACGCTTGTTTTGACAGTCAGCTATGTCAAGCGGCATGTCGTCAAATAAGCGAATCTCGAGTGATAGTGCGCCTTTTATTTTATGCGGGCATTGTGCTTTTGCAGCTGCTCGTATTCTTTTTATCAATGTATCTTTTGTTAAAAACTCTGTCTCAATGATGAAATGGATGACCATGTTATGATCTTCCGTCATCCTTTTCCCACTGACGGATGTTTTGTTCGTTTTTACTCGCTTTGAGCAAGCATTTGAGGATTTTTATGATTTTCTTCCATCGTTTCACGTCGTCTTGATTCCTCCTTTTTTGCTTCAGCGAACTTTTCCGCCAAGAGGGTCATGTATGTTTGCTTGTCTTCTGCTGTGGAAAAAACAAACACCGGTTTCTGATGATGAAAGGTGATCCAGCCGCCAGCTTGGACTAAACAAAGCTGCGCTTCCTTTATGGCATCAAACGTCATCTGATGTTTCATCTTCTTCAAATCCCTCCAGACTGTCCTCAATCTCTGTTTGATATCCATAACGTTTCATGTCATATGACCAGTAGCTTTTTGGATATCCAAAGTCATTCATCTGCGCTACCATTGGATGTTCAATATTCATTTTGTTCGCCTCCCCTTTTCTAAGAAATGCTCCTCTTCCTTTAGAGAATTACTCATTTCGTGTAACTTTTGGTCAAAAAAAGCTCTTGAACACCTCTATTCAGCAGATCTGCAATATGCTTTGCGATTTCTAAGCTAGGCTTCGTTCTGCCCATTTCTATATTTGCATAGCCGCTCGTGTACTTATATCCTAATTTTTTCGCCATATAGGTTTGTGTTTTTCCTTGTAAAATGCGTTCTTCTCGTAAATGTTCAAGTTTCATCTTTCCACCTCTTACTCAATATGTGTAAGTTATATTCATTATGATAATATACACGAAACGAGTAAGTCAATCATTTTTTATTCTTTTTGTGTAATTATTTATCTTTTCCGTGTAATTCATGATAAAATTTACTCATAACATGAAAAAAGGTGTTTCCAATGGATAATTTGACTGGAAAGATTTTAACTGAATTAAGAGAGAAGCATGGATGGAGCAAGTCAACGGTTGCTAAAAAACTCGGATTAAAGGCGATGTCCACCTATGCAAATTGGGAATATGGCTTGAGAAAGCCCGACGGTGAGATGATTGTGAAAATCGCCGAGTTATATGGGGTCTCAACGGATTATCTTCTCACAGGTAAGGACAAAGGCGGAACTGATGCCGACCTTGCAGACGATCCTGATTTGCAAATTGCGTTTAAGGCTGCCTCCGATTTTTCCGAAGAAGCACGAAGACAAACCATCGATTTTATTCACTACATTAGAGAAAAAGAGAAGCAAAAAGGCCGTCAGCCAAAACAGCGAGACGACGATTGATGATCTCTTTTCATAAAGCTTTACATTGCTGGGATGAGCCCAGCTTTTTTTTATGCCTCTTTTTCCCCTAAAAAAGAGAAGGCATATGAATAATATATGACAATTTTCACCATAAATACTCTTTTTTCTACATAATTTTATTGACATATAATTCTATTATTATTAATATATGTATATACCAAAAAAAGGAGTGTTACCGATGAAAAAATTAATGAAAGCTTGTACATTGTCTTTAGCTGCTTTAGGTGCTCTTACGTTCTTCCAAACTGAAGGTGCTCATGCAGCTGCACAGCCAAAAGAACCAGTCATAGCAAAAGCTCCTATTATGAATAAAGTAATTACGTTGACCCGTACGCTTCCTGTAGGTTCTTCGATCGCCGTCTCTCTTCCAGCAAGCCAAATTACTGTGACGGGCGCAACTTATGCGATTCAATTAGATCAAACAGCTCCAAACTTCACTTGGATTCGTGCCGTACAACGTGGTTCAGTGACGGTTTCTTACTATAATTCACTTGGAGAACGTGTGATTAACTATATTACTGTTCGATAAGCCATATTGGTTACATATGAAAAGGCGATGACTTCATGATCATCGCCTTTTTGTGTGTCTACATGTATATTCATAGACTTCATTTATCCAATGCTTGCCAACGACCATCTCTTATGTTAACTTTTAATAAAAATAAGTTAACATAATGAGAGGAGCTTATGATGGGAAAACAAATATCTTTGTCTTGGGAAGCGATGGCGGAGAAAGCGCTGAAAAATGAACGGATCACGCTGCAAGAAGGTCTAGACATTCTTGCAGCTGACGATAAAGAATTATTATCTATGATGCATGCAGCCTATCAAGTACGATTTCATTTTTTTCAAAACAAGGTGAAATTAAATATGATTTTTAACGCAAAAAGCGGTTATTGTCCTGAAAACTGTGGTTATTGTTCACAGTCGATCATTTCAAAAGCACCGGTTGAACGATATACAATGCTTGATCAAAAAACGATTGTGGCTGGCGCGCGTGAGGCGCTCAAGAGAAAAGCGGGGACTTATTGTATTGTCGCAAGCGGCAGAGCACCTTCTCACAGAGAGTTAGATGAGGTGACGGCAGCAGTAAAAGAGATCACTGAGACCATGCCTTTGAAGGTGTGTGCATGTCTTGGGTTATTAAATGAAGACAAAGCGAGGCGGCTGAAGGAAGCAGGGGTTCATCGGTATAATCACAATATCAATACACATCAAGATCATCATGCTCACATTACGACAACTCATACATATCATGATCGTTTGTCGACCCTTGAGGAGGTCAAACAGTCGGGCATGTCACCTTGCTCAGGGGTTATTATTGGGATGGGTGAAACCAACCAGCAAATTGTTGAAATGGCTTTTGCGCTCAGAGCCCTTGATGCGGATTCCATTCCAGTCAACTTTCTTCATGCAATCGAGGGAACACCGCTTGAGCATCAAGAACGAACACATCCGATCAAAGCATTGAAAGTGTTGGCGCTCATGAGGTTTGTCAATCCAACCAAGGAAATTCGAGTATCTGGAGGCAGAGAGTTCAATTTACGGACGCTTCAGCCGCTTGCCCTTTATGCGGCAAATTCCATTTTCGTAGGCGATTATTTAACAACAAAAGGCCAGCAAGTCCAAACGGATCATCACATCATTGAAGATTTAGGTTTTGACATAGAAGAATGTGCGTTATAAAAAAAGTCTGCCGGTGAATCGGCAGACTTTTGGCAATAAGATTAGAATCTTTTATGGAAATCGACAGTGCCGCTTCCTTCCTCACGGTCAAAGCTGCCAACAAATGTCCAGTTAATATAGCCGCCGTCACCATTGTTGACGAACGTACCATCTTCAAATACCCAAATACCAAACGTAATACCATCATATTCAACACTATCATAGTAGACAACATTGTTCAGTCCGCTAAAGTCATGATCTTGGCTTAAGTTTTGGACAACTACGTTATAGTTTTGACCTGCTTCATAGAAGGCACTGTACGCCGCATTTTTTACAAATCCATCACGATTTTGAGATGATTTTACTGCTTGTTCAATTTTATCGGCAATGGCTACTGGATCAATAGAGACACTTCCATCAACACCTGTTGTCGTAGCAGCTTCAGCCGTTTGACCAAAAGTCGTAAGAGATAGAGGGGCAGCAACCATTGACGTAGCAATCATAGAACTAACAACAAATTTGCTTGCTTTTCTCATTATTTCTAACTCCTCCTTTAATTGGTATGTTTATGTACTACCCCTTCCTCTGTCTCTTAAACACTAAATTATGAAAAAACTTCTTTTTCTACCAATTAAGAGGGTGATTTTACTGTTTAAAAGAGCTGAAACAACAAAAAAACTACTCTTTTATAAGAGTAGTTTCAGATTGTTGACAAAGGGCTAAAATGATCTTTATTTTAGCCCTTTGTCTTCTTTTCAGCTCAGCGTGTTTGAAAACCTTTGCAGTCTAGGAAGGACGAGCACCGGAGCGGAGCGAATTTGACATTCATGAGCACCGGCGCGCAGACCTGACAACGAATGCGAAGGTTTGTCTACACGCTGAAACTACTCTTTTATAAGAGTCGTTTACAGCATTACATGAACAGGATAAATAAAATCACACCTAGGATAATTCGGTATATCGCAAAAGGCACAAGTTTGATTTTATTGATCAGTTTTAGGAAGAATCGAACAACAAAGAGAGCCACAACAAATGCACTCACAAAGCCGACGATAAAGAATGGCAGCATGTCTATTGTTAAATATTCGGCATTTTTCACAAGTGTTAACAAGCTTGCGCCCGCCATAATCGGCATCGCCATGATAAATGTAAAGTCAGCTGCAGCACGGTGATTCAAACCAAGAATAACCCCGCCTGCAATCGTCGAACCTGAGCGAGAGAAGCCTGGCCATAATGCCAAACATTGAAACAGTCCGATATAAAGCGCCTGTTTGTACGTCATGTTATCGACAGAGCTTGTTTCTGTTTTACGTTTATTGATCCAGTCAGCGACAAGCATCAACACTGCGCCTAAAATCAAACCGACAGCGACTGTTCTCACGTCAAACAAGTATTTATCAATATAGTCTTCAAATAAGAATCCTAAAATGACGGCTGGGACGAGTCCTACTGCAATTTGAGCAATAGTCAGCTTATGCCCGCTGCGTTTTTGTTCTTCGGTGATATTTTTCTTTAAGCCTAACAAGTTCAAAATACGATCCTTGAACACAATCATGACAGCTAAAATAGAGCCTAACTGAATCACGACTTTAAATGTGTTTGCCGCCTCTGGCGTAATGATTTCCTTTGATTTTAACCATAGATCATCGACTATGATCATGTGACCTGTAGATGAGACAGGTGCATACTCTGTTAATCCTTCGACAATTCCTAAAACCAGTGCCACGAATAAATCCCATAGATTCATGATTTTCTTTCCTTTCAATTCTGATCTTTTGAACAGGCCAACCATCTATGTCCACATAAAGACAAGCTTTCTTCATCGAAAGCTCGTCTTTATGATACTATATTTTTTTCAAAAAAAGATTATGACATTAAACCTTTTCTTCTTTGTACAAATTGGATCGCATTTTGAACCAATCAAACAAGTGGGTCGTGATGACCTTCAGGACGGCATATGTTGGAATCGCGACAATGATGCCGACTACGCTGAACAATTTACCTGCTGTTAATAGAACAAAAATAATCGTGATCGGATGGATATGAAGGTTTTTCCCCATGACCTGAGGTGAAATAAATTTCCCTTCAATGAGCTGAACCACTGTCCAGACAATGATGAGTTTTAAAAGCATCACTGGTGATGTCACAAGCGCAATCACAATCGCTGGTGTAATCGCAATCGTTGGACCAAGGTAAGGCACCACACTTGTACATGCCGCAATGATTGCCAGCAGCAACGCATAGTCAAGTCCAATAATCAGATAACCGATTAAAAGAAGAACACCAATACAGAAGCTGACAATGATCTGTCCGAGAATATAAGAGCTCAGGCGATGGTTCATTTCGTGAAGCACAATATGTGTATGATCTCTAAACTTATTCGGAATAAATTTCAGGAAATAGTCAGGCAATTTTTTACCGTCTTTTAATAAATAAAACAGAATGAACGGAACGGTCACGATCGAAATGATGATTTCGGTGAGCGCCCCTAAGAAAGTCCCCACTCCGGTAAAGGTGCTTTCCAAAATCTTCGTCGCTTGACTTGACGCTTTACTCACCAATTCAGAGACGTTAAAATTCATCGCTTTCTGCGCTTGATTAATAAAGTTGCTTCCCGTTAGTTGGCGAATCTGTTCTTCTACCGTATCAACATATTTCGGAAGGTTATGAAACAGACTCATCGTTTGTGCTTGTAAAAAAGGAATAATAGACACAATGGTCACTGTAATGATACCAATAATGACAATATATAAAAGCAAAATTGAAAAGATCCGTTTGACTCTAAACCTCTCTAACAAGTTGACAATCGGATTTAATAAATAATACACGACCCCCGTTAAAATAATCGGTAAGGCGATGGTTTTGACGAGTACAATGAGCGGTGTGAAAATAAAAGATGTTTTCATGAAAACAAGGATATTCAATCCGATTAATAGCAGGACGAGTAAAAAGAGAACAAACTTGTTATCAAGAAAAAATTTTCTAAATCGACTGCTCCACATTTGCATAGAATTCATATCGTTCCTCCAAACTCGGGCTATTTTATTAATAAATTGTACACTATCTGATCATGATATGGTGGTCATTGTTTCAGCTTTTTTTCCCATTTCGCAATGGACATCGCCCATATAATGAGAATCGGCTGTCCAATAAGCCTTATCCATAGCAAGGCCTGCTCTGTGCTTTTTTGACCTGGAAATGGAATTCCCTCTCGTGCAGCAAATAAGTTTGCAGGGAAAATGAGTACAAGATAGACAGCCATGATTTTTGCTGCTGCAATCCTGACATTTGGCAAAAGCAGCAAGACAGCCAGCAGCCATTCAAGGCATGCAGTCGCATAGACTATCACATATGGAAATGCCCAGCCTGGCATCATACGGGCAAAGCCGCTCGGCTCTATCACATGAAAAATACCGGCTGCTATGAATAAAAGCGCAAAGACGTATGTACTTCCTATATGCAGGGTGCGCTTCATGTTCGTTTCCTCCTCTCCCTTCTATCAGAGTATTACCCGAATGAAGGAAGAAACTACCCACTTTTCGTACATTTATATCCTTTATGTAAGACGCATCAGCCTATATAAAGGTTTCATCCGCTCTTCAATAAAAAGAATGTTCTTTCATACAAACGCTTTCAAAGGATGTATAATCAGAGAAAAGCAGAAGGAGGGAATGACATGATTCGATTTGCTGTCATCGGAACGAACTGGATTACAGATCGATTCTTACAGGCCGGTGAAGGAGCAGCTGATTTTACATGTACAGCCGTCTATTCACGGTCCGCTGAAAAAGGCCAGGCATTTGCCGAAAAATACGGGATTGATACAGTTTTTACGAACTTACATCAAATGGCGGAAAGTGATGCGTTTGATGCCGTGTATATTGCAAGTCCAAATGCCCTTCATAAGGAGCAGGCCATGTTGATGATGGAGCACCAAAAGCACGTTTTATGCGAAAAACCATTCGCCTCTCACCGAAAAGAAGTGGAAGAGATGATTGCTGCAGCGAAAAAACATCAAGTGTGTTTAATGGAAGCGATGAAAACGACATTTCTGCCAAACTTCCTGCAAATCAAACAGCATCTTGATCAGCTCGGGCCCATTCGGCAAGTGGTCGCTCATTACTGTAAATATTCCTCAAGATACGATGCTTACCGAAATGGCGAGATTCCAAATGCTTTTAAGCCTGAATTATCGAATGGTTCTTTAATGGATATCGGTGTGTATCTTGTCTACCCGGCGATCTATTTATTTGGTCTGCCGAATCAAATCACCGCGAGAGGCTATAAGCTTTCTTCTGGTGTAGATGGGAGCGGCTCTGTCCTTTTACAATATGACGGGCATCAAGCACTCCTTTTCCATTCTAAAATTTCAACGTCTCATTTATCTGCGGAAATTCAAGGAGAGGACGCCACGATGTTGATTGATCAATTCCACCGTCCTTCGCGTATCACGATCCACGATCGTCAAGGACATCAAACCGATATCTCTCTCAAAGATGATCAGCCAGCCATGTATTATGAAATCTGTCATTTTATTGAGTGTATTCAGCAAGGAATGGGTCAGTCTCCAGTCAATACATTTGCCTTATCTGTTCAAACCATGTCCGTCATGGACGAGGCGAGAAAACAAATGGGTGTGATGTATCCTGCCGACAGACAAAATGAATGGGGCATGAAATGATAAACAAAGGCGAACATGATGTGCAAGTTCGCCCTTTGTTTTTTGTTTCGGATCCTTTGTTTATGTTGCCGCTAACACATCCGCAAATGCTTTCACATATGGAGGGAGATCCGGCGGACGTCTGCTCGAGACGAGGTGGCCATCTGTGACGACTGCTTCATCAAACCAGTCCGCTCCAGCATTTGTCATATCATCTTTAATACCAGGTGTACTTGTTACTTTTTTGCCTTGCAGGATTCCTGCTGAAATCAGCACCCAGCCAGCGTGGCAAATTTGCCCGATTGGTTTTGCCTTTGCATCAAATGAACGAACGATGTTTAACACTTCTGGATAACGGCGCAGTTTATCTGGTGCCCATCCACCAGGGACAAGCACAGCATCATATTCATCCGCTTGAATGGAATAAAAATCTGCATCAGATACAGCCGGCACACCGTATTTTCCGATGTACTCATGCTTTGCTTTTTCTCCTACAAGATGCACAGTTGCCCCTTCTTCTCTTAAACGCAGAACCGGATACCATAGCTCTAAATCTTCAAAATCATCACTGACAAACGCAATGACCTTCTTATCTGATAAACGCATAACATCTCTCCTATTCTTTCGATTTCCTCTATTGTACGAGATGACCTCTTAAAAAGAAAAGCGGTTCCCCTTGAGGAGAACCACTTGATCTTATTCGCTGATCTTGAATTTTTTAATTAAATCACGTAATTCTTCCGCCATTTGGGAAAGAGTCGTAGATGAAGAACTAATCTCTTCCATAGAAGCAAGCTGTTCTTCAGCAGATGCGGCGATATCTTGGATGCTTGCTGAACTCTCTCGTGATACATCTGCAATTTCATTCACCGCTTTAGAAATTTGCTCAGATCCTTTTGAAAGTTCGCGTACTGTTGTATTCATTTCATTGATTCTTGTTGCGATTTCCGCTGTTTGCAGATTAATTTGTGAGAAGCTTTCTTTCGTTTGATCTGTAATGGAAAGACCATTCTTCACTTCTTCATTCACTGATTTGAACATATTTTGAGATGTTTCGATTTCAGATACGATTTCTTTCACAAGCTTTTCAATCTCTTTTGCTGAATCCGATGATTGAACTGCAAGTTTACGCACTTCTTCTGCGACAACAGAGAAGCCTCTGCCTGACTCACCTGCACGTGCTGCTTCAATGGCAGCATTGAGTGCAAGTAAATTCGTTTGATCCGCAATGCCGTTAATCACGCCTAGGATGTTTGTGATATCTTTTGATTTATGCTCCAGCCCGTTGATCACCCCTTCAGCTTCTTTCACTGAATGGTCGATCGTCTTCATTTGGCCAACGGTTTGCTCCACAAGCTGCCCGCCTGATTCCGCGACTGTTTTTGATTGAATAGATGACGCTGTGATGACATCAGACGTTTCTGCGACTTCGTTCAGTCCTTCGTTCATTTGTTTTAAATGAGACGCACTTTGTTCCACCATTTCGCTTTGATTTTCGTTGCCGTTTGAGAATGATTCAATAGATGATGTAATATGTTCGGTTGCTTTTGTTGTTTGACCTGCACTTGCCGTCAGTTCTTCAGATGAAGAAGCCACGTTTTCTACAGATGTTTGTACAGCTTGGATGACATCTCTTAATGACTCACTCATTTCATTAAAGCTTGTGCCTAGCTGTCCAATTTCATCTTTTGACCGGACATCAATTTTTTCTGTTAAATCTCCCTCACTGATCTTCTTCGAAGAGGAGACAAGAGTGGAAAGTGGTTTTGTAATGGAACGGATGATCAAGAAGATCAGAATCCCGCCAATGATGAGCGCGCCTGCTAAAATGATAGCGGCCATGTTAAAGACTGGCTGTGCAGCTTCTTCTACTTCACTGACAAACATCGTCCCGACAATTTTCCAGCCAGTTCTCTTGTTTGTGGTGAACTCCATTTGCTTTTCTTTTCCTTCAAACATATAGCTCATAGCTCCGTTATCTTGTGAATACAGTTTTTCTAACCATTCACCACCAGATATTTTTGTTCCCGCTTTTTTCTTTGGATGCGCCACATATGTGCGATCTGGACTTCCAATAAATGCATAGCCATGTTTCCCAATGTTAATGCTATTGGACTCTTTAACTAGATTCGCAATGTCTAGGTTCATCGCGATAACGCCTGATCCATCCTCTAGTTTTTTAGAGATGGTCACCACAAGCGTACCGGTTGACACCGTTGCATATGGTGCTGAAACAGACAGCTCCCCGTTTTTCGCCCAGCCGTCTTTATACCAATCCCGCTCCGTTGCGACATAGTCAGCAGGCATTTTTTTATTAGGATATCTTGAAAACACTTTGCCATCACTTGAAGCGACAAAAATGCCTTCTGTGTCATCATTCATACTCATGAACTGCTCAAAGCGCCCTTGAATATCGGTCGTTCCTTTTTGCTTAAGCTTTTTCTCCGTGATCCATTTGCTAAAGAAATCGGCTGCGTCTGTTTTCACTTTTACAACCTTCGTAATATTTTTATCTAGCTGCTCTACGTTCTCCTTGGCGCTTTGCATGATTTGATCATTTAATGAGGTGCTCGCCGTATGATATGAAGAGAATGCCAATACAATGATTGGGCATAAGAGAATAAATAAGAAAGAGAATACGAGCTTTTTTGAAATAGATGGCTTCCTGAAATACTGTATGAATTTCATAAAAAAGAAAACTCCTTTTAGTAAGATAGTATATATATCGGAAGTACTACTAGGTTGTTTACTTTTTTAATTTATTAAAGTCTAAATAAGTCCAAAACACCCAAATTATATGCATCGAATGGAAAAACACCTGACGTCAAAACGTCAGGTGCTTCCCTATATCTCTTACATTTTAAATTGTTTAATGAGCTCTCTTAGCTCTTCTGCCATCTGAGATAACGTGGCAGAGGATGAGCTGATCTCTTCCATAGATGCCAGCTGTTCTTCTGCGGATGCTGCGATATCTTGGAAGCCTGCGGAACTTTCTCTTGAAAGCTCTTTGATTTGATTCACCGCATGTGAAATATCATTTGAGCCATGCGAGAGTTCTTTGGCGGTTCCGTTCATTTGTTTCATTTGTTCTGTCATTTCTGATGTTTTATCGGTGATTTTCTCAAAGCTGACTTTCGTTTCATCTGTAATGTTTAATCCAGCTTGTACTTCACCTGCTACTTGTTTAAACATTTTCTGTGACTTTTCAATTTCCTCCACAATCTCGTTCGTCAGGCTTTCAATTTCCTTTGAAGAGCTTCCTGATTGCTCTGCCAGCTTACGAACTTCTTCTGCAACAACAGAGAAACCTCTGCCTGCTTCTCCTGCCCGAGCGGCTTCTATCGCAGCATTTAAAGCAAGGAGATTGGTCTGGTCAGCAATGCCGTTAATGACACCCAGAATGTTCGTAATATCCTTTGATTTCTGCTCTAAGCCTTGAATAACAAGCTCTGCTTCTTTCACTGCCTGCTCGATGGTTTGCATTTGACCTGCTGTTTTTTGAACGAGTTCTCCACCAGCCTGAGCCGTTTTGCTCGAATCAATCGACGATTCCATCATATGTGAGGTCGTATCGACCATATGGGATAAGCTGCGATCCATTTCGTTCAACTGGACTGAGCTTTTTTCGATCATATCATTTTGGTGTTCAGTGCTGTTTGAGAACTGTTCAATAGACGATGTGATATGCTCAGTCGCTTGGGTGGTCTGTCCTGCACTTGCTGTTAATTCTTCAGAAGAGGCGGCCACATTTTCAATGGAATTCTGAACAGCTTTAATGACGTGTTTCAGCTTTGCTGACATCTCGTTAAAACTCTGCGCAAGCTTCCCGATTTCATCGTGCGTACGAACTTCAATATGCTGGGTCAGATCACCCTGACTGATTTTCTCAGCCGATTCAGAGAGCTCTATCAGTGGCTTTCGAATCGATTTAATAATAAAATAAATCGCGATTCCGCCTATGGCCATCGCAGCTGCCAGTATGATCATTGTTAAGTCGAGAACTGGCTGTGCAGCTTCTTTGACTTCGCCCGTATACATTGTTCCAGCAAGCTTCCAGCCTGTTGCTTCATTTGTGTCAAAAAACATTTGCTTCGGCTTTCCATTGTATTCATATTTGAAGCTGCCTTGTTTTTTATCATACAATTTCGAGATGAAATCACCTGTCAATTTCGCCCCAGGCTTGTCTGTTTTATGGGCAATATAATGCTGATCTGCAGTCGCGACAAACGCATAGCCTTCTTTGCCAATTTTGATGCTGTTTGTATCTTTCACGATCGTGTTCAAGCGCACATTGATCCCAATCACACCAGAACCATCTGCTAATTGTTCTGATATTGTGATGAGCAGGTCATCTGATGATTTGCCGACAAAAGGATCTGAAATGATGAGTTTCTCATCTCCCATCGATTGTTGAAACCACGATTCGTTTTTTGCGCTCGAGGCACTACCTTTGTGAATCTTGGAATATTCGGTTAGTTTACCATTTTGATCTGCAATGAATACTTCCACCACATCTTCATCTGTTTCCGATAATTGCTCTAATTTCACCTTGAGTAAATCCTTGTTTTTAGAAGCCAATTCACTCTTTTTCACCGATTTGGCTAAATAGGAAACGATATCAATTTTAGGCTGTACATCTTTATTAATGAGTTCGTTTAATTGCTGAACACCATTTGCAGCACTAGACATAATCTCATCATTGAGAGACTTTGAGGCCACTTCATAAGAAAATGCTGCCAATACGAGAATTGGCACTAGGAGAATCGCTAAGAATGCAGTAATTAATTTCTTCGACATTGTAAAGTGCTTAAAAAAGTTGATTTTTTTCATGACTCTACTCCTTTTGAATTATGATTTGTGGTCTTTCCCTTCTATTCTTAGGTAATACGAATTATTTTTCAAGACTTAATGTTCTTAAATTAATCAAAAAGAGTAAATTAACCTATTTCTTTTGATTCACTCAATCAAAAAGAGCCCTCTAGCTGAAGGGCTCTTTTCATTATGTCTATTCGACTTTAAATTTGCTGATCAAATCACGCAATTCTTCTGCCATTGATGAGAGCGTAGCAGAGGATGAGCTGATTTCTTCCATTGATGCCAGCTGTTCTTCCGCTGAAGCCGCAATGTCTTGAATGTTTGCGGAGCTTTCACGTGAGACGTCTGCAATCTCACGGACAGCCTCTGACACATGGGCAGAGCCATTTGAAAGCTGGATAACCGTTTGATTCATCGTTTGAAGCTGGTCAGAAATTTCTTTTGTCATTTCGAAAATATTATGGAAGCTGACTCTTGTTTGTTCAGTGAAGCTTAAGCCTGATTGAACTTCTCGATTCACCGCAGTGAATACTTCCTGTGATACATCGATGTCTTGAACGATCTCTTTAATCAAATTCTCGATTTCTTTCGCCGAATTGGCTGATTGAACAGCCAGTTTTCTTACTTCTTCTGCTACAACGGAGAAGCCTCTGCCAGATTCCCCAGCTCTTGCTGCCTCGATTGCTGCATTTAGCGCAAGTAAATTCGTTTGGTCAGCGATTCCATTGATGACACCTAGAATTTGTGTAATGTCTTTTGATTTACTTTCAAGAGCGCTGATGACATTCTCTGCTTTTTTCACGGACTGATCAATCACATTCATTTGAGAAGCGGTTTTTTCCACAAGCTGTCCGCCTTCCCCTGCGATATCTGTTGATTTGATCGATGAAGCAGTAATGGATTCAGCCGACTCATTCATGTGCTGAAGGCCTCGGTTCATTTCTTCTAACTCGTCTGAGCTGGATTCGACTTTGTCATTTTGACTTTCATTTCCATTGGAGAATTGTTCAATGGATAGTGTAATATGCTCTGTTGCTTTACTTGTTTGCCCTGCGCTGGCGGTCAGTTCTTCTGATGAAGAAGCGACATTTTCGACCGAGGTTTGGACGGCACCAATGAGGGTTCTTAATGAGTCAATCATTGTATTAAAGCCTTTCCCAACTTGGCCAATTTCATCATCTGATTGGATCTCAAGCTTATCGCGCAAATCACCTTCGCTGACTTTTTTCGAGAAGCGGGCAAGGTTGGATAATCTTTTAGATATAGAGCGGACGATAAAGAAGATAAGGGTACCTGCTACGATAAGTGTCACACTGAACACAATAATGGCTGTATTGAAAACGGGCTTTGCTGCATCTTCTACTTCTGATACGAGCATCGTTCCACCGATTTTCCAGCCGGTTAATTCATTGGTCACATACGCAACCTTTTTATCTATTCCTTTGAGTGTGTAGCTGCCGTTTCCTTCTTTGTTTTTAAAAATAATATTCGCCAGATTCTCATTTACCTGACTTCCTGGCTTTTGGGTCGGATCTGCTAAAACTGTTTTATCCTTCTCCATGATAAAGGCATAGCCTTTTTGCCCAATTTTGATTTCTTTTAATTTTTGCAGTAGGGTGTCAATTTCTAAATCAATTCCAATAACACCTGAACCATCTTTCATTTTTTGAGTAATGGTGATGACCATTTTCCCTGTGGAGGCTGCTACGTATGGTTTTGTGATGACTTGTTTGCCGTTTTCTGCATTGAGTGCCTCTTGATACCATGGACGCTCTCTTGGATCGTAGCCATCAGGCATCTTTTGAACAGGATATTGCATAAACAATCCCTTTTCGGAGCCTGCATAGATAGCAGAAACATCTTTTTCATTAATTTTTCCAAATTGCTGCAATTCTTTAATGGTCGCATTTCTATTTTTTTCTTGAAGATTAGACGCTTTGAGTGTATCTGTAAACAGGGTCACAGCATCTGCTTTGTTTCCTATATTCTCATTGATTAAGGTATCAAATGCATTGACTTGACTCATCGCACTGCCCATAATCTGTTTGTCTAGCTCTGTCTTTGATGTAAAAAATGCACTAATTGTCAGTGCAGTGGTTGGCAGGATAAGGACTACCAAAAAGGCAATAATTAATTTTTTTGAAATGGATGGTTTTTTTAACCATTGGATCATTTTCCCCATTTTCTCTTTCCCCCTTTACTTCTCTAAAGTTATTATCGGATGAAAGGTTTATTTTTACAGGCTGAAAACGATGTTTAAACATAAAAAAAATACCCAGACAATTCTGGGTATTTTTTCATCATTTTTTAATCAATTTTAAATTGACTTGTGAGCTCTTTTAGTTCCTCTGCCATGTTAGCAAGTGTCACAGAAGAAGATGAGATTTCTTCCATAGATGCCAGCTGCTCTTCAGCAGAAGCCGCAATGTCCTGAATGTTTGCCGCACTTTCTCTAGAGACTTGGCGCATCTCCTGCATAGCTTGTGAGACAAGCTTTGAACCGCTCGATAGATCAATCGCTGTATCGTTTAATTGAGTCAGTTTTTTCGACATTCCTTCTGCCGCCTCATAAATGTTCTGGAAGCTTTCTTTTGCTTCTTCTGTCATACCGAGTCCTGCATGTACTTCTCGATTGACCGTTTTGAACATATCTTGAGATTTAGCAATTTCTAACACAATTTCTTGAATGAGCTTTTCAATTTCTTTCGCTGAATCTGCGGATTGGACAGCTAGTTTTCTCACTTCTTCTGCAACGACGGAGAAGCCGCGTCCTGATTCACCTGCTCTTGCTGCTTCGATGGCTGCATTTAGCGCAAGTAAATTCGTTTGATCTGCAATGCCGTTAATAACATTTAAAATGCTCGTAATATCTTTAGACTTGTATTCTAATTGTTTCATGACTTGTTCTGCTTCTTGTACAGATGTATCAATATGTTTCATTTGGCTCGCTGTGCTTTCAACAATTCGGCCGCCTTGACCAGCCGCCTCTGTCGATTGAAGTGAGACAGCAGCCACTTCTGATGACGTATGTGACATGTCTTGTAATCCTTCATTCATTGCCACAAGCTGATTCGTACTAGATTCGACTTTCTCGTTTTGTGCTTCATTTCCATTTGAAAATTGTTCAATCGACATCGTGATATGCTCGGTTGCTTGACTTGTTTGGCTGGCACTTGCCGTCAGCTCCTCGGAAGCGGAAGCCACATTGTCGACAGATTGCTGTACCGCTCGAATGACGTCACGGAGGGATTCACTCATTTTGCTAAAGCTTCTTGTCAGCTCTCCTATTTCATCCTTCGATTTGGTTTCAAGGGTTTCGGTTAAATCCCCTTCACTCACTTTGTTTGAGAAATCAACAAGCTTTCGAAGTCCAATTGTGATGGATCGAACGATAAAGAAGATCGCAACGCCGCCAAGGATAAATGAAGAAATTAAAAGAATAATGGCAGAATTCCAAACTGGCTGTGCTGCTTCTTCTGTTTCTGCTACAAACATCGTTCCAGCAATTTTCCAACCTGTTAAATCATTTGTCACAAAAACAAGACGCTTTTGTTCTCCTTTATTCTCATAAGTTGACGTTCCTTCTTTTCCGCTGTAAAGGATAGATGAAATATTTTCAGTGACCTTAGATCCTGACTTTTCTTCTGGATGAGCCACAATTTGTTTGTTTTTATTCGCAATAATTGGATATCCTTGTCGTCCAATTTTAATCGCTTTTATTTTATCGACAATGTCTTGCACATCAATGTCAATTCCGATCGCTCCCGACCCGTCCTTCAGACGCTGGGCAATCGTGACAACCATGCCGTTTGTTGTGGCCGAGATGTACGGATTGGTAACAACTGGATTACCACTCTCATCCTGCATAGCTAGTTGATACCAATCACGCGTTGTTGGATCATAGCCTTTTGGCATGTCTACTTTAGGAAACTGAATGAAATCACGCTTTTTACTTGCTGCATAAAAGCCAACCACATCATCTTCATTGATTTTACTGTATATCTCGAAATGCTCATACAGTTCGTCCTGGTTGTTCTTCTTAAAGTCTGCAGCAGTAGATGTTTCAGTAAAGAGTTTTACTGCGTTTTCCTTATTGATAAGCTTTTGCTGAATCATGTCATTCAGTTCATTGACTCTTGTGTTTGCTCCGTACATGATTTCATGATCTAATTCTTCTTTGGCAATCTGATATGAAATCGTACTGAGTGTAATAATTGGCAAGACAAGAACGAGCGTGAATGAAATAATCAGTCTCTTAGAAATCGATGGTTTTTTCAACCATTTTATTGCATTTTTCATGTTTTCCCTCCTTTTAAACGATATGTTATATATCGGACATCTTCATATTATTTTCATGTTTTTCAAATAAAAAGGATGCCTTTTTGTTTATTTTCACAAATTGATTCCTTGCCCAAGCACCCTGCATACGCTAATACAAAAGGGGGCGCTTTTCATATGATTATCCTTTCAGGACAGCCAGTGACAAATGAGCAGCTGGCTTCATTTCAGCTAGAGGGACAAAAGCGGATCATTTTGATGCAGTTACAAGCCTCAAATGATACGTTCCGCTACAGGCAAGCATCTGATTTGTTATTTGAGGTCACATTGAGATCGAACATTATGAATGCTGCAAGAGATTTGCATAAAAGTGGTGCCTCATTTGCCATCTTCCAAAAATCTCGTGCAAATGATGCCTTTTGGCGTGTATCGGAAGCAGGAGCACTAGAGCTGCGCTATCAAGTGGAACCATCTAGAGGAATTAAAGACATTTTTGAAAATGGCTCACAATATGCATTTGAATGTGCCACAGCCATTGTGATCATATTTTATATGGGGGTCTTGCAAACGGTAGGAGACGAGAAGTTTAACCGAAGGCTTCGCAGCTTAACCCTGTATGACTGGCATTATGATACATTGTCGATTTATACAGAACGCGGGAATGACTTTATCTATGGGGATTGCTTATATTTTGAAAATCCAGAGTTTAGCTATCAGCAGTCACAGTGGCGCGGGGAAAATGTGATTTACTTAGGAGAAGATCAATATTACGGACATGGACTTGGGATTTTAACAGCGGCAGAAATTATCGACAAATTGAATAAGAGAAGGCGGCCAGGTGCTGTTCAATCTGCTTATCTATTGCCGCAGACCACCCGGATGGATGTGATTTATCTCAGGCAAATGTTTGGCAGCTAAAAAAAGCCTCTTGTCTATTGGTTATGACAAGGGGCTTTTGTATGCCTTGCGTTTACGATAATCTTGCAGCGTGCCAAGCATCGTGTTCGCAAGGATCTCCATTTTTTCTAAGTCTTTTCTTGTGACCGGCGGATCGTGCCGGCTCCATTTTACGTAACGAACAAAATAGTAATGACGAATGGGCGTAAGGACGGCAGGAGAGTGCGGAAATTCATCAAACCAAAATTCAATTTGTCCTTTTTTTCGGTATGAATGCTTTAAGATGCCCATCCTTTCACACCACCCAACATGATGTTATATGTGCGTCAGTTCATGCATGATCTCCTCAACAGTTAAAATCGAGTGAATACGGCTAACGCCCTGTCCTGCCCAAAGAGCCATTTGATCAGGGTTTCCTGCAGCCGCGGCTGCTTTTCGCATCGGTGTCGTCCATACATGCTGAACCGGATAAGGAAGAACCCTATCTTCATTCTGTCTTTCTTCCTCCATCCACTGATTCACAATTCCTCTTGCTCTTTTCCCAGAAAAAAGCCTCGTGATCTTCGTTTCACTGCTTTCTGCCTGTAAAATCGCCTTTTTGTATACGTCTGCCGCAGCACTTTCCTGGCTGGCTAAAAATCGTGTGCCGATTTGAACCGCATCCGCTCCAAGCGCTAGAGCGGCTTTCACACCTGCTCGTTCTGTGATCCCGCCTGCGGCGATCAATGGCACATGACAGAGCGGCTTGACGTCAGAGATCAGACTAAAGAGTCCCACCAGGGCATCTCCTTTTGCAGGTAAAAAGGTACCTCGGTGACCCCCTGCTTCACTTCCTTGCAGAACAATAGCATCCATCCCTTTTTCCTCTAAAAGCAGTGCTTCCTCTTTTGTTGTGGCGGTTCCAATTAAAAAGATCCCCTTTTGTTTTAAGCGATGAATCGTTTGTTCATTTGGACAAGCGAAGGTAAAGGAAACGACCGGTACGTCTTCTTCCAGAAGAATGTCGATTTTCTGTTCAAAATCATCCCACAATTCCTCTTCGCTCGGCAGCCTATCAGCTGCTGGACATGCAGGCAGTCTCTTCTCCCAAAATGCCACATCCTCTTTTTTGACTTCAGGAATTGGCTCTGGTACAAATACATTGACCTGAAACAGGCGAGTTGTCAGCTGTTTGACCTGTCTGATCTGCTGCCTCAAATTGTCAGGCTGCACATATCCACTTGCCAAACTGCCAAGTCCCCCGTACTGTGAAACAGCGGCTGCCAGCTGCGATGTCACGGCTCCTCCTGCCATTGGCGCTTGAATAATTCCATATTTGATTTGCAGTAATTTCGTGATATCTCCCATTTATTTCCCCCATCTCTTATTCGTTTGAAGACACCTGTATATAAAAATGGCGATGTCTCGGCCCGTCAAACTCACAGAAATAGATTCCCTGCCACGTGCCAAGTACAAGATCACCATGATTGATGCGAACATGCTGCGTAGCACCCATATAGCTCGCTTTCATATGTGCGGCTGTATTTCCTTCCATATGGCGGTCATTCGGAAGTTCCCACGGAAAGACTTCGTCAAGCCGGCGGAGCATATCTCGTTTCACATCCGGGTCCGCATTTTCATTAATGGTCATCCCTGCTGTCGTGTGAGGACAGTAGATAATGACGGTTCCGTTTTGAATACCTGTTTCCTTGACATATTGATGGATCTCGTTCGTCACGTCGATCATCTCATCGCGTCTGTCTGTTTGTACATTGATTTTTTTCATATGAGCGGCTCCTTTTTGTCATTTCTATAAAACCTTACCCTTTTTATGTGAAATAAATCACTGCTTATCGGCAGAAGGCATTCTCTTACCTAAAGTTTACCAACTAAAAAAACCTCGTCAAGTGTTACGAGGTTTTTAGAAAAAGTGAACCTTTTTGATTTCAATGGTCCGAATATGATGGTCTTCTGCATCTATGATGGTAAATTCACAGCCTTCTGCTTCAATCGTATCTCCAATCTCAAAATCAAATTTATGTGTCATCATCCAGCCAGCAATTGTATCAACATCATCATTCTCAATGGCTAAATCCAATAAATCATTTACTTCATCAATCAAGGCTTTCCCATCCATTACATAGTGGAAGTCACCTTTTTTGACGATATGAGGTGTTTCATCTTGATCATATTCATCCCGAATTTCGCCCACGATTTCTTCTAAAATGTCCTCTACTGTGACAAGTCCGGCTGTTCCTCCATATTCGTCTACGAGCACTGACATATGAATTCGTTCCTTTTGCATCAAAATGAGCAATTCTTGAACAGGAGTACTTTCAATCACCCGAATCACCGGACGCATTAAGTCTTCAATCGTCACATCTTGATTCAGGAAGCTCGCCTTAAACACATCTTTGCTATTGATGACACCAATCACATGATCTTTGTCTTCTTTAATAACAGGGTAGCGTGTGTATCTTTCGTTCAGCATATAATGCGTCATGTCTTCAAGCGTCTGTTCAACCTCTATGGCTGAAATTTCTGTACGAGGGATCATGATCTCTCTCGCCACCCGGTTATCAAATTCAAAAATTTTATTCACATATTTGTACTCAGATTGGTTAATTTCGCCCTTCTCATAGCTTTCAGATAAAATGAGACGCAATTCTTCCTCACTGATCGCCACTTCATGTTCTTTGACAGAATGAAAACCGAATAATTTCACAATGCCTCGTGCCGCCCCATTTAATGCTTTAATAAACGGGTACATGACTTTATAGAAAAAGATGAGTGGCTTTGCTGTCACAAGGCTGACGGCCTCTGCCTTTTGAATGGCAATCGTTTTAGGCGCCAGTTCTCCCACAACGACATGTAAAAACGTAATGATCACAAATGCGATGATAAATGATAGGATGTCGGTTAATGCGGAATGAAGCCCTAATTCCTCAAACAGCGGATGCAGAAAATGCTCCACCGTCGGCTCGCCCAGCCACCCTAAGCCTAAAGCGGTGATGGTAATTCCGAGTTGACAGGCGGATAAATATTCGTCGAGATTTGATATGAGCTTTTGTACGTGGATGGCTCTCTTATCACCGCTTTCAATCAGCTGATTGATTTTAGAGCCTCTAATTTTCACAATCGCAAATTCAGTGACAACAAAAAATGCTGTCGCAGCAATGAGTAATATGACTAAAAATATGTTTAAAATATACAAAAAAACCCTTACCTAACAATGGTAAGGGCTCACCTCCTCTGGCATCAATTAATCATTACGGCCATTTAGGAAGATCATTACAAAACGGAGCAATTCAAACAAGGAAACAAGGGCCGCTGCGACGTACGTAAGAGCTGCAGCATTTAACACCTTGTTCACGCCTCTTTCTTCACTGCTTCTAATGATTCCTTCTGAAACAATGATATCTTTTGCACGAGAACTTGCATTAAACTCGACAGGCAATGTCACAAGCTGAAAAAACACAGCCGCTGAGAACAAAATGATCCCAAGCCCGATTAAGTTAAGGCTGCCGAGCAAGATTCCTCCAAGGAAAAGAAGCGGGGCAACACCAGATGCAAAGTTCACGACAGGGAAGATCTTATGTCTCAAGACAAGCGCACCATAGGATTCCTGATGCTGCAAGGCATGTCCAACCTCGTGTGATGCGACTGAAATGGCCGATATGGAATGACCGTAGTACACAGGTTCAGATAAGCGAACCACACGCTGCGTCGGGTCGTAATGATCAGTCAAAGTTCCTCTTACCGGTTCAACAGGCACGTCATATAACCCGTTGCGATCTAAAATATGTCGAGCGGTTTCCGCACCTGTTTTCATACTGGATGCTTCAACCTTTGAATACTTTTCAAAATTATTCTTTACTTTAAATTGTGCCCAAAATGACAATCCCAATGCGGCAAATGTTAAAAAATAAAAAAACAGCATGCTCATCAGCTTCCTTTTTATTTTATATATTTATTTACAATTTTAATGACTTTTATGTAACGTGTACAGAAAAAAGCACTAGGTCTTTTTAAGGGGAATAACCGCACCAATGAAAAAGAAGAACACACCTAAGCATGCTGTATAAAAGGTCACTGTTCCGTATAGGTCTTGAAAAAAGTGCAGCCATGAAAAATCACTCATAAAATGATTCACAGCATTTAAGTCAAACACGAGCAAGATCACAGCTGATGATAAAAAGTGCGCACCGATAAAAAGAAGTACGGTCTTTTGAACGAACGACATTCGCATTCCCTCCTTCTTCTCTCTTATTTTAAGATATGGGATCTGTTTCAATACATGACGAAGATGAAAAAATGTTCCTCAATCGGGCATACTGACATTAGCAGTCTCCTGAAAGGAAGAGTCCGATGAAATCAAATCGTATCTTTATCGCTTGGCTAAGGTGGCCACTCTATCTTCGAATTGCCATCATCATCTGTTTCTTGCTTCTTTTTTTTGGACAATTAATCGTTTTGCTTGAACCGAAGCAGTATCATACGATCTTTGATGGGATCTGGTGGGCGCTCATTACAGTCTCTACGGTAGGCTATGGTGATTTTGTGCCGCAAACCATGCCTGGACAAGTAGCGGGTATGGCTCTGATTTTGATCGGCGCAAGCTTTGTCACAGCTTATTTCGCCACGCTTGCCGCCGCTGTGTTCAGCAAGCAGCACCATTATGTAGAAGGAAAGGTCGCCTTTAAAGGGAAAGGACATCTCATTATCGTCGGCTGGAATGAGAAAACGAACAAACTGCTTCAGTCGTTTCAAACAATTGATCCAGCTATGCCGATTGTGCTGATTGATGACTCCTTGAAGGAAGGGCCGCTTTTAGAGAATGTTCATTTTATTAAAGGGCATGGCACCGAAGATGTCACACTTCGCAAAGCCAATATTACCGGTGCAGATGCACTGATGATTACCGCAGATCAGCACGAAAATGAAGTGACAGCTGATATGCAGAGTGTTTTAACATTACTTGCAGCAAAAGGATTAAACCCTTCGCTATACTGTTTAATTGAAATCTTAACAGATCGTTACGTGAAAAATGCCGAGCGTGCTGGAGCCAATCAAGTCATTCATACCTCTGATGCAGTCAATCATTTAATGGTCGAACATTTTCTTCTAAAGGAACAGTTCAAAGCGTTAAAGAAAAAAAGCCATATGACCTTGCATAAACACGTCACCATCATACCGGTTCCAGCTTCGTTAGCCGGAGAAACATTCTTAACAGTGCTCCATCACTTTTTAGAGCATCATGTGATCATTGTCGGTGTACAAAAAAAAGAAGGACCCATGATGAATCCTCCCTTTGGATATGAGCTTCATCCAGAGGATGAACTGATCAGCCTTTAAAGCAGTGCGTCTTCTAATTCCTTGACGAGTGAAAAGCCAATCTCAGTATAAGCTTTTGATACATCTCCATCTTTCTCTTTTGGTTCTTGGAATTGATTAAAGGATGCTCCCACATTTCCAACCATCGCATGATCATCTAACTTATCTTGATATACATGCTTTAAGAGAAATGGATCTCCCATTTTCACCACAACGCCTGGCTGATCCAGCTGGCCTTTTTCGGCTGTAAAAGGAACTCTGAGAAAAGTATAGCCATCACGGTTATCAATTTTATAATCAAAGTACCCGTGATCATAATCCCAGTTGCCATTAATGACATAACCGAGCGGCTTCATGGTCTCTTCTAAATGGTAAAGTGAAAAGCTTTCACCAGGCAGCCTGGATGGTACATGAATCATACGAAACCCTCCTTTTTGTATAATAGGGTTCGTTAAAGAGAGGAATTCATACATCTACCTCTCGTGATTTGTACATTGTTTGTAAAGCAGCATCAAATAAGCTTTGATTGGATAATTGATTCGTCTCGTTCACACTGCCAGCACCTTCAGTATCTTTGACAGCACTCATAGAACAAATACGTCCGACATTGCCAAAGTTGACGATTGCCTGGCCAGAAATATCGTGAATGTAAATATGATTCGTTCTCATGTTTCACTCTCCTCTACTCATTATTCTATGTACAGAGCATGAGAAAGCTTGCACAGGAACCATGAGAAAACAAAAAAGGCACACCCTTATCAAAAGGTGTGCTTTTTCATTCTTACGATTGTTTTAGACGGCTTTCAAGCTCGGCTTTTTTCTCTTCGAAGCCTGGTTTTCCTAATAAAGCAAACATATTCACTTTATAAGCTTCTACTCCAGGCTGGTCGAATGGATTGACGCCTAGTAGATATCCAGACATCGCACATGCTTTCTCAAAGAAGTAAACGAGGTATCCGAATGTATAAGCATCCATCTCAGGAATTGTGACGATAAGATTCGGTACTTTTCCATCTGTATGAGCAAGCATCGTTCCTTCAAATGCTTTTTTATTAACGAAATCAACCGTTTTTCCTGCTAGATAGTTCAAGCCATCAAGGTCTTGTTCTTCTGCTTCAATGACAAGCTCATGGCGAGGTTTGTCTACATTGACGATTGTTTCAAACAAGTCTCTTCTTCCTTCTTGAACATATTGACCAAGTGAATGAAGATCTGTTGAGAAGTTCGCAGATGAAGGATAAATTCCTTTTTCATCTTTTCCTTCACTTTCACCGAATAATTGCTTCCACCATTCTGCAAAGTATTGCAGGCCTGGCTCATAGTTAATCAGCATTTCAATCGTTCTGCCTTTATTGTAAAGGACATTACGGACGACAGCATATTGGTATGCCGCATTCTCAGAAAGCTCAGATGAAGCGAAGTCTTCGCTTGCTTTTGACGCGCCTTCCATCATCTGATCAATGTCTGCACCGCTCACAGCGATTGGCAATAGACCAACTGCTGTTAATACAGAATAGCGTCCACCTACATCATCAGGGATGATAAATGATTCGTAGCCTTCTTCAGTTGCTAATGTTTTCAGTGCACCGCGTGCCTTGTCAGTTGTCGCATAAATACGTTTTTTCGCTTCTTCAGCACCGTATTTTTCAATGAGGAGCTTTTTAAAGATGCGGAACGCAATCGCTGGCTCTGTTGTTGTTCCAGATTTTGAAATGACGTTAATAGAGAAATCTGCATCTTCCAATAGATCCATCACATCTGTTAAATAAGAAGAACTGATGTTGTTTCCAATAAAGATGATTTGCGGCGTCTTGCGTTTGCCTTTTGGCAGCGTGTTATAGAAAGAGTGGTTCAAAAATTCAATCGCCGCACGTGCGCCGAGATAAGAGCCGCCGATTCCGACAACAAGCAAGACATCAGAGTCAGACTTAATTTTATCTGCACTTTTTTTAATGCGGGCAAATTCTTCGCGATCATATTGCTTCGGTAAGTCAACCCAGCCTAAATAATCATTGCCTGCACCCGTTTGTTCATGAATATTATGATGGGCCACCTTCACAAAATCTTTTAAATATGTAAGCTCATGTTCTTGAAAGAAAGGTAACGCTTTCGAGTAGTCAAATTGAATATGTGTCATCGCTTGTAAGCCCTCCATTACGTTAGTTCTGTCCCTTTCACTTTAGCGGAACTAGCTATTGAAATCAAGTGATCGTCACTGGCATAGCAAAAAGCCGTTTCTCTCTATGAGAAACGGCAAGCAGGATTATAAAGAAGCTTTCAAAATAGAAAGAATGTCATCACGACTAAGTTTCATAAAGTTACCAAAACCACCGTATTCCATTTCTTTCGCCGCAATGTCGGCAATTTTGTCCAGCTGATCTTCACCAATGTCATAATCCGCTAAACGACTTGGTGCACCGAGGCTTGTCCAGAAGGCTGACAGCTTGTCGATGCCTTCTAATGCGATATCACGATCTGATTTTCCTTCTGTCTCGATGTCAAACATGTTCAGCATGAGGTTTTTAAAGCGTCCCACATTGTGATCGAGTGTATGACGCATCCAATTTGGGAAGAGGATGGCAAGTCCGCCTGCATGCGGAATGTCATAGACAGCCGATACCGCATGCTCAATCGTATGGGACGCCCAGTCTCCAAAGTAGCCCATTTGCAGCGTGCCATTTAAAGCGATCGTTCCTGCATAAAGGATCGTTTCACGGTGCTCATAGTTTTGTAAGTCTTCAAGCAGTTTTGGTGCTGTCTCGATGACTGTTTGAAGAACAGCAAAACACATTCGATCCTGTAGCGGCGTGTTTTTTACATTATGGAAGTATTGCTCGAAGACGTGGCTCATCATATCGACCATGCCGTACACCGTCTGGTTTTCTGGCACAGAATATGTATGCTCAGGGTCTAGAATGGAAAAAGCAGGATGAGTGACTGAACTGCCCCACACATATTTTTCATTTGTTTCCCAGTTTGTGATGACAGAGTCTGGATTCATTTCTGAACCGGTTGCTGCAAGTGTCAGTACTGTGCCAAACGGCAATGCTTTTTGAGCGGTTGTTTTCTTAGAGATAATGTCCCACACATCTCCGTCATACTCTGCTCCGGCTGCAATCGCTTTTGTACAGTCAATCACACTGCCGCCGCCAACAGCTAATAAGAAATCAATTTTTTCATTTTGGCAGATGTCGATTCCCTTTTCCACTGTGGTAAGGCGCGGGTTTGGTTCAACACCTGACAGCTCAAATACTTCAGCTTCTGCTTCATTTAACGCGCTGATCACATTGTCATAAAGACCATTTTTCTTAATGCTGCCTCCACCATATACAAGTAACACTCGTTTTCCATAACGAGCGAGTTCGCTCTTTAGTCCTTCTAGTTGTCCTTTTCCAAACATTAATTTCGTTGGATTATAGTAAATAAAATTTTCCATCTGTTGATACATCTCCTTACAGCGTATATATCCAAAAACATGAAAGACTACTTTAACATATGTACACGTCGAACTCAAAAAAAGATAACTGCTCGAAAGCAGCTATCTTTTGGTTGTTCGATTATAAAGAAGCATTCAAAATGGCTAGAACATCTTCTTTGTTTAGCTTTTTAAATTGACCAAATTCACCGCGTGCCATTGCACGGTCTGCAATTAAATCAATTTTCTCATCGTTGATATCATAGTCCGCTAAACGGCTTGGTGCACCAAGACTTGTCCAGAAAGCTGACAATTTGTCGATTCCTTCTAAGCCCACTTCTTCGTCTGTTTTGCCCGCAGAGTCCACATCGAATACACGTACCGCTAATTGTTTAAAGCGGCCTGGGTTTTCCTGAATGACATGCTTCATCCAGTTCGGGAACAAGATGGCAAGTCCGCCGGCATGAGGGATATCATAAACAGCAGATACCGCATGCTCAATGTTATGAGAAGCCCAATCACCGCGTGCCCCCATTGACAGCATTCCATTAAGGGCAATGGTGCCAGTGAATAAGATGGTTTCACGCAGCTCATAGTTCTCTAGATCGTTGATCAGCTTCGGTGCTGTTTCAATGACCGTACGAAGAAGCCCTTCACACATACGGTCTTGATAAGGTGTATTTTCCGTGTGATGGAAATATTGCTCGAACACATGTGACATCATGTCAACCATGCCATAAATCGTATGGTTTTTTGGCACAGTGAATGTGTTCACTGGATCAAGAATAGAGAATTTAGGGAAGACTGCTGGACTTCCCCAGCCATATTTCTCATTTGTTTCCCAGTTTGTGATCACTGATCCAGAGTTCATTTCAGAACCTGTTGCAGCAAGTGTTAACACAGTACCGAACGGAATAGCTTCCATTGGGACATGCTTACGCGTCACGATATCCCAAGCATCTCCATCGTACTTCGCTCCAGCTGCGATCGCTTTCGTTGCATCAATGACACTGCCGCCGCCGACTGCCAAAATAAAATCAACGTTGTTCTCTTTGCAAAGCTCAACCCCTTTTCTTACTGTTGTTAAGCGCGGGTTTGGCTCAACACCAGCAAGTTCAGTGATTGCAGCTCCTGATTCTTTTAGGATGCTGACAACTTGGTCATAAAGGCCGTTTCGTTTAATACTGCCTCCACCATATACAAGTAATACGTTTTTTCCGTAGTGTTTGAGTTCATCTGAAAGGGCTGATACTTCTCCCTTTCCAAACATTAATTTCGTTGGGTTCCAATAAGTAAATCGATCCATTTGATCTCCTCCTCGCGCTACATTATGCGCCTCAATCATTCCAAAAGTAAAGTAATTTGCTTTAATCCATTTTCTTACGCATAGTTTGGCTAAAAATCTGCAAAATATAAATGTATTGATGCTGTAGCGAAAGGAGGAATCACGATGAGTGCTATTCAGCGTATTGCCCTCGTGCTCACGATTATCGGTGCTATTAACTGGGGACTAATCGGCTTTTTTCAATTTGACTTAGTAGCAGCGATCTTTGGCGGACAAGGCTCTGCATTATCACGTATTATTTATGGTCTTGTTGGAATTGCAGGTCTTGTTAACCTTGGTCTATTGTTCAAGCCAAGCGAAGAAGCTGTTCGCCGTGACGAGCCGAATCCAGAGGTTCGCTAAACAAAAAGACATAAAAAAGGCCGCCTATACGAGGCAGCCTAAGGCACCGTTTGAAGCGGTGCTTTTTTTATTTCTTGATAAGATCTTTACGGTTAGATTGCTCAATCCACTCTTCAAGTTTATCTTTAAGTGTATTGAAACCTTGTGGTGCAGCAGCTTCTTCTTTCACTTGCTGTGGTCTTTGTTTCTTTGGTTTGCTTTCTTTTCTTTCAGGTGCATCTTGTGTAGCACGGATAGAAAGGCTGATTTTACCTGCTTTTTCATCAACAGAAAGAACTTTTACTTGTACTTCGTCACCAATTGAAAGGTGCTCGTTGATGTCTTTTACAAAGCCATGTGTTACTTCAGAAATATGCACAAGTCCTTGAGTTTCTTCATCTAATGCAACAAACGCACCATACGCTTGTAATCCTGTTACTTTACCAGTGTAAACACTGCCTACTTCAAACTTTGTCGCCATGATAACAACTCCTAAATAAATGTTTTAATATTCGTTTATACGCAATTAAAAACTATATCACAGAACGGTCAGTTACGCAAAATATTTTTTAATTGGGTTTAGATCAGTTCAAAAGGGGGAATACCTGAAAACAAGAATGCTTTCTAGTATTCCCCCCTAATTTGAGAGGCATGAGTCCTAATGGATTGATGCCTTTTTTTATTTTATGATGACAGGTGCTTCTTCTTTCACTTGTCGTTCCTGCAAAAAGCGCTGGATTCTTGAAAGTGATTCCTGAAGATGGTCAAGAGACGAAGCATATGAACAGCGAATATGACCTTCACCACTCGGCCCGAAGACATTACCAGGGACAACGGCTACTTTTTCACTCAGGAGCAGCTCCTCGGCAAATTGTTCTGACGTCATGCCCGTCGTTTTAATGGACGGGAAAGCGTAAAATGCGCCGTTTGGCTGGTGGCATGTCAGCCCCAGTTCATTCAAAGAGCCGACAAACAAATTACGGCGCCTTCTGTAGCTTTTCTTCATTTTCTCTACATCTTCAAGCCCATTTTTCAAAGCTTCTTCTGCTGCATATTGTGCCATAGCGGGCGCACACATCATAGAATATTGGTGTATTTTCAGCATAGCATCGCGCAGTACAGGTGGTGCTGCCACATATCCTAAGCGCCAGCCTGTCATGGCAAACCCTTTTGAAAAGCCTGAAATCAGGATCGTTCTTTCCTTCATATCTTGAATTGCCGCTACGCTTGTAAAAGCTTCATCGTACGTCAGCTCTGCGTAAATCTCATCCGTGATAATGAGAAGGTCATGCTCTTTTGCAAAATGAGCAATATCTTCAAGCTCTTCCTTTGAATAGACAGAGCCAGTTGGATTTGATGGTGAGCAAAGCAGGATCGCTTTTGTCTTAGGCGTCAGCTTCGTGCGTAGATCCGCCGAGTCTGCTTTGAAATCTTTTTCAGCCGAGGTACTTAAATAAACAGGTACTCCGCCTGCAAGTGTCGTAAGGGCCCCATATGCTACGAAACAAGGCTCTGGAATGATCACTTCATCCCCGCTGTTTAAAATCGCACGAAAGGCCAAATCAAGTGCCTGGCTTCCGCCAACTGTGATAATAAGTTCTTCTTCAGGACTGTAGTCAATGTGAAACCGCTTATATAAATAGTGGCTCAGTTCTTTTCGCAAAGATAACAACCCTGCGTTCGCCGTATAAGAGGTAAGCCCTTGTTCTAATGACATAATACTTGCTTCTCTGACATTCCAAGCTGTCACGAAATCTGGCTCGCCGACACCGAGGGAAATGACCCCTTCCATTGTGGCTGCCAAATCAAAGAATTTCCGAATACCTGACGGCTGAATGCTTTGTACCGTTTCAGATAAATAAGACTTTTTCATTTAAGGAGACACCACGATTCTTTTGTCATCGTCTCCTGTTTCAAACACTTTCCCATCATGTTTATATCTCTTCAAAATAAAGTGGGTAGTTGTTGAAACCACGGAATCAAGTGTCGATAATTTTTCAGATACGAAGCGGGCAATATCAGACATAGATCTTCCGCGGATCACAACAGATAGATCATAAACACCTGACATGAGATAGACAGACTCCACTTCCTGAAAGCGATAAATACGTTCAGCAATTTCATCAAATCCGACGCCTCTTTTTGGTGTCACTTTTACATCAATCATTGCTGTGACGCCTTCATGACCATCCACTTTACGCCAGTCAATCATGGTTGAATAATCAATAATGACTTTTTGATCTTCTAGTTTTTGAATAATGGCTTCTGCTTCTTCTGTTGTCACGCCTGCCATTTTTGCAATTGTATTTAAATCGGCGCGGCTGTTTTCATCTAAAATCTCTAATATTTCAGTTTCTTTTTCTGTTAGTTTCATTTGATTTCACACCTCAGATTGTAAAAGCTAGTTTTAAAAAATCTTCTGAACATTATAGCACGTTTTTCCCATTATGCTAAGCAGGGAAAAGATGCTAACCATAGCTTAAAATCCACTTTTTAGGGTACAATACAGTCACCTAACAGAGAGAGTATCAAGTATCGGAGTGATGAGTGTGGACTTTGTTCAGCCAGCTTATATGAAAAGTAAATTCGGTTTAGATATCTATTATGAGCACTATCCAAATAAGGGAAAGAAAACATTGATCTTAATTCACGGACTCTTCTCTTCTACCTTCAGCTATCGAAAGCTCATCCCGCTTCTGAAACAAGACTTCAATTTAATTGCAATCGATCTGCCGCCGTTTGGACAGTCCGAGAAGTCGAATACGTTTATTTACAGCTATCGCAACATGGGAAAGATCATTATTGAGCTAGCTGGTTACTTGCAGATTCAGCATGCGATCCTAGTGGGTCATTCGATGGGCGGCCAAATTGCTTTATACGCTGCATCTGAACGGCCAGACCTATTTGAAAAGGCGGTACTTTTGTGCAGCTCAGGGTATTTAAATAAATCAAAGAGATCGCTTGTTTACAGCACATATATTCCTTATTTTTATCTCTATCTTAAAAGAAAGCTCTTGAAGCAAGGCATAATGAAAAATTTAACCGCTGTTGTACATGATCATTCCATCATTGATCAAGAGATGGTGGACGGATATTTAAAGCCTTTTTCTGATGATCAAATTTTCCGAGGAATTTTCCGCTTGATTCGGCACCGGGAAGGCGATTTGACCTCGGATGTCCTAAAGAAAATGGAGACACCAGTGCTGCTCATTTGGGGTGAGGAAGATCGGATCGTTCCCATTCAAATAGGAGAAAGACTGCACAAGGATCTGCCAAACTCGACCTTGCATGCATTAAAAAAAACCGGGCACCTCGTTCCTGAGGAAAATCCGGTCTTTGTGTCTGATCAAATCGGACATTTCAGCCTGTCTTAGCGTGTGCAGGAGCTGCTGTCTCGTATGACGAAAAGCTGATTCGCTATATGTTGACAGCTTTCGAAAGGCAGGAGCTGCTCAAATGAGTGATGATAAATGGCTTGAATGTCTTTTGCTAAAGATAAAGAGTCTTCTGCGTCGTATAATGCACTGATGACGTCAGCAGGCTCCGTTTCATAAAAGTCCTCTCCATATTGAAAAGGGTCCCATGCCTTAATAAGTTGAATCATCTCTTCTACAGCTTGACTATCTTTCATCGGTATCACCGCTTATAATAAATTTTGTGATGTTTATTTTAGCACAACCAACAATGGTTGAAAAACGGCTAGAGGTGGGTTTCATGAATTTCGACGAACAGATCATACGTAAAGGTTCAAAATCAGTGAAATGGGACCAAGCAGAGTCTTTGTTCCTGACAACAGATGCGCTGCCGATGTGGGTGGCAGATATGGATTTTAAAGCGCCGCAGGTCGTCCTTGATGCATTGAAAGAGCGATTGGATCATGGCGTATTTGGCTATGCCTTTCAAGACCAGGATACGCAGCAGGCAGTAGCCGAATGGCTCAAAAGAAGACACGGGTGGTCGATTCAGACAGAAGCCGTCACCTTCACACCAGGGATTGTCACGGCACTTAGTTTTGCTGTCCAAGCCTTTACAGCACCGAATGACGAAGTGGTCATACAGTCACCAGTGTATACGCCTTTTTATCAAATGATTGAGCGAAATGGACGTACAGTCTCAACCAACCCTTTAAAAATAGAAAACAACCGCTATCTTATGGATTTTGATGATTTAGAGAAAAAACTGAGCAGACCAGAAGCGAAGCTCATGTTCCTTTGTCATCCGCATAATCCGTCCGGAAGAGCGTGGACAAAAGAAGAATTAAAGCGAGTAGGAGACTTATGTGTCAAGCACGGTGTCACAGTCGTTTCAGATGAGATTCATTCTGATTTGATGCTATACGGAAAGCCGCATGTGCCATTTGCTAGTCTTTCTGACGACATAGCACATATCACAGTGACGTGTATTGCACCAAGTAAAACATTTAATTTAGCTGGCCTCCAAGCATCTGCCATTATCATTTCCGATGAAGAAAAAAGAACCCTTTTCACCAATGAATTGCAAAGAAACGGACTAGCCAAACTGAATGCATTTGCGATTCCTGCGATGGAAGCAGCATACCGCCACGGGGATGAGTGGCTCGATGCACTTGTTCTTTATCTCGAAAACAATATAAAAATGGCGATGGACTATATTGACGAACACCTTCCAAATATACGTTATATGAAACCAGATGCTTCTTATTTATTGTGGCTGGACATTCGGGATTATCAATTCAGTCAAGCGGAATTGAAACGGAATCTGCTGAAAAAGGGCAAAGTGATCCTAGAGCTTGGTCACGTGTACGGACACGAAGGAGACGGCTTTATTCGGATGAATCTAGGCTGTCCTGCTTCAACAGTCAAAGAAGGATTGAAACGCCTTCATCAAGCGTTCACGCGATCATCTGAATAAGCCCTATACGATCGAAAGAACATCCTAACGGGTGTTCTTTTTAAAGAAAAAAACCCTCCTTTTATCATATCTACTTTGTACATGAGATGATATAATGAGAGGAATTACAATTATTTACGAGGAGAGCATTTAAATGGAAATGTTCAAGGATTTTCTGCTCCATGTATCTTTTATTCTATTTCCAATCTTTTTATATCATGCGCTATGGCTAAGCCGGACCCCTGCTCATTTCCCAAAAACGAATAAACTGCTCATCACAGTATTCGCATCCATCTCTTCAGCACTATGTATTATATATCCAGTTGGTTCGATTTTAGATTTGCAGACTGGGCTTCAATCCATCCCTCTTGTACTTGCCATTTTATACGGAGGGTACACTGCTGGGATCATCGCCATCTTGATAAGTTCCATGGTCAAATTCGTGATGTATGGCTCCTTCTTATGGGTTGGACTCATTGTTGTTCCGATTTACTTTTTCATCCCATTTCTGTTCTACCGGAAATGGCGTCAATATTCGAAGCTGAAAAAGCTGATGTATGGAGTGCTTATCGGTTTTTCCAAAGGATTCTTTATTTACATTGGACTGTTTGCGGTCAGCTTAATGGAATACAGCCCAGCCTTTATTATGCAGCAAAAGTTACTTGAGTTATTTTTCTCAACCCTTTACTACATATTCTTTCTTGTGCTAAGTATCTATTCCATTGAATTCGTCAAAGAAAATGCGCAAATGAGAACACAGCTCGTCCAGTCAGAAAAACTGACAATTGTAAGTGAACTCGCTGCAAGCGTTGCCCATGAAGTACGCAATCCGCTGACAGTGGTGAGAGGCTTTATCCAATTGCTCTTTTCTAGTGACAATACAAAAGAGCCGTCAACCAATAAAGATTATAAAAATCTCGTTCTGTCCGAGTTAGACCGGGCGCAGGATATTATCACGAGTTATCTTGACATTGCGAAACAAAACTATTATCAAATTGAATCTCTCAATCTATCTAAGTTACTAGAGGAATGTGCATCACTGATGACATCCTATGCGAATTTCAAATCAGTCACGATTCATCAATCCATTGAACCAGACTTATACATTCAAGGTGATGAAACGAAGATCAAGCAAGTCATGATTAATTTAATCAAAAATGCGATCGAAGCAGCCCCAGAACACGAAGGGGAAATTGAACTTTTTGCTTCAAAAGAAAATCATAAAATATGCCTTTGTTTCGTGGATAACGGTGTAGGAATGACAGAAAGCCAAATGAAAAAGCTTGGCGAACCATATTACACCCTGAAAAATAAAGGGACTGGACTTGGGCTGACAGTGACATTTTCTATCATTGAAAATCACCATGGAACCATTCGTTTCAAAAGCTCGCTGCAGTCTGGTACAACCGTCACCGTGAAGTTTCCTGAAGATACAAGAAGAAAATGATCAATCCATTTTTTTTGTCCTTTTTTCATCTATCCGCTCCTGCTTCTTAGACGCACGAACGATCAGACGAAAGCAAATAAAAGCAGCAATGAAGAAAATCACCGTGGTGATTGCCGCTGGGATGTACTCCCTTTTATCTTCAGGAAAATACAGTAGAAAGAGTGCGATGAACGACAGCATTCGCCATTCCCCCTTTTGCTCGTTTACTTCACTATATTGGCTAAAAGAAATGAAATACCTTCCTGCGAGAAGGAAATGGAGGAATTTCACATGACAGACATTCAAATGGGACAAGACATTCAAATTGGACAAGTTGTGAAAGGATTTTACAAAACAGGTGTTTACGTTGGGGAAGTGACAGCAGTGAAACCATCGACCTATCTCGTTCAAGTAAAAGCCGTTCTGACACATCCCACTCAAGGCGACCTGCATCACCCAAAAGAAGCAGACGTGCCTTTTTTCCAAGAGAGACGGGCTTTGGCCTATCGTGAACAGACGAATATCCCTCATCATATGGTGAAGCCTTATGATGGCGGTATACCAGATTATCAAGTATCACTAAAAGAAGCTGTAGATAAATTAAAACAAACGCTCCATGCGGATGATTCCAAATGGGCTGAAAAATCAAGAGCGTGCCTATCTTCTCTCGAAAAAGATTATTTTTCAGAAGACGCCCGCTAATCAGCCGAATCAAAAAAGTGTGAGAAATCGATCAGCTCACCAATTTTGGTTGTTTGCGGATTTTCCACATAAGCTCTGTCTTTTTCAAAAAGGGTTAGCAGCTGATAAGTCGTCATAGCATCATCAAGTGCTTTATGATGCTTACCAGCTCCTTCACTGCCGTATTCCTTTGCCGCTTTGCGAAGCCCTGTCAGTGTACGATCACCAAAAAAGGTTTTATACTCAAAGGCGAGGTCCCTCAGCTTCCCCTTAAAAGGAAAGGCAATGTGATTCAGCATACAGTTTTGCTTCAGCACCTTCATGTCCATATTGCCCCATGTAATAATCTCACAATCCTCTCCCCCATCAAGCGACACGAGCTTCTCGATAAACGCCTCAAAGGAAATTCCGCTCTCTACATCCTGCTGCGTAATGCCGAGGAACGATTTACAGCGCTTCGTCAGCTTCGGGAACTTTTTCGGTTTGACGTAGCTAGAGAACGTGTCTATAATCGTTTCACTTGCCGCTTTCACTACCCCAGCTTCAATAATTTCAGGAAAAAAATTTTGTGGATGATACTTTCCATCAGGCATCGTAAATTCAAAATCGACCACAAGCACCGCCTTCTGTTCCACCAGTCCCACCTCACTTTCTCGTCAGTTTTTCATCCTGATATCATTATATTAAGACGGACCTTGAAATCACTTCATTTTCTTGAAAATAATGCAGATTCACTATGCCCAACCTATCATCAGATGAAAGATCGTTTATTTTCCTTTATAATTATTAAGGAACACGAAATAAATAAAGAAGGTGGTCTCTATCACAAACAGGAAGAAAAACTTGTACATCATGTGGTTTGTGAACTTTTTTGTATCTGCCAGCATTACAATGATCGTCCCTTTTTTATCACTTTACATAGAATCTCTTGATAGCAGCTATTCAAATGAATTTGTCCAAAGGTGGAGCGGCTATGTCTTTGGGGTCACGTTTTTAACGGCCTTTCTGATTTCTCCGATTTGGGGACGGATTGGTGACCGTCATGGCTATAAAAAGATTTTGCTCATTAACGGAATTGGGATTGCAACAAGTATTCTATTAATGGGGCTTGTGCAAACCGTTTATCAGCTATTCGCACTGCGGCTCTTCATGGGGCTTGTCACAGGCTTTATCTCGACTTCAATGGCACTGATCTCTGCACAGACGGAAAAGGCAACTGCAGGTAAAACCCTTGGAACGATGCAGATGAGTAATGTCGCCGGGGGGTTGTTTGGTCCATTAATGGGCGGCTTCATGGCAGACAGCGTCGGATTTATTTATACGTTTTTCCTCACAGCGACTGTCATTTATGTGTCAGCTATTGTGATTATTTTCGGAGTGAAAGAACAGCCCATCCGTTCAAAAGAAGCAAAGCGCGTTTCTTACTCACGGAAGGATGTACTCGTTCATATTTTCAAACAGCCTTTGCTTGTGGTCACGATGCTTTTAACGTTTATTACACAAGTAGGGAACTTTAGCATTCAGCCACTTTTGGCTTTATACATTCATGATTTACACGGTCCTGTTAATCTCGCATTTTATGCGGGTCTTGCGTTCTCTGCAACTGGACTTGGCAATTTGCTCTTTACACGAAAATGGGGAGATCTCGGAGATCGAATTGGTCACGACAAGGTGCTGCTTGCCCTTCTCATCCTCTCCTCTATTTTATTCATCCCGCAAGCGATGGCGGATTCCTATGTGATGTTAGTACTTTTCCGTTTTCTATATGGGATGGCACTTGGCGGGATTATTCCGTGTACGACGGCGTATATTCGGATCAAAGCACCTGCCTCTATGCAAGGGGAAGTGCTCGGATACAATGTCAGCTTCCGCTTTCTTGGGAATGTCGTCGGTCCGGTGATTGGCGGCATTGTGGCGAGTCATTACGGGATTCCAGCTGTCTTTTATGTCACTGCCGGCATTTTTCTGTTTGGCGCGTTATTTTTATGGGCGGTCCGCTCGCATGGGAAGACAAAAGAAAGGAGTGTCTGATCCATCATCAGGTACTCTTTTTTCATGTGTAGAAGCCTTATTCACTAGACTTCACGCCCATTCTTTTCTAAAAATAACCTTCTCGTATTCGCAAAAGAATGGTACGATATGGCTAGAAAATTGAAGAAAGTGAGTGACCTCATGTTTCGTGCAATCATTGGTTGGTTATTACTTGCTGCCCTCATTCCATTATTTGTTCTGACTTTTTATCTATCAAAGGAAGAAGCTGCAAGTGTCAAGCCTGTTAACGAAGTGCTTGATCAAAAAATCAAGCTGGAAAAGATAGATTTTTCCCAAAACAGTTATATGTATGATCGGGATGGTTCTCTCATCTCCGAGATCGTATCAAACGATGAAAACCGAGTGTTCGTGACGTATGATAAAATTCCTGATTCTGTGAAGGAGCTGTTCCTCCGCTCAGAGGACCGGAACTTTTATGACCATAAAGGCATTGACTTTATGGGGGTTGTTCGTGCCCTTGCCTCAAATGTCAAAAACCATGGCATCAGCCAAGGAGCGAGTACGATCACACAGCAATTATCCCGTAACTTATATTTAAGCCATGAACGTTCGTTCACCCGAAAGTTTACAGAGCTTCTCTATTCCTATGAATTAGAGCGGAAATTCTCGAAAGATGAAATTCTCGAAAGCTATTTAAATACGATTTATTTCAGTAATGGTGTTTACGGTGTCGGTTCTGCGGCTAATTACTATTTTGATAAGCCGCTTAGTTCTTTAACGCTTGCACAGATGGCATTTATCTCTGCGATTCCAAACAACCCAACACTGTATGACCCATTGAAACAATTCAAGCACACGAAGAAACGCCAAGAACGACTGCTTGGTATTTTAAAGAAAGACGGTGTCATCACCAAAAAGCAATACAAAAAAGCCGTCAAAGAAAAAATCAGCCTGTCCTTAAGTGAAAAGAAAAACCTTTACCCTGACTATGTGACATATACCAATGAGGAATTCACCGATCTTGTGTCAGATCAGGAAGGCTTTACAAACCGCTTGAAGAAAGCCAAAACAGATGGAGCAAAAAAAGCCATTCAAAAAGAATTATCTGAAAAAGTTAGTGCCCTGCTTCAGGATGGTGTCAAAATTTATACGGCACTTGATCCTTCCTTACAGCAACGAGCCGTCTATCAGCTCAATGCGCAACTCCCTTACCAAGGTGTAGAAGGCGGATCAGCGGTCATTAATCATGAAACGCATCAAATTGTCGCACTTGCTGGCGGAAAAAACTATAAAAAGTTTGATTTCAACTACGCCTATCAAGCGCAAAGACAGCCTGGTTCTGCAATTAAGCCGCTTTTAGACTATGGTCCTTACATCGACCAAACCGGTGCAACAGCTTCAAGCAAAATCAGTGCCGGCAAGTTTTGCAGCAGCGGATACTGTCCGCAGAACTATAATCATAAAACGTATGGAACCGTCACACTTGAAACAGCCTTTAAGAACTCTTACAATACACCTGCGATCCGAATGCTGGATACAGTCGGTGTCAAAAAAGGCTTCAGCTATTTAGAAAAGTTCTCATTCGAGCATATCGTAGCGGATGATTATCGCCTTCCTTCTGCACTTGGCGGATTTACGAAGGGCTTCTCACCGCTAGAAATAACAGATGCGTATACCGTCTTTGGTAATCAAGGAGCTTACACGCAAAGTCATTCGATCACAAAGGTAACAGACTTAAACGGTAAGACCCTTTACAAGTGGAAAGAGTCACCGAAGCAAGTGTATTCTCAGCGGACAAATGACACCATGCGTAAACTGCTTGCCTCCGTTGTAAAAAGCGGAACAGGGAAAAAAGCGAATTTCAGTTCCCCTTACATTGGTGGTAAAACAGGGACATCCAATGACTACAAAGACATTTGGTTTGTTGGACTGACAGATCAATATACAATGGGTGTATGGGTTGGAAGAGATAGAGGAACGGTTGAATCGATTTACAGCTCCAGCCCGCACTTACGTATTTGGAAAAATACGATGCAATACGCCAGATAAACAGGAGGTTTGATTGCAATGCATTCAACACATCCACCCCATTTAATTTTATTTGATGGTGTCTGCAACGTGTGCAGCGGCGCTGTTCAGTTTGTGATTAAGCGTGATCCAGATGAGCGAATGATGTTTGCTTCATTACAATCAGATACAGGGCAGCGCATTTTAAAAGAAAACGGTTTGCCTTTAGATGAGTTCAATTCATTCATTTATATTGAAAAAGGCACCCTTTATACGAAGTCGACAGGCATCTTAAAAGCCACGCGGCATTTAAAAGGGATCTACAAATGGAGTTATTTACTCATTGCCATTCCCCGCCCTATCCGTGATTGGTTTTATGAGCGGATGGCGAAAAATCGCTACAAATGGTTTGGTCAAAAAACATCTTGTATGAGGCCTACACCCGATATTCAAAAACGGTTTCTTTCATAAAAAAGCATCCTCCGATGTTGGAGGATGCTCACATTGTTGACAAAGGGCTAAAATGATTTTTATTTTAGCCCTTTGTCTTCTTTTCAGCGTGACCTGAAAACCTTTGCAGTCTAGGAAGGACGAGTACCGGAGCGCAGCCCTGACACCGAATGCGAGGGTTTGTCTACACGCTGAGCATCCTCCGATGGTGGAGGATGCTTTCTTTGTCTGTTTAAGAAGGCAGACTCGCCATAACACTGTTATAAAGCTTAATAAATAAGTACAAAATGCCGATTAAAAACGTTGCCCAAAACAGAAGAATAAACATCATAAATCCAATTAAATTCAGCATGGAAAGCGATTGATAAATGCGAACCACAACCCAGATAAAATAGACAAGACTTGCTAAAACAAACAGTCCGACAAGCAGAATCAGCTGCTGCGTCAACAGAAATGCAAGCAAGCTGGCAAATAAATAAACAACGGATGCAATCCGAATTTTCTTTAAGTTCTCCCCTTCAGGATCTTTCGCGAAAAAGAGTAGTGCCAGCTCTAACACCGTATCTGCAATCAGTTTCAAGGCAGATAAAATCATAAAATAAACAAGTGCAAAAGCAGCAAAAAGAGCAAGTCGTATGCCCTGTTCCGAGAAAAATTCCAGCATTCCTTTTAAAATACCTGCTTGAGTCAAGAAATCAGTCGTGATCCCTACTGTGAAAATCGAAAAAGCAGAGCTGAATAGTAAAATCGAAATCAGCGGAAAATATCCAGTCAAATATGTATTTTTCATAAATAGATCCTTTCTCATAAGCTCACATTTATTATGGCTCACTTAAAACGGATTGACAAGATGCTTTCAAAGTAAACTGGCAGCAAAATCAAATTTGTGATTTTGCACGTACATTCCTTCACAAACTTACATTTTCCCGTTAAAGTATTACTATTACGAAAAAATCGTGCGTTAGGGGTATACTCGTGAAAAAAACATTAAGACTGCAAACACGGCTGACGATTTTTGTTTGTATCGTTGTCCTGATCTCCCTTTGTATCACATTCTTTACGATCTGGTCGGAAACAGCTAATAACATTCATCAGCAGGAACGTGACATCGCCCTCTCCACTGCCAAAATGGTCGCAGAGGCTCCGATCACAGCGAAATCATTAGAAGAAAATCGATCATATTCAGTACTTCGTCAATATACAACAAGTGTTCAGCGAATCACCAAAACTGAATTCGTTGTCGTGATGGATATGAACGGCATTCGCAAAACCCATCCAAATCCGCAGAAGATCGGGAAGCGGTTTGCTGGCGGTGATGAAAAACTAGCATTACAGGGTAAAGAACATATTAGTACGGCTTCTGGAACACTTGGCAGATCCATGCGTGCTTTTGTTCCTGTTTATGATCAAGATGGGAAGCAGCTCGGGGCTGTGGCAGTAGGGATTACGTTAAAGGAAATTGACTTGATTATTCATCAAAGCTTACTTCCGCTCTACTTCGTCATATCGCTCAGTCTTCTTTCTGGTATCATCGGAGCACTCATTGTGGCACGAAAAGTGAAGAAGATTATGTTTGGACTAGAGCCAGATGAGATCGCCACACTATTAAAAGAACGAAGCGCCATGCTAGAATCAACAAAAGAAGGGATTCTTGCCGTCGATCAGCACGGTAAAATCAAGCTAGCCAATGCTGAAGCCAAACGGCTCTTTCATAATATGGGCATTATGGTTGACCCTAGAGAACAAGATGTTCAGGCTCTCCTCCCTTCAAGCGGTTTAAAGCAAGTCATTGAAACACGCAAGCCGCTGCTTGACCGCGACGTGAGAATGAACGGACTGGAGCTTGTCTTTAACGAGGTCCCGATTACGTTAAAAGGCGAGATTGTCGGGGCAATCGCCACCTTCCGTGACAAAACAGAAGTCAAACACTTGGCTGAGCAGCTGAGCGGGGTCAAAATGTATGCAAATGCCCTTCGTGCCCAGTCACATGAATTTATGAACAAGCTTCATGTCATTTTAGGATTGGTTCAGCTCAAAAACTACGATGACCTTGGCACCTATATCAAAGATATTGCGATATATCAGCAAACGGAAACAAATGAAATCATCAACCATGTGAAAAACTCTGTTTTAGCAGGATTTTTACTAGGAAAACAAAGCTACATCAGGGAACAAGGCGCGACCTTAGAAGTCATATGCAGCACACAAGTCCCAAATTCAGAGGACCCAGCAGTGACGCATGATCTCATTACCGTGATTGGCAACCTGTTAAATAACGCACTCGATGCTGTTTCTCATACTGAGACGAAAAACATCTCAATCTCATTCCGATACGTCCAGGAGCAGCTTCATATTGAGATTACGGACACAGGTGTTGGTCTCACAAAAGACGAACAAGACATCATGTTTGATCAAGGCTTTTCAACTAAAGGAGAAGACAGAGGATTCGGTCTCTACTTTGTTGACCAAAGCATCAAAAAATTGAACGGACACCTGATTGTAACGAGTGAAAAAGGAGAAGGAACGACCTTTAGTCTCCGCATTCCGTATAAACAAAAGGAGGATTCACATGATTAATGTGTTAATAGTAGAAGATGACCCAATGGTTGGGGAGCTGAACAAACGCTACCTGACCCAAATCGACGGCTTTGAATTAAAAGGGATTGCCACCTCTTTTCAGCAGGCACTGGACATCTTAAAAACAGAAGCCATTCACCTTGTACTGCTCGATATTTATATGCCTGGACAAAATGGACTGGCCCTATTATCAGAAATACGCCAGCAAAATCATTCTGTTGATGTCATTGTCATTTCAGCTGCCAATGAAGTCGATGTCATCCAGCAAACGATGCGAAACGGGGCCGTTGATTATTTAATCAAGCCATTTGAGTTTGAACGTTTCCAATCAGCGCTCTCAGAGTATAAACGTAAACACGCCTTGTACCAAACGATGAACAGCATCTCGCAAAATGATTTAGATGCGAAGCTCTTTCATAAAAAAGCAGAGACAGAAAAAGTCCTTCTGCCAAAAGGCCTGACCAAAAGCACACTCAAACTCATCTGGACAAGTATTCAATCATTCGGTTATCAAGCTTTCACGACCGAAGACCTAGCGAATCATACAGAAATCTCTCAAGTCTCCATTAGAAAATACTTGAAATTCCTTGAGGACATCGAAGTAGTTGATGTCGAAATGGCATACGGGACAATTGGACGTCCTGTTTTCCAATATAAACTCAGTACAACAAATATGAATTTGATTCAGCAATATCTATAATTTGACACATCTGACCTTTTATAGAGGCCAGATGTTTTTTTATGGCACACGATGTCACAAACCCCTTGATATCAGCGGTTCCACTGTAGTAGAGCACATCACAAAAGCGGCATTATATCATATTTCAGCAGATAAAAAGACATCGAATTTAGCCTTTTAACATTTTTTTAAAAATAAAACAAATTTCTATTTATTTATTCGATTGGAAATGATAAATTATGATTGATTAGTTCAACGAGATATAAGTCTGATGTCTTACATCTTCTCTCCTGCCCTCCATAAGTTTCAGGAGAAAGCAGGATAAAATACCCCTTTCAGAAGGGTAAGAAGAGGTAGAACGGTCTTTTTTCGCGAGACTTTTCTGAAACTTTTAAATTTTTATAGGGGGTTATGTTTTGAAGAAGCGCAAAATTGGACTAGCATTGTCCTTAGTCGTAGCAGCAGGAACCATCCTTGGAGCATGCGGCAACTCTGGCTCAAACAGCGGTGAAAGCAAAAAAGATAAAGATCAATTCACTGTTGCAATGGTAACTGATGTCGGTGGTGTCGATGACAAATCGTTTAACCAATCAGCTTGGGAAGGTTTACAAGCTTTTGGGAAAGACAACAATTTAAAAAAAGGTAAAAACGGCTTTGATTACTTACAATCTAAATCAGACGCTGACTATACAACGAACTTAAACACACTTGCTCGTGAGAAATTCGACCTGATTTATGGAATTGGTTTCTTAATGCAAGATTCTATTAGTGAAATCGCAGATCAACGTAAAAATAATCACTTTGGTATTGTTGATGCAGTTGTGAAAAAAGACAACGTAGCCAGCATTATGTTTAACGAAAATGAAGGATCATTCCTTGTAGGTGTTGCGGCGGCTCTTTCTACAAAATCGAACAAAATCGGTTTTGTTGGCGGCGTTGACTCTGAATTAATCAGAAAATTCGAAGTTGGATTCCGCGCAGGCGTTGAAGCAGCTAACCCGAAAGCAAAAGTGGAAGTGAAATATGCTGGTGCATTCGATAAAGCAGACATCGGTAAAGCAACAGCTGAAAGCATGTACAAATCTGGCGTCGACATCATTTATCACGCAGCTGGCGGTACTGGAACTGGTGTCTTCACAGAAGCGAAAAACCTGAAAAAAGCTGATCCTAACCGTAAAGTTTGGGTTATTGGTGTAGATAAAGACCAGTATGACGAAGGAAAAGTACCTGGAACAAAACAAAGTGTCACTCTTACTTCTATGATTAAGAAAGTAGACACAGCGGTACAAGACTTAACAACGAAAGCAAAAGAAGGTAAATTCCCTGGCGGCGAAGTGATCACTTACGGTCTGAAAGAAGGCGCTGTTGACATTTCTCCATCTCAGGACAACCTTGACAAAGATGTATTGAAGAAAGTAGAAGAATGGAAACAAAAAATCATCAAGGGTGAAGTCAAAATCCCTGCAACACGTGATGAACTAAAAGATTTTAAAGCTTAATTTGAGCATCGGGATAAGCACGCCTTATCCCCTTGCCTCTCCTTTACCTCCTCTTTATTCGTAAAAGGTGGTAAAAGAAAAGCTGCAGCCTCGTTTTGCAGCTTTTCTTTTGCTAGTTTTTATCTTCATCAGCACCCTAAAAAAGGAGCGGTTAAACCTGTGGATTATGTCATTGAAATGTTGAATATACGCAAAGAATTCCCTGGCATTGTAGCAAACGACAACATTACGCTGCAGCTGAAAAAGGGCGAAATTCATGCGCTGCTTGGTGAAAACGGCGCTGGAAAATCAACGCTTATGAACGTGCTTTTCGGTCTTTACCAGCCTGAAAAAGGTGAAATCAAGGTTCACGGAAAACCTGTAACCATTTCTAGCCCAAATGATGCAAGTGATTTAGGCATCGGTATGGTGCATCAACACTTTATGCTTGTCGATACATTCACCGTCGCTGAAAACATCATCTTAGGAAAAGAGCCTAAGAAGTTTGGAAAGATCGACAAAGAACAAGCCATACAGCAAGTACAAGAGCTTTCTGACCGCTATGGTTTAAAAATAGACCCTGCCGCAAAAGTATCTGACATCTCTGTCGGCATGCAGCAGCGTGCAGAAATCTTAAAAACACTTTACCGCGGCGCTGACATTTTGATCTTCGACGAACCAACAGCCGTCTTAACACCTCAAGAAATCAAAGAACTCATACAAATTATGAAAAACTTAATCAATGAAGGCAAATCCATTATTTTAATTACCCATAAGCTGAAAGAAATTATGGATGCCTGTCACCGTGTGACCATTATCCGAAAAGGCCAAGGCATTCGTACACTTGATGTGGAAAGCACAAATAAAGATGAACTTGCGAGCCTCATGGTCGGTCGTGAAGTTTCATTTAAAACAGACAAAAAAGACGCCTCCCCTGCTGAGGAAGTGCTTCAAATTCAAGACCTTACGGTAAAAGACGCGCGAGGAATTGAGGCAGTCAAACATCTCAACCTCTCAGTGAAGGCTGGCGAAATTGTCGGAATTGCTGGAGTAGATGGCAATGGTCAATCTGAATTAATTGAAGCCATTACTGGTCTAAAAAAATCAGAGTCTGGCACGATCATGCTAAACGGGAAAGCCATTCAAAACCTTCCGCCTCGGAAGGTGACCGAATCTGGAATTGGACATATTCCTCAAGACCGTCATAAACACGGACTGGTGCTTGATTTTTCAATTGGAGAAAATATTTCCTTACAAACGTATTATCAGCGCCCATACTCAAAATTTGGCTTGATGAATATGAAAAATATTTACCAAAAAGCAAAACGAATCATTGCGGAGTATGACGTAAGAACACCGAGTGAATATACAGAGGCACGCGCCCTGTCAGGCGGGAACCAGCAAAAAGCCATTATTGGCCGAGAAGTTGACCGCAATCCTGATTTATTAATTGCCGCTCAGCCGACACGAGGACTTGATGTTGGTGCAATTGAATTTGTTCATAAGCGTCTGATTGAGCAAAGGGACTCAGGGAAAGCCGTCCTGCTCATCTCATTTGAGCTTGATGAAATTATCAATGTCAGTGATAAGATCGCTGTTATTTTCGAGGGCAGCATTATTGCCATCGTTGATCCAAAAGAAACAACAGAGCAAGAGCTTGGTCTATTAATGGCTGGAAGTACGCAACAGGAAGTGGGGAAAGAAGCAAATGTCTAATCGCTTAACAAATCTGCTAATTCCGCTTATAGCCATTGTACTTGGTCTTTTTGTTGGGGCCATTATTATGCTGGCAAGCGGTTATAGTGTCATCGAAGGCTATGGCGCCCTTTGGAATGGCGTCTTCGGTGAAACCTATTATATGGGAGAAACCATCAGACAAGTCACACCTTACATTTTATCAGGACTTGCTGTTGCTTTTGCATTTCGAACAGGTCTCTTTAATATCGGTGTAGAAGGTCAAATGCTGATTGGCTGGGTAGCTGCTGTATGGATCGGTACAACTGTCCATGCACCTATGTATATCCATCTGCCGCTTGCACTCATCACCGCAGCTGCTGCTGGTGCATTATGGGGCTTTATTCCTGGGTTTTTAAAGGCTCGTTTTTATGTTCATGAAGTGATTGTCACGATCATGATGAACTACATTGCCCTTCATGTTACAAACTATTTGATCTCAAATGTCTTAACAAATAATAAAGATAAAACAGAAAAAATCGATGCCACTGCCTCGCTTCGCTCTGGATTTTTTGAACAAATTACCGATTTCTCCCGGATGCACAATGGTATTTTTGTTGCCATTATAGCTGCGGTCGTGATGTGGGTCATTATTCAAAAAACCTCTAAAGGCTTTGAATTGCGGGCTGTTGGAATGAACCAGCAGGCATCCCATTATGCTGGTATGAACGTTCGTCGCAATATCATTTATGCGATGCTGATTTCAGGTGCTTTTGCAGGTCTTGCAGGCGCAATGGAAGGTCTTGGCACATTTGAATATGCCTCAATTAAAGGCTCGTTTACCGGTGTAGGTTTTGATGGAATCGCCGTCGCTTTATTAGGTGGAAATACTGCTGTTGGTGTTGTTCTTGCTGCGCTGCTGCTTGGTGGATTGAAGGTCGGTGCTTTAAATATGCCGCTTGAATCTGGCGTACCGACTGAGGTCGTTGATATTGTCATTGCGATCATTATTCTTTTCGTCGCCTCAAGCTATATTATCCGTCTTGTGATGAACCAAATGAAGAAAAAGGGGGGAAAATAAGTGGGATTTCTGCAAATTCTTGAAATCATCGTCCCAGCTACACTTGTCTATGCTGCACCACTTATTTTAACCGCTCTTGGAGGCGTCTTTTCAGAAAGATCAGGTGTTGTGAATATCGGTCTTGAAGGTTTGATGGTCGTCGGAGCATTTTCTAGTATTATCTTTAACTTATTTTATGCTGATACGTTTGGGGCGTTGACCCCGTGGCTTGGGCTCCTCGTCGGAATGGCGATTGGCGGATTGTTCTCTTTGATTCATGCAGTTGCAACCATTACATTCCGGGCAGATCAAACGGTCAGTGGTGTTGCCATTAACATGCTGGCACTTGGCGCTACACTGTTTGTCGTGAAACTCATTTACGGGAAAGCACAAACAGATAAAATTACAGAGCCTTTCTATAAAGGTGATATTCCCCTTTTAAGTGACATTCCGATAATTGGCGATATATTCTTTAAAGATGTTTATTATACGTCCATACTCGCATTAGCGCTTGCGGTTGTTGCTTGGTTTGTTTTATTTAAAATGCCGTTTGGTCTTCGTCTTCGTGCAGTCGGAGAACACCCAATGGCTGCTGATACAATGGGAATCAAAGTGTACCGGATGCGCTATATCGGCGTCTTTATTAGTGGACTGTTTGGTGGTCTTGGCGGAGCTGTTTATGCGTCAACCATCGCGCTTGATTTCTCACATGCTACCATTACTGGACAAGGCTTCATCGCACTAGCTGCGCTTGTCTTCGGTAAATGGCACCCATTCGGCGCAATGGGCGCTGCTTTATTCTTTGGATTTGCTCAAAGTTTAAGCATCATTGGCTCTCTCCTACCGCTATTCCAAGATATACCGAACGTGTATATGCTCATTGCACCATATGTGCTTACCATCCTAGCACTCACTGGATTCATCGGCCGGGCAGATGCACCGAAAGCACTTGGGACCCCTTATTTAAAAGGAAAACGATAAATACGATGTATGATCAATCCCCTGAAGGATAAACTACCTTCAGGGGATTTTTGTATGATAAAAACATAAAAACTCCTGTTTATTTTACTTTTATTACACTTAATTTAGTTTAATAAATAGATGAGTGTCACAGAATCTTCTACAATTGAGACAAATAGCATTTGGGGGTGTTTATGTGGCTAATACACAACAATTGAAATCGATTACAGACGATTCTGACAATAATAAAAGCGTTTTCCGTAAGATCATGTCTTGGAAAATTGGTGTTATTGACTTACCTGTGTATTTAGTACTTGCAGCGATTATTTTAACTGCCGCTTATTTTAATAAAATTCCAGCAAATATGCTTGGTGGTTTCGCTGTTATTATGATTTTGGGGATTTTCCTTGGAGATATAGGACAACGTATTCCGATCTTAAAAGATATTGGTGGACCGGCGATTCTTTCTTTATTCGTACCATCGTTCCTGGTCTTTTTTCATGTTCTGAATCCGAACTCGTTGGAAGCGGTTACGTCTCTTATGAAAACGTCGAACTTCCTTTACTTCTATATTTCTGCTCTTGTAGTAGGTAGTATTCTTGGGATGCAGCGAACTGTTTTAGTACAAGGCCTTATTCGTATGTTTGTTCCTCTTGTTGCAGGTACAATTGCAGCTGTGACTGCCGGAATACTTGTTGGTCTTTTAGTTGGTTACACACCGCATCACTCGTTCTTCTTTATTATTGTTCCGATTATCGCCGGTGGTGTTGGTGAAGGGATTTTGCCATTATCTATTGCTTATTCACAAATTCTTGGTGTATCAGCAGAGTCATTAATTTCTCAATTAATTCCTGCTGCCGTCATTGGGAACGTCATTGCCATTATCTGTGCTGGCGCAATGAAGAAGCTTGGTGAAAAACGTCCTGAACTAAACGGGAATGGCCGTCTTGTAAAATCAAAAGAGGCAAATGAAATTTTTGAACAGCCTGATATGGATCCAAAAGTTGATTTCGGGTTAATGGGTGCTGGTGTACTCGTTGCTTGTACAACGTTCATTTTTGGTGGTTTGTTAGAAAGCTTTGTTCATATTCCAGGTCCAATCTTAATGATTGTACTTGCCGCTTTAATCAAATACTTAAACGTGATGCCTCAGCATCTGCAAGAAGGCTCACAGCAGTTCTACAAGTTTGTATCAAGAAGCTTTACATGGCCGCTTATGGTCGGTCTAGGGATTCTATACATTCCACTTGATGATGTTGCAACAGTGATTTCTATTCCATTTGTTTGTGTATGTATCGCTGTCGTTCTTGGAATGGTTGGTTCAGGTTACTTCGTTGGGAAATTGATGAACATGTACCCAGTAGAATCTGCGATTGTGACAGGCTGTCACAGCGGACTTGGCGGTACTGGTGACGTTGCGATCCTTTCAGCTTCTGGAAGAATGGGTCTGATGCCTTTCGCACAAGTATCTACACGTCTTGGCGGAGCAGCAACTGTGATCTGCGCAACAATCTTACTTAGAATGTTTACTTAATCAAACAATAAAAAGCATGGGCTCTATTACGGGCACATGCTTTTTTTATATTTCTTTTCTCCTATAAGGGTTTTATTCTTCGGCAGAGACCACGCGTATATATTCTCTTGGCTGGAATGGATATTGTCTTGCCTCTTGATAGGTCATATAGAGAAGATGTTCTGAAAACAACGGCCATTCACTTTCCGCCTGCCACCTTTTTTGATCATTTCGTTCTATGAAGAATGCTCCTCCTAAAATCGTGCAGAATATGCTTAAGCTGATGCCCGCTTTTAGTTTCATGTAATCAGCTCCTTTAAGAAAAGCATGTACGAAATACAAAACAATATACAATGAGTTTCATTTTTGATAAAATATTTTTTGTGGTCAAAAGAACTCAAAACAAATACAGTTTACTGTAAATCAGTTCAAACCAATGCACTATGTCTGTATTTACGCTATAATTTTATTTACCAGTTCTTTAGAACGTGAATTTATATTGATTGAAGGAGGTTTATTTTCTTGCAGCTTATTCACTTCGCCATCCTATCGCCTTTTTTGCTTGCGTTTGTTGTGCCTTTTCTTTTTAAATACGTAAAGCGTATACATACAGGGTGGTTTGTTCTTATCTTGCCTATTCTATTATTTAGCTATTTTGTCCAGATGATTACGATGACATCAAATGGACGAACCTTATTTTCACAGGTCGAATGGATTCCTTCTCTAGGAATGAATTTCACTGTGTATGTAGACGGTCTTAGTTTGTTATTTGCGCTATTGATTACAGGAATTGGCGCACTTGTCGTCTTGTACAGTATTTTCTACTTATCGAAGGAAAAAGAACAACTCGGCTCTTTTTATACGTATTTGTTAATGTTTATGACCGCTATGCTCGGTGTCGTTCTATCTGACAACATGGTGGTTCTTTACTTGTTTTGGGAGCTAACGAGTATTTCTTCCTTCCTCTTAATTGGGTATTGGTATAAGCGGGAACGCTCTAGATATGGAGCAACCAAATCACTGCTTATTACTGTTTTTGGCGGATTAGCTATGCTTGGTGGCTTCATCCTCATCTACCTGATAACTGATTCATTCAGTATTCGTGAAGCAGTCAATCAGCTTCAGCTCATTATGGCATCACCTTACTTTATCCCTGCCATGATTCTGATCTTACTTGGTGCCTTTACGAAATCAGCGCAGTTCCCATTTTATATCTGGCTGCCTGATGCAATGGAAGCACCTACCCCTGTGAGCAGTTATCTGCATTCTGCTACGATGGTGAAAGCTGGTATTTATCTTGTTGCCCGCTTCAGTCCAATCTTTGCTATTTCAGAGGTGTGGTTTTGGACCATATCCATCGTTGGACTTGTGACATTATTTTGGGGATCATTCCACGCCGTTCGTCAAAACGATTTAAAAGCCATTCTTGCCTTTTCTACCGTTAGTCAGCTCGGGATGATTATGCTTATGCTGGGTGTAGGAGCAGCTGCAATCCATGAAAACAACCCCGCCTTTTTCGGCGCGGCCGTTCTCGCTGCGATCTTCCATTTAATTAATCATGCCACGTTTAAAGGCAGTCTCTTTATGGCGGCTGGTATCATTGATCACGAAACCGGCACCCGGGACATTCGGAAGTTAGGCGGTTTAATGACCATCATGCCGATTACCTTTACGATTACGTTAATCGGTACATTCTCAATGGCTGGTCTTCCGCCATTTAACGGCTTCTTAAGTAAAGAGCTGTTTTTCACAAGTATGCTGCGCATTTCTGAGATCAGCTTTACTGACATTTCAACATGGGGCGCTATTTTCCCAGCGATTGCTTGGCTCGCTAGTGTCTTTACGTTCATTTACAGTATGATGCTTCTCTTTAAAACATTTAGAGGCAATCTTCAGTTAGATCAATTAGAAAAAAAGCCGCATGAAGCACCGATTGGTATGCTCATCCCGCCAATTATCCTTGCTGCACTTGTGGTCACCTTTTTCTTCTTCCCAAATATTCTAGCTTATTCTGTCATTGAACCTGCGATTGCAGCCATTATTCCCGATGCGATTGATCCAGGAAAACGGTTTGTTGTCAAAATTGAAGCATGGCACGGCTTTCAGCCAGAGCTTTATATGACAATAGGTGTTGTAGCTTTAGGGATTATCGGATATTTGACGTTGTCGAAATGGCGTCCAATGTACAACATATTTAAGGAGAAATGGTCATTTAACTCCTTATATGACCGTTCACTGATCGGCTTAGAAAAAGGCTCCTATCGCCTGACGAACAGTTATATGACCGGTTTCCTTCGTGATTACCTTGTCTATGTGTTTGGGTTCATGATTATCGTGCTTGGGAGTTTCATGTTTTATCAGAATGCCTTCTCATTTAATATGGAGCATGCTGCTCCAATCGGCACGTACGAGGTCATTCTGTCATTAGTGATGATAGCAGCAACCCTCACGACTGTGTTTGCTCGTTCTCGCTTAACAGCCATTATCGGGCTAGGTGTCATGGGGTATACGCTGTCACTATTTTTTGTTATTTTCAGGGCACCTGACCTTGCCCTCACCCAGTTAATTATTGAAACAATTTCTGTGGCACTGTTTTTACTTTGCTTCTATCACTTGCCAAAGCTGAGCATGAAGCAAAAAACAAGGAAATTTAAAATGACCAATCTCATTATTTCAGTAGGTGTTGGTGTCATTGTGACATGCCTTGCTTTCGCTTCAACAAGCAATCAGTCACTTGATACGATTGCGTCTTACTTTATTGAAAACAGCTACAAGCTTGCAGGCGGAGACAACATTGTCAATGTCATCCTTGTTGATTTCAGGGGCTTTGATACACTGTTTGAAATTACCGTGCTGGCGATTGCGGCACTTGGTATCTATGGATTATTAAAGACACAAGAAAAACGGAAGAGAGGAGTGCGTCGATGAGAAAAATTGATACGAATGATATGCTTTTACAAGTTACAACCAAAATCACTGCATTCATCATCCTGCTCTTCTCCCTTCACCTATTTCTTGCGGGACATAACAATCCAGGCGGAGGATTTATTGGCGGATTAATGAGTGCCAGCGCTGTCGTCCTTCTGCTCTTAGCCTACGATCTGAAGACAGTAAGACGCATTCTGCCGTTCAACTTTATCTATGTTGCAGGTGTGGGGCTGCTCATCGCGCTATTGACTGGTATGGGATCTTTCCTGTTCGGTGCCCCTTTCCTATCCCATACCTTTGGTTATTTTCAATTGCCGATTTTAGGGAAAACAGAGCTGGCAACAGCCGTCCTGTTTGATATCGGTGTGTATTTGGTTGTTGTCGGTGTCACCATGACCATTATTCAAACGATTGGAGAGAAGGAATAATGGAATTTCTAATGTCTATTCTCGTCGGAATTATCTTTATGACGGCGACCTATTTACTGCTTTCAAAAAGCCTTTTGCGGGTCATCGTTGGTACTGCTGTTTTGAGCCACGGTGTCCATTTACTCCTATTAACAATGGGCGGCTTAAAAAAAGGAGCTCCTCCCATTTTAACTGAGGGGATTACATCCTATGTAGATCCATTGCCACAAGCATTAATTTTAACGGCTATTGTCATTTCGTTTGGTGTGACATCATTTCTACTCGTCATGGCCTTCCGAGCCTTCCAAGAGCTGCGAACAGATGACATGGATCAAATGAGAGGAAATGATCAGCATGAATAATCTCGTTATATTACCTATTTTAGTACCAGTTCTATCCGCTACATTGCTGATTTTTATGAATAAAAATATCATGCTGTCTAGAGGTTTTAGCGTTTTTGCGTCTCTTACAGCGATCGCGTGCAATCTATTTTTGGTCCAAACGATTTTCACAAATGGGATTCAAACACTTTATTTGGGCGGCTGGAAAGCACCATTTGGCATTGCGCTTGTGGCCGATCAGTTTGCTGCACTGCTCGTACTGACCGCTTCCATTGTTGGGCTTGTCACAGTGCTTTTTTCCTTTCGAACAATTGGAAAAGAAAGAGAGCGGCTGTTCTATTATTCTGGCGTACAGTTCTTGTTAGCTGGCGTGAGCGGTGCCTTTTTAACAGGAGATATCTTCAACCTGTTTGTATTCTTTGAATTGCTGCTGATGGCGTCATACATGCTCATTGTGCTGGGCGGATCAAAACCGCAGCTTCGTGAATCACTCAAATACATTGTGTTTAACATCATCTCATCGGCTTTATTTATCGTCGGGGTCGCTTGTTTATATGCAGTCACTGGTACACTGAATATGGCTGATTTAAGTGTGAAGATCGCTGAATCAGGGCAAACAGGATTAATCACTGTCATTTCCATTCTGTTCATGATTGTATTTGGCTTAAAAGCTGGGATCTTCCCGCTTTATTTCTGGCTTCCAGGGTCGTATCATGCACCGCCTGCAGCGATTTCCGCTCTATTTGGCGCTTTGCTGACAAAGGTTGGCTTGTATGCGATTGCCAGAGTCTTTACGTTAATTTTTATACACGATACAGGGTTCACTCATACATTTATGGCGTGGCTGGCCGCACTGACGGTGATATTTGGTGTGATTGGCTCAATTGCCTATTCCGATGTGCAAAAGATCGTGATTTATAACATTGTGACAGCGGTCGGGGTCATTTTATTTGGAATTGCAGCCAATACTCCTGCATCACTCCAAGGGGCCATTTATTATCTCATTCACGATATGGTCATCAAAGGGGCTTTATTTATGCTGGCAGGTGCACTCTTTGTGTACGCTGGCACAAACAATCTGAAAAAGATGGGCGGGCTGATTCAATCACAGCCACTTCTTGGCTGGATGTTTTTCATATCAGCATTATCCCTTGCAGGAATTCCGCCGCTGAGCGGTTTTGTAGGAAAGCTAAAAATTGTGGAAGGCGGCTTTTCTGCTGGACACATGACCTTTTCTATCCTTGTCTTACTGTCCAGCCTTCTTGTCCTTTATAGCGTCATGAGGATTTTCATGCTCGCATTTTGGGGTGAGGAACAAGATACGCGAAGAAGGAAACCGTCGATTAAAGGAATGGTGTACCCTGGCGTACTGCTTGTGATCTTGTCGCTTGCCATTGGGTTAGGGACAGAGTTCATTGCCCCTTATATCAATCAAGCAGCGGAAATGCTCTCAACACCAGAAAAATATATTCAAGCTGTGCTGAAGGAGTAGATGAACATGGCCTTTCAAATATTATTAAACGCTCTCCTCGCCTTTACATGGATGTTTATGAATGATACATACACGGCCTCAGGCTTTGTATCAGGGTTTATACTTGGGATGGTCGCCATTTTTATGCTGCGCCGTTTCTTCCCGCAACGTTTTTACGGCTTTGCACTTTATGCCATTTTCAAGCTCGTATTGATTTTTATTCGGGAGCTGCTTCTTGCCAATTTAAGTGTACTAAAGACCGTATTATCTCCAAAGCTCACAATTAAGCCCGGTATTTTCGCCTTTCGTACGGACTTGAAAATGGATTGGGAAATTACCATACTTTCTAACATGATTACTTTGACACCAGGTACACTAGTCATTGATATTTCTGATGATCGTTCGATTTTATACATTCATGCGATGGATATTGAAGATGCGGAAAAAGCCATTCACGATATCCGGGTTTCATTTGAAAAAGCGATTCAGGAGGTGAGTGGTAAGTAATGGAGCTCATATTACAAATGTCACTTGGCATTCTTGCACTGTCCACCTTTCTTTTTGTTATACGGGTTATCAAAGGTCCCTCTATTCCTGATCGTGTAAGTGCGCTTGATGCGATAGGAATCAATTTAATTGGGATGACAGCCATCGTTTCCATTTTACTGAAAACGACAACGTTCTTTGAAATTATTTTACTGCTCGGTATCCTTGCCTTTATCGGCACTGTCGCTTTTTCCAAATTCCTTGAGAAAGGGGAAGTGATTGAAAATGATCGTCATCGCTAAAGCTATTGTCATTTTCTTCATCCTGCTTGGTGCCATCCTTTGTCTCATTTCAGCCATTGGCGTCCTTCGCCTGCCGGATGTTTACACACGTATGCATGCTGCATCAAAAGCATCGACACTTGGTGTTGTCCTCATATTAGTTGGGGTATTCTTTCACGAATGGTTTCTTGCAGGCATTATTTCTGCGAAGATTCTACTTGGGATTGTCTTTATCTTTTTAACAGCTCCGGTCGGCGCACACTTGATCGGAAGAGCCGCCTACAATACTGGAGTCAAGATGGACAAACGAAGTGTACAAGATGATTATGGTGGTTTTCGTAACTTCGTGATTAAACGAAAAGAAGACTCGTACTTATAAACCGAAAGAAGGGCCTCACATGTGAGGTCCTTCTTTTATTTCTATAAAAAAACCATTTTATGGATCAATCCAACCTAAAAAAAGCTTCCGCTGCACCGGGAGCTTTTTTATATGCGATCAATGACAGCAAGTGTGCATCTTGACGTACAGATGTGCCGATCTCGATCATCTTTAATATCAATTTGAAATACCATTGTACGGCGCCCTACATGTACAGGAACAGCCGTCGCTGTCACTACTCCATCACGTACAGATTTTAAATGATTGGCATTGATTTCAATCCCTGAGCAAACTTGCTGAGTTAAGTCTAAATGAGCCGCAGCCCCCATGCTTGCCACTGTTTCTGCTAGAGCAGCAGATGCTCCTCCGTGCAGCAGTCCAAATGGCTGTTTTGTTCTGTGATCGACTGGCATTGTCGCCACGCATCGTGACTTATTACACTCTACAATCTCAATCCCAAGTGCCTCAAGCAGTGTATTTGATCCACTCACTTCCATCAGGGTTCTCTCCCTTCACACGTTTACAGCACACTTTCAGATTTTGCAATTAACACCGCTTCGGTTCGAGAGCCAACATTCAGCTTATTAAAGATGGACGTCAAGCTGTATTCAATCGAGCGTTTGCTCAAATGAAGCACATCGGCAATCTCTTGGTTCGTGTATCCTTTTTCCACTTCTCTGAGGATCAAACACTCTCGCTCTGTTAACAGCTCGTGATCGGTCTGCTGCGCCTGTTCTGGCTTTTCTTGCTGCTGTGAAATTAATTTCTTTAAATAGGATAGCTGAATGACAACTTCTCCTTGCAATGTGCGGTGTATGTATTCAATAATTTTGTCTTTTGTCTCTGTTTTACTAATTGCACCGTGCAATCCAGCCCGAATGGCCTCTTCAAAATAATCATCTACTTCATACCCTGTATAAATGATGATTTTCACTTGTTGGTTGGTTTCTAGAATTTGTTTCGCAATGTCCATTCCATTGATATCCCCGAGATTTAAATCCATCAAAATCACATCATAGATGGAAAAGTCATGCGTCTTTAAAAAGGCGGCTTCTGCATCAGGACTTAAACAATCGACTGATAGCTGCTGATCTGATTCTAATATGCTTTTTGTCCCTTCCATGACAGCCGGATGATCATCAATGACCAATATCTTCTTCATGTCTTCCTCCCTTTAAATCACTCACTTCCATTTTATATAAAAGACTTGGCAGATGCCAAGTCTTATTCCTTAATAAATCGTTACAATTCCATTTCAATTTTCACCTTCAGTCCTTTTTCTGGGGCTGTGTGAATGTGAAGCTTCCCATTTAACGCCTTGACTCGTTCTCTGATTCCCGAGAGGCCCATGCTCATGGTGTGCTGATCAAGATGGCTTGCATCAAAACCGACTCCATCATCCTCGTAGTGAAGAACAACCTGATCTTTAATACAAATCAGCATCACAAGCACTTGGCTGGCTTGAGAATGTTTCAAGGCATTGGATAACAGCTCCTGAACAATCCGGTAAATATTGAGCTGGGAGTCAATATCAATGTCCAGCTCCTTATCAAAGCGAGTCGTATTCAGCCGGATATGAAACGGTGCTTCCTCCTGGATTTGAGAAGTCAGCTTCGACATCGCCTTGACTAAACCTAAATCGTACAGCAGCTGCGGCCGAAGTTCATGACATGTTTCTCTCGTGGTTTGAATCACCTTAGACATTTGTTCATTCCATGAGATAAGCGATTGTTCAATAGACGTTGGGCATTGATCGTTTTGGAAATTCGTTAAAAACATCTCTGACTGTCTTTTCAGCGATATCAAATCCTGCAGCACGGAATCATGAAGATCCCTCGCTAAATCGGAGCGCTGCTTTTCTTCCATCGCAAACATGACTTTTTTCAGCCAAGCAGGGTTCGCTTCACGCTGCTTCAAATCTTCAAGATGCTCCATCAATTCTTCGATCTTGACGACATTTTCTAAACTGACACTTGTGTAAAAAGCCAATGTTTTCAGCCAAGAAATCTCATCACGCGTCAATTTCGGTGTCTGTAAATTGGATAAACAGCAAATCATAAACGAGTGACCGCCCCGCTCGCCAATTTTCATCATAAACCCTTTATCAAGCTCAATGATTTTCCCGACTTCCCCTAAAATATCCTGAAATTGATCCACATACTCTTTCCATAGATTGCTATCACCTGAAGATTCATCAATCTCTTCAATCTGCCCATCTGGCTTCACTTCAAGCACAAAGGCTTTATTAACAACAAGCACTTCTAAAATGGTGTATTTCAAATGATACAGCACTTGATGAAGTGATGACGCCTCACGAATAAGCTGCGTAAATTTAAACACGCTGTCCTGGTAATTATGCTTCTCTGAAAAACGCTTCAACCGGAAGCGGAAATCTAGAATTTCTTTGAAATAGAAAACAGCCAGCATGAGCGCGTAGGTGATTAATGCGAGCTTCAGTGTGTACTTCAAATCTTCTGGTTTTTGCAGAATATAAAACGTGACAACAACAAAAATGGTCGGTGTGATGGCTAGAAAGCCATAGTACCTCAGTCTGCTAATCAAAAAATCCATATTGTAAAGTTTGTTCGTCATGAATTGGTAGACGAGAGAAAAAGGAATTAACAAAACGATTGATGTCAGAATAAAAGGATCAATCAAATACTTATCAAAAAACACATAGGGAATAACAAAAAAGAGAATGAATGGACTGAACGACAAAACATTCATAATGGCAAAAAACTTTAAAACTGAACCATGTGCTGTTTTTTTATATTTCTTCATTCCTCTGACTATTAAATAAAGAGCTACTAAAACTGTTCCGAAAAAAAACAGCAAACTGATACTAGGAACATATTTTCTCAATTCAGATGACACCGAAACCCCGCTATGTACGGCAAGGTTAAAAATAGGGATCAAATATAAGTACCTGATGAGCTTTGGATTCGTTAAATGCACATCAAATTCCTTGAAATATTGATAGATAAAATGAATATATAAGATAGACACACTTGATAAACACAATAAGAGAACATAATGGCTAAATCTATCACCAATTCCTGACGTACCTGCACTCAGATACCCAATACAAATTGACAATAAGAATAAAATTAATAAAAATGCAGATTTTCGTTGCGGTTCTTTGTTAATTTTAATAATAAAAAAGATACAGAATAAGCATATTGAATATAGAAGAAGAGGGATTAAATAGACAAATAAGCTTTCGCGACCAATCAACGTCTTATTTTTAAGTGATATGATTTGGTTGCCTCTTTGTATATCAATTCTTTGTACATTTCTAAGCTTACCATTGATCATGTGGTCTTGAATTAAATTAGATTGTCCGTTTATCTTTAGTATAATATCTCCTTCTTTTAACCCCGACGAATAAGCTAAAGAAAGATATTCAACGTCAACAACTTCCGTTTGACCGTTTTCATTCTTTTCTACACGTGCACCATTAAAAATATCAAATACATAGATATATGAAATATAGATCACAAATAAAAAAGATAAAAATACAAGAAACGTGGACAATTTTGTATAGGTAAGCTTCATTTTTAAAACATCCTTAAGAAAGATCATTAAATCATCATACAGGTATGAACTTTAAATTAATACTCCCAGATGTATTTTGCATTCATGTATTCTTTTTTTACCCCCTGTATAATGGCTGCAGTTGTTTGTGCGTCAGCATGAATTAAGCTTGCATTTCCAGATATCAATTCATCGACCACACCTGGGTTTTTTATTAGATATGCAATGATATTTTGAATGTTCAATCATTGCCCTCCTTTGTCATAAATGCATACAATTGTTCCTTATTTGTTTTAGGTAAATCAAGTTGTTCAATCCCTTGCCTCATTTTTAACAGCATAATCTCTCTCATTGATACCATGTACTGAGTCAAACCAGCTTCAAGTAATTTCTGCTTCAGCTGAAATGACTTTTGTTCTGACTCATCTAAACCACCGGAAAAGAACGTAAGAAGCTCTTGACTGGCATCGTTAAAACCTCTTTGTAAATAGCTAAATGCCAGCGTTTGTTTTTTTAGAAAATCTCCGTTTGTTTTCGAAAATAACGCAAAAAAATCGTTACTGATCTGTTCAGCAACACCATAACATATTGAATATGATTCCACAGTTGAGTTGATTTTTCTCGTCGCTAAATAAACACCTAGTACACTAGAAAGAGCTGTTAATGATCCTGATTTTTTCCTTAAAACCTCTACACACTCTTCTTCTGTTCCATGCATATGACGCAAATCCTCATGTTGTCCTTCCATTGACATTTTGATGAAATGGAACAGTTTCTCTATTAGTTGAGAATCATTTTCACCTATTGATGTAATGAATTGGATACTCAGCGTATACAAATACGTAGAAGCATTAATGGCCACTCCTTGGTCGACGTTCATCCAAGGATACGAATCTTTATCCTGATCTTCAATATCATCTAATATATCGGCTGATAAGATGAGAAGTTCAATCCCTGCTGACAATTGTGTAATCGCTTGCTTGTCTTGTCCGCCAAATGCCTCATAATGCTTGTAAGCCAATTGCCCAAAGGGAAATTCATTCTTTCTATCTGTAAATTCTAGAAGCAGTTGTTGTAAATCCTTCTGCCTGACTGCATGTTGAATAAAATCAGACATATTCTGCTTGATTTTTGTATTCTCTAGATAGTTTAGCATACTCGGTCTTGTACCTCACCCTTCCACCTTTTATTTTACTAAAAAGACATGAGCAAATGTCCACTGACATCACTATTTAACAATTATATAATAATATATCCTTTTTTTGTATGTATTTGGATAAAAAAAAGACTTGATGATTATCAAGTCTTTAAGAAATTTTCACATATTCATATTTGTCGTATTGATCAATGCTTTTGTTAATGTTATGAAGAGAAGCCGTTGTTTCTCTAATTTCGTTTTCAAGTTTCCATAATAATTGTTTAAGTTCTTCGATTTCATACTTTTCCATCGATTCCACTCTCCTTTTTTGGAAGATCAATGTATTTGTGTATGGTGATTGGGTCATAAGTATTTGATCTGCTACTAACAGTGTAAATGTAATTGAGTATTTTTTCACCGAAAAGTATGCACAAAATGTGTGCGTGATACCGCAAAATTCAATAGGTCTTTTTTCATCATTTTCTGACTTTTCAAATCATACTTTTATCTCAATTTCAAAGGAACTGCGTCATTTTTGCGACAAGAATAGGCATCATTCGTCACACTTTTCTCACATCAGAACGTATGATCCCTTCCGTATCCTCGGTTTTGCGTGTTATAGGTCAGACGACAGACCCTATTGTGGACACCGCAATTTTTTGGCGACATTCACCGAAATTGACCGCAAAAGTACCTATTTTTATGTTGGATTTATAAAGATAGAAAGATCATTTTGATTCTTTATTCTGATTTTCTACATACATTTAGAACAGATATCCGTCCAATTTCACGTCAATGAGAGAAGAGGTGACCATATGTTTTACTATGTTCCTTATCCTGCTTTGCAGGTCCCCGCAATGACCCATGCATACCCGCGCACACCTATGACTTTTCCTCCAGTAGATGCCCACTCGTTTCAACGAGCCGCAAAAGAATCAGCCCGACTTGTTGCTGATGCTTCACTCATTACACAGCAGATTTCCAGCTCGCTTTCATTTGCACAGCGCATCATGGAGGCTGCTGAGCGCTCTGATTCGACAAGTGTCATCCGAATGCTGAAGCAAATCGGTGTGAAAAGTGGCATTGACATCCGCTTTAGTCCAGAAGGCATTCGTATCTACTTGTCTCTCGCCTCTAGCAGACTTTTTCTTCTTTTACAGTGGGCATAACAAAAAAAGCCGCTCTGACGTGAGCGGCTTTTCTTAAGATTCAAACATTTTATGACACCATTCAATGGCTTCTATATAACAGCCGTAGGCTTCTTGCTTCGGGAGTTCCCCATTTAACATCTCATCATCCCATTCATTTCGTTCAATCCGTTTGGCTACACCTAGCACAAATGAATAATCATTTTCATAGCCAAGCAGTGCCTCACCAACTTCATCAGAAAGCGGCAGCTCTTTCACAAGTTCTGTAATATCTGCCCTGACAAGCGTATCAATGAGAGAAAACATACCTGTCAGCATATAAGAGGCTGGGTGCTCTCGTTCAGTACGACTCGCAATCAGTTCACACGTTTTCGCCCGAATGAATGACATTTTGATAATTTCTTTTTGGCTTGAGTTGGCTTGGACATTCAGTTCTTTAAATGAAAGAATAAAGATCCAGCGCCGAATTTCATTAAACCCAAGCAGGATAATCGCCTGCCGGATACTTTTGATTTGATAAAGACGTCTCATGCCGCCTGAATTCAGCATTTTTAATAATTGATATGACAGCGAAAGGTCACTTTCAATAAAATGAGTCACGACCTGGATATTCGGCTGTTCCTTGCTCAGTTCATTTAAGAGCTGGTGGTACGCATGGAAGCTGGTCGATAATGCTCGTCCTGATATGACACGAGGCTCGCTAAAGAAATACCCTTGAAACAAATGGAAGCCGGCTTCTAGCGCTTCTTCATACTCTCTTCGCGTTTCCACCTTTTCTGCAAGGAAGCGAAGTCGATATTTTTTATACGTATGTAGAATATTTCTTCGTTCTTCCGATGTGGTTTTCAGAAAGTCAATTTTTAAAATATCAATGCAATAGAGGAGTTCGTCAAGCAACTTGTCACTAAAATGTGTTCCGCTTAGAAAAAAATCATCAAGTGCAATCGTATATCCCCATTTTTTTAACTGCTTACATCTCATAATAAGTGCCGGGGTAATCGGTACATTTTCTAATATCTCGATCACAAGCTGATGCGGATCAAAATAGGTGAGCAGATCAGACGAAAGTAAGCTTTCGGTGAAATTAATGTAGCATCTTTTGCCCTCTGTCAATGTTTCGATACCGATATTTAAAAAGCTATTAATAATGAGGTCCGTTGTCGCTTGGTCACCGTCTTCAGCGCTATATGTATTGGTTTCACTATCTCTATAAAGCAGCTCATATGATACGACTTGTTCTTTTCTGTTAAAAATAGGCTGTCTCGCAACAAACACCCTCAACTGCTCCAATCCTCCTTTATGCAATGACAAACAAGATGTGCTTTCAGTATACCAAATGATTGTGCTTATGGTTCACTTTGAATCGGTCAAAAAATAAAAAAAGAGATCACCCGGCTTGATGATCTCCTTTTCTTCCAATTAGCTTTCATAAAGCTCTTTTTTAATTTTATTTTTCACGTCATGGATAAACTGCATCTTGTTATCCCAGCATTTTTGACTCAAATCGACTGGATATTCTTCTGGTTTGCTGATTCGTTTATATTCCTCCCAGAAAAGTCCGAGGCTATCCTGCACATAGGCTTGAATTGTTTGAATATCCGGATTGTCATATACAAGTTTTCCTTGTTCGAAAATAGGGACATGAAGATCCTTAGCCACAAAGTTTGTAACAAATTTGCTGATAAATGTATGCACAGGGTGGAACATTTTCAGTTTATCCTCACTATGAACATCTTCCTCTTCGAGCGCAATGTAGTCACCCTCAGAATGATGATTCAATTGATTGATGATGCGGTACACACGTTTACGTCCTGGTGTTGTCACTTTCTCTGGGTTAGACGAAATTTTAATGGTATCGTTCATTTTTCCATTTTCTTCAATAGATACGAGTTTATACACTGCACCAAGAGCTGGCTGATCAAATGCTGTGATCAGCTTTGTCCCAACACCCCACACATCAATTTTGGCACCCTGTGCTTTTAAATTCATGATGGTATGTTCATCAAGATCGCTCGATGCAATGACTTTTGCATCATGGAATCCTGCATCATCCAGCATCGTTCTAGCTTTTTTAGACAAGTATGCAAGGTCACCGCTATCAAGTCTGACACCAATAAAGTTGATTTTGTCTCCGAATTCTTTCGCTACCTTAATGGCATTCGGAATACCGGATCTCACGGTATCATACGTATCGACTAAAAAGACACAGTCTGTATGGGTTTCAGCATATTTTTTAAATGCCGTATATTCATCGCGGTATGCTTGTACAAGCGCATGGGCATGAGTTCCTGACACTGGAATGTTGAAGCGCTTCCCAGCACGAACATTACTTGTCGCCTGGAAGCCGCCGATGAGTGCCGCTCTTGCTCCCCACATCGCTGCATCCATTTCATGCGCACGTCTTGTTCCGAATTCTAGTGCTGTCTCATCTTCAATGATTCCTTTAATCCGAGCCGCCTTTGTTGCGATCAGTGTTTGGAAATTCACGATATTCAGCAAGGCTGTTTCGATTAGCTGCGCTTCTACAAGCGTTGCCTCAATGCGCATGATCGGCTCATTTGCAAAGACAATTTCGCCTTCCCGCATTGAATGAAGTGTTCCTGTAAAGGACAACCCGCTTAAATAATCAATGAAATCGCTTTTATAACCGAGTTCATCTTTTAAATACGCTAGATCACTTTCGGTGAAGGAGAAGTCCGATAAATATTCAATCGCTTTCTCTAAACCAGCAAATACAGCGAAGCCATTGTCAAATGGAAGCTTTCTGAAGAAGAGTTCAAAAACTGCCTTCTTCTCATGAATGCCGTCTCTCCAATACGTTTCTGCCATGTTAATTTGATAAAGATCTGTATGTAGTGATAAACTGTCGTCAATAAACCGATGCTCCAACTTCCATTCTCCTTCCCTTACTTAACCACTTTCGCACCAAGCGACTGCTCAAAGTGAGAAAGTGCCCACTCGTGCCCCGCTTCATTAAAACTCGCTACAGCATTCTGGTGAATCACAAGTTCGAAGCCTTTATTGTACGCATCAACAGCTGTATGAAGTACACAAATATCGGTACATACGCCGGCTAAATGAAGTTCAGTGATGCCGCGTTCGCGCAGTTTCATTTCTAATTGAGTGCCTGCAAAAGCAGAGTATCTTGTTTTTTCCATATAGTAGACATGTTTTAAATGTTTTGACGTGTGAAATAGTGAACTTAGTTTGCCATAAAGTTCAATTCCCTTTGTCCCGCGAATATTATGGGGCGGAAATAACTTTGTCTCTGGATGATAAGGGTCTTGCTCTTCATGATGATCAACTGCAAAGACGACAAAGTGTCCTTCATCAATAAACGAAGAAGTGATCTCTGTGATCTTAGGCTCAATCGCCTGTCCAGGCTTTCCGCATGTCAATTTTCCATCGTCTGCAACAAAATCAACGGTATAATCAATACAAACCAATGCTTTGCCCATCCGCATCTCTCCCATATGCTCTTTTGACTCATTATAGCCTATTCATTTCACTAGGGAAACCTATTCAACAGATTCGTGAGAAAAAGCCTTCTGAAACAGCTCATCTTCTATATAGATGTGCTCTTGATTGACCGCATTTGATAGCTCTATCACAAGACCAAAAGGAGAATGCGCCTCATGATGATTCACCACTTTAAAGGAACATCCAGCGGCATTAGCCATTTTCACATATTGAGAATAAGATGCATAGGACAACTCACCATTTAAAAGAACAGTGGCCTGACGGTTGGACTTTAAGACTTGTTCGACCTCTTGATACGGTTTATTTCGTAATACCTGTCCCTTTGTCAGGGCGAGAAGCGCTCGTTCCCTTAATGAACCGAGAAACATTCTTCGTTCATCGGGTTTTGTTTCAGCATGTCCAAATATTCCTTGCTGCAAATAAAAGTCTACGGATTCTTCTTTCATCGCTGTTTTCACTCCTGGTTTTAAAATTTACATTTCTGTGACCCAGTGCACAATCTTTAGTGCAAGCTCACGGGCTTCGTCTGTTTCTGCTCTTTCCATTAAGGATTGCTCGAGCGTATGGATCAGCTGCTCTTTTTCGTCCTCGTACGCAATGGATATACTCCATTCAATGTCAGGTACGGCAACAAGCGTTTTATATTCTTTTTTATTTTCATGTAAATATACATTGTAGGTCTTTGGTTGCCGGCTTGTGATGTGTGCTTTTCTAATTTTCATTTGACTCTGTTCACACCTCTTTTTTCTTCTTACATCCATATCCATTGTACCATAAAAAAAGACAGCTTCTGAAAAGGAAATCCCTTTCAAAGCTGGCTACGCATTGAAGCTCTTTGCTGACTAATAAGATTTAAATCCCAAACAAATGTGACGTTTGGACTGTTAAAAAATTGGACGAGGCCCCCTGCATGATAGGTACCTGAACCACCGGCGGAGTAATCAACACTTTTTGGCGAAATGGGAAAAACACCGCCGAAATGTGCCGCCCCATTTCCGTACACACGATCTATATGAATAGGTCCAACAATCGCTGGCATTGTCCACCACCTTTTCTATCCACATCATTTGCCCAGCTCAACAATACGTGTATCACAAATAAAAAAAGACAGCTGATATTTGATCACCAGCTGTCTTTCTATGCATTAAATGATTGAGGCTGGTCAAACAATGTGAAGTCCCAAAGCATCGTCGCATTAGGATCACTTGTAAGAGACATATAATCACCTGAATTAAAGGCTCCCGCCCCGCCAGTGGAGTGGTTTACAGCCAAAGGGGCAATGGCCAGTACATCACCGAAAGTAGCTGCACCGTTTCCTCCTAATGACTCGATATGAATAGGTCCAACGATTGCAGGCATCAGAATCTCCCCCTATCTGCTTATGTCAACCATCTTATGCAAAAAGGGAAAAGTTGTGCATCTGCCCTATACGTTTAAATGCTGTTCTTTACGAGACCGCTGACGCAGCTGAACCAATCTGACAATATTTAGGGTGATGGCTTTGAGCAGTGCATAGACAGGAACCGCAAAGATCATGCCAAGGATGCCGCCAAAGCTTCCTGCACCAATTAACAGCAGGATAATGGTCAAAGGGTGTGTGTTAAGGCGTTTCCCAATGATCAATGGAGAAATGACATTTCCGTCAATTTGCTGAACGACAAGAATCACAATCACTGTCACCACTGCTTTTCCAGGCGAATCAAGAAAGGCAATCAGCACAGCTGGTGCCGCGCCAAGATATGGTCCAAGGTACGGAATCACATTTGTGACCGCAATGATAATGCCAAGAATAAGCGCATATTTCACACCAATTAATAAGTATCCGATAAAACAAGCCACTCCAACAAATAAACAGACAACAATCTGCCCCTGTATGTAAGCCGCAAGTGTGTCGTTTAATTCTTTAAAAATCTTCAAACCTTCCTTACGGTAAGGCATTGGCAAAAATTGAACGAGCTTGTCGGGAAACTTATGCCCGTCTTTCAGCATATAAAACAAAATGAACGGAACTGTGATGACGGCTAAAGCGATATTGGCAATCACGCCAAACACCGCAGACATACTTGAAGCGATATTTTCCGGCAAATCTTTTAATGTCGAAACGATCGTCTGTTCAAATTTTGAGACAGACACATAATCTTGGTTCATCATCCAAGTAAATGTTTTAGAATGCGAAAAGTCATTGATAAACTTCTGCATGTCCGTCACATAACCAGGGAAGCTTTTGACAAGTCCACCGACCTGCGAGACAATCACCGGTCCAGCAGCATTGACGATGAACGTGATGAGTCCAATGAACAGGAGATAAATGATCAGGATAGCGAGTGTCCTAGGAATTTTCTTGGACAAAAATCGAACAATTGGATTAAAGATGAAAAAGAGAATACCCGCCAGTAAGATGGGGACAAACAGTGTTGATGCAAATAAAATAATCGGCTGAAATAAAAACGAAACCTTAGTTGATACATAGACAATGAGTAAAACAAGTAATATTTGGAATGTCCAAAAATGAACTTTAGATTTTAACAAAGATGCTCCTCCTGTTACGTATTGATCTTATTAAAAAACTACTATTCAACCCACCTTCTGTCAACTGCTTCTTGTTTTAGAACCTCATTTTTTGAAAAAAAAAGAACAATTGGTATATCATGCACTTTTTCCAGATATACATTCTATAAGCATGAAAAAAAGCAGACATCTATGCGTCTGCTTGTTACACTCTTTCACTGTGATCAGGCATCACCGACACGATTTGCTGGATCCGCACATAAAAAACTGATTTCGCCCCCGCTTCAATCACAATATGATCCGGCATAACTTCCTTCAATTTCCCACGCACCGTATCTTTCACTGTTTGCACAATTAATCTCATACCGACCACTTTCTGCAATGTTTGATAAACATATGGATCAACTAATGAAACAAGCTGTGGACTTCCTTGTTGTGCCATCCTACCTGCCCCTTTACTTGTGTATTTACCCACAGCGTATGCATGAACCCATGTGAATGTCACTCAGGGCAAACCCACAACATTAATACCATATTTTTACAAATAGTACGTTTTTACATTTTTAAGAAGTATAATAGATTGGTGCTGCCAACAATTTAAATCATTCGAAGAGGTGAATTGTCTTGAAAAAACTCATCTGTATTGTTGCTGTCATGCTCTTTCTATCCTCTGCAAGTTATACGTATGCAGGCACAATTGGAGATCCACCTGGGACGCCGGGGAAGTGGTTTAAAGGAGAAGAGCCCGTTCAAAAAGACGAGTCAAAACCACCACTTGTTTTTGTTCATGGCATTAACAGCTCCTCCTCCACTTGGTCCGATCGAAACGATATGGCAAAGCAGGCTGTTCTGAACGGATACGAAAGCGCATTCATAGATTTGCATCCAGATCAGGACATGAAAAAGAACGGCAAACTATTAGCAGAAAAGCTCAAAGAAATCTATGATGCGTTTGGTAGAAAACTCATTGTGATTGGTCATAGTAAAGGCGGGGTCGATACACAGTCCGCACTGGTGTATTTCAAAGCCCATCCCTATGTGGAAAAGGTCATTACTCTCGGCTCTCCTCATAACGGGACACCGCTTGCGGATCTAGCGTATAGCAAGGGCGGAAGCTGGCTCGCGCAAATTCTTGGACAAAAAAGCGACGCGCTTTATTCTTTGCAAACCGGTCTGATGGCGGCTTTTCGAAGTGAAACCGACCAGCTGGAGGCGTTTCCCAATAAATATGTCACCTACTCTGGCTCGGAATGGGGAACATTTGGCGGTGTGCTGTATTTAGGCGGCATGTATTTAAAGAGCTTTGGTGCAAATGATGGCGCCGTCACGGTAAACAGCACAAGACTATCGTATGCAAACAATATTTTAACAGGAAAATGGGATCATCATTCAATCAAAAACGGCACAAGTATGTTTCCTGTGTTCCAGCATCAGCTTCTGGCAAATGTCGCAAGCGCTGAAAATGAAAATAAAGAGGAACAAGAGCCCGTTTCTGCTGAGCTGAATACAGATGTTTATGTGAAAGGTGGAGAAAGTGAAAAGGATAAAACAGAAGCGTTCTATGTAGAGGAAGGAACGAATGGCTTATCGATTCAATGGTTAAATGAAAGGCAGGAGACGCGGCCAGAAATCATCGCCCCAAATGGAGACGTCTTAACAAACCTTAAGACATCGGAAGCATCTTTCCCATATGAAGGCGCATATTCACACCATGTGCAAATCAATAAGCCCGTTCCTGGAAAATGGACGATTCGATCGAATTCAGGCAAAAAGGCTCCTTATCTGCTGCTTGTATCCTTTGATTCACCATTAAATGAAGAAATTAAAGCAGCTGCATCGAAGTCAGGGGATGCATCGACCCATTCAAGCGGTCTGATTAAACGGTTAAGCAAATCAGTGGAAACCAATTACTTTAAAGATGCACAAAAGGATCATCCACTGAAAACAAGTACCTCATCAGCCATTCAATTGAAAAAAGAAGGTGCTTATTCCGTCACGGTGCATTACACCGGACTCACTACGTCAGGAACATCTGCGTTTAACCGTACCGTTATTCGCACGTTGTATGTCGATCAGCACGGAACGATTCATGGAGACATTCCATACTAAACAGAGCGTTTCATGGGCTGGAGTGCCTGCTGCACTTTCTGATCCAAATCGGCAATCTTTTTCATTGCCAATGATTCGTCTATTTGTCTGTAATGGTGGTGTCCGCCAGGCTCTTCATCCATTTCATCTGCTTTCTTCACAATTTGCTGGAGTGTGTCCTTATGGAGGTCGCCCTCTGGCAAATATGAATCCGTATGAAGCAGAATCGCAAGTGCAATATCTTTGGCTGCTTTTGGTTCCTCCCCGAGCCGTATGAGCAGTTTGTGTGCCCGCTCTGCACCTTTAATGGCATGAATATCATTTCTTCTATATGTCTCGTAATCCCATTCTCCGCCGGCTGTATACCATTCATAGTGGCCGATATCATGCAAGAGTGCTGCTTTCACAGCCAGATCTGGGTTAATTCCCGCCTGCATCGCCAGCTTGAATGCGTGATAAGCACAAGCAATCGCATGGGCTTTTCCTGAACGATTTAAATACTTTTGAGCAACTGGATGGGTGTAAACATCCATTAATGTAACCTTTCTCATGGAAACCCCTCCTTATCTATATTTTTAGCATCCTAACATATTCTGAAAAGAAACTCAAATGTTCTGTTATATTTTCTATGAGTCTCAAGATTAGCTTATGTCAAATCAGCTGGTTTTGCTTGTACAAGACGAAAAAAAGCAGTCGTGATGACTGCTTTTTTCTTCTTGTAAAGCGTGATATGAAAACCCTTGAAGTCTAGCTGGCGCGGAGCGAATTTGAGATTCGTGAGCACCGGCATGCAGGACTGACACCGAATGCGAGGGTTTGTCTTCACGCTGCTACAGTCGTTATGACTGCTTTTTCACATACTCACGTGCATCGTATACGCATCCGCCAGCTGGATCATCCGCTAAAAGATCGAGCAAAATACCTGCGACTTCATCTGGACTCTTCAGCGTGCCTGTTTCATATAATTGCTGAAAACGGTCAATTTGTTCGAAGTCCTGTTTTGATGACTTCCGAATCTCCCCCTGCATATCTGTATCAATGGTGCCGGGGGAAAATGAAAACGTGTTGATTGGATACGCCTCGTCCTGCTGTTCCTCATGCAAAGTCCTCATAAACATATCAAGTCCTGCCTTTGAGCTACAATACGCACTCCAGCCTTTATAAGGGTTTTTCGCCGCTCCAGAAGAAAGGTGAACGATCGTTTTCTTTCCGCTATATGATTGAGTCTGCTTGGTAAAAACATGGCTCAGCAAAACAGGGATGACAAGATTCAACGTATAATGCTGATGAAGCGTATCCTGTCCGCCTTGCCCCACACGTTTGATAGGTGTCACCATGCCTGCATTATTGACGAATAAGATGTCATCAGCAGCTGCCAGTGCTTGCGGCGTGAGACTATCTTGAAGCCATTTGGCTGCTGCTTTCTCATCTGTCAGGTCGACCTGTGTATGTGTGAGCTCCGGATGGTAAATCGGCGATGCACTTCTTGCTGCCGTATACACATGGTCCCCGCGTGAAAGCAGCCGGTTCACAAGTGCTAGACCAAATCCTTTTGATCCGCCTGTAACGATTGAAATTCGAATGACAATCTCCTCCCTTGATAACACTATTTTACGTAGTGGAACGGTATGACATCAAGCAATCTGCATAAGAAAAGCCTGCCTCTTTTCAAAGAGACAGGCTATTTCTTTTCAGCCTTCACATTCACCTTAGGAATCAGAATGAACATCACGACAATGCCAAAGACGATTAAGAAACCAAAGATGATCGGAAGCAGTGCTGATGTCTGCTTCTTGTGATCATCGCCAGAAGGTGCTGATACAGCGGCATCACGAAAAGAGATATTCATCTCTTCCATCATGTGAGCTGATGTTTTGGGCGGGTTCTCTTTTAGATCACTGAAAAGCTGCGGAGAAAGAGACCCTCCCGGAGTTTTAGGCGGTTCAGCAAAATGAATGTCTGTTTTGACTGTTGATGTCTTTTTGCTTTGTTCGTATTTCGTTTGATCCCTCAATATACTTGAGTTAATATTGAGTTCTTTTTCCTGATATTCATTCGGCTTGACATTTGTATCCGTATCTTCACCAGCAGCGAAAGCAGCAGGAATGAGGAGAAAAAGGGACATGACACCAAGTGCCACCCCTTTCACGAACAGATTAAGCCTCATGAGTCACATCACGTTCCTCCGTTTTATCTTTCCATAGCTTTGTCACAAGCGGGATGGCCATGAAGAGGACAGTTAAAATCACTAATCCTATAACACCCATTCCAAAGTGATCTCCATTTCCATATTGGATGGACAGGTACACGTCTGTCACTGGATTTGTGAAATAGAAATTCGGCATCACCAAATCAATTAATGGTGCGACAAAGAAGAAAATAAGCGCCGTTGCTGCCATCCATCCGGCAATAGAGCCGAAAAGGAACGCCGTGCGAATAAAGGCGGAACAAGCCACTAATAGTAAAATCGTGAAAATGGACCACTGAATCGCTTGATCATCTGCAAGCTTGTAAATGTTCAGTCCAAACAAGCTGATCATGAGTCCGACTAATAGATTTAAGATGCCAAACAGTGCACCTTTAACCAGCATCGGAGCTGCCGCATAATACGAGCTGAAAAAGCCAATTAACAAACTACTGATCATCACAATGACCAAAATGACCACTGGCGGTACCGTCTGCGTTTTTTCTTCCGGCACATCACCGCTGATTTTCAGCGGATTGGCTAAGTGGTTATACACATAGTTGCTGTTGCCTTGATCACTCAATGTGTTTCCTAAAATACCTTTCAAATCTTGCTGAACAAGCTTCGTAGAGTTGACATTCTTGCTCCAGTTTTCATTCAGCGTATCCGCTTTTTCTTGAACTGTTGTCACACTCTCTTCAATGTTATTCGTATAATCCGCCACCCCTTTTTGGCGGTCGGTTAACGAACTCATATTATCAGAAAGACGAAGCACTTCTTGACCAATTGAATCCTGTGCACTGACAACAATTGAACTGCCTGCAAGGTCTGCCGTATACACTGCATCTCCTTGATCAGCCATTTGCTCCGCAACATTGTCCGCACTTTCAGAGATTGTATTTAATTCCTGTTCCATGCTTGCCTGCTGAGTCGAAATGTATTCTGCATAGCCATCTGAAAACTTCTGCATCTCATCAATAAAAGTAGACACATCATCGTTTGACGTCAACATCTGGTTTTTGAGCGTATCCCAGTTTTCTGTTTCCTCTTTTTTGATGGAGAGGATGGACTGGATTTTCTCTTCTTTTGTGTCTAGTAGAGAAGAGTTATTAGATGGTTGATAGACATTTGCAATCATCAGCTCTAGCTGGGAGAGTTGATTGGAATAGTTCATTAATTTTTTAGTTCTTGTTGAATTTGTTTCAAATTTTTTCTCAAAAAGGTTATCATTAAAGGCTTCACCAATCGGTGAGTTTCTGCGCTTCAGCTCTTTTACTTTGCTTAAAATAGAGGATTCCTGATTTTTGATTTCATTTGGAATCACATTATATCGATCTTGTAACCATAGGAACATCTTTTCAAGCTTTTCTACTTTTTTCGTAAGGCTCTCAAGCTCTTTACTCATCTGACTCACTTTGTCTTTCAATTCGTCATTATGAGCGGCAGCTTTTTCTTGAATCTTCTTTTTCACTTCTTCTAAACGAGTAGAGAGTGCTTTAAGGTCATCCTGAGATGAATTCGTGCTGCCGGTATCTGGCTGAGCAGGATTTTCATCGCCTTCACCTTCTTTGCCATCTTCAGTAGAAGGCGGCGTCTCCTGTTCTCCTAATTCATCTGCAAGGTTGTTCATTTCTGTTGAAATTTGCGAGAGTTCATTTGTTTCTTCATCTAGGTTAATCCCAATCTCTTCTGGTTTTTCATTATCTTGATCTGATGGCTCGTCATCATCAGAGTCAACTGGACGCTCAGGCTCATCCATCAACTCTTGCCGTTTAGCCAATAGCTTCGTTTGCAAGGCTGATATCTTATTTCGATAGTCTTCTAAGTAACGATCTTCATACTTTTTAATCAGTTCTTCTTGAGACGCCATCACAAGATCCGTTAATCCCGTTGCTTGCTTAGGAATGGCGTCCTCTCTCGACTTTTGAACAGATTGGATGGCGCTGTCCGTTGTGTTCAGCTGACTTTGTACCCCGTTGATGTCTGTTTTGAGCCCACCCATTTGATCACTAAAGCTGCGGGCATTTTGGTTTTGAATATCAGCGAGCTGTTTAAGCCCTTGCTGGATTTGTTTTTTGCTTGTCGATTGCGCTTTGATCAAGAGGTCCTTTTGTTTGTCTTGATACTGCTGGTATTGATCGACTGCTTTCACAAAGTCCTTTAACTGGTTCTTAGCTTCTTCTGTTGTACTCAAACCATCTTTATACTGCTTCTGTGAGTCGGTCATCGCATTTTTTAATTCTTCTATTTGTTTCTTCTGCTGCTGAACGGCATCTGATAGTTTGTTTGAGTTCGGCTTATAGAAATTATACATTGTGTTTTGGAATTCGACTTCTTTGCCGACAATATGCTCAAACTCTTCTCTAACATTGCCGATTTCCTGTGATACAAAACTCCAGTATAACGTTGACATCTGTTCATTCATTTTCTTTTGCGCATTTTCCAGCTCTCTTTGCACTTTCTCTTTATTGACTGAATTGAGCTGGTCTTGAATAGAAAATTGAATGGATGCCTTTTCAGGGTGGTCTTTATCATAGCTGAGCACATTTTTAGAGAAATCAGACGGAATATAGAGGACAGCGTCATACTTTCTGTTTTTCAGTCCATTTTCCGCCGCACTGCGATTCACTACGGTCCATGTATAATCTGGACGCTCTGATAATGCTGCCACGACATCCTGTCCGAAACGAGCGGTGTTTTCACTTTCGCTCGCTCCCATATCTTCATTGACCACAGCAATATTACGTGTGGCATTCTTTTTCTGTTTTGCCGGGTCATCTCCAATGAGGTGGAAAAATAAAACCGGCAGAACAAGAATCAATATCATGGTCGATACGATTTTGATGGAGCTTTTTTGCTGCTCTGTCATTGAACACTCTTCCTTTCTACCGCACATAAAGGAACCTGGATTTTCTTCTCTTTCCCGTTTTCAACCAAATACCCGAACCCTGGCTGAATGTCTGGTTCTTGTCTTGCATATGGAAGCGGTATGATGTTTTGCTCTGATTTTTTCATGAGTAACATGGCATGACGAACTTGTTTAATTTCGTTTGTGAGTGCATCATAGCCTTTACTGAATTCGGTATGATTCCCTGATGCGATCAGGCTAAAGCCTAGGTGTGCATATGACTTCATGAAATCAGCCAATTGATCTTGAAGACGCGGATCGATCGTCTGCTGAAAACGCGTAATGCCATCAATCACAAGCACAATTTGAGGGAACGACAACTTATCGGTCTCTCCCCTGCGTACAGCTTCGACGTACATCTCTTCCCGCACCTTGAATAAACGGTCTATTTCCTCTGCCCATTCAGTGATATCATCCTTTGTTTCAAGGTAATCGATATTCTCTTCCTTTGCATAATGGGAAAGACCCCGATCAATCGAATCAAACACGGCCAGCTTCTCAGGTCTTGCTGCTAAAAGCTGATCAAGCATCAGTTTTGTCACATTTGTTTTCCCTCGCTGCGTTTGACCGATGATGAGGCAGTGTTTATTCTTTTTCAAGTCAAAGTAAACAGGTGCAACAGATTCCTCATCTAGTCCGACTGGAATGTCATACGGCTGTTTTTGTTCTTCTAAACGACTCTCTAGCTCCCAAATGGTCAGTTTATCAGGAAGCATTGGCACAGGCTTTGGTTTTTCATCTGATTCAAAGCGATCATGAAGAAGCTGTATCTCTTCTTTCAAATGCTCAAACAGTTCGAGATCGTTCTCTCCTTCAACTGGCAGGAACATTTGCGCAAAGTAAAGCTCTTCTTTATTGATAATGACTCGTCCTGGAATCGGTTCTAAGCTGAATTTCGGTCTGCCAATAATCGAATACGCCTCTCCTTGATCCATTAAGTAATGAACAACCTTTGTTTTCAGGTTATTCATAAGAGATTGGCGGACTGCGTTTACCCGAGTCGCTGTAATCAAGAAGTAAATTCCTAATGATTGTCCATCACGGCTCAGCTGGATAAATTCAGATTCAAGTTCATGCATTTCGTCTTTGACAATGTCAAAGTTGTCGATCACGATGAAAATGAACGGGAGCTTTTTCTCATTTAAGGCGTTGTACATTTTGATATGACTCATTTCTTGCTGCCTGAATAACCGCTTGCGGTATTCAACCTCTTCCCGCAAACGCGTCATCGACTTTTGAATCTTTCTCATTTGATCCATTAAGAAATAATCCGCCGTATGCGGCAGCTTGGCTAACGGAAGCAATGTCCCGTTTCCGAAGTCATAAATATACGCATGCCATTCTTCAGGTGAATATCTCTCCGCAAAGCTCATGAGCAGTGTTGTCGCAGCAAGTGATTTGCCGTAGCCGGAGGAACCAAAGATGCCAATGTTCCCATCTTCCATCATTTGATAAGAAAGTGGATGCTGGCTTTGCTGATCTGGCTCATCGACAAGCGCAAAATGGAAGACATGCTCTTCACTCGACGCATAACGTGTTTTTGGAATCCGTTCTTCAAGCGGTGGAAGCCATGGACTTGGAAGCTTCTCAATCCCAAGCTCCTGCTGCATACGTTCAATTTCATCCACAACAGCAGAAATCTCCGATACTGTCTCTTTCTTCACTGCCGGCTCTGTGCTTACCCCTGATAACGGAATGAGTCCAGTATCTGTCACAATGGCAATGTCATCTTCTGATCCGTAGCCATCTTCCATATAAGGCGCACCGCTCCAAGCTGATTGGAACAATTCATAAATTTCATTGTTCCCCACTTGTAAGTAGCCGCGGCCTGTAACGGTAATGGACGCCGCATCACTATTTTTCAAAATTTCCTTACTGTCTGACGCATCTTGTACTTTTAGTGCCACCTTAAAGCGGGAGTTACTCCAAATTTGATCATCGATGACTCCGCCTGGCTTTTGTGTAGCCAAAATGAGATGGACCCCGAGGCTTCGGCCGATACGTGCAGCACTGACAAGCTCCCTGATAAAGTCCGGCTCTTCACTTTTTAATTCAGCAAACTCATCAGAGATTAAGAATAAATGAGGCATTGCCTGTTCAGCCTTTTTCTCCTTATAGAGCTTCGTATAATCATTGATGTGATTCACATGATATTGATCAAACAACCGTTGTCTTTTCTTCAATTCACTTTTAATTGAGGCAAGCGCTCTTTCACTAAAGTTCTTACTGCCTTCAATATTGGTGATGGTGCCAAGTAAATGAGGAATATTTCGGAACGGCTGCGCCATTCCGCCTCCTTTATAGTCAATCAATAGGAAAGCGACTTCATGTGGATGAAAGTGTACAGCGAGCGATAAAATGTACGTCTGTAAAAATTCACTTTTCCCTGATCCTGTTGTTCCCGCCAACAGGCCGTGCGGACCGTGTGCTTTTTCATGCAGATTCAGATCCACAATGTCATTTTTCCCTTTATAACCGATTGGCACAGATAGTGATTTGGCCGTTTCCGATGTGAGCCATTTTTCACGAATGCCAATGTCGTCTACCTGTTTGGCATGAAAAAGATCAAGGAAGGAGACCGTTTCAGGAATCGAGTTGGTCATTCCAACTTGATGATCTAATGTTCTCAGTGTTCTGGCAAACAGCTCATTGTCCCCGCGCTCATGTGTATCAAGCTGAAATGGAATTCGGACGGCTTTCTTGTGCTGAATGAGAATATCTCCTTCTTCTTCGTTAATATAACGGACAAGCGTCGAGATATTTTCAGCTAAGCTTTCCTTTGTTTCAGCAGCAAAAATAATTGAGATGCCAAGGTCTGTCCGGCTGCCTTCTAAATATTCTAAAATCACATGTTCAGCAATAAGCTCGTGATTTGTCACGATAAACACAAAGTGAGGCGTAAAGATTTTTTTCTCTTTTTCTTCTTCTAAATCACGCTCACGTAAAATTTCATAAATCGAGGACAACAGCTGATCGCGTGTTTGTTCGTTGTAAATAAACCCTTTGCCGTATGTATGAGGCAGCTGGAAATGCGGAAGCCATTTCATCCATTCCCAATTCTCATACTCCTGCTCATGAAAAATAAAGACAAATCTCAAATCGTGATAGCTGTGCGAGAAAGCAAGCTGTCCGACAAGTTGATGAAGCTCCTTTTTCACAATGGCTGGCTTTCCAATCAAGCCTGTTGGACCATCTGCAAGACCAAATGTAATGGGTACATCCTTCACTTCACGATAGACCTGTTGCATGTGCTGCGTTTGTTCCATTAAGTCATCCATGTCACGATTGGCCATATCGCCGCCGCTCATCGATAATTCATAGCTTGATGGGACTGCACCCGTCCCAAGACGCAGCTGCAAGAAATCGTCACTCACAAGTGTTTTTTCCCAAATCCGGCCGCTAATTTCTGACGTTAAGTACTTCATTTGTTCAAATGACGGATAATGATACGTCAAAATATATTGCTGGCGGTCGTAGAGCTCTTGCAGCTCTTTTCGTTTATTTTCTAAGTATAGAGAATAGACTCGCTGCCGTTTCTCTTCCCGTCTTTTGCGTTGTGATTTCTCTTTAAAGTATTGAACGGACGATGTGATTAAGGTCATGATAAACATCGCCATCGACACGACAATAAAGATCCCGCGCGGCTGGACAAGAGCGACAATTCCCATCACAAGGAGCATCACAAGCGGCGGAAGGACAACAAGCCAAAGCCCTCTGCTGTTATTTTCACTCTCCTGCGAAGGAAAGCTAAAGGAAACCCGGTCATCTGGCAGGTCATAAATTAAACGAGGTGTTCGTCTATATAAAGGATATTTTTGTTTTGTTTCTGTGCTTGGTGCTCTTGTTTTTTCCAAACGTGTTTGAAATGGTTCATATGCAGTCACCTGCAATAAATCATCATCTTTCAATGTCACCGTTAGAAAGTTCCAGAACAGTTCATCTCCAGTATAAACCTTCTCTGGACCATGGATTTTTTTCCCGTTCACATAAATCGTCTCGTCCTGAGGCATGACATACCAAGTTCCTTCGATTTTCTCCAAAGTAAACTGGCTCGCATCTTGAAACATGGAATGCGCTTGTTCTTTCCACACATCAATACCATCTTTTTCCTCACGTGAAAAAGACAGCTCGACTCTATTTCCTAGGTAATAAATGTGTTGGTCATATTGTGCTTCCATTAACATAAGTGTAAGTGATCCAAGTTTATATGGTTCATGTAGAAGTAATGTGCCTTTCTTCCCTTCACCCTGATAAATGAAAAAGCCATCATTCGGTTCATCGGGAGATAAACGGATGACCCCTTCATCAAACGAAAGTGTAGGGATTGTCACCGTATGCTCTATTTCAGGTCCAATCACAGCTTCTCGATTGAACTGCTCGTCTAAACGGACGGTTTGATAATCCTCCTCATAAAAAACCCAAAGAAGACTCAAACGCTCCACCTCCTCATGGGACAGCAGCAACTGTCAGTTGTATCGAAAGAATTATTTTTTCTCATCTTTTTTCGTCTGAGAGGTTTTCTTTTTCGCTTCAGATTCTTTCTCTTTTTTCTCTTGATCGGCTTTTGACTGCTCTTTTTGTTCAGCTGTTTCATCTGTTTGGCTTGCACCCGAGGAGTCGTTGGTGCTTGTCTCCGTTGTTTCTTTTTCTTCATATTTCGCCATTTCCTTAATAATCGGGTCTAGCTGTTTTTGTTTTTCTTCTGCAGTAAGACTGTCATCGTTTTGAATGTCATTGCGGTAGGCGACGAGTGCCGTGAATATGTACCGGTCGTCTCCAAGTACACGTGCAATATCAAGTGCTTCCTTGCTATTGCCTTGTCCAATATGAATCCAGAAAAGGAAATATTGCGGATCAGTCTGTAATGTGTATGTATCTGTGATTTCTTTTTTATGCTGATCGAGTAACAGGTTGCCTTGATTCGTTTGTACATACGAAATGGCCAGTTCATATTGAAGAGAGACCGGCATTTGATTGGCTGAATATTTTTCTAACGTATCCACCACTTGGCTGTACTGTTTGTTGAGATAATATTTGTTTGCCTCGACATACGCTTCTTGTTTCGGCATCGCAAAAAAGAAGGTGTAAATGGTGTACACCAATGCCGGGATTAATAGGACAAGCAGACCTAGTCCGATATATCGTTCGATCTTCCATTTCTTTTTCGGAATAGTTAATAGCGTTTTCTCTTTCGTTTCAATCGCTTCGATTTTTTGCTGAGTGAGGGCAGACAATTCTTCCAAAGACTGCGTTTCGCTGATCTCTTTTGCCAGTTCAGATAGTTTCAGCGTTTCGCTGTAAGCCACATATTCTTGAAACTGATATTCATGGTCCACCACTCGAAGAATGACGGCTTTGACTTCTTTTAATAAACGATGTTCATCCGTTTCATATGGCGGGATGCTTTCTTTGACCCCGTAATGCAAAAATGCAGGAGCTAAGCCTTGATGAAAAACAATGTTTTCAGGAGAAACAATAGGATGCAGCCGCTTCACGTCGTGTTTGCAAACTGCATCGACAAGCTGGTATGAAAAAATCCATTTGCTTTTTTCATCCTTTGCATGGATGAAACGAAATTCCTGATAGGCAGGAGGCGGTTGAATAGAAATGATGACCTCATCTTCAGTTAATTGAATCTCTTTTTTGAATGAAGGATTGATGTCTTTGATCGGTGCCGCTTCTAAACCGTCTAAGAGTTTAATTGTCTCTCTTTGAAAAATGAAGCTGTAGGTGCCACCCTCTTTTTTCATAACTGCTTCTAATTGTTCTTCTAAATAGGAACTCTTTTTATCTGCCATTTACAAAAGTCCTTTCATAGTATTTCCAGCCTGTCTCCTGTGGTGATTCCACAGTCTGACAGCTTATATTCGCCTGAAAACACAGCTTTCTTATTGACTACTCGCACCCAGCCGCCTTCTCGCTTAGGAAGTGAGATTTGTTTTGCCTGCCAGGCGATATGGATGACTTGTTTAATATGTAAATAATTTGATAGTCTCAAATCAAACACACTGCCATCATAATTTTTTAAGTCGATGGTAATATCGATATACACAAATTTCCACCTCACAAAATAGAAAGAGCGCCGGCATCCATTGACACACTCGGCGCTTTTTCTGCTTTTCACACTTAGAAAGGAAATCCCTTTGATTAGCCGCGGATTTGGCTTGCGATGTCTTGGTCAGTGCTTTCAAGTGTATTTGCCGTTTGATCAAGCTGATTGCTGACATCTGTTAATAGATCAGACATTTTGATGAATGAAGGCTTTAACTGCTCGTATTGATCAGCAAATGCTTCACTAGAAGCACCTTCCCACATTCCTTTTAAATCAGAGATCATTCTATTTAGACGATCAACTTGGTTTAACACTTCTTGACTTTCAACACCATATTGCTTAGCGGTCGCTCTTAGTTCTTCTGGGGTTACGCGAATAATTCCTGACATATTCCTCATTACCTCCCGTGCATAGCCGCCATATAATGGGCTAATCCACTTATTTTTTGACGTTATTATTATAAAAACAGAAATGATACACAGTCAAACAAATCTGTTTTTATTTTACAAAATGAGTCTATGGAATTACTGTTTTTTCGCTTTTTATCTAGTATTTAACATTTTTTTGGTCATATATTCTTAATAAGTGTAGACACACTTCACTGAATCTTTCCGCCTATTGATTTTTTACTACGTTATTATTGTACTATTTCTTTTTCGCCTTCATTCAGCATCGATGTGCTTACTTCTCTGGGCTTTCTCTTTTTTTAAATTTATGGCATTTTGTTATTGATTTACGTACCTCTTTCTCTTCATAATGTAAGTACGTGAAATATTCGAAAAAGCAGGGGTTTTTATGACAAAAAAGACAGATCCATTCAAGTATAGTCTTGATCGTTTAGAGGATGTGGCAGACCAAATTAGTGATGTGCTCAATTGCCCTATTACTATAGAAGATACGCATCATCGATTGTTGGCTTATAGCACACATAATGATTTTACTGATCCCGCCAGAACTTCAACCATTATCTCCCGCCGGGTACCGGAAAAAGTCATTAATCGGCTTTGGAAGGACGGCATCATTCCTACACTCCTTAAAACAGACGAACCGCTTCGTGTCCCTCAAATTGCAGAGGTGGGTTTATCTAGCAGGGTTGCCATTTCAATCTGGAAGGACAAAGAAGTACTCGGTTTTATCTGGGCGATTGAGTCCACACAGCCTTTTTCAGAAGAAGAAATGGACCTTCTGAAGATGGCAGCACATGCTGTTAAAAACAAATTACTTAACTTACAAATTCGCAAAACGAAAACAGAAGAACGCAATCAGGAGCTTTTCTGGAAGATGCTCACAGGTCATATTCATGAAAAAGATGAGATGCTAGACCTATTTTTAAGACTTGGCATCAGATGTCCAGACACGTATGCCATCATCATTTTCCGCCTTCGTGACGAACTCACAGAAGACACAGAAAAAAAGCTATCTTACCTGCTTGAAACAACGCAGCAAGTCCAAGTGCTGTTAACAACTGTTGATTTTCACGAATTCATTATTCTTGTCTCACCCAAAACGGAACACCCGCTGCACGATATTAAACAATTCACAAGCGGCATGCTGCAGCAGCTGTCTGACCGTTATCATATCCATCACGTTCAAGCAGCGATTGGTGGAATTTACGATAACATCTCTTATATTCAGCCTTCCTATAAAGAAGCACTGGCTGTATTAAAAACAAAAGAGCGCTTTCCTGTTGAAACCGAACGTTTACACAGTTTTTCTGAACTTGGTATTTATCAATATTTAGATGTCCTCGCTGAAAAACGAAGGGGCTCATCTTACTCCAGTTACTCTTTATCAAAGCTGGAAGATTACGACCTGAGGCATCATTCCAACCTAGTCGAAACCCTTGAACGATTTATTGACTGTGACAGCAATGCCAATATTGCCGCAAAGCAATTAAACATCCACATCAATACATTGAATTACAGATTAAAACGTATTACAGACATTGCAGAAATAGATTTAAAAAACATGAATGAGAAAATGACCATATACCTTGATATGAAGCTTAAAAACGTCCATTTGTGAAATTTCACAAAGAGGCGTTTTTTTATTTTTTATTTCAACCGAAGCATTTTTTAAACATTCAGGATACACTAGACATACAATATGAATAGATAAGCATGGGAGGAATAAACATGATCATCGGCATTCCGAAAGAGATTAAGAACAATGAAAACCGAGTGGCATTAACACCAGGAGCAGCTTCTCAATTACTTTCAGCTGGACATCAGATTTTAATTGAAACAAACGCTGGTTTTGGAAGCGGATTCACTGATGACGATTATGTATCTGTTGGTGCAGAAATTCTTGATCAAGCGAAAGATGTGTGGGCATCTTCTGATATGATCATGAAGGTAAAAGAACCATTACCTGAGGAATATTCATATTTCAGAGAAGGACTCATCTTATTTACGTACCTGCATCTTGCCGCAGAGCCCTCCTTGGCTGAAGCTTTAAAACAAAAAGGCGTCACAGCTATTGCTTATGAAACAGTAACGGACGGAACATCACTCCCTCTCTTAACACCAATGTCTGAAGTGGCAGGAAGAATGGCCGCTCAAATCGGTGCACAATTTTTAGAAAAGCCAAAAGGCGGTAAAGGCATCTTGCTCGCAGGCGTACCAGGGGTATCAAGAGGGAAAGTCACAATTATAGGCGGCGGTGTTGTTGGAACAAACGCAGCGAAAATGGCGATTGGACTTGGCGCAGATGTCACTCTTATTGACGTAAACGCAGAACGCTTGCGTCAGCTGGACGATCAATTTGGTCATCAAATGAAAACGTTAATGTCTAACCCTGTCAACATTGCAGATTCAGTCAGTGAGGCAGACCTTCTCATTTGTGCGGTGCTGATCCCAGGTGCCAAAGCACCAACGCTTGTGACGGAAGAAATGGTGAAGCAAATGAAACCTGGTTCCGTCATAGTAGACGTAGCGATTGACCAAGGCGGCATTGTCGAAACAATAGATCATATCACAACACATGATCAGCCTACTTATGAAAAACACGGTATTATACATTATGCAGTCGCCAATATGCCTGGAGCAGTTCCACGGACATCGACTGTTGCTTTAACGAATGTCACCGTTCCCTACGCACTGCAAATTGCTAATAAAGGCGCTGCAAAAGCCATTCAAGAAAACAAAGCCATCGCAGAAGGTGTCAATGTCATGAACGGACATATCACATATGAAGCCGTCGCTCGTGATCTCGGCTATGATTATGTGCCTGTTCATCAAGCGATCGATGCGTCTTCTATGACAGAAGCTTAATACAGACCCGCCCTTTTCATGGGTGGGTTTTTTGTTAACCAATAATAAAAACAGGTTGACAAATACTTCTCATCCCCTTAATCTATTTGTACAGATAAGACAGGGGGAAACATCATGCAACAGAAAACAAGAACCGCTGATTTTGTGCTAGTCGGAATGTTTGCTGCACTCATGGCGATTGGAGCCAATATCACATCCATTGTGCCGTTTTTGCAGGTCGGCGGAATTCCACTTACGATGCAGCCGTTTTTTTGTGTACTTGCTGGTCTCTTGCTCGGCAGACGGCTTGGCGCATTGGCTATGATTGTATATGCCTTAGTTGGAATTGCTGGTGCACCTGTATTCGCACAGTTCTCAGCGGGCTTTGGGGTTATTTTAGGCAAAAGCGGTGGTTTTGTATTATCGTATATTCCTGCTGCCTGGCTAGCTGGATTTATTTTAGAAAAAAGAAAAAATCCTGGCTTTGGCCGCTTTTTGCTTGCAGCTATTGCAGGTACGACCGTCATGTATGTGATCGGAACGACTTATACGTACCTCGCATTAAATGTGTGGCTGAATGCACCCATTTCCTATCAAACCACATGGTTCTTTATGATCTGGTTTATGGTGAAAGACTACGCATTGACCATATTACTTGCGATGCTGGCACCTAAAATTTATCGCTCTGTATCAAAAGCCACATCCTTTCGAAAACAACAAGCTGCGTCATAAGTGCAGACATCATCTTCAAGTGGATCATAGAAAAAAGAGCCTGTCTTCATTCAAGCTCTTTTTTCATCATTACTCAGCGTATTGATCTATGATTTCTTCTAGCATTCCTTCAAGCGCTTCTACATCTTCAAGATCTGATTGACTGAAGCGGTGGCGTACAAGCTGTTCTCCGTCATTATACATTTCCTCCAGCCACCCTCGCAGGCCTCTTGCTCTGCGGTCGACTTCGAAAATAACGTCTAATCCATTCTCATCTATCAGAAAAATCAGCTCTAACTCATCAAGCATATAGCGATAGTCGTCTGATGTCGGAATAAACTCAAATTCTTGAACAAATGGCAGACGGCGCTGGAAGTAAGGCGCTTGTTCACAGTCTGCTTCGTTCAGGTGGAAGCCAAGATTTCTAGTGGCTTCCAGTATATTTTTCACCCAAGGATGTGCTTCAACAAAAATACGGTCATAGTCAGATTTATCGATTCCGCCTTGGACATCAAGGTCTGTCACCACTGCAATTTCTACTTTTCCGATAGTCATCGGGGTATCAATAGGAAGAATAAATGAAAACGGAAATTCATGCTTTTCTCCAGGCTGGATGGTAAAAGAATCCGTCACCCGTAAAGTAAAGATATTCACATATTTTCTATGCTCTTCATCATCTTGCACAATCACATATTGTGTTTGAATCTTGACATTGATATAGCGGATGTCCTGAGAGATTTTCCCGCCCTTTACATGGACGGTTCCCCTTACCTCTTGTCCTGGATAATAGGCGTTTTTCTCCAAAATAGTATCTACTTTCGCTGCACCAATCCCAGCACTTGCCGCTAGCTTTTTAAAAAATGACATCTCTCCTCTTCCCCTTTTCATTTTTATCAGCATATATACGTAAGAAAGAGGAAGAAAGATTCATTTAATTCATACTTTTGTCCTAATTATTTTTTCACCTTTGGACAGCAAAAAAATGGAGAAAACATCACAAAAAAGCTTATAGAAAAAACAACGTTTTTCTACAAGCTTTTTATGTTAAAGAATAATTGCCGCAAGCCAGCCGAACAGGACAAGCGGAACATTATAAAATACGAAGGTTGGAACACAAGTACCCCAAATGTGGTGATGCTGTCCATCCATATTCAACCCAGATGTCGGTCCAAGCGTACTGTCACTTGCAGGTGAACCTGCATCCCCAACAGCCGCAGCTGAACCAATAATGGCAATGGTGGCTAGTGGGCTAAATCCTAAGTGCATACATAACGGAACAAAAATGGTTGTAATGATTGGAATCGTCGCAAAGGATGAACCGATCCCCATTGTCACAAGTAAACCAACTAATAGCATTAAAATGGCCGCTACGCTTTGATTGTTTCCAATGAACTGAGAAGATGCTTTCACTAGTTGTTCAATATCTCCTGTTTTCGTTAATACGTTGGCAAATCCAGCCGCTACAAGCATGACAAAGCCGATAAATGCCATCATATTCATACCGGAAGTAATCAGCGCATCAGCTTCATCTCGTTTCATCATGCCTGTGGCAAACAGAACAAGAAGGCCTGCCAGTGCACCGAAGATCATTCCTTCCACGCCAAGGCTTTGAGATAAATAAAGCTGGACAATGAGTGATACTAAGATAGCCAGCACTGCGAACAATAAGCTCTTTTTTGTATAAGCTGATTTTTCTACGTCCGTGATATCTCGATCCTCATATACTCTTGGCTTCCGATACACAAAAAGGGAAACAAGCAACCCGAGCATCATGCCCCCTACAGGGATAAGCATGGCCAATGGAACATCTGTTAATTGAACAGTCAATCCTGCTTCTTTCATGTTATCACGGAGCATTCCGTGGAAAATCTGTCCAAAACCGACTGGAAGTAAAATATATGGTGCAGTGAGTCCGAAGGTCATGACACACGCTAGCAGTCTGCGGTCAATTTGAAGCTCGTTAAACACTTTTAATAATGGCGGAATTAAGACCGGAATAAAGGCAATGTGAACAGGAACGACGTTTTGTGAAAAACAAGATACGATCAAAATCACAAGAATGATCAGTACTTTTGATAATGTTTTTCTTCTTGAGTCGCCTTCTTTTCCTAGAAGCTTCACTGCTCCTTCAACCATGGCATCTGGAAGACCCGTTTTTGTCAGCGCCGCAGCAAATGCCCCTAAAAGTGCATAGCTAATGGCAACTGTCGCATTTCCTCCGAGCCCGTCAGTAAAGGCTTCCACTGTTCCTCCCAGGCCTAATCCACCTACAAGTCCGCCAGCTAAAGCACCGAGTGCCAGCGCAATCACGACATTGACCCGCAGCAAGCTTAATATCAACATTAAAACAACCGCTAAAACAACTGCATTCATGGTGAAACCCCCGAAATCCTTTAGTTTACTAATGTAGTAGATAATTAAAGTACCAACGTATGTTACCATAGAAAATTTTCTTCGTCAAATGGCGTATGTCCTACATAAAAAAAGCTCCGCCATTTGGCAGAGCCTGATCCTTTATTTCTTTCCTTCAAATCGTTCCACAAATGTGGCCAATGACCGTACCATCACACCTGTCGCCCCTGTTGGCCCAAAGCATGAAGGCTTTTCTGTTGTTGCTGTTCCTGCAATATCTAAGTGAACCCAAGGCGTATCCTCAGCGAATTCACCAATGAATGCTCCTGCCATGATCGCATGACCATCGCGGCCTGGTGAGTTATTGAGATCCGCCATTTTGCTGTTTCGTACGCGCTTTTTATCTTTTTCAGTGATTGGCAGCTGCCAAATCATTTCACCGCATTCTTCTGATGCCTCTTTAAACTGAGCATATAGTTCATCGTTATTCGTCATGACGCCTGTTGTCTCATTTCCAAGTGCCACAATGACCCCGCCTGTTAATGTGGCCACGTCTACAAGGACAGAGGCACCGTGCTGCTTCGCATATGTCACACCATCTGCTAAAACAAGACGTCCTTCTGCATCCGTATTCAGCACTTCGATTGTTTTACCGCTAAGTGACACAATGACGTCATCCGGTTTCATGGCGTCAGCTGAGATCATATTGTCTGTCGAGGCAATGACAGCAATGACATTTTGCTCTGGGCGCAGTTCACCAATGATTTCCATGGCGCCTAAAACAGAGGCAGAGCCGCCCATATCTGTTTTCATCCCAACCATACTGGCTCTTGGCTTTAAAGAATAGCCACCAGTATCATACGTGATACCTTTACCGACAAGCCCGATGACGTCTGTCCATTCTTCCTTGCCTTGATATTTCAGAACGATCAGCTTTGGTGGTTCTGTTGAGCCTCTATTGACAGCTAGAATCCCGCCCATCCCGAGCTCTTCCATCTGTTCTTTATCTAAAATTTCAATCTCAAATTCGTATTTATACGCAAGCTCTGCCGCGTACGAAGCCAGATCAGAGGATGTGAGCATGTTCGGCGGCATATTCACAAGGGTACGGGCCGAATTGACGGACTGTCCGTAGACCTCGCCCACTTTCAGACTTGCCTGAATTTCAGCTGTATCATGATCCGTCGTTGCATAAACAAACTCGATGAAGCGATCCGGTTCATTTGTTTTATGTTTAAAATCTTGTAATTCATATGTAGCTAAAAGGCAGCTTTCAGAAAGGGCATGGGCTGCATCTTGGGCAGGCAGATCCTTTCCAATAAACGTATCCAGCAAGACCGAAACCGCTTGCTTTTTATCTTGATGGAGCTTTTTAAATAAATGGGCAAACCCTTCTTTTGCCTCTTCAAACGTGTAATCTGATTCCTTCCCAAGCCCGACAAAATAAATGCGTTTAATGCCTGTTTCAGGGGATGGGAAAAACTTCGAAAGCTGATTTCGTTTAGATGAAATATCGCCTTCTTTTAATAATTCAGTGATTCTTCCTTCAAGTAATTCATCCATTTCTTTTGCTTTTCCTGATAATTGGCTCTTTTGAAAAAGTCCGATCACCAGTGTATCTTTATGTTGCAATTCATTTGTCGAGAAAAACATATTTATCACACGCTCCTTCAATGAACTCCATTTTTCACATTGGAACTTCTATTATATCAAAATTTACGTGCCTATACGATCATTGCCAGTCTGTCTTTACTTGATGAACATTTATATTTTCACACGCGGAAGGGCATCATGAAAAAAGCGATGAAAACTTGAGCAGCCCGCCTGCATTCTCCTCGTTCCACATCTACTTTCTTTAATGTTATAATTGAACATGGACTTGGCAGCATTTTATACTGCTATCATTTTTTCATCTTACTAGGGTACACAGTCCATCATTTCGCACCATATTTTTTCTTACAGAGAGGATGTTTCTTGTTCATGAGCGTACTGACGAATTTTCCGCTGCTTGCCAGCCTTGCAGCCATCTTTTTTGCTCAATTTGTAAAAGTACCGATTCAATTTATCATTTCTAGACGACTAGATTGGTCGCTCATTACAAGCACAGGCGGAATGCCAAGTTCACACTCCGCAGCCGTAACAGCACTCTCAACAGCAGTGGCTTTAGAGCACGGGCTAGATACATCTATCTTTGCCATTTCCGCCATCTTTGCCATTATTACCATGTTCGATGCGACAGGTGTGCGCAGACAGGCAGGAGAACAGGCGACTGTACTTAACAAGTTGGTGACAGATTTTAACCGATTTGTTTCTGAAGCAAAGAATTTCCCGAGTGCGGAAGAAAAAGAAAAGCAAAAGAAATTAAAAGAGCTTCTTGGTCATAAGCCGATTGAAGTCTTCTTTGGCGGCTTAACAGGGATCTTACTGACACTCATCTTAGATTATTACTTCATGTAGAAGCGAAAAAAGCTTTGGACCTAAAACTTGTCCAAAGCTTTTTTATTCTTTATTGGCTTGAAACTGCTGACGGAACACTTGCATTGATTCTGCTTCATTGAGCTGGTTTAAGTCTTTTTCCGTTAACGTCCCTTCGCCCTTTTTGATGATATACACATCAAGCACTTTTTTACCCCATTCTCTATACACATCATCTACGGTTTCATAGTATAAATCAAGCTTATGACCTTTAATGGCTTTTCCCGTATCTGCGACCACTCCGTAGCCATAGTTTGGGATAAACAGCACGGTTCCAATCGGAAAGACTGATGGATCTGCTGCCACAGTTGAATATAGGTCACGTTTCACTTTGACGCCTGAATATGTAATGCCATATGCATGGTGTTCCTTCGTTTTACCTGTTGATTCCACACCTGCTGTATAGCCTGTGGCGACAACCTTTTGCTTCGGGTAATCATTCCAATTAAACGCTTCTTCGAGAGAAACAGCCCGCAAGTCATCACTTTTGAGTGCCATCGTTTCCCTTTTTTGCTGTTGGAAAAAAGAAGATACTTGCTTGCCAGGATCAGTCTCTTTCACCCAGACAGCTAAATCACTTGGTTCAACTCCAGATATGCCCGTAAAGCTTGTCAAGAGAGCAAGCATGAAAAGGGCTGTCATGAACAATCGTTTCATCCATGTTTTCATCTTTATTTGTCACTCCTCTACCCATCTATTTGTTTCCAAACAAAATGGAAACTATGCAAAGGAGAAACAAAAAAACCCACTTGCATGTCTACAAGTGAGTTAAAACATTTGATACCCTCTTTTTCGAAGTGCATTGATGACAAAACCTGATGCAATTGCACCAATCAGACCGCTTAACAAGATAATGATATCTGCCGCTGCGAGAGAGACGATGCGGTCTCCTATTCCTGAAAAAGCGGTGCCCGGTTCTCTGACATAAGCGATCATCTTTTGATTATTGATAATGAAAAGGCATACAATTGGATATAAAATAGCCATAATCCATGACATTCTCAGCAGCATATTGAGCAAAAAGCCAATACCGAAGAATAACACGAAAAATAAAATAACTGAAATGATAACGACTGGTAAACTGATCACTTCATCTCCACCCCCAAATATCCCATCATTAGTTTAACTTGGAAATAGAGATGAAGTCAATCAATGGAAAAAGCAGTTGGATTAAAGCTTCTTTCCTGTCCCTTTACATTCCTCACATGTTTCAGATCCGCCGAGCAATAGCTGAAAATATCCTTTCCCCGAACAATATAGACAGGTGGTCTTCTTCTCTTTTGTATGTGCATTCATATTGCTCACTCCCTTAATCTAAATTTTCTGATAATTTATCATACCATACTTTGCTTCCGATGACCAAGTAAGAAAATATGCCATAAAAAAACGTGTATCACGAGGATACACGTTTTTGTCTATATCGGTTTAGAAGAACTTGAATTTTCCTTTTTTCAGAACAAGTCCTGGGCCGCCAACCATGAATAAAGAACGGTTGTCGATGATTTTCTTCATTGCAGAAGCTTTTGTTCCTTGAAGTTTTTTACCAAACGCAACACCTACAGCGTCGTGTTCACCAAGAGAAGCAACTGTTCCTTTGATGTCTGGCTTAAAGCTTTCAAGAGAACCACCTTTAACTAGTGCTGCAAGGTTTTTCGCTACTGTTTCACCTTGCTGCATCGCGATTTGTGCAGTTGGTGGGTATGGACGGTTGATTTCTTCATTGATGATCAATGAACAGTCACCGATGATGAATACATCATCATTTTCTGGTACACGAAGATCTGGAGACACTTTTACGCGGCCGCGCATGTTTTCAAATCCAGCTTCTTCAACGATTGGGTTACCGCGTACACCAGCAGCCCAAACAACAGTTTCAGCTTTGATTTCTTCTGTATCATCGTCTTTTCCAACAATGATGCCTTCAGGCGTACATTCTTTGATCGCTGTACCAATTTTGAACTCAACACCTTTACCTTGAAGGTAGTTCATTGCATAGTCGATCAATTCAGGATCGAATCCTGGAAGAGCTGTTGGTGCAGCTTCTACACAGATGATACGTACGTCTTTTTGATCAATATCATACTCTTTGCAAAGCTCAGGCACCCGGTTTCCAAGCTCACCAAGGAACTCAATACCTGTGAAGCCTGCACCGCCGACAACGATTGTCAAGCGCTCTGGACGTTTTTCAACTTCCGTATTATACGTCGCAAATTGAAGCTCAATGTGCTCACGAAGCTGACGAGCAGAGTTGATATTAGAGATTGAGAATGCATATTCTTTCAGTCCTGCAATACCAAATGTTTCAGGAACAGCACCAAGTGCAACAACAAGGTAGTCGTAAGAAAGTTCGCCATCTGATGTCACAACTTTCTTTGCTTCCTTATTAATGCTTTCAACTGTTGCTTGTACAAAGTTGACACGGGAACTGTTAATCACATCTTTGATTTGATAACGACAGCGGTCATGATGAAGTGTACCTGCGCTTGCTTCATGTAACCATGTTGTTTCGTAATGATAATTATGCTTGTTCACAAGAGTAATGTCCGCATCATTTGTGCCAAGCTGTTTTGTTAATCTTGTTACAGTCATTAATCCGCCATAACCTGCACCTAATACAACGATTTTCGGTTTATTCACTGGAATCACATCCACCTTTTTTAAATTTGCTGTAAAACGGATAAAGAATTACATATTGCTATTCTCAACCGCTTTCCGGCATTTTATGAAATTTAAACAAAAAAATAAGTATGTGAAAATCTGAACTTTCACCTACATAAAACGAAAGCATTTGACCGTATCCGACAAAAATTCATAAAAAATTAATATTTAGTTCCCTTAACAATAATAGCGAGTTCTGCTCCTTTTTTCAAGGCTTTAAACTGAAAATCCTTATGATAAACGGTCTTTCTCACTTTTTCCTCTTTTTCAAAGCTTCGGCATCAAAAAACGACAAGTTTTTCAAAACAAGTCAAACGACGATATGTGGTATGATATGATATAGTGATAACAATTTTCATTTGGGAGGATTAAAGGAATGCAAGAAGATTCTAAGGTATATGACATTACCGTTATCGGGGGCGGCCCAGTAGGATTGTTTACTGCGTTTTACGGTGGCATGAGACAGGCAAGTGTGAAAATCATTGAAAGCCTTCCTCAGCTCGGCGGTCAATTATCCGCTCTTTACCCTGAAAAATACATTTATGATGTGGCTGGTTTTCCAAAAATCCGCGCACAAGAATTAGTTGATAACTTAAAGGAACAAATGGATAAATTTGATCAAACCATTTGCTTAGAGCAAGCAGTTGAAACGGTTGAAAAGCAGGCAGATGGCATTTTTAAACTTGTGACAAATCAAGAGATTCATTATTCTAAAACGATCATCATTACAGCTGGTAACGGTGCATTCCAACCGAGAAAGCTTGAGCTAGGTGCAGCAGAATCATTTGAAGGAAGCAACCTGCATTACTTCATTAATGATTTGAACCAATTTGCCGGCAGACGTGTGGCCGTTCTTGGCGGCGGAGACTCTGCAGTAGACTGGGCACTAATGCTTGAACCTATCGCAAAAGAAGTATCCATTATTCACCGCCGTGATAAATTCCGCGCCCATGAGCACAGTGTAGAAAACCTGCACAATTCGAAAGTCAATGTAGTGACACCATTTGTGCCAACTGAGCTCATTGGTGAAGACCGCATTGAACAGATTGTGCTCGAAGAAGTCAAAGGCGACAAAAAACAAGTGCTTGATGTAGACGACGTGATCGTCAACTTCGGTTTTGTTTCCTCCCTTGGACCAATTAAACAATGGGGTCTTGAAATCGAAAAGAACTCGATCGTCGTGAAATCCACAATGGAAACAAACATTGAAGGCTTCTATGCGGCTGGAGACATCTGCACGTATGAAGGAAAGGTCAAATTGATTGCCAGCGGATTTGGTGAAGCACCAACGGCTGTCAACAATGCGAAAGCCTACATGGACCCGAAAGCCCGTGTACAGCCTCTTCATTCCACAAGCTTATTTGAAAACAAATAAAAGCGGATCAAAAAAAGGAGTTCCCACTAGCGGAACTCCTTTTTCGTTTATTTAAAAACCCCAATATAGGCATTCGCCATTCCAAGTACCATTGCAGCAAGCAGCACCACAACAATCCCTGCCACAACCAAAATCACCCGATCCTTCACACGTTCCTTTTTCGGAAGCGGCTTCTCAATCCCGCAAGCTGGACACGTTTTGGAACGATACGGAATCAGTTCATGACAGTTCCTGCAATTGATTTGTTCACTCAAACCTCAGCAACCTCTTTTCTCTACCTACAGTTTATGTTTGGTTATCATGATACTCTTTTTGGGTGGAAATAGCCAGTTGTGAGGGCAAGCTGTAACAAAATTGAGCGATTTATAAATTGTTGAAGAGATAATGGAATCAATGAAGGTTTCATCTGATCAACCGATATAGGAAATGAAGAAGTTCATAATGAAGGATAGGTGGAAAGATGTTAAAGCGTTTAATGATCAGTTTGTGCTTATTACTGATGATTGGTGGCTCAGTAGAACTGTTTGCAAAAGACTTTAACAAACGTGATGCTGAGTTCGCAGCAGGGTTAAATATTGATGTTGATCAACTAGAACCTTTTTTAAAGCATGTCTCCTCTTCGATTTTGGATTCTGGTTTGAATCATCAAGACATCAAACAGATACAGTCTGAAATAAAGAAAATACAAAAAGACAATGAAACGAAAGAAATCGGTACGTTTGAAGTTATGTATCGCGGAGAACCAGCAAAGATTCGAGTTGAGGTTGAAGTACATGTGGAAGATATCAATAAAGAAGTCGGCATCTATTTATTTAGTACACAAGAATTGGTTTATATCCTCGATAAAGAACTTTTAAATATCGAAGAAAAAATATGAGAAAGAGACGCTGCTTAAGTGTCTTTTTTTGTTGACTCTCAACTCAATAAAAAAGCCTCCTCGATCGTGTTGTTTATAAAAACAAACGAACAAGAAGGCTTATCTTAATCCACGATCAGTTGTTAACACTCTTCCGGCGTACCGGTATTCGTCGCTGTTCTAAAAGAAGAACCGCATCCGCATGAAGCAATCGCATTCGGATTGTCGATGGTGAAACCGCCGCCCATTAGTGATTGTTTGAAATCAATAATGGTGCCGTTCATGATATCAAGGCTTTCGGAGTCGACAAGGACCTGGATGCCTTGCTGTTCGAACTGCGTGTCTTTCTCTGAAACTTCATGGTCAAAGCCCATGCCGTATGAAAGACCACTGCATCCGCCGCCTTTTACGCCCACTCGCAGGAACGCATTTTCTTCTTCATGTTCTTTCATCATATCTTTAATCTGCAGTGCAGCAGCTTCTGTAATGGTTACTGGTGTACTCATGATCATCCCTCCTTTTGACTGGATGTTTCTTTTCAATTATAAACGTGATGGTGCCTTTTCTCAAATAAATGGTTTACAGATAAAATGTGCCGTCACAAATCGTTTCAGCAGGCCCTGTCATGAGCACATGGTCGTTGTCTTTCCAGCGAATGATGAGATCTCCGCCTGCTAAGTGAACCGTCATGTCCGTTTCTTTTTTCGCCTGTCCATTCACAATCGTGGATACAGCCGCAGCACAAGCTCCCGTTCCGCAGGCTTGAGTAATGCCAGACCCTCTTTCCCACACACGAAAATGCAGTTCTGTTTCACTGACCACTTCTACAAATTCTACATTGACGCCTTCTGGGAACATGTCGTGTTTTTCGATGATTGGCCCAATTGTATCAAGCGGTGCCTTTTCAATGTCCTCTAAATAAAAAACGATGTGCGGATTTCCCATTGAAACAGCCGTTCCATTTAAAGTCACAGTGCCAAAATCAAGTGCTTCATGAATCGTTGTGCTGGCCGGTTCACCAAGCATCGGCATCGCTTTTTTTTCAAAACGAGGTTTCCCCATATCTACTGTCACTAAATGAACGTGACCATCCTGCACGTGAACGGTAGCTTCAACGAGTCCTGACAATGTCTCAATCTGGAACGTTGTGTCTGTTACGATTTGATGCTCATACACATATTTTGCGACGCAGCGTAGACCGTTGCCGCAGTTTTTACCCTCTGATCCATCATTGTTGAAAATGCGCATTTTCACAGGTGCAACATCTGATGGGCAAATAAGGATCATTCCGTCTGAACCGATTCCTGTATAAACAGAAGAAACGCGGATCGCTATCTCTGATAGCTGCTCTTCTGGAAGCTGTTCCTTCATCTGATTGACGTATATATAATTATTTCCTAATCCGTGCATTTTCGTGAATTGAAATGATGTCATGAGCTTCCTCCAAAAATGTTGTTTCTTTATAGTATAAAAGGAGTCGATTCAGGAGACAATCTTATCATCCCCCGTTTTTCATACATAGAAGCTCTTTGCTGCCATGGCAAAGGGCTTTTATTATGCATATGCCTCTTTTTTTCTCGTGTGATGCTTCATTTTGATGATATTTTATTAGCATAACATATTGGATGCGCTTTCTATGAATTCTCCTTAAAAATGGAAGATTGAAGTAAGAAAAAAATGCACCTCATGACCCATGTGGTGCATTTAAAACATCTCATTTTCCTCTATAAAAGCATAAATACGCTCGACTAGCTGCTCTGCATTTTCTCCTGAAACAAATTCTCCATTCACAAGTGCAAATGGGGAGTCCATACATTTGCCGCAATAGCTTAAACAGCCGTATTCCATAACGTCTAGGTTTGGGTCTTTATCAAGCTTCTCTTTTGCTTCTTGAGACCCTTGTGCAAGATTACTTACACAAAATTCGATCAGTGGGAACACTTTGCTTCACCTCACATTGCTTTACCATCCTACCGAAATTCCTTCTATTAGTCAAAACATGAGCTTCATCTGTATCGTTACGCCTATTCCTCGTAAAATGTTTTACTATTTAGGACTAACTAATGAATATGTAGGTTATTTTGAAACAATTATTGTGGTTTCACAGTAAATTCGATATAATTTTATTTGGTATTTTAACTTAAAGTTTTTTAGTATAAGTGTTTTTCAATGTCTACGGGGAAAAGGAGAATCGTCATGAAAAATTTAGTCTTGATCGGCGGAGGTTACGGGAATATGCGGGTTCTCCACCGCTTATTGCCAAATCAATTACCTGATGATGTTACTATCACATTAGTTGATCGAAATCCTTACCACTGTTTAAAAACAGAATATTATGCACTCGCTGCTGGAACAATCTCTGATCATCACATCCGAGTATCTTTTCCAGAGCATCCGAAGCTGGATATTCAATATGGGGAAGTAGAAAAAATTGATATTGAAAACAAACAGATCTTATTCAGCGACCGTGAACCCATTCCTTATGACGACACGGTGATTGGACTCGGCTGTGAGGACAAGTATCATAATGTCCCTGGTGCGAAAGAACATACATACAGTATTCAAACCATTGATCAGTCAAGACATACGTATAACAAATTAAACAATTTGGGTGCAGGTGCAACGGTTGGTATCGTCGGTGCTGGACTTAGCGGGGTAGAGCTAGCCAGTGAATTAAGAGAAAGCCGTGCTGATTTAAACATTATTCTTTTTGACCGCGGAGAGCTGATTCTATCAAGCTTCCCAAAAAGATTAAGTTTATATGTGCAAAAGTGGTTTGAAGAAAATGACGTAAAGATCATTAACTGTGCCAATATTACGAAGGTTGAAGAAGGTGTTGTTTACAACCATGATGACGCCATTGAAGCAGAGGTCATCGTATGGACAGCAGGCATTCAGCCAAGCAAAGTGGTACGGGAGATGGATGTTGAAAAAGACGCACAAGGCCGCGTCGTATTAACACCTCATCACAATCTCCCTGAAAATGAGCATGTCTATGTCGTGGGTGATTGCGCAAGCTTGCCGCATGCCCCAAGTGCACAGCTTGCCGAGGCGCAGGCAGAACAAATTGTCCAATCTCTGCAAAAACGCTGGAAAAACGAGCCGCTTCCTGAGGCTTATCCTCAGTTTAAGCTAAAAGGTGTCTTAGGATCTTTAGGGAAAAAAGCCGGCTTTGGCTTAGTAGCAGATCGTCCACTTATTGGCCGTGTACCAAGACTTCTAAAATCCGGACTCCTTTGGATGTACAAGCATCACAATGGCTAACATCATGTGAATTTTTTCTCAAAGCTCCTTCATGACGAGGGAGCTTTTTTTCTATGAAACGGCATGTGCCGATGAACGGGTCAATTTGATCGGAGCAAGGGCAAGGATGCTGTCTTTACGAAAAGTTCTCATCGTCTTTTTCGATAAACAATACGCTTGGATAAGCTGGTCTGTTTGACGGTGGACAATGATTTTACGCTTCGTGCACTCTCCGTTTTTCTTCATATAAATCATCTCAATTGGTATTTGCTGATGAAGAGATTGTTTCAGTAAATAATTCATGATGCTCACGCTCCTTTCATTTGATTATAATCGAACAAACGTTCTTTTTCAACCTAAAAAGGAACATTTGTTCTGTTTGTTTTCTCAAAAAAAGAACAGTTTATTCACTGCTCTCCGTGTAACCGTATTTCTCCATTTCTTGATAAATGTCTTTTAATTTTGGATTGCCCTCTCCAACAATTTGATCCTCCACTAAGACAAGCGGATAAAAGAATTCATCATCAAGAATTCGTTCAGACAAATCTTTTTGGCGTTCGTTTTCTGGCGGGTGCTCAATATCAATATATGTGATGCGAAACGGCTGATTCGGATATTTTCGTTTTAACGCTGCATCTAACCACTCAAATGTGTCTTTTGAAGAAGGCAGATTCACGCAGCTAGCGCACAGTACATCTCTTCCATATACATAAAGATCAACGGTTTGATTCATTTGGCAAGCCCCCTATTCTTTCTTTATTTTAGCTGAATTTTCTGTATGAAAAAAGTCAAAATCACTTTTTGTTTCAAGATGAGATTGTGCTATAATGAGAAGGAAACTTTGAAACCAATCAATAGATTTTTATCGTCCAGATGAATATAATGGTGATATGTTGTGAAAGGAGCGATTATATCTAATGACTGAAGTCGAAATGAAAGACCAAGTACAGGAAGTACTGGACAAACTTCGTCCATTTCTATTACGTGATGGTGGAGACTGTGAGCTTGTAGACATTGAAGATGGCATTGTGAAATTACGTCTTCTTGGTGCATGCGGCAGCTGCCCAAGTTCAACCATTACATTGAAAGCCGGTATTGAACGCGCATTATTAGAAGAAGTGCCTGGCGTTGTAGAAGTTGAACAGGTTTTCTAATTCATATATGACATGAAAACGACCCGAATTCGGGTCGTTTTTTTCATTATTAACTTAACTTCTCTCTAAACCAGTCCTTCATAAAGGTCAGTCTTTGAATACGCTGCCCCGGATGGCCGCTTCTGGATAAATCATGAGATGCCTTCGGGAATTTGACGAGCCTTGTGTCTTTCCCAAGCTCCTTCAGTGCTACAAAAAGCTGTTCTGCTTGATCAACTGGACAGCGATAGTCTTCATCGCTGTGCAAGATGAGAAGCGGCGTCTTCACCTGCTTCACATACTTTAGCGGCGAACGATCCCATAGCTTATCGGCCGAATCATAAATATCCCCATCAATCTGCCATCTTGTGAAGTAATAACCGATGTCACTAATGCCATAAAAGCTAATCCAGTTTGAAATGGACCGCTGTGTGACGGCTGCGCGAAAGCGGTCGGTTTGCCCGACAATCCAGTTTGTCATAAAACCTCCATAGCTGCCGCCTGTTACTCCGAGCCTCGTTTCATCAAGTAAATCATAGGCTTTGAGCACATGATCAACAGCCTGCATGACATCCTTATAATCAACGCCACCATAGCTTCCTCTCACACGGTCGCTAAACATCTGTCCGTATCCATGACTGCCATGAGGATTGATATATACGATGGCATAGCCTTCAGCAGCGAGCATTTGAAATTCATGAAAATACGTATAACCATACATCGCATGCGGTCCACCATGAATCTCTAAAATGAGAGGATATTTCTTCCCGTCTTCCATTTGGGAAGGCTTCATAAACCAGCCATGCACCTCATCACCTTCTTTTGACTGAAACGAAAATGGCTCTGGTACCGATAGGACATGCTCCTTAAGAAAGGTGTCATGCTCGAACGTGATTTGCTTTAGATCCGCCTCCCCTAATGTCAGCTCATACAGCTCACTTGGTGAAACGTGCGTAAGCCGGCTGAGCAGCAATTTGGATTCATCTGGATGAAGGCTGAAGTTTGTAATATGTTCTGCCTCTAATCGAACTGGATAGGCTAAGCCTTCAACGGAGAAATAATAAATCCCTGTACTGCCTTGATCAGAAACAAGCGCATAAAACCCCTGGCTATCCTTTGTCCACTGCGGAAGCTGATTGGCTTCGCCCATGACGCTATCTCCTGCCATACAGTTGCCCACATACATATCGAGCATTTCTGACAGCTGAACTACTTTTTCTTCCTTCAGATCATACAGCCATAATGCTGGGAAGGTAGCATTTTGAAATTCGCGCTCATGTCCGATATACACGAGGCTCTCTCCATTTGGAGAAAAAGACACGGTGGAATAAGCGCCAGCTGATTGTGTGATTTTCTTTGTCGTACTGTCCTCTAATGACAGGAGGCACACGTCACTTATGTAAGGTATCTGAGGATTTGATTGAATATAGGCAAGCCATTTCCCGCACGGAGAGACCGTGTGACTCACATGATGATGCTGCCCGCTCGTGACAGCCTCTACCTCTCCTGAGTGGGTATCCACTTGAATGATCTGCGTGAAACGCCCATCTAAATAACCTCTGCCATCTGCTTTATAGGTCAAATCATCATATACCGCAGGAGCGAAATCATCTCGCTCTTCCTTTTTTTCATCATGAACAGATTCTGATTGTTTCAGTGACACAGCCGCATAAATGAAAGCTCCATCTGGTGAAAAGACAGGATGAGATACCCCGTATGGAATCGCCGTTAAGGTGCGCACACCGCCTCCCTGACTCTGAATCAGTGCCAGCTGAGGAACTTCCTTTGGCTTTTGCAAAATAAAAGCAAGCTGCCTGCTGTCTTTTGACCACACTGGCTGATGATGCTTTCCATCCTCAAATGTCCATTGTGACAGCTCCTCTGTCTCTTCATCTCGAACCCATAAATGGATGTTGTAATCATCTTTTTTCTCATTCACCGTGACTTTTGTAAAAACCGCCTTTTTTCCATCTGGTGAATAAACCGGATGAGAAACAGAAACAATCTTCGTTAAATCTTCTGCCGTCATCAATTTCTTCATGAATGTATCTCCCCCTTTTACGCATAAAAAATAGTTCGATCCTCTAAATAATAATCCCTGCTTCTTCCTATAAAAACAAGGATAAAAAAAGAACGTGCAGATTTACAGCACGTTCTCAGATTATTGAAAAAGGGCTAAAATGATCTTTATTTTAGCTCTTTTTCTTCTTTTCAGCGTGATAGAAAACCTTTGCAGTCTAGGAAGGACGAGTACTGGCACGGAGCGAATTTGACATTCGTGAGCACCAGCACGCAGGACTGACACCGAATGCGAGGGTTTGTCTACACGCTGGTAACGTGCATTTTTACAGCACGTTCTTTACTTGATTGACAGGATCATGCTCCACGACAACACCTTCTACCGGTACCGTCAGCAAATCTACTTCGCAATGCGGGAAGTTTTGGGCAAGCTGCTTTTTCAGCGCTTCTCCCTTCCCTTTTTCAACTAAGGTTAAGATCGTCGGTCCAGCACCGCTTAATGCCGTTCCATACGCTCCTTTTAGCGAAGCGACATGCTCTACCTTCGACAGCTCTGGGACGAGCATTGTGCGGTAAGGCTGATGAAATAAATCCTTATTCATCATTTCTCCAACAAGCGGCCAGTTTTGCGTCATTAATGCCGCTACAAGCACGTTGCTCACAGCACTCGCACTGACAGCATGTTTATAGGAAAGATCCTCTGGCAGGACATCACGGGCATCCTTTGTCAGCACTTCATAAAAAGGAATCACGACGACAACATCTATATCCACATGCTGCACTTTGACGGCATGTGTCTGGTCTTCTTCATGAAGACCAATCAGTAAACCGCCGAATAAAGAAGCACCCGCATTATCTGGATGACCTTCTACCTCACTTGCAAAAAAGAGCTTTTGATCATCTGTCATATTTAATTCGAGAAGCTGATTGGCCAGCTCAATGGCTGCCACAATTGCAGCAGCACTGCTTCCCAGCCCCCGTGCCAATGGAATATCACTCCACACTTTGACATAAACAGGCGGGAGTGTTTTTCCAAAGTGATCTGCGACCTTTTTGGCTGTTTGATAAATTAGGTTGTCGGTGCCTGATGGAATCCCGGACACGACATCTGTTTCTGCTTCAAACAGCCAGCTATCATGGTCATAGACCGATAGCTTTAAATAGCGGCTGAGCGCCATTCCAACTGAATCAAAGCCTGGTCCTAAATTGGCAGTGCTTCCCGGTACTGTGATTGTAAAAAGCATGGAGGCTTTACTCATACGCGCGCGGCCTTTTCTAAGTGTTCAAGAATTTGATCTTCATCTGCATCGAGTGTGACCGGCTTGATTTGTGAAATATCAATTGCCGTATTCGGATCTTTCAATCCGTTGCCTGTTAATACCGCAACAACTTTACTGCCTGGCTTGATTTCTCCGGATTTCACCTGCTTTAGCACACCTGCGATAGACGCACAAGAGCCCGGTTCTGCAAACACGCCTTCTTCACGTGCAATCAATTGATATGCATGAAGAATTTCCTCGTCAGTCACTTCATCAATCTTTCCGTTTGATTCATCTGCGGCTGCCACAGCTTGCTTCCAGCTCGCTGGATTTCCGATACGGATGGCAGTTGCCACTGTTTCTGGCTGTTCAATCACTTCATTTCGTACGATTGCTGCTGCACCTTCTGCTTCAAAGCCGCGCATGACTGGCAGTCCAGTTCCTTTTTTCTCATGGTATTCCTTGAAGCCTTTCCAGTAGGCGGTGATGTTCCCTGCATTTCCAACAGGAATCGCCAGTACGTCCGGGGCCGAGCCTAGCTGCTCACAGATTTCAAATGCCGCAGTTTTTTGTCCTTCAATTCGGTACGGATTGACAGAGTTAACAAGAGCAATCGGCGCTTTTTCACAGATGCTGCGGACGATTTTCAGCGCATCATCAAAGTTGCCGTCAATCGCAATGATCTCTGCTCCGTACATCACAGCCTGTGCAAGCTTCCCGAAGGCAATTTTCCCGTCTGGAATGATGACGATACATTTCATATCAGCACGGGCTGCATAAGCCGCTGCCGCCGCAGAGGTATTCCCTGTCGAAGCACACATGATCGTATCATTGCCTTCTTCTTTTGCCTTTGCAACAGCCATGACCATTCCACGATCCTTGAAAGAGCCTGTTGGATTGACGCCTTCTGTTTTCACATGAAGCTCAACCCCCAGCTTTTCCGAAAGTTTGGCAAGGTGGATCAGCGGTGTATTCCCTTCATTTAATGTTAGTTTTGGTGTTGATTCGTTTACTGGTAAGAATTCTTGGAATTCCTCAATAAGTCCATTCCACTTCATCAGCTTAAACCGTTCCCTTCTACTCGGTACGTGCTCTTCACTTGAACCACCACGTCGAGATCGTTTAATTTTTGCAGGATATTTGAGAAATCTTCTTCTGAGGTCCGGTGTGTAATAATCACAATTTCAGCCAGCTCATCATGCCCTTTCACAGGAAGCTGAAGGATCTTTTCAAAGCTGATGCCTCTTTCAGAAAAAATAGATGTAATGCGGGAGAATGCCCCGACTTGATCTCTGACATGAATTCTTAAGAATTGCTGAGCAAATACTTCCGATGGCGATTTGATCTTTTTCTCAAACTGCGGTGCGATAAATCCGCTTCCGTTCACGCCAAGGCGCATGTTTTTCATCACTGCGACTAAGTCTGATACAACAGCTGTTGCCGTTGGGAGACTTCCTGCTCCAGGGCCGTAAAACATCGTTTCTCCTACAGCACTTCCATAGACATACACCGCATTGAATTCATTGTTGACCGATGATAGCGGATGGTGATCAGGGAGTAAGGTTGGCTGGACACTGACTTCCACTTTCTCTCCGTCCCGCTGGGCAATTCCGATCAGCTTCATTGTGTAGCCAAATCGTTTACTGAAATTAATGTCTTCATCAGAAACGTCAGAGATGCCTCTGACCTTCACATCCTCTAATTCCACATTCATGGAAAAACCGAGTCTTGCAAGAATCGCCATTTTCCTTGCTGCATCAAGTCCTTCTACATCAGCTGTCGGGTCTGCTTCTGCAAAGCCAAGATCCTGCGCTTCTTTTAAGACATCTTCATATGCGCTTTTATCGACGTTCATTTTCGTTAAAATAAAATTCGTTGTGCCGTTCACAATTCCCATCATCTTCGTAATTCGGTCAGAGGCCAATCCTTCTTCCAGCGTACGCAGAATCGGAATTCCTCCGGCGACACTTGCTTCATAATAAAGATCACAGCCATTTTCTTTCGCAACATGTAAAAGCTCTGTTCCGTAAAGCGCCATTAAATCTTTATTGGCTGTAATGACATGCTTCTTCTCATTTAACGCATCTATTAAATATTGTTTTGTCTCTTCAATGCCGCCCATCACTTCAATAATGACGTCGACCTCTGGATCTCTAATCACATCGTATACTTCAGTTGTGAAGACCTCTCTTGCCACATCCACATCTCTCTTTTTATCGGGATTGCTCACAAGCACTTTTTGTATTAATACCGGACAGCCGATCTGGTGCATTAATTTATCCTGGTGATCTTGGATAATCTTGACGACACCGCTCCCCACTGTTCCTAATCCTAATAGTCCAACTCGAATTGCCTTCACCTGAAATTCCACCTTTCTCCGTCAATGTCCTCTCTAAAAAGACATTTGTTAACCTAACACAGACATTCAATGTACACACATTATAAAGGGGTATCCTCATTTTGACAAGGTAATAAAATAAGAGATTGTCAGAATGAAACCGCTTAACAGCTATTTATATCAAGATTCTATATTTTCAAAATATTTTTGTCAGAAAAGCTCCCGAAACTCAGGGAGCCTTATATGATGAATGAACCGGCGTTTTGGCTTGCTGACCTTGTAAGACAAGCGCAATATTTTCAGCACACAAACGCATCATCGTTTTTCTCGTTTCGACACTTGCACTTCCAATATGAGGGAGAACCGTGACGTTAGGTAATGTTGTTAACGGATGAGACGGGCTGACAGGTTCCTGTCTAAATACATCCAGACCGGCTCCGGCAATTTTTCCTGTCGTGACCGCCTCATATAAAGCATCCTCATCCACAGTCTGTCCTCTTGATACATTAATAAAATAGGCTGAGTTCTTCATCAGATCAAATGCTTTTTCATTAAACATGTCTTTTGTTTCCGGGGTTAAAGGGGTAAGACAGACGATGAAATCAGACTGCGTAAGCAGTTCCTCAAATAGCGCATAAGTCACGCCGAGCTGCGCTTCTGCCTCTGGCTTTCTTGACCGGTTATGGTACAGCACCTTCATGTCAAAGCCTGCTGCCCGCTTGGCAAGCGCTGTTCCGATACTTCCCATGCCAACAATCCCAAGGGTTTTGTGATGAATATCAGCGCCGGCAAGAAGAAGAGGCCCCCAGCCTGTCCAATTTCCTTCCTTAATCCAATCACTCGCCTCGACAATCCGTCTAGCTGACGCCATCAGAAGGGCAAAGGCTAAATCAGCCGTGGATTCTGTTAATACATCCGGTGTATGACAAATAGTGATATTGCGCTTTTCAGCGGCCTCAAGATCAATATTGTCATAGCCAACAGCAAGGTTTGCGATCACCTTAACTTGTGGAGCCTTTGATAAAAGGGCTTCATCTACTTGATCTGACAGCATGGTGAGAAGCGCATCCGCTTGAGCTGCTTGTTTTTCTAATTCTTCTCTTGGACATGGCTCATCCTCGCTCGGCCACATCTCAATATGAGCGACTTCTTTTAATGGTGTAAGTGATGCTTCATCCAGCTTTCTTGTGATATAGACATATGGTTTCGTCAAGAAGAACACTCCTTTGATTGATTTCTTTAAGCATAACGAAAAACGCCTCAAGAGAAAAGAGACGTTTCATCTGTTCACTGAAACTTCAAATCCGTGGACCTGTGATCCAGCCAACTGCCGGTATCGGGCTCTCGCCGCTTCGCATGGCACTCATTTCTTGAAAGACCTTCAGAAAGTATTCATAGCGATTGGCATCATTTAGGACGTAATCTAACCGCTCTTCATAATATGATTTTTCATTTTCTCCTGACATGTAGTAGCCTTCCACAATTTCAAAATAATGAAGCGGGAACAACAAGCGGCTGTATAACAAACGCTTAGAAAAGGAAGAAAGAGGTGTCACCTGCTCATATTGCTGAAGAAAGGAGAAGCCTTCTTCAATTAAATCTTCCTTATGCTGGACAAAGGTTTCTCTTAAGTATTCGGCTATATCCCGGGTTGGATGATCAAAGACCCAATCTACAGGTAAACGAAGCGGCTGCTCATGCGGCCAAGTCCTCCGCGAAAAACGCTGGTGGCAGACAGTGCCTGAGTCACATTCCTTCGGTTCATCATCAAGCTCAGTATCCACTAAATATTGAATGGCATTTTCCGTTAATCCAAGATAATACGGAAAGGATTCGATGAATTTTTTTTCAAACTGTTCCAGTGGTTTTTGGTGCATTTGCTGCATCCAAAAGCCTTCAAGCTGATCTAACCGTTTTGCCCACAATTCCTTCCAGGCTCCCACACGTTTTGTTTCAGATACCTCATATGGAAATCCTCTTCCCCTGACATGAAAGGCCGCCAGCTCTGATGCCTGCTGAAACGATCTGCTTGAGATCGGCGGTGCTGTCTTTAATAAAGCATACAGCTCCTTTCCATGAGTAAAGGTGGGCTTCTCTTCATTTGTTAATTCAAACACAGCGACGTATGGGTCTCCGGCATTCAGTAAATACTGACTGATATGATACAGCTCTGTGAGTTCTTCTTCTCGCAAATGAGACACAGGAACAATGATAAAGAGAGCCTCCGACGTTTGAAAGCTCTGATAACTGCCATATGGCATAAATTGACGCACATCAATACCAAATGTGTGATAAATGGTTTCTTTCATGTTTTCACCTGCGTTCATATGATCGTCTCTTATCATATCGTAGTCGCAGGTTGAGGGATTTATGAATACTATTTACTATCCGAAGCTTTTTACACGTTGTGGACCAAATTACGAGGATTGGGTGAGGAATATATGCCGCATCATCATGAGATGAACGAAGTAGAAAAAACAGCAAGACGCCGTTTACAAGAACGAGGCGTATCCATTCAAGATATAGCAGACCTTGTCTACTTTTTACAGGAAAAATATCATCCTGGCTTAGACATGTCAGAATGCATCCACAATGTGGAGCGTGTCATCGCAAAACGAGAAGTCCAAAATGCGATATTAACAGGCGTCGAACTAGACGTACTAGCCGAGCAAAAAAAGCTAACCGAGCCGCTTCAGTCCATTTTAGAAACAGACGAAAGCCTGTATGGTGTTGATGAAATTCTATCCTTTGCTATCGTCAATATTTATGGTTCGATCGGCTTTACGAATTACGGATATATCGATAAAGAAAAACCAGGGATTCTCGGGAAACTCAATGATAAATCCACAGGCGAGTGCCACACCTTTTTAGATGACATTGTCGGCGCCATTGCTGCTGCAGCATCAAGCAGGCTTGCACATAGTACGAGAAATGCGGAATAAAGCAAAAAAGAGGACGCGCGCGTAACGCTTGTCCTCTTTTTTTTATGATAATCGCTCAATCCACTCGGATAATGAATCAATGACATAGGTTGGCTGTTTGTCATACTTCTGAAGCAGTTCTTTTGTTGTCACGCCTGTATGAACGAGTAATGTGTCCATTCCTGCATTCATCCCTGCCATAATATCCGTATCATAGTTATCACCCACCATAAGCGTCTCAGACAGATCGGTCCCGAGCACCCTCATCGCTTGTTCCATGATGATGGATTCTGGCTTCCCGATAAACGTTGGCTGGACCGTAGTGGTGACGGTCAGCACAGATGTTAATGAGCCGTTCCCTGGCAGAAGCCCTCTTTCTGTTGGAATGGCGATGTCTCCATTTGTTGAGACAAATTGTGCGCCTTGACGGATGGCAATCGCACCTACTGCGAATTTTTCATATGTAATGTCTCGGTCAATTCCAACAACAACGAAATCAGCGTCTTCCTGACCGAACATTAGCCCTTTTTCTTCAATGGCCTGCTTGATTCCTTCTTCACCGATGACGTAAACAGACGCGTCTTTCTTTTGTTCGGCAATATAATTGGCCGTCGCCATACTTGTTGTAAAGACTTGTTCTTCTGTTGCTGGGATATCGAATGAAACAAGTTTTTCCGCTACCTGCTTTGGCGTGCGTGACGAGTTATTCGTGACAAACAAGTAAGGAATGTTCAATTCATTTAACTTTTGAACAAATTGACCTGCTTCTTCGATCTTTTCTGTTCCTTTATACATTGTTCCGTCTAAATCAATTAAGTAGCCTTTGTATTTCATGATGCTCACAACTCCAATGGATTATTTAAACGCTGATACTGGGCCAAGCTCCTGCTCCAAGTAGGTACGGATGCGGCTTGGGAAAACCTCTAGCGCATGCTCAACCTCGCTGATCACCTGCAGCAAGTCGTGATGAACCACTTCCTGGTATTGCTGCACAAGTGTTTTGCGGCACGAGACAAGCTTTTTCAGCTGACTGCCTTCCTCTTCGGGTACAACCTTTTCATCAACAAGAATATCCATGATGTCATCATAGCTTCCTGGATCACGCATAATAAAACCATCAATCATATCATTTCCCGTATCAAGAATACATTCGACGAGCAAATGAACAATTCGTTCCAGCGCTTTTTTCTCTAGTGGACTTGTCCATGTTTGATGGCTGCGCATCAACTCATATTGCTCCTCGAAAAAACGCAATGTCTCTTCAATTTTTTTTCTGTCTACGAAATACATCATGACGCTCCCCTTTGCGTTATTTTCTGATTCGTTTTAAGACAAAATAGGCACAGCCAAAATTACAGTATTCATAAATGTATTCATCGAGTGTGCTGATTTTTGTATCAAATGTGGCCTTTTGGTTTTGGTCATCAAAGAACCCCTTCAGTCTCAGCTGATTGTAGCCCCAGTCCCCCACAATATAATCATACTTATTTAAAATATCTGAGTACCTTGCTTTAAACGCTTCTTCATCAAAACCGTCTTTGATATCTCTTACAAGATCAAAAGTAGCATTCTGAATGACGATCATCTTCTCACCTCTTTTTAAACGATCCATCTTTAATGATAATTCATTGGAAGAACTCCATCAATTGCTAAAGCATGTTTTTTCCGTTTTAGCCGAAGCTAAAGAAAAAAGGAGGTCACATTTATGAAGAAACAACTGACAGCCGCGATTCTCCTCAGCATGCTTTTGGGCGGGTGCGGCTTTCAATCAGGTATGAACCGGCAAGTGGATGAAGATTCTTCAAGTAAAACCATCCGTCTATCGGATCGTCATGAAGGAAATAATTCCAACATGCCAGAAGCAGACACAAACAGAGCAGGATATGTTCGTTATCAGCGCCAGCAAGTAACGGATCAGAAAGAAAGAACACCTGCTTTAAATCGCGAGCATCTTGCCCACGTCATTACAAGTTTAAGTGTGCAGCTGCCAAACATCAAAGATGCAGCCACACTTGTGACAGATGAGGATGCACTGATTGTATATCGAACAGGAAACAAAAACCGGGATGAATCTGCCGATCAAGTAAAGAAAACGGCGGTTTCTGTACTCCCTCGTTATTATCATGTATACGTCTCTGATAATCCAGAGCACTTTCAATCCATTGCCAATTTTTCACGTCTTCAAACCAATTCACGTGATTTTGATCAAATTTTAACCAAAACGATTCAACAAATGAAATATTCCCCTCAAGGTGGAGATATTTCTACGAAAGAAGATGCAAATGGTATGACGAATTCCGACCGTACCATGAGAAGAAACGCCCCTTACGGCCAAAATTAATATGAGAAAAAACGCCAGAGAGCTCTGGCGTTTTCTTTGTTATGCTTGCGCCTGACGCTTTTTAGACGCTTCGTTTACTTGTTCATCTGCATGGTAGGAAGAGCGCACAAGCGGTCCAGCTTCACAATGGCTAAAGCCTTTTGACATCGCAATTTCTTTCAGCTCTGCAAACTCATCCGGATGGTAGTATTTTTGAACTTTCAAATGCTTTTTCGAAGGTTGTAAATACTGACCAATCGCCATAATATCCACGTTGCTCGCAAGAAGATCATCCATGACTTCAATGATTTCTTCCTTCGTTTCACCTAGTCCAATCATAATGCTTGATTTCGTTGGAATGTCGGGCTGCATTTCTTTTGCGCGGCGCAAGAATTCTAATGAACGATCATATGTAGCACGTGCACGAACCCTTGGCGTTAATCTGCGAACTGTTTCAATATTGTGATTTAAAATATCAGGACGTGTGTCCATTAACGTCTTCAAATTATCGTAATTGCCGCCCATGTCTGAAGGGAGAACTTCAATTGTCGTGAATGGACTTTTTCTTCTAATGGCACGAACGGTTTCAGCAAACACACCTGCTCCGCCATCCTTTTGATCATCCCTTGCAACCGCTGTTATCACAGCATGCTTTAAGTTCATCAAAGCCACTGAATCTGCCACGCGTTCTGGCTCTTGCAGGTCAAGCTCAGTTGGAAGTCCAGTTTTCACCGCACAGAAACGGCATGCGCGCGTACAAACAGATCCAAGGATCATAAATGTAGCAGTTCTTCTCACCGCCCAGCATTCATGAATATTCGGACATTTTGCTTCCTCACAAACGGTATTCAGGTTGTTTTCCCGCATCATTTTTTTCAAACCGGTATAGTTTTCATTCGTATTCAGCTTAATTTTAAGCCAGTCCGGTTTTCTTACGTGCTCTTCCTTCTTTGCCAATTCCATCATCTCCATATGAATTCGTTAAAGGTGCATCTACAAAAATCTTCCTGCTATATACGATGGATGCAGCTAAGAAGCTGCAAAAAATTGAATCTTTGGCCTAAAGCCTTTTCTTTAGACACTTTAACATAGTACAGATTGAACAACAAGGGAATGAGCTGCAAAAATACCCAAAAGCCTCCTAAAAAAATCAGAAGAAAATTACTAACATTTTCTTCTTATGAAATAGGGTGATCTAACCACACTAAACGGTAGAAGACGATGCTTGATGAAAGGAGATGGACGTTTGTGAAAGTGGTTTTAGCCATCATGATCGCTCTTTCAATGCTCCCTTTACCTGTTCATGCACAAGGGGAAGGCAAGCAGCCAGACGAACTGAAGCAGCGAATGGCACTATACGAAAAAGTCGCCATCACGACACAGGTTCCATGGTATGTACTTGCTGCGGTTGATCAGTATGAGCACAATATTCGAAAAAGCAGAAGAGATTTACCGAAACAAAAAGGCGTCATTAGTATCTACATTCCCCGGGAAATGTGGATCGGCCCTGAAAACCCGAATAAGCAGGATACCTCTCCTTTAAGCATTAAAGTGTTTGACGGAATTGGACTTGATGGAAACGGGGATGGAAAAGCGAACAGCGATGACGATGAGGATGTATTATTCACGTTTGCTCAATACTTGCTTCACTACGGCAGCAGCATTGATCAATTAAAAATTGCTTTATGGGACTATTATGGACGAGATCAAACCGTTGGAATTATTTCATCTTTTATGAAGCTATTTCAGCACTACGGCCATCTTGACCTCGGAAAGCATGCCTTCCCTCTTCCGGTCGGAGCTGACTACAGCTACCGGGGTACATGGGGAGATGCGAGAGGGTTTGGCGGCAGAAGAATTCATGAGGGCACGGATTTATTTGCCCATTATGGACTTCCCGTTCGTGCGACATCGTATGGCGTGATTGAAATGAAAGGCTGGAACCGCTTTGGCGGCTGGCGGATTGGTATTCGAGATATTCATAATCATTATCATTACTTCGCTCATTTAAATGGCTTTGCAAAAGGACTCAAAACAGGTCAAATTGTTGAACCCGGACAGGTCATTGGATCTGTCGGAAGCTCCGGTTATGGCCCCCCAGGCACAGCAGGAAAATTTCCGCCGCATCTTCACTATGGCATGTATAAAGACAACGGCAGAACTGAATGGTCATTTGATCCATACCCTCATTTAAGGGCGTGGGAAAGAGCTGAGCGGAAACGCAATTAGAAAACAGCCCAATCATTCCTTGGGCTGTTTTTCATTATTCTTTCTTCTCCTTTTTCTCTGGGAGAACAATCGATGGAGCGCCTGAGTTTGTTCCGCTGCCATTGTAATAATCTGGTACGTCCCCTTGAACGGCTTGTATGGAGACGGGAACTGAATTCTTGACCACGATTGTTTCAGATGCAAACGGGATGATGACTCTCACCTTGACCTCGATCAGAACACTAATATCAATCAAGGCATTGTTGATGCCATAAGGCTTAATGTTTTTTTCAACGTCCGTATGTGGATCACCAATGACACTAAAGCGTACAGGCACTTTTGGCCCTAGATTGGCGATGAGTGCATTTCCGGACGCTTGCCCAAGCGGAATGTTATATATAATGCCGTCATGTCCATCTGTTTGATCCTTTAACGCTTCTTTTGCCTCTTTTTGAAAGTTCCCCTTTTCAATGTCCTCTAAATTTTTTTGAAGATGACGTGACAGGTCAGCCATTGCTTTCGATGTTGCCTGCGCATTAAAATCGATGGTCGTTACTTTTCCGTTCTCACTTGTATTCATGACCACCATATCCTTCATATTCTCCTGATCGTCTGCAAAGTCTTGAACAGAATATTGGATCAGATGATTGGCGATACGCTCTGTTTCTAGTTCCGCAATGTGAATAAGGGTTGGTTTAATTGAACGGTTAATAAAAAATAGACTAATGACGGTTGAGAGTACAAAGAATAAGATTGCAAGCAGCATGACGTATCGAAATGGCAAAGGGCCCTTTTTATAGGGGCGATAACGGCGGTTCATTCTCAATAAAAAATCCCCCCTTCTCCACTACAAGTGTATGCAGACAGGCGGGGGGATAGGAATCATCTATCCATTTTATTTCACCATTTTTAATAATGCGTCTCTTCCATTGGTTCCAGCTGTAATGCCTAGCGCTTCTGCGGCGTATGTCACAGATTCTAAAGGGGCATCAAGCAATTGCTCAATGGTTCTCACACCAACTGCTCTCCCTGCGATAATTCCTCTATCTGCAAGCTTTTCATTTAAGAGCCCGACATCCAGTGCACCGCACATAATATACCCATGTTCATTTGTTACCGCCATAAAATTCGTCTTCGGCAGTTTGACGGTGACGGCTGTAAAGGAATGTCCATCAATTTTAATAGGTGTTAAATTCACCAAATCCCTTCACTCCTCTCATCACAATCTATGTGACAAAAGGGCGAGTGTTGTTAGGCTAAAGCGGATTTCATGTGGTTTCCTTCAGGCGCCAAGTAAGCACATCACGTAGAAATTCCGGCATGAAATATTCAATGTGTTCATGGTCACGGATATGAGGAAATAGAGAGCCTAATGTATACATATCGACTGTGCCAACCGTATAGGAAGCGTCCTTTTTGATCAATTGATCATGTACAAAGACATCCTTTACCCGTTTGGTTTCGCCTTCTTCTACTGTATAGGTGAGGCCGCTATACAGCATTTTCCCCATCAGCTCACCTCTAAAGCCGAAGCCCTTGATGCGCAGCTGTTCCATTTTTTCTTCACAGGCACGCCGAACGGTTTCGATGAGCTGTTGACCGGTAAGCGTCACCCGAATGGGATTAATGGGATGCGGGCAGATTCGGTGGACTTCTTCTCTTGTCACGATTCCTGCCTCTAATGAATCAAGCACCATACCTGCATTCATCATGCCGATATCTGCCCCGCACCAATCTTTAATGGCATCTGTTAAGAGCTGCGGAAGCGGGGATTCATCAAACCACTTCGTTTCTAACCTTGACTCAATCGCTGTTACTTTTTCCTGCATGAGGGCTTTGGCTCTTCTTTCTGCTTGCTGTAAGGTAGTGATGGCTTCATCTGATTCACTGATCAGCTGATCCACTGACTGCACCGTTGCTTTTTTCTCGATCAGCTCTTTGCGCGCTATGTCAATTGTCAGCTCGACACAGCCAATATAATGCCCATACTTTTCAGCGCATGCAAGCAGCACCCCATTGTCCATTTCACCCTGCTCTAACAAATGATGCGTGTGTGAGCCTAGGATGATGTCGATGTCAGGAAAATCACGGGCGACCTCCCGATCATGGATGATACCAAGATGGGATAAGAGTACAATGACATCTGCCTGTCCCTTCACTTCCTGCAGTATGTCCCGTATGCTGTCAAACGGATCTGTAATGTCCCAGCCCAGCTTTTCATAGACGGGTGTATACGCAATGGTCACGCCTAAGAGACATATTTTCAGTCCGTTTTCCATTTGGATCATATGATAGGGCTTTGCCCACGATGGCCTTTTGCCTTTCTCAAATAAATTAGACAGAACCACTGGAAATTGTGCATGCTCGTACAATTGATCGAGTTGATCATGAGGCAGCGTAATGCCTTCATTATTTCCAATCGTGACCCCATCATAGCCAAGTTGATTGAGAAGCTTGACGTTTACCTTTCCATAATCAGCTTCTGACACAAGGTTCACTCGGTCCATATGGTCGCCAATATCAAACAAGAGCATCTGATCGTGAACTTGACGCTTTTCCTCAATATAAGCTGCGATTTTTGGCCAGTTCTCAAAGTGGCTGTGCAAGTCGTTTGTATGATATAACCATAGCTTCTGCAGCATGTTGATCTCTCCCTCAAGTTGTCACTGAACCGTCATTCAGGTTGAAAGCCGCAGCTCTCAATTAACTAAATAAATCTAACTGCTTCGGAGAAAGGCTTGAATACGTAATATCCAGTAAATCAATCATCTGCTGGCCATTCGCCGCTGCATCTCCGCCGGAGTTATTATTAAACACGACATAGACATCTTTTGATTGCTGATGCAGAATGTCGAGATTCTTTTTCCACTCTTTTAATTCAGCTTCATTATATAAATATAAGTATCGCACTTCACGCCAATTCTCATGGTCTGCTGGGTGAAGCCAGCCTTGTTTATTTCTTCCGTGAAAACGGACCAATGTTTTATCACGGTGCGTAGCTTGTATGACTGGCGGAATGGAGCCTTCTCCAACTTGCGGCTCATCACAAACAGAATGAATCCATCCTTCTTTTTCCATAAAGGACAAGGTCTGCTCATAAAATTCATCTGAGAACCATGTGCGGTTACGGAATTCGAGGGCACATGGAATGTCACCCATCTTCTCTTTACACCATCTTAAATAGTGGACGTGCTCTTTTTTGCAATCAAACCATGGTGGAAATTGAAACAAAACCATGGCAAGTTTCCCTTCTCGAATGAGCGGAGTTAATGAAAGAATAAATGCGTCAAACATCTCTTCCTTCGAAGCAAACGGAATTTCGCCCCTCTGATGCCCGGTCATTCCTTGATATGCTTTCACGACAAATTGAAAGGTATCTGGCGTATCCTTGATCCACTTTTCATGATTACGCTCAGGCTGAACCGCATAAAAGCTGGCATCCAGCTCCACAATGGGAAACGTTGACGAATAGTGAAACAGCTTTTGAGCGCTGCCGATTTTCGGCGGATAAAGACTGTCATGGTCTCCCCAGCCAGTTAATCCGATATAAATCATGTTTCTCACCTCTTGCCACTCTCATGTATAGACGGCTTCCTCACATGAAAGCCTTTTTCTCTTGTGATACCCATATTTCTGAAAGAAATTCTTCTGTCTACAACATATCATATTTGCCCGTAATTCTGAATGAAGATGACTGACGGTACGTGATTTTGTCCTGACGCTCTGTTTGTTTGTGATATTAGTTGACAACTTTCTATCTAAAATGATTTGAGCTGATAACATAAATTGCATATCAGAGAAGTTAACAGTGATTGTCCATTTATTTATTCATCTTCACCAAGAGCTTTAGTTCTCAATAAAGGAGACTTAGTGGATATGAAAATAGACGATAACCAGTTTGAAGCATTGCAAAAAATCGCCGAAAGGATTCACAAGCCTGTCTATTTGTGTAACCAGCATGGACGTATTCTCTGCAACTCGCACACCATGATCACGAGCCCAGATTGGATTCGCATTCTCCCCTTTTTCCAAAGAAGGACACCCCATTATTTTTCGATGATATATGCGAAGCAAACCTTTTCCGTCTTTCCGATTGATCTAACCGAACAAACATGTGAGTATGTGGTCATCCCTTCCTTCATCCCTCCGCTGGATGAAACACTGCAAGTCTTCATTGCACAAGCAGTAAACGAAATCTCAATTGCGCGAATGAGACAATATACTGCCCAGCAAACGGCCAAGCGTGCAAGAAATGAAGGGTTTCGCAGATGGATAGAGGGTGCATCGTATTCTCAGCAAGACGCTGCATACATTGCGAAGACGTTTGGATTAAACATAGAAAACAGCTATCTATGTATGATCTGTCAGCTTGATCATTGTCATGAGACCACTCATTTTTTGAACCAGCAGCTGATGTTAGATCAAGTCGTTGATCTACTTGACAGCGCACTTCCAAGCTCTCCTTTTCCTTCCTTTCTGTTTGTCAAAGGTGATATGGGCATTGTATTAATGGAAGAGACAGGCAGTTGGTCAAAGATGAGTGGCAGACTCCTCTCTTTTTTGAAACAGTTGCAGATGCTCGTTAGCATACAAGCGAATCACACCATTTCCTTTGGCGTGAGCTTGACTAGTTGTCGCACCACCCATCTGTCTGAGGGCTACAGTGAAGCATTAGAGGCTCTTCAAGCCGGACATCTCTCGTCGCAGGCGGAATATATTCAGTTCTATCAGGCAAAGGATGTGCCAGATTTATTGAAGCTTATTCCAAGAAAGGATTTAGTCACGTTTCACCAGATGCACCTTCACCCGGTATATGAAGCTGATCAAAACCTCCTCCACACCTTATCTGTCTATTTAGAAACGCATTGCCACATTTCAGAAACAGCGAAACGTTTGTCTATTCATCGCAACACGGTCATTTATCGATTGGAGAAGTGTGAGGAGCTGCTTCGGATCAGCTTAAAAGACCCTGAAGCCACATTAAGGCTGCGCTTAGCATTACGTATTCAGATGCTTCTCTCACCCCATCCTGATTGAATGTTTTCTTCCGAAGCTTCATATAGTTTGGAGGAGAAAAGTGATACACGAGGAGGCAAAAATCGCTTTGCAGATATTTCGTTGAATCAGTGGATGGCCTTATCCCCTCCTCAATTAGTGAAAGAGCATTTACATGTAGATGATGCCATGATTCGTGCGCTTCATAAAGAAAAATCACCTGTCGTTACATATAAAAGGTGATGACCATTATAATAAAACCGATCAATCTGTGCTGATCGGTTTTTTTATAAACAAATTTTAAGAAATTGCAGAAGTATGCTGCACTTTTTTCCCCCACACGATGGATGCAATGAAGCTTATGCAAAGCACCAATGTTCCGAGCATAAAAGGAAACTCAATATTCACATCAAATAAAATCCCAGCAAGGCTCGGTCCGACAATATTGGCAAGGCTCATAAAGGATGTATTAAGGCCGCCAGCTACTCCTTGCTGATTACCTGCCATTTTGGACAACAATGTATTGAGGGCTGGACGAACAAATGATGTAGCCGACAAAAATAAAATAGAGCCTGTAAAGATCAGCCAAAAGGACGGTGCAACACGGCAGACGATGAGCATCAAAGCCGCTCCTAGCAGTGCATAACGCACGACGCGCATTTCACCAAATCGTTTCACACAGGCATTCACCAACGCACCTTGGACAAGCACGCCAGCAAGACCCGCAACCGTAATCACAAACGCAATATCCTTCGGTGTAAATCCATGTTTTTGGTCTACATATAAGCCGAAAATCGATTCAAAGTGAATGATGCCAAAATTGAGGACAAACGCCAATATAAACAAAAAACCGTAGGATGTCTTTAAAGCTTGCATCATTTGTACAAAAGGGTTGAAATGAATGTCTTTGTTTAACCGCGCTTCTTCCTGCTTTTCCTTTGTTAAAGTTTCAGGTAAAAACAGGATGGATAATAGGGTAGAAAGAGCTGCAAAGGAACCTGCGATGAGAAAAGGAAAAGCGATCCCATACTCGACCAAATAGCCGCCTACGCCTGGTCCAATAACAAAGCCTAACGTCATTGCTGCACTAAATAGCCCCATTCCTTTCCCTCGGTCCTTCTCACTTGTGATATCAGCAATGTATGCAAACATGGCTGGCATGAGTAAAGCTCCGGCCGCACCGCCTAAAAAACGTGATACAAACAGCATCCACAGCTGATCAGCAAATGCAAAAATAAACTGGGCAATGGTAAAGCCGGCAATCCCGGCAATGATCAATTTTCTACGTCCAAATCGATCGGTCAGTGCGCCTGCAACCGGCGATAAAGCAAATTGTGTAAGACCTGTTGCAGCGACAAGAAAACCGAGTGTTTTTCCTGTTGCGCCAAAGGCTTCAATATAACTTGGCATGACAGGGACAATGAGGCCAAAGCCAAGCATGGCAATAAAAATATTGAGCATCAAAATGTATAATCTGCCCATTTTCTTCATATCAAAAAACCTCTTTCTGCAAAATAAATGAAAATGATGTCAAAAACTCAGAACTTCTTCAGTATAGCGATATCACTGTCTATAAGTCTAGTTTTTCAAAAATTAGTTTTCTTTTCCAAATAAAAAATACCCGCAAATAGCGAGTATCCGTATGACTTTATTCACCTTGTTCATAGATAGAAAGAGCCGCCTGAAGCCCTGCTCCGCAATGGATGGATGCACCGTGTTTGATTAGAATCGCTTCCAGTCCTGCTAACACAAACAGCACGTTTTCTTTTCTGCAGCTATAGCCCATTGTGCCAATTCTCCATATACGTCCGGCTAGCGGTCCAAAGGAGCTTGCGATTTCAATGCCAAAATGCTTAAGCAGATCGGCACGTACCGCTTCTCCATCAATACCACTTGGAATCTCAATACATGTCACAACTGGCATTTTACAATGTGGATCACCGAACAATTCAAGTCCCATCGCTTCAAGACCTTTCATCAAGGCTTTCTCGTGATATGCGTGCCTTTGAAAACGCTCAGACAGTCCTTCTTCCAGCACAACACGAACCCCTTCACGAAGTGCATAGAGCATCGTTGTCGCTTCTGTATGATGATTTAATCGTCTAGGGCTCCAATAATCCTGGAGCTGGCTGAGATCAAAGTAATTGCTTTTAATTGGATAAATATCCATTTGCTCCTGCAATTCATCCTGTGTCGCAATTCCCTTTTCCACTTTCTTTCTCGATTCAACGACAGCTGCAACCCGGTCATTATACGTGATAGGTGACATGCCTGATGGAACAGACAAGCACTTCTGCGTACCGCCAATCGCCGCATCAATCTTCCATTCGTCCACTTTCACCTGGGCCCCGCCAATGGTTGCTACAGCGTCTACAATGAACAGTGCATCGAGTTCTCGGCACGCTTCACCAATTTGCTCAAGCGGCTGCAACCGCCCCGTGGATGTTTCACCATGGACCATCGCAACGATTCTAGGCTTGACCTGCTTCATTTCCTGAATGATATCGCTAGGATCAAAAACCGTTCCCCATTCACATTCCATTGTATGTACCTCAGCACCATAGCGCTGTCCTATTTCAATGAGCAGATGACCGAAGCGGCCAAAGACAGGCACAAGCATCGAATCTCCCGGCTCAATGACACTGGCAAGCACAGCTTCAAGCCCTGAACGAGACGTGCCGTCAATCGGAAAAGCCCATTCATTTTCTGTTTGGAAAAGCGACCGCAATAAGGTCATCGTTTCATTCATGATATGTGTAAATGCTGGATCAAATTGACCAAGAATTGGGGTACTCATCACACGGAGCACTCTCGGGTCTACTTCAACAGGTCCTGGTGTCATAATCGTTCTTGAAGGTATTTGCAGTTCTTTCACGTTATCCATCCTCTCCCTTGCTGCCATCCTATATGCCCACTTATACAGCAATGCTGTTAAAATAGCAATCTCTTTTCCTACGAATTCATTACATAAAATTTACGATAAATCCATTTATTTCTTTCTGGCAATATGATAGAAATAAAGAGAATACATTCCCTATTAAGGAGGAAATCGAATGAAGAGAACCTTATTTGGAACTGTGGCTGCCGGAATCATGATATTCGGCACGTTAGCCGCCCCGCTGCCGCAATCTGCGAATGCTCAAAGCTTTACTCTGAATGAACCGAGCCAAACCATCACATTTTCCCCGTTACAGCTTCAAAACGAAACATCTGCACAACAAGCGAAAACAGCCGCTACAAGTCAAATCGATTCCTATTATCAAACTGCTAATGGCAAATCAGGACCCGCTCTAAAGAAAGCTTTACACGATATTATTGATGATCATAAGCAGCTATCCTACAGCCAGGTTTGGGATGCCTTAAAGAAAACAGATGAAGATCCAAAAAATCCAAGCAATGTGCTCTTGCTCTATAGCGGTGTCTCTCGCTCAAAGCAAGCGAATGGCGGAAATGTTGGCCAGTGGAACCGGGAGCATGTCTGGGCTAAGTCACACGGCAACTTCGGGACAAGCCAGGGCCCCGGTACAGATCTCCATCATCTGCGGGCAACAGACGTACAAACGAATAGTACACGTGGAAATTTAGATTTTGATCTGGGCGGAAATGAATACAAGGGGGCACCGGGTAATTTCTACGATAGCGACTCATTCGAACCTCATAGCCGGGTGAAAGGGGATGTGGCAAGAATGCTCTTTTATATGGCGGTGCGGTACGAGGGCGATGACCGCTTTCCAGATTTAGAATTAAACGACAAAGTGAATAATGGAAGCGCCCCTCTCCATGGCAAAATGTCCGTACTTCTCAAGTGGCACAAACAAGATCCAGTCGATCAAATCGAACGGAACCGCAACGAGATCATTTATGAAACGTATCAGAACAACCGCAATCCCTTTATCGATCACCCAGAATGGGCAAGCGCGATTTGGGAATAAAAAAGAAGGGCACTGCTATGAGCAAGCAGTGCCCTTCTTTTTTTCAAGCGGACAGACAAGACAATAATCGAGACTCTCCGATTTTTTCTCGAGCTTATAATACATACAGCAGGTCTTTCGGTCGGATGTTTCTAGTAAACTGTCATCTAAGTTTAAGCTGTGATGAAATGGATTTTGTTTTGCTCCGAATACATCACCAGCCGCTTGCTTCAGATACAGATAATCCTCCCGCACGCGCTGCTTCACCGCAGACTCTTCGGCTTCCCGCATCATGCTGCGATAAAGAGAATTGATACGAACCGCTACATTTTCCCACAAAATGGAGTACGGAAGTCTTGAAGTGCGCTTCAGCACGTCTAAAAGAGGTGTAACACACTCCGTAAACAGCGCATGCACAGCCTGCTCTCTCCATTCATGCCGATCTCCTTCTAGTGGAACAAACGAACATAACGTCTCATCAATTTCAATTTTCCGATCCCCTCTAAAGGCACATGCCTCCGGTGGAAACTGATAGACACCGTCATACAGCGTCATCATGTACAAAGAGGAACTGACGGCTAAGTAGGCATAACGCTTTGAAAACATCGACGCTGCTACCGCCACATTCGGTGCATGCATGGCTTCCTTTTCAGCCTCTAATAAACGCAGGACAGATGCTTCTGAAAAAAGCGCAGCAAGTGTGCGGTCAGATGTCATTGGTCCATTTGTGATGTGTACCCCGAAATCAAGTAATTCTCTCTCAACCCACTCTGGCCTCATATCAAAACCTCCATCTTTCGTTTATCGATTTCGCTGCTGGTATAACAAATAAATAAAGAACGGTGCACCAATTGCAGCCGTGAATACACCTGCTGGTACATCTAACGGTAGAAAAGCCGTTCTAGCGACTAAATCTGCCAGCATCACGAGAATACTCCCAACAAGCGCAGATGCCGGGACCAGCGCAATGAAGGAGCGGCCGATGATCATCCGTGCGACATGCGGCGCCATCAGTCCAACAAATTCAATGCCGCCTGCAAAGGCAACAGCAATCCCCGCCAATGTCACACTCATCAGCAGAAAGAATAACCGTTTTGCCTGCACTTTTACCCCGAGACCTGTTGCGAGATCATCTCCAAGCTCCTTCACATTCATCGTTCTTGCTAACACCATGACAATCGGTAAAATGATCATGACCCAAGGAAGCATCGACGTGACGTCCTTCATCGTAGAACCATATAAACTGCCCGTCAGCCAAATATATGACTTTGTCGTCGTCATCGTATCACTAAGAACAAGAGTAAACGTCACACACGCCTTCATAATGGCAGAAATCCCAATTCCCATTAAGACAAGTGTGATCGGCTTAACCCCTTTTTTCCATGAAAGCAAATAAATGAGGCACGATACGGCAAAAGCCCCTGCAATCGCCCATAAGGATTGGTACGCAATAGGCACAGTGCCCATCCAAAAGACAATAAACATAATCGCCCCAAACGAAGCACCACTCGTAATCCCAATGATGTCAGGCGATGCAAGCGGATTGCGGATTAATCCTTGCAAAATAAGCCCTGATACCGCAAGCGCGGCCCCCACTAAGACAGCCAGCAGTGTTCTTGGAATCCTCAGCGTATTGAGCACAAAGGTGTTTCCCTCTCCCTGACCGATTAAATGAAGCAGCACATCCATCGGCTGAATAAACCGGCTGCCCATACAGAGACTGAGAATAAATAATCCAAAAGCAACGGCCGTCAATAAAAGTAAAATCAAAAACGTCCGCTTTGAAAATTGAAATGAAATGCGTCCGCCCTTTGAACGCACTGTATATGTTTTAGCCACCTGTCTTCAACCCCTTGCGCACGAGATAAACAAATAGAGGCGCTCCTGCTACCGCCGTCATGACACCAATCGGCACTTCCTGCGGCATGATCAGAAAACGAGCCGCAAGGTCTGCGACAAGTAAAAGCGACGCCCCCACAACGGCACAATACGGCAGTACCCAGCGGTGGTCAGGTCCAACAAGCTTTTTCACAATATGCGGCACTAGAAAACCAACAAACCCAATCGATCCTGCGACAGCGACGGAACCACCCGCTAAAAAGACGACGAGAACTCCCATCGTGATTTTCAGCACCAGCGTACGCTGGCCAAGTCCCTTCGCAATATCATCTCCTGACAAAAGGACATTGATGGAGCGTCCAAGAAGCAGCGCCACAACTGTTGCACCTAAAATATAAGGCAAAACAGGCAGCAGCATATCAATGCTTCTTCCAGACACTGAACCCGCCATCCAGAACAGGATGCTTTGAATCGACTGTTCATTCACGATTAAAAGACCTTGTGTAAAGGACGCAAACAGTGCAGATATCGCCGCACCTGCAAGGACAATTTTGACCGGTGTCAATCCATCTCTTCCAATGGAGCCCAAGAGAAAAACGAGCATCCCTGCAATCGCAGCACCTAAAAAGGCTGTCCACATATAGCCTGTTAATGACTCTGTTGAAAAGAAAACAATCGAAATGACGATAAAAAATAGTCCACCTGCATTAATGCCTAACAAATCTGGTGCCGCAAGCGGGTTTCTCGTTAATGCCTGCATGAGTGCACCTGAAATGGCTAGACTTGATCCAACAACCGCTGCGATTAAAGCTCTTGATAATCTGGATGTCATGACAATGACACTGTTTGGATCCGATTCATCAAAATGAAGAAACGCATGGATGGTGGCTTTGAGGGAAATCGAGGTTTGCCCAAGAGAAATGCTGAGCATAAAAAAGACCAACATCAATACGACGAATCCAGCAAACAGCAGCGCCTTGCTCGAATCCTTTTTTAGTAAACTTCTCATCTGATTCCCGCTTTCAATCTGTTATGGAAAAAGGAGAAAATGGTTTTTCACATTTTCTCCTCTGTTATCCTTATTTATCAATGCCGAGACGATCATAAATATCATCAAGCATCATGTTTGCAGCGATCATACCGCCACCCATGTTCCAAGTGATTTCATCAACTTTATGCACTTGTTTCGCTTTCACTGCGTCAAGCTGCTTCCATAAAGGATGACTTGTCCACTCTTTATATGCTTTTTCAACCGCTTTATCCTGATCATCCATGAAGTAATAGATCACATCTGCATCCATTTGCGGAATGCTCTCTTTGTCTGTAAGTGTAATGATGTCTTGCTTTTTATCTTTGACATTCTTAGGTCCTTCAAAGCCTAGCTCTGTTAAAATCGACCCTGCGAATCCAGTTTGATAGATTCTAGCATGATCTGCACGGAAGTTCACCACAGACACACTCATTGGCCAGTTTTTGATGTCTTTTTTCGCTTTTTCTTTGAAGTCGGCGACGCGGTCATCCCACTTCGTCAGCAATTCTTTTGATTTGTCTTGCTGGTTTAACGCTTCACCCATTAATTTCACTGTATCTTTAAATGTGAACACTGTTTCTGTTGAAACAGTTGGAGCGATTTCTTGCAGCTGATCAAAAATTTGCTCGTGGCGGACTTTTGATGCAATGATCAAATCAGGCTTGAGCTTTTCAATTTCCTCTAAGTTTGGCTGTGTTTCCTGCCCAACAATTTTGACATCCTTTAGGTCATCTCTTAAATATTTATACGTAGGTGCTTCAAGCCATGATTCAACAACACCCACTGGTTTAATGTCCATAGCGACTGCTGCATCGGTTGCTCCTTGGTACAGCGTCACCACACGTTTAGGCGATCCTTTTATTTCAGTTGAACCGATAGCGCTTTCAACGGTTCTTGTTTTTTCTTTATTAGCTGACTTGCCTTCACTGTTATTGTTCCCGCAAGCTGCAAGTAAAACGATGGAGAGCACAACTAGCAACGACCAAAAAGATTTTTTGAACATGTACCTCACCTATCCATTCTATATGTAGTCATATCGTTTGATAACGATTCTCATTATCACACTATGATTTTATCATAGAAAGGGATGGTGTCAATGTAAATTTTTAAGAAAAAGGGAGAGTGTTGACTAGTTGTTCTCATTATTGGAATGATTGGCCTCTCTTCGTTCCTCTGGATAATCATTTACATTGAATTCCTTTTTCGTACTCTACTCCATTAATGACGACTTATTGTTCATAATCAGACTTTCTCTATCAACCTAAAAAAGACGAACAGCAATCGTTCGTCTTCTTCCCTCACTTCACTTCTTCATGCTCCTGCGCGGTATGTCGTTTATTGGCGATAAAGAGTGCACTAGTCATCGCAAGAATGGCCAGCGCCCACCAGAACGTCGATACAGCCTCTTCATGATCGATGATAATCAATCGGATGACAGCTGTGATGCCGATATAAATAAAGTAGCGAAGCGGAAAATGAAAGTTTGATTTAAAGTATTTAATAATTAAGGCTATAAACTCAAAATACATAAAGAAGATCAGCAGTTCTCCAAGCATCCCATAATAGCTTTCTCCTTTGTTAAACAAAGTCTTGTAGACGAATTGGACAATATACCAAGTTTCACTAATTAAGAGGACGCTCAAAGCAATGGCTAGAAAGAACAGACAGATATTCAGAAGGCCTTGCAAGAGATCGGGTACCTTTTGGAAGTTGTTGAATCGTTTCATTGGGTAGTCTCTCCATTCCATATTATTCATTTGTGGTCTATATTTTGATGTGCCAGAATCGCAGCACGATGTAGTATACAGCGTTCCTTTCCATCCTTTCAAACTGCCCGTGCATGCGGGACATCATTCGTTTTATGCTTCGTTCACCAAGTCTAGTGCTTTCCTGCGTGTCATCTGTCTCTTTTATCGCATTGCTGACGTGAATCTCAAAGATTTCTTGATCGGATAAAAACGTGAGATTGATGTCTTTTTTGGGATCGGCGTATTTAAGTAAGTTGGACATCAAATTATCAAACACTCGGCCAAGCTCCTCGACATTCACGTTGATATAGCTGTCGGGCAGCTCTCCTAACAGGTGTACTTTGAATTTCTCTTGATGCAAGATCGCCACCTGATCTGATAAGAGATCGTAAATGACCTCTTTGACTGCAACGGTCTCAAGCTCAGGTTCATGTTCTTTATCAAGTAGACAATAGGCAAACAGATTATCAGACAGATTTTTCAATTGCAGTGCTTTCCCATAAGCATTGGCTATATATTGATCTTTACGGGTATCCGCTCCAGCCTCCTCTTTTTTCGCAAACTCCAAATTCATCATCAGCGACGTCAGCGGTGTCCTCATATCGTGTGACATTTCAGTAACCAGACTGCGGCTCTCTTCTTGCAGCTCGTCGATGGCTTGAAGCTTGTCCAGAAAAGCTTTTCGCAGATCCTCAATACTTTTGGCAATCATGGCTAATTCATCGTGCCCTTTCACCGTCATCTCATGGTCCAGCTCACCGCCTTCAAGAATATGAATCTCTTGGTGAATCGTTTGCAGATAGCATAAACTTTTGCGGATGCCAAGAAGAACAATGAGGAGAAAAATAAGCGTCGCCCCGAGGAGCTCGAGTGTAAAGGCAAGGTCGTGATAACGAAATGAATAGAAACCATCCACCATGACCCGGCCTTTACCGTCGCTAAACTGAACCGGATACGAATGATGCTCAGCGTACTGGGTCACCTTTTCTTTTCCGTACGCCGATTCATCAGCAGCGGAATAGATGGAGTCATATTGCAGCACTTCATCCTTGAAGATGGTCAAATTAATGTAATCCTCTTTTTTCACCCACTCACCAAACGCTTTTCGATCTGTTGAAGACAGCTCATTCTCAGACACATAGCGGCTGAATTTTTGAATATACCTGGCTGACTCCTCCTCGTAATACTCGTCCGAACTCAAGTATCCATCAATCAGGTCATTGGTGATCTTTTGCAGCGTCAAAAAGACAAGTCCGCTCACGACCGCAGCTGTCAAAATCAGCAGTGCCAGCTTTTTGGCTAGTGTATATTTACGATGTGCCAAATCGGTATCCTCTTCCCCATTCCGTTTTAATATATACAGGGCGAGCTGGATCATCTTCAATTTTGGCACGCAGCTTTCGAATATGCACCATCACCGTATTGTTGGAACAATAGAAATAAGGCTGTCCCCACACGCTCTCATAAATATTTTGGGCTGAAAATATTTTGTTTCGCCTGCTCATGAGCAGCTTCAACATTCGATATTCTAAATCAGACAGCTTGATTTGCTGACTTTCTTTCCACACTTCATTAAATTCTTCGCTCACCCTCAGCTTGCCCCCAACAAGAAAGGTCTCTTCCTGTTCCTTCTTTTCCTGATAGACGGTGTACCTGCGTAATTGTGCAATCACTCTAGCATGAAGCTCCTCTTCTGAAAAAGGTTTTGTCATATAATCATCCCCGCCGGCAAGTAAGCCTTCGGTTTTATCGAATGTACTTGATTTGGCTGTCAGAAATAGAATCGGAACATTAGAGGAGGCTCTCATCTGCTGGCACGTTTCGATGCCTGAAATGCCTGGCATCATCACATCCAAAATCACCAAATCGAGCGAATCGTTCACAAGCTTCAATGCTTGCTCGCCATTCATCGCTCTCAGCACCTCATATCCTGCGCGTGTAAGGGATTCCTGCAAAAGGTCTCCAATATCCTGATCATCTTCTACGACTAATATTCGATGGTTCATATCTCTCTCACCTCATGATACGTGATGTACTTTCTTTTATGTCTTTACTATATATCATCTAGCTATGTGAAAAGATACAGCATAAATCTTAACAGTTTATGAATTTGACCCTCTGTCATCAATTCGTCACATTTATTTTCAAAAAATTGGATCTTCATAAATTGTTAAGAATTGGGACGTATATTGATTCATTGTAAGGATCGATGAATTGATCCGAATGACATTTATCATAACAAGAAAAGGAGCATGGATATGAATGCAAACAAAGTAGCACACGGACAACCGATGAGTCTGCGGGATCGGGTTCATTTCTTAGACATCGTACGGGGATTTGCCTTAATGGGGATTATTCTGGTCAATTACTTTTTGATCGTGGATTCGGCGAAGGGGTTCGATATGGAAGCAAATGATGTTTTTCACAACTTGGTGAATTGGTTCGCCTCAGGGAAATTCATTACGTTGTTCTCCTTCCTATTCGGCGTTGGTTTTATGATTTTTATGGATCGAGCTGCTCAGAAGGTGGACAGCCCAAACAAGCTGTTTGCACGCAGGTTAACCATTCTCTTAGGAATTGGCCTTCTGCATGTCACCTTTGTTTGGATTGGTGATATTTTGACCTATTATGCTGCCGCTGGCTTTTTGTTACTTTTCTTTTACAAACGAACAGCTAAAACCATCCTATACTGGCTGATCACACTCTTTGTCATACAATTGCTCACTCCTTTTTTCGCGATGCTGTTCAATACCATTAACACAGTATCATCAGGCAAGCCAGATTTTGCTGACTTCGAGCTGGCCAGCCACAACAGCCTGACTTATCTAGCATCTATTGGTGACCGGTGGGCAGATTTGGCCACAATGGCTTCTGGTTCATTTTCTATCATCTATTCTATGTTCCTCATGTTTTTGCTTGGTGTGTATTTTGTGAAAATGGAGTTTTTCAAGAACATGGAGGCGAAAAAAGCGATTTGGAATCGCATTTGGGTCATTTTCACAATCGCGTTTATGATTACACAGAGCAGTACGATCATTACGGCGGTCAATCCTGTTGAAAATACACTGTGGATGGACATGGCCTCTGCCCTTGAACAAAACGGTGGATTAACGGGCAGTATGTTCTATATGAGTACACTTGCGATGCTGTTTCTGCATGTTCCTCAGCTGCGAGGTGCTTTGATGATCTTTACCAAAGTCGGACGGATGTCACTGACCTGTTATTTGCTTCACTCCATCATTGGGACAATGCTGTTTCTGAAATATGGAGCTGGGCTTGTCGATCATCTTCAGCCGGCTGGTACGTTCTTCATTGGCATTGGAGTGTATGCCTGCCTTGTGCTCTTCAGTACATTATGGTTAAAACGGTTTAAATACGGACCGATGGAGTTTATCTGGCGTCAGCTGACGTATGGAAAGGTACATGATAAACCGAAAACAAATACATTCACTGCGGCGAAGTAAAAGAAAAAAGGCGAATTGCTACAGTTCGTCTTTTTTAATATGTGAAGTTTTTTGTGATTCAGAGACAATCCGTTCACTTTCAATACTGATCAATCATTTCTTGCAACTGAGTCAAATAACTCTCTTTTAATTCATCAGGGTATTCAATTTTCACATGTTTCCCAAATGAGATCAAATAGTGAGTCATATACGATAATTCTTCTTGGTTGTATCCACCCACAATATAAGGAGTATTCTCAATGATCTCCAATCTCATATTCGGGTAATGATTCTTCAAAAACTTTTCTTTTCCTTGTTCCGTTAATCGACATTTAAATGAGATATCATGATAAATTTTTTCGTACTCGAGCTGCAATTCTTTTAATTCTTCCTTCGTAAAGGTGTCTCTGATTTCTTCTTCAATCATCACGTCCTTCATAAAGTCACATCTATAGATGCCCCACTTTTTATTTCGAACATCATATGCTTTGGTGAACCAAATCCCATTTCGATAAAACAACTCAAGAAATTGCAGCCTGATCCTTTTATTTTCATTTTGAGTATAAGTCATCTTCACGATTTGATCTTCCATCATCGCCTGTAAAATCAATTCCAATTGATTTTGTTCACTAACTGGTGCGACATTATAGTAATGAATCACATCCAAAGTCTCCGTGATCATTTGTTTTCTCTCATCAGACATTGTGGCAAACAGCTTTTGCCGAATTTGTGAGTAGGATTTTTTAAATGGTGTTGCTGACACCAAGTCTAAAGCTTTAAGCGCGAAAAAAATAGCTTGAACTTCATCGATATTGAAATAAATAGGAACCAATGGAGATTGATTCACCAGTCTATATCCCCCATGTCTTCCATTTTCAACATAAAAAGCTAAGCCCATCGACTCTAGCTCTTCCATATCTCTCAAAGCCGTGCGTTTAGATATGCCAAATTCAGTTTCTAAATCCTTTAGCTGAAATGAGTATTTATCACTTAAAAAAATAAGCTCTTGGTTTAATCGTTCTGATTTTTTCATTTTGACTTTCCTTTTGAAAAAGGTGACATGTTTTGTCACCTTTATATTTTATACTCAGTTTATCAAAAGAAAAGGAGCATGTATATGCAAACATTAATCATTAACGCGCACCCTGATTTCACTCATCGAGAAAGTTATTCAAACAAACTGCAAACACTATTTTTAGAACAGTTTAAAGAAAGGTTTCCTCATGAGGAACCAACGATTTTACATTTATATGGAACTGAAATTCCTCGTATCGAAAAAGAACAGCTGCTACGTATTTGGGATAAGCAAGCATCTGAACAAACATTAACAGCTACGGAAGAAAAAATTGCTGCTGCTTCTTCTGCTTTATTGGCTCAATTCAAAGCACATCATCGAATTGTGATTGTGTCACCTGTTCATAATTTCAATGTGACTTCACGTATGAAAGATTATATAGATAATATCTTGATTGCTAGAGAAACGTTCAAATATACAGAAGCTGGTTCAGTTGGTCTGATGACTGACGATTATCGTGTACTTTTGCTTCAAGCAAGCGGCTCAATTTTCACAAATAACGATCGATATACACCTCTGGAATTTTCACATCATTACCTAAAAGAAATATTTCAAAACTTGATGGGGTTTCATCAATTTCATATTGTCCGGGCACAAGGAACAGCGATTTTAGAAGAAGAAACGATCTTGACATCTGCAGCTGACGATTTGTCTAAAGCCTTTGATGCGTTTTACTCACCTAGCGGGATGTAAGTTCTGTTTTTTCAAAAACAAAAAGACCAAAAACGTTTGATATCACGTTTTTGGTCTTTTATTATTAACCGATAGAACCTTCCATTTCGAATTTAATCAAGCGGTTCATTTCAACGGCGTATTCCATTGGTAGTTCTTTTGTGAATGGCTCGATGAAGCCCATGACGATCATTTCTGTTGCTTCTTCTTCAGAAATTCCGCGGCTCATCAAGTAGAATAGCTGTTCTTCTGATACTTTTGATACCTTCGCTTCGTGCTCTAATGAAATGTTGTCGTTTAAGATTTCATTGTAAGGGATCGTATCAGATGTTGATTTGTTATCCATGATGAGTGTGTCACACTCGATGTTTGAGCGTGCACCCTCTGCTTTACGTCCGAAGTGAACGATTCCGCGGTATGTGACTTTACCGCCTTGTTTGGAAATCGATTTCGATACGATCGTTGAAGATGTGTTTGGTGCAAGGTGAATCATTTTCGCACCTGCATCTTGGTGCTGACCTTTACCTGCTAGGGCAATACTTAATGTCATACCACGAGCGCCTTCTCCTTTTAGGATGACCGCTGGGTATTTCATTGTCAGCTTAGAACCGATGTTTCCATCAATCCATTCCATTGTTGCATTCTCTTCACATACTGTACGTTTCGTCACAAGGTTGAAGACGTTGTTTGCCCAGTTTTGAATCGTTGTATAACGGCAGTAGCCGCCCTTTTTAACGACGATTTCAACAACCGCACTGTGAAGAGAGTTTGTTGTGTAAACTGGTGCTGTACAGCCTTCTACGTAATGCACATGTGCGCCTTCATCAACAATGATCAGTGTACGCTCGAACTGACCCATGTTCTCAGAGTTGATACGGAAGTATGCTTGAAGTGGTGTATCTACTTTGACGCCCTTTGGTACGTAGATAAATGAACCACCAGACCATACAGCCGAGTTAAGCGCAGCAAATTTGTTGTCAGTCGGAGGAATGACTTTTGCCCAGTGCTCACGGAAGATGTCTTCGTTCTCTTTTAATGCGCTGTCTGTATCTTTAAACACAATGCCTAGATCTTCAAGGTCCTGCTTCATGTTGTGATACACAACCTCAGATTCATACTGAGCAGATACACCTGCTAAGTACTTTTGCTCTGCTTCTGGGATACCAAGCTTATCAAAGGTTTGTTTGATTTCTTCTGGTACTTCATCCCAAGAACGCTCAGAGCGCTCTGATGGCTTTACGTAGTACGTAATTTCATCAAAGTTTAATGCATTTAAATCTCCGCCCCATTGTGGCATCGGCATGTTGTAAAAGTGCTCAAGAGATTTCAAACGGAAGTCGAGCATCCACTGAGGCTCTTCTTTCATACGAGAAATTTCTTCAACGATCTCTTTTGTCAGTCCGCGCTCTGAACGGAAAATGGAAACGTCTTTATCAGAAAAGCCGTATTTATATTCACCAACATCTGGCATTTTTTTAGCCATCCATTTTCACTCCAATCTTATGATTTGCCGTTATCTTCGGCAGATGCGCCTTTTTCAAGCGCCTTCCAGGATAATGTTGCACATTTGATGCGGGCTGGGAATTTTGCCACTCCCTGCAGCGCCTCAATGTCACCAAGATCAATGGAATCGTCGTATTCTTTTCCTAGCATCATATCGGAGAAAATCTGAGACATTTTCAAAGCTGTTTCAATATCTTTCCCTTTAATTGCCTGCGTCATCATAGAGGCAGATGCCATCGAAATAGAGCATCCTTCTCCTTCAAATTTCGCATCAATGACTTTTTCGTCTTCGATTTTCATCGTGAGACGAATGCGGTCACCACACGTTGGGTTGTTCATATCGACGACAATGCTGTCGTTTAACACACCTTTGTTTCTCGGATTTTTATAATGATCCATAATCACTTGTCTGTACAGTGTGTCTAAGTTTACATTAAAAGACATTCGTAAAATACTCCTTTGTCTTACGGAGCGCTGCGATGAGCTCGTCAATCTCTTCTTCTGTATTGTACAGATAGAAGCTTGCTCTTGCAGTTGCTGATACACCAAGCCATTTCATGAGCGGCTGTGCACAGTGGTGTCCAGCACGAATGGCGACACCTTCCGTATCCAGAACAGTTGACGCATCATGTGGATGGACGTCGTCTAAGTTAAACGTCACAAGTCCAGCTCGGTGCTGCGGTCCATAAACAGTCGCACCATCAAACTCCTTAAAGCGCTCAAGCGCATAAGTGGCAAGCTGATGCTCGTAACGGCTGACTTCTTCCATACCAATGTCATTTAAGAAATCAATCGCTTTTCCTAGTCCAACTGCTCCGGCAATAATCGGTGTTCCCGCTTCAAATTTCCACGGCAGCTCTTTCCAAGTAGAATCATACAGATCCACAAAGTCGATCATTTCACCGCCAAACTCAGCAGGCTCCATATTATTCAAAAGGTCCTTCTTCCCGTAAAGTACACCGATGCCAGTCGGTCCACACATTTTATGCCCAGAGAATGCGAAAAAGTCACAATCTAGATCCTGAACATCAATTTGCATGTGCGGCGTGCTTTGCGCACCATCGACGACAATGATTGCCCCATGATCATGGGCAATTTTAGCGATCTCTTTAATCGGGTTGATGGTTCCTAATACGTTTGAGACATGTGTGACAGCGACGATTTTCGTTTGATGTGTGACCGTTTGCTTCACATCTTCAAGCGATAGCGTGCCGTCTTCCTGTAACGGAATGTATTTCAATGTGGCGCCAGTTGCTTTTGCTGCTTGCTGCCAAGGGATGATATTCGCATGATGCTCCATGTGCGTAATGACAATCTCATCGCCTTCTTTGAGGTTTGCTCTTGCATAGCTGATCGCCACTGTGTTTAGTGCAGTTGTTGTGCCTCTAGTAAAAATAATCTCCTGGACAGATGAAGCACGGATGAATGCACGAACTTTCTCTCTCGCACCCTCGTATGCGTCCGTTGCTTTTGTGCCAAGGGTATGAACACCCCTGTGGACGTTCGAGTTGTAAGACCGGTAATACTCATTCATTGCATCAATGACCACTCTTGGTTTTTGAGAAGTCGCTGCACTGTCCAAATACACCAAATCATGTCCGTTCACTTGCTGATGAAGGATTGGAAACTGCTCACGAACGTCTTTGATATTCATTATTTTACTTTCCTTTCAATCACAGAAACGAGCTGCTTTTTAACTCCTTCAATCGGCAGTTCTTTGACGACTGGATTTAAGAAGCCATAAATCACAAGTCTTTCTGCATCTTCTTTGGATATCCCGCGGCTCATGAGGTAATACAATTGAATTGGATCGACACGTCCAACAGAAGCAGCATGCCCTGCTGTGACATCATCTTCATCAATTAATAGAATTGGGTTTGCGTCACCGCGTGCTTTCTCACTTAGCATGAGAACACGTGATTCCTGCTCTGCATTTGACTTCGTTGCGCCATGCTCGATTTTACCAATTCCGTTAAAGATAGAGGATGCTTGATCCTTCATCACACCATGCTTCAAGATATACCCTTCAGAGTTTTTACCGAAGTGGATGATGCTTGTTGTAAAGTTTTCTGTTTGATTGCCCCGGCCGACAACAACTGATTTTGTATCACCGAATGTCCCGTCGCCCATGAGCTTTGTGATGTTTTCAGACACGACATCTCCATCATTCATCAGGCCAAGCGCCCATTCGATTTTACTGTCACGGCCATTTGCCATACCGCGTCTGTTCACATAGACTGTGACACCTTCTGCAAGGTTATCTACTGCACCGTAAGTGACCCGGGCATTAGCTCCTGTAAACACTTCAGACACGATATTGAAGATCGCTTCTTCCGGCTTTGCCGTACTGATGTAGTTTTCTACATATGTCACAGCACTATGGTCGTCTGCTACGACGATGACATGGTTGAACAAAGTCGTGTCGTCATTTTCATGCAGGTAGACGGCTTGAATTGGTGCTTCAAGCTCTACATTTTTCGGTACATAGAGGAAAGCTCCACCATTGACTAAAGCAGCATGTAAAGCTGTTAGTTTATGCTCATCTACTTTTACTGCATCAGTCATGAAGTATTTCTGCACTAGATCTCCATGTTCGCGGATCGCTGTATGAAGGTCAGTGAAGATCACGCCTTTGTCTTTCGCTTCCGTTGAAAGAGACAAGTATGCTGGCGTTTGATCACGCTGAATGTAGACTGTCTTATCCGTGTCCTCTAAATCAATGAGAGATTTCACTTCTTCAGGAAGCTCTTCTAATGATTCAAATGGCGCACTTTCGACTGTATGCTGTTTGAAATTGGTTAAATTCCATTTAGAAATATTCGTTTTGTCAGGCTTTGGCATTGGAAGGTCTTCTGCTTTTTCAAGAGCCTGTAAGCGAAGGGAGCTCATCCATGCCGGTTCCTGATGCTTCTCGGAGAAGCTTTTGACATAATCTTGATCTACTGATAATTTCGTTTCTAATGTCATCAATAATCCTCCTAACGCTTACGCTTCTTGACCAACAGTTTCGTCTTCAATCCCTAACTCTTTTTTAATCCAGTCATAGCCTTCTGCTTCTAAACGCTGCGCGAGCTCTGGTCCGCCAGATTTCACGATACGTCCTTGCATCATGACATGAACGTGATCTGGTGTGATGTAGTTCAGTAGACGCTGATAGTGAGTGATCATTAAGCAGCCGAAGCTTTCGCCGCGCATTCTGTTAATTCCTTTAGAAACCACTTTCAACGCATCGATATCAAGACCAGAATCGATTTCGTCAAGAATCGCAATTTTTGGTTCAATCATCATTAATTGAAGAATTTCATTGCGTTTTTTCTCCCCGCCTGAAAAACCTTCGTTTAGGTAGCGCTGCGCCATGTCTGGGTCCATTTCAAGGAACTCCATGTTTTCGTCCATTTTGCGGATGAATTTCATCAGAGAGATTTCATCGCCTTCTTCTCTGCGAGCGTTAATAGCAGAACGAAGGAAGTCCGCATTTGTGACACCACTAATTTCAGATGGGTATTGCATCGCAAGGAAAAGACCTGCTTGAGCGCGCTCATCTACTTCCATTTCAAGTACATCTTCGCCATCTAGCAAAATGCTGCCTTTTGTTACTTCATATTTAGGGTGTCCCATAATTGCAGCAGATAAAGTTGATTTACCTGTACCGTTTGGTCCCATTACTGCGTGGAATTCTCCACCTTTTATCTCGAGGTTTACACCCTTTAAGATTTCTTTCCCTTCAATCTCAACGTGCAAGTCCTTAATTGTTAATGTCGAAGCAGTCATATATTGATACCTCCAAAATAATCATTATTCTCAATTTATTCTCATTCTAATTTTATAACAAATTAAAAGTGAATACAACACATTCACGATATACGTGAGAGGATGCTCTCAAAATTCTAACAAAAAAAGCCGGTAGATAAAAGGATTTATGTCGAAAAGACTGTTTTCATAAAGAAAGGACGGGAAACTGTTCTCCCCGTCCCTGAGCTATTTAATAGCCTCGTATATTCATTTTTGCGAGCTGTCTTTTCTCATCTCGATAGGACTGCTCTCGTTTATATTCCACTTTCATCCGTAAGTCATGGTCTCTTTCGTACTCTGCATAGCTCATGCCATGAGCTTTATGCATGGCCTTTTCCATCTCGGCGGTATAATCCAATCCCAGTGTACTATGGTCCGAACAAATAATAAACCATTCCCTTCTTTGAGTGTAGCTTTATTATATCAAAGACATGCGGCTTCACTCAAAAGGGATATGACGTTCTATGCTGGCATATTTTCTCACACAATCGGCTGAGAACGACTCAACTCCCTGATATGGAAAAATACCGTCTTATCCTTCCCTTAATGCGTCTGTCCTCCAAATTCATCAATACATTGCTGAACGACAGTAATTCCTTGGCTCAGTGCTGCCCCGCCGCCAAATGCTGCCGCCACGCTGACAACCTCCAGCAAATTCTCTTCTGTCGCGCCTTGATCGAGCGCTCCCTTTGTATGATAAATCATGCAGTATTCATCCTGTGCATGAATACTGATGCCAAGGGCAATCATTTGCTTTTCCTTTTGCGTTAATGAATCGCTCTGAAAGCATTGCTCCGTAAATTCATTGAATTTCTTCCCAAACACCGGCATTTTCTTCTGAAATTCACCCATTGCCGTTTTATAATCCGTCAGTGATTGCTGCATAGATCCGCTCATATGCTGTTCATTCATCTTTATTCCATCCCTTCAGGTCATTTGTTCGTTTTTATTATGAGCGAGATTTGAAAAAATACACAAAAAACCTCGCTTTGATGAAAGCGAGGTTGAATCGTTGTTATTCAGATACCGGTAGAACTGCACCGTCGTATTTTTTGTCGATGAATTCTTTAATTTTATCAGAGTGAAGAACTTCCATTAATGTCTTGATCTTCTCTGATTTTTCTTCACCTTTGCGAACAGCCACGATGTTTGCATACGGGTTGTTCTTTGTTTGCTCAAGTTCAATTGAATCTTTTTTCGGATTCAATTTATTTTGAATCGCATAGTTGACGTTGATAAACACAGCATCACCTTCACTGTTTTCATAAGCTTTCGCTGTTAGTTCAGGAGCGATTTTTTTGAACTTTAGGTTCTTTGGGTTTTCTTTGATGTTCTTGACCGTTGAGTTGATTGTATCAACCTTTGGATCAAGCTTAATGACACCGGCATTTTGTAATAGAGCAAGCATACGTCCTTGCTCAGCTACGTTGTTTGTCATGATGATGGTGCCGCCATTTGGAATATCTTTTACTGATTTGTATTTCTTAGAGTAGATACCGAAAGGCTCAAGGTGAACCGCACCAGCACTTACTAGGTTATAATCTTTGTTTGATTTGTTCTCTTCGTTCAAGTAAGGGATATGTTGGAAAAAGTTTGCATCCACTTCTTTTTCAGCTAACGCTTTGTTGTACATTTTATAATCACTAAGTACTTTCACTTTGAGATCGTAGCCTTTTTCTTTTAGAAGTGGTTTTGCTTCTTCAAGAATCTCGGCATGTGGTGTTTTTGAAGCCGCAACCGTAATGGTTTTGCTATCACTTGCGTTATTAGATGAACCGCATGCAGCTAAAATGCCTGCAAATGCTAGAAATAGTGCACTTAAAATCAATTTCTTCATGAATAAATCCTCCCTTAACGTTTATCAATTTTATTTGTAATCAAATCACCGATTATTTGAATAATAAAGACGATGATGAGAATAAACACAGTGGCAACAAGAGTGACATCTGTATTACCAGATTGGTATCCCTCTACATAAGCAAGGTCACCAAGTCCGCCTGCTCCAATTGCACCTGCAATCGCAGTTGAGCCAATTAGAGCAATCGCTGTTACGGTAATACCTGAAATGAGGGCTGGCAATGATTCTGGCAGCAATACTTTGAAAATGATGGTCGACGTTTTCGCTCCCATTGATCGTGCTGCTTCAATGACTCCTTTGTCTACTTCACGCAGTGCAATTTCGACAAGGCGTGCATAGAATGGAGCTGACCCTATGACAAGGGCAGGGAGGGCTGCATTGGGACCTAGAATTGTGCCCATAATAAGTTTTGTAAACCCTAATAATAGAATGATTAAAATGATAAAAGGAATCGATCTAAAAATGTTGACGACTGCCCCGATAACGGTGTTAATCGGTTTATTTTCCCAAAGACCGCCTTTACTAGTCAGAAAGAGCAATAGCCCAAGGATGATACCAATAATAAAAGCAAATGCTAGTGAAATGAGTGTCATGTACACCGTTTCACCCGTTGCATTCCAAATGACATCTAAATCAACGTTCGGAAACCATTTCTCAAACATGTGTCATCACCTCGATTTCAACCTGTTTGCTTTGGATATAGGCGATTGCTTTTTCTACCTCGGTCTCTTCTCCATTAATATGGATAAAGAGTGTTCCAAACGCGCCTTCCTGCGTTTGAGAAATCTTCCCTTGAAGGATGTTCACATCGACCTTGAAGGATCGAATGATTTCAGTGATCAGCGGCTGCTCGGCAGAATCGCCAATAAAGGACAACCGTACGACCTGACCTTCTTTTACGCGCTCTAAGACGTGCTCGATTGTTTCTTTCGCTTCCTCTGGTTCAGCAAGCTGCTTTACAAATCGCTTCGTCATTTCTTCCTTCGGCTGTCTGAACACGCGTAATACTTCGCCTTCTTCGACAATACGTCCATTCTCCATGACCGCCACGCGATGACAAATTTTGCGAATGACGTGCATTTCGTGTGTAATCAGCACAATCGTGAGCCCTAGTCGTTTATTGATATCCGCCAAAAGCTCAAGGATGGAATCGGTTGTTTGCGGATCAAGCGCAGACGTCGCTTCGTCACAAAGAAGAACCTTTGGATCATTTGCTAATGCTCTCGCAATCCCCACACGCTGCTTTTGTCCGCCGCTTAACTGAGACGGATACGCATTTTCTTTTCCTTCTAAACCGACTAATTTAATCAGTTCATTCGCACGTTCTCTCCGTTTTGATGCCTTTACACCTGCGATCTCAAGCGGGAACATAATATTTTGTCTCACCGTTCTTGACCAAAGTAGGTTGAAGTGCTGGAAGATCATACTGATTTCTTGTCTTGCTTTCCGAAGTTTCGCATTCGATACTTCATTGATCCGGTTGCCTGCCACTTCAACAATTCCTGCTGTTGGCAGCTCCAGACCGTTTAATAGGCGAATAAGCGAGCTTTTTCCGGCACCGCTATACCCGATAATTCCGAATATTTCACCTTTATCGATATCCAAGTTAACGTCTTTCACGGCATCAACATTTCCGCTTTTTGAGTGGTACGTTTTTGATACATTCTGTAAATGGATCACAGTCTGTTCACCTGCTTTCTTGCTGAATCTATAGGTTGCCATCACATACGTTATTTATTCTTCCTGCTGTCATGCCTCTAGCCTGACACCAGGTCAGTAAAAAAGACCTAACTGCAACGCAAGCAGAAAGGCCTTTATGTTCAATACGCCTTTCTCTCATCTTTCAAAGCATTGCGGCTTTGAGTGAATTGGCACCAATTTCAGCTATGCTGACGGTTGCCGGGTTTCATAGGGCACGTCCCTCCACCTCTCTTAATAAGAGAAAATATGTTGTTTTATGTGATGTTCATGTTTTTACTAACGTAGAATATCATGCTACCCGAGATATGTCAACGCTGTAAATCGCTAATTTCCAAGTAAACGACTACGTTATCATTTTTCGAAAAAAACCGTTCGTCAGCCAAAGCACCGCCTCTAGTCTTAGGAGCGCACGGAATGATCCTTTTACTTTTACTTGTCCCCTGCTAATTAACTGCTGTAAGGACATATCTCCATCTAATAATTGAAGTATTTCTTTTCTCTCACCATAAAAGATGAGATCCGATAACTCAATTGCAGGTAGTTTCTTCACTTCACCACGCTCATCCACAATCAATGTACAAGAGTCAGTTTCCGCCTCAAATGTAATCTTCAAGGATGATGATGAGAGCAGCGGTTTTAATAATAAACGCTGCCCTGTGTTCCCATGGGTTTTCACATTTTCCACATGTATAACCTCCCTGTCATTTGGTTATACATAACATTTCTCTACAAACATTGGCTTGTCCTTTATAAATAACTCGACAAATTTTCAGACGAATTGCTTGAAATATGACAAAAAACCGCTTTATTTAGCGGTTTCAATCATTTCATGAAGATATGGAACGGAGTAAAAGGCATAGCCTTTTTGCACCAGCTCACCTTTTTTAAACAGTAGAAAGCAAGGAACGCTTTCGATCTCAAAAGCTTTTGCAAAGCCTGGTGAGTAGTTTAAGTTGTTTTCATAAAATGGTACATCCGGCTGCATGGTGTCTACGACTGTCAGCATTTTCTTTGCCAGCTGGCATGTCCCGCAAAACGGTGTATATAAGTATAAAAGAAATAAATCGTCCTCTATTTCCTTGAATTCGTGTTCTTCAATCTCTTTCATATACGTCCACCCTCATAAATATTTCGAATGAACATCAATGTTTGCAGCTAATAGGATAGATGCAATGTGGGCTGACGGTGAAGCGGCCACTTCGCGGTACGTTCTGTCGACAAAAAGATGAAGTGCTTCAGGGAATTCTTTTCGAAATTGCTTCCGCAGTTTGTCGCCTGCCTCGTCACTGTCTGCTAATATGTAAACGTCTTTCCCTAATAATTCGTCTACAAGCTGATCCAGCTTCGATGTACTGATCGTGCCATTGGTGCAAATGATGGTAACAGGTTCACTTATGACTTCTTTTAGCTTTTGTTTGTCTGTTTTACCTTCTACAATGATGACCTTTTCTACCTCTACATTCATCACGATCACCCGGCCCTTTTGACATTGTTCACTTCTCCCTTAGATTACAATCTTTCATTCAGGTTGTAAAGATTGGGCGCTTGCACTAAAAAGACTGCAGCTTATGCTCACTGCAGCCTCATCTGTGATTAGCACCAGCCATTTTCATCATCACAGTCTACATATTTTTCTGTCCCGTGGGTCAATGTATCCGTCAGACGATAAAAACGATTTTGATCATAGGAATAACCTGATTTTAACTCATATTGGTTTTCACTAATCATCGTGCCAATCTCTTCATTTTGATGATACAGCACCATGCCGCTTTCTTTGAATCGTCCAGTGACATGATCTGTTATATCCACCTGTTCTTTTTGAAAAGACAAATTGGACACCCCCATAAAGGTAGAGTGTCCAATTTCACGTGAATTAGTCTTCTTTTGTCATTTCTTCATATTGCTCAGCAGTCATCAAGTTCTCGATTTCAGATGCATCAGCTGGCTCTACCACGATCATCCATGCTTTTTCGTATGGAGAGTCGTTGACGAATTCAGGGCTGTCATCCAGCTCATCGTTCACTTCGACGATTGTGCCGTTGATCGGTGCGTAAAGCTCAGAAACGGTTTTCACTGATTCTACACTTCCGAAAGGCTCGTCCGCTGTGATTTTGTCTCCTACTTCAGGAAGCTCAACGAACACGATATCGCCTAGCTCAGATTGAGCAAAATGCGTAATACCGATACGCACCTTATCCCCTTCTACTTTGACCCATTCATGTTCTTCTGAATAACGTAAATCTTTTGGTGTGCTCATTCAATACCCCTCCAGTCTTTTCTTTCAATCTATATTGAAGATACCACAATCTGAATGAAAGTTACATCATTTCCAGACGCTTTTAAATGTATCTTCATTAAATCCAACTGTGACTCGTTTACCGTCTGTTGTAATCGGACGCTTGATCAGCATTCCGTTAGACGCGAGTAATTCTAGCTGCTCGTCCTCTGACATTGCAGGAAGTTGATCTTTCAGCTGTAGCTCCCGGTATTTCTGTCCGCTTGTATTAAAGAACTTCTTCAGCTCTAAGCCGCTTTTTTCGTAAAGGGCTTTTAATGTTTCTTTATCAGGCGTCTCTTCGACGATATGTATGCTGTTGATGTCTTTATTGTGTTCTTCCAGCCATTTTTTTGCTTTTCGGCATGTACCGCAAGATGGGTATTCATAAAAATCTAAAGCCACCATTTTCACCTCCTGCAAATTGTGAGAACATTTTATCACAAAATATTTTAAAAACCTAAATGTATGCTTACAAAAAGGTGCGGATATCACTCCGCACCTTTTAAGCTGTCCTTATACGATATATTTCTCTGCTTCAAAGATTCGTTTCGCCACTTCGCGCTTTTTGGCGATGACATTGATCGGGGTGAATCTTGTCAGTTTGCGAAGAGCTGACAGACTCATGCGGAGTGAATCTCCTTCTTCCATCGCGATCAAGGATTCTTTTGCATGGGCTTCAATTTTTAAGAAGGCTTCCTGCGTGAAAATTTGTGTGTAGGCAAGCTTTTGAGCGTTCTTTTCTAGCCCTGATGAAGCGATTGCCTTTTCGGTACGCAGAATCGCCGATTCAGCAGCAAAAATTTCATTGACGATATCCGCTATGTTCACAAGGATTTCTTGCTCTTTGTCTAAAGCTTTTCCATACTTCATCGCTGCCATACCAGATACCATAAGGGCGATCTTTTTCGCATGGGCGAGTAAATATTTTTCTTGATCAAGCGGCTGATCACCCGGCTCTTCCGGCATCATCATCATGAGCTCTTCCTGTAAGGTTTGCGCTTTTTGAAGCAGCGGAAGCTCCCCTTTCATCGCTTTCTTCAGGAATGTGCCTGGCACAAGCAGACGGTTGATTTCGTTTGTCCCTTCAAAAATACGGTTAATCCGCGAGTCACGATAGGCTCTTTCGACCTCGTATTCTTGCATGAATCCATATCCGCCGTGAATCTGCACGCCTTCATCTGCAATATAATCTAAAGTTTCAGAGCCAAGCACTTTACAAAGAGAGCATTCAATCGCATATTCTGCAATGGACTGGGCAATTTGTTTGCCGTCCTTTTGCTCTTCTTCACTTAATAGACCCATGCGCTGTTCAAATAATCCGACTGTGCGGTAAACAGCACTTTCCATCGCATAGAGCTTTGCCGACATGTTGGCTGCTTTTTCACCAATTAAGCTGAATCGAGAAATTGGTGTTTGGAACTGCTTACGCTGGTTTGCATATTCTGCCGATAATTGAATGACACGTTTTGACGCACCAATTGTCCCGACAGCCAGCTTGTAGCGTCCGATATTCAAAATGTTAAAGGCAATGACATGACCTCTGCCAGCTTCACCTAGTAAATTCTCCTTCGGCACTTGAGCATCTTCAAGAATTAACGTTCTCGTCGAGGACCCTTTAATGCCCATCTTTTTCTCTTCAGGTCCAGTTTTGACACCTGGAAAATCCTTTTCTACGATAAAAGCAGAGAAGTGTTCACCATCAATCTTCGCATATACGACAAAGACGTCGGCAAATGCGGAGTTTGTAATCCATTGTTTTTCCCCATTAAGCACATAATGGGTTCCAGCTTCATTCAGGACTGCAGTCGTTTTTGCTCCAAGAGCGTCAGAGCCTGATCCTGGCTCAGTTAGGGCGTACGCCGCAATCGTTTCTCCAGAAGCAAGTCCAGGCAGGTATGCTTCCTTTTGCGCTTGATTTCCGAACAGCACGATTGGCAGAGATCCAATGCCGACATGGGCGCCATAGGAAAGTGAGAAACTCCCTGCTCTGGAGAATTTCTCGGTAATGATGGCTGAACTGATTTTATCTAATCCGAGTCCGCCGAATTCTTCAGGCACATCAGCTCCTAGAAGTCCAAGCTCTCCAGCCTTTTTGAGAAGCCTGACGGAATGCTCGAATTCATGATGTTCAATTTGATCTATATACGGAACAACGTCTTGTAAAATATAATCCTCTGTTGTCTTTCCAATCATTTGATGCTCATCAGAGAAATCCTCTGGTGTAAAGATATGCTCATAATTCGTCTCATCAATTAAGAAGCTTCCACCCTTTTTTACATCTTCCATTGCTTTCATCCTGATTTCCCCCTTTAGATCAATTCAAAAATTCCTGCTGCTCCCATGCCCCCGCCGATACACATTGTGACGATGCCAAATTGCTCGTTTCGCCGTTTCATTTCATGAATGAGTGACAGTGTAAGTTTCGTTCCTGTACAGCCGAGCGGATGCCCTAGCGCGATTGCCCCGCCATTGACATTCACTTTCTCTTCATCGATCCCTAAATGACGAATGACTTGAATTGCCTGAGAGGCAAACGCTTCGTTTAATTCAAACAGCCCGATATCCCTCAGCTCAAGTCCAGCGATTTTCAGCGCACGCGGAATGGCTTCAATCGGACCGATTCCCATCACCTCAGGCGGTACGCCGCCAACAGCAAACGCCCGGAACTTGGCGAGCGGCTGAAGGGAGAGTGAGGATGCTTTCTCACGGTCCATCATCATCACACACGCAGCGCCGTCACTTGTTTGTGAAGAGTTTCCTGCGGTCACCGTGCCTTTTGTTGAGAAAGCCGGACGCAAAGTGGAAAGAATCTCTTCCGTTGTCCCCGCTCTCACGCCTTCATCCTGTGAGAACGTGAATTGATGTTCTTCTAATTGATATTGCTCCCCTATCCGCCGCTCTGTTACATCAACGGATACGATTTCATCTGAAAATTTCCCTTCCTGCAATGCTTTGGCTGCCTTTTGATGACTTCTTACCGCAAAGGCGTCCTGATCTTGACGTGTGACCTGATACTTTTGCGCCACTTGCTCTGCCGTGTGGCCCATGCTCATATAATATTCAGGCGCTTGCTCTGCCAATTGAGCATTCGGACGAATGGAATGACCCATCATCGGTACCTGTGACATCGATTCGACTCCTCCAGCTAAGATCGTTTCTGCCTGACCGAGCATAATCCGCTCACCCGCATAAGCGATTGACTGAAGACCAGATGAGCAGTAACGGTTGATAGTGATGGCAGGTACTGTATATGGAAGTCCTGCTAACGCCCCAATATTCCGAGCCACATTTAACCCCTGCTCTGCTTCTGGTGTTGCACACCCAATGATCAAATCGTCTATCTGTCCGTCGTAATCACCGGCACGCTTTAGTGTTTCTTTTACACACAATGCGCCCATATCATCAGGCCGAACATGTTTTAACGATCCTTTTTTCGCCTTCCCTACTGGTGTTCTCGCGCCAGCGACAATGACTGCTTCTCTCATTTTGACTCCCCCTTAGTTACGTAAAGGTTTTCCTTTGACGAGCATGTGCTGCATGCGTGCCTGTGATTTCACTTCTCCTACAAGACTTAAAAAGGCTTCCCTTTCAAGCTCTAATAAGTATTGCTCCTCTACCTCTGTTCCAAATGGCAGTTTCCCGCCGGAAATGACATGAGCTAATTTTTTGACAATGGTCATGTCATGCTCTGAAATGTATCCAGACAGTCTCATATTTTCAGCAGCCAATATCATTGCTGCATAGCCTGTTTCTCCCATGACGGGCACCTTCTGCTTGAGCGGTGCACGATAACCCGCTTCATCAAGAGAGAGCACGAGTTGTTTCGCATCATAGATCAGGTGGTCCCCGTTCATACTGATTCGGTCACTCACGCGGAGCATGTTCATATCCCGCGCTTCCTCAGCCGAAGTAGATACTTTAGCCATTGCTATCGTTTCAAATGTTTTCAGCGTGGCATCTTGTATAGCGGTCTGTGTCGGCTTAGCTGATCCTTGCAGATGGCGAAGGTATAATTCTTTGTTTCCACCGCCGCCTGGAATCAGCCCCACTCCAGCCTCGACAAGACCCATGTATGCTTCACTGGACGCTTGAATAGCTGCTGCCGGCAGACAAACCTCTGTTCCGCCTCCGAGTGTCATGCCAAACGGTGCAGCAACGACTGGACGATCGCTATATTTCACCTTCATCATTGCCTGCTGGAAGCGGCGGATCACAAAGTCAATTTCAAAGAAATTATCGTCCTGAGCTTCCATTAAAATCAGAGCAAGATTGGCACCAACACAGAAGTTCTTCCCTTGGTTTCCGATGACAAGCCCTCTATAATTCTGTTCCACCTCATCGACAGCGCGATTGATCATGTCAATGACATCTAGTCCAATGGCATTGCTTTTGGAGTGAAATTCGAGCAAGGCGACATCATCACCGATATCAATTAAGCTCGCACCAGAATTTTTAAAAATCACGCCCTGCTTCTTTTTCAATTTCGCTAAAGAAATATTCTTTTCGTTTCCTTTTTCCTGTTCATAAGCCCCATTGTGATAAAACGCACGCTCTCCATCAGCATTCACTTGATAGAATGTGTCGTGTCCTTCTGACAGCATGTCTTGCACCCACTGCGGGATGCTGTGACCTTCTGCTTCCATGCGCTCGGCTGCTTTTTTCACACCGATTGCATCCCACAGCTCAAATGGACCGTGCTGCCAGCCAAATCCCCATTTCATTGCGTTATCGACGGACTGAATATCATCCGCAATTTCGCCTTTTAACTGAGCTGAATAAAGGAGCACAGGTGCCGTCATGTTCCAAAGCAATTGTCCTGCACGGCCATCTTGATAAATAAGCGCTTTCAATTTCGCTTTCGTCCCTTTTTGCTGCTTCGCCATCTCAATGCCTGGATCTTTAAGCTTCGTTCGTTCTCCATACGTGAGCGTCACAGGATCAAGTTCTAAAATGGCCTTTCCATTTTTTTGATAAAATCCTTGCCCTGCCTTGCTGCCAATCCATCCTTTTTCAAGCATTGTTTCAATAAACTCAGGCAGCTGGAAAATATCTTTTTCCTTTCCTTCTACTTGGTCATATACGTTGCGAGCTACATGGGAAAACGTGTCGAGCCCTACGACATCAAGTGTACGGAAGGTCGCACTTTTCGGTCTTCCAATGAGGGGTCCTGTGACCGAATCCACCTCTCCAATGGTGTATTTGTTTTCAAGCATTTCACGCACTGTCACAAGGAGTCCATAAGTACCAATACGATTGGCAATAAAGTTCGGCGTATCTTTCGCTTCAACGACGCCTTTACCAAGTACATCCTCGCCAAACGTTTTCATAAATTGGAGTACTTCTGGATCTGTTTCTTGAATAGGAATGATTTCTAAAAGCTTTAAATAACGGGCTGGGTTAAAAAAGTGTGTGCCTAAAAAGTGGCGTTTAAAATCATCTGATCGGCCTTCTGCCATTTTTTCAACCGAAATACCGGATGTGTTACTTGATACGATGCTGCCTTCTTTGCGGTGTTCGTCGATGAGAGAGAATACGTGTTGTTTGATGCTGAGTTTTTCAGTGACGACTTCAATGATCCAGTCAGCATCATGTAATAAGGAAAGGTGATCTGTGAGATTTCCCGGTGTGATGTATGATAGGTTTTTTGCTGATGTAAGAGGTGCTGGCTTTTGCTTTAACAATTTTTTCATCGCTTCTTGACTTAATCTATTCCGAACACTAGGGTGATCAAGCGTTCTCTTTTTCGCCGTTTCTTCCTTTGTCAGTTCGTTTGGCACAATATCTAGCAATGTTACTGGTATCCCGATATTGGCTAGATGCGCAGCAATGCCTGAGCCCATGACACCTGAACCAATGACAGCCGCCTTGCGAATATGTTTGCCCATAAATATCCCCCTAAACATTTTGAATGAACAGTCATTCATTTTTTGTCCAAAAAAAAGCAATGCCTCTTTCTTTATCTTAAAAGATTTTCCGAAACAGTTCAAGAGCGGATTTCAAAAATTTACACATTCTGATGTGCCTTACTTTGCGGCGTATGAATTAAAGATGAGAGGGCATTGTAAGAATGGAGGTGATGTCCACATGTCTCGTTTGAAGAAAAACCCATCGAAAGCAGGCGTAAGTGCTGCAAGTGTAAAAGGAAACGCAGGTCCATCACAGGAAGCAGACCTAGGCGGTAAAAAGACCAGTCAAAATCAGCAATATAAAAAGAATCAGTAAGGAAACAAAATCGTAAGGAGGAACACATCTTGAACAATCAGCAAATGAATATGCCCCCGCAAGTCATTTCAGTGAAAGATTCCTTGTACTTAGAGGATATGCTGAATTGGAACTTGATCGCTATGAAAAAGGCTCACTTTATGGCCGAGCACTGCCAAGACCAGACTTTGAAACAAGAATTAAATCAAGTGGGCCAAATGCATCATCAGCATTACACACAAATTCTTCAGCATTTAGGCAGCTCAGGGCAAGGCCAGTCTACTGGCTTTATGCAATAGGAGGAAAAAACATGGAACAGCAAAACCAACAAAAAATCGGGAATCCACAAACTCCGGTTCCTACGACAACAAACATGAATGATCGTGATTTTGTCACAGACCTTTTGTCGACTGAAAAATATATGACAAGCGGTTACAACACAGCGCTCAATGAATTCAGTCATGAATCTCTTTACCAGGATATTCAGCGAATTGCGCTAGAAACTCAGAAAACACAAAGACATTTATATGATGTCATGTTCCGATATGGCTGGTATTCTGTTGAAGCCGCTGAACAGCAAAAGCTCCAGCAGGCACACCAGAAATTCCAGCAAACACTGACAGATCAATCTCCATACGGACCATCACAGATGTCATAAAGAAAAACTGCCAGTGTAGTGCTGGCAGTTTTTTAACGGTCTTGATTGGCTCGATGAGCTTCGTTCATTTGTTTGATCCGCTGAATTGTTTCTTTGATTTCTTCCTTCGCCTCTGGATACGTTTCATTAAAGTGCTTTGCTAGAGGCGGCATGCTTTTTGCAATATGAGAATAGATCACCCACTGTTTCACATCTTGTTTCAGTGCGTCTGTTGATTCACCAAGCAGCAGCTCTGTATATTTATCAAGCAAGCCCTCAAGCTTTTCATCTAATTCATTTCCCATTGAGTTTCCGCTCCCTTTTTAAGAAAAAAGCCTGACTCTGTGCGTAACAGATGTCAGGCTTTTGACATACGATTATCTTGCAGCAAGAAATGTCTCCGCTTGCGCTTGCTGTACAATACAGCGTCCTCTACCGTGCGGAATGCATAATGGTGTTCCAAATAAAGGATCTGTCGTCACTTGGCAGTTCATATCAAAGACATTTTTCACAAGATCACAATTAATGACTGTTTCTGGTCTTCCTTCTGCATAAATCGTCTTGTCTTTAATCGCCACAAGGTGATGAGCATATCTGCATGCGAGATTCAGGTCATGAAGAACCATGACAATCGTGCGTTGCTCTTTTTCATTTAAGTCAAACAGAAGGTCTAGAATTTCAATTTGATGCGTCATGTCTAAATACGTCGTCGGCTCATCTAACAAGATAATATCCGTCTCCTGTGCTAACGTCATCGCAATCCATGCACGCTGCCTTTGTCCACCTGATAATGAATCGACTGTTCGATCAGCGAGGTCTTCCATCTTTGTTGACTTCAGTGCGCGATTCACCGCTTCCTCGTCTTGCTTCGACCACTGCTTCAGCCAATTTTGATAAGGATATCTGCCTTGTTTCACTAATTGATGCACGGTTAATCCTTCTGGCGCTTCTGGTCCTTGCGGAAGAATGGCGAGCTGTTTCGCTACTTCCTTTGTTGGTAATTTGGCAATGGAATGACCTTCAAGCAGGACAGAACCACCCATTGGCTTCATGAGACGGGCCAAAGAGCGAAGTAGCGTGGATTTACCGCATCCATTGCTGCCAATAAATACTGTGATTTCACCCTTAGGGATTGATACATTTAGTTCATCTATGATCATTGTTTCTCCGTAGCCTAAGCTTAAACCTTCAGTAGAAATGGCACTCATTCCGCTCAAACGCTCCTTTTCTCATGCAAATTTTTTATATGAAATATCGTCTATGTATAGACGGAAAAGATCACTTATCTCAATTTAGTGTATCAGATTTAAGTGATCTTGAAAATCATTTTCAATTAAAAAATGAGAAAGTCTCGTTTTACTTCTTCTTTTGGAATGTACGTTTGGCCCCATCTTCAAGCTTAATATCGACCTGAATCCGCTGATAATCATCGTCTAGATTAAAAGCGGCTAATAGCTCATTTACATACGCATCATTGATCTTCTCACTAGGAATAGACATATCATTTAGCTTCATCTTCATCTCGCGTAATGCTTCTTCACCTTCATAGCGGACACCGTTCATATGATCACGGATAAGTGCTTCTTCTTTGCCTTTCGCCTGACGATAGGTGGCTTCGTATAATTCGCTTTTCTGCCCGTATTGAACATGCAGGTGGAGATGCTCAAATGGAAGTTCCTTCATTTGAACCGCTGAGAGACTCTCTGCTTCTGCTTCCTTTGTTTGCTGCAACGGTTCGATTGATTGGCAGCCAGACAGCATAAAAAGCAGCACTCCTATTTGTCCCGCCTTCTTCCAACACATCATGTGCTTCCTCCTATTTCTTATCATCGCTTTTTATTCTTCTCCATCCTGCTTTTCGTTATTCAATAAAACAGCGGACTATGGTAGATTGAAACAAAAAGGAGAACGAGATGATGAAAAGAACAGCCATTGTAACTGGTGCCAATAGCGGCTTTGGCAAGCTCATCACGATAGGTCTCGCCAAGCAAGGCTATACAGTGATTGCAGGGGTCAGGCAGGAAGCCAATGCAAAAAAGCTTGCCGAAGAGATCAAGCAAGCCTCTTTATCCGAAGCGATACATATTGAAGCATTAGATGTGACAGATACGCAGTCGATTCAAGCATTTCAGAAAAAGCTACATGCTTACGCCCCCATTACCCTGCTTGTCAACAATGCGGGAACAGCCTATGCGGGTTTTGCTGAAGAGGTTCCTGTTGACACGTACCGCCAGCAATTTGATGTAAACGTCTTCGGAGTCATGGAAATGACACAAGCCGTCCTTCCGTTTATGACAAATGGTGCAAAGATATTCAATATGAGCAGCATCAGCGGATTAATGGGAATGCCCGCACTTTCTCCATATGTATCCTCCAAGTTTGCTTTGGAGGGCTATACAGAGAGCTTGCGCATTGAACTGGCCTCGTTCGGTATACAGGCAGCCTTGATCGAGCCAGGCTCTTTCCAAACAAATATTTGGAACACGTCTATGAACGAGCACATGTTGCAGCCAGGGGAAGGATCGAAATACACAAGCATCTATCAAAAGATGATGGTTTATATCAATGCCCAGAAAACCAACTACGGTGACCCGCGTGAAGTCGCAGAGCTTGTGATTCGATTAGCCGAGAAGAAACGGCTGAAAAAGTTGAGATATCCGATTGGGAAAGGGGTGCGACTTTCATTCACAGCAAAGCAGCTCTTGCCTTGGAGCATGTGGGAAAAGATCATATTACGTACACTCTCTTCAAAAAAATAAGCATAAAAAAACAGGTAGACCTTTAACGTCCACCTGTTTTTTCATTTATTCGGTTTCAGACTGTCCAAGGGTAATGTCTAGATTTTTATTTTTCCCTTCACGAATGACAGTCATTGTCGTTTTATCGCCGACTTTTGTTTCTTTGTACAAAATTTCTTTCAGCTGAGAGCTGTTTGCCACGTTTTTCCCTTTGAATTTGATGATGACATCTCCAGATTTCAAGCCTGCTTTTTGTGCAGGTGATCCTTTTGATACATCTTTTACATAAATCCCTTTGCCGATTTGTTTATCAAATAAGCCGAGCGTATTTTCTTGATACGTTTCAGGCACTTGCTCAAGGTCAATCATTTGTACGCCAAGGTAAGGACGTTCAACCTTTCCATTTTTCAACAGCTCATCTACAATCGGTTTGACATCGTTACTTGGAATCGCAAAGCCAAGTGATTCCACACCGCTTTCGCTAATTTTTAAACTGTTGATGCCAATGACTTGACCATCTGTATTGATAAGCGGTCCCCCGCTGTTCCCGGGGTTAATCGCTGCATCTGTTTGCAGTACATTCATTTCCACCGTACCAGATGATGTGTTCGCTTCAACTGTACGATCAAGACCACTAATAATCCCTTCTGTCACAGTACCAGAGAACTGTGCACCGAGCGGGTTCCCAATTGCGATCACTTTGTCTCCAGCACGGAGCTTAGAAGAATCACCAAAGCTCGCCACTTTATCAATGCCGTCTGCATTGATTTCAACAACAGCTAAATCTGTCATCACATCATTGCCGACCAGCTTTGCGTCTTTTGTTTTCCCATCATAAAGAGTGACCTTCAGTTTATTGGCACCCTCGACTACGTGGTTATTTGTAATAATGTACGCTTTTTTGCCATCTTTTTTAAAGACGACACCAGAACCCGTTCCAGCTTCAGCTTCTGTTGAGTCACCGCTAAGGCCAAACGAATTTTGTGTAGATTGATAGTTTGAGACTCCTACAATGGTTGGCTCTAAATCTTCTACCATATCAGCGACATTCGTGGCATTGGTGATTTGTTTTGTTGAGAAATTATCAGAAGCTGCCGGCTCACTTGAAGCTGTTTGCGTTTGTGTGTTTGCAGCTGTGTCCTGTGACTGCGGCAAAAGCGGTGTAATGCCAAGCACAAGGCCTCCGCCAATAATCCCTCCAAGGATCGGACTGAGCCATGCCGCTTTCCGCTTTTTCTCCTTTTTCGACGCACGGTCATCCTCCATTTGAGGAGAATGGTTTGTCACACTCTCCTGAGTGGCAGATGCTTCGTTTTCATGAGGTTGATAAACGAGTTCCTTTTCTTTTTCTGGTTCGTCTATTTGTTTCTCATTCTCTTGATGCACATCTTCTTGATGATTCATCTTCTTCTCTTCATCTTCTCTTCGGAAATCCATCGCTTGCACTCCTTTACATCGTGTTCATGACTTGCTTGATTCATATGTTTAGATAGGACTCATGTCCTCTTAATGGTAATATCATTGAAGATACTTCATGACAATATGTCAAATTATATAATACTTATTGATAGAAAAAAAGCAAGGTGCGCACATTCGTGAAAAGCACCTATTGATCTACCTTTTGTCTATGCCCTTTTTTCCCTTGAGCTTATCATAAACAAACATTATGGGATAATGATGAGAAGAATATGTGAAATTGTGAAAAAAGCATGTGATTGTTGACATGCCGCCTTTGTATCCCGTTATAATGACGTTGAGAGGATGTGGAAGACTTTGTCGTACACCATTTATTTAGTGGAAGATGAACAAAACTTAAACGAACTTTTAACCAAATATTTAGAAAGTGAAAATTGGAATGTCTCCTCTTTTTTAACCGGAGAAGCGGCACGCCGGGCAATGAACAAGCCGCCGCATCTATGGATTTTAGATATCATGCTGCCTGATACAGATGGCTACACACTCATTAAAGAAATCAAAGCCGCATCACCTGACGTACCGGTCATTTTCATTTCGGCACGCGATGCAGATATCGACCGTGTCCTCGGCTTAGAGCTGGGAAGCAGTGATTATATTGCGAAGCCATTTCTTCCGCGCGAGCTGATCATTCGGGTGCAAAAGCTGCTTGAGCTTGTGTACAAAAATAGCGATACTCCACAGCAGAAAAGCGTCACACCCGTCTCCTCCTATGTCATTCATGAGGATGTAAGAGAGGTGTATGAAGGAGATCAGCTGATTAACTTAACTTCTAAGGAATTTGACTTGCTGCTTTTATTTACACATCATCAGGGCCATGCTTTTTCTCGTGAAGATATCCTCGTCAAAATTTGGGGACACGATTACTTCGGAACAGATCGTGTGGTCGATGACCTTGTCAGACGGCTACGCAAAAAAATGCCCGACTTAAAGGTCGAGACCATCTATGGATTTGGCTACAGGATGCTAAAAGGATGAAGAACAAACCGCTCGCTTTTCAAATTTGGGTCGTCATCTCTGGTATTTTGCTCACGATCTCGATTGTCCTGATCATCCTATTTTCCAATACATTACGAAACTTTTTCACGAATGAAATTTATAAAAATATCGAAAATGAACAGCAGGTGCTCACAGAATATCCGTTGAACCGAGACGGCTCGCCAAAGTCGACACCGGAAAACCGCTCGGTGCAGCACATTCTGATTCCGTCAGATGAATTAAACCAAATGACGCAGTTTTTCCCGCACGCCTTTATTGAGAAAATCCAAGCCTTTGTGAAAAAACAAAAAAGTGCAACGAAACGCTATTCTGAAGAGGTGAATGGCCAGCACATCTTTTTTGTCATCAAAAAAGTATCAACAGACAATACACAATATATTCTTCTGTCCTATGCACCAGACTCTTATCGAGACGACCTGTCCTTTACGCTGTTTAAACAGCTGATATTTATCCTGGGCACCGTTATTTTATTAAGCTGGATTCCATCGATTTGGCTTGCCCGCTACTTATCCCGTCCAATCGTTGCGTTTGAAAAGCACGTGAAGCGGATTGCGCAAGAGGACTGGGACGACCCTGTCATCGTTGACCGGCAAGATGAGATCGGGAAGCTTGGTCATACCATTGAAGAAATGAGACAAAAGCTCATTCAAAAGGATGAAACAGAACGGACTCTTTTGCAAAATATATCACATGACTTAAAGACGCCTGTCATGGTCATCCGCGGCTATACGCAGTCGATTAAAGATGGTATTTTTCCTAAGGGAGATCTTGAACAAACGGTGGAAGTCATTGAAGGTGAAGCGGAAAAACTTGAGAAGAAAATCAAGGATTTGCTGTACTTAACAAAGCTTGATTATTTATCAAAACAACACCCCGCACATGCTTCCTTCCTACTCAGTAATACGATGCTGGAAGTGGTCGACCGAATACGCTGGTCGAAAAATGAATTGCAGTGGAACGTGGACTTAGATGATGAGGCTGCTCTTGAAGGCGATCCAGAACAATGGAGCAAATTATTTGAGAATGTACTAGAAAATCAACTCCGCTACGCAAAAAGTAAAATTGATATCCAAATGAAACAGGAAGAGGATCAAATACGCATTGTCATTCGTAACGACGGTCCTCCCATTGAAGAACATATGCTATCCAGCCTATACGAACCTTTTAGTAAGGGAAAAAAGGGCGAATTCGGTATTGGATTAAGCATTGTCAAAAAAATTCTCTCCATGCATCAAGCGTCTATATCAATTGAAAATGATGATCTAGGTGTACGATATACGATCACGGTTCCAAAGAAGAGACTGTAGGTTTTTGACCGCAGTCTTTTTTAGATGAATGAATACCCATTGAAATCACGGTATGTGGCTTTGATTTTCTTGCCAGCTTGATACATCCATTTCTTTTCAATGGTTGTCTCTTTCGGCATTTTGACTTTTTCTACTTGTATTCCTTTTGTTCGCAAGCGTCTCATCATATCATCGATTTCTCTCATGGAACATCATCCTTTCACATTTTTTGACCAGTTGGTCACCTTACTTTATAATATAAAGAATTACACTGTAAAAAACAAGTTACAATCTGATTAATTTTTGAAAACTTTCGTCGTTTATGACCGATAAGTCACATCTCTTTGCGCACGTTTCCTAAGACATTTGTCTCTCGGTAAGAAAGGATGACATTCATATTGAAAAAGAAAGAAAAAATGATCATTGAGGCCGGCATGAAATTGTTTGCCAGCAAAGGCTACAATACAACGTCTGTTCAGGAAATTGCGGATGAATGCCACATGTCAAAGGGTGCTTTTTATCTTTATTTTAAATCAAAGGAAGCACTGCTCATTTCAATCTTGCATTACTATTATGATAAGGTATTTACCCGGATTCACGAGGTTCAAACAGAGGGCGGCACACCAAAGGAAGCCTACCGAAAGCAGCTCACTGTCTACTACGATAATATTTTGCAGCAAAAGGATTTTATTAAAATGCAGCTGAGCGATCGAGCACTGCCAATGAATGAAGAAACGCAGCTGCTCGCAAAACAAATCAGACTTGCCACCATTCAGCTTCACATTGATAACATTAAGCAGGTATATGGAGATGCAGCGATTCCTTATATGGCTGATCTTTGTTTGACGATTGAAGGCATGAGCCACGTTTATTTCGAGCTTGCGATTTTATATGATTTTCAGCTGGAGGCTGAGGAGCTAGCCGCAACGATGATTCACCGTATCGATGATTTGATGGGCGGTATGATGGAGCGAAATGATATCCCGCTCATCTCTGTAGATCAAGCGAGCGATTGGTTTGGTCCTATTTACGAACGGTCATTCGACCCGCTGACAGAATCCCTTTTAAAAGAATTAAGAGAGCAGGCTGAAGCACACTATGAAGTGAAAGACGAGCCAGATTTATTTGAAGCGCTTGGCATTTTAGAAATTGAATTAAACAAACAAAAACCAAGACAAGTCATCGTAAAAGGCATGCTGTATCAATTAAAATTATACGCACCGCTCCAAACCAACTCTGAATCACTTATGCGTATTTTGAAAGAGGATCATTTGTAGAACCCAGGGCAGTCCCTGGGTTTATTGTTGTGATAAAAAATCAAAATCTTTATATGTCAGTTCAGGAAGTTTGTTAGCTTGGACTCTTTTTAGCAAGTCATCTACATATCTTTGAACAGCAAGCATGTCACAAGGAAAATCAAATTCAAATTCTTCCTCTACCGACAGTGTGACCATACAATACGAACAGGTTGGTTTAAAGCCAAGCATATCGTCATTGAAACTTAAAACATCTTCATACGACTCTTCTGATAGCTCAAAATGAGAAATCAACAATATATCAATATGATTCCCACCTTCAGGTCGTCTTTGATCAATATATAACAAAAAGGCTGACTCCTCCGTCCCCTGCGACATTACTTGAAAAAATTCTACATCACGTGTCCGCAACCATCTAATAAACCTTGTCTTTAACGTTCTCACAATTATTCTCCCATATAAAAACCAGGGGCTGCTGCCCCTGGTTTCTTATTTTGCTTTCGGTGTCACCATTTCTTCTGGTTTCACAAACTCTTCAAACTGCTCTTCTGTTAAGAGCTCTAATTGAAGTGCTGCTTCTTTTAATGTTAAACCTTCTTTGTGAGCAAGCTTTGCAATTTTCGCTGCATTTTCATATCCGATGTGCGGGTTGAGTGCCGTCACAAGCATCAATGAATTGTTCAAGTTTTTCTCGATTGTTTCTAGGTTTGGTTCGATTCCAACTGCACACTTGTCATGGAATGAGTTCATGCCGTCAGCAAGTAATTCAACTGATTGTAAGAAGTTATAAATGATGACCGGCTTAAATACGTTCAGCTCAAAGTTTCCTTGGCTGGCGGCAAAACCGATTGTTGCATCATTCCCCATGATTTGTGCTGCAATCATTGTTAAAGCTTCACTTTGAGTTGGGTTGACTTTACCTGGCATAATGGAGCTTCCTGGTTCATTTTCAGGAATGATCAATTCACCAATTCCGCAGCGCGGACCGCTTGCCAGCCATCTCACATCATTGGCAATTTTCATTAAATCAGCTGCAAGTGCTTTTAGGGCACCGTGTGCATACGTAATTTCATCATGGCTTGTCAGCGCATGGAATTTGTTTGGTGAAGAATTGAATGTTTGACCTGTCAGTTGGCTGATTTCCTCAGCGACATATTGTCCGAACTCAGGATGTGCGTTAATCCCTGTACCAACAGCTGTTCCGCCAATCGCAAGCTCTCTCATTTTTTCAGTTGATTCTAGGATCATTTCTTTTGAACGATCCAGCATGTACACCCAGCCGCTAATCTCTTGACCTACTGTCAGTGGTGTTGCGTCTTGTAAGTGCGTACGGCCGATTTTAACAATCTCTTGATACGCTTTTGCTTTCTCATCAAGAGTGGCTCTTAATTGATCAATCGCCGGCAATAATTTTTTGTACACAGCTAAAACAGCTGCCACGTGCATAGCAGTTGGGAATGTGTCGTTTGAGCTTTGGCTGCGGTTGACGTCATCATTCGGATGAATGCTGAACTCACTATTTTTATCTTTCAAGTAAGCAGTTGCTCTATTTGCAACAACTTCGTTCATATTCATGTTACTTTGCGTTCCACTGCCTGTCTGCCATACAACAAGCGGGAAATGCTCGTCATACTTTCCACTGATGATGTCATCACATACAGCAGCAATTGCTTCTGCTTTTTCGCTTTCAAGGTTGCCAAGACGTTCGTTGGCAATCGCTGTGCTACGTTTCAAAATTGCAAACGCATTCACAACTTCCTTTGGCATTTTCTCAGAACCGATTTTGAAATTTTCTTTGCTTCGTTGTGTTTGTGCACCCCAGAACTTGTCCTTTGGCACCTTGATTTCGCCCATTGTATCTTTTTCGATTCTAAATTCCGTCATTATGTATCCCTCCATAGCTTCTCATCACTCAACTCTATTCTATACAAAAAACCAAAATCCTTTAAGCGTTTTCAATTAAAATTTTATCTTTATTTTAATTTTAGTTCAATATAAACGCGGACATCTTTCGAATATTTGTATTTTGGGTTCGTTTTTCCGTAATCCTTTGATGTATATGTCACTTCATAATGCTTGTCAAACGACTGTAGAATACGGTCAATCTCCTCTTTTGTTCCTGCTAAACGAATTTGCGCCATCTTGTTTCCTCCAAAACCCTCATTCTTTCTTTTACCACAAAATAATGTAACACAGAATATTGTTTTTTCAAGCAGGTAATGCTAAGAAAAAGTTATTGAGGCGGGTGATCCTTTTGAATCAGACTCCATTGAAAGAGCACTTATACGATAATCTCTCCGTCATTCTCCCGCAATTAAAGGAAATGGACGATTTGGTTCATGAGAAAAAAACGCTGCCTCACGGGCAAGTCGTTTACTATTTATACATAAAAGAAATGAACGAAAAGATGGAGATTCAAACCTTTTTAAAGCTGCTTCTCCAAGATCATACGTCTCTCACAAAAGAGAAGCTGGAATCCAATTTATCGATGATGACCACACGTTCGGTGAAGACCTCTGAACAATTGGTCGATGCGATTTTTGAAGGGCATTGCGTGGTGCTCATTAATGGATTTCAGCATGCGTATATTTTAGAAACGCATGGAACGAAGAAACGCAGTTTAGGGGATGCTACCTCTGAAACAGTCGTAAGAGGACCAAAAATTGGCTTTATTGAAGATTTAAATACGAATTTAGCGCTTGTAAGACAGCGCTTGAAAAACCCCGATCTTAAAACCGTCGATATGAAGATTGGTCTACAGAAATACACTCAGGTGACCATCATGTACATCGACGGTATCGTTCAAGTGCCTGTTTTAAAGGAAGTCAAAAAACGGCTCAAGCAAGTCACCATTGATGATATACAAGACTCTGGTGTTCTTGAGGAGCTGATTGAAGACAATGTGTATTCTCCTTTCCCGCAAATTCAAAACACAGAACGGCCGGATAAAGTGGCGTCTGCTTTAAATAATGGCCGGGTCGCCATCTTTGTCGATCATTCACCTTTTGTGTTAATTGTACCTGCATCCCTTGCGACGATTATGCAATCACCCGATGATTATTATGAAAGATGGATCGCCGCCTCTCTTATTCGTTTGCTGCGGTTTACCTCGATCTTTCTGACGTTATTTTTATCAGCCATTTATATTGCGCTTGTGTCGTTCCATCAAGGTCTTTTGCCAACCACTTTGGCTATTACAATCTCGAGCACAAGGGAAAATGTCCCGTTTTCACCCATTGTCGAGGCACTCATCATGGAGATAACCATTGAGCTGCTGCGGGAAGCTGGCTTAAGGCTGCCAAACCCGCTCGGTCAAACGATCGGACTTGTTGGCGGGGTTGTCATTGGACAGGCTGCCGTTCAGGCACATATTGTCAGCTCAATCATGGTGATTATCGTTAGTGTCATTGCACTTGCATCCTTTACTGTTCCTCAATATGGGATGGGCATGTCCTTTCGTGTGCTCCGCTTTGTGTCCATGTTTACTGCGGCTACCTTTGGTTTATATGGGATTGTGCTGTTTATGCTTGTACTCCTTACTCATCTCACGCGGCAAAAAAGTTTTGGCACGCCTTATTTCTCACCAGATTTTGTGTTCAGCTATAAAAACGAAGACAATTCCATTATTCGATTGCCTTTAAAAAATCAACAGAAAGGAGAACGACATGGTCAATCATAAAGAGTCGATTACCAGCTATCAGGCAAGTGCCATTATTGCCAATACAACACTAGGCGCAAGTATGATGATTCTACCAAGATCAATGGCTCAGGCTGCGGCTACACCTGACGGCTGGATTGCACTCTTACTCGTGAGTGTCATTTACATTGTGTTTATTTTTGCAAATGTCCTCATGATGAAAAAAGTCCCCTTCTCCTCTTATTATGATTATACGAACGAGGGGCTTGGAAAATGGATTGGCGCTCTTGCCAACCTCTTGATTATTATTTATTTTCTTGGCGTCGCCAGCTATGAAGTACGAGCGATGTCGGAAATGGTGAAATTCTTTCTGCTTCAAAACACGCCTGTAGCGGTGACAATGATCAGCTTTATTATAGTTGGTTTTTATCTTGTGATTGGCGGGATTGGTGATTTAGCCAGGCTTTTTCCTTTTATTTTGATTGTGACGCTCATCATCTTATTTGTCGCTTACGGACTTAGCTTGCAAGAATTTAAGTTAGATAACCTCCGGCCCGTTTTAGGAGAGGGGTTCTCCCCTGTCTTCAATTCCTTTAATGCATCAGCAATATCGTTTGTTGGCATTGAAATGATGCTGTTTATGCCTGCTTATATGAACACGCAAAAACACACTTTTGCTTATGGAACAGTCGGCTTTTTGATTCCTGCGATTATTTATATTTTCACTTATATTCTTGTGATAGGTGCGCTGACGGTCAAAGAAACGGCGGCTTTGACTTGGCCGACCATTGCCTTATTCCAATCGTTTGATATTCAGGGGATTTTTATTGAACGAATTGAATCATTTTTGCTTATCGTTTGGCTGGTTCAGCTGTATACAAGCTTTGTCGGATATACATTTTTTGCCGCAATCGGGGTATCCAGACTGACCAAGTTTCCTAAAAAGGTAGTCGTCGCTCTAATGGGAATTGTCATTTACTTTGCAGCGATTTTCCCAAAGGATGTCGATACAGTGCGAGATTATTTAACCTATGTGAACAACCTCTTTTTCCTGCTGTTCGGCATTCTCCCGTTTCTCTTATTTATAATCGTTTTTTTCAAAAGGAGGCGGAAAACAGCATGAAAAAGAAGGCAGCTTTTGCTCTTTTGATGCTGGTTCTATTAAGTGGTTGCTGGGATAGTACAAATATTGAGGAGCTCAACATGGCGATTGGGTTTGCAGTAGATAAAGGGGACCAAGGACATAAATTAAAGGTGTCTATGCAAGTCCTCGTTCCTCAAAAGATTGATCAGGAAGCAAGCGTCAAAGACCCTACGAAAATCATTGAAACAAGCGGGGATTCTATGCATCAAATTTTCCGCACAACGGCGCTGAAAAGCCACCGCATTTTCGCCCAGCAGCTAAGGGTGTATTTATTTTCTGAGGAGCTCATCAATGAGAATAATTTCGACCTCGTCATTAATCAATTCATTCGAGACAATGAAACGCGGAGAGGCAGCCTCGTCTTTATGACCTCTGAGAAACCTGGGGACATGCTGAAAATCAATGACGACGGACAGCCAGCCTCTTCGACCTTATACGATCTTTCAGAAAACAGAAAAACGACCATTTCCATGTTCAAGACTGTCTCATTAGGAGATATTTCTTCTGCCATGCAAAACAATGTATCCTTTGCTCTTCCGAAAGTCAGCGTCGATCAAGGAAAATTAATGATCGACGGTGCCTCTATTATTAAGAATAGACGATTTCTCACCAATATCTCTCCGTCAGCAGTGGAGTCATATAATTTGTTAACAGGGGACGGAGAAGGCGGAGTCATACAATTTGAATATGATCACAGCCTCTACTCTTTTGAGATTTTCAAAATCAAGCACCGTATCAAAACGCATAAATCAGCCAGTGGAAAATATCAATTTGATGTGTCAGTGGAGCTTGATGGGCGATTGTCTGAGGATTGGAATGAACGCGAAAACGCTTTTAATGAAAAGTATCTCAGAGAAATCGAAGGCGCTGTCAAGCGTCGATTAGAGAAAAGCGTAAAGGATTTCATCGGAGAATTACAGCATGAGATTAAAGCAGATATTTGCGGGTTCTATCAAAAGGCGAGTATTGCCTTCCCAAAGGACTTTCGAAAAGAAGCAAAACATTGGGATGAGATTTTTAGTGAATCAGATATTCGTTACAAAGCAAATGTGAAAATCCGTGACTTCGGGACTAAGGGCGCAACACAATCCTGATAGAGTATGTTAAAATGGTAAGAAAAAAAGGGTGTCAATCATGAAACGAGCTTTACTTTCGGCCGGCATTCTATTTTTGATTCTAGGAATACTCCTGTTAGTCGTTGTATTCATGCAATCAAAAGAAGATTTCTTCATTGAAGCCGACAGCTTTTCGAGCACATTTTTGATCGTGATTTATTATGGACAAACCCCTGCGCTCCTTCTTATTGGAGGCGGTTTATTCGTCGGACTTTCACAGATCATTGGTTTGCAGGAGAAAAAAGCAGCAGTGGCAAAGGAGAGCGTACAGCTATTATCCGAGATGAAGAAAGCCCTAGAAGACAAATCGGCCGAGGAGCAGGAGGCTTTTCCAGTTCCTGAGCTCCATCAACTATCCGAACGTCCGATCACAGGACAGAAGGGCTAATTTTACGCATGTTCTAGCAGCTTTCATTTGAAAGCTGTTTTTTTATTTTATTGAATCAGCTTATGACGATGCGCATACACAGCCGCTTGTGTTCGATCTTCTACATCGAGTTTGGAAAGAATGTTGGTAATGTGTGTCTTCACTGTTTTAATTGTAATAAATAGTTCCTCGGCAATGACCTTATTCGATTTTCCATCCGCAATCAGCTTCAAGATTTCCATTTCTCTTGCTGTTAATGCATCATGAAGGATCGATCCATTTGAGGAATGACGGAGTTTATTCATCACCTTTCCAGCCACTTTTGATTCAAGTCTTGGTTCGCCGATACTTGCAGACCGAATGGCATCCGCAATTTCTCCTGCCTTGGATGTTTTTAATAAATAGCTTAAAGCACCTGCCTCAATCACTGGATAGACTTTATCATCGTCAATAAAGCTCGTCAGAACAATAATTCGAGCATCTTCAATTTCCTGACAAATTCTTTTCGTTGCTTCGATGCCATCCATTCCTTCCATGACAAGATCCATTAAAATCACATCTGGCTTTAATTCAACCGCAAGCTCTACACCTTTTTGTCCATCTGACGCTTCACCAATGACTTCAATATCAGCCTGCGCCTCTAAAAAGGCAGCAAGCCCCATTCTCACCATTTCGTGATCGTCGATTAAAAGTACTCGAATCATCGAACGTTCTCTCCTTTTCCTTCATCAAAAATGGGGACCTTCACATCGATTTGTGTTCCTTTTCCCTCAAATGACATAATCTCTGCGACACCGCCTACTTCACTTGTTCTTTCACGAATCGATTCAAGTCCGTAGGAAGCTGTCTTCACATGATCTGTTTGAAAACCGATCCCATTGTCGATAATCTTCAGCTGCACCTGCCGATTTCGAATGAGCAGACGTACCGTCACCTTTGTCGCCTTTGCATGCCTGAACACATTTGATAGGGCTTCCTGTACAATTCGGAAGAGGTGATCCTCTACTCCTTTAGACAGCGGAACATCATCTTCTATTTCCCAATCAATATCAATCGGCTGCTTTGCTTGAAATTCATTTAGGAGTTCAATCAAGCCTTTTTTCAAGTCTTTTCCTTCAAGGGTGATCGGTCTTAGATGAAGCAAAAGCGCACGCATTTCATTTTGTGCATCGCCAGCCATTCGTTCGACTAGGCGCATTTGCTTAAAAATCTTTTCATCCCTTTCCTTCATGCCTTCAAGAATCGCAGAGGTCATCATCGAAATCGCAAACAACTGCTGGCTGACCGCATCATGCAGTTCTCGTGCTAAACGCTGACGTTCTTCTGAGACGACCGATTTCTTCATTTGCACCTGCCATTCAGCCCGCTCATTCGAGAGCTTTTGCAAAGAGGCTACTTGTCCTTCAACTCGTTTCGCCATTTCATTTAATTGATCTGCCGCTAAGCCAATTTCATCGTCGCCAAGAGATGGCAGTCTGTATGCAAAGTTCCCATTTTCAAACTTTAAAATCGACTCTACAAGCTGATCAAGACGCTTCTTATGCTGATAGCCAAATACATGCGATGCAGAAACCCCAATGGCAATACTAATGATCAGTAAAATACAAAAAAACGGGATGCCGAACCAGCGGGTAGAGAGGAGAATCATCGGATCAAGCTGATAATAAAAAAACATAGGCAGCATCGTCATGATGACAACACCAAGCGAGATCCCTACTCCAAGACGAATAGATTGCCACTGGATACCTAGATGGAGTTTCCTCATAAGTATCTCACATCCACATCTCCGATCAGTAAAGAGATGGAGATTTTCACTTTTCGTTTGCTCTCATCGTAATTGTTGGTCATCACATACACTTTACTGCCGAATCCGCTTCTTTTTTCATCGATAATTTTCATATCACCAATTGCAGCTGAAGCACTCACACATACTTCAATATCCTGCGGTACGTAAATATCCACATCTCCGATGAGCCCGCTAATCACGATCGTGCTCTCTTCTTCTGCGATAATGGCCTTTGATAAGTCGATTTTGACATCCCCGATAAACCCTGAAATCGTCAAATCACTTAATTGAAACGGCTTTTTCATCAGCCTGACTTCACCGATAAAAAAGTCATGCTCTTTGCGCGGCTTTGTCTGGCTCTTTGTTTTCTTTTGGTCGCCCTCTTTTTCAAGATTGACTTTCAGTGAAGGCTTTCTATCGTCCGATGCTTCCTTTTTATCGACATCAAAAACGGGTTTGTTTTTCAATAAACGATAGCCGGCATATATCAAAAAGGCCGCAAATAAATATCCTGTGAGACTAAATGTAATATTGAGCAGAAATTTTAAAAAGAGAAAGCCGGCAAAAATATAGGAAACTGAACCGAGCCAACGTTTGGATCTTGAGTGCAGCCAATAGCCAGCCAGCGCAAAAAACACAGGCCAAAACAAATCGGCTCCGATCCCAATAATTTTGAGAAATAGATTAATACCAAAAATCACGACAATGATGCCTAAAATTTGATTCCTTGAAAAACGCAGTTGACTCGCCTCCTTCCTTTCTTCCATTCATTACCGCAGCTTTAAGTTTCCACTTGTCATTTCAATATCGACTAAGTGTGTTCCTTTTCCCCGCGTGCCTGTAAAGCCTCGTCCTTCACTATCCGCTTGATCAAAGTGATAGGAGTGATCGACACTTCCACTTGTTTTTTTCACTTGGACGTTAAAGTCTCCTTCATCCGGCAGGTTAAGTTTTGCACTGCCTGATGTCATATGAAAGGAGACAGGTGACGCAATGGTATCAAAGCTTGCCGTTAATCTACCGCTTGTCATGCCTAGTTGCAGCTCCCCTTTGACATCTTTAATATCGGCACGTCCAGAGGTTGCCCCAATATCACTATTTTTCGCATCGATGTGAGACACGGAGAGTCTGCCCGATGTCGCTTTGATTTCTACATTTTTTGCTGAGAAATTCTCAGCTTTGAGGTTTCCGCTTGTTGATTTGAGCGTCACATCTTGAAGAGACAGCTTCCCTTCGCCATCCATCTCGCTGACCCCGCTTCCACCCGTAATCTTCACATTTTTATGATAATCTGTTGGAATTTTGACTAAGAGCTCTCCTTTTTCAAATGAGGAGAAAAATAAGAATCCTTTATTTTCAGCACGGACGTTGAATGTACTGCCTGTTTGCTCCGCATACATTTTCCCTTTCCCATTAACGACAATCACGGAAATATCGGAACGATTTTCAGGCTTTACCTTCACGCGAAACCCAGAAAGAGAGATATCTAATTGATCAATTTCATCTTTTTTCGCTGAAGCTGTTGTGACTGCTTTTTCACGGGAGAAACTCAAATGAAAGAGATCTTCATTTTTGAAAAGCATCCCAATCATTAAAAAGACACCTACAAGTATACAAATTAGACCGATTAACCGCTTCATTCGTACCATCCTTTTATCTTCTGACCTTTTCATTATAAGGAAAAGCGAAACAGAAAGAAATCAAATATCGGAAGAAAAATCCTGCTTTTCTTCCGATCTGACATCGATTCCTTAGTTTGCTTGCTGCTCAGGCTTCTTCTCCAGCTTGAGCTTCTGCCATTCTTTTTCAACCTCATCCGCATAGTCTAGATGAGCATATGCTCCTTGATCGGCAAATTGTGCATAGCTGCCCGCTTTTGTCTCCATTTCTTCGATACGGTTCTCCATTCGAAGAAATTCCTTATATGCACTTTCACTGTCTACTTTGTTCATGGATTCGTTCATATGCTGCTTTGCCTGTGCAGCATTTGCTCTTGCAATCAGTGCCTGCTTCTTATCTTTAATATCACGCAGCTTCGTTTCTAACTGCTGCAATTGCTCTTTCAGCTCTTTCAATTGTTTCACAGATTGCTGATAAGCTTCCTGATATTCCTGATGCTTTTCTTCAAAATACTTCATTTCTGTGAGCGCTTTTCGTGCAAGTTCCTCTTCTCCTGCATGAAATGCCAGCTCAGCCTGCTTCTTTCTTTTATCAGCAAATGCTTCTGTCTCTTCTGCTTTGTGCAGGAAGCCTTGTTGAATCGTTTGCTGTTTGATGATCGCATGTTTCGCTTTGGCAATATCGTCCTCCATATCACGAACGTACTGATTCAGCATGACACGCGGATTCTCCAATTTATCTAAGCCTTCATTGACCGTTGCAACAAACATATCTCTTACTCTTCTGAATACCATTTGATATTCCTCCTCTTATTTTTTCTTTAAAAAGTCTTCCCATTCTTGATCAAATGACGTGTGAATAGGTTCTTCCATTTTCGGTGCCGTGTTTGGCTCCATATATGATCTGGTTGATGATTCTTTTGCCTGTTCACCATTGATCATCGTCCAGCCGAAGTAGAGAAGCCCCCCAGCCAATGCGATTCCAAGGATAAATGGCAAAGATTGCACAACGAGCAGTACACCAATGACCGCTAGAATGACACCGAACGTTTTACTGCCTTTCTCATATTTCTTTACACCTACATAGATGAGCCACGCCCCAATCAGAATCGGGATCAGCCCTCCTAGTGAACCACCGAAGAAGATGGATAGACCGACAAACATTAAAATCGAACCGATGATGGTTTTACTTGTTATTTTCATCTTCATGCCTCCTTTCTTGCTCCTTGCTTTTACTATAGTCAAAAAAGAAAGCTGGCAAAACGTGTCACAGATTGATCTTTCATTGCGACCAGAGTCGTAACTTCACTCAGACTAAGCGATAGAACCCAATAAAAAAGCACTCTTCTCATTCGAAGAGTGCTTTTCCTTATTTAGACCGAAACACGTCTGCGCTTCGTTCATATTCAACATCAGCTTCACCGAGCCGATGATTCACGACTCGTGCGGCTGCAAATAAATAGTCGGATAGACGGTTCACATAGGTGAGTGTAACCGCTGGAATCTCCTCCTGCTTCGCAAGCGTCACAATATGCCTCTCTGCTCTTCTGACGACTGTCCGCGCCACATGTAAGAGAGCAGCGCCTTCCTGGCCGCCCGGCAAAATAAACTTTGTGAGAGGCGTGGCTTCTTCTACATAGACATCCATTCTTTGTTCAAGGACTGCTACAGAAGCATCAGTTAATTTGCCTTCTTTCCGTGGTTTGACTGCTGCCAAATCACCGCCGCAGTCAAAGAGCTCGTGCTGTATCACAATCAGCTCTGGCAAAATGTCTTGAAACAATTCTCCATGCTGACGTAAATTTGCATGTGCGAGTCCAATGAAGCTATTCGCCTCATCTAACGTGCCGTACGCCTCGACTCTTACATCATCTTTATCGGCTCTCCCGCCGATCAAGCCTGTTTGGCCTTGATCCCCTGTTTTTGTATAAAGTTTCATCGGTGTCCCTCCTTGTCTATTGCTTTGTCCTTTTAGTATAACCTGAAGTGGAAAGGATGTATTTGTTTAACTAAAGCACTGTGATATAAACAAAAAAAGCGAACCCCTTGGTTCACTTTTGAATGGCATTCAGTGTATAAAGAAGACGGTGCACTTTCTGCCTTAATCTTTCGTGTAAATGCTCATCATCTTCCGTTTCCTGCATACCCGCAGCAGCGATACAAAGATGATGAATGGACATGCTCGTCTCCTGTTGAATCATGTGGACAAGCTGCCCCATGAGCTGAACAGACGATCCGTCTGATAAAGATTCTTTCAGTACAAGCCAAATGGTCAGCTCTTCTTGATGACGCATGCCGTAAAGCACCATGTCGTTTTCTGTGTCTTCAGCAGCAAATTGGTTTGGTCCACTCGGTTGGTCGTAAAACAATATTCCTTCACGATCATCCAGCTCGTCACGAAGTATCTCAGTTCCTGTTCCGAGAGATCTTTTCCAAAAGAAGCCGCCCCTTTTCTGATGTGAGGAAAGGACGCGGAGCGGCTGTTTGAGGGAAAACGTCATTCCTTCTGAGCCATACGTTTTCCAGCCATCCGCTAACTTTGCATTTGATGCTATAGAAGCCCCCGCAGGCTCAATGATCAGCTGAGGGTTTGCCCTTAGTGGATGCTGGAGCGGAGTTACATCTGTTTCATACACACGGTTGATTCGCTCAGGCGTCAAGACATGATGCGGCAGTCCTATCATTTCAGTCTTCCCTTCATCAAGCAGCAGCAGCCGGTCACAATATAAACTAGCGATGTTCACATCATGAAACACGCCGATCACCGTCAGCCTAGAGGAAGTGGTCTCTTCTTTAATTAAATCAAGCAAGTCTTTTTGATAGGCCAAATCAAGAAAACTGGTTGGTTCATCCAGCAATAAATATTCAGGCTGCTGGGCTAATGCCTGTGCCAAATACACACGCTGCTGTTCTCCCCCGCTCAACTCATGAATGGATTGATCCTTAAATTGTGCAACATCCGTTTGTTCCATTACTTTGTTTACGACCTGCATATCTTCTCGCGTAACAGATTGCAGCCATCCTTTTTGATATGGGTAACGACCGAATTGAACCGTTTCTTCCACTGTAAATGAGAAGGCTTGGTCCGTTTTCTGCGGTAGAACAGCCATTTTTTGCGCAAGCGCCTTTGGACGGTAGGATTGAACCAGTTGACCGCTCAGGCGTACCTCGCCACTCTCAGGTGCCAGCATCCCAGAAATCATTTTAAGCAAGGTCGACTTACCGCTCCCATTTGGACCAAGTATACCGAGAAATTCTCCTTGCTTTACCTCAAGGCTGATGCCACGTATGACCTCTTTCTCTCCATATCCACCTCTGATTTCCTTCACTTGAATCATAGATGCGTCCCTCCTCTATATTTACGGATGAGGATGATGCCGAATACAGGGGCACCAATTAACGCAGTAATGATGCCAATCGGTAATTCAGTCGGTTCAATGATCGTACGGGATAACACATCTGCTAAAACGAGAAAGGAAGCGCCGTTCAGCATAGACAAAGGCAGGAGGTGCCGGTGGTCTGTGATGGCTAAGAGGCGAATAAAATGCGGAATCACAAGTCCCACAAATCCGATCGTCCCTGACACCGCTACCGCACTACCTGTAAGAATTGATCCAGCAAGCAGCACTATATATTTGCTCCTTCTCACATGAACACCTAATAGCTTTGCCTTCTCCTCGCCATACGTCATGACATTCAAATCTCGTCCCATCAGCATTAATGCAAAGGTCCCGACAAGAAAGAAAGGAAGGAAAAGCGCAATATAGCGCCAGCCCCTCATGGACACACTGCCGAGAAGCCAATGAATAATCTCTTTTAGATCATCACCTGTTAAAGCAATCATCAATGATATAAGCGCACCCAAAAAAGAGCTGAAAATCACCCCTGTTAAAATTAAAGAAGAGATGCTCATCCCCCGATGAACAAGACGCGCAAAAAAGAGGACGAGACATAGGGTCACAAGCGCTGTTGTCATACTCAAAAAAGGCAGTGTGAAACTGCCGAGTAAAGGGAGCTGCAAGCTGAAAAATATTGTGGCGACGGCTCCAACTGATGCCCCTTGAGATACACCCAGCGTATATGGGTCAGCAAGGGGATTTTTTAATAAACCTTGAAAGGCTGCACCTGATAACGCCAGCGCTGCTCCGACTAGTGCCGCTAATATCACTCTCGGCAGCCGGATATTCATCATAATATTGCGATCAATTGAATCTATTGTGCCAATCTGCACCCCGAATAGTTCATGAACAAATATACGGAGAATAGAAGGAATGGGAATCCCTAAGCTTCCAAAGGAGATTCCCATTCCAATGCTCACCACAAGAAGTAAAACACTTAGTGTGTATGCGATGATGAATTTATTTGAACGTGTCAGGATAGATGCTTTTCGCAAGAGCCTCGACTCCTTCAACCAATCGCGGTCCCGGTCTTGATGCGAGATCCGTATTCAATTGAAAGACTTGTTTTTCCTTCACTGCTTTGATCGCATTCCAGCCGTCTCTCTTTTTCAGATCAGCTAAGCTGGAACCATCAATTGTGACGATCACATCAGGATTTCGTTTGATAATCGCTTCTTCTGTCATTTGCACCCAGCCAGTTTGATCGCCAGCAGCATTTTTCGCATGGATAACAGAAAGCATTTCGTCCATAAATGTATTTGTACCTGTTGTATAGATTTCAGGCGCACCTGATACTTCGACAAAGACTGTTTTTTGTTCGTCTTTGGAGATCGCCTCTGCTTGTTTCTTGATGTCATTCAATTTTGTTTTCATCTCATCTACAAGCTTTGTTGATGCTTCTTTTACACCTGTTGCTTCACCGATCATATTGATCGATTTGTACACATCCTTAAAGGAGGTGGCATCATTTACAGTCAGTACTTGAATTCCTGCATCTTCAAGCTGTTTAAATCCATCTTTTGATCCCATCTGCGATGCATGAGCTAATACTAGATCAGGCTTTAAGGAAATGACCTTCTCGACATTGAATTCAAGTCCGCCAATCTTCTCTACCTTTTCAACTTCCTTTGGATAATTGTCAAAATCTGATCGTCCAACCATTTTATCGCCAAGACCAAGCGCATAGGCAACCTCTGTATTACTTGGAATTAATGAAACAATACGCTTAGGCTGCTCTTTGATTTCGACTGTTTTACCAGCTGCATCTTTAATCGAGACAGGAAATGCCGCAGCCGCTGTTTCGTTATTTTGTGAACTCTTTGCTTTATGATCTGTCTCAGCACCTGCACATCCTGCTAAAACACCCATCACAAGCAATAGCGATAGCCAAATGGCCGTTAACTTTTTCATGAATGAACCCCCTGGTTTATGTACTGCTTGACGTCATCTCTTCCGTCAATTCTTTTCTAATTTCGGGAATATTATACTACAGTGCAGATAGGTTGTATATGTGATTTCTAAAAGCGTCTTTTTCGTTCTTACTAAAAGAAAAACAGCCTCCGAAAAGACTGTTTTTCACTCATCTATCAATTGATTTGTTCCCCATTGATGACGACTTTCTGAAAAGAAGGAGATACTGCATGCTCCAAAGAAAGTGGATACGTCACATGATCTATGACACAATTTTTCATGTTGAAGTGTGTAACGGGGGAATGTGAGTAGGCGGCTATTTTCACACCATATCGTCCGCCGCTGCTTTTCAGTCCTTCTACTTCAATATGACGCACAACAGGACGATGTGGACCCGCATCCCCTTCCTCATACATCATGTCGATACAGACCACTTCATGCTTTAAGCTTTTGACTGTGTTGTTTTTAAAGTAAATATGTTCAATGGTACCGCCTCTGACAGAGTTGGTTTTAATACGCAGTGCCCGGTCAAGGTTCGGACTATCCATTACATTATTCTCTGCATATACATACCTGACCCCGCCAGAGATTTCACTCCCGATCGTCACGCCGCCGTGTCCATCACGCATCTCATTTCTACGAATGACAATGTTTTCAGATGAAACCCCTATTCTCCGCCCGTCCTCGTTTCTGCCAGATTTGATGGCAATACAATCGTCTCCATTATCAAAATAACAATCTTCAATGAGCACATTCCGGCAAGACTCCGGATTAACACCATCTGTATTTGGTCCATGCCCGATGATATGGACTCCACGGACGATGACATTTTCACTTAGCACAGGATGAATTTGCCACATCGGTGAATCCTTCACTGTCACTCCTTCAATGAGAACTTGCTGGCATTGATAGGGCTGGATAAAGCTTGACCTTAAATAATGGCCTTCTCCAAACACTCTTTCTTCTACTGGTATCCTCTTTTCAGCCATTTCAAATAGCAGCTGCCGATCCCGGTCCTGAGACGGCTGGCCATTCGTGCCATACTTCCAAGGCCACCAATGATGTTCATCCCCTCTGCCATCAAGCGTTCCAGCTCCTGTGATGGCGATATTTTCTGCATGGTGTGCATAAATGAGAGGTGAATAATTATAAAGCTCAATCCCTTCATATCTTGTCAGTACAATCGGCAGATAATCCTTTGGATCTTGGCTGAATGCCACATAGGCTTTCTCATGCAAATGCAGCTCTACATGACTCTTCAATTCTAGAGCACCTGTCACAAACGTCCCTTCTGGAATCAGCACACGTCCCCCTTTCAAACGGTGCGCATCATCAATCGCAGACTGGATAGCATCTGTTGAAAGCTCTATCCCTTTCCCATCTGCACCATAATGAACCACATTAAATTCACGATCAGGGAACAGCGGCGCTTTTATCTGCTTTAACACTTGATCGATTCCGTTTGCTTTTTTGTCTTTCTTCTCTTGCCTTGCTAAACGCGTGAGTCCGATTCCTGTGAGTACCGTTCCTGCTGTGATATACATCAAATCCCGCATTTTAAACACGTTCTCATCCCCCAGTCGCCTTAAAGTGTGACACCTGTTTTGAAAATAGCCAGCTCTCTAAAATTGTTTTTTTCATGATTTAATAGCTTTCCGCTCGCCACATCAATGACAGTTGAAATGAATTTTTCTAATACAACATCTTCTGGTACATCTTCAAGCAGTTCTCCCGCATTAAAGTCAATCCAGTGCTTTTTTGTTTCATATAAGGCTGTATTCGTCGAGACTTTCATTGTAGGGACAAACGTACCAAATGGTGTCCCTCTGCCTGTTGTAAAAAGGACCAACTGACAGCCGGAAGCAGCAAGTGCGGATGAAGCAACCAAATCATTACCTGGCGCACTTAATAAATTCAGGCCCTTTCGCTTCAGCAATTCCCCGTATCTCAATACATCTTGAATTTCAGAAGTCCCTGCTTTTTGTGTACAGCCGAGAGATTTATCCTCTAATGTCGAAATTCCACCAGCTTTATTTCCCGGGGAAGGATTTTCATATACTGGCTGTCGATGATCCATGAAGTATTGTTTAAAGTCATTGATCATTTGCACAATATTGTCGAAAGTCGCTTCTGATTCCGCTCTCTCCATTAAAATCGTTTCAGCTCCAAACATTTCGGGCACTTCTGTTAACACTGTCGTGCCGCCTTGAGCAACAATAAAATCGGACAGCCTTCCTAAAAGCGGATTTGCGGTAATGCCGGAGAATCCATCTGATCCTCCGCACTTCAAGCCGATTTTCAGCTCAGATAACGGGATCTCTTCACGGTGATCTTCTTTCGCCGCATCATAAATTTCCTTGAGTAAAGCGACTCCCGTCTCAATCTCATCTCCTACTTCTTGGCTTCTTAAAAATTTCACTCTCTCACGGTCATATTCACCTAATGTGGACTGAAAATCTTCAATATCATTATTTTCACAACCAAGTCCAAGGACGAGCACCCCTCCAGCGTTAGGATGCTTCACGGCATTTTGTAAAATGGTTTTTGTATTTTCATGATCGTCCCCAAGCTGGGAGCATCCATAATTGTGCTTTAATACGAGAGCTGTTTCAAACGGATGGATGTTTCCGCCCATTTCAGCGGTGAATATTTGGATGATTTGATCGGCAATGCCATTCACGCATCCAACGGTTGGGACAATCCAAAGCTCATTGCGAATCCCGCTTTCCCCATTTTTTCGTTTATATCCTTTAAATGTAAGATTCGTTTTTTCATAGGGGTTGTCTGTGAATGAAGGCTCGTATTCGTAATCGAGCTTTCCTGATAGATTGGTTTTGATATTATGCGTATGCACCCATTCTCCAGCAGAAATGGCAGTCGTTGCATGCCCAATGGGGTAGCCATATTTCATGATATTCTCTCTTTGCTTGATATCAGCCAAAGCAAACTTATGACCTTTGGGAACGTTCTCTTTTAAGACAACAGAGTGTCCTTGATGGTGCAGCTCATCCCCTTGCTCAAGCACTTTTAAAGCAATACCGACATTATCTGAAGGGTGAATCACAATAAAATCTTTCATGCCTTCTCCCCCTGACTTTCATATTGATGATGCAGCATTCGTTGAACAGCCGCTCTCATCCCTTGCTCCTGTATGAAGGTAAGCTGATCAGCTACAGCGTGACTCAAATCATCTACATCCGTTAAATTTTTCCCCCATAATGGCTCACATGATAGAATCCTGGCTGCGATCGCTTCATTGGATTGGTTCTCCCCTTCCCAGGCTTCCTTCATAAATGCCATTACAGTCTCATCATCCTTTATCCTTTCTGCATATGCTCTGTAAAAATAAATGAGACTGCTGAGTGAAAACACGAGTTTCATTGGCAGCTGTTTCTTTTGCTCAACATAATCAAGCAATGATGGAAGAACTCGGGTTCGGAACTTGGATATACCATTGAGCGCAATATCGAGCAATTGATGCTTCACAAATGGATTGCAAAAACGATCCCAAACCGATTGTGTATAAAGAAGAAGCTCATCTTGAGAGAGCTCAAGCCCTGGCAGTACTTCCTCCTCCAGCATACGCCGGATGAACGGACCAACATGCTTGTCATCCACAGCTTCTTTTACAGTTTCTATACCACATGAGTAAGCGATTGGCACCATTGCTGTATGTGCACCATTTAAAATTCGTACCTTGCTCATGCGATAAGGCGCAATATCTTCTACAAAAAGGACATTTAACCCTGCTTTTTGAAAGGGAAGCTCTTTTTGTACGAAGGCAGGTGCTTCAATAACAAAGAGGTGATAATATTCTGCCGTGACAAGCAACTCGTCGATATACCCATCTTCCTTTTGGACAATTTCAGCTGCTTCCTTAGAAAACCCAGGAACAATCCGATCCACAAGCGTATTACAAAACGTGTTGGCTTCCTTGATCCATGTGATAAACGCAGGCGGCAGGTCCCACTCAGCTGCCATGTCTATCACATATTCCTTCAAACGGTCACCGTTATGTTCGACCAGTTCACATGGAAGGATGATCAGCCCTTTTTGTTCATCTCCAGTAAATGCTTTAAACCGGTGATATAAGAACGCCGTCAGCTTTCCTGGAAAACTGGCTTGCGGTCGATCGTCCAAGCGATCCTCCTTTCTGAGCATAAGTCCTGCCTCTGTCGTGTTTGAGAAGACAAAGCGGAGATCGGGGTTTTCAGCTACGTATAAAAAACCATCGTAATCCGTATACGTACTGATTCCTCTGCTGATCGATTGAATGATCATGCGCTCATTCATTTCTTGCTGGTCATGATAGCCCTGTATACATAAAGTATATAAGCCATCTTGTTCATTTAAAGCCGCAACGGATCCTTTTCGCGGAGGAACAACAACAGCTCTTCCTTTAAAATCTGTGCAGTCGTTCAGCTTCTGGATGTGCCAATTAATAAATCCTCGCATAAAATTCCCTTCACCGATCTGCAAAATGGTTTCCGGAAACTCAGGCACCGGGCATATGGTTTTTGATAAACGTTTCAAATAGATTCCCCTCTCTGCGCTTTATGCACACGTGAACATTTTTATTTAAAAGATGCTGATTACTGCACCTTTTTAACTGAATCTCTGATCATCAGCTCTGTGTGGACATACACTTTTTCCATATGATCTTCTTCCTGTTCCTCACCGTTTATGACGGATAGGATGGCTTCTGCTCCAAGTGCACACATTTTTTCGATAGGCTTTTTTACCGTTGTCAGTGCAGGCGTGGTGTAGGATGAGAATGCTATGTCATCAAAACCGATAATAGAGATATCACCTGGACATGTCTTGCCTTTTGCATATAAAGCATTCATCGCACCAATGGCCATGTCATCGTTAGAGCAAAAAAGCGCTGTTGGCGGATGATCAAGGGTCAGCAGGGATTCCATTGATTCATAGCCGCTTTTCATGTGGTAGTCACCTGTGATCATATATTCTTTCTTCATAGGAATATGGTGATCAATTAACGCTTGGAGAAAGCCAGCTTTTCTCTCCTGAGTCGATTTAAAGCCTTCTTTTCCTTCAATGATGGCGATTTGATGATGGCCTTGCTGAATGAAATAGTGCGCTGCCTGATATGCTCCTTGACTATCATCTGCTAATATATTCATCACTTCATTACTTTCTACACGGCGATTCAGCACAATGATTGGAATGCCCTGTTTCTTGACATGATGGATAAACGCTTCATCGTGCTCGCTTTGACTCATAAGCAAAATGCCATCGTAGCGCTGTTTATGAATGGTTGTGTAATCGTGAAAGTCGTCAATTCCCCTTACAAACAGATTATAATGCTCAGTCATCACGCTATTGACGCCCTTTAACGCATCTACAAAGAAGCTTGAAGATGTGCCTTCTGTTAAACTCGTAAAAAACAGACCGATTGTAAACGATTTTTGTGATACAAGGCCTCTGGCATGGACATTCGGTGAATAATTCAGCTGTTTTGCAATCGACAAAATCTTTTGTTTTGTCTTCTCTTTAATAAAAGGACTATTATTCAAAGCCCTTGATACCGTAGTATGAGAAACGTTTGCCAATTTTGCTATGTCTTTAATTGTGACTGTCATGCTATTCCGCCTTTTATGATTTTTTTCCATCTTATCATAAAACCGCTTTCATTTTCTTACCTTTTTCCTCATGTGATTTTACTTTGATGCTGGAGCTGCTTTGCCCGGTCAAATTGAAAATATTGCTTGGCATTTTCATAGCTGATTCCTTTCACGATCCCCCCTAACAGCTCAAGGTCATAGGGGACTTCTCCTTTTTCTACCCAATCTCCGATGATATCACAAAGCAGTCTTCGGAAATATTCATGCCTTGTATACGACAAAAAGCTTCGTGAATCAGTCAGCATCCCGATGAAACGGCTGATCAGTCCAATACTGGAAAGAGCCATCATCTGCTCTGTCATTCCTTGCTTCGTATCATTAAACCACCAGGCTGTGCCGTGCTGCATCTTCCCCGGTGTCTTCCCGTCTTGAAAGCTTCCAGCCAATGTTGATATCACCACATTGTCCCTAGGATTCAAGGAATAGAGAATGGTGTTTGGCAAAGCATCTTCTTGTTCTAAACGATCTAATATTCGGCAAAGCGGCTTTGCAATGTCCTCATCATTCATCGCATCATACCCCGTATCTGGTCCGAGCCGCTCAAACATTTTCGTATTGTTGTTTCTAAGCGCATTGATATGAAGCTGCATCGCCCAGCCACGCTCACAGTATGCCTGACCTAGCATAATGAACGTCTCTGTTTTAAACTTGATCTTCTCTTCTTCCGTCAATGGATGACCAGACATTCTTTTATGAAAGATGGTCTCCACTTCTTCTTCTGTCGTTTCTTCATATGTCATTTCATTTATAGCATGATCTGAGATCAAACAGCCGTGTTCATGGAAGAAATCAATTCTTGCACGGAGTGCTTTTAAGAAGTCTTGGTAGGATTGTATTGGAGTAGCTGAAACCTCTGCCAGCTCGTGAACATATTTTGCAAACAGATCATTCGCTATATCGAGTGCTTTATCAGGTCGAAACCCTGGGAGCACTTGTACAGAGAATTCCTCTTCCCGCAGTTTTTGATGATAGTGAAGCGAATCGACCGGATCATCTGTTGTCACAACGGTTTCAACGTTTGATTTCACAATGAAGTCCCTCGCACCAAATCCCTCTCCTTGCAGCTTTCCATTGACTTTCTTCCAAATAATGTCTGCGTTTTTTTCGTTTAATAGGTCTTCGACTTCAAAATATCGTCTCAGCTCTAGATGAGTCCAGTGATAGAGTGGATTTCCAATGGTCATGGGTACGGTCTTCGCCCACGCCAAAAATTTCTCATGATCTGATGCATCCCCCGTAATGTGCGTTTCAGGGATGCCATTTGTTCTCATGGCACGCCATTTGTAATGATCTCCATAAAGCCATGCTTCGGTGATATTTTGGAAGGTTTTATTTTCATAGATGTCTTTAGGACTTAAATGACAATGGTAATCTATAATTGGAAGGTCCTTTGCAAACTCATGGTATAGCTTTTCCGCCGTTGGACTGTTTAGTAAAAACTGCTCATCTAAAAAGGCTCTCATCAAATTCCCCCATCCCTCTTATCGTATGAAAAATAATTTGTTCACGTTAACAATTTAATTGTAATCGTTTACAAAGTTGATTTCAATCCTAAAACAGGAAAAAACGATCTCCTTAAGAAAGGAAAATCGTTTTTTGCCTATTTTACAGAAGGTGATTTTTTTAGGATAATCGCAATAGTTGTTCCAGCACCTAGTTCGCTTTCCACTTGAATATCACCGTCATGCAGCAAGACAAGCTCTTTTGCTATTGCCAGCCCAAGTCCTGTTCCATTCGTTGGGTCATTTGTATTTGTCCCTCTGTAGTAGCGGTTAAATAAGTGATCTACCGTTTCTTGTGCCATTCCGCATCCGTTGTCTTTCATTTCGATCCGAACTTCTTCATTTGTTTCAGATAAAACAGCTGTAATATGAGTGCCTTTTTGGTTATGCTTGACTGCATTCGCCAGCAGGTTCTCAATCACTCGTCTGAACCAGGCTTTGTCGATCTCAAACATGACACCGTTTGTTTGATCTTCAAAAGAGGATGAAAAATCCTCAGAAAAGGAGCTTCTTGAAAACTCGTCCATAATAGAGGCTAAAAATTCACCCAGCTCGACCGGCTTTCGATTAATAGGCAAGGCCCCATTTTTCAATCGGTACGTGAGGTTTAAATCCTCAATCAAGGTCGACATGTATTCTGATTTCTCACGAATCACCTGTCCCATTTCCATGACTTCTTCCTTGGACCATTGATATTGATCAGATTCAAGCATGAGCCCATAGCCGTAAATCGTACTAAGAGGTGTTTTCAAATCATGAGACAATCCTGCAATCCATTCTTCCCTTGTGGTTTGAATTTTTCTTCGGTTTGCTTCATTCTCTTTTAATGTAAGCGTGAGCTGATCCATTGTTTTTAGGATATCCTCAAATAATCGGTATTCCCGCTTAATACGACCTTTTTTATTTTTACTGATTGGAATTCCTTTTCTATTTGTTGGTTCCTGCAATTTATTTCTAGATAAGAAAATCAGCCAGCGGATAATGTGATAGATCGGCAGACCATAGCGATACGAGTACCATAATGTCATGACGATAATAATAGTGAGTGCAAGACCTGCAATCAAGATGGTTCTATATTGATTTAAAGCATCTGTCTCTTTATCATACAATTCGTCTGGGCTATATACTTTGTTTGGTACCGAAACGATCAAATATAGACTTTTATTCACTCTGATATAAGATAGGTCACTTCTAAACTCCCAAGGCTTCGATTGGTACTTAAGCAATTCAACATCTGTTACGTTATGTTTCAAATCGTTTTTGGCTCGAATGCCTTTTAAGTATTTTCCTTCTTCATTAAACAGGTGTACCGATCCATTCATTCTTTTCAAGAACTCTATCGTTTCAAGCGAATATTGAGAAAGTGCAGCCAGATTTTTCTCATGCTGCTTAAGATAATTGGCTACCTTTGTGCTGTTCGTTTTGAACCCATATAACACGATAAAGCTTTCTTGATCAATCTCAATTGGCCAGAAGTACATCTTGTAATCTTTAAATTGTCTTTTTTCAAAGATCTTGATCATTTCATCCTTTTGATAGGATGTTGGAATATTTTTAGGAAGGTGATAGCTATATACGTTATGTTTTTTTGAATCAATCACTTGCAGCCAGCCGTCACGTTTTTTCACTGCTTGCTTGAGTTGATCTTCGGCTTCCATTTTGCCATCCTCGTTAAAATAGAGCCAGCTCATGAGTGTGTCCCCATCAGCCTTTGTTAAACCAGTTTCGGTCATATTCTCATAGTATTTTTTATAATATAGATTCTCAGTAAACGTATTCCCGATCAGCAGAATCGCAATGACGATAAACATCTGTCCGACAAAGTGAAAGAAAAGTTTTGTTCGTAAATTCATGAATTAATTAAGAACCTTCACAGGGTGCGGAATAAATTTATATCCCATACCACGGATGGTCACAATATATTCAGGCTGACTTGGATCTAATTCAATCTTTTCTCTCAGCTTTCGAATATGAACCATGACGGTGTTGTTATCACCATACGACGGGACGCCCCATACTTTCTCATAGATTTGATCTTTTGAAAGAACCACATTCGGATGATCACAAAAGTACTTCAGCAAGGATAGAAGCTGAGCTGAGCATGCCGTCATCTCTCCTCTCACTTTCAGTTCGGCTGAATGAGGATGATATGAGAAATGGGCATATTCATATTGGTTTTGAGCCTCTTCTTGCTCTTCCTGTAAGGAGATATATGTTCGGTTTAAGTGAGCCTTAATTCTAGCCACAAGCTCTAGCGGATTAAATGGCTTTGTAATGTAATCATCTGCCCCCTGCGCAAAGCCGGTCAGTTTATCTACATCAGACGTTCTTGCAGTTAAATAGAAAATGGGTGCTTTCGTATATTTTCTCATTTCAGGAAGAACATCAAAGCCAGACTTACCGGGCATCATCACATCTAGAAGTAAGAGGTGGATGTCCTCGTTTTTGACAACATCTAATGCTTCATCTGCATGGTAGGCTTTATAAATATGCTTGAATCCTTCTTTTTTTAATACGCGTTCAACCATTTTTACAATTGCTTCTTCGTCATCTGCAATCAATATTTTTGCTGTTTCCACGCATCTCTTTCCTTTCTAGCTATGATCTCTAACCGTATATTACCATTGTCTAAAGTAAAAAAGTACCTCTTTTCTGCATAAAAGCGAAAAAATATCAACTGGAGAAAATGGCAGTACTAGGAAGTTTCAGAGACGCAAAAAAACTCGGCTATTCCACCGAGTTCCTTTTACTTTTATTATCCATTCACAGCTTCTAGCTTTCTTTCATGATTCATTAAGTCATATGTTAAACAGATCGGCTTATTTGTTCTAGGATCAAGTACAATTTCTGCATCAATGTGGAATACCTGACCAAGCACCTCTTTGGTCATGACCTCATGAGGCGTCCCATCTTTGATGACTTTTCCTTGATTGAGGGCAATCATGTAATGAGAAAAACGTGCCGCATGATTCAAATCATGAATGACCATCAACACAGTTCGTCCCTGCTCTCTGTTTAACCGTTCTAACAGCTGAAGAATCTCGAGCTGATGTGCAAGATCCAAATACGTCGTTGGCTCATCTAAAAGAAGCAGTTCTGTTTCCTGGGCAAGTGCCATCGCAATCCATACACGCTGACGCTGTCCACCGGAAAGTGCTTCAATTGGCCGGTCATGAAAAGCGATCATGCCCGTTTCCTCAAGTGCCCATCTGATGATTCGTTTATCTTCATTTGATAAGCGACCAAATCCATTTTGATGCGGGAAACGTCCATATGACACAAGCTCATACACCGTCAGTCCGCTTGGTGCTTCGGGCGTTTGCGGTAAGATCGCCATTTGTTTTGAAATTTCTTTTGTAGGCGTTTGATGAATAGCCTGGCCATTTAAGTAAACAGCGCCTTGATGGGACTTCATGATTCGGGACATTGTTTTTAAAATTGTTGATTTCCCGCATCCATTCGGTCCGATCAGTGTTGTCACCTTGCCTTTTGGGATACTGATATTTAAATCATCTACAATCAAACGGTCCTGATAACCGATACAAAGCTTTTCTGTTTCGAGTGATTTCATATGTTTTTCTCCTTCCTCATTAGTTCGTTTTCATCAATAAGTAAATGAAGTAAGGTGCGCCTAAAGCAGAAACGACAAGGCCAACTGGCACCTCTGATGGTGCAAGTATGACGCGGCCAAGTGTATCTGCCAGTAATAATAACAGTGCGCCAATCAACGCGGAGGCCGGTATCATTCCTTGATGCTTTGGCCCAACAAGCTTTCTCGCCAAGTGCGGTGCGGCTAACCCTAGGAACGAGATACTACCTGCAACAGCGACACTTGCACCTGCTAATGCAACGGCAATCAGCATCAGAAAGCTTCTTTCTTTATGAACCGAAATCCCTAAGCCATAGGACAGCTGGTCACCTAAATTCATGATATTTAAGTAGCGTGCTCTCACAAGCGCTAACACAAGGAAAATGAGCATCCATGGAAGAACAGACAGGACATACGTCCAGCTTGAGCCCCAAATGCTTCCTGATAACCACACGATGGCTTGGTTAAAATCATTTGGGCTCATTTTTAATTGAATGACCACAATTGCTGCTGAAAACGCAGCATTAACGCCAATTCCCGTTAAAATCAATCGAACAGGTGTGATGCCTTTTTTCCACGCTAACACATAGATGAGAAATGCAGCAAAGCCTGCACCTGCAAATGCGAAAAGCGGCAGTACAAAAATCGTCAAATTACCTAAGTTCGACATCGTGCCTTGGAATGCAAAGATAAAGAGCACAACGGCAAATCCTGCGCCCGCATTCACACCAAGAATACCGGGATCAGCCAAGCCGTTTTGAGAAACACCTTGCCAGATAGCTCCTGATACAGCAATGGAAGCACCAACAAGTAAAGCGATGATCATTCTTGGAAGTCTGAATTCGAACAGCACAAGCTCATCCATTTCACTTCCGAATCCAAAAAATGTTTTCAATGTATCTATCGGAGAAATACGAATTTCTCCGGTATTTAAACTAATCAAAAATACAGCGACGATGGCTAAAAAGATCATCAGCATCGTTCGTTTATATTTCTTTTTCTTTGCCTGCTGCACCATTTCCATTTAAATTCCGCTCCTTTCACGTCTAGCTAAATATAAGAAGAAAGGAACGCCTATAATCGCAGTAATGGCACCGACTGGCGTTTCAAATGGAGCATTGACCAGCCTTGCAGCAATGTCTGCATAAATTAACAAAATGGCACCTAAAATAGCTGAGCAAGGGATAATCCATCGATAGTCCACTCCGACCAAGAATCTAGTGACATGGGGAATGACAAGCCCGATAAAACCAATTGAGCCTGCCACCGACACAGCAGCACCGGTTAAAAGAATTACGACCAATATTCCTAGCACCTTGACCGTTTTCGTATACTGCCCGAGCCCTTTAGCCAATTCATCACCTAAGCTCAGTACAGTGATCGAGCGAGCAAGGATCATCGCAATCAAAAGTCCTGCAATAGCGACTGGAATAATGACCTGAATGTTGCTCCAATTCACACCTGCCACGCCGCCCGCATACCAAAAGCTCATGTCCTGAGCGACATCAAACCGGATGGCAATTGCTGAAGAGATGGAGCTTAAAAGTGCCCCAACCGCCGTACCTGCTAGTGCGAGCTTCACTGGGGTCAGTCCTCCCTTAGACAGAGTACCGACACCAAACACAATAGATGCACCGAGTGCGGCTCCAGCAAATGACCAAAGAATTAATGTGAAAGAAGATTGACCTGGGAAAAATGCAAATGCTATCGCAATCGCAAATGCAGAGCCATTTGTCACACCCATAATTTCAGGAGACGCAAGCGCATTTCTTGTCATCCCTTGCATGATGGCACCAGATACAGCTAAAAAGGCACCGACGAGTGCAGCCCCAACTGTACGCGGCAGCCTCAATTCCCGAATGATTTGATGTGAAGTTTGTTGTGGATCAAATTGAAAAATGGCTTCCCATACCGTGTGAAGATGAATATTTGCTGCTCCTAATGATACCGATAAAAAAAGACCAAATGCTAAAGCGATAATTCCTATGATGACAACAGCTGCTGTTCCAAAGGGTTTCGTGACAATATCCATTGCATCGTCCTTGGCTGGCAGCAGTTTATTCGATTGTGAGCCCAAAACCAGTCTCTTCCTTTCCGTTCATATCTATTCCTCATTAGTGATAATGATTATCAATCTCGAAGTCTAGTATATCATTTTCTTTTCTTTTTGAAATCATTGTTCTGAACATTTTCTTTATTTTCATCAAAAAACCGGGAGAAACTTACCATTTTTCTTTAGGTCCTAAAATAGCCGATGCATTTTTCATCCCATCATGTTACGATATAATTGAAATTGAGAATCATTATCAAAAGAAAGTGAATAGGAGAGAATCTTTGTGAAAAAACGATCGGGATTTCTTTTGATTTTCTTAGCCGTTCTTATGCTTTTTACAGCTGCTTGCGGCAGCACTTCAAATAAAAAATCTGGCGCCAACCAGAATGACACAATCACCTATCAGGATGTCAAAGGTGAGGTCAAACTCCCTAAAGATCCGAAACGAATTGTGCTTCTGGCGGAAAGCTACTATGGAGACCTCGTGACACTTGGCAAGACGCCAATTGCTGCAACTGCACCCATCTTTAAAAACCCTTTCTATAAGGGAAAAACGGATGGTGTCAAAAACCTTGGACCAACCCCTTCTGTCGAAAAGGTAGCGGCTTTGAAGCCAGATATGATTATCGCTTGGGGAGAAGACGAGAAATTTGATCAATACAAAAAAATTGCTCCAACCGTTGCAATTAAATACAATCAATATTCCTTTAAAGATCAGCTAAAAGAATTCGGTAAAATGACAGGTACACCGAAAAAAGCAGCAGAATGGATCACAAAATGGGATACAAAAATAGCTGAGGTAAAGCCTAAAGTAACAAAAGCGGTCGGCAGCAAAACCGTTTCAATCGTGTCGCCTTTTGATAAAGGTATTTATATCTTTGGAAACACCTTTGCGCGCGGAGGCGAAATTATTTATGACGAGCTGAAATTACGTGCGCCAAAGGCAGTTAAAAAAGACGCTATCGACAGCGGTGTCGGCTATGCAAACATTTCCCTTGAAAAGCTGCCAGAATACGCAGGTGACTATATTTTCACTAGTCCATGGAGTGGTTCAAAAAGTAAAGGAGACCAAGTGTATGAAAGCAGCATTTGGACATCACTGCCTGCTGTACAAAATAAACACGTATTTGAAATCGATCCTGTCGGGTACTTCTTTAATGACCCAGTGTCACTAGAAGGACAGCTTGAGTTTATTGTGGACCGATTAACATCCGCATCATAAAAAAACGTTTCTCCATTTCTGGAGAAACGTTAAAATTATTCTGTTCCTTTGGCGAATCCTTTTGACATGAATGGATAAAGCAAAATACCTACTAAGAACAGACCGATGCCAAGTCCAAATGTTTTCAAATCAGCTGTGCCTGAAATAATGACCCAAGCGGAATACCCCATCGCAACAAGCGCAATGATTCCGTCTCTTGTTCGCTTCCCTTTTTGAAGATCATACGTGTCACCTTGCATGATGACCTTAAAGCTATAGATCGAAGACACAATATACGGAATGAGATACGCAAGTGTCGCTGATGTCGTTAAAAAGGTAAAAGCTTCATTAATCGTACGGGACATCACTGAGAAAATAAACAGTTGTGACATGATATTTGTAACTGTCAAAGCAAAAACAGGACTGCCTTTTTTGTTTGTTTTTGCAAATACTGCTGGGAAATCGCCAGCCTTTGCTGCTTGATACGGTACTTCTGAACCAAGTAAGATCCAGCCAAGCATCGAGCCAAATAAACAAATGATCGCAAGCAGTGCCATGACTATTCCGCCAGCCGGTCCAATAATGAGCTGAAGCACGTCAACGAATGGTTTATCTGAGCCTTGCAACTGATCATGCGGCAGGACGCCCATTGTAATCAATGTAATAATCATGTAGATGGAAAGTGCGATTAAAAGACCTGTAATCGTTGCACGTTTCACATCGCGCTGCGAGGATGCTCTCCCTGATAAAATCACAGCTGATTCGATGCCAATAAATGCCCATAGTGTGGAAATGGCCGCATGATGAATTTGGCCTCCAAGTCCGAGCACTCCTTCGCCTTCTGCTGCAACTGGGAAGTAATAATGTTCAAATAATGCCGTTTGGAATGCAAATAATCCCGCAACAATAAAAAGGACGAATCCAAGTACCTTTGAAAAGGTCGTAATAAAGTTTAATTTACTTGCAGCGCTTAAGCTTGTAATTAAGATCGTATGTGTGCCCCAAAGAAGAATGGTACATACAATAAACGTTGTCAGCTGACCAAGTGTGATCGCTTCTTTTCCAAAGGTGAAAATCTCCGTCTTCACGGTGAGAATAGGGAAAAATGTCGTTAAATAACCGGCAAGACTCGTAATAATTGCGACATTACTAATCCAGCTTGCCACCCAATATCCCCAAACCATTGTAAAACCGGCCGCTTTCCCTTTTTTCGGATCGTTAAAAAGCGCTCTTGCATAACTTTGTGGTCCAGCCGTCAGCTGCGGCTTATGAATGGACAAATGCCCAAAAACAAGTGCAATCATCAGCACACCGCCACCTGTAACAAGCCATGCCATCGTCACACCTAAAGGACTGGCATGCTGGGCAAGTGTACTTGGCAGCATAAAGATGCCTGACCCTACCATATTTCCGACGACAAAAGCCGTCAATAACCAAAAACCCCATTTTTTTGTCTGTTCCATTTCCGTACCTCCGTTATATTCACTTCGGACCAGACCCGGCAGTATCTTCATTGATATATTCGTGAAGCAATGACTTGTATTCTTTATGTTCATCATGGGTCACTTTCTTAACAGCATACCCTTATCTTAGATACTCAGAACATAAAAAAAAGCCTGAACAACAGTCCATGCTTTTCAAAACATACACCTTGATCTCCGGATAGCCCTCCACGCTTCAAAGACGTGGCAGTCCTGCATTTATTCAATGCAGACCCAGCATAAAGAAAGTTGGAGCTCTCTCTACACTTCGGCGCTGATGCCTTTTTTCTCATGATCTTCGATTCCATCTCTCCCATGAGTGACTCATCATCCGCGCAACCTCTACCTCACTGAGACATAGCGTGAGGATTTCTATTCATTTTTACTACACGAAGGTTATCAAACATTCTCACATCTGTCAAAGGGAAAAACATAGAAAAAAGGCAGAGGATCATTTCTCTGCCTATTACCTGCTTATTGATCGTTGTTTTTCTTCTTTTGTACAGCTTCCTGAAGCGGATCGCCTGCTAGCTCTTTGCTTGCTTCTTCTAACAGCTGATCAACCTGCTTGTGGTCTTGCTCGCTTTTCGCCTTTTTATCCTTTTGGAAAAATGACATCGCTGTTTCCTCCCTTTTCATAAAATGCGGTTGCCTGTTTAATTTGTGCTACAGTGCGCCTCATTATACAAGGTGGAAAGGCTCAATCATCATGAAAGGTCTGTCTCATTTTTTGCAAATACGTCAAAAAGGTCTTTAAGTCTTCCTTTGTGAAGTCTGACATCATATGCTGAATCACCTTTCCGAAAAGACGTGTATGCTTTTCATAAATCGCTACCCCTTTTTCCGTAGCTTCTAACCGGACTAGCGTGGGGTCGTCTTTGTCACGTTCTCTCTGAATATAGCCCTGCTCACATAATTTATTGAGTGCAATGGAGGCTGCACCTGGGTTTAAGGAGAGTCTTTGTTTCAGCTCTTCGGCATGTGATACTTTGCCTTGTATCAAAATAGAAAGAGCATATATCTGCGGTGGCGTGATGTCTTTTTCTAACTCAAGTAACTTGCGGTTTAATTTACGGCTGACTTCATAATGTACGAGAACAATTTCTTTTAAAATGTCTGCATTACTCATCCGAATCGCATCCTTATCGTTAGTATCAACATGACTTCCCCCTTATTATAGAATGTTTTTCCAATCAGCCAACCCTTTTGTCCTCTTTTTCTTTAGAAATAAGCCTTGCTGAATGAATTCACCCTTGATATAGTGAGTACTTGAACAAAAGATAGAACAGGAGTACGCATCATGACAGGAAAAACACACATTATGGGCGGAATCGCCGCCTCAGCGGCCGTCGCCTACTACTACGGACTCGACCCAGTCATCATGGCTGCAGCTGGATCAGCAGGTGCTCTGATCCCCGATCTTTGCCATACAAAAAGTAAAATCGGCAGAAAATTTCCGCTGCTCTCGACACTAATCAGCAGCGTGTTCGGTCATCGCACGTTTACACACAGTTTATTATTTCTGCTGATCATTTATTTTCTCGCGACAACATACATTCCAAATGACAGCTTAAGTACCGGTTTACTCGTTGGAATGGCGAGCCACCTTATCCTTGATGCAGGAACAGTGAACGGCATTAAATTTTTATTTCCAGCTTCCATTAAAGTGCGTCTCCCCTTCTATGTCAAAACAGGCAGCACAGGAGAACAAGTCGTACTAGCTGCTCTCACCGTCGTCACCTGCTATTACATCGCCGTCATCTGCGGCATATCTATCCCAATCCAGTTCTAACAGAATAAAAAAAGAGTTTTGCGAAAAAGACAGGATATGAATTGATCATTCCTCATTTTTTTAGTAGGTTTAAGATAAGTGTTTTTGCCTTGCAGCTGAATACAGAATGGTGAGGAGATACATAAATGAAAGCGTTTTTCAAAAATCACTGGTTTTTAGTGTATTCCATCCTTTTCATGTGGATGAAAACATACATCATTTATCAATTCGGATTTCACATACGAACGGCCAATCTGTTTCATGAATGGCTGCTTTTGATCAATCCACTTAGCTTTTTGCTCCCTTTGTTTGGGATTGCTCTTTTTTTAAATGAAACCAACCAAAAGTTTTTTTTATTGACCGCAAATTTTATTCTAACGGCGATTCTCATCTCGAATACGATCTTTTATGGTTTTTATATTGATTTCATTACCATTCCCGTGTTATTCCAAGCGAAGAACATGGGAGATATGGGCAGCAGTATGACGGAATTATTCCACCCGCTCTTTGTGCTGATGCTCATTGATTTTGTGGTACTGGCATGGCTGCTCAAGCGCAAACCATTAGCCCCAAAAGCGTCATTCAAGACGATCAAAACGTATTATGCGGTCTGCTGCAGCTTCTTATTGTTTCATGTCAGCTCAGCTATGATGGATCACCCTCGATTTCTGACAAGCTCTTATGATCGTGAAGTCATTGTCAGAAACCTCGGGCTTTTCCAATTTCATCTGTATGACGGTGCTGCCCAAACGGCACGCATTGGACAAAAGGCCTTTGCAGATGAAGATACGCTTTCTACTGTAGCAAACTACACAAAGGCTGATTACAGCGCACCAAACGAAGAGTATTTTGGACTTGCTAAAGGCAAGAACGTTGTGTTCATTTCACTTGAATCGACGCAGCAATTTGTCATGAATCAAAAGGTGAATGGACAATCCATCACTCCCTTTTTAAATCAACTGGCTAAAAAGAGTTTTTATTTTGATGAATTTTATCAGCAGACAGAGCAGGGGAAGACGTCGGATTCAGAGTTTATTGTCGCTAATTCCCTCTACCCTTCTAGCAGCGGCGCTGTCTTTTTCACAGCGAGTGACAACGAATATGACACGTTATACAAGCAGTTGAAAAAGGAAAACTATCAATCCGTCCAATTTCATGCGAATAATAAAACGTTTTGGAATCGTGATGTGATGTATGAATCGCTTGGAATTGATCGTTTTTATGATGTCGATTCATATCATGTCAATGAACGGAATTCAACTGGCTGGGGCTTAAAAGATATCGACTTCTTTGATCAATCCATTGATCATTTAAAAAAGTTGAAGCAGCCTTATTACAGCACATTCATTACACTGACCAATCATTTTCCATTTGAAATTGACCCGAAGGATCAGTTTATTGATGAATATGATTCGTCCAGTACCATTTTAAACCGCTATGTGACGACCGTCCGCTATCAAGATGAAGCGGTTAAAATGTTTTTTGACCGTATGAAAGAAGAAGGATTGTATGACAATACGATGTTTGTCCTTATGGGTGACCACTATGGCATCTCTGAGGCACATCATGAGGCAATGGCACAGCTGCTCAATAAAGAGGAAATTACGCCGTTTGATGCGGTCAAACTGCAGCGGGTTCCCTTTTTGATTTACATTCCTGGTATCACGGATCAAGCGCCGCAGACCATCTCTGAAACAGCTGGTCAAATGGACGTAAAGCCGACACTTCTTCACTTACTTGGGATTGAAACGAAGGATGCCATTCAATTCGGCAATGATTTATTTTCAAATGAACGGACTCCTTTCGCTGTACTGAGAAACGGGAACTTTATTACAGATGATTATCTCTATACAAAGAACACCTGCTATGATCAAAAAACAAAAGAACCCGTGAAGCAGGATGAGGTATGTCAACCTTATATAGAAAAAGCCAATAAAGAGCTCTCCTTATCAGACAAGTTGATCAATGGGAATTTGCTGCGTTTTTATCAGAAGTAAACAGGATAAAACGATCCCTTTTATCTTCACGCTGAAAGTCGCCATTTGGCGGCTTTTTCTTTTCTCTTTTTACTGAAAGCCTATGAATGCTCAAATAAGTTTGCTTATAATAAAGGGAACCACATGATATTGAATGATAAGAGGTGTGAACATGAAGTATACATTCTTAGCCTTCATCTCCATATGTTTGCTCCTGAGTGGATGCCAAACAGAGATGATGCCATCTAATTCGAATAAAAAAACAGAGCTTGTGATTTCAGCAGCGGCAAGTCTTCAGGATGCACTAAAGGAAATTGAAGCCTCCTTTCACAAGCAACATCCGAATGTGTCATTAACGAATAACTTCGGGTCATCCGGCGCATTGAAGCAGCAAATCGCTCAAGGAGCAAAAGCGGATCTTTTTTTCTCAGCAGCTGAGGAGCCCTTCGATGAACTTGTTCAATCTGGAGACATCGATCAAGATGATATCAAGGACATCATACAAAATGAGCTAGTCCTTATTGTGCCAAAAGATGGCTCTTCCTCTATTAAAAGCTTTCAAGACGTCCGGCACGTAAAAGGAAAGATTGCTCTTGGCACACCTGAATCGGTTCCTGCTGGTACATATGGCAAAGAGATCTTCACACAACTGAACATATGGGACCAAGTGAAAAAGAATGCTGTCTACGGCAAGGATGTGCGGCAAGTCCTAAGCTACGTCGAAACAGGAAATGTAGAAGCAGGTGTTGTGTATAAAACAGACGCCCTTGTTTCCAAAAAAGTAAAGATTGCAGCTGAGGCAAATCCGGACATGCACTCCCCGATTATGTATCCAGTAGGGATTGTAAAAGGGACAGAACATCTAACGGAAGCCAAGACCTTTTTTCAATTTCTTCAATCAGATACAGCCACATCGATTTTTAAGAAATACGGCTTTCAAGTGTCATAATGCTTATGCTGACTGAAGAATTTCTATCTCCCATTTGGCTGTCCGTTCAAGTTGCCATCGTCAGCGGGCTGTTGGCCACTGTTTTTGGCACAACGGTCGGCTTTTGGATGGCGCGAACAACTTTTAAGGGGAAAATGATTGTGGAAACGTTCCTGATGATGCCACTCGTTCTCCCACCAACAGTCGTTGGCTTTTTATTGCTCGTCGTATTCGGAAAGCATAGTGTAATAGGGGGCGCGATTGAATGGATCTTCCATCAGCCGGTCATTTTCACATGGTGGGCGGCGGTCATTGCATCGACAGTTGTGGCATTCCCGCTCATGTATCAATCAGCAAAGGCTGGCTTTTCTACGATTGAGTCAGATATAGAAGGGGCTTCAAAAGTAGATGGTGCACATTCATTCCAAGTCTTTGCCTATATTACGGTACCTCTTGCCCTGCCTTCCCTGCTGTCTGGCAGCGTCCTCAGCTTTGCAAGAGCCCTTGGAGAATTCGGAGCGACCTTAATGTTTGCCGGCAACATCCCAGGAAAAACTCAAACACTCCCAACCGCTATCTATGTGGCGATTGATTCAGGACGAATGGAACTTGCTTGGTCCTGGACGATTTGTATTGTGATCTTATCTTTTATTATGCTTTTGGCTGTGCGAAGAAGCAGTACATAAAAAATCCCCTTTCTCATATGAGAAAGAGGATTTTTTCATTTATTCAAACCCAACTATCATCGTCTCTGGATTCGAGCCGACGCGCTCGTTGTTGTTTAATGCATCGATTTTTTCCATGTCTTCTTTGGATAGTTCGAAATCAAAAATATCTGCATTTTGTTTAATGCGTTCTTCGTTGATTGATTTAGGAATCGTCACGACGCCGCTTTGCAGATCCCAGCGCAAGATGACTTGCGCAACAGATTTGTTGTAGCGTGCAGCAATGTCTTTCAATACGTCATGATCTAATAGCTTTCCTTGCATCAGCGGAGACCACGCTTCAATTTGAATGCCTTTTTCTTTTGCGTATTGACGCAGTTCGACAAGTGTCAGTTTCGGATGAAATTCAACTTGGTTCACGGCTGGAACAACCTCAGCATCTTTTAACAGCTCTTCTAAATGCTGAATGTAGAAGTTGCTGACGCCTATGGCTCTCACTTTCCCATCCTTGTAAAGCGTCTCAAGCGCACGCCATGTGTCTTTAAATGTATCTGCATTTGGGCCAGGCCAATGAATCAAATAGAGGTCTAAGTAATCAAGACCTAATCGATTCAAGCTTGCGTCAAACGCAGCCAGCGCTTTGTCATAGCCTTGATCCGTGTTCCATACTTTAGACGTAATGAACAAGTCTTCTCGTTTCACGCCAGATTCTTTAATCGCTTTGCCTACGCCTGTCTCATTTTTATAAACGGCAGCTGTATCAATACTGCGGTATCCGTTTCGTATGGCTGCTTTTACGGCATCTACCACTTGATTGCCGTCCTCCACTTTGAATACACCTAAACCAAACCAAGGCATTTCCACTCCGTTATTCAGTGTTACGGTATCATTCAAGCTTTTGACCATTTTAACAACCACCTTTTTCATAGATTCCATCTTTTTCATTATCTCACGTTGTCCATTAAAACTCTATTATCAGGCATTTTTCTTCGCTTTGATGGCTAACAGCAAAGCACCTGTCATGCCAGCCTTGTCCTCAAGTCCAGGAGAGACAATGTATGTATCAAGCGGCGGCAGGTCTACATAATCATTGAGATAAGCAGCAAGCTTCTCTCGAATCAGTGGAAACAGCTGTTTTTGCTTCATGACGCCCCCGCCCATCATGATACGCTCTGGGCTTAAAATGAGCGAGTACTGCATCAGCGCCTGCGCCAAATAATCAGCTTCAAGTGCCCAAACTGATTCTTCCTCCGTGAGCTCTTTGGCAGATTTCCCCCACCTTTTCTCAATCGCTGGGCCAGCTGCCAGTCCTTCTAAACACGTCCCATGCGCTGGGCAGACTCCTTCAAACGGGTCTGATTCATGCTGCCTGACAAGGATGTGCCCCATCTCTGGGTGCGAATGACCGTGAAGAAGCTCATTTTTCACAACAGCTCCGGCACCGATACCCGTACCGACCGTGATATACATACAGCTATTCAGCCCTTTGGCTGCTCCTTTTGTTAATTCACCTAAGGCTGCCGCATTAACATCTGTTGTAAAGGATACTGGGACCCGTAATTGCTTCTCTAGCTCTGGAATGAACGGGTAATGCTTCCACTCTACTTTCGGCGTGTTCATGATATAACCGTAAGAAGGATCGTCTTTTTGAACACAGATTGGTCCAAAGGAGCCGACCCCTAATGCTTCAATGTCATGCTGCTCGAAAAACGGAATGAGCTTTTGTAATGTTTTTTCTGGGTGCTCTGTTGGAATCGTCATTTCCTCGAGAATGTCCCCATGCTCATTGCCTATTGCACAACAAAACTTTGTACCGCCAGCTTCAATTGCTCCATAATACGCCATCTTTGATCTCCCCCTGCTCGTTCTCTTTCTTCATCATAAAACATAGGGGAAAAGATGACAACATTACGTATTGGTCAGGAGAACAGCTTCCATGTCATTGATATACTCCCTTAAATGATGGGCAATATCACGATTGATTTCACCATCTTCATACAGAGTTTGAATTTCATTTCGTATTGTCTGTACAGCTTGGAAGTTAAGCTCTTTTTTCTTCCGGTCAAATGAACGGTCTTTTTGCTGAAAGAAGCTTGGACCGTGTTCACATCGATAAATGACTTGGTTGTAAAAACCAATCACTTGATGACACGTTTGTTTATTTTCATCGGTCATATGCTGTTTGATCGAGTCCACAGCAGCCTCAGCCGTTTTCTTACGGATTTGTTTGTACGAGCCCTCGTTTTCTAAAATGCCGCTGGAAACGTGCTGATTCGGCCGCCATAATTGGAGCCATTGAAGCAAGCGCAGAAACTTCACTTTTGAAAAACGGATTTTGAAGGAGTTTGAATACAGCATTTCGAGCTCATGAAATCTTTCTTGCAGCTCATAGGCTTCTTCTTTATCGATTTTCTCTTCCTCAATGAGCTGTTGCAGCTTCATCTGCTCAGCTTTGATTCCGTGCAGCCTGATCTTTCTCTCTTGTTTTCTCATCCCGAATTGATACGGTTCACGCTGGATATTACGCAGCTTCATTCGGTAATCATTGATGAGTGCAAGAGACACTTCCCTGTTGTCTTCATTCATCCCTTCTCTTAAGGTTTTAATGGCACTTCTTAGCAGCTTCCGTTTCGCATGCTGAATCTTTGTATCCAAGTCCACGGCGATTTGCTTGTCTTTTTTCTCAGATAAAAGAGGCAGTAACACACTAGCTAAAATGAGTGTACATAAGATGACGCCTGCTGCGAGGAAAATAATCAAATGCCGTTCAGGAAACGGTGATCCGTCCGCAAGTGTAAATGGGATGGAGAAGGCACCGGCTAATGTCACAGCCCCACGAACACCAGAGAATGTCATGAGCATCGAGGCGCGAAGCTTCGGTTTTTTCACGTTTTGCTTTTTCGTTGCACTCCAATTCCCTGCCCAGAACAGCCATACCCATAAGAACCTCAGGATCATAAGACACAGTGTGATGATTAAGATGTAACTGATGACCTGCATATTATTAAAGGCTTCATCCTGGAAAATGACCGTCGATACATCAGGAATCTGCAATCCAAGGATAACGAAAACAAGTCCGTTTAAAATAAATAAAATAATATTCCATGTGTTTGACGAAGCAATTTGCAGTTTGGCTAAATTTGCTTCCATTCGATCCTGCTCAATAGCGTGTGTCACACCGCCAGCAACAACCGCTAAAATACCGGACACACCGATTTCTTCCGCTGCTAAATAGATGACAAATGGTGTAAGAATTTGCAGGATGATGTGCATCGTGACATCGTCCATTCCTAGACGGCGGAGGAAATAGCGAAAACGAATGATAAAAAAGGATAGAATAAATCCAGTCAATAGACCACCTGCGGCAATCAGAACAAAGCTAAAGGATGCCTCAGCAATCGAAAAAGCGCCAGTCACTGTTGCAGCAATGGCAAATTTAAAGGCGACAAGTCCTGATGCATCGTTCATCAATCCCTCGCCTTCCAGCAGTCTCATGATACCCTTTGGCATGTTCACACGGCTGGAAAGAGCACTGACTGCTACCACATCTGTCGGTGATAAAATCGCTGCAAGCGCAAATGCGGCTGGAAGCGGAATGCTTGGGATCATCCAATGGATGGTATATCCTGCTACAATGACTGTCGCAAATACTAACCCTAGGGCTAACAGAAGAATCGGCGCTCTTAATTTCCACAGCTCGTCCCTTGGGGTACGCTTCCCGTCATTAAATAACAGCGGCGCAATGAATAAAACGAAGAATAGTTCGGGATTTAAAGAAATATGTAAACCTGAAGGAAAAGCCGCCACCAATATTCCTAAGCCCACTTGAATTAACGGGACTGGAATAAAGGGGACAAAACGATTGATAATATTAGATGATGCGATGAGTGCTAGTAATACGAGCACTGCCAAAAAAATCTCCACTAGTACGTGTCCCTCCTATTTCAATTTTTTCGTCAAGTTTTGCTTACATGCAAAGATGTGTTCATTCCATGTTGATTCATCCGTCCGATCATAGGTGCTTCTTTAGTATTCCGCAAAATGTGAAACCAACACATAACAATCCATCTAGGCAAAAAAAGGCTGAATCCAGATATTCAGCCAGCTGACAAAATTTTCATCACATGTATTGTTCTAATGATGAACAAAAAGACCCTGCTTTTATTTTACACGAAAACTCCATTACCTGCTGACATCCAGCTCGTATCAAACACAAAAAAAGAGCGAAACCGCTCTTTTCTCGTTTTACCCTTTATTTAAAAAATAAGACCTAGCGGGAAGCCGCCATTTGAATAGGTAGGAACAAACCCTGCATACGACAAGGATGAGAAACAGCAAATACAAAGCAATCTCTCCTTGTGCTAAACCGAGTCCTACGAGTAAGCCGCCAAGTGCTGCCCAAACTGCGTAAATCTCCGCTTTTAGCACAAGCGGCTTTCGCCCTGCCAATAAATCACGCACAATTCCGCCTCCGCTTCCAGTCAAAATGGCTGCCACAATGACCGCACTGAGCGGAAGCTCTCTTTGCACAGCAAATAATGCACCTTGAATCGCAAACGCTGCTAAACCAATCGCATCCGAGAAATTCCCCCATGTGCTCCAGTGCTTGAGCAAAAGCTTTGGAAAAAGAAACACAATCGTAATGGATACAAGAGCAATGGTAAACATTTTGCCCTGTGACCATAAAGCAGACACCGGAAGACCGATTAATAGATTTCGAATCGCTCCACCGCCAAATGCTGTCACAATCCCTAAAATGTACACACCAAGAATATCGTACTCTTCCTCCATTGCTACTATCGCACCACTAATGGCGAATGCGATAATACCAATGATACTTAAGACTTCCCATGCCATTTTCCGCTTATCTCCTTACATGATCTGATCATCTAACACTACTCCCTTAATGTATATCTGACATAAGCGAAAAGCAATACAAATTTTCTTTAAATTTTATCTTTTTGCAAAAATAAAAAATAGCCCGCTTAAAAGCAGGCTATCTCTCAATCTTCTTTTGCATTTAACAGCAGCATACTGATGATGATAAGAATAAATGCAATGAGAGCCAATAGTGGAATGGTAATAAAACCAAACCAGTTCAGATAATCAACGGAACAAGGAATGCCGCTTAAGCAAGGGCGAATCGACGCAAAGCCCGGGATCTTTTGTTCCATATAATGATAGATGGAAAAGCCAGCACCGATCACAGCCAAAGGCAGTACGTAATACTTCACTTTGACATCGCCCCGGAACGTAGCAATTCCAAGTAAGAGCACGAGCGGGTACATGAAAATGCGCTGAAACCAGCACATATCGCATGGGATAAACTTCTTTATTTCACTTAAATACAGGCTGCTCATCGTCGCAACGATAGAGACAATCCAAGCACTGTATAAGTAAATGAGCTTATTCTTCATGATTTTTTCCCTTTGAGCTCTTGATCAATTAATTCTTTGATTTCATCATAGTCATAAAAGTTTTGAACTTGTTTATTGTTAATCAAAATCGTTGGTGTTGAATTCACTTTATATTTGTTCACAAGCTGATCGTCTGTGTTCAGCTGCGGCTGATACGTTTTCTTTGATAAGTTATCTTTGAGTTTGTCCGTATCAATTTTTGTTGTCTTTTTCGCTAGTTCAGTCAGCTTAGCAGGCGTAACCCATTCTGCTTCACTATCTGGCTGTGCTTGATAGACAGCTTCATGGAATGCCCAGAAGTTTTTTGGATCTTCTTTCCACACTTCTTCAGAAGCTAGTGCTGCTAATACTGCGCCATCTCCATGAACAGGCAGTGGTAAATTAATAAATGAAAAGGATACATCGCCTTTATCTATGTAGTCTGCTTTCAGTTTTGGGAAAATGTCTGTTTCAAATGATTTACATGACGGACATTTGTAGTCCCCAAACTCAACGACTTGCACCGCTGCGTTTTTGTCCCCTATGACAGGCTGTCCTTTAATCGAAGGCTTACTGTCAACTGTTTGTGCTTCTTGGCTGTTCTTGTTCCCAATCACAACAAATAGACCGATGAGAAGAGCTGCGATGATGGTTAAAATAACAGCAAATTTAATGGATGAAGATTGATTATTTTTCTTACTCACATAAGCACCTACCTTATCTTTTTCATTCCTTAAAAAAGAAAAAGGATAATAGCTTAGAAAAATGCCATTATCCAACTTCTTCTATTTTAACAAGAGGGGGTCCATTATGAAAGATGGTATTCATGAAATTTTCCTTACAATTTTATTTCATGACCCTCATGGCATTTAAAACAGCGAGTACGGTGACACCGACATCCGAGAAGACGGCTTCCCACATGGTCGCAATACCGAATGCACCGAGTAATAGGAAAATGCCTTTGACACCAAGGGCAAATGCGATATTCTGCCATACAATCCTTCTTGTTCGTTTCGCGACAGCGATGGCTTCTGCTACCTTTGATGGCTGGTCCGTCATGATGACGATATCAGCCGCTTCGACAGCTGCATCTGATCCAAGCCCGCCCATTGCAATTCCTATGTCTGCTCTTGCTAATACAGGTGTATCATTAATGCCGTCCCCAACAAATAACAGCTTTTCTTGAGGCGCTTTTTTCTGATCAATTTCTTCTATTTTCGTTACTTTATCCTGCGGCAATAATTCTGCATGTACTTCGTCGATGCCAATTTGCTTGGCGACCGCATTTCCGACTTGCTTAGCATCACCAGTGAGCATAACAGTTTGAATCCCAGACGCTTTTAGAGCAGAGACGGCTTCGATTGCATCGTCCTTCAATTCATCTGCGATCAAGATCGATCCAGCAAACTCACCGTTAATCGCCATGTACACAACGGTTCCGCTTCTTTTTTCTTTTTCATACGCAATGCCTTCTCGCTCCATCAAGCGATGATTTCCCGCTAAGATATGGGAACCGCTGATGGTCGCTTTAATTCCATGTCCCGCGATATCCTCATATGCTTCAATCTGGCTTTCATCAAGCGGCGAGCTGTATGCCGCTTTAATCGATTCTGCAATAGGGTGTGAGGAATGGGCTTCTGCCAGTGCTGCAAAAGAAAGCAGCTCCTCTTCTGACCACTTGTCACTGGCTGTGACGATATTGGTCACCGTAAAGTTTCCTTTTGTGAGTGTGCCCGTCTTATCAAATACAGCATATCTCACAGAATTCAATGCTTCTAGATAATTACTGCCTTTCACAAGGATGCCTCGTTTAGAAGCTGCCCCAATTCCCCCGAAAAATCCTAATGGAATGGACACAACAAGAGCACAAGGACAAGAGATCACGAGAAAGACAAGTGCCCGGTACACCCAGTCAGACAATTGTGCCGATGGAATGAGAAGCGGCGGCATAAAGGCAAGCAATAAGGCAAGCAAGACGACAGCCGGTGTATAATATTTTGCAAACTTTGTGATGAAATTTTCTGTCTGTGCTTTTCGGCTGCTCGCATTCTCAACCAAATCTAAAATCTTTGTCACTGCCGATTCACTTAGCTCTTTTTGCACTTCAATTTCAAGTATACCGTTTTGATTCAAAAATCCTGCAAGAACTTCTTTTCCCGCTTCTACATCCCGCGGCACCGACTCCCCTGTTAATGCAGATGTATCTACGAGCGAGAAACCTTCAACAATGAGCCCATCCAGCGGAATTTTTTCACCCGGCTTCACAACAATACGGTCACCGGCTTTTACTTCTTCCGGATTCACTTTTTTCGTTTCATTTCCTACTTTTAGATTCGCGTATTCTGGACGTATATTCATTAATTCACTAATTGATCGTCTTGAACGGTTCACTGCCGCCCCTTGGAAGAGCTCTCCAATTTGGTAAAACAGCATGACAGCAAGCGCTTCTGGATATTGCTGAATGACAAAAGCACCAACCGTTGCAATCGTCATTAAGAAGTTCTCATCAAATACTTGGCCGCGCACGATATTTTTCAGCGCTTTAAAAACCACATCACCGCCGACTAGTAAATATGCTGCGAAGAACATAATGAACTTTAATACACCATCTTCAGGTATAAAGAAAGCTGCTGTTCCAATGACTGCACCGCCAATTAATTTCAGCACAATCGTTTTTAAATTTTTCGTCCCATGCTCATGATCGTGATGATGTCCTTCTTCTTTCGGTGATACACTCACATGAGGTTCAATGGATTGAACGGTTTTTTCAATGCGCCTTGACATCGTTTCTTGCTTATCTGCATGCGTAACAGTCAATGTGCCTGTCGCAAAATTAACAGAGCAAGCTTCAACACCATCCATTTTGCTGACACCTGTTTCTATTTTACGTGCACAGTTGCCGCAATCAAGACCGCTTAATACGTATTCATCCTTCATCTTTTTCATGTTCTCACCTTTTTCTATATAAGTAGCCTTCCCTGATTCAATCAAACCTATCAGCTGCTGTGGATATTATATATGAGCACATATTCATATATTGAATTATCTTTATTATATGAGGAGTTCTGATCAGCTGTCAATCATTTATAAGCAAATGTTTGGTTTTTTTATGCCCAATCCTGCCAACGGATTTTCAATAAACCAAGCTCATGTCCCCCGCTCCCCGCATAACATAAAAACGATCGTTTGACCTCTGACGAAATAAGTGCAGCTTTTCTCTTTACAAAAGAAGGACATACACTTAGAATAAAATAAAAGTTTCCCTAAGGAAACAAATTAGCATTAGAGAATCATTTCATCCTTTAGTCAAAATTATTTAATGTATGCATATATCTTTAGGAAGAGCAATGATGATTGAAAGGGGCCGCAAGAGATGCCAAATGCTTTAACAATCGACCGTCTTCATGTCTCATATCACGGGCAGGATGCATTAGAGAACATCTCTCTTTCCATACAGGAAGGAACGATGACAGGAATCATAGGTCCAAATGGTGCCGGTAAATCGACTTTACTCAAGGCATGTTTGGATTTAATTGAAAAAGACCAAGGGGATATTCGCTTTTTTGAACAGCCCTTTAAACAAGTCAGAAAACAGATCGCCTATGTACCACAGAGAAATGATCTAGACTGGACGTTTCCTATTCATGTGCTGGATACCGTGCTACTTGGAACATATCCGAAGCTTGGCCTGATGAAACGTCCGAAAAAAGAAGACCGGGCATATGCGTACCACTGTTTAGAAAAGGTCGGCATGCAGGACTTTGCCAAAAGACAGATTGGTGAGTTATCCGGCGGTCAGCAGCAGCGTGTCTTCCTTGCAAGAGCACTTGCGCAAAACGCACAGCTCTTCTGTTTGGATGAACCGTTTGTTGGGATTGATATGGCCAGTGAAGAAACGATGGTTCGCATTTTGCAAGAATTACGGGATGAAGGAAAAACCATTTTGGTTGTCCATCATGATTTAAGTAAAGCCGATGATTACTTCAGCCACCTCGTTCTGTTAAATAAAAAACTCATCAAAGCTGGACCTGTACACGACATCCTTCGCCCAGAGGTCATGCTGGAGGCATATGAAACGCAGCTACCATTCTTAAAATCAGCAGGAGGAGACGTGTAATGGAATTTTTAACCGGACTCTTTGAATATTCGTTTTTACAAAAAGCATTATTTACATCCGTCATGGTAGGCATTATTTGCGGGGTCATTGGCTGCTTTATCATTTTACGGGGCATGGCCCTGATGGGAGACGCCATTTCGCATGCAGTGCTGCCAGGTGTCGCCATTTCTTATATGCTGGGAATTAACTTTTTCTTCGGAGCCGTTTTAACTGGAGTGTTAACAGCAATTGGGATCGGATACGTGAGTCAAAACAGCCGCATTAAAAATGACTCTGCCATCGGCATTGTCTTCACCGCCTTTTTCTCAATCGGGATCATTTTAATCACATTTTTGAAAAGTTCCAGTGATTTATATCATATCTTGTTTGGAAACGTCCTAGCTGTTCGGTCATCTGATATGTGGATTACGCTTGGCATCGGCATTTTTATCCTGCTGGCTGTTATCGTTTTCTACAAAGAACTGCTCATTAGTTCATTTGATCCGGTCATTTCTTCGGTTTACGGTTTACCGAATCGAATGATCCATTATTTTCTCATGACCTTGTTGACCCTTGTGACCGTTGCGTCACTGCAAACTGTTGGGATTATTCTTGTCGTTGCCATGCTTATTACGCCGGCAGCCACTGCTTATCTCTTAACAGACCGGCTATGGATCATGATTTATTTATCTGCTTTTTTCGGTGCAGTTTCTGCCGTCGTGGGACTTGGGCTTAGTTTTACGTATAACTTGTCGTCTGGCGCTTCTATCGTGCTGGTCGCGACCATTTTATTCGGGAGTGCCTTTATCTTTTCACCAAAGCAAGGAATTCTATGGAGATCATTAAAATCTAAACGAAAACGAACGCAGCTAAAAAAGGAAGCGTCTATGTAAAAGGAGGACATATATGAAGAAGGTATTTGCAATCCGTTTGATCGCAGTATTCATTGCCCTTGTGGTCATCGCAGGCTGTTCTACTAAACAAAATAATTCCGGCAAAGATGACGGCACATTAAAAGTCGTCACGACCTACTCCATTCTTTATGACATTGTGAAGGAAGTAGGCGGAGAGCACGTCTCTATTCACAGCATTGTTCCCATTGGTACAGACCCACATGAATTCGACCCACTGCCAAAGGATGTTCAGCATACAACGGATGCAGACCTTGTTCTATATAATGGCTTAAACCTTGAGACAGGGAACGGCTGGTTTCAAAAGCTGCTCGAATCGAGTGGCAAGGACGGGGATGATGCACCTGTAGCTGAATTAAGTAAAGGCGTCAAAGTAAAGCATTTATCTTCAAAAGGACTCGAAAGCCAGCAGGACCCCCACGCCTGGCTGAATGTCGAAAATGGGATTCTTTATGCTCAAAATGCCCGGGATGCGCTTATTGAAGCAGACCCTGAGCATCAAGAGGATTACGAAAAAAATACAGAAGCCTATATCAAAAAGCTTCAAGCGCTTCACGATGAAGCAAAAGACAAGTTCGATCAGCTGCCAAAAGACAAAAAGCTCCTTGTGACAAGTGAGGGAGCCTTCAAGTATTTTGCAGATGCCTATGGACTGAAAGCAGGCTACATTTGGGAGATCAACACAGAAAGTGAAGGAACACCTGGACAAATGAAGCGCATCATTCATTTTGTCAAAGATCATCAAGTTCCTGCGCTCTTTCTTGAAACAAGTGTCGATCAACGCATCCTTGAAAGCTTATCTGAGGAAACCGGGGTTCCGATTAAAGGAAAAGTATTCACTGACTCTATTGGAAAGAAAGGTGAAGACGGAGACAGCTACTATAAGATGATGAAATGGAATATTGACACCATTTACAAAGGGCTTTCATCATAAGAAAAGACAGGCGGAGTGATTCCGCCTGTCTTAGATTGTTGACAAAGGGCTAAAATGATGTTTATTTTAGCCCTTTGTCTTCTTTTCAGCGTGATAGAAAACCTTTGCAGTCTAGGAAGGACAGCTACTTTTGCGGAACGAATTTGACATTCGTGAGCACCAGCGCGCAGGACTGACAACGAATGCGAGGGTTTGTCTACACGCTGAGACAGGCGGAGTAAATCCGCCTGTCTTTTTTGTTAGCTGGCTATATTTTGAGGATGCTTTTTCGGCCAGATCACATAGCTAATGCTAATGACGAAATCAATGGCTAAGACCATCCCCCACACACCGGCGAGCTGCATCAGTGATTCCGTTCGTTCTGGTGCTTGTATGAGATAGGATAAACCAAATAGCAGACCAGCTCCGATGACATAAGAGACGAAATGCCGCGTCCAGCTGACCATTTCATACACTGACCGTTCCTTCCCGTACTTAGGTCTTCCCTTCGGCTTAGGGCCTCCTGCAAATCGATAAGCAAACCGAGCATCTGCCCATTTCACCATTTGATGTCCAAAGGCGAGACTCACCCCAATATAAACAGCCGCAAGCCCGTGGATGACACTCGCCACAGCCCCTTGCCTTAAATCCATATAAGTAGCCGCAAGAAGGATTAGATCCAAAATCGGCGTACAGACCAGAAAGAAGGCGCCCCACTTTTTCTGTCTAAATACATAACGCAGTGTTAAACCCACCAGAATAAACAGCCAAAAACCAATTTCACATGCCACAATCAATAACCCGACCAATTTTCACCACATCCTTTTTTAACACAATTGTATTAAATAAAAAATAACACAACTGTGTTAAAAAAACAATGGCTGTGCTAAAATCAATGTATGCCAAAAATCGTCGATCACCATAAACAAAAACAAAAAGTCGCTCAAGCTGCCATGAGAGTGATTAAACAGGATGGATTGGAAAACGCTTCTGTACGAAAAGTAGCGGTAGAAGCTGGTATTTCAGCGGGCTCTATGCGTCATTATTTTTCCACACAGCAAGAGTTATTTCTTTTCTCTATGACATTGATTCAGGAAAGAGTCAAAGAGCGTATGACAGGACTTCAGCTTAATGGTTCAACGGAAGAAAATGTCCTCGCGTTATTGGAGCAGGTTCTTCCACTTGATGAAGAACGAAGATTTGAAATGGAGGTGTGGCAAGCTTTTACAGTCAAGTCGCTGACTGAACCAGATTTACAGCCGCTCAATGCAAAGATGTATGACGAGCTTCTCCAAATGACCCAATATTGTTTAATGAAATTAAAAGAGGATGGGCTTTTGCTTGATCATATCGATCTTTTAGTCGAAACTGAGCGGCTTTATGCGGTCATCAACGGGCTTGCATTGAATGGAATCTTGCAGCCTCATCGTTTACCGCCTGAGCTCTTACGCTCCGTGCTGCAGATGCATCTGCAATCCATCACCAAAAAAGACATGTCTCCCTCATGAGGGAGCATGTCTTTTTTTAATCTTCCATAAAAATACGTTTTGCTTCATAGTAGAGCACCTGCACAAATTTCTTCACATTGATACGAGTATGTTCTTCTCTACCGCTCGTCTCTTTTGTTAATTCACTCATTTTCTTTCGCACGATGGTGAAATCAAAGAATTTAGATGCGTAATTTTCAAACGTTGGATGAGAAAAATCAGTTAACCCAAGTGATGCGATGTGTTTCAAAGATTGGTTGATCGCACGTCTTACCCGCTGTTCCGCTGCCTTCGCTTCTCTTGCAATGTCTGCTGATGTGTACGGCTCATTTAATTTATCCTCCGTGATTCCGGTAAAAATGATCTTTAAAGAAGGAAAGGAATCGTGATGATCGGTATGCAGCGCTACATACTGATCTGTGAAGAGAATCATATCTAATAAATCTTTAGACCCCTTCTCACCGACAATCCCAAGCTCCGCCAGCAAGAACTGACCTGCCTCTGCAAGACTTTTCCCCCGCTGCTTCGTTTTCGTCTGACCGCGCTGCTGAAACTGCATGACGGATTTGAGTGAGTGCTGAATGTTTTCAATTGAATGCTCTAAATGAAGACGTTCAATCATGAGATGGAGCACACTTAAGACCTCTACACGATTGATTGGCTTTGTCACATAATACTCAACACCAAGCGTATACGCCTGGCCGATTAATTCCTTTGTTTCTACCTGCGACAGCATTAAGTATTTCCCATGAAACTCATCCTTAATGGCTCGAATCGTTTCAAGACCGTCTCTTTCCGGCATCAATAGATCAATACATAAGATATCAATGTGCAAATCATTTAAGTAGCTTGCCGTTAACTCTGCGCCATCCTCTGCTTCCCCTGCGACAATGCCAAGCTCTTCATCTTCAATGAGCTGAGCCAGTGAAGAACGCACGGCTTCATCATCATCAACAATAAAAAATCTCATCTCCCAATCCCCTCTTTTCTACTGACTTGATCCACTGGTATCGTTAACGTGAAAATCGTTTGTTTATTTGGGATACTCTTCATCTCAACACTTCCGCCAAGCTTCTCCGCTGTATCCTTCACATAGGAAAGCCCGATACCGCTTGATGGATTCCCAGCCTGGTCGTATTTTAAAGTAAAACCGGGTTTAAAAATAACATGATGATTACGCTCTTTAATGCCAGGCCCGTTGTCACTGATTTGAAAGATCACCTGGTTCTCTTTCTGTGAAATAGAGAGTGACACCTCTCCATCCACTGGAATGGCTTCGACAGCATTGGAAACAATATTATTTAACAAAGATAGAATGGTATACACGTGATAGGCGGGATGCTGCCCATCTTCATCATAATGAAAGACAATGTTTTTTTTAAGAGATTCTGCGTAATTTTCATGGATACGAATCACAAGCCCAGCAATATGGGCAGGACTTGCATAAGCCTGGAAATTTTCTTCATGAATCAGCTTTGATAATGCAGAAAAAATCCGCTGGTTATCCTTTTTGATCTCATGTACCTCTCCTGCAATTTGCAGGGCTGTTTTTCCGAGCTTTTTCAAATCCAATGATTCTGTATCCTTTGCGTGGTGCAGGGATTGATACAATTGATAGGATGTCGCTGTAATGTGCTCAGCATGTGCAAGTGTTTTATGAAAGTATGTAGATTCCGTGTAAAGGTTAGACAGAAGCATCAGCAGATGTTCCTTTTCCTTTTTCATTTGACGCTCTCTCGCCTGCTCTTCATATAATCGAATCATTGTATAACAAGCCAACACGAAAAAGCTTCTGAAAATCGCTAAAACAAAAAGTTGAAACAGCGTCCGCATCGTTAAAATTTCATCAATGGTGCCACGAAGTGCAATCATCTCAACAACGCTCGCACACAGTTCCATGATGATGCCTGTCGCACCAATCAGCCAAGGCTGATCGCGGAAACGTCTGACCTGTAATAAATAAAAGAGCGTGCCATAGACGACATAATAAAGAAGGGAAGGAAATCTTAATGAAACCGCTTCTTCCAGCGGAAGATGACCTGTGACGGCTGTATCAAGAAGCACGCGAAACGCAAAAACAGATACCCCTGCAATAATACCGCTTGCCCATGCCGGGAATTTTTTCATTTGAAGCAGGATAAAGAAAAAGACAACGGTTCCAAAACTGACCCGAAAGCTGTCCTCAAATGGATAAAATTTGAACTCTCCGCCAATCGGTGTCAGTACAATGAGCATCACAATTAAATAAGGCTCTGTATTCAGCCATTTTTTCAGTAGATTCAAACGCAGTCACATCCCTAATAATTGACGATAGTATACTATGTGAGCTTGAGAAAAACAAACATCCATGAAAAAGCGCACACCGGAACTTTGTCGGTGTGCGCTTCTCATGATGCCGCTTAATCTTCTAAACGATCCTTTTCTAAAAGTGATGCGCCAGCAATACCTGGTTTGGTCATTTCAAAAGGATTCAAGATGACGTCAAGCTCTTCTTCTGTTAACACATCATTTTGCAGACAAAGCTCACGTACAGATGCGCCTGTAAGAATCGCTTCTCTTGCAATTCGTGCAGCAGCTTCATAACCAATATGCGGATTCACCGCTGTCATGACACCAGCACTTTTTTCTACATATTCTTTTAATCTCGTTTCATCTGCTTTTAGATCACGCAAGCAGTTGTCCATGAAGGACTCAAACACATTTTTCATCATGCTGAGAGATTGTAGTAAGTTGAATATTAAAACTGGTTCCATAACGTTCAGTTCAAGCTGACCAGCCTCTGATGCAAGACAGATCGTATGATCATTTCCGATGACTTGGAATGCCACTTGGTTCATGACCTCAGGCATCACTGGGTTGACTTTCCCTGGCATGATGGATGAACCTGGCTGTCTCGGCGGCAAGTGAAGCTCACCAAAACCTGCTCTTGGCCCTGAAGCCATCAAACGAATATCGTTCGCCATTTTGGACATATTCATCATACATACTTTAAGTGCAGCAGATACTTCTGTATAAGCATCCGTATTTTGCGTGGCATCGACTAAGTCTTCAGCTCCAACTAACGGTAATCCGCTAATGTCAGATAGATAGCCTACCACCTGACGAATATATTTAGGATCAGCATTCAATCCAGTTCCGACTGCTGTTGCTCCCATATTGACTTCATATAAATGCTGTCTAGACTGCTTGATACGTTTAATATCACGAGCAAGAACCTTTGCATAAGCACTAAACTCCTGACCAAGTCTGATTGGAACAGCGTCCTGAAGATGCGTACGTCCCATTTTGATCACATGATCGAATTCCTGCGCTTTTTCCGTCATGACTTGATGCATGTTTTCCATCGTATAAAGTAGTTTTTCAATCATATTCAATGTTGAAATATGAATCGCTGTTGGGAAAACGTCGTTTGTTGACTGCGACATGTTCACATGCGTGTTTGGACTTAGCTCAGTATAAGCGCCTTTTTCCTTTCCTAGTAGTTCAAGCGCTCTATTTGCAATGACTTCATTGGCATTCATATTCATTGAAGTGCCAGCCCCGCCTTGAATTGGATCGACAATAAATTGATTGTTCCATTTTCCTTCAATAACCTCATCTGCGGCTTGAACAATTTTTTCTCCAAGACCAGAATATAGTCGTTGTGTATCCATATTTGCAAGTGCGGCTGCCTTTTTGACAATCCCTAATGCTTTGATGAGTTCCTCATGAACATGGTAGCCAGTAATTGGAAAGTTCTCTACTGCACGTAATGTTTGAATTCCATAATACGCTTGAGTGTCTACTTCCTTTTCACCTAGAAAGTCTCGTTCGATTCGAACTTGCTTGTCCTGTAGCTTCGTCATTTGAAAAGATCTCCTTTTACGCTGCTTTTGTTTGTTGTTTTAATTCCTCAATATACTTCTTCGATTTCTCTTGATCAAAAACTTTTTCCCACTTAGACATGACAATGGCGGCAAGTGAGTTACCAAATACGTTAACAGTTGTACGAACCATGTCAAGTATACGGTCGATCCCAACGATGAAGGCAAGTCCTTCAAGCGGCAGTCCCATTGCACCAAGTGTTGTGATGACAACAACGATTGATGCACCTGGTACACCAGCCATTCCTTTAGATGTCAGCATCAAGATTAATAGTAACGTAATTTGCTCATAGATGGAAAGCGGCATGCCGTACATTTGTGCAACAAATATGGCGGCAATGGATTGATAGATGGCACTTCCATCTAGGTTAAAGGTGTAGCCTGTTGGGATAACGAACGACGTGATCGCTTTCGGGCAGCCGAACTTCTCCATTTTATCCATAAGTCTAGGCAGTACAGCTTCTGAACTTGCTGTTGAGAATGCAAGAATGATTTCTTCTTTTAGCACTCTAAATAGTGTAAAGACGCTTGTTCCAGCTAATTTTGCGATAATGCCAAGTACGACAATAACGAAGAATGCCATTGTACCGTAAACGACAAGTACCAGTTTACCTAGCGGGAGAAGCGCTCCGACCCCGAATTTGATCACCGTCACGCTGATGAGCGCGAATACACCAAATGGTGCAAACTTCATCACTTTATTGGTCACCCAGAACATGGCTTCGAGTATACCCTCAAAGAATCCTAATACTGGTTTCCCTTTGTCTCCTACTGCGGCAATTCCTAATCCGAATAAGACTGTAAAGAAGATCGTTGGTAATAGATCACCTTCTGCAATGGATTGGAAAACGTTTGTTGGCACTAGATGCACAATGGTTTCAGAGAAACTCGCTTTTTCGGAAGAAGCTTTCGATGTCTCTTCATATTTAGAGATATCGCCTTTTTCCATGTTGCTCATGTCAATTCCTGTACCAGGATGGAAGACGTTTGCTGCAAGCAGTCCCACTGCTAATGCAATCGTTGTCACAATTTCGAAGTAAAGAATCGTTTTTCCGCCGAGTCTTCCGATGGTTTTCATATCCCCTACACCAGCTACTGCTACAATCAACGCAGCAATAACAATTGGAAGAACGATCATTTTAATTAAATGGATGAATATATCGCCAATCGGCGTTAACACATTAATAACGGTTTCATTTTGATAAAACAGCGCTCCCACGATAACACCCAGAACAAGTGCAATGAGTATTTGAGAAGCTAACCCTAACTTTTTCATACGTGAACCCCCTTTTTTTGATAACGCTTTCTTTGTTGCTTAATCGCATCTTAACGATGAACCTACAAAAAACGACAAAAAGGAACAAAAAGAAGTGAATTTTTTATGAAAAATCTTTTAAAAGGTGGGTTTTTCCACAAAATTGTTAAAAAAAGACTTCGCTTTTGGCGAAGTCTTAATGATGTTGCATTTGTTCACTTGGCGGTTCTTGCTTTGGATAAAATTCATCATACATAGCATATCCAATAAGAACAAGAGCAACATAGAACAATGCACTAATCGTCCAAATCCATTTGACATTCAGCTTCATTGTGCCACTCCCTCTCTAACCGGTTTCAAACGCTGCAATCTGAGCGCATTCAATACAACCGACACGGAGCTAAAGGCCATTGCTGCTCCTGCAAGCCATGGCGCAAGAAGTCCAAAAGCAGCTATCGGTATCCCAATGCAGTTATAAGCAAGCGCCCAAAATAGATTTTGCTTGATGTTTCTCATTGTTTTTTTACTAAATTCAAGCGCATCTGCAATGGCATGGAGGTCTCCTGTCATGAGCGTGATATCTGCTGCTTCCATGGCAACATCTGTCCCTGTTCCAACTGCCATCCCAATATTCGCTGTCGCAAGAGCCGGGGCATCATTGATGCCATCTCCGACCATGGCGACTTTCTTTCCTTGTTCCTGAAGCGCCGCAATGTGAGCAGCCTTTTCCTCAGGCAGGACTTCCGCAATGACATGATCAATGCCCGCCTGTTTCGCAATCGCCTCTGCCGTCAGCTTGTTATCACCTGTCATCATCACAACGTGAATCCCTTGCTCTTTCAGACGCTTGATAGCTTGAGGTGAGGATGATTTGATCGTATCTGCCACTGCGACAATGCCGGCGACTTCGCCGTCAATCGCGACAAGCATAGCTGTTTTCCCTTGCTGCTCCAGTAGTGTGACGGATGCTTCGACTTGATCATATGGGATATGATGTTTCTGTAATAGCTTACGCGTTCCAATCAAAAGCTTGTGTCCTGCGGCCTTTGCTTCAATTCCATGGCCTGGGTCTGCTTGGAAGGCTTCGATCTCGACCGCTTCAAGACCTTGTTCCTTCATTCCGTCTGTGATCGCTCTGGCAAGCGGGTGTTCCGACTGCTGTTCTGCCGATCCTGCTAGCTGAAGCAGCGTATCTTCTGTCCAATTGTCAGATACCATCACATCTGTCAGACTCGGCTCCCCTTTTGTCACAGTCCCTGTTTTATCTAAAACCACCGTGTCAAGTGATTGGGTCACTTCTAAATGCTCCCCGCCTTTAAACAAAATGCCTGATTCAGCTGCACGGCCGCTTCCAGCCATTATAGAGGTTGGTGTGGCAAGACCGAGCGCACACGGACATGCGATGACGATGACTGCGATAAACGTTTCAAGGGCTGACGTCACATTTCCTGGGTCAATAAGGAAAAACCATATCAGGAACGTGAGCACAGCAATTCCTACAACGATAGGAACAAATATCCCTGATATTTGATCTGCCATCCTTTGAATCGGTGCTTTTGAGCCCTGTGCTTGTTCTACGACTCTGATAATCTGTGAAAGGGCGGTCTCTTTCCCAACCTTTGTCGCTTTCACTTTCACAAACCCATTTTTATTGATGGTTGCCCCGATGACCGCATCACCAGCCGTTTTATCAACAGGCAGACTTTCTCCCGTAATCATGGACTCATCAATTGCGGTTGTTCCCTCCACGATCTCTCCATCTACCGGCACTTTCTCACCCGGTTTGACAAACACAAGATCATTCACTTTTACTTCGGAAATAGGCACGGTCATCTCTTTTCCATCTCGCTCGATGACCGCTTCTTTCGCTTGTAGGCCCATCAGCTTTTGAATCGCTTCTGATGATCTCCCTTTTGCTCTTGCTTCCATTAATTTTCCGAGCACGATCAACGTAATAAGCACAGCACTTGTTTCATAATAGAGGGCTGCCTCACGTGTGCCTTGAACCGCTGACTGAATGCTTTCGTATAAACTATAGAAAAACGCAGCTGATGTCCCAAGTGCGACAAGAACATCCATGTTGGCACTTTTATTACGTAAAGCTTTATATGCTCCTACATAGAAGGGCCAGCCGACAATGAACTGAACCGGCGCTGCTAAAGCCAGCTGAACCCATGGATTCATGAACGCTTCTGGCAGCCAAATAAAAGACGTGAAGGAAAAATGGCTGACCATTGCCCAAAGAAGCGGCAGTGACAGGATCATTGAAAATAAAAAGCGTGCCGTCTGCTTCTCTATTGCTGCTTGGCGATGATCTTTCTTTCCTTCTTCTGCTTCGTCTGCAGCTGGTTCAATTAAAGAATATCCAATGGACTGAACCGCCTCCTTTATATCACTTGTAGACGTTTGGCCAGGGTGATACGTGACCTGAAGTGTCTCAAGCGCAAAGTTCACAGATCCGTGATCAACACCATCCATCCGGTTAATTTTTTTCTCGATTCGGTTGGCACAAGCCGCACACGTCATTCCCTCTATATCAAACTCTGCTTGCTCCATCACCACACCGTAGCCAAAGGATTGAATTTTTTGCTTCAGATCATCTGGTGTTAGTTGTTCTGTTTCATACACAATATGAGATGTTTCCAGCGCCAAATTCACATTGGCATCCTCCACACCTTCCAGCCTGTTCAATCCCTTTTCGATGCGGCCTGCACAGGCAGCACAGGTCATCCCCGTAATTTGAAAGTCGATTTCCTTTTTCATTGATCTCACCTCTCCACATACTCCATAGGGGTATCTTTTTTTGAAAAAAATACGCGCTGACACATGCAGCACGTATATCATTTATACGACATCATATCCCTGTTCTTCAATCACATCAGAGATTCGGTGTAACGTGACTTGATCAGGATGAAATGAAACATCCACCTGTCCCTTGTCTAAATGGACTTTCACCGATTCAACACCTGTTAATTCTCCTACATTTCCTTCGACTGCTTTCACGCAATGTCCACAAGACATGCCCTGCACTTGAAGTGTTGCTTGTTCCACTTCTCATCGCCTCCTTCAATCATTTACTACAACTTACTATACCCTAGTAGGGTATCGATGTAAACATAAATAATTCTTAATGTGCTACGATTTTGCCAGTTTCGTAAAGACGTTCATTAACTCTTCAATGGCTTCATCCCCGTTGCCGCTCTTAATGGCATCCGCTACGCAGTGATGTGTATGCTTTTCCATCAATTGAAGACTAACTTTTTTCAAAGCCGCATTGACAGCGGAGATTTGATTGACAACATCTATACAGTAACGATCGTTTTCAATCATTTGCTGAATCCCGCGCACTTGTCCTTCCACTCGTTTCAACCGATTGATCAATTGATCTTTATCCTTCTCGGCTCTAGGCGAAGCCATATGTCTTTCTTCATGTTCTGTCATGTAATCACCTTTTTTCTAATAAGACTTGTTTTTATTTAAATTAAAGCATATCTTCACCGGAAAAGGCAAAGATATGCTGAACACACTCTCTAGTGTTTGCCTTAGTTTGTTAATTGTTCAATGTCCTGCAATAGATTGACGGACTGCTGAAGCTGCTTGATCAACCCTTGCTGGTCCTCAAGCATAGCAGCAACGTCGATGTTGTCCGCTTTCAATTGCTGTAAATACGTTTGAATTTCCTCTGACAGCACCTTATTTTTTTCAATGATCTGCACATGCAGGTCTTCTGCTATTTTTGGTGCTGTCAGTTCATTAAATTCTTGAATGTCTGCTTTCAATGATTCAAGCTGCTGGGTTAATTCTGCTTTTTTGGCGGCGTTTTTTACAGCTTCTTCTGCGAGCTGTGGAAAGTCCTCCGTAAATTGCTGAATGTCCGTCACATACTCATTTGCCTCTGTGACATATGTCGTTGTATCACTTACTTGGTCAAGCAAACCGGAGCATCCACTTAATACAAGCGTGCCCGAAAATAACAAAGAGATCACATATTTTTTCAAGATCGATCATCCTTTCATCTGCGGTATTGAAAACATCATTTGTCCCGCTCCCCCATCACACAGATGCAATAAGACCTTAAAAAAGCCAGACCTTTGCCTCATGTGTGATAGGCAAAGGTCTGGCTAACATGTTCATGCCGGAATGGCCGAGAAACAACGTGAGTTTCTGTAATGACGACCAAACCGTAAAAGCTACTCCCCTTTAGGAAACCGTTCAAATGTTATGTTTATCATATCGAATGTCAGGACAACAGTCAATGAGAAGCTGGCGGTAGATCATGCTCTTCATACAGCATATAGTCCGCTCCAGTTGACGCATAAATCCGGTTGCGCCCTTGGCGTTTTGACATATACAAGGCTTGGTCCGCTTCAAATAGAAGAGTTTCTAATACATTGGGATCATAAGCTGTATGAGCGATTCCAAAGCTCGCTGTCACTCGCACTTTTTCCTCATCAGTCTCAAAGAAACTCGTCTCAAACGAATGTCTCATTCGCTCCGCAATATGACATGCCTCTTCAAATGAATGATGCGGCAGACAAATAGCAAACTCTTCTCCGCCATATCGTCCGAATAAATCGTCCATCTGTAAATGCTGCTGACAAATGGTGACAACATGACGCAGCGCCTCGTCTCCAATATGATGTCCATGCGTGTCATTGATTTGTTTAAAGAAATCAATATCAAACAGCAAGATCGCCGTATCCTGCGCATCCTCTTCCAAGATCATCTGCGTTCGTTCAATAAAAGAAGAACGATTGAAGATATTCGTCAACCCATCAATATACGCACGACGCTCCAGCTCTTCCTGCAGCAAACGCTGCTCTGTTACATCACTGATCACAATTTGCCTGCCCTCGATCTCTCCTCTTCTATTAAATAACGATGAAGCGGTCAGGTGATAATAGCTGGACTGATCTTCTTCCTTTTTCCACATTAAATCATATTGCGAATGATCCTGCGGAGAACGCAGCCACTGAATGAACGCGGTATCTTTGATGATCCCTGAGAAAATATCGTCAATTTTATAGCCAATGCCCTTTTTATTAGAAAGTGCTGGAATGATCGATGCAGCAGCGGGGTTGTAATCTATGAGTGTCCGGTATCGATCTAAAATGAGAACCCCTTCAGACATATGCTCAAACACACGCTCCATTGCAATGGGAGAGAGCTTAAAGAGCTGGAACGACATAATCGCCCATAAGTAGAGTGCATTGGTTAAAAACATCACCACAGGGACCGGGTCAATATGAAGAGGCGTAACGCCTAATAAATAGATAAAAGATGTCGTGATTGGCAGTAACATTCCCACTAGCAAAATGAGGATCTGCTTTAAATATTCTTTTTTTGTGACACGTAAAAACCAAACCAGCATAAAAATAGCGAGCATCGAACAGCCAAATGTATAGACGCCATGAATGATATACCAATAGCCAATCGTAAAATCAGCCAATAAAAAACCGTCTACTGGATTCATCGTGATGCTACGATAAAAGAGTGAATGAAAAGAGTTGGTGAACACCATAATGGTGGTGAGAGTTGGAATCAGTAAGATGAGAAGCACGCGGCGCTTTGTGAAATATTGATGGAATCCCGTAAATTGCAGCACAATCATCAGACTGAATGGTGCGATGAACGGAAGACCTATGTATTGAAAACAAACCCAGAACATGATCTGTCCAGGTGTACTTGCCAATAATTCAAACGTGTGCCCAAAGATATAAATCGCAGTTGCTCCAGACATGTACATAAACAATTGACAGCCAATATACCGGCGGCGGTTCGCATGAGCAATGATTGATAATATCACGGACAGAATGCCAGAAACACTCATGATCACAATAAAATGTAAAACAATCGAATCCATGTAAACGCCCCAATTTCAGTTATTTAGAACTAGTCTAATCTTACTATATATGAGGACGTCGCAAATGGGAAGGTGTGAATTTGATTTGGTTGGAGGTTTTTTGTAAAGTTTCGGTCGTTATCTGTTCGTGATCCCTTATATTTTCACTACTTTTTGCTTAATTTGAGGGAGAAGTATGTTGCGGTAGGTGAAATATCTGTACAATGTGGAAATCGGGGATCAATGACGAGGAGGCTTACAAAGTATATGACTTTTTTGATTATTATGGCGGGGCTATTTATGCTGATTCTCTTAGAGAAACCATTTGAGAAGAGAAGTTCTGGGTTGATATTTTTGGTGAGTTATTTACTACTGATTGCAGTTTATGTGATTCAAACAACGTTTGTGGAACTCTTATCTAATCAGCTCTTACTCATCATTGCTATTATAGTTGTTTGTCCTTTGTTAATTCGATTTTTACAGTTGTTTCGGGGAACATAAGTTGACCAATACATTAAAAAAAGATGCTGGCTATCGGCATCTTTAAGTTTTCCGAGAAAATCTCGTCAGTCTTATTTTCTTCTTAATTCCATCCATTTTATAATAGAGAAATTTCTCGTTAAAGCAAGGTGTTGCTCTCATATTCCACTCTAGAAATCCTTCTCAACACAAAGCCGATTTTGTATTGCTAGTTTATTCCGATTAATGGCTTGAAGAATAATTTCATTGAAAATGTCCTGGAAAATCGTTGTATCTTTAAATCGAGTAAGGCGATGCCAAATGATAAGGAACGGGGTCATTGATGCTCAAACCTAAAAACATCAATATTCTATGCTATGCCAATTGATCTAGTGGTAGAGGCCACGTTCTTTTAAACCGATTCACCCCAACTTAAAGAAATGCAAACAACATCAATAAATATCCACGACCCTGTTCCTTATCATGAAGCAATGGATCTAAAACGTTTTCATATATTAGTCATACAAAACCTCCCTCATATTAAACATAATATAACCTCTTTTTATAAAGCGGAGCCACATATATAATGAGGGGTAATAGTTATCATAAATATACAGTACATATTTTTATTTAATAGCACTATAAGGGTAGCAGTTATCATTTAAGAATAATAAATTAGAACCTTTTAGTCTTCATACTCCATTCATAATGTCCTCGAACACCATTCTCCAACCTAGATATGAATTTAATCATACCACTATCAAAAGGCTCATTACTGATAAAGACTTTATTTTTAAGTTCAATGAATGTATTAATTTCTATGTTTAACATTTCCTTTGCTCTATCTAAAGCTGTCTCTATTGAACAATTTTCTTGTTTTTGCAGAATGATAACCAAATTATGAATTTCATCATTCTCAAATTCTTTTTTAAAAGATAATAAATCATTTGTCCAATTTACTATTTTATTGATAGAGTTAATTAAATCTCTCAGTAAAATACTACGACTAGAAGCAGGAATAAAACTTCTACCTCCTCTTTCTATTAGATCAAAACAGACAAAAACACTTCCACTATGCATCCTATGATTGACGTACTCTTCTAGAGTTGGTATGTACTTTTCTTTTTCATTTTTAATTTCCCATTTAATAGAATTAAAACAATTTTGAATACTTTGAATAATTCTTTTTTTCCATTCATCAGGCATTCCTATACTAAGACGTTTCCACCAATCATGCCACGCATATAAAAAAGTATCATCATCATAAAATGCTCTTTCATTAAGAATTTCAATTATCTTTTTAGAATATATATCATATAACTTTTGATTGTTCAAATTGTCGCTATAATCATCCAATATACAAAACAATAAAAGATAATCAGAAGACAATCTTACACTGTCGTAAGAGTCATAAGGTTGAGAACGTCCTGCCAAGTATGAAATTTTTTGTCTTTCATATCTTTTTATGTTTGAATCATTCATTAAATTATTAATTTCAGCCCAATTAACTGTGTCTTCATGTACTTTTTTAACATAAGGATTGATAGAACTTTCGAAACATTCTTCTATTTTCGGTATGTTTTTTACTTCTAACATTTCGTCCTCCTAAAAATTATTTTCTTTTTTATGTATTTACCCTGTTTAAATTTTCAAAAAACGCAGTTAATAATCTTGTTTTTCTGTCTAAAAAAAGGTAAACAGAAAAATGCTTATCTCAACAGAATAATTAACAAAAAAATACCATTTACCTGTTTCCGCAGGGTAAACTATAAAGAGACTTGAACAATATTCCATTATTAAACAAACAGTTGGTTTAACTTTGTTCTTGTCTTTGTACAGAATCTCTTTGAATTAATTGCGTATATGCTTCTTCATAAAATGAAGTAATGTTTGGCCTAAAGCAGTTAGGATAACACCTTTCCCATCACATTTTGGGCATATTTTTTCTTCGTTCTTAATAGAAATATGACTTGTTCCATTACAATTAGGACAAACATGCTCTAAATCGTCTGTTGATATAATGACTGACATCTCTTTCACCTCAACTTATAGAATAATGATGTTTCTTGGCCAAACCTTAAATCTAATAAGATCCATAAACATACATTTTGTTAAATAAAATTTCTATTTGGCAATAAAGATATCATATTATAACATAATTAAAGTGCTCAATGTTTGAGTGACAAATTAATCTATTAAGGAGGCTTTAAGAGAGCTGCATCGTGCAAACCATTAATTGAGCGACCAACATAAAGCCCTGAACAATTAAGGAATCTCAATACACCACAATGATTAAGGATGTTTTTAGCGAAGTAATTAAATATTTATCATTTTTTGCTCCTCTATAAACTGCACCATTAGATTCTGCTCCGACATACGCTTCACAAAGTCTGTCAAATCAAGTGATGGAGATCTATTAAAGAGCATAAAAAAAGACGCTCATAAAATAGCGCCTTTTAAAAATGATGATAGAGTTTTGGAACTTCTAAAATGATGCCAAACCCTTGATACCCGACTGCATTCTAAAAGTTTTGATGGAGACGGTGGGAGTCGAACCCACGTCCAGAGACATCGATTACTTAAGCGTCTACGAGCGTAGTCAACATATTTCGTGTTCACTCATCCGCATGCCTGCTGACGGGCGCTTGGAGAGCTAGTCTGATGGATCTCTTCTTACGTCCTCAGACGGAAACGTAAGCGTAGCCTACTTCATTGGGCTCCTCACAGACACATAGGCGATGTCAGGAAGAGCTCGCTGCACTTATTAGGCAGCTAGTGCTAAGTTTTGGTTAAAACTTTTAGTTTTGCCAGTTACATTTAAGTGCGTGTTAACGAGATCGCCTCTCGGCTCGCAGCCTAAGCTCGAACCATCCCTGTCGAATCCGTAACGTCCCCTTGTAAAAGGGATATACGGGATGGAAACGTTCAGCTTAACTGCTTCCGTATATAACTATTATAACAATCTCTTCGCTTGAAACAACTGGTGGTTTCTGTAAGAAAAGCAATGATTGTTTACTGCATAACATATTGTAGCATAATGCTTCCGCTCTCAGCAAGACATCTGCATGAATCTAGAATTGCTTTTGGCGATCACGGAAAGCACGCTCGATTTCACGTTTTGCATCTTTTTTCTTCAGATCGTCACGTTTATCATATTTCTTTTTCCCTTTACCAATTCCGATCAGCACTTTGGCAAAGCCATTTTTTAAATAGAGTTTCAGAGGCACGAGTGAGTAGCCCTCTTCCTTTGTCGCACCAATCAATTTGCTGATTTGCTTGCGATGAAGCAGCAGCTTTCTCGTTCTCAGCGGATCATGGTTATAACGGTTCCCCTGCTCGTATGGGCTTACGTGCATGTTGTGAAGAAACACTTCTCCTCGCTCGATTTTGGCAAAGGAATCTTTTAAATTCACTTTTCCTGCACGAATCGATTTGATTTCAGTTCCTTGTAACACAAGGCCGGCTTCATACGTTTCTTCTATAAAATAGTCATGATTTGCTTTTTTGTTTTGGGAAACAACCTTTCCCTCTCCCTTTGGCATTGGCGTACACCCTCCTTTTGACACAAACACGGTCCAAATCGTACGGATTATTTTATCAAACAATCCAGCTTTCGACAATGCTGACGCCATGTGGTCAAAAAGCAAATAGAGCGTGATGCCCTATTTGCTTTTTGGCACGTTACTTTTTCTTTTTGCGCTTTTGTTTTGGAGCGTTATCAAATACGCGTTTTTTCTTTTTTTTCTTCTTACTGCCTGTGAACCAGTCACTTCCGCCTTTATCTTCCTTTGGTTTATCCCCAGAGGCATTTTGACCTCCGCGCCCTTTTTTCGCTGGTGAATCTGTCCGTTTTTTGAACTTGAAATCTTTTGGCGATTTACGGCGGGTGCCTTTCATGCCGACGATTTCAAAATCAATGGAGTGCTCATCTTTATTAACACTAACCACTTTGACAGTGATTTCGTCACCGATGCGATATACATTTCCTGTCCGCTCACCGATCATGGCAAAATGCTGTTCATCAAAACGATAATAGTCGTCTGTCATGTAGCTGACATGGACAAGACCTTCAATTGTATTCGGCAGTTCAACAAATAGCCCAAAGTTCGTCACGGAACTAATCATGCCATCAAACTCTTCACCGATTTTATCAAGCATAAATTCTGCCTTCTTGAGGTCATCTGTTTCACGCTCTGCATCGACTGAACGGCGCTCCATTGTAGACGCATGATCTGCGATTTCAGGCAGCAGCTGGCCCCACTTTTCTAGGGTTGCTTCGTCTGTCTTTTTCTGAATCAAATAGGTTCTGATCAGTCTATGCACGATTAAATCCGGATAACGGCGGATCGGTGATGTAAAGTGCGTATAGAATTCCGTTGATAACCCAAAATGGCCGATGCTTTCTGGATCATACTTCGCCTGTTTCATAGAACGAAGCATCACGGTTTGTATCACAACTTCTTCTGGTTGATCCCTCACAGCATCAAGTACACTTTGAAGTGCACGCGGGTGGATGTTTGTCGACGTTCCTTTCACAATGTAACCAAACGTTGTCACGAACTCTAAAAAGCGCTGAAGCTTCTCAGGATTTGGTTCTTCGTGAATTCGATATATGAAAGGTACATTCAACCAGTGGAAATGCTCTGCAACCGTTTCGTTTGCAACAAGCATGAATTCTTCAATTAATTTCTCTGCGACAGATCGCTCACGAATGACAACGTCTTTCGCCGCTCCTTCACCATCTACAAGCACTTTTGCTTCCTTGAAGTCAAAGTCTACTGCCCCGCGCTCCATCCGTTTGTCTCGAAGAATCTCTGCAAGCTTCTCCATCTCTTGGAACATTGGCACAAGCGGCTCATATTTGTCTAAAAGCTCTTCGTCTTGGTCGACTAAAATCTTATTCACATCAGAATAGGTCATTCTTTCCGTCGTTTTGATCACACTTTGGAAAATCTCATGTTTGACGACCTTCCCATTTCGATCGATGACCATTTCACAAGACAGTGTGAGACGATCGACCTTCGGATTCAATGAGCAAATACCGTTTGACAGGCGGTGCGGGATCATCGGAATGACGCGGTCTACGAGATACACACTCGTTCCACGCTCATAAGCTTCCTGATCAATCGGGGAGTTCTCTGTGACATAATGAGAGACATCTGCAATATGCACCCCTAGCTTATATTTGCCATCATCCAGCTTTTGCACCGTAACGGCATCATCTAAGTCCTTCGCATCTGCTCCGTCAATTGTTACAATTGTTTCGTTGCGCAAGTCACGTCTGCCTTCCAGGTCTTTTTCATCAATCGTTTCAGGTGTGTCTACTGCCTGCTGAAGCGCTTCTTCTGGGAACTCACCTGGCAGGCCGTGTTTATGAATGATCGATAAAATATCAATGCCAGGGTCATTTTTATGACCGAGGATTTCAGTCACTTCGCCCTCTGCACTCATTCTTCCTTCTGGGTAGCTTGTCAGCGTCACGACCACTTTATGCCCTTCGACCGCTCCATTTTTAGCGGATTTCGGGATGAAGATATCGGTTGTGATTTTTTTATCATCAGGAATGACAAAGCCAAAGCTTTTCGTTTCTGTGTAGGTACCGACAACCGTCTGAGTATTACGCTCCAGAATTCGGATGACAGTTCCTTCTTTTTTTGTTCCGTTTGATTTGTGGCTGACACGAACCATGACCGTATCACCATTCATCGCTGTGCCTAGCTCATTAGGCGGAATGAAAATATCATCCTGTCCAAACTCTTCTGGTGTCACAAATGCAAAACCTTTTGCATGAGCAGACAGCTTTCCTTTTACCAAGTTCATTTTTTCTGGTACACCGTAGCGATCGCTGCGCGTGCGAACGATGAGTCCTTGATCTTCCAGCATCACAAGTGCTTTGACGAGCTCTTTATAATCATCAGGATTGGTAATCTCCATCATCACTTCCAGCTCTTGAACGGTTAACGGTTTATAAGCTTCATCTTTCATAAAAGCGAGTAATTCATCCATAAATTCTTCTTTTTGCACACTCTAACCCCCTATATATTTAAATTGACCAATTAAGTGATTCTAAGAATGCATATACATCCTGATGAACCTTCTCACGCTCTTTATCAAGCGTGATCACATGGCCTGATTCTTCATACCATTTCAAATGCTTTTGATCTGTCTCTACTTCGTTATAAATGATATTCGCACTGTCTGTATTAATCATATGATCGTGACGTGCCTGAACAACAAAAGTAGGTGAATAAATCATGTCGACATTGTTTCTGACATCTGCAATCAGTTCTTGCAGGCTTTTGAGTGTATCCATTGGCGTTTTCTTGAACTCTTCCATTTCCTGTTCAATCTGCTCCTCTGACTTACCCTCGAATTTCTTATAGTTACGGGCATATTCTAGTACACCCTGGTACATGACTTCTTCACTTTTTATGTACATAGGTGCACACATAGGTACAATTCCCTTTACAGGTACAGTGTAACCTAATTTCAATGAAAAAACTCCTCCGAGGGATAGTCCGCAAACCGCAATTTCCTCATAGCCTTCATCTTTTAAGAATTGATAGCCTTCTTCTACATCTTTCCACCAGTCAGCCGGGCCAGATTGGACAAGCTCTTCTGGCGGCACACCGTGTCCTTTATATTGAGGTGCATGGCATGTATACCCTCTTTCGTTCAAATAACGGCCTAGCATTCGAACATCGGCTGTATTCCCAGTAAAACCGTGAAGAAGAAGCACCGCCTTTTCTCCACCTTTAAACGTAAATGGTTTCGGTGTAACAACTTTCATGATGTGACTTCCTTTCCTTCCGATATGGTTTATATTTTCCACTTGTATGTATGAAACAAACACAAAAGAGTGCTGATAATAAAAAAAGGTCTGAAAAAAGATCAGACCTTCTGTTACTCGCGCCTTACACGCCTAGATATGCCAATGCAAGTGTTAAGATGAAGAAAAGCACTGACAAAATAACCGTTAATCGGTGAAGTATCAAGTCAAGGCCTCTCGCTTTTTGCTTACCGAAAAGCTGCTCGGCTCCACCTGAAATAGCGCCTGACAGTCCAGCACTTTTACTTGATTGTAACAATACAACGATGATAAGTGCGATACTGACAATTACGAGTAATGTGATAACAAATGCGTGCATGAAAACACCTCCAGACAAACTGGTACACATAACTTTATTTTACATGAAAACAAGGTGCATGTCACGAAACATCAAAATAAAGATTCCCTCTATATTGTCGACTTTATTCGTTATTTTGATTCAATTTCATTCCAAAGAGTAGTATGCAGCATTTTTTATATGCAATTTTCGGTTAAAAATACGTTTTTAACGGGTTGCTTCTTCTTTCAATAGCTGTTTTAATTCTACTAACAAACGTTCAGCTCCTTCAGGACTCAGCATCACTTTCCCATTTCCATAGCTTTTATTGTACTTCGTCACTTTTCCAGTTAACAGGCAGCTCTTATCTGCATCATATTTTTTTAGCATAATGGTTTGATCTTCAATGAAAATTTCTAAGAGCTGCTCTTCTTTAATATTGAGTACCTTGCGCATTTCTGAAGGCAGAACAATTCTGCCTAGTGAATCAATATGTCTGACCATCCCAGTTCTTTTCAACGACATTGCCTCCTTGATCATTTCATTCATTGACTTTTGTCAATATCTTCATAGTAAAATAGATCTTCAAATTTTTTATCAAAGTAATGAATCATTTTGCCAATGACAAGCTGGCCTGGTTTCCGATGACCATTTAATACCCTGCTGAGTGTGGCAGGAGATATACCAATTTCATCAGCGAGCTGATTTAAAGACATATCGTTTTCGATCATATACTGCATGACAAAAGCCCGCCTGATCTGAATCTTTTGGACCATCATTACAACCTCCTATTGAATCAATATGTACAACGTGCAGGTGCTCACTTGAAACAGACCATTAACTTAAGTCAACACTTTTACCCCTCTGCTATTTCCTTTGGTCAATGATCATACTAAAATAAGTCATATACTGAAATGTGAGGTTCGATGTCATGAATCACTTTGGTGAACAATTACGCATTTTAAGAGAAAATAGAAAAATGTCTGTCAATCAACTCGCCATGTATTCAGGTGTAAGCGCTGCTGGTATTTCTCGTATTGAAAATGGAAAGCGCGGTGTGCCAAAACCTTTGACTATCAAAAAATTAGCACATGCCTTGAAGGTGCCTTATGAGGATTTAATGCTGCTTGCCGGTCATATTGAACAGGAGCAAGTTCATGAAATGAAACCAAAATATGAATCCATGTTGAAAATCTATCAAACGGCGCTTCAAAAGGATGTAGAACATCTTCCCATTTTTGATGGGGACAAATGGGAAAGGCTCTCCGCACAAGACATCAGCCAGCTGAATGAATACTTTCTCACGCTCATCAACCAAAAAAAGGCGAACAAATAGCGGGGCATAAACCTAATGTACATCCACTATTAACTAATGTCAATATTTTCATGGTATACTTGTTGCCAATAGTCAACAAATCAGGTAAAATAGACATATCTAATCTATAACCATGTGAGGTTTTGCCTTGATGAACTTTGGTGCATATTTAAGAGCATTACGTGAGGAAAAGAAGCTGTCAGTGAACCAATTAGCGATGTATTCAGAGGTCAGCGCTGCTGGTATTTCTCGTATTGAAAACGGGAAACGCGGTATTCCAAAGCCTCCTACGATTAAAAAACTAGCCGGTGCATTAAAGGTCCCTTATGAGGAAATGATGCAGGCTGCGGGCTATATTGAGGAAGCCTCTTCTGTCCATCAGTTGAAGGAAGAGGAAATGGCATTATCCAAAATAAAGGAAGCTGCAGCGCAATATGAACTGGGTGATCTCGAAATATTTGATGGAGACATTTGGTCAACTCTTTCGAAAAAAGAAATAGAGGATCTTAACCGCTATCTGTTATTTATGTTAAACAGCCGTTCGTCATCATAGATTGTTTTGAGCATTGACAAGCTTTTTGAGCTGATTTATGACAGATTTACGGTATAATGGGTTCAGATTGGAGTGAAGAAAGATGAATCAATCTGACATGTGCCCGCGGTTTGAAAAAGCAGTTGAGTTATTGAGTAAACGCTGGGTCGCACTGATTGTTTTTCAGCTTCTCTCAGGTCCGCAGCGCTTTAGTGAAATTGAGGCCGCTCTGACAAATTTAAGCGGAAGAGTATTATCTGAGAGATTAAAAGAGCTGGAAGCAGCAGGCATTGTAAAACGGGGGGTTTTTGCTGAAACACCTGTGCGCATTGAGTATTCTTTAACTGATATGGGGCGTTCCCTTGCACCCGTTTTTGAGGAAATTTCGAAGTGGTCCTCTGAATGGATCACGCTTGAATCATAAAATACCTGCATGTGAACCGCCTGATCATCATAAAACAACCTCCCTTACAGATGTAAGGGAGGTTTTGTCTTTTTAACCGCTTAAGCAGATGTGATGTTTTTTGCAGCTAATGCTTTTCTTTCTTTTTTCTTGTTAGTTGGGCTTAAATAGCGTTCGAGCCAGCCCATGACTAGGTCAGCGATAATGGCCATGAGCGCAGTTGGAATAGCACCTGCTAAAATGATGGCTGTTCCGTTTGTGGCGTTTGATCCTCTGATGATGATATCACCTAGACCTCCCGCACCAACAAATGTCCCAATCGCTGTAATGCCGATGGCGATGACAAGGGCGGTTCTTAAACCAGCCATAATGACCGATAAAGCAAGCGGTAATTCAACCATTCTCAGCACTTGCCATTTCGTCATGCCCATCGCTTTACCCGATTCTAAATAAGCATGTTCAATGCTGACAATCCCTGTATACGTGTTGCGGATGATCGGCAGAAGCGAATACAGAAAGAGTGATAAGATGACTGTATTTGCGCCAAGTCCTAATACAAGCATCAGCACGGAAAGCATCGCTAACGCCGGTATGGTTTGTATAACATTGGTAATGGCGAAGATCCAATTGCTCAGCTTACGGTAATGCGCCACAAAGATGCCTACTGGAATTCCGACAATCGCCGCAAACAGCACCCCATACGCTGACATGAGAAAATGCCGATAAAATTCTTCTAACACATATGAACCGTTCTGCTGATAATACGTCCATAATTGCTGCAGTGTGTCCATCAGCCGTGACACCTCCCCATCTTACTCAAAGTAATTGTGCTTTTTTAGGAAATTTTTCGCAACGGTGGCTGGTTCTTGAAGCTCCCCGTCGACTTGATAGTTCAGCTCTTGCATTTGCTCTGTATCGATTTTTCCGATCAGCCTGTTGATCACCTTATCAAGCCCTGGGTTCTCTTTTAGGACTTTTTCCGGGACAACTGGCGATGCATCATATGGCGGGAAAAACCGCTTATCATCTTTTAAAATTTTGAGGTCATAGGCTTTGATTCGTCCATCTGTTGAATAGGCAAGCACAATATCCATTTTTTCATTTTTTAATGCATCATAGACTAAACCAATCTGCATTGGATACGTGCTTCCAAATTCAATTCCGTATGTTTTCACGAATCCTTCATAACCGTCGCCTTTCTTTTTGAGCCAAATATTATCGACACCGAACCGGTAATTTTTCGCATTCTTTTTCAAGTCAGAGACGGTTTCTAACTTGTTTTCCTTCGCCATCTTTTGCGTCACGGCAAAGGCATACGTATTATCAAAGCCATAGGAATCAAACCATTTGTAATCATAGCGTTTCTTAAATTCTTTTTGGACGATCTCCATCGCACGCTCCGGGTCTTTTTCCGCATCCATTCCAAGCGTACTCGTCAAATCTGTCCCTGTATATCTTGTGGCAGAAATGTCGATATCTCCGTTTTCCATTGCTTTCTGCTGTACGGTATTAGAGCCTAGGTTTTTCACAATGGTTGTCTTTTTATCTGTGTAATGTTCGATGATATCGCTAACCATGTAGGCCATAATTTCTGATTCGGTAAAGTTTTGTGCTCCAATTCGCAGCGTATTGCCTGAGGAGCCGGCTAGTCCAGGTAGTGAACAGCCGCTTATCAATAGCAAGCATCCGGCAAGCAGTGCACTGATCCATCTTGTTTTTCGATTCTTCACATAAGCCAACTCCTTATGAAACTTCCTTCAATCCTTTTAAGCCTTCTGGTGTTACTTTTTTCTCCAGCTTCATCAATGAAAAGTCGATGATGACCGCTAAAATGGTGACTGGGATGGCACCTGCAATAATGTATTCCGGCTGGTATAGCTGAAGTCCAATCAAAATGTAGTCACCAAGACCTCCTCCACCGATAAAAGCAGCAAGTGTTGTCCAGCCAATTAAATAAATCGTTGACGTTCGGACACCTGCCATAATGATCGGTACAGCAAGCGGAAGTTCCACAAGACGAATTTGTTCCCATGTGGTCATGCCGATCCCTTTACCGGATTCAAGCAAGTTTTTGTTCACACCTTGGACGCCCGCATACGTATTTCTCAAAATAGGCAATACCGAATAGAAAAAGAGCGCAACGATTGCAGGTATTTTCCCCACCCCCAAAATAGGAATAAAAAATGCAAGAATCGCTAAACTAGGGAGTGTTTGAAAGATATTCACGACACCGATGACAAAACCTGCGCCTCGTTTCATTCGTGTGAGAACGACGCCTAAAGGAACGGCAACGATAATTCCTAGCACGACGGCAATTAAGGAAATATATAAATGCTCCCACATTTTTGTGAGGAGTTCCCCACCATTTTTCTCTAGAAAATCGATGATTTGATCCATGTGTCCACCTCCCTTAGTTCATTTCAATGGCAGACGCCGGCGTATCGTCTCCCCAAATAGAGTCGTACACAACATCTACAAGACTTGCCCGTGTTACAATGCCTTTTAAATGCCCTTTGGCATCCACAACCGGTACATATTTAATACCGCGTATTAAGATTTTCCGAACGGTGTCTCTTAGAAGTGCGCCTTCTTGTACAGTATAGAACTCTGTATTTAAGATCTCACCAACGAAAGCCGCTTTTCTGCGGTTCGCATCGATTGTTTCAATATCGATATAGCCTTTTAGCACATGATGTTCATCTACTACAAGCAAGGAATCGACCCGCTTTTCTCTCATGATGTAGATGGCATCAGTCAACGTTTGTTCGACTGTAATGGTGACTGGTGACGTGTTCATCATTTGTTCTACACGTTCCATATTCGGATTTGATTGAAGCAGGCGTTCTTTTCCGATGAATTCTTCTACGAACTCGTTGGCGGGGTTACGCAAAATATCTTCAGGTGTGCCTACTTGGACAATCTCTCCATCTTTTAAAATCACAATTCGGTCAGCGAGTTTAATGGCTTCATCCATGTCATGTGTGACGAATACGATGGTTTTATTTAACGTTTTTTGCAGTTTCTTAAATTCTTCCTGCAATGTATCTCGTGTAATTGGATCAAGTGCACCAAATGGTTCATCCATGAGGATCAGAGGGGGTTCTGCTGCCAGTGCGCGAAGAACTCCGATGCGCTGCTGCTGTCCTCCACTGAGTTCATGAGGATAGCGCTCTAAAAATTCCGGGCCCATGTCGACGAGCTTCAGCAGTTCGCGAGCTCGTTCTTTCCGTTTTTCTTCCGGCCATTTTAAGAGCTTCGGCACAAGTGAGATGTTTTGCGCGATGGTCATATGGGGGAACAGTCCAATTTGCTGAATCACATAACCGATTTCTCTTCTTAATTGAACTGGATCTTTTTTCATAATATTTTCTCCCTCGATGAAAATGTTTCCTGAGGAAGGTTCAATGAGTCGGTTGATCATCTTCATGGTTGTTGTCTTACCACAGCCACTCGGTCCAATAAAACAAATAAATTCTCCTTTTGCTATTTCTAAATCAATATTTTTGACAGCTTTTTTTCCGCCTTTATACGTCTTAGATACATTCTCTAGTTTCAGCAAATGAGACACCTCCAATTAGTTGGATCTATATATTCAGAAAATTTACACCTTATTCATTATAGTGCAAACTTTATAAAATAAAAAGTTTATGATGTGTTTGTATTGCATAAGATTTATATAAAATTTTCAGTTAACGCTGTAATATCTAGAGATCTCTCCTTTTTCCTTCAAATTACTAGCAATTACTCAATATTTATTGTTTTCATCAACAAACAAGTATATGATATATTGTGTTACAAATTGTCAGTCGTGAAGGGATGAAGCGGGGAGTGGACAAGCAAGCGTTAGGCGCCATTCAAAAAGCACAGGATCATTATATTGAAAAAGCTGCGGAGAACATGAATGCCTTTGGTCTTTCTTCTACAGTGGGTAGAGTGCTTGGTATCATTCACATGAACCGTAAACCAATGACGCTGGAAGAGCTATCAGAGGCGACCGGCATGAGCAAAACGAGGATGAGTCAAGTCGTTCGAGAAATGCTCGATTTGAATATTGCGGAAAAGGTTTATGAAAAAGGAATACGTAAAGATCTTTATGAAGTTGAGCAAGATCAATACCAAACGTTTATTTCATTGTTTGCAGCCAATTGGTCCCGAGTTGTCAGCAAAAACCGTAAAGCACATAAGAAAACGTGCAAGGAATTGCAAGAGCTGCTTGAACAGGACGACTTACCTGAAGAAACAGAGGATAAAATCAATCTGCTTCTTTCAGAAATCAAGGAAAGTCTTGATTACTATGATTGGATTAGCCGCTTAATTGAATTCTTTGAAAGTGAAGAAGTATTTAAGCATGTGCCGAAACCTTAAAAAAAGCTGTTTTATTTTACATCATTGTAGAAAAAAAACAGCTTTTTTATATACACTTATGACATAAACATCGGAAACATCCCTTTTAAGCCTGCGCCGATCATCTCAACTGCCACTACAGCAAGAATTAATCCCATCAAACGCGTCACAACATTCATCTCTGTTTTCCCCATTTTCCGCATAATGAAACTGGAATAATGAAAGGCATAATACGTCATCGCAAGAACGATGACAATGCCGATTAGAATCGCAAACATGTGGAGCATCCCTTGACTTCCCGGGGTTAAACTCATTACTGTAGCGATTGTACCGGGCCCAGCGATGATCGGGATTGCCAGCGGCGTAACGGAGATATCTGCCTTCTCTTTGCTTTCTGCCTTTTCCTCCGAATGAGGATTTTGGACGTGTGATTCTTTTGCATTCAGCAAATTGTAAGCGATACCAAAAATAAAAATACCTCCGGCGATGCGGAGTGCATGAATATCGATCCCAAACAATTTGAATATGAGCCTGCCTGCCAATAGAAAGGCAATCAAAATAATGAAAGAGACCACGATGGCTTTTTTGGCTGTCTGAGCGCGTTCTTTCTCTGTATAGCCTTCTGTTAAGGTGATGAAAAGAGGCACGTTTCCAATGGGGTTTGATACAGCAAATAATGAGACCACAACATGAATCATAAAGGAAATCAACAGACACCCTCCTTTTTTCATAGTGTCTGCCAATCTGATGTGAATATTCCCTTTGATGTTAAAACCTGTTTATCTTTAACCGATGATAATAGAGGTTTAAAGAAAGGGGTTCACACTTGAAAAAACCATTACGATCATTCTTCTGTCTGTTGCGGTGTTAGGCGCAGCTGGCTGGATTGTTTGGCAGCAGCAGAGGAAAAACATCAGCAAGAAAGCAAAACGAACACTAAGCAGCTTTCGAAGTTAAAATCAGATCAAACGGATATGAAGCATGAAAACGATGATCAAAAAAAGCAAATAGCCACCGTCACAAAAAAGCTCAAAAAAGAAAGGCTATGAAAAAAAGGTCAAACAGCGTAAAGCGCTTGAGGTGAAAGTCGACCAGCTTCAAAAAGAGCTGGCAGCAGCAAAAACTGCTGCTCAAGCGAATAAGCAGACTGCACAGGGTACAAGAAAACCAACTGACAAAAAAGACCCGAATGTCACTCATCACCCTCCCTCTCAGGTGGGTACAGGACCAATATGATTGGGGCGTGAAACAAGGGTATATGAAAGAATAGAAAGGATGAAAAAATGTGATACAAATTCAGCCATTGTCTCGTGATCAATCTCTCCCTATGGATCTTTTACTATTAGCTGACCCTTCAAAGGAAAAGGTTCTCGTTTATGTGCAATCCGGCTCTTGTTATGCCGCCTTTCATGAAGAGGATGTGATTGGTGTTTATGTTCTATCATCGCTATCTCAGCATACAGTCGAAATCATGAATGTTGCTGTGAAGGAGTCATGGCAAGGAAAGGGAATTGGGAAACAGCTGATCCGTCATGCGATCGCTGAAGCGAAAGCCGCTGGTTTCCATAGGATTGAAATCGGCACAGGCAACTCGAGTATTCAGCAGCTCGCACTTTATCAAAAATGCGGCTTCCGCCTGACTTCGATCGATCGCGATTTCTTCCTTAAGCATTATGATGAACCGATTTATGAAAACGGGATTCAATGTATGGATATGGTACGGCTGTCTCTCACTTTTCAAGCAGACTGACTATTTGCTCAGCCTGCTTTTTTTATGCTCTTCGCTTTTTCACAGCTTGAATCACATATTGAATCAAAAAGTAAAGCACAGCGCCAGCTAAAAAGCAGACAACGCATCCAAAAAACGTCGCCTCTGAGCTGAATTGATACTCTTCAATTTTCATGATATAAAATGGCATGCCAAACAGAGTCGGACTTGATTCAATATGATTGACTTCTAGCAGCATTAAAAAGACAGGGGTCATAAACACAGCAAATATATACAGCATCGCAAGTGTTAAGCCGCTAGAAAACGAATGAAATACTTTGATCATCTTTTTCTCTCCTTCATCTCTTTTAAACTGGCTGTGATATTTTTCCCGTCTGGGCAAGCTGGATGCAGCATCACAGTGTTCAGTAAAGAAAAAAACAGCAGCTGATGACTCACCGGATGCTTCCACATCAAAAAAAGCACAATCGAGCAGAGCACCGGAAACAGTGGACCCGCAAGTGCTACCATCAGATTAAAGCTCGGCCGGGCAAATGTCTCATGGACGATCGCCACTTGCTTCCAATCAATCATCATCACAAAATCAAAAAGGGGTCTTTTTTCGAATTTGTTACACACCATGACCATCAGCATATGACCGAGTTCGTGAATTAGCACAACAGCTAGTAAACTAATGACAAGCCCCATCATCGCAATACAGGCCTTTTTAACATCGCAGCATATATACAACTGAAAAAGGCAAGTGAACCAAGCAGATAAGCGGTGGCGAGAAGAGACACATCATATGAAAGCCATTCTAATAAAAGCATATCGATAAAGCTGAATACAGCAATCATCAACACGATCACAAACAGCTTATTAAAATCACTGATCTTCACGACAAACCCTGTACAGGCCGCCATGGCGGTAATCAATAAAATGGACAAACTCGCCAATCCATGACCTTCACTTTCAATACCGATCACCAAATAGGCAAGCCCAATATACACAAAATATGTCAGCAGATTAATGGTGTAATAAAATAACATTCTCGACATTAAATAAGCGCCCTTTGAGGTATTTAACATAAAGATGGCCCTTTGATTGATATGATATTCCCTGCCAATCATCAGCGGAAGCATGATCAATATTTCCTTTAACGCAAACTGCACAATAAAGGCATACAGCCAGCCAGTTTCTGCCGGTGTAAAAACAAATGGCAGCCCCACCGTCAAACAAATGAGAAAGAGAAACAAAATGCCTTGCTCTTTAAAAACAGCTGATCGGCTGAAATAGACCAATTCCTGCCGCAGATGTGTCAGAAAGGAAGAGTGCGTTCTGATTTTCTGGTAGGAAAACGACTTCACCTCTGTTTTCAGCTGCAAAAACATCTGATGAACATAGCAAGCTGCTAAACCCTTCACCCATAGCCATCCAGCGCTTAGGATGATCACAAGTAACAACAGATAGACAGCCGGCCATACACGGATCATCTCCACCGCTTTTTGAAAAAGGAGAAATATTAGTACATGAAGCGCCCCAAAGCCGATCGTTTGAAGCAGCAAATGCTCTTTTGTTTTTGATACGAAATGGCTCACACCGATCCGCAGCAGCATCCAAGAAGCGAGCGTATACAGCGCCAATATGTAGCAAGTGATGCAAACAACGATGATCCAATACAGAGATGGGGTGACACCCGTGATCAAAAGACCTAATACAATCGGTAAAAAAAGCAGTCCAGCCATGAGGAAGCAAAAGAGCACTGGAAAGAAATACACGCAAAGGATAAATGGCACACTCTGAATCGCACTGTTTAAAAAGTAGAATTGATATTCTTGGCGCTTCAATTTATTGCGGGATAACACAATACCTGCCCCTAATAGTAAGAGCGACATTTTGACAAATTGGAGGTATAGCGCAGTAGGCTCGCTTTCACCTGCCTGCATGAAAAAGCGCAGGCTGATGACGACGTATATCGCATAGATCAGTAAGAGAAAAACGGCAGCTGCGAGAAGCTGTAAAGGATATTTTTTTCCAAGCTGTTTTCCTTTCGTTGTCAGCATGCCCCATTCTAGTTTATGAAGAACGTGTCGTGTCCAAATCATTGAGTAACCTCTCCACCTGCATATAGTAATCTCGATTCACTTCTTTATAAATCTCTTCAAGTGCCTGATGAGGAAATGTCTGAGTCGTTTCTTGGCGGGACATATTCAGCTTGACGTCACCATTTCTTAAGATCATGAGATGGTCATATAATGTATCACCAAAGCTCAAATGATGAGTTGATATAAGAATGCCAGCGCCTTGATCTCTCAGCTTCATGAGCACCTTTTTTAAGATGATCATCATATCTGGATCAAGTCCGTTTGTTGGCTCGTCGAACACATAATAATCACATGGTCTGAGGAGCTGCGAAATGATCTGTGTTTTCTTTTGATTGCCATGGGACAGCTGAGCGATTGGCTGATCCATATATGGACTCAGCTCAAACAAATCGGTGAATGTCTCTTCTCGTGTGACATCTTGCTCATTTGGCAGCTGAAGTAATTGAAAGTATTCCCTCGGTGTTAAATAATCGAACAACGCATGATCGTCAGGAATATAGGAAACATGTTTTTTCAAAAGGGAAATATGAGCTGAGGATTGAAGGTTCAGCTGTTCGCCATGTAAGGAAACGTACCCAGTAAATGGCGTCAGCCCAAACATGGCTTGGATCATCGTTGTCTTTCCTGCACCATTATGCCCTAAAAGAAGCATCGTCCGGCCTTTCTCCACGTTCATTTGAATATTGCGGAGAGAGAAGGTGCGGCTATACGTTTTTTCTTGTAATTGTAATGTCAGCATCATATCCCTCCGTTTGTTTCAGATGGAACAGATGACCTTGCATCTGTTCTCATCCCTGTTAGAACCCGCATTGGATTTTAACGTACATGCCTAATAATTTGAACTCTCCTAAAAATTTGGAGCCCTTTCCAAAGGTCTTACATGCCCAAATCAATGCTCCAAGTGAAATAATGCCCAATATAGCGGCAAGGACATAAATCCAAAATGCGTTTTTCTGTACATTCTTAGAAGTCAGAATTCGTTGCTTCCTTTCATCATATGCCGCCAATAGGTGAAGGACATACATATACACACCTACTGGAAAACGAAGGCTAAAAGGATTCAGCATCTCATCACCCCCTAATATATGTAAAATGATACCACCCCCTTACAGAAAGCATAAGTTCATTTCAGATCATATTTTTAGTCGATTTTTCATGATTTAGTGCTTATAAATGGAGGGGATTTTGACTTCTTCTCTAACTGAAGGAGGATTTTTTACAAAAATAGGATAAGTCAAATGAATTAGCTATCGGATTTCGCTCAACAAAAAAAACGCTGCGTCCCGCTCTCATGAAAGAGCGGGACGCAGCGAGTAGCTGGCATTATTTATTCAAGTTATAGAATGTTGCAATGCCGTGATATTGTGCTGTTTCAGCCAATTGATCTTCGATGCGAAGTAATTGGTTGTATTTCGCAACACGGTCCGTACGAGACGGAGCACCTGTTTTGATTTGTCCAGCGTTTGTTGCAACAGCGATGTCTGCAATTGTGCTGTCTTCTGTTTCACCAGAGCGGTGAGAGATGACTGCTGTGTATCCTGCACGTTTTGCCATTTCGATTGCATCAAATGTTTCAGTTAATGTACCGATTTGGTTTACTTTGATCAGGATAGAGTTACCGACACCATTTTTAATACCTTCAGAAAGCTTCTTCGTGTTTGTAACGAATAAGTCATCTCCTACTAGCTGAACCTTGCTGCCAAGGCGTTCAGTTAATAGTTTGTGACCTTCCCAGTCGTTTTCATCAAGGCCGTCTTCGATAGAGATGATAGGGTATTTCGATACCATATCTTCATACCAGTCAACCATTTCAGCAGATGTTTTCACAACACCTTCGCCTGATAAATGATATTTACCGTCTTCTTTGTTGTAGAACTCAGAAGATGCAGCATCCATTGCAAGTTTCACTTCTTCACCTGGTTTGAAACCAGCTTTTTCAATCGCTTCTACGATTGTTTGAAGTGCTTCTTCGTTAGAACCAAGGTTTGGAGCGAATCCGCCTTCGTCACCTACAGCTGTGTTTAAGCCTTTTGCACTTAATACAGATTTCAGGCTATGGAAGATTTGTGCGCCCATGCGAAGTGCTTCACGGAAGTTCGGTGCACCTACAGGCATAATCATGAATTCTTGAATGTCTACGTTGTTATCCGCATGCTCTCCGCCGTTGACGATGTTCATCATTGGCACTGGAAGCGTTTTGGAGTTGAATCCACCAAGGTATTGGTAAAGTGGAATTTGTAAGAAATCAGCAGCCGCACGTGCTACAGCGATAGATACGCCAAGGATTGCGTTTGCGCCTAATTTCCCTTTGTTTTCTGTTCCATCAAGTTCGATTAACATTTTGTCAATCGCTACTTGTTCTGTTACATCAAAGCCTAAAAGTTCTGGTGCAATGATTTCATTTACGTTGTTTACAGCTGTCAGAACACCTTTTCCAAGGTAACGGTCTTTGTCTCCGTCACGTAGTTCTACTGCTTCATATTCACCAGTAGAAGCACCACTTGGTACTAATGCACGGCCAAAGCCGCCAGATTCTGTGTAAACTTCTACTTCAACTGTTGGGTTACCGCGAGAGTCTAATACTTCGCGTGCATATACGTCAACAATGTATGGCATCGTTATTTCTCTCCTTTTGAATCAATTTGTTATTTCTGAATCAATGATGTTCCTGTCATCTCTTTTGGTTTTTCAAGACCAAGTAAGTCTAAAAGCGTTGGAGATAGATCGGCTAGAATGCCGCCTTCTCTAAGCGTTGCATCTTTTTTCGTTACGATGACTGGAACAGGGTTTGTCGTATGTGCAGTATGCGGCTTTCCTTCTTCGGTAATCAGCACGTCTGCGTTACCGTGGTCTGCCGTGATGATGGCATGTCCGCCTTTTGCTAGGATTGCGTCGACAACAGCTCCTAAGCACTCATCTACTGCTTCAATGGCTTTGATTGTTGGCTCGAGCATACCTGAATGACCAACCATATCCGGGTTAGCAAAGTTCAGGATGATCGCATCATGCTTATCAGCATTGATGTCTGCAACAAGTGCATCCTTTACCTCGTAAGCGCTCATTTCTGGCTTGAGGTCATAGGTTGCCACATCTGGCGAATTGATCAAGATGCGGTCTTCACCAGGAAATTCTTCTTCACGCCCACCACTCATAAAGAACGTCACATGAGGATATTTCTCTGTTTCAGCAATCCGCAGCTGTTTCAATCCATTTTGAGAAAGCACTTCTCCTACTGTGTTATCCAAATTCACTGGTTTGAAGGCAACATAGCCATCAACCGTTTCACTGAAGTGTGTAAAGCAGACGAAGTGTAAATCCTTCGGATGTGCTTCCCCGCGGTCAAATGAGCGGAAATCTTCATTTGTGAAGGTGTTCGAAATTTGGATCGCACGGTCTGGACGGAAGTTATAGAAAATCACAGAGTCTCCGTCGTTTACTTTTGCAACTGGCTCACCATTTTCTCTCGTTATGACAGATGGAATAACGAATTCATCGTAGATTCCATTTTCATAGGAGTCATCAACGACATCATAAATGTTTTGATAACTTGGGCCTTCACCATACGCCATCGCGCGATATGCTTTCTCCACACGATCCCAGCGTTTGTCACGGTCCATTGAGTAATAGCGTCCAGAAAGTGTTGCCACTTCTCCGACACCGATTTCTTTGATTTGTTCTTCAAGCTGTTTTAAGTACACTTTGGCTGTCTTTTGACCAACATCACGTCCGTCTAAGAAGCCATGAATGTATACCTTTGTTAAGCCTTCTTTTTTCGCCAGCTTCAGCAGGGCAAAGAGATGCTGGATGTGGCTGTGCACACCGCCGTCTGACAAGAGACCGAATAAATGAAGGGCCTTGTCATTCTCTTTTGCATAAGTCATTGCCTCTAGGAACGTTTCGTTTTTCTCAAATTCCCCTTCACGAATGGCAACATTCACTCTTGTTAAGCTTTGATACACAATGCGTCCTGCACCGATGTTCAAATGCCCAACTTCAGAGTTCCCCATTTGACCTTGCGGGAGGCCTACTGCCTCACCTGAAGCCGTTAAGGTTTGATGCGGGAATTCATTCCAGTAGCGGTCGAAGTTCGGTTTCTTTGCTTGGGCAACAGCGTTACCGACTGTTTCGCCTCTTAAACCGAATCCATCTAAGATGATTAATGCAGCTGGTTTCTTACTCATATTGACCTTCCTCCAATAATTGAACGAAAGACTGAGGTTCTAAGCTTGCGCCGCCTACCAAAGCACCGTCAATATCGGATTCTGCCATATATTCTTTAATATTCGCCGGCTTCACGCTTCCGCCATATTGAATGCGAAGGCTGTCTGCCGCTTCTTGACCATATTCGCTTGCAACGATTTGACGGATATGCGCGCAAACGTCGTTTGCATCTTTCGCTGTAGAAGATTTCCCTGTACCGATCGCCCAGATTGGCTCATATGCAATGACAGATTCAGCGACTTGCTGAGTCGTTAAACCAGCTAGTGCTTTCTTCACTTGATCAGCGACAAGTTCATTTGTTTTGCCAGCTTCACGCTCTTCAAGCGTTTCACCTACGCAGATAATTGGAACGATGCCATGCTTGAATGCAGCATGTGCTTTTTTGTTCACTGTTTCATCTGTTTCAGCGAAGAATTCACGGCGCTCTGAATGACCGATCACTGAGTAGCCGATGCCAAGATCTTTTAGCGCAGCAGGGCTGATTTCACCAGTGAATGCACCATTTTCTTCAAAGTGCATGTTTTGTGCACCAATTTTAAGGTCTGTTCCGTTAGAAAGGCTGTTGAGCTTTTCAAGGAAAAGTGCTGGCGCACAGACAATTGCTTCCACTTTGTCAGGAGATGGAATGGATGACTTGACTTCTTCAACGAAGCTAACTGCTTCGCCAAGTGTTTTGTTCATTTTCCAGTTCCCAGCTATAATTGGTTTTCTCATGATTGACACTTCCTTATAGCAGTTTTGGTCTTATTTATCGTTTAATGCAGTAACACCTGGAAGCTCTTTGCCTTCCATAAATTCAAGTGAAGCGCCGCCGCCTGTAGAAATATGGCTCATCTGATCAGCAAGACCAAATTTCTCAACAGCTGCTGCTGAATCTCCACCGCCAATGACAGAATATGTATCTTTTGCTTCTGCCAGTGCTTCTGCGATTGCTTTTGTCCCTTTAGCGAATGCGTCGATTTCAAATACACCCATTGGTCCGTTCCAAACAACAAGTTTGCTGTTTTTAATAACATCAGCGTACTTCTCTCTTGTCTCTGTTCCAATATCAAGTGCTTCTAGATCACTTGGAATTTCAGAGATTGGCACAATGCTTGTATTCGCATCATTTGAAAAGTCGTCGGCTACCAGAACATCTGTTGGAATCAGGAAGTTCACGCCTTTTTCTTTTGCACGGTCCATAAAGGATTTCGCTAAATCGACTTTGTCTTCTTCTAATAAAGATTTTCCTACTTCGTGGCCTAGTGCTTTCACAAATGTGTAAGCAAGTCCGCCGCCGATGATGAGGTTGTCCACTTTATCAAGAAGACTTTCAATCACACCGATTTTATCCTTTACTTTTGCGCCACCAATAATCGCTGTAAATGGGCGATCAGGGTTTGAAATGGCTTTTCCTAGAACCTCAAGCTCTTTTTGCATGAGGAAGCCCGAAACAGCCGGAAGATATGCTGCAATACCAGCAGTGGATGCATGTGCACGGTGTGCAGCACCGAACGCATCATTGACATACACATCGGCTAAATCAGCAAATGCTTTTGATAGTTCAGGATCGTTCTTTTCTTCACCAGGATAGAAACGAACGTTTTCAAGCACTAGCACATCTCCTTCTTTTAAGTCAGAGATTTGCTTTTTCACGTTGTCACCGTAAGCTTCATCCGCTTTTTCCACTTCTTGTCCAAGAAGCTCTTGCAGACGTTTTGCTACAGGTGTCAGACGCAATTCTTCAGTAACTTGACCCTTCGGACGACCCAAATGACTAGCTAGCAGTACCTTTGCGCCTTGTCCTGTTAAATACTCAATCGTTGGTAATGCTGCGCGAATACGAGTATCATCCGTCACTTCTCCGTCTTTCATTGGAACGTTAAAATCTACGCGGCAGAACACAACTTTACCTTTTACGTCAATGTCTTTTACTGATTTCTTATTCATGCTCGTCAGGAGATCCTCCTTTATTCTGGTTTCCTTACGCATTGGACAAGTCTCTCTTTATCCTTTTCCCATTTTGCCCTCATCAAAACGAGAAATCGTGCAGAACGGATAAAAACAGAGAAAAAGGGAAAGGGATGCTTCCCCTTCCCTTGTCCGTCTTCATTATATCGTGTCTCTAGGAAAGAACCAAGTGAGTTCCTTCAGTGTGACAAATTAAAGACCTTGTTTTGCAATGTAAGCTGCAAGGTCAACAACGCGGTGAGAATATCCACTCTCGTTATCGTACCAAGAAATGACTTTCACCATGCTGCCTTCCATCACCATTGTAGAAAGAGCATCGATTGTTGAAGAGTTTGCATTACCATTGTAGTCACCAGATACTAATGGCTCTTCGCTGTAGCCAAGGATTCCATTAAGTTCTCCTTCAGCTGCTTCTTTAAGTGCTGCATTTACATCTTCAGCTGTTACATCTTGGTTTAATTCAGCCACAAGGTCAACTAAAGAAACGTTAGGTGTTGGAACACGCATAGCGCCACCGTTTAATTTACCTTTAAGTTCAGGCAATACAAGTGAAACAGCTTTCGCAGCACCTGTAGAAGTTGGGATGATGTTTTCCGCAGCTGCACGAGCACGACGGTAGTCTTTGTGCGGAAGATCAAGAATTTGTTGGTCATTTGTGTATGAGTGAACAGTTGTCATCATACCGCGTTTGATACCAAATTTATCGTTAAGTACTTTTGCAAATGGAGCTAAGCAGTTTGTTGTACAAGATGCATTAGAGATGACATCGTGGCTAGCTGCATCGTATTTGTCTTCGTTTACACCCATAACGATTGTAATATCTTCTTCGTTAGCAGGAGCAGAGATGATGACTTTTTTAGCGCCAGCTTCTAAGTGTTTTGCAGCGTCTGCACGTTTTGTGAAAAATCCAGTAGATTCAACAACGATTTCTACGCCTTGTTTACCCCAGCTTAATTTCGCAGGGTCACGCTCAGCTGATACTTCGATTGTTTTACCGTTCACTACTAAGTTTGTACCGTCTACAGAAACCTCTGCATCTAGTTTTCCGTGAACAGAGTCATATTGTAAAAGGTGTGCAAGCATGTTAGCGTCTGTTAGATCGTTAACCGCTACTACCTCAACTTCAGGATTGTTTAATGCTGCACGAAATACGTTACGTCCAATACGTCCAAATCCGTTAATACCGACTTTTACTGCCATGATGTTTCCTCCTTTTATAGGTCACAATGTTTTATATTGAGGGATCAATTGACTCCCTTAATAACTCTTTTGCGGCTCCTTCGTCTGTGACGAGAACCGTTCGGCGGGGTTTTTTGAAATAAGCTTCAATGGCCCCTGCCTTTGATGATCCACCTGCAACAGCAATGATGTGTGGAATGCTTTCTAAATCATCTAGCTGCATGCCGACGGAGTGCACTTTGTGGACGACCTCACCATCACGATTAAAGTAATAGCCAAAGGCCTCTGTCACTGCGTCATGCTCATCAATCTTTTTTAAATCTTCAGCTGGTGTATTTCGCCTCATCGCCATTGTTTTTGCTTCACCGATCCCATGAATAAGCATCGTGGATGATTTAATCGTGTGAAGCACTTCTTTGACTGACGGCTCTTCAATAATAGAAGAGTAAGCACCTTCTGACAGCTGCCCTGGAACAAACAGCAGTTTGTAAGTACCGGAAGCTTTTTCAGCCATGTGGGCACAAATGGTGTTTGCCTGATTTTTTACATTCTCCCCAAGACCGCCTCTTGCAGGGACAAACATCATGTCTCTGTTTTTGGCATCAGGAGTCATCATTTCGGCAACGGCTTCCATCGTCGTTCCGCCAGTGACGGCGACGATATTATTTCCAGTAAACCTTTTTTTCATACATTGGACAGCAGCTCTTCCCATTTCTTGCTTCACCCACGGGGATTCGTCACTGTCACCAGAAACGATGATGACTTCTTCTAGGCCTAACTTCCTCTTTAATGTATTTTCCAAAAAGGTTAAACCTAAAACGTCCTTCATCATTCCTTCAAGCATTTCAAGCAAAGCGTGGCCTTCATTCGTCAGCATCATGCCGCTCGTTTTGACATCCAGCAGGTTTTGTTCTTTTAGAAACTGAACTTCAGCTCTTAAGATGCGCTCACTGAGACCTAGGCTCGTCGCAAGGCTTCTGCGGCCGATTGGTTCAGCTAACCTGATGTATTGCAAAATGTCGTAGCGTTTTTGCATAACGATGAGAAGATCTGGCAATAATTTTTTTTGAGCTTCCAATAAACGATTCATGGCTAACGACCCTTTCTTTTCACGTTGGACTAAAAACGTCCCACTGTGACAAAAAACGTCCCGCCACAGCCAAAAAAAATCAATCCCTGCTTTCTTTAATTATTTTAACAGGATAATCTTGCATTTTCAACTCTTACAAACACATTTAGACAAAAAATAGACACATTTTCACCGATAACCTGCTTGTCATCAAGGTTCTTGCTATGATATTTCTTTTCAAAATATTTATTTTCTTCTATATTCAATGAATTCACCATTGAAAATGTGCATGCGTGTGAGATCCGCATGCACATTTTGTTGATATAGTTGGTCTTTTATGTTTTTGGGATGGTTCCTTCCTCTTCGGCGAAACGCTTTGCCTCTTCCTTCGGTTTGATTTTGAAATAATAAATGATGTAGCAGACAGCCATGAACGGAACGCCGCAATAAAGGCCAATCCGCTGATCCTCAATAAAGAATAGGCTGATGAGAACGATGCCAAATGTGATGAAGCCTGCCAATGGCACAAATGGATAGAGCGGTGTACGGAAGACGAGATCCTTTACATCTCCACCCGCTTTTATGAATTGTTTTCTAAAGAAATACTGAGACAAACAAATGGACATCCACACCACAACTAGAACCATTCCGGAAATCGAAATGAGCCACACATACACCGTTTTTGGTGCCACAACACTTGTGAGCAGGGATAAAGCGGATACACCCATTGTCACCAATAATGCATTGATCGGGATTTTACGCTTGGACAGCTTTTTCGTAAAGCCAGGTCCTTTCCCGTCCTTTGAAAGCGACCAAAGCATACGTGATGATGCATATAATCCAGAGTTTGCTACAGATAAGACAGCTGTGATGATAATAAAATTCATGATATCTGCAGCATATGGGATGCCGACCTTGTCCAGCACGACCACAAACGGACTGTCAACAGCGCCTGCTGTCTGCCATGGAAGAAGCGCGGCAAGAACCGCAATTGATAAAACGAAAAAGACCATCGTTCTCCAAATAATATTCCGTATCGATCGAGGCAATGTTTTTTCAGGGCTTTCACTCTCACCTGCTGCAATCCCTACAAGTTCTGTTCCTTGAAAGGAGAAATTGACCGTGACCATGGTTAATAAAATAGCAAAAACACCATTAGGAAATAGTCCGCCATGATCCGTCAAATGACGAAATAAAGGGGCTGGTTCTCCGCCTTTTAAATGAATCATTCCGAAAATTGCGCCAATTCCGATGATAATAAACAATAGGATGGCTGCAACCTTAATGGCTGAAAACCAAAATTCTGTTTCAGCGAAGCTGCGAGCCGAGATGGCATTCATGGCAAATAATATCACGCTAAATGCTAGGCACCAGAGCCAAACCGGGATATCTGGGAACCACCTTTGGAGCAATATGCCTGCTGACGTAAACTCCAGTCCAATCGTACACGCCCAGCTAAACCAATACAGCCAGCCGATCATAAAGCCTGTGGATGGGCCTATATATTTGGTTGCATACTCCTGAAAGGAACCGGCTGTCGGCATCGCCACTGCTAATTCTCCAAGACACAGCATGACCAAATACATTAACAGTCCGCCAATGATAAACGATAGAATGGCTCCGCCAGGTCCTGCCTGATGGATAATCAATCCTGATCCAAGGAAAAGGCCCGTACCGATGACGCCGCCTAAGGCAATCATAAAGAGATGTCTGCTTTTCATGGAACGCTCTAGTTCATTATGCTGTTCTTGCTTCAAATCCACTTCCCCACTTTCCTTCTTCTATTCATCATCCTTTGACAAAATTCGCTGTTCGTTGAAAAAGAAAGGGAGAAAGTGAAGGTTCCTCCCCCTTTGGCATTTAGGCTTGAAACAGTGCTTCAATATGACCAATTGCCCAGTCTAAATCTTCTTTTGAAATGGTCAGCGGCGGTGCAAAACGGATAACTGTCTCATGGGTTTCTTTACATAACAATCCTGCTTGCTTCAGCTTTTCACAATAAGGTCTAGCTGCCTCTGTCAGCTCCATTCCTATAAATAATCCGCGGCCGCGCACTTCCTTAATCACAGGGCTTTGAATGCGTGATAGTTTGTCTTTGAAGTATTCGCCAAGCTCCATGGAACGTGCTGCAAGCTTTTCGTCGATTAAAACATCCAGTGCAGCAAGCGACACCGCACACGCAAGAGGATTTCCTCCGAAGGTAGACCCATGAGAACCAGGGTTAAACACGCCTAATATATCGCGGTTTGCTACGACACACGAGATTGGAAAGACGCCGCCGCCTAAAGCTTTCCCGAGGATCAGCATATCTGGCTCAATGTCTTCCCAGTCACACGCAAACATCTTACCTGTTCGTGCTAACCCCACTTGAATTTCATCCGCAATGAACAGCACATGTTCTTTCTCACAAAGCGCCTTGGCATCTTTCAAGAAGCCTTCTGGCGGCATGACAATTCCCGCTTCTCCTTGAATCGGTTCTATGAGGAAAGCCGCTGTCTGTGGTGTGATAGCTTCACGTAACGCTTCAATATCTCCGTAAGGAATCAGTTTGATTCCGGGAAGCATTGGACCGAAGCCTCTTTGGTATTCTGCTTCAGAGGAAAGAGACACAGCCGTCATCGTTCTCCCATGGAAATTGCCAACACACGCAATGATTTCTGCACGATTCTCTTCGATTCCCTTAACATCATAGCCCCAGCGTCTTGCTGCTTTTACAGCGGTTTCTACAGCCTCAGCACCAGTATTCATTGGCAGTGCCATGTCTTTATTCGTCAGTTTGCAAATTTTTTCATACCAAGGACCAAGCTGATCATTATGAAAAGCTCTAGAGGTGAGTGTCACACGGTCTGCCTGTTTTTTGAGCGCTTCAATAATGCGGGGATGGCGATGTCCTTGGTTCACTGCGGAATACGCACTGAGCATATCCATATATCGATTGCCTTCAGGGTCTGTCACCCACACTCCCTCAGCCTCTGAAATCACAATTGGCAGCGGATGATAGTTTGCCGCTCCATATTGTTCTGTTTGTTGAATCAATTCATTTGTCTGTGTCATCATCTATTCCTCCTTCTGTAAGGTAGCTTCTTTCAATTGGGTTCATCTTCATCCATATGTTATGCAAGGATCGTGCCAACTTTCTGACCGCTTGATCATGAGGGTCTACCTCATTATTTGCGCAAAATTTCTTTGCGCATGCCAAATTTTTTAGAGGAAACCGCAAAATTTTTCATGTAAAATAGAGGTAACGTCAGGAGGTGGCACAAGTGAAAAAAGATCTGCATGCCGCAAAGCTTGAAAATGAGATTGATTTATATAAACAAATGCTCGATTTAATTGATGTCGGGGTTCATGCAATTGACGAGAATGGCCATACGGTTGTTTATAATAAAAAAATGATGGAGATTGAGTCTTTAAAACGCTCTGATGTTCTCCATAAAAATGTACTCGACTTCTTCACCTTTCAAGATGAGATGCACAGTACACTTGTCCAAGCGCTTCGTACCGGGAAACAAACCGTTCATGCCAAGCAGACGTATCATAATTACAACGGAAAAGAAATCACAACGATTAACCATACATACCCGCTCGTTCGAGACGGCCTCATTCAAGGGGCAGTTGAAATTTCAAATGATGTGACCAAGCTGGAACGGCTGATTCATCACAATATGAAGAAAAAAGGAAGCACACGCTTTACCTTTGATTCCATTATTGGACAAAGCCCTGCATTTTTAGAGGTGATTGAACATGCGAAACGAGCGACACGCACCTCTTCCTATGTGCTCATTGTTGGCGAAACAGGGACTGGGAAAGAACTGTTTGCTCAAAGCATTCATAACGGCAGCAGCCGGTCATCTGGACCATTTATTACCCAAAATTGTGCGGCACTGCCTGATAATCTGATTGAAAGTCTGCTCTTTGGTACACAAAAAGGGGCTTTTACGGGGGCAACTGATCAGCCTGGTTTATTTGAACAGGCGCAAGGAGGAACATTGCTTTTAGATGAGATCAACTCATTAAATCCTCCTCTTCAAGCAAAACTGCTGCGCGTCTTACAGGAGAAACGCGTGAGAAGGCTAGGCAGCACAAAAGAAATCGCTGTTGATGTAAGAGTCATTGCCAATATGAATGAGGACCCTGTGGATGCGATCGCAGGTGGACGCATGCGCAAGGATTTATTTTATCGGCTCGGTATTGTCACCTTATTTATCCCGCCGCTTTCTGAGCGAAAAGAGGACATTCCTACGTTTGTAAATCATTTTATTCAAAAATATAATGAGCTGTTTCAAATGAAGGTGAAGACGGCTGACGAAGAGGTACTTGCCCTTTTCCAAGCGTATCATTGGCCAGGCAATGTAAGAGAACTGGAGCATGTGATTGAGGCGGGGATGAATATGATGATGGATGAAGACGACTTAAGCATGCATCACCTTCCCTATCATTTTAGATTTAAGCACGGGGAAGGCCGTCCTAAGGCGCAATTGCAAACAAATTCTCTGCAGCAAACCGCCGCTGCTGACACCTTTGTCTATACAAGCCCAGAACATACGACTGATTTCCAAACCCAAATGGAGCGATTCGAAAAACAATACATCGTCCATTACTTAGAAAAAATGGACGATAATATTTCACAGACTGCAAAGTTATTGGGCATGAGCAGGCAAAGTCTGCAATATCGAATGAAAAAGCTACATATTTCTCGTCAATAATAGAGCTGTGCCATCATTCGGCACAGCTTATTGTGTATCTGACTGTTCTGCTGGTTCTTGCAGCACATCACCCAGCAGATTTTCTACATTTTTCAAATGCGTAAGCATCGCTTTCTCTGCTTCTTCTGGCTGCCTTGCCATGACGGCTTTGTAAATTTGTTCATGTTCTTCGTAAAGCTGCCGAATGGAGGCTTTCGTTGAGAATAATACGACTTTTCTCGTTTCCCGCATCGTTTCTACTAACAAGGTTGAGACTTGATTCATTAACACCTTTAATACATCATTCTTCGAGGCTTTGGCTAAGGCGAGATGGAAGGTGAGATCTGCCTCTTCACCAATTTCTTCATGTGCTTCTGCCAGCTTCATTTGTTCGAGTGCATCACGCAGCTGATGAAGGTCATCGTCCGTCCGAAGCAGCGCCGCCTTTTTAACAGCACCTGTTTCAATGATGGTTCTCACTTCAAGGAGCTGCCTGACATCATGCTGCTTCATTAAAAATGCAGGAGATAAAGAAAATGCGAGCTGTTCAGGATCGAACTGCTTCACATACGTGCCTTCCCCTTGCTTCATCTCTATTAATCCGATCGCTTTGAGAGCAGACAGCGCCTCTCTTACAGCGGAACGGCTGACTTGAAAGCTTTCTGAGAGCGCTTGAACCGAATCTAATTTTTCCCCCGGAAGAAGCTCACCTGTACGAATGAATTCGATTAATGCATCCGCAATTTCTTCATATATTTTTTTGGTTTTGATTTGTTTATATTTCAATTGGTCTCACCTCATCACTGTTGTCTATCCTTATCGGCTCATGCCCTATCTTATACTTTACCCCAAAATTTCCGTTCAGACGTCTCCCCGATTTAATTTCCAAAAAATCTTCTGTGTGCCTTGCTTTCAACAAAAAAGAAGCACCTGCCTTGTTTCTGGCAAGTACTTCTTTTCAATCATAGCGCTTCCGCAGTGTAGATGATGGAAGATTCATTTGTTCACGATATTTCGCAATGGTTCTGCGCGACACACGGATACCAAAGGTTTGCTGAAGCTGCGTCATCATTTGCTGATCTGAATACGGTTTTTTCTTATTTTCCGTTTGGATCAGCTCTGCGATGTGCGTCTTGACTGTGTAGCTGGACGCCTCTTCCAGCGAAGGTCCTTCTAGTTTTGCTTGGAAAAATTGTTTCATTTCCATGAGACCATAAGGGGTTTGCACCATTTTCCCTTTCACCGTTCGGCTGACTGTTGACTCATGCACTTGCAATATATCTGCGATCCGCTTCATCGTAAGCGGTTTCATTTTATGTTTCCCTGTAAGGAAAAAATCTGTCTGATGGAAGATAATCTCACGAACGACATGGGTCATCGTTTGTTTTCTTTGCTTCAGCGCTTGGACAAGCCAATTGTATTGCTGCTCTTTTTCCTTTAGATACACATATGCTTCATGCCGCTTCTGGTCTTGAATCATGGCGAAGTATCCTTCATTCATTTCAACGTCTGGAAAAGCGCGCTGATTCAGCTCAAATGTGATGTGGTCCTGCACGACAGTAATCGTCACATCTGGCTCTATATACACAGGGTCCTCTTCATATGAGAAATGTATGCCCGGTCTTGGTTCCAGCTGCGACACCTCATCTTGTACCGCTTGAAGTGTTTTCATTGAAACGCCTGTTTTCGCCGCGATTTCCTTCCAAGCCTTTCTTGCAAAGAGAAAGAAGTGCTCGTCGATGATCAGCTCGGCTTCATACCAGCGCTCCTTTTTTCTTCTCAGCTGAAGCAGAATGCATTCTTGTAATGATCTTGCGCCAATACCGGCAGGCTCTAGCGATTGAAGCTGATGAAGGACGGCTTCTACTTCTTCAGCTGACACCTCTAAGACAGCTGCCATTTCGTCAACCGAATCATTTAAATAGCCATTGGAATCAATGGACTCGATCATAAAGTGAAAGATCCTTTGATTCTTTTCACTTAGATTCAAATCAATAGCTTGTTTCTTTAAATACATTTGCAGGCTTTCTTTTTGATGCGTTCGATACGGCTCTGTCATTCGATCTTGAGATTTTTTATGATAAACTGGTTGATAGCTGTCCGTGTCTTTCCGCTCAATCAGAGGGTTCTCAAGCGCTAACTGGTCAAGATACTCGCCAAGCTCAGCGCTATTCAGCTGGAGCAGCGTAATGGCCTGCCTGAGTTCTTGTGTGAGCACCTGCTTTAATACTTGTTCTTGTTGCAGATTAAGGCTCATTGTCTCCCCTCCCTCTCATCATTTTACATGAAGATTGACGGACCGTATATACGAAATAGGAGTGATTTCCATGTCTGAACTTTTTTCCGTTCCATACTTTGTTGACAACTTGAAACAGCACATCGCCATGAATCAAAATGAAGACAAGATTCATGCCATGAATGCCTATTACCGCTCAGTGGTGTCCACACTTGTACAAGACCAGCTGACCAAAAACGCTGTGGTCTTGAAGCGTATTCAGCATCTTGATGAAGCATATCAAAAAGTGAAAAAAGAAAGCGAATGAATGAACGAAAAAGAGCACCCTTTGTCATGATGGCAAAGGGTGTTTTTCATTTGCGAAAAGCTGCTGATCCAGCCTTGATTTGTACATCATCAAAAACCCAGACCGTCCGACAGTATAGATGATAAAGGCAAACCATAATCCGTGATTGTGCCAAATAGGCGTGACCGCTGCTTGAACAACGATAAACAAGATCATCGCAAACAGCATCGAATTTCTGACAGGGGCAATTTCTGTCGCACCTGTAAATACGCCGTATATGACCAAACCGAAACAAGCGGCAAACGGATAGAGAACGAGCCAGTCTGCATAGCCTAATGTCACATCAAGAAGCCGGGGAAGATTTGTAAACAAGCTCAGGATCGGCTCTTTTAAGAGAAAATAAACCGACGCAATGACGCATGCCATGACAAGTGCCCACTGTCTCGAAAGAGTTAAAGTTCTTTCATAAAGGGTACGGTCATTTGCACCAACTGATCTGCCCACAAGGATGCTGGATGCATTGGCAAAACCATCGAACAAATAAGCCATGATGTAGTGAATTTGAAATAAGATGGCATTGGCCGCCAGCATCTCTGTTCCAAAAGAAGCACCTTTTGCTGTAAACATGTTAATCACCACTAGCAGACAAATCGTCCGAATAAACAAATCTTTATTCACATGAAACATTTTCTGAACTGCCTGTGTATCCATGATTTTCTTAAGAGAAGGCATCTGGAACCCGTTTTTTGAATGCTTCATGATGATCCATGCGCCTAGCACAAAGGCGGTTAATTCAGATATCAATGTCGCAGCCGCCACCCCTTTGACTGCAAACGAAAACACATGAACAAGCAGAAGGGCAAGGACCATATTCATGACATTGATCAAGATTTGTAAAGAGAGGGCTTCTTTCATTTTTGCCATTCCCATCAGCCACCCTAATATCACATAATTCATCAAGGTAAACGGGGCACCCCAAATACGAATATGAAAATAATCTGCTGCAAATTGCCGGACATCCGCAGCGGGAGAAATCACTAGAAAAGCAGATTGAATAATTGGCCATTGCAGGGCAATAAAACAAAGGCCGACAATGATGGCGATTAAAAAAGGTCTTAGAAAAGCAAGTACGCCCTGCTCCTCACTCTGCGCCCCGTTTGCCTGGGCGGCAAAAGCAGATGTACTCACCCGCAAAAAACCAAAGAGCCAATATAGTGTACTGAAAATGAGACTGCCAACCGCGACGCCTCCAATATAAGCGGGATTGGCGAGCTGACCGACAACTGCTGTATCAACAGCTCCAAGTAATGGAGTGGTCATCGTTGAGATGGTTAAAGGAATGGCCAAAGCTAAATACGCTCGATGGTTCACGATGCCACCTGCCTTTCATGAAAAATAGCCTCTTCTAAAAGAGGCGTTGATGAAATGAAGATTTACCGAACCGGTCTGCCAATTGTTCGGGACAAAGGATGGTCTGCGAGCATTGCATCTCTCATTTTCTGCACCGCTGTCTCTTCTGATGAAAAGAAATCATCCTTTGATTGAAATTGAGCAACAAGTTCACCTTGATCCAATATCGCCAATTGATCACTTACATGATAGGCTGCCGTCATATCATGTGTAATAAATAAGTAAGCGACACCCAGTTCCTTCTTTAATTCTACTAATAAATCTAAAATGACAGCCTGTGTAACCATGTCTAAGCTGCTGACGGATTCATCCAGTACGACGAGCTTTGGCTGCAGCAATAAGGCTCTTGCGATGTTGATCCTTTGCAGCTGGCCGCCGCTGAATTGATGCGGATATTTAGACAAGTCCTTTTCACTGAGCCCGACTCTTTCCAGCCAGTGAATCAACACGTTTTTGCGTTCTTGTCGGCTCATAGCTTCATAGTTTTCAAGCGGCTCGGATAAAATTTGTTCGACTGTCCACCTTGGATTCACCGCCGAATATGAATCTTGAAACACCGCTTGCACATGCCGGCGATAATGTTTGCGTGTTCGCTGATCTGCACAATATATATCCTGCCCTTCAAAAAGGACCTGACCGGCTCTTGGTTTCTCTAGACCAAGTATGATGCGGCCTAGTGTACTTTTCCCTGCGCCGCTTTGCCCCAGCAATCCGAGGCATGTGCCTTCTTCAATGATTAAATTGACGCCGCTTAAGACTTGGTCTGCGCCTTTTTTTCTCATCAGAAAAGACCGGCTGTTGTATGAATGACTAACTGCTTTCACTTCTAATAAATTCAAGGGCCTTCTCACCTCAAATCGGGCAAACAGCTGGGATGGATGGACGAGCTGCTAATAGTTTCTTTGTATAATCATGCTTGGGGTTTTCAAAAAGCTCAAGCACTTCTGCCTTTTCAACCATTTCTCCTTGTCTCATGACGACAACCTGATCTGCCATTTCTGCAATGACGCCAAGATCGTGAGTAATGAGCAAAATGGCAGTTCCATACTCATGACGAATTTGGTTTAGGTGCTCAAGCACCAGCTTCTGCGTGTGTACATCTAAAGCAGTTGTTGGTTCATCTGCTATGAGAAGAGGCGGGTGCATGCAGGCAGCCATGGCAATCATGACACGCTGCAGCATACCGCCGCTTAGTTCAAAGGGATACTTGTTTAACAGCTTATCTGGCTGCGGCAGATTCATCTGCGCTAACGCATCCATTGCCTTCGCTTGTGCCTGCCTTTTACTGACAGCGGTATGCCGGCGGATGGTTTCAATCAGCTGATGACCGATCGACCATACTGGTGTAAAGCTGTTCATTGGATTTTGCATAATATATGAGATGTCTTTGCCCCGAATAGAGCGCATATCCTTTTCACTCATACCGATCAATTCTCGTCCTTGTAATGTGATGCTGCCAGTGACTTCCGTTGTTTTCCGGTCAAGCATATGTAAGATCGACATACTTGTCACCGTTTTCCCGCAGCCGCTCTCACCTATTAATCCAACGATTTGACCACGCCCTACTTCAAACGATACGTCCTGAATAAGAGAGGTTGTCCCATGAGGCGTTTTCGTCTGCACATGCAGGTTCTCTATTTGTAAAATGGACTCTTGCACATCGATCATTCCTTTACACACGGCGTTTGATACCATATTTCTCTGAGAGGGCCTCTCCTAGTAAATTAAAGAGGACCACGACAGCCATAATCACAAGACCTGGGTACAGCATCAACTGAGGATTCGTTTGAATGTACGACTTCCCTTCATGGATCATTGCTCCCCATTCAGGCATAGGAGGCTGAACGCCTAATCCGAGAAAGGACATCGCAGAAATGTCCATAATCGCCCAGCCCATTTCGAGTGTACCTATGACCGCGAGCGGCGGCAGGACATTTGGAATCATATGCTTTCTCATGATGTTCCAGTGGGACGTCCCGCTGATTTTTGCGGCAGCAATAAAGTTCTGTTCTTTTAAACTCAGCACCATTCCTCGAAAGACGCGAGCATAGTATACCCATTGTACCAGCATCAAGGCAAGCACTACTTGAGAAAGTCCAGGACCGAAGATGCCGACTAATCCAAGAATCAGCACCAGGTTCGGGAATGCCATGATCCCGTCACAGATTCTCATCAAGACGTGATCGATCCAGCCGCCTTTATAACCTGACAACAAACCAACGATTAACCCAATCAATAAAGAAGAGAGAAAGATTAATAACGCACAGCCTAGTGAAACACGTGCACCATATAAAATTCGAGATAAATTGCATCGGCCTAATTGATCTGTCCCAAGAGGATACTCCCACGAAGACCCCTTTAGCTTCATCGCTAGATTGACAGCCGCCGGATCATGTGGAGCGATCCACGGTGCACATACTGTCACAATCAGCAATAGACCAAGGAGCACCACACAGATCGAGATCATCTTTTGATGAGAGAAGAGATATTTTCCTTTTGTCATCATGGGTGGCGGCCTTCCTTTCTGGAAATACGGGGGTCAATGATCAGCTGGAGCAAGTCCACAATCAAGCTGCTCAAGATAAAGATACATGCTGCCATGAGGACATAGAATTGAATGACCGGCAGATCCCGGTTAAAGATCGCTTCAATAAAGAAGCGCCCAAACCCCGGCCATGAAAAAACCGCCTCTACGATAATGGTTCCTGTCAGCAGCTTGCCAAGATTCACCCCAAGCCCTGTCAGCATTGGCGATATCGCGATTCTCAATACATGCTTGAACATGATCGACCGTTCCTTTAATCCTCTGATTCTCGCATATTGAACAAAAGGCTCTTGAAGCGCCTCACTCACACTTGATCGTAATAGCCTTGTATACGTAGCAATTAAAGGGACGGCCAGTGTGATCGACGGCAGGATGAGATGCTCCCATGTTCCGACCCCTTCAACTGGTAAAAGATCGAGCTTCACTGAAAAAAAGAAGATGAGCAAATACCCCAAGACAAACGTCGGGATAGATGCTCCTAAAAAAGAAATAAGCCGGCTCATATGATCAACGACGCCATTTTTCCTCATGCCGCTGAAAAAGCCGAGCGGAATGCTGACACAAATAGCTATCAGCAGACTAGTCAGCGCCAATTGAATCGTCGCTGGTATTCTATAGATCACCTCATTGAGCACAGGCTGGTTCGACATATACGACTGGCCAAAATCAAGGTGAATGACTTTTTCAATGGTGTGAAGATACTGCATATAAAACGGTTGGTCTAAACCAAATTCACTTCGTTTTTGCGCTAAAATTTCATCCGTAGGCTGGATATGAGCCGCTGCTAAATATGCCTCAGCCGGGTCAACTGGTGAAAGGTGAATCATACCAGTCGTAAAAAGTGTGGCTAATAAAAATACAGGGATGATTGATAGCATGCGTTTGACGATATAGCGGCCCATTTCCTTACCTTCCTTCTATTACTTCAGCTTAATGCCTGTGAATGGATGTTCATCGCGATTTGCTGGGAACTCAAAGTCCTTCACATTTTTTTGATAAACGGCTGTCTTTTTAAAATAAGAGATTGGCACAATCGCCCCTTGATCCTGTAATGAAGATAACACAGACGAATAAAGTGCTTTTCGTTTGTTTTCATTGGTTGTTGATGGAATTTCGCTCATTTCTTTGATCAGCTTGTCCTTATTTGGATAGGCTGAGATGGCTTCTTTGAATCCAAAACCATCTGATGAGACGACGTTCATAAATGTATGCGGATCATAAGGCGCTCCGTAGTTGCTAAAGAAGTTCATATCAAATTTGTTGGCTTTAAAGCGCTGCACCTGTGTTGCCAGCTCCACACCTTCAAGTTTGACGCCAACGCCAATGGCTCCCCATTCTGCTTGAAGCGTCTCAGCCATCGCTTTTTGAATCGATTCTGCTGAGTCATACATCATACTAAATTCAAGCGCTTTTCCATCTTTTTCACGAACGGTTTTTCCTTTTGGAAGTGTCCAGCCTGCTTCATCCAGCAATGCTTTCGCTTTGTCTACATCATACTGGAAAGACTTCACCTTAATATCAGATGTGTAAGGCATGTTGGTCGGCAATATGTGATCTGCTTCATCCTCTAAGCCAGAGGTGACACCTTCTACCATTGATTTCTTATTAATAGCATATTGAAGGGCATGACGCACTTTCTCATCTGACAGCTGATCCACTTTTGTGTTCATGACAAGCTGTCTCGTTGCTACAGGCTCTGACATTTTTGTTTCATACTTGCCGCTCGCCTCTAGCTGTTTGTAGGCATCAAGGCTAATGGTTCCTTCTCCGTAAAGGACATCTACATCGCCTTTTTCAAATGCCATGACTCTCGTTTCCGCATCTGGGATCACCTTGACTTTAATTTCTTTAACCTTTGGTTTTTCTCCCCAATAATGATCATTTCGTTCGAAAATGGCATAGTCATCTTTTTGGTATGTTTTTAATACCCAAGGGCCTGTCCCCACTGGTTTTTCAATTCCTTTTGACGTATCTCCGTTTTTAGGGAAGCCTGCTTCGCCTAAGAAACGAACCGGGCGGACAACTGCTAATTCTTGAACAGTTGGATAATATGGCTCTGTTAATGTGAGTTTAAACGTTTTCTTGTCTACTGCTTCTGTCTTTTTGATTTTTTTTATAACACCTAACCAGCTATGTATATCCTTGTTTTTTAAGATGGAATCAAAGTTCTTTTTCACAATGTTAGCATTAAACTCAGATCCATCTGAGAACGTCACATTGTCTCTTAAATGAAAAGTATACACCTTGCCATCCTTTGAAACATCCCATGATTTCGCTAATTCAGGTTTTAGCTTTCCATTCTTTTGATAGCTGACCAATGGCTCATAAATCATTGATTGTGCAAACAATTGCGATGGGTTGTATACGTGCGGATTCATTTCGCCAATATCTCTCGGCCAAGCCATCGTGATCATGTCAGGATGATCCTTGTTTCCTTCTGCTCCATTGTTTGCTTGAGAGCAGCCTACTAATAAAAAGATTAGCAGGAAAGGTAATACTGTATTTATTTTAATTTTCGGAAAAAATTTACTCCAAATAGACATAAGATGTTCCTCCTAATTGACGCTGATAATCATTTTCATTTTAAGGAGGAAGGACCCCTTTGTCAATATCATATTTAAAACGAATTGACAATACATATACCTATTTATTCCATTAATTGATGAATTTGATAGAAAGAGAGACAGGCTGCTTACGAATGAGCAGCCTGTGAAGAGGTGAATGTTTTTTCTCGCAGGGCATTACGAAGTGTGTCAATGATACGATCCTGTTCAGCTTCTGTCATACTTGTTCCAGAGGGGAGACAAAGCCCTGTTTCAAATAACAACTCAGATACGGGAGTGCCTTTCGCTGCTGAATAAAAAGGACAATCACGAAAGAGCGGCTGCTGGTGCAGCGGCTTCCATACACGCCTTGCTTCGATCTGTTCTTTTTCTAGTGCAGCAATGATGTCCACTGGAGACGTTCTCTTATCACGATCAATAGTCAATGTCGTCAGCCAGCGGTTGGACTTGGTGCCTTGATATTCTGGCATGAAATACAGGCCCTCTACCTTAGATAAAGCATCCTGATAACGCTTGAAAATGCGTCGCTTCTGTTCAACACGCTCGTCCAATATTTCCATCTGAGCAATCCCGACGCCTGCTAGCAGGTTGCTCATGCGATAGTTGTATCCTATCTCTTGATGCTCATAATGCATGGCGCGTTCTCTAGCCTGTGAAGCGAGAAAGCGGCAGCGTTCGATCGCAGCTTCATCATCACTCACAAGCATACCGCCACCTGATGTTGTAATGATTTTATTTCCATTAAACGAATAGACACCGAACCTGCCCATTGAGCCGCTTTTTTTCCCTTTATATAGAGCACCTAACGATTCAGCCGCATCCTCAATGACTGGTACATCATATGCTTCACACAACGCCAGAATCTCGTCCATTTTTGCGCTTTGTCCATATAAATGCACGACAATAACAGCACGGGGTCTTTTTCCAAGTCGTTTTGATTCCACAAAGGCTTTCTCTAAAGCAAGCGGGCACATATTCCATGTATCTCTTTCAGAATCAATAAAAACGGGTGTGGCTTGTTCGTATAAAATCGGATTTGCAGTTGCAACAAATGTGAGGGTGGAACAAAAGACAATGTCACCTTTTTGAACGCCAATAAGCTTTAATGCAAGGTGAATTGCTGCTGTTCCAGAAGATAAAGCCGCTCCTGCATTCACTCCTGCATAGCGTGCGACTGCCTGCTCAAATTCATTCACAAGAGGTCCAAGCGGTGCAATCCAGTTACTCTTGAAAGCTTCCTCTATTTTCAGATACTCTTTTCCGCTCATATGCGGTGGTGATAAGTAAATTCGTTTCCTTTCTTGCATCATTTCCCACCTTCTCTCCGATCTTTGATTTCTATTGCAGGAATGCCTACAGCGACTTTCTGATCGTGTATATCTTTTGTTACTGCGGCTCCTGCGCCAATGATTGTCCAGCTTCCGATCGATATCCCGGGTATCACAACAGCACCTGCCCCAATATGGGTACCCATTCGTACAGACACACAGCCAGTTAACACTGCTCCTGGTGATAGGTGCACAAACGATTCGAGTATACAGTCATGCTCTACGATAGATCCTGTGTTGATAATCGCATGTTCACCGATTGCTGCATCTGCTTGAACCACTGCTCTTGCCATCACGACAGTTCCCCCTCCAATCACCGCTGATGGACTTATGACCGCCTCTGGATGGATGAGTGTGGCAAACGCCTTGTTTTCAAATGAGAGGCGTTCCTTTACTAGCTGTCTCATCTCATTTTGCCCAATAGCAATCAGCCATTTCATATGAGGCATTGTCTCTCTCAGCTGTTGACTCATGGAGATCGGTCCATACAAGATGCCGCTTTGAGTGGCCTCCTCTTCAAATTGATCATCTAATACGGCACATAATGAGTAATCGGGATGTGCAACAATCATTTCCTGAATGACTTTGCTATGCCCGCCAGCCCCAATTAAACCTATGGGTTGCTCTTTACATATCGGTTCCTTTGAATTTTTCAGCTGTGGCATGATGCGGCTGCTGCACCCCCTCTGTTTTGATGACTTTCAGCAAGGTCATCCATAAAATTTTCATATCAAGCCAAAATGATTGATGCTCGACATACCAGAGGTCATAGGTGAATTTCTCCTCCCAGGAGATCGTGTTCCTTCCATTCACCTGTGCCCATCCAGTAATGCCAGGCTTTACAAGATGGCGCCTTGCTTGCTCCTCTGTATACATCGGCAGATACTCCATCAGAAGAGGCCTTGGTCCAACGAGACTGAGCTCTCCTTTTAGGACATTGACTAATTGCGGCAATTCATCAAGACTGAGCTTGCGAATCAAGGCGCCGGTTTTTGTTAATCGAAGATGATCTGGCAGGAGCCCCCCGTGCTCGTCGCGTTCATCGGTCATCGTCCGAAATTTATATAGCATAAATGGCCGGCCATACAGACCAGGCCGCTTCTGCCGAAACAACACAGGCGTCCCAATTTTCCACCGAATCAGCCCATAAATCAGAAGAAAAAGAAGACTGCCTGCGATGAGCAGCGTCAATGCCACCATCACATCTAACATTCTTTTCATCATTAAATCTCCTTATCTCACTAGCGGGAAACAGCTTGTTTTACCTTATGCACCAGCTGCTGCCGCTCTCGTTTTGTTCCTGCAAATTGATACAAGTAGCCCATATAGATAATGAAACAAAGACCACCAATACAAAACAGCTCCAACCATGAGTTCACGTCATAAAACGCCTGAATCCCTGCACAGACGCCCCAAATCATGAGTGCTCCTGCAAGTGGAACCAATGTATGTTTGTAAAAGATGGTGCGTTTCTGATTCGTGATGCGGGCCGTATAAAATGGCAGAAACACGATATTTTTCATCAATAAAACTATCGCTCCTGCTGAGGCAATGCCATATAAGCCAAGCTGAAGCATATGAGTCAATCCATAGGCAAAAAGCACATTGGATACTCCTAATATGAGCGTGACCACCGCTGGAACTTTCAATCGATTAAAAGCGGTCGGCACATATGTCAGCGGTAAAAACATCAAGGTCAAACATAAATAAGCTGCATGAATCATGAGAAGCCATTTCAGCTCTTCAAAGGCAGGTCCAAGCCATAAAAGCATGAGCGGACCGGCGAGCCCTCCTAGTAGAGCGGCTGGGAACGCGACAAATAAACCGCTCCATTTAATGGCACTGGCTGCATATTGGATGAGACCTTCTTCATCTTGATTCGAGTAAAATTTCGTGATCGTTGGGGCAAATACAACCGCCAGTGTCCCTGCGAGTGTGCGTAATAATAATGGGAATTGTAAAATCGCCGCATACTGTCCCGTCGCTTCCGCTCCAATGAGCAGGTTGGTCATCAATAAGTCAATTTGTAAAAACAACAAAATCCCCATTTGCTCAAAAGAATGCCAGACCCCTGATCGAACAAGTGTGAGACTAGAAGATAATGAGACGTGCCGCCACTTAAACGAAAACCAAGGAATGAGTTTTTTAAAATAATAGATACCGATTCCCATAGCCGCCAAGCTTCCTATGACGGCCGCAAGCGGAATATGCCAGATGGCTGGTGCCGTCCATGTAAACAGCATCATAATCATAAATGCCCTCAAAAACATCTGAATGGCCTGACCAACACTTGATACATATAACTTATTCGCATAAAACGGCGCAGCCCCAATGCCGGACATGACAAAATTGAGCATAAATAAAAGACCCCCTAATATAAAAGCGGTCTGTGTGTCTTTTGCGAGATGAACAGGCACATGAAGCCACTCTACCAGCTGACGGGACATGAACAGACAAAACAGAAAAAGACTGATCGATAAAAAAATGGAACTAACGAAATAAGATGAGAGATAGCGCTGCGCCTTCTCCATTTCTCCTTTATGAGCCGCCACAGAAAAAAAGCGCACCACAACAGCACTTAATGAAGCCGTAATAACCGATAAATAGTTGATCATATTTTGCGTCAGATGAATTAAGCCGAATGCTTCCACTCCAAGTGTATGAACGATGTACGGTGTTAAACAAACAGACATAAGCATCATCAAGACAAACGTCATGAAGTTTGCACTGGCATTGTAAAGAAACGCTCGATTCATTTTGTTTTCACGCAGCGTTTAAAAGCTTTCATCCAGCTTCCTCTCCCTTTTGTCCGCTCGTTTTCATCAGCTGATGAATCGCCTCTTTCACAGCCGCCTCATTCGGTTCTTTTAATAGCGTCAAAAACGGAAGATGAGCCACCCATTCATACCCTTCCATCACCTTATGATCAAACGACCTGAGGACAACACATGGTGTATGCGTAATCGCACAAAAGATCATGCCATGAAGCCGGTCTGTCACGACGACCTGCGCCTTTCTTAACTCTGTCCATAAGGCAGATAATTCATCTAAGCGAGTCGTTCGATCAACTCGTTTGCCAATTGTCGTTGTGATGAAACCGACTTGATCATACGTGTCTTGAATATGCTGCTGCAGCTGCTGCCGCCTCTCCTTGGTGAGATAGGCTTCCTTATCCTCACGCAGACAAAGCAGAACCCCTTCACGTTTTTGTTCCTTTGATGCTTCGTCTAATGTCAGCACCATATCAGGCTGTTTCCACACATCTTGATCAGGGAAGTGCTGCTTCATCCAAGTATAGGTTGTTTGATCTCTTGCCATGAGAAGCAGCCTTGGATGATGTTTGTATGTCTGAATGGCGCGGCGTTCCTCTCTTTTTCCTCTCTTTGTTTCTGTAAAATGGGCAGTGGCCGGCAGTTGAATCACCGGATAGGACTTGAAGGTCTTCATGATAAATTGTCTCGTCCATTCTTCATAACGGTATAAGTCCCCCATATTGCCCCCACCGATGATACAGACGATGTCTTCTGGGTGCCGCATACGCTTTAACGGACGGGCGAGGCGATAGATCTCTTTCATGTCCACTTCCATGATGTCGTAGGCGGGAAAGTGCTCTTTTAAAAAACAATAACTCGCATAGGCAATCGCATGATCCCCTAAATTATCATGCCCTGGCAGCAGCGTGAGAATGATTTTCTTCTGATGACTCAGCTCTGGCAGGCTTTGGCGGCTCAGTCGATACTCAAGCGGATATTTAACCTTTAAAAGCAGCCACTCTGCGGCGTGCGCCTTCAATTGCTGCAATGTCAATCTCATCACCCCTATTTCCTTGTTTGATATTCGATCCATTTTTGATAGCTTGAAGCGGCGGCAGAAAGCGGATAAACCAGCCGGCACTTAGCAAGGAATAAAATCATTCGCTTTCGAGCGGTGAGCTTCGATGGTTCCACTTGTTTGACGGCATGCAGAAAGGCCTCGTGTGTCACCATTTCCCGCATGTGATCAAGCTTTTCCCGAATAGAGAGGGCATTTTGGCTCTTCCATTCGTTGAGCATACAATGAAGAGTATGATTGACAATAAAAAAATCAAGTGCCTTCTCATACAGAGAGATGTCATCATATTCTTTCAAAAACAAGCGCTGCGCATGATAAAAGGTCAGTCCATGATGAAAATACTGCTTCTGATATCGCTGCACAATAGATGACAGATGAACCCTGTAGTAATAAAGAGGTTCATGAACAAAGGCGATGCTGCGTGATAAAGAAAAACAGCGCAGCGTCACATATTGATCTTCTATGTTCTCAAGTTCTCCCCGCAGCGGAAATCGAATGTGATGTTCTTCGATAAAGGCACGCCGATACAGCTTATTCCATGAGAACCCCGTAATGTCTCCGTGCAATAACGCTTCAATTAAACTCGTCTTTTCGGCTGATCGCTCGGCTAACAGCGTCGTTGGTATGGTTCGCTTTGACTGTTCAAATTGAATCCAGTACTCACTGACAACAAGATCTGCGCCGGTCATTTCAGCTTTTTCATACAAGGCTTCACAGTAATGAGGCGCGAGAATATCATCTGAATCAATAAAGGCGATATACGTCCCTTTTGCTTCTTCGATGCCCCGGTTCCTCACAGCGCCTAACCCTTGATTGGTTTGATGAATGACCCGAAAGCGCTGATCTTGCGCAGCAAACGCTTCAAGATATTCTCCGCTGTGATCCGTCGATCCATCATTCACGAGAATGACCTCTATATCTGAAAAACTTTGATCTGCAATTGATTGAAGGCATTGCTCCACATATTGACTCGTATTGTAGACTGCGACCAATAGACTGATAGCTGGCATTACAACATGCCCCACCTTTCTCCAAATCTACTTTGTAAATATCGTCCTGTACGGTAACACAGATGAATCGAACGGCATCAGCATGATGCTGTACAGAATATAGCAAACAGCAATCCCTACATAGATAAAGACATTAGACCGCTGATCAAAAATACGTGTGAAATATGGCAGTAAAATAAGCTGATACAAGCCAAAATAGATATGAAATCTTGCATAAATGACATCCTTTGTAGCAAGGATGCCAAACAAGAAACCGAGCAAACAAAAATTCACAACGTAATCACTCTCAGGCGTCAGCTCACGAAGTCGTTTTCGATAAAGGAAAGCAAGCAAAAGCGGCAAAACCAACACACCAATTTTTGTCACATTCATTCCATTCGTATTCGTTGTGAGCCATTCCTCGTAATGCCCATATGAACTGCCTTGCAGCATCACGACAAACACGGAAACAAAGCGGTCATAAAGAGCAGTTAACCCTAAGAAAATCATGCATAAGACCAGCATCATCCAAGACCATGCTTTTGTTCTCACGATAAAATACACAGGAATCATGATGAGAGCCGATGAATGAAACAATGAACATACGAGGACAAGCGGAAAATACAATTTCCACTGACCATTGATCACAAGACGGATGGCATAAAAAAGAACCGCAGCCACCATATACTGACGCATGCCATTAAACGAAGCGTAATAATGAAAAGTGCCGAGAAAAAGCAGCATACTCAGCTCAAAGGGACGGCCATATTGAATGAGCGTCTTGATGATAAAAAAATAGGTGATCGCCCCAACCGAGATATACATGATTTGCGGATCACGGGACAGTTGATTGAGCATCCATAAAATAAACGTAAATCCTGGGTCAGTGGCCGCCTTGTCCACACCAAATCCGAATATATGCCAAGGCTTTTCATAATTGACGGAGAACTCATACATCTGTCCATATGTGACAAAATCGGTTCCTACTTTGTACCGAATACCAGCGACAATACAAAGAAACAAAAACGGAAATAACACCAGAATCTTGTTAGGCCGCCATCCGCTTTGAATGGTATCATCACGCCTGCCGTAAAATGCGGCAAAGCTCGACCATAAATAGACCAAAATCATGTTCACCAAATAAACCGCCATCTGCCATTCCTTCCTTACAGTCCATATCCATTCATCACACGTGTGATGTTCTGTTTGACATCAAATCCTCTTTGTTCAAGCTGGGACGTAATGGTCTCTTGAAGAGGAGGCTCTGCATGATATTCTTCAAGCACCGCCTTCATCCATTCATGCGCAGAATCCCGCAGCGACATTCTTTTCACAAGACCGCAGCCTAAATCCACTTCCTCTGTAATATGATCTGAAATCACACAAGGCAATCCAGATGCCTGTGCTTCCACTAATACAAGCGGAAGTCCTTCAAACAAAGATGGCATCACAAATACATCAAATGCTTTCATATACTGCGGAACGTCTGATACGACGCCTGTAAAGACAATGTCGTCTAACAAGCCTGCCTTCTCCGCATATGATTCAACCACCTGCCTCAGCGGTCCATCCCCTACAAGGACAAGTTGAAATGAGACCCCCTGCTTCTTTAAGGTCTGTGCCAGTTCCATAAAAAAAACGTGATTTTTTTGCTCATGAAACCGGCCAATATGACCAATAATCATGCTCTTTTCGTGAAGACCCAGCTGCTTTTTGATCTTCACCTTTTCGTCTGGATCAGGCTGAAAGAAAAGGGATAAATCAATCCCATTCGGCAGCACCTCAACTTGTCCATTCTTCATTTTTTTCTGCCCAAATAAAAAGGAACCGGCATCCTCACCGCATGCAACAAGCTGTGTAGAAAATGCAAAGATCAGCTGGCGAAACCCTTTGAGCATTATATGGTCAACCCAGTTTGGCGACTGTTTCCAAGCTGTATTATGAGAATGACAAATACGCACCTTCACACCCGCCAGTTTCGCAGCAAGTGCGGAGAAGCCTGTTTGAAAATCCGTATGGGCATGCACTGCCTGATACGGTCCTGTTCGTTTGATTGTCTTTGTCAATGTTTTCACAAATGCCAAAGGAGAGGATGCCCCAATACTTGGGACGTAGAAGATACGTCCCCCGAGCCTCTGAATTTCCTCATCATAATCACAGACATCCTTTCGGTGGGTAATGAAGTCAAATTGAAGGACATTTCTATCGAGTGCACGATAGATGTTCATGATCATCGTTTCAGCCCCGCCGCGGTTCATCCCGCCCACAATATGGAGTACACGCTTTGGCTCACTCATCCCGAATCGTCCTCCTTTTCAACAAAGACGCCTCCAGCTTCCGCTGGTGATAAAATTTCATGATCTTCGGTGATAAACAGGCGCGAACCACCGGCTTTATTGCAAACAGATAATGAACCGGCGACAATTTTAATAACCAGCATGCTTTTAAAACGAGCCAGGCATTATCTATCGAATATTGAAACTTACGGCGCTTAAAGGCCGCTTCATCCTCTCTCACAAGGTATAACGGCTCTTGTAAATTAAAGCCTTTTCTCCCCGCAGCAAAAAAACGGATCCACAGATCGATATCTTCCATCCGCCTTGTTGTTTTCACAGAGCGATACCCATGTAAAGCCTTGTATGCAGCATCCCTCATCATAATGGTTCCATGACAAAAAGGAGTCCCTTTTGCCAGCACCTTCCGATCAGGCTCTGAAATAAGTGCACGTACACCTTTTGTACCCGATTCATCAAACACCGTCATCGCCGTACCCACCACATCATATTCAGGATGTGTTTCTAGGAAATGAACCTGTTTTTCTAAACGAACTGATACTGATACATCGTCGCCATCCTGCCGTGCAATCAAGTCTCCCCTTGCTTCAGCTAGACAGCGATTCAGACTGGCAGCAAGCCTTTGATTATGCTCATTGCGGATAAGGCGAATTCTTTCAGGGTCTCGTTTTGTATAAGACAGCACTTTTTCATAGGTGTCGTCTGTTGATGCGTCATCACATATGATGAGCTCCCAATTGTCATATGTTTGATGAAGAATGGATTCAATACTTTCTTCTACTGTGTCTTGGCAATTGTAGACGCCCATGATGATAGACACCTTTGGCTTACGCATGCTCACATCACCTTCTCTGCTTGATCCATATAGGTTGTATAAATTTCTTCCATAGCACTCACCGCCTGCTCCTGTGCAAATGCATGCGCTAAGGAGCGTCCCGCTTTTCCCATGAGGGGCAGCTGATCCCTTTTGTGATAGAGCTGGTGCAAATATTCAGCCAAGCCATTTACATCATGCGGTTTGACTAAAAAACCATTCACGCCATGTCTGATAAGCTCACAGTGCCCTCTATTCTCTGTTGCAATGACTGGTTTTTCCGCAGACATCGCTTCAAGCAGATTCATGCCGAGGCCTTCTCTCAGACTAGTCGACACACATACATCACTCATATGCATCCATTCCTCAATTTGTTTGCAAAAACCAGCAAAGTGGACATGCTTTTCAAGATGGAGCCCGCAAACCAGCTTTTCATACATCGGCCTCATTGTGCCTTCCCCGGCAAACACGATCTTCACATTTGATATTTTCCTATATAGCTGGGCACATGCTTTGATGAGCATCCCTTGGTTTTTATTCGCATTTAATTCGCCAGCACACAGCACAATAAAATCTTCCGAAGAAAAGCCATAGACTGCACGAAGACGCTGCTTCTCTTTTTGATTAACTGGTGCAAATCGTTTCATATCCACACCCATACCCGGAACATAATAGACAGATGAACGCTCTTTTGATAGACGATCTGCTCTTTTAAAATCCTCTCCATTAATGGTGATCAGAGCGTCTGTATGGCGGGCGAGCCATCGCTCAATTGGATAATAGAGCAGCCAGTTTTGAAGCGGCGCCCCCTGCCAAAAGTGAAAGCCATGTGCTGTGTAAAGAACCTTCGTCCCTTTTTTGCGCGTGCTTTTGGCTGCAAGTCTGCCAATGACACTTCCCATTGGTGTGTGACAATGGATGAAGTCGTAGTGCTCTTTCGCTAACAGCTTCTTCAACTCCACATACGCAAACCGGTTGTGCACATGAAAAGGGGAGCGCTGAATCGGAATTGAGTGCGCTTGATCCACATAGGGCAGCTCCAGCTGACCATTTGCTGCTGTATGCACTTCCCATCCTTGTTCCTGAAACCACCGGAAATATGGAAGGTGAAATGCCTTAAAATGATAGTCAACCGTTGCGCAAAACAAGACTTTTTTCTTCATTGGCAAGCGCTTCCTCCTCTCTGGTCATCTGTTCAGACAACAAATCATGCGATTCGATGGCAGCAAACAATGCTTCTCTCATTTGCTCTTCACTCATCATGTCAAATTCATGGATAAAGCGGTTCAGCACATATGGATCACCATCCAGCGCATGGCCGATATGAATTTTCGGGAAAATTTGTTCCTGTGCTTTTTCATGCTGGTTGAGTAATTCTTCATACATTTTCTCCCCAGGACGAATGCCTGTGAACGTGATCGGAATCTGGTCTGTGGTATAGCCTGAGAGGTGAATGAGGTTTTCTGCGAGGTCAACAATTTTCACTGGCTCCCCCATATCTAATACAAAAATCTGTCTTCCTTCTGCCAATGCACCCGCCTGAATGACAAGCCTTGATGCTTCTGGAATGGTCATAAAATACCTTGTCATCGCTGGGTGCGTGACCGTGACCGGCCCGCCTTGTTCGATCTGTTTCTTAAAAATTGGAATGACGCTTCCCCTGCTTCCGAGTACATTTCCAAACCGAACCGCTACAAATTTTGTTTCACTGCCTGCCCCCATTTGCATGATCAGCATTTCAGCAAACCGCTTTGTGGCGCCCATCACATTGGCAGGATTGACCGCTTTGTCAGAGGAAATGAGGACGAATGTTTCAATGCCGTGCTCATGTGCAGCTTCTGCGACATTTTTTGTCCCGATAATATTGTTTTTCACTGCTTCTTTTGGACTGATCTCCATGAGCGGGACATGCTTATGTGCCGCGGCATGATAAATCATATCCGGCTGAAACTGACCAACGATTTCACTCATTTTCTGTTTATCTTGGATATCTGCAATTTGTGGATAGAGACTGATGGTGTCCCCATAAATTTCTTTCAGCTCTAGTAAAATAGAATGAATGCTAAATTCCCCGTGTCCCACAAGCACAATCGCTTGAGGAGCAAACACACAAATTTGACGACAGATTTCTGACCCAATCGATCCGCCTGCCCCTGTGACCATAATCGTTTTCCCCTTTAAATGGACAGATAGACGGCTTGAATCTAATTGAATCGGTTCTCTTCCGAGTAAATCCTCTGGCTGTACATCCCGTAATTGATTCAGCGCATGAGTTCCTTTTAAAATCTGCTCCATCTCTGGCATGATCTGCGTTTTGACCCCAGTCGCTACGCATTCCTTATACAGCCCTTTTAAGGTATGGCTGCTTTTGGACGGAATGGCGATGATGATCTTTTGAATATCCATCATCACAACAGCTGTTTGAATCTGTTCTTTTCCCCCTAGAACAGGCAGTCCCATGATTTCAAGCTTATGCTTCGTCTTGTCATCATCTATGAAGGCGACTGGTTCAATATGTACATCACTCGATTGCTGAAGCTGACGAACGATGATGGTCCCGGCTGATCCGGCGCCAATGATTAAGGCCCGCTCCTTTTCTACCTGCAGCCGCTTTGCACCATCATGAAATAGCCGGGATGCCATTCGAGATGCGCCGATGAATAATACGTGGAAAAGCCACACAATGAACAAAAACCGAAAGGGCCATGTCTGCACGAAAAGGTACAGCATTGCCATTGAAAATAAAAAAGAACACACAAAGGTCTTCATTAAAGAAAATAGCTCTCTTACCCCTGTATAAGCCCATACTTGCTTGTACACGTGAAAAATATACGAAAACAAATGGTGCCCAATGAGCAGACTGAGCGAAGAAATGACGAGCATTTCAAATGTATAAACAGTTAACGCCGCTTCTTGGACAAATTGAAAGCCAAAAAAGACAGCAACTAAGATGAGATATGAATCTAGTGCCACGATGATTGATAATCTTTGGGCGTAAGTCAACGCTCCTCCCCCTTTTTCAACATCACTATTCTTACGTAAAATGGGCATCAAACCCGTCCTCACACCCCACTATTGATGACGAGCATCTAAGGCATTTGTCATGCCCACAGCAGGATCGAGTGCCTCCATTGTTAAAGATTAGGAGACATCACCTATCAATCTTGTTAATACATATACAGCCTTCCCTTTTTCTCTTTCTTGCCATTTAGCATAGCCCCAAGCAGTTTACCTGTTGTTCCTTCTAACACTTCTTTTGATTTCTTCACAGCCGCTATCTTTGTTTTGCCGCTTAAGACAACAAGAATGCTCCCATCGGTCCGGTTCGCCAGGATCTTTGCATCGGCCACTGGCAGAAGCGGTGCGGAATCAACAATCACCATGTCATATTGCTGTTCAATTTCATAAAACAGCTGCTTCATGACAGAAGAGGAGAGCAGCTCAGCTGGATTCGGCGGAATGGTTCCGCTCGGAAGCAGCTCTAAATGCTCAATGGGTGTAGGCAAAATAGCTTCCTCCAAGCTGCAATTATTTAATAGTACATTGGTCAAACCCGTGTGATGACTCAGGTCAAAATATTCATGAACAGCCGGCTTTCGCAAATCAGCATCCATCAGCAGCACCCGCTTTTTCTGCTGTGCAAAAACAGCTGCTAGGTTTGCAGCCGTAAATGATTTCCCTTCCTTCGGCAAGGAGGATGTCACCAATATGGATTTCAGCCTTGTTTGGATTGATGTGAATTCGATGTTAGTTCGGATTGTACGGAATTGTTCTGCAATGACAGAGTGAGGATTTAATACAGAAATACAGGATAAATCTCTCTTTTCTCTTTTCTTCCTCTTAAAGATCAATGTTCTGTCCTCCCGTTATGACGGACTGCTTGTCTTTTTTTGCCCTCCTGTCTGCCTGCATCTGATAGACACTTCCGAGCGACGGCAATCCGATCTCTTCTCTTATTTGATGTGTTCGTTTTACAGTATCATCGAGTAAATTCATTAAGAAAATGAGTGTCATCCCCCCTAATAAAGAGGCACCTAGTGCCAGAACGATATGAACGAATTTTCTTGAATTCATGAGAATCGTATTGGACAGCTTGGCTTCAGACAAAACATTAATGCGATCCATATTCATGGTTTTTTTGATTTCTTCTTGCAGCACCTCTGTTGCGGTATTCGCAATGGCGACTGCCTTTGCGCGATCCTCATCTTGTACAGAAATATTGATGACCTCAGACTCATTTTCTGTACTTGTGGCAATTTTGTGTTTTAATCCTTCAGCTGATTCTGTGAGGTTGAGTGTTTCTTTTACTTTTTCAATGACGATCGGACTTTTTAATAAAACTTGAAAGGTACGTGTATATTGAAGGTTCATCTGAATATCGTTTAAGTTTGCTTGTGCGTCATTGCTGCGTTTATGAACAAGAATTTGAGTGGTTGCCTGATATACAGGAGTCGAGACATAGAACTGATAGTAGGCTGAAGTGCCCGTTACGATCAGGACAATCAGGATCAGAAGGGCCATTTTCTCTTTAATGACAGAAAACAGCTGCTTAAAACCTATATTCTCATTCATAGATACCTCCCGATTTCATTATAAAAAGGTTATATATGGTTTCTTTTTGTTAATGATTGGATTATAAAAGATAATACCCGCAAAGAAAAATGTCATAATAGGTCTTATAGTTCTTTTTAAAGAACGAAATCGTTCGTTTTCTTTTGTTTACTTCCTGTTTCTTACGTTTTTGAATTTTATAAAGAACAATTTATTTCTTATAATGAACGAAAAGGTCGCAGTACGATTCGCCAGGGAGAAGGGAGATCATTGATAAGAATGATAGGAAAGGTGATACGCATTTACCGAAAGAGGAAAGGATACTCCATTCAGCAGCTGGCTGAAGATGCCCATGTCTCTAAGTCGTATTTGAGTAAAATTGAGCGTGGTGTCCACAGAAATCCATCTGTCCAGTTTTTAAAAAAGGTATCCTCTTCACTAGAAATTGATTTACAAGAGCTGTTTGATGCAGAGACGATGATGTTTCATTACTCTGAGGGTGGTGAACACGAATGGCGGGAGCATATCGTCAATGCCGTCCAATCCGGCATGCCGAAAGAAGAACTCTATCAGCTGCTCCAAACGTACCGAAAGGAGCAGGAAGAAAAGACGTTACATGTCACTCATAGAAAGCTGACTGATTCGAATATATCAGAGTGGAAGCGTCTGATGAGTGAGGCGAAAGCTATCGGCTTAAGCATTGAGGAAGTAAAAGCATTCCTCGCCAACATGGGAGAACGACGGGCGTAAGCCTTTCAGGAAGAGTCAAATTGCGGGGAGAGGCGTTTGACGCTTCGCTGAAAAAGAGCCTTTTATCATGAAAAGGCTCTTTTTTCTCTTATTCTTCTTTTTTTGTTCGTGCTTTTTTCGTTATATCATTGTTTTTCCAATAGGCCCATAGTGATGTAATCCCAAGAAAGGCTAACGTGATAAATTGCTGAATACCTTCTTCATCAATAGGAATTGGGCTTTTTCCCGCAGCGGTTAGAGCACTGTTGACAAGCGCGAGCAAAAGCAGCACAAGCCTTGCGATTGTACCTGCACTAATTTTTTGAACCTTCAACTGTATCCCCTCCCTTTCTTCCCCTTCACGGGCGGTACTGCTCGTTCTCTCTCATATGTATGCAAAAACCGAATGAATAGAAGACCAGATCAAAAAAAGAGACATCATTCCCATAAAAGGAATGATGCCTGATTTCATTTTATTTTGATGTAGAAAACATCTCTTTTGCTTCATCCAATGCCATTTTATTGCCTAGTGCTGAGTAATCGAGCCATGGCTGATCGGCAATCGGATAGACTTGATTTTTCTTCACGGCTTTTAGACCCTTCCAAATCGGAGTCTTTTCTAATTGCTTGAATGCCTGCTGCGCTTTATCATCACGATTCACGACGACAAAGATAGCATCTGCATCATAGTCAGGAAGAACCTCTTGAGAAATCACTTCAAATGGCCGCTTGCTGTCCAGTTTCTTCACACCATCGACAGGTGTCAGACCTAAATCCTCGTATAAAATAGGACCCATTGGGCGCTTCATGCTAAATACTCGAAGCTCCTTTGCCGTCACACGGATCGCCATTACTTTCCCGTTTCCAATCTTTTGTTTGATGAGCGATTTGACTTCTTTTGCTTCTTGATTGTAATCCTGAATATATTGATCGGCTTCTTTTTCTTTATTGACGAGCTTGCCGATTTTTTTCAAATGATCACGCCAAGTGCCGTCATTTAAATTAAACACTTCCGTTTTGGCGATTTTCTTATATTTCGATAAGTCTTGTCCAGCTAGTTCTTCATCGACATAAATGACATCTGGTTGTAATGCAAGCAGTGACTCCATATCGGGATCGGCTGCGATGCCCAGCTTCTTCGTACCACTCAGCTGCTTTTTCGCATGTGGAAGGAAATCTTTTAAGTCCCCTCCTACAACAGAGCCTGCCGGCTTGATACCGAGTGCTAATAAGTCATTGGTTAAATGGATAGACAAGGAAGCAATTTTCGGTGTTCCATGATCATTTTGAGTTGTTGTATTCTTTGTTTCCTGTTGACCACAAGCGGCAAGCATAATGAAACAGAGCATTAAACCAAGCACAAGTAATTTTTTCATGATGAGTTCCTCTTTCACGTTTATTTCGTTTTTGTTAATAAATAGAGAAAATAAGGTGCGCCAATAAAAGCCACAACCACACCCGCTGGTATGGCATTTGGGGCAAAGATGGAACGTCCTATTGTATCGGCACTGACCAAAATCAACAAGCCAAGCAGCGCACTAACCGGTAAAAAATACTGATGGAGTGAGCCGACAAGCCGCCTTGCCAAATGCGGGGCGACAAGTCCAATAAAACCAATACCGCCTGTCATCGAAACACTTGCACTCGCCAAACCAACAGCCAAGGTCAGCAAAAGGAGACGCTGACGCTGGACACGTACACCTACACTTGAGGCGACAGCATCTCCTAATGTCAATGCATTGAGCGTGTTTGACTGCATCAGCGTAAGCGGCACAAGGCATACAATCCAAGGCAGAAGCGCTAACACATGAATCCAGTCTCTCCCCCAGACATTACCGACAAGCCATCTTGAAGCAAATGTGTAAGTATCTTCATCCAGCTTCAATGACAAATATAAAGTCAAAGCACTGAATCCCGCCGCAACCGCAATTCCTACTAGGATCAGCCGGATGGGAACAAGCCCTTCCTGCCGGTCATACGCCAGAAGCACGATGACCGCTGCCGCAAGAAGCCCTCCGCCAAATGTAAAGAGCGGAATAAGAAGAGATGGATTGCCTTCTAGTGCATGGAAATACGTCACAAACACGATTAAGCCAAATGCTGCTCCTGCATTCAGTCCAATAATTCCTGGATCGGCCAGCGGGTTACGAGATAAGCTCTGCAAAATGCCGCCCGCAATGCCAAGACCAATTCCCGCCAGCATCGTCACCACGATTCGAGGCAGACGATAGTCAAACAGCACCGTTTCACTTTGAAAATCCCCAAAGCCAAATAACGTTTTGACGACCACAAGAGGACTTAGTTTCAGCGTGCCGGTATTTAAGCTGTACAGCACAACAGCCGCAGTCAAACAAAGCAAAACGACTGTCACGACAAGAGCCCGCTGTTTCTCTCTCATGACAGGTTCCTCCCTTCTTTTCTGGCAATATATAAGAAGAAAGGAACACCGACAAGTGCCACCATCACGCCAATGGCAAGCTCTCGGGGCGGATTAACGGTGCGGCTGGCAAGGTCAGCAAAGACTAGCAGCACCGAGCCTAATATCGCCGACATCGGAATGACGAAACGATAGTTTACACCAACCAGCTTTCTTGCGATATGCGGGATGACAAGACCGACAAATCCAATCGATCCGACTGCTGATACAGAAACCCCTGCTAATAATACGGCAGCTGCCATTCCTAGTATTCGCACTTGTCGTGTTTTCACCCCTAAATTTGCCGCTACATCTTCACCGAGCGACAGCAGCGACAGTGAACGCCCTAATAGCATCGCCCATACGATCACTATCAGAATGACTGGGGCAAGAATCGTCAGCTGCGGCCATTTCACACCAGCCACACCGCCTGCATACCAAAACGCAAGGTCCTGACTCAAGTCAAAATAAATCGCGATCCCAGAGCTAAGCGCATGAAGCAATGCAGCCACAACGGCTCCTGCTACAGTTAAGCGCAGCGGTGTCAAAACGCCACCAGCCGCCCCAATCGCAAAGATCAGCAGCGTACTAAGCACTGCACCAATAAAGGAAAAAAACATAAGTGCCGAATAAGGCATTTCTGGGAAAAAGGCAAAACAGAGAGCGACCACAAACATCGCACCGCCATTAATGCCCAGAATCCCCGCATCTGCCAGCGGGTTTCTTGTGATGCCCTGCATGAGCGCACCTGCTACGGCAAATGCCGCTCCAACAAGAGCTGCTCCTAAAACACGAGGAAGTCTTAATTCATGGATGATCTGCTGCTCTGTGACATCTGACTGATAGTCAAATACAGCTGTCCAAACCGTTTGCAGAGACAATGTTTTGGCACCATATGACACAGCCAAAAACATGGCAGCCGCCAAACCAATGACGGCGAGAAAAAATATCAAAAAGAACAGAATATGTGATGATCGTTTTTGTTGAGGTGTTCGCTTATCCTGCAAAATCGGTGTCATCCTTTTCTTCATTAAAAGTCAGTTTGAAAATGAGAATCATAATCATCAAAATTATAGCCGTCTGCCTCTGAAAAATCAATGTACGCCCTTTTTTTTAATTAATGAAGGTATGTGCGTGGCAGCAAAATGAGGTGCCTTTTGCTCGTTTGGAATGGCCTATCATTTTTTCTCATAGTTTAATAGGAAAATAGTTGACATTCCGCCTGAACATCCTCTAAAATTACAAAAGTAAGTCAAATGTTATAAAAATATTACAAACAGATGTCAAACTGATAAAGAATGGCCCGTCATGAGAGGAGATTTGAACGTTGTGTCATTAAAGGGAAAATGGAGTATCAGCCTATTTGCACTTGCGATCATCATTGGAGTCGTTGCTTTCTTTCAAAATCAACAAGCAAGCGGTACAGAGAAGAAAAATGTAAAGCAGGATACGAACTATAAAAACGTCGAAATCGTTACTCTCGTAAATGACGGGAAATTTATGAGATATGCAGTCAACTATCCTCTTTTTCATCAAAAACAGCTAGATGACAAGATTCAAAGCTACGCCAATTCAGCATTAGAGCATTTCAAAAAGACGTTTAGTGAAGCCAAGGACATCGATGAAAACAAACGCTTTGAACTGAATATTGATTATGATATGGTGCATTATGCGAAGCAGTCTGCTGCTATTCGCTTTACGACTTATACCTATACAGGTCAGCAAAATGGGACCACCAATCATCTCACGATCAACTATGATTTTCAGAAAAAAACCTTTCTTGACACAAAAGATTTATTTCTGCCTAAAACCAACTTTTTGAAGAAATTATCCTACATTACATATTCAGAGCTTCAAAAGGACAAAACCTTATCTAAGGATCAGACTCTCCTTCAGAAAGGAACAGCCCCTACTGCTCAAAACTTCAGTCAATTTGCCTTGAAAGAGAAATATGTAGAATTTTATTTCCCAGCATCTCAAGTAGCCGACAAGGATCTTGGTCCGCAAACACTCGCAATTAAAAAGACGCTGCTGAAAGATATATTAAAGCCAGAATATATGAATAAAACCAATAACCAAAATGAAATGAAAGAACCAAATCCGAAAAGAAAAGCCGTCAAGCTGCCGCAAAAATCAAAGCTTGACCCTAATAAAAAAGCCATCGCCCTCACATTTGATGATGGTCCGAACCCAGCGACAACATCAAAAATTTTAGATGCATTAAAGGCAAATAAAGGACATGCGACCTTTTTCGTATTAGGCAGCAGGGTGCAGTATTATCCTAGTATGCTTGCAGATATTCTAAAAGGCGGGAATGAAATCGGAAACCATTCTTACAGTCATCCTTTATTAACAAGACTGCCTTTAAAGGAGGCGGTGAAACAAGTGAAGGACACCCAGCAGTTGATTGAGAAAGCGAGCGGGTATACACCTACGCACTTTAGACCGCCATATGGTGGAACAAATCAAGACATCAATCAAGCGGTTGGGATGAAGGTCTCTTTATGGGATGTTGATCCAGAGGATTGGAAAATTCGCAACAGTCAGCAGATCACAAACCACGTTCTCTCACATGCAGCAGATGGCAGAACAGTGTTAATGCACGATATTTATGACAGCTCAGCTCAAGCAGCAGTGAAGATCATCCATGAGCTCACCAAACAAGGCTATCAGCTGGTCACAGTAAGTGAACTTGAACAATTAACAAAAGAACGGCATGAACAAGCCCCTGTGCAGTAAACACAGGGGTTTTCTTTATGACTCCAAAGACTTCTTTTGTTTCAATAATGCTTGAAATGTCTCTTCCAGCTCCTGAGACGGCTCAATACTTAAACGGCTGAGCACTTCAGACAGCTGCATATCAATTAAAAGAAGCTCCTCTTCTCTTTGTGTAACAGCTGGTTTGTCGTCCTTTTGTTTATACGCTTCATATGTGCCGTCAAATGCTTCAATTCGTTTTTCGTGAACATGGAAAATACGAGTGGCCACCTTCTCAATCAGTCTGCGATCATGGGATACAAACACAACGGTACCCGGGTAATCCTTCAATAGACCTTCAAGCGCTTCAACTGCCGACAGATCTAGAAAGTTCGTCGGTTCATCCAGCATGAGGACATTGGCATCGCTGACAAGCAAGGACGCAAGCATGGTCTTCACCCGTTCTCCCCCGCTTAACACCCTAACAGGTTTATGCACATCATCCCCTCGAAATCCGAGTCTCGCTAAAACCGTTCGTACCACTGTCTCATCTTGAACAGCCTCTTTCAGCGCATTTTGTAAAATCGATTCATCTACCTTCAATCCTGAAAGATCCTGACGAAAATAGCCGAGCTTGACAGCTTCTGAGCGAGACACACCGGGATGCCCATTCACCAGCATTCGGAGAAATGTCGTTTTCCCGCTCCCATTCTTGCCGATAATGGCGACTTTGTCCCCGCCTCTCACTTCCACATTTGCCTGCTTCCAAAGCAATTGATCGCCCGCCTTGCCATCTACATTTTTCACTCGCAAAATAGTACGGCTCGCTACTTCCTTCATTGTATGCTGAGTCATTTGAATGGGCTGAATGTCTTTTACTTTCTCAACCTTTTCTAATTTCTCCATCCTTGTCTCAATGGATTTGGCTGTTTTTTGCAGCTTTTTTTGCTTATTAGCATAGTAGGGCTTTGCAATTTTTGGCCCTGAGGATTTCAGCTTTTGGGATGGCTTTGTTGCTTTGTCGGCTTTTTTCTTTTTCTTTTCAAGCGCATGCTCTAACTGTTTTTTCTTTTGTGTATAAGCTTCGTACGCTTCCACCTGCTGACGATGCGCCAGCTCTTTTTGCTGTGCAAATTGCGAGTAGTTGCCTTTGTATTGATTAAGCCGTCCATGATCCAGCTCCCAAATCTCCGTACATACCGCATCTAAAAAAGCACGATCATGTGAAACGACAATGAGGGCCCCTTGATAATGATGCAGCTTCTCTTCCAGCCACTCAATGTGCTCTGTATCTAAATGAGTCGTCGGTTCATCTGCTAATAAAAGGGCAGAAGGACGGTTTAACGCGCTTTCAATATAAGTCTGGGTCATCTCACCACCGCTCTGTGTGCCATCCGCTTGTTTCAGCTGAGGAAGCAGTGTACAAGTTGTTGTGGCAGCAAACGTGCCACTGTCTGGTTTCTCTTGCCCCGCCAGCACATGCAATAAAGTCGTTTTCCCGCTGCCATTTGTTCCAACAAGGCCGATGCGGTCATCTTGATGGATGGCAAGCTCCTCAATATCAAATAACAATCGATCTTTTCGAAAAATCTTTAACTGATTGGCTTTTAATAACATCCAACCCTCTCCTTTCGTATCAGGAGACATGAAAAAGCCTCCCATTCTCAGAATAGGAGGCAAAATGGTGTACAAAAATAAGCAGATCAATCCAGGATGACTTGCCGCGTTCCTATCTGAACACACACATCCCCCGTATCAATCACCTTATTCTTTGATTCCCAAGCTGTACCATCCTATTCCGAAGCTAAAAAATGAAAACGCAGCAAACATGGCAAACCAATCGTTTGCTCACTGCCTTCGTTTTTTCATTTTGCTTACAGGTCATAGGATTAGTACTTCATTGCATTGGGTCACCCTTCCGTCGTTTGTTACGTATACGATAAAAGATTGGTTATTTTTTGTCAAGCTGAAATGGCATAAGTGAGTCCATTAATCTCAGCGTAAATGGGTGGACCGCATCAAGCAGTTCATCCTTTTTGCATTCTTCCACTATGCTTCCTTCATGTAAAAAAAGGAGACGATCACATAGATACACCGCCGCTTCTATATCATGAGTAATCATAAGGATGGTCATGTCTAGCTCTTGTTTTAATGTCTCGAGCAGCTCCAATAGTTGCACCTGCACAGAGACATCCAGTGAGCTCAGGACTTCGTCTAGTATGAGAATGGCTGGATGCGTTGATATGGCTCGTGCGATGCACACTCGCTGGAGCTGACCGCCGCTTAGCTGATGTGCATATTGATACAGCAAAGAAGAGGGTAGTCTGACTTGTTCAAGCAACGATAAAACCTTCTGATCCACATTTTTTTCCTGCTTTAACAATCGCATAGGCTCAGCAACGATTTCTTTCACCGTAAAGGAGGGGTGAACAGAAGATCGATAATCCTGAAAGACAACACTCATTTTTCCTCGGTTCATCTTTCGCCATGTGTCAGCTGGCTTTCCATCAATCTGTACCTTGCCGCCATCTATTTTTTCTAAACCAAGCAGAATTCTTGCCAATGTACTTTTGCCGCTGCCGCTTTCACCGACTAACCCGGCACATTGTCCTTTTTCGATTTCAAACGAGACGTTTGATATGCGTGGTTTTGACTGCATTTGTCGAGAGAAGAAACCTTTCTTCTCTCCATGCTTGATGAGGCTATCAGCTGTAATCAACATGGAAATGCCCTCACTCTCTGCTGCTGCCGCAGTGCTTCAAGAGGCACAGATAATCGGCGCCTCGTCTCAAGTAAATGCTTCGTTTGAGGATGCTCAGGCGATGTGAATACCTTATCAGCTGGGCGATGCTCAAGCATCTCGCCTTGATGCACCACCAACACCTCGTCAGCGATCGCCTGAACGACGCCTAAATCATGCGAAATGATGATCAAGGCCGCGCCTGTTTCTTCTTTCAGCCTCTGTAATTGCATGATGACTTCACGCCGATTATATGCATCAAGCGACGCCGTTGGCTCATCGGCAATGATCACATCAGGAGAAAGCATCATCGTGATCGCAATCATCACTCGCTGAAGCATACCGCCAGATAATTCATAAGGATATTGCTTCAACAATTCATTTGGATTTTTTAAATGAACACGCTCAAGTCCTGCGATGGCATGTGCTTTCCCTTCTTTTCCTTGTAAGCCCAAATGACGCTGGAACGTTTCCATCATTTGATGACCAATGGTTTCGATGGGATTGAACGCATTCATCGCATCTTGTGAGATGAAGCCAATTCGTTTGCCTCGCCACTGCTCAGCTGTCTGAGTTGTCAATGTTTCGCCGTCAAACATGATCGCTCCCTCCACTTCTAGCGAAGAAGGCATCAAGCCAATTAACGCTTTTGCGACGGTTGATTTTCCGCTTCCACTTTCTCCAATAACAGCTAAACAACGTTGTTGCTGTAGGGAGAACGTTATGTTCGCCACTAAATCCTTTTGCTGCACTGGATCATGTACGGACAGATTTTTTACGTCGATGAAAGGCAAATGGTCTCCCTCCCTTTTGATTGTTGTGATGCATGGCAGGGGTCGTGGCCTGCTGAAGGCTGTCTCCTAAAAAGTTCAGCGCCATGACCACAAATAAGATGGCAAGTCCAGGCGCAAGCATATGGGCTGGATGTGTCACCATGACATTCTTCGCTTCGTTGAGCATCATCCCCCATTCCGGTGTAGGTGCGCTCACGCCTAACCCAAGAAAAGACAGAGCAGATATATTTAAGATGACCCAGCCCGCATCAAGTGTCGCAAAGACAGCAATTTCTCCTGAAATGCGAGGAAATAAATGCTTCCTCAGTATGTAAAATGGGGAGCCGCCAGACACTTTTACATACTGAACAGATGGTTCATTCGCATACTGCAGAACGGACGAACGAATCATTCTTGTATACCAGGCCCATTTCGCTAGGACATTCGCCAAAATAATATTGAATAATCCAGGCCCCAGTATCCCCACAACAGCTAGAATCATCACTTCTGCTGGGAAGGAGAGCATAACATCACACAGTCTCATCAACACGCCATCCACTTTTCCTCGGAAGAAGCCCGCCATGAGTCCAAGTGTGCTGCCAATGAGCATCGTGATACACATCGTCAGCATGGCCGCAAGCATCGTAGTCCGAATGCCATATAAAAGCCGTGACAATACGCATCTCCCGAGCTGATCCGTTCCGAGCGGATAAGTCAGGCTTATGCCGGCATATTTTTGAAGAATGTTCGTTTCTGTTGGATCATGTGGTGCTAACACTGGTGCAAACAGTCCTGCTAAAGCGACAAGTGCTAACAGCCAGATAGAAACAACCGCCATACGGTCTTTTCTTAATTGATGCCATCCTATCATCATTCTCAGACCTCCTTTCGCAACTGCGGATTCATGGTCATTTGCACAACATCAGCCATGAGGTTACACACAACAAAAAGGAACCCCATCACAAATAAATAGGCTTGAATCATAGGGAAATCGGCATGGAAAATAGCTGTTACACACAACCGGCCAACCCCTGGCCAAGCAAAAAGATTTTCAATAATAACTGTGCCAGCAATGAGTTTTGGGATAGACATGCCAAGTGCTGTCACAGCTAATTGAAGTGCATGTCTCATCACTTTCAGTTGAACAGCCCGTTCCTTTAAACCGCGAGCTCTTGCATAAAAAACAAAGGGCTCGTGCTGAAATTTCAGGATTTGATTGCGGATCAGTCTCACATAGGTTGATAAGTACCCAAGTGATAGTGTGACAGCTGGTAGAAGAATTGATTTGAATCCTTCCATTCCACTCGTATTGACCCAATTGAATTTGACAGAAAAAAGCCAAATAAACAAAATCCCTAACCAAAAACTAGGCATTGAAGCAGCGATAAACACAAAGGCTCTCAGTACTCGGTCTACCCATGTATGAGCAGCATATGCACAGATCACTCCGAATAACAAACTCAATACAATGATGAAAAAGAGCGCTGCTCCTGCAAGCTGCAATGTGGCAGGCAGCGCCTCCATGATGAGATCAAAAACTGGCTCTTGTGTAACATAACTCCTGCCAAAATCACCTGTTAATCCATCTTTAAGCCATGTGGCATATCGTATAAGAAATGGCTGATCTAAGCCTAGCTCCTGCCGCATCGATTCAATCATGTCTTCTGTTGGAGTGACTTGATTCACCCGCAAAGCGACCTCAGCTGGATCACTTGCCCGCATCGTCAGCAGTACAAAAGCAAAGAAGGTGATGAAGATCATGAGTGGGAAAAGCAGTAATATTCGTTTTAAGAGATAGCGTGTCATTTTTCTGCCTCCGCTTTATGAAGAAAAATACATACGGTCAAAGGGAATTTCATACTGTGACACATGAAAACCTATGCCTTTCAGGCGCTTATTATAAACAGCCTTTGTCACAGAATAAGAAATTGGGATGTAGACATTTTCATCATGGATATACGTCAAGATGTCTCGATACATTTGTTTCCGCTTTTGCTCATCTGGTTCTACCAATACTTTCGTAATCGTCTCGTCCAGCCACTTTTTCTTCTTCAATCCTAACTGGGCTTGATAATCAGCATGCGATGCTACGCGGAACGAAGAAACATAGGTTTGTGGATCATAAGGAAGTCCCCACGATAGCGAGTACATCAGATCGAATTTCCCTGTTTTTTGGCGATCTAAAAACGCCTGTTTTTCTTCTCCTCTAATATCCAGCTTGATCCCCACTTGCTTGAAATCTTGTTGAATGGATTCACTTATCGTTCTTTCACCTGCATTATCGGAATTATAGTAAATGGCGACACTCAGCCTTTTGCCATTTTGATAGCGGTAGCCGTCTTCTTTCAGCTTCCAGCCTGCCTCATCCAGTAATGCCTCTGCTTTCTCTTTTTGATAGGTTTTCTTTTTCAGCGGGATATCTGCGTAAGGAACGGACGGGGCAAGCAGCGTATGTGCCACCTGTTCCGTTCCATTTAAAATGCCTTTTGTGATCATCTCTTTTTGAATGGCATATTGAAACGCTTCTCTGACTTTCGGATCTTTTGTCATTGGCTGGTTTGAATTGATGACGATCGATCTTGAACCAACAGGAGGACTCACGGTCACACCGTATTGACCTGCTTCCTTTAAAGCCTGGAATGAGTCTCCGTCGATCATGTCGCCATCTGCTCCAAATAAGAGATCAATCTCTCCTTTTTGCAGGGCAAGTAAAATCGTTTGGTGATCCGGCATGACTTTCCACTTTACTGTTGAAATGTTTGGCTTTTTCCCCCAGTAGTGGTCATTCGCTTTAAAAACGGCAAATTGATTTTTTTTATGTTCCTTTAGCACATAAGGACCTGTGCCTGCATAGCTTTGAACTCCTTTTGCTGTCGTTCCATCAATGAAGCTTTTTGGAGAAATAAAACGGAAGGGGCGTGTTAAGCCCAGTTCTTCTAACGTAGGGTAATAAGGCTCTTTTAACGTAAGAACAAATGTATCGTCATCCACCGCCTTTGTGGATTTGATTTCGGATACGAGATTAAGCCAAGCGTTCTTTTCAATATTTTTAACGACAGCGTCCATGTTCATTTTCACTGCCTTTGCATTAAAAGGCTCGCCATCTGAAAAAGTCACGCCTTTTCGAAGGTGAAAGGTGTAGGTCCTTCCATCTTTTGAAATATCCCAGCTCTTCGCTAAGGCAGGCTGAACGCCTTTCTCTGTATTGACGACAAGCGATTCAAACACCATATTTTGAGCGGCCATCTCTCCACCATATAAATGGGGATTGATGTCCCTTATATCTTTTGTACTTGCATACACCAGTTCATCTTCTTCTCTGTCATTCATGCTGGAAGATGCTTTATTATCAGAGCATGATGCCAATAAAAAACATGCCATGACTGAAAACAGCATCAAGGTGTATGTTACATAGAATTGCTTTTTCTTTATGTAAACAGGCTGATCACTCATATGTACTTCCCCCAAATTTATATTATCGTAATCATTACGATTATTAATCGAAATGATTACGAATTGAATAATATCATACAGAAATGGGGAATACAATCTCTTTTTTTATCAAAAAAACAGACTCACGATTGAGTCTGTTTCGTTTGCAACAATTGATCGATCACCCGCAATGCTTTTTCTGTTCCACCTGCTGTTTGGAAGCTTTCTTCAATTTTTTCAATCCCAGCACGGTACGTGTCACTTCCCAGAACAGATTCCACCGTTTCTCTTAGCTGCTTTGCTGTCAGCTGATCTTTATCAAGTGCACGGGCAGCAGATAGCTCTGTCAGTCTTTGTGCGACCATCGGCTGATCTTTGTCGACCGGAATGACGACCATCGGAACGTGATAATGAATGCCTTCATTGACACTGTTCATTCCGCCATGGGTCACAAACACATCTGTCAGCTCAAGCACTTCAAGCTGCGGTACATAAGGTTCTATCAGAAAATGAGAAGGCGCCTCTTTCAAGAGAGACCGATCCACTTTTTCACCTGTTGCGAGCACCACTTTTCCGTCAAAGTCGGCAAAGGCATCAATACACATATTAAAAAATGCTTCTGTATCCCCAAGTACGGTGCCCATCGAAATAAAGACGACTTTTTCTTGCTCAAGTGCTTCCAGCGGGAAATCATGCTGATCTGCCCTTTTTAGAAAGCTCGGTCCAATGAAAACAAACGAGTCGTTCACTGCATCGACAGACGGCTGGAAATATTCACTTGTATACACGATATTGAGCTCTCCGCGGTTTTTCATGAATTGCATCAAACGCGTTGGCTGAACGCCAAAACGCTCTTGTATGTTTTCTAACAGATGATCGGCTTTCTCATCCTTTCTGTATAGCGGTGTATCAAAATGCGCCTCTTGCAGCACAAAAGATGGGTTTGAGCCGATCCCTGGAATTTGTAAGTAATCTCGAACAAGCTCTCCTGCCCCAAACATATCAAAATAGACAAAATCAAATGAATGCTGCTGAGAAAGTGTTTCCACCACCTCTAAAATATCAAATGATGTTTGCAGCATGGCATGAAAGAACGGCTGCATGGAATCGAGATTTCCTTCATCCACATGTAATGTACGAATATAGTCTGGATGTTTATGTACGTGAGCTCCTAAGCGTTTGATTCGCTGCTCATAATGTACAGTTGTGACCGCATGTACTTCATCTCCTCGATCCGCCCATGCTTTGATGATCCCTAACATAGGGTTCACATGCCCTTCAGCTGGAAATGTAATCAATAAAATCTTCGCCACAAGAAATCCCTCCTCATTGTCAATTCTCTTCCATGTTAATCATATACAGCCAGCAGGCTCAACAAATACGCCTGTAAAGGGAAGAAATGAGTCTTATGACCAGTATTTTAAGAGATGACAAGAAGAAAAAAGACAAAGCCCCATGTTATGTGCTTTGTCTTTTTTCTATTATTTTTTGAGCAGCATTTGTTTAAACGCAGCAGACTGTTTTTCAATTGAGATTGGATCCGCATAGATAAATTCATTAATTGAATAGTACAGGACATGTCCTTGTTTCACTGCTTGATTTTTCTTCCATACACCGCTGTTTGTGATATCAAGATTCGGTGCTTTTCCATCCTTTGTGGGTACAAGTAAATAGTCACCTGTATACTGGTTCATCTCTTCTAATGAAATACCAAGATAGCCTTCTTTCGGAAGAGCTTTTTCTGCCTTTTCAGGCAAGCTGAACCCATAGCCTTGATAGATGACTTCCCCGCCGCGGCCAAAGTCTGTACCAAATAAGTATACTTGCTTTGGCTGCACGTCCATAATGGAGAACGTCTTGTCATCACCAATTTTTGCTTTGACCTCTTTGCCGTCTTTCTTCAGCTGCTCGTCCATTTCTTGTATTTGTTTTTTCGCTAACGCTTCTTTTCCAAGAATCTTTCCGATTTCAATATGCATCTCTTTGAAGCTGTGTTCACTTGTCGTAAACGTGATCGTTTTGGCAATCTTTTTATACTTTTCAATCTGTTCGTTTTGGGAATATGCAATGATCAAATCAGGCTTTAGCTTGGCAATCGCCTCCACATTTTCGATCGGTACCCGCTTCACACCTGATTCATCTAAAAACGACGATTCTGGGTAAACATCTGTCATGCCAACAGGTGTCACACCTAACTTTTTAAAGTTTCCAAGCTGCGCTGTTAACACAACAACACGCTTCGGCTTGGCGGGAATGGTGATCTTTTCACCCGTTTCAGTTGTATATGTACGTATACTTGCTGCTTGCTCTTTATTCTCTTTCTGCCCGCATGCCACTAATAATAATGCCAGCAGACTGACCAGCCAAATCATTTTTTTCACTAGTGAAACCACCTTTAATTGAGAATGATTATTAATTATAGCATAAATGGCTAGTCATAAATGAAAAATTTTAAAAGTGAATGATATATATGTGTAAACGAAAAAACCCTCTCAAAGGAGAGGGTTTCAGCGTGTAGACAAACCCTCGCATTCGGTGTCAGTCCTGTGCGCCGATGCTCACGAATGTTAAATTCGCTCCGCTTCGGTGCTCGTCCTTCCTAGACTTCAAAGGTTTTCTATCACGCTGAAAAGAAGACAAAGGGCTAAAATAAAGATCATTTTAGCCCTTTGTCAACAATCTGAAAACCCTCTCAAAGGAGAGGGTTTCATTGGACCTTTATCGATCGTGAACAAGATCAAGTACGCGCTCGGAGGGATTCGAACCCCCGGCAGACGTGGTACCGGAAACCACCGCTCTATCCAACTGAGCTACGAGCGCACGATATGTTTTTGAACGTCAGCATATCAAATTATAAGGGAAATGCTGCAAGAAAGCAATGATTAATCATCAGTCCTGAACATGTATTTTCTTCTTTTGGATACATAGACTAAAATGATGGTTTGAAGTGGAATGAGTTTGGGGAAAATGGATAGGGGTATTTGAATTTAGGTCAGCGTTTTGTTTGACCTTTATTGACCAAAAATGTATCATTGAATTACATACTTACCTAAAAGGTGAAGGAGGAACATTATGAATTTAATACCTACAGTCATTGAGCAAACAAATCGTGGGGAAAGAGCTTACGACATTTATTCTCGTCTTTTAAAAGACCGTATTATCATGCTTGGTTCTGCGATCGATGACAATGTTGCCAACTCCATCGTGTCACAGCTGCTTTTCTTAGAAGCTGAAGATCCAGAAAAAGATATTTCTATCTACATTAACAGCCCTGGCGGTTCGATCACAGCTGGTATGGCCATTTACGATACGATGCAATTTATTAAACCAAAGGTATCAACCATTTGTATTGGTATGGCTGCATCTATGGGTGCGTTCCTGCTTGCTGCTGGTGAAAAAGGTAAGCGTTATGCCCTTCCAAACAGTGAAGTCATGATTCACCAACCACTAGGTGGTGCCCAAGGTCAAGCAACAGAAATTGAAATTGCGGCAAAACGAATCCTTTCTTTACGCGATAAACTGAACCAAGTACTTGCTGAACGTACTGGTCAGCCAATTGAAGTGATTGAGCGCGATACAGATCGTGACAACTTCAAAACAGCGGAAGAAGCACTTGAATACGGACTTATTGACAAAGTCTTGACCCGTAATTCAGAAGAACAAAAATAATATGACAAAACAAACCGTCTGCTCCTTGAACAGACGGTTTTTTGTGATTCAAAAACGCTTTAAGACAACTCTGTCCATTTCTGCTGAAGAGATGGTGTTTGATAAGAAGCCATCTGCGTGATTAATTCCTCCGGTTCGCTGGAAGCATGTAACAATTGAAGGTGTGATTCATTCGAAAAACCTTCCTGTACACTAAACTTCACCATGTCAATGAGCGGATTGAAATACTCATTCACTTGATACAAGCCGATTGGCTTTTGGTGGATGCCGATTTGTGCCCAGCATAGCACCTCAAATAATTCTTCATATGTACCAAAGCCGCCGGGCATCGCAATAAATCCATCAGCCAGCTCGCTCATTTTCGCTTTTCGTTCATGCATTCCTGTTACCTCGATTAATTCTGTCAGCTCTTGATGCACAACTTCTCCTCTAAAAAGCCCTTTAGGCATGACCCCAATCACTTGCCCGCCTTGTCTTAAAACCTCATCTGCAATGGCACCCATTAATCCAATTCGTGAACCGCCGTATACAAGACGGATGTCTTGCTCTGCCATATAAGTCCCCAGCTCTACAGCCTTTTGTTTGTAGACGTCCTTCACGCCTGGATTCGAACCAGCAAACACACAAATCGTTTTCATCAGAACAGCTCCATCTCTCTCTATGATTTCTTCTCCCACTCATTCTACTATAATTAATTGTAAAAAAACAGCCGATCCATCTATATATAGTGTAAAATCAAAAGGTAAACACCATATAAGGAGATGTATAAAGAAAATGCAAACAACGGAGATGGAGAAGTGGATCAAGGATTTTTATGAAATGAGAAATTGGACAAAATACGGGCCGTTTATCCGGTTAGGCTTCCTCATGGAAGAAACGGGAGAACTCGCTCGTGCTGTTAGAGCAATAGAGATCGGACGTGACCGGCCTGATGAGCAAAGACAAAAATCATCCGAGTTGAAGAAAGAACTCGTTGAAGAAATGGGTGATGTGTTAGCGAATCTACTTATTTTAGCCAATCTCTATGATGTCACAGTAGAAGAGGTCTTCTCCTCTCATCAACAGAAACTCACAAAGCGTTTTTCAGAAGAAATAGAGCAAGTGAAAAGCACGTGACCACATTGTCACGTGCTTTTTTTCCACCTTATAACTGCTGTGGCGAGATATCATCTGTTCGTTCAAAGAAATGCTGCTTTCCAATATGATGAAAAAGACCCGTTCGACGCAAAAGCTCTTTCGGCTGCGATTGAAGTCCGACAATCATCAGCTTTCCATTATGATGCTTTAAACGATTGGAGATATTCATCAGAACCGCTTCTGCTGATGTGTCCATATAATTGACTTTATTCATGAGCAGAATGAGCGTTTTCGGCTTTGTCTGAACATGGTCCAAAATCGAATTTTCCAATGAATCTGTTGTTCCGAAAAACAGCGGCCCTTCAATGGAGTACATACTGATACCTCGCTGGTCTGTCTGTTTTTCTAAAGCAGCTGCCGTTTCCATTTGGGGAACCGCAACATTAGTATGAATGCTGGTCGTCTGGCTCATTTTTTTGATAAAAGCGATAAATGCTAAAATGAGACCTGCGGTGACGCCAATAATCAAATCACCGATGACCGTCAGCAGGAAGGTCACAACAAGTACAAGTGAATCCGCATTTTTCACTTTTACAATATTGATAAACTCTTTTTTCTCACTCATATTCCAAGCAACAAACATTAAAATCGGTGCCATCGCAGCAAGTGGAATCATCGACGCATATGGCGCAAACAGCATTAAGATGAGCAGCACGACGACGCCATGCACAACACCAGAAATCGGGCTTGCTCCGCCATTTTTGATGTTTGTTGCCGTACGGGCAATCGCCCCAGTCGCCGGAATTCCTCCGAACAGCGGTGCCGCCATATTGGCGATCCCTTGTCCGACAAGCTCCTTATTGCTGTCATGCTTTGAGCCTTTCATATTATCAGCAACCATAGCTGACAAGATTGACTCCACTCCGCCTAAAAGTGCAATGACAATCGCTGGAGGCAGGAGGTATATCATTTTTTCAATCGTTAATTCAGGAAAAGCGAAGCTTGGCAGCTGACGAGGAATTTCCCCATATGCCGAGCCAATCGTTTCAACTTGTCCTTGGAAAAAGAGAACAGCTAGAAACGTTGAAGCCAATAGACCTAATAGAGCACCAGGTATTTTGGGAATGTATTTTTGAGCCGCCACAATCACGATGAGCCCAATAACGGCTGTGATGATGGCAAGACTGTTTGCGGTACCGAGATGGACCACAATTTCTCTCATATTGAGGAAAAAGCTTTCATGCTTTTCAACACCCTTTAATCCGAGGAAGTTGGCAATCTGCCCTGAAAAAATAATGACAGCAATGCCAGCAGTAAAGCCGATGATAACCGGACGAGGAATAAATTTCATGAGCTTCCCTAGTTTGAATATTCCGAATAATACAAGCATACAGCCTGCCATAAAACCGGCTATGAGTAAGTTTTCGATACCATACTGGCTGACGATACCAAATAAAATCGGAACAAACGCCCCAGTCGGCCCGCCGATCTGATACTTTGAACCACCAAACAATGAAATCAAAATGCCGGCAACGATGACTGTGTATAATCCATATTCTGGTCCGACACCAGATGCAATGGCAAAAGCCATGCCTAAAGGAATTGCCACAACGCCCACGACAAGCCCAGCGATTAAATCGCGTCTAAACTTTGATGAATCATATCCTTCAAATCTTCCATAAAAACGCATGGTATGTGTTGGCCTCCTTCAAGTATGTGTAGATGATTTAGGTATACTGCGCGTCAATCTGTTTATCTTTCACAACAACATCCAGCTTTCCCGTTGCTGGATGAATGACTAGTCCATGAACAGCCACATCACTTGGCATCAATGGATGCTCTTTGACCAATTTCACACTTTGGGACACGCTCTCTTCAACCGAATCAAAGCCTGTCAGCCACCCCTTTAAATCAACTCCTGAGTTTTTCACAATGCTCAAACATTTCTCTTCAATGCCGCGTGCTTTCGCCTTTTCAAGTAAAGGATCTGCCGCAAGACCTGCCATTCCGCATTCATGATGTCCTACAATGCATACCTCTTCTGCCTTTAGCTCATAGATGGCTAATAGAATACTCCTCATCACACTGCCGAACGGATGAGTTACAATGGCGCCCGCATTTTTAATGATCTTGGCATCACCGTTGCGCAGCCCCATGGATTGCGGCAATAATTCCAAAAGACGTGTATCCATACAAGTTAATATGACCAGTTTCTTTTCGGGAAATTTCCCCGCTTTGTAAGGCTCATAATGTCTCTCTTGTACGAACTCTGAATTGTGCTGAAGAATCTGTTCTAATTTTGATCCCATCTTGCCATCTCCCATCTTTTTATAAGTTACGTAAGTCCCTGCCTGTCCCCCTTTTCTTTCGTGTGTTCTCAAGCATAGAGAAGAAAAATGATAGAAAAAAAAGAAAAAAATGAGAAAACGATGAGAAAAAAAGTCATCATTTTCTCTATTTTCCGCTTCATCGTAAGAGAGACGCGGTCTTCCTTTCAATCTATCGTTCTCAGATCGCCAAAAGACGATGAAATGGTTTAGTAGAAAACGACCTTCCCGTTTAATACGTTTCAAATATAATCATTTTTCTATCAAAAAATCTCGATCTATTTTCCAGTTTGTCAGATAATCTCTCAGAAAATCAGGCTTTTTCATATGTCACATCACCCATTAGCTGACTCTTATCTATGTAAAAAATGGATCAGATGGCATATGAATATACTTTTTCACTAAGAAAATGTCTCTCTTTTCCGTTATTTTAGTATATTAAATATTGAGCAGATAACCTTCAAACGTGTTCAGCCGAAATGGTTGCTTTATAATAAAAGGAGCAAGAAGATCATGTGAAAGGAGCGAGTAGACTGTGACACCACACATTTTTGTCGCCAAACCATTACCTGCCTCTTTTGAGGAAATGCTAAAGGAACATTGTACATACGAGGTGTGGCAATCCAAAGACCCCATTCCAAAAGGTATTTTGTTTCAAAAACTGCAGCATGCTGATGGTCTTTTAACGTCTGGAACGAAAATCGATCAAGAGCTATTAGATCACGCACCAAAACTCAAAGTAGTGAGCAATAACTCTGTTGGCTATGACAACTTCGATATAGAAGCGATGAGGCAAAGAGGCGTAATCGGAACGCACACGCCTTATACACTCGATCATACTGTTGCTGACCTTGCATTTTCACTCATTCTTTCCTCTGCGCGAAGAATTGCCGAGCTTGATCGTTTTATCCGCGAGGGGAAATGGACGAAATTTGTACAGGAAGAAGATATCTTTGGCATCGATGTCCATCATCAAACGCTTGGCATTATTGGCATGGGACGAATCGGAGAGCAAGTAGCCAAACGAGCCGCACATGGTTTTGATATGAATGTCCTGTATCATAACCGCAGCCGGAATGAAAAGGCTGAATCAGCATATGGCGCTTTATATTGCACACTTGATGACCTGCTAAAGCAAGCCGATATCATTGTGTTGATTACACCGCTGACCAATGAAACGTATCATATGATTGGAGAACGGGAATTGAAGTTAATGAAGCAAACGGCTTTATTTGTAAACATCTCACGCGGGAAAACAGTGGATGAAAAAAGCCTCATTCAAGCGCTTCAGGAGGGATGGATCAAAGGCGCAGGTCTTGATGTGTTTGAGCAGGAACCGCTTCAGGAGAATCATCCTTTCAAAGAAATGAACAATGTCACACTTGCTCCTCACATCGGTTCTGCTACTGAAACAACACGGGATCTTATGCTGAAACGAGCCATTCATAATGTGATTCATGGAATTGATGGCAAAGCCCCTGTTGATATTGTGAAGGAGCTTGCTTCATCTTAATCGGAAAAGACGCAGGATTCGGAGCTGCGTCTTTTTATTTATTTCATCAGAAGGTTATCAGGAAAAAAGCCTCATTTTAGCAAAGAACCTGTTTCTTTACATTTCCTTCATGTTCGGGTGCTATAATATGAGGTAGACAAGCATCAAGAGGAGAGCATCCGATTTCCTTAATAGGAGGATGAAGATGAAAAAAATCAGTTCGGTTTTTACTATGTTTGCTCTGATCGCTGCTATTCTGTTTTCTGGTTTTATTCCGCAGCAAGCCTATGCCGAAACACCTCTTACACAGACCGCCACAAATGAAACAGCTACTATTCAACTTACATCAGATGTTCATACCCTTGCCGTCATTAATACGTTTGATGGTGTAGCAGATTATTTAATTCGCTACAAACGATTGCCTGATAACTACATCACAAAATCACAAGCAAGTGCTCTTGGATGGGTGGCATCAAAGGGAAATCTAGCAGAGGTTGCCCCAGGTAAAAGCATCGGTGGAGATGTTTTCTCTAACCGGGAGGGACGTCTTCCTTCAGCAAGCGGCCGAACATGGCGTGAGGCAGATATCAACTACGTCTCTGGCTTCCGAAATGCTGACCGCCTCGTGTATTCAAGTGACTGGCTCATTTACAAAACAACAGACCATTATGCAACTTTCACACGTATTCGATAATCAATCAAAAAACAGCCCCATTTGACGTAGGGCTGTTTTTTATGCTGCTTATGGCAACAGAGTTTTCACGTATTCCTCAAAAGGCAGAGGCAGCGGTTTTTTCGACACTTCTTCATGTTCATGTGTGGTGACATGATCCTCGGTGACGACTACACGTCCTGTTGGTGTGAGTTTTGACGCAAGTGGTCTTTTGTTAAAAGGAGAGGCTTCATTTTCATAAATCTCATGTCTCATTTGGACCAAAGTAGGCTCGCTCACCTCTTCCAATGTGAAAGCATAGCCTGTTTCAGCGCCTTCCCCCTTATCTAATTGGAGCAGATGCGTTCCTTTTTCGGTTTCCTCTTCTTTGACTCGAAACCGAATAGACGCTCCTTCCACCCATTCTTCTGTAAAAGGTACAGGCTGAAGAGGTAAATTCACACCAAATCCTGCATCAATAAGGAAGCGTTCGTTGTGATGGTTCAACGTTATCGCTACGTGCGTGCCATCAATTGCCCATGTGCACGCTTCTTTGTTATACACGGTCCCTTGAACGAGCTGTACAGCAAGCCCTGCCTCTTTTAACACATAATATAAGAGAGGATTGAGATCGTAGCAAAGACCTCCTCTTTCTCCTTCAAGAAGATGCTGCTTCAACCCCTCTTGATTCAAGGCATAGGATTGTTTGTTCAGCACAGATCTATTTTCAAATGGAAAGGTGTAGGCCATCTTTTTTAATAATACAGGCAGGTCATCAAAGGTGATGGACTGGCCTTCGTATCCGATCTTCTGTAAAAATGCTGATTGCATCATATTCATTCCCTTCTAAAAAAACTGAGTCAGTGAAGAGACTCAGTTTTCTTGATTGATAAAATCCGTTAACGCATCAATGGCTTCTTGTTCATCCGCACCATCTGCTATCAGTTTGACAGTGACCCCAGAACTGATCGCAAGGCTCATGAGACCCATAATGCTCTTCGCATTGACTTTTTTTCCGTCCTTCTCTAGAAAAATTTCAGCCCCAAAGCGATTGGCTTCTTGTACGAACAAAGCAGCGGGACGTGCCTGCAAGCCTGTTTTTAACTGGATGGTGACCGTTTTTTCCACCATATGATCTGCCTCCCTTTTTCATTCTCCTATTTGAGTGTAACAGCTTGTCCGTTTCGTAATTGTTCTGCAATTTGATCTAGCTTTCTTAAGCGGTGGTTAATGCCTGATTTGCTGATCTTGCCGCTTTCCACCATTTCTCCCAGTTCCTTTAGCGTGACCTCTTGATAGTCGACTCGCAGTTTTGCAATTTCACGCAGCTTATCCGGCAGGGCATCAAGTCCAATTTTTTCATCAATGAATTGAATGTTCTCGACCTGGCGCAGTGATGCACCAATCGTTTTATTCAAGTTTGCTGTTTCACAATTGACGAGCCGGTTCACGGAATTTCGCATATCACGGACGATCCGAACATCTTCGAAGCGAAGAAGTGAATTATGCGCACCTACAACGCTTAAGAATTCGGTAATTTTTTCGGCTTCTTTCATATACGTGATGTATCCTTTTTTACGCTCAAGTGTTTTACTGTTGAGTTGAAATTGATTCATCAGCTCACAAAGGGCATCATTGTGTTCTTTATATAGTGAAAAAATCTCAAGGTGATAGGAAGACGTTTCTGGATTATTCACAGAACCGCCTGCTAAAAAAGCACCTCTCATATAGGAGCGCTTGCAGCATCTTTTCTTTACAAGCTCTTCTGAAATATTGCGCTCAAATACAAATTGCTCACCTAATATTTTCAAATCCTCTAAAATGGTTTTCGCTCGTTCTACCAGTCTGACAATATACACATTATTCTTTTTTAATCTCATTTTCTTACGAACGAGCAGCTCGACTGTGACATCATATTTCTTTTTCAGCAGCGTATAAATCCGTCTTGCGATGGCTGCGTTCTCTGTCTGTATATCTAGAATTAATTTTCGATTAGAGAAAGATAATGAACCGTTCATACGGATGAGGGCAGAAAGCTCTGCTTTTGTGCAGCAGTCCTTCACGTCCAGATTAGTCAGCTCTTTTTTTGTTTCGGATGCAAATGACATCCTTGCCACCCCCATTCCTATTTTTTCTTATGCAGCAGGTCGACAAGCAGCGAGGCTACTTTCAGCGTGTCGTGACGAATCACATGCTGGTCATATGTAATGATTTCCCCAGGGATGACTTCCAGTCCCATTGTCTTGAGTACATCTGTGTCGAACTGTACAGGCTGTGCCTGTTCTTCTGCATATTTTGCTTTGATCTCTTCTGGAATTTCTTTATTGTTCACAAAAATGGTATCGATAAATGGACGAACCATATGATCATTTAATGCCTGCACATGATCAGCTGCACTGTAGGAAAGCGTTTCACCTGGCTGCGTCATGACATTGCAAATATACACTTTTTTCGCCTTCGAGCGAATCACTTCTTCGCCAATATGCGGTACAAGCAAGTTTGGCAGGATACTCGTATACAAGCTGCCTGGCCCAATGACGATCAAATCAGCTTCACGAATGACTTGAATCGATTCTGGGAGCGGTTCAATCGTATCGGGTGTGAGGAACACTCGTTTAATTCGCTCACCGTAGGTTGGGATTTTTGATTCTCCTGTCACCACTTGCCCGTTTTCTAATTCAGCATGAAGAACAACACTTGAATTCGCTGCTGGCAAGACTTTTCCTCTCACATTTAAGACCTTGCTCATTTCTGTGACGGCATGAAAAAAATCACCGGTTATATTTGTCATGGCCGCAAGAATGAGGTTGCCAAGAGAGTGGCCTGTTAAGTCATTCCCTTTGTTAAAACGGTGCTGAAATAAGTCTTCTACAAGCGGTTCAACATCAGAGAGAGCTGCAAGGACATTTCGAATATCGCCTGGAGGCGGAATATTCAAATCATGCCGCAGTCTGCCTGAGCTGCCTCCGTCATCAGCAACCGTTACAATAGCGGTAATGTCCACTGGCTTTGTTTTTAGCCCTCTGAGCAAAACAGATAAGCCAGTGCCCCCACCAAGAATGACCACCTTTGGAAGTGTCGTCATCTATTTTCTGCTTCTCTTTTCAATGTCCCGGTGAGTGACATGAGTGTAGTAGTCATTTTTAAAATACTCCGATAAGTAGTTAGCTAGCGTCACTGATCGGTGCTGTCCGCCTGTACAGCCAATAGCGATCACAAGCTGACTTTTTCCTTCTCGTTTATAGGACGGAAGCATAAAGCTGAGAAGGTCAATTAATTTCTCTGTGAATTTTTGTGTCTCGCTCCATTTCATTACATAGGAGCGCACTTCTTCATCGTTTCCAGTCTGTGGACGCATGCTCTCAATATAGTAAGGATTCGGCAGAAATCTCACATCAAATACAAGATCAGCATCAATCGGCAGACCGTATTTAAAACCGAAGGACATCACATTCACTGTAAACACCTGCCCTTGGTTCGTGGCAAAGTGCGCGACAATTTTTTCTCGAAGCTGTTTTGGTTTTAAATCCGATGTATCAAAAATCATTTGAGCCCGGCCTTTTAACTCTTCTAACAGGTCGCGTTCCATTGCGATTCCTTCGAGGGGCAAACCTGTTGTCGCAAGGGGATGCGAACGTCTCGTTTCTTTGTATCTTGAGACAAGCACCTTATCGTTTGAATCTAGAAATAATATTCTTGGTGTGATCCAGCCAAGATCACTCATTTCATCTAAAGCTGCAATTAAGCTGTCAAAGAATTCTCGTCCGCGTAAATCCATCACAAGGGCGACCTTGCTCATCTTAGAATTCGATTCCTTCATGAGCTCTAGGAACTTCGGTAAAAGTGATGGCGGCAAGTTATCTACACAGAAGTAACCTAAGTCTTCAAAGCTTTGAATGGCAACGGTTTTCCCCGCACCTGACATTCCTGTAATAATCACAAGCTGAATATCTTCTTGTTTGTTCGTATTCATGCCTGCTTCCTCTCCTTCTTTATGAAAACGGTTCATGTATTAGTCTCCTTGAGGATCTAACCGATAAGCAATCAATTCAAAATCAGGTGTATACGTAAAAGTACCGTGCAGAAGTCCTTTTCCCTTTAGCATGAAATCAAGAATATGAGAATCTCCTGGTGCCATCGGTAAATGAGGCACATCCTTTACTTCATGCCACTTTAAAATGCCTTCCTCTGACTCTGTCACGTTTTTTCCAGTAAATGAATCTGCCATAAAGGTGAACATCATCCACTCTTGAACGATTTGATCGCCTTCTTTTATGATAAAGGTAAAAACACCTTTTAACTGAGGATTTAAAATATAAATTCCTGTTTCTTCTCTATACTCTCGAACGACTGAATCCTTGACCGATTCTCCGCTTTCCATTTTGCCGCCCGGCGCTACCCACCAGCCCCGTCTTGGCTTTTGCAGCAAGAGAACTTGATCTTCGTGATGCAGCACACAATTGGTTACTCGTTGCATCAGCTGTCACCTACTCTTTTATGTCTTTAACTTATTATACAGGTTCATCCTGACTCCCACAATGAACATGCCCCTTCTTCACCGAAAACAGACCGGATTTCGTCTGAAAGAGGTGGCGGGCAATTTCTCTACTCTTTATTTTACAGCATCTAATGGTTCTCCATGCGTCATTTGTGAACATCTCATGAATTTCTGATTTTAAGCAAAAAAAAGGACACGGATTCTCATCCGTGCCAAACATGTATTCCTTATAAAAGGGGGTCAATTACTAGTTTTATCATAACGGATAATTATTTCACCCGTGTTACATTCCAGTTAAAAGCCCATGACGCTATATTAAGGATTTACGACAGCCATTTATTTCGCTGCTTTCAGCTTTTCAGCAAGCTCTTCTACATAATGCTGTGCGCTTTGTGCGGCAATACTTCCGTCACCTGTTGCTGTCACAATTTGACGTAGTGTTTTTTCACGAATGTCACCAGCGGCGAAAATGCCTTCCACTCTTGTTTCCATTCTTTCGTTTGTCTCGATATATCCTTCTTCATTTGTAATGCCTAGATTTTCAAATGGTTTAGATAGTGGGAGCATCCCGATGTAGATAAAAACGCCGTCTGTTTTAAAGTCTTCTTCTTCACCAGTCACCGTATCAATCAAGGTCACACTGCCGACTTTACCGTTTTCTTCATTAATTTGTTTAACGGTTTTGTTCCACATGAAGTCGATTTTTTCATTATCAAAAGCACGCGCTTGTAAAATGCTTTGTGCACGAAGTTTATCGCGTCTATGAACGATCGTTACTTTTGACGCAAAGCGTGTGAGGTAGACACCCTCTTCTACCGCAGAGTCTCCGCCGCCAATGACCACGAGCTCTTTGTTTTTAAAGAAAGCACCGTCACATACTGCACAGTAAGAGACGCCCCGGCCGCCAAGTTCTTTTTCACCTGGTGCACCGATTTTTTTGTATTCCGCACCTGCTGAAATAATGACAGAGCGTCCTTTGTATTCTTTTGAACCGGCTTTGACGATTTTGTACTCTTCACCGTCTACGATTTCTTTGATATCGCCATATGCATACTCAGCACCGAATTTCTTCGCATGCTCAAACATTTTATTTGAAAGTTCTGGTCCTAAAATGCTTTCAAAGCCAGGATAGTTCTCGACATCTTCCGTATTTGCCATTTGACCGCCTGGAATCCCTCTTTCAATCATCAATGTTGAAAGATTTCCCCGTGATGTATAAACAGCGGCTGTCATTCCGGCAGGTCCCGCTCCAATGATGATCGTATCGTAGATTTTTTCTTCTGACACAACTGTCACTCCCTCTTCAATTGCTGCTAGCATTTCTTATTAGAATGCCCTTGGGTGATGCTTCCATTCATGACAGAGAGCATCAATTCCACTCTTACTTTTATTCCTTACCCATATCCTATTAAATCTGCGGATAATAAGCGAATCATTTGCTCATATCTTCAAAAAAAGAAAAAGCTTCCTTAAACTGCTGTTTAAGGAAGCCTGTTTACGGTTATATAGTAAGTAACGATTTATTCAACGACTCTTCTCACAACGCCATTGAATGCTTTTTTCCAGTAAACATTGCTCATAGAGTCAACTGAAACACCGCGAGAGCTGTTATCGTTCAAGAATGTACCGTTTCCTAAGTAAATACCAACGTGTCCATTTACTTTATACGTATCAAAGAACACAAGGTCTCCGCGTTTCATGTCAGATGCACTTACAGCTCTTCCTTTACCTACAAGCGTATCTGTTGTTGTACCGCCAACTGGTCCAAGGTTGATGCCTGCTGATGCGAATGCCCAGCGAACGAATGAAGAACAGTCAAAACGACGTGCATCAATATCGGCTTGTGATCTGCCGCCGCCCCATTTATACGGAGATTGTCCAACGATGGTAGAACCTGTGCTGATTGCCCCTTCGATTCCGCCTACGTTACTGCTGACAGGTGACCCACCGCCAGAAGATGGCTTCTTGCTTGGTGAACTGCTGTTGTTATTATTATTTGAAGATCCACTGTTACTGTTATTTGAAGACGGGCTGCTGTCGTTAGTTGAGCTGTTGTCTTCCGCTTGAACACTCGCTTGACGCTGCTGTTGTCTTTGTGCTTTTTCTTCTTTTGCTTTTTGAGCTGCTTCTCTCGCTTCTTTTTCAGCTTGTTTTTGAGCAGCGATTGTTGCGTCTTTTTCAGATGCAATGCTGTTAGCCTCACTGTTTAACTCGCTGATTTCAGAAGATGCACTTCCCTTTTGCTTTTTCACTTGCTTGAATAGCTTGTCTTTTTCATCAAGCTGTTTATTCAAGTCTGTTTGAAGCGTTTCAAGCTTTGCAAGTGTCTTTTGAACATCTTCAAGCTTTGTGTTTAATTCGTTTTCAGACTTTTGAAGCTCAGCTTTGTCTTTTTCTTGCTCTTTAATGATTTCGCTGTCTGCGTTGATGAGTGTAGATACTGCACCTGCACGGCTGATGAAATCACTAAAGCTTTTCGCTCCTAGTAATACATCTATGTATTTCGTAGAACCGCCGCTTTCTTGAAGCGCACGTACACGCTTTTTCAAGAACTTGTTTCTATCTTCAATACGTTTTTCAGTATCAGCAATTTCTTGTTTCAGTGCTTTGATTTCTTTTTTTGTTTTTTCATTTTCTTTTTGTTTTTCTTCGATTTGATCACTTGTTTTTAAAGCTTTCTCGTCAATTTCTTTTAGCTTTAGTGCAAGTGCCTCTTGTTTTGCTTCAAGCTTTGAAAGCTCATCTTTTTTCTTTTGAAGGTTTTTGTTGACCTCAGATTGCTTGCTGTCCAGCTCTTGTTTCTTTTGTTCAAAGTTCTGTGCGTTTGCTTCATGAGTAAATGGGATAAATAAACCGCTCGCTCCGATGACCGAAGCTAAACCGAAAGTAATAAACTTTTTCACGAATAGTTCCTCCTTTGACAATTTCCAAGCGACATGAGAAAGCAGCAAATTCTCTGCGGCCAATCTGTGCTATCTATGTCTTTCTTCCTGATTGATCAGTCAGATGTTGACCAGATTGTTTCTATCACTAGGTGTTTCATTATGTATAGTAAAATATCTAAATATATGTCTTTGTTTTAATCCACGATTTTCATTATACATGAGACATCGACAAAATGAGCTAATATTTTTATTACATTTATGTTTCAAAAACATGTCGTGATTGTCATACTTCGCCAAATCCTTGCAAATCCCACCTTTTTATCCAAGAAAAAAGCATGACCTTTTCGGCCATGCTGCAATCTGCTGAATCTATTTACCTATTTAATCAATTAACGTACAAATGACTTGTTCATATTTAGACAGTGTTTGAACGCTGATCTGAAAAGAGGCTGCAATCTCTTTTTTGCTGACAGCTGATTCTTCTTGCTCCTTCATCCATAAATAATAAGATGCTGCTGCCCATGCAGGCGCATTTTTCTTATCTACGCCAGAAGCACGTGCCTGCTGAATAATATGGAATAACCAAAAATAAGGCATATGGCTGTCAGGCTGAACAGCTTCTTCCAAGCTGAATGCCGCCTGTTTTGCGAAAACCGCATCTTCCGAAAACGACCGTTCTTCCATTTCATCTTCGTATAAGAGCAGTTCGATGAATTGCTGTTCGAAGGCTGTTTTCGCTGCGTGTGCATCAAGGACAGATTGAAGAACGTCACGTTCCCCTTTTTGTTTGCTCACATAGTACGCAGTCAGCCGCTCCTCAATGGAGACCAATGGCTCAGTCTCCTCGGGTTTATCCTGCCACGGCTTGATTTCATCTGCATCGATATCTTCTTCGACCATCTTATTCCAAACCGTCTGTGCAAGCGTTTTGTGGCCTGTATAATAAGCTGCGCTTGCGAGCCAGTATAAAAATGTACTATCTCCCTGAAAGCCTGTTTTGTACAAAGAATAAAGCCATTTAAAGGCCCATTCAAATTCTCCAACTAGGGCAAATGTTGCGCCAAGCTTATAACGCTGTTCACTTAATATTGGATACACGTGCGTTAATTGCTTCGCTAACGTATTGACCTTTTCTTCTTCTTTTTCATAATGATAGAAGACAAGCTGGTTGCAAAGGGCATGCAGATTACCCGGATTTTCATGAAGAACCCGGTTCAACATCTCTTTCGCCTGATGGATTTGACCAGAATAAAAATAGGCCAAAGCGAGATTATTATACGCTGACCAAAATTCTGGATACTCAACAATCATCTGTTCCAGCATTTCAATGGCTTCATCAAGCCTGCCGCTTTCTAGCAAGTGATTCGCTTGATCCTGCTTGACAATCAGGTCATCCTGATCGTAAGGAAAATCTTCGTCCTCTTCGTCGCTCATATCGAGCAGGTCGAGGAGATCGTCATTTTCATCTGCAAATTCCCCGTTCTCTTCCAATGAAGCATAGGCAGTAGCTGACTTATATGCCTCTTGAAAGAGTCCTAGATTCGCATAATTATTGGCTTTAAAATAGTGACACTCAGACATGTTTTCATCGATATGTTCAAGTATGAAATCAAGCAGTTCATTTGATTGTTGGTAATGACCCATTTCAGTATAAATAATGGCAAGCTGTGATAGCATTTCTACATTTTCAGGCTCAAGTACGATAGCCCGCTGTATCAGCTTACTCGCTTTAGATAGATTTCTTTCTCTATAAGCTTTTAGACCTTTATGAAAAAAGTAATGCCCATCTTGGAATAGCTGGACGACTTGTGTGTGATTATTTTGAGAAGTGTATTTACTCACCGATACCCTCCATTTCGAACAGTGTACCGTGTGTAGTATAACATACTTCACGAGTCGTCACATAGAACAAAAGAAAAGGAAGGATTTGTTTTTCACTCAAAAACAAAAAGCCAGAGGTGCCCCCGGCTTTTCACTCACCTTGATGACGCTTTTTTAATACTTTTAATACCTCATCAAGCGGCAATTGCTGTTCACGTAATAACACAAGCAGATGATACAGGAGATCGGCTGTTTCCCACTTCAATTCTTCTTGATCCCGGTTTTTCGCTGCAATGATGACCTCTGACGCTTCTTCCCCTACCTTTTTTAGGATTTTATCGACCCCTTTTTCAAATAGATAGGTTGTATAAGCGCCTTCTGGCATTTCTGTCTGACGTTTTGCAATCACCTGTTCAAGTTCATTTAAAATCGCAAAACGATCCTGCTCTTCCGTTTGAAGCTTCACGCCTTCTTCCGAAAAGCAGCTATAGCTGCCAGTATGGCAGGCTGGTCCACTTGGTGTGACAAGAACAAGCAGAGCATCTTTGTCACAGTCATATCGAATGGATGTGACTCGCTGAGTATGTCCAGATGTGGCGCCTTTGTGCCAAAGCTCGTTTCTCGACCGGCTGTAAAACCATGTTTCCCCTGTCTCCAGTGTTTTTTCATAGGATTCTTGATTCATATACGCCAATGTCAATACTTCCTTACTTTGAGCATCCTGTACAATTGCAGGTATCAGGCCTGCCTCATTAAAGGATAATTCGTTTGCCTGTTTCATCTGACCTTCACCCCGTGTTCTCTCAAGTATGTTTTTACCTCTTGAATTGAAGTCTCTTTATAATGGAAAATGGAGGCTGCTAATGCTGCATCAGCTTCTCCTTTTGTAAATGCCTCCAGCATATGCTGGGCATTGCCAGCGCCTCCCGAGGCAATGACAGGCACGGTGACGGCTTCTGACACAAGCTTTGTTAATCGATGATCAAAGCCTGTTTTCTCACCGTCGGCATCCATACTTGTCAGTAAAATCTCTCCTGCTCCCCTCAGCACGGCTTCTTTTGCCCAATCGCTGACCTCTATATCCGTTTGACGGCGCCCTCCGTGTGTGTAGACCATGTACTCTTTTTTCTCTTCATCGTACTTTGCATCTATTGCGACGACGATGCACTGGGAACCAAAGAAATCGGCGCCTTCTGAAATCAGTTCTGGTCTTAACACTGCCGCTGTGTTCACAGATACTTTGTCTGCACCCGCTCTTAATATGCGCTTCATGTCATCAAGGTGGTTAATCCCGCCGCCTACCGTAAAAGGGATGGCAAGAGTGGACGCCACTTGCTTGACCACATCCACCATCGTTTTCCGGCCTTCATGAGAGGCAGAAATATCAAGAAAGACGAGTTCATCCGCCCCTTCCTCATCATACATCTGCGCTAATTCTACCGGATCACCAGCATCCTTTAAGCCGAGGAATTGCACCCCTTTGACCACACGCCCTTCCTTCACATCGAGACATGGAATGATTCGTTTTGTCATCATACGCGGTCAAGCCCCTCAATTGCTTCAGCTAAAGTAAACCGCTTCGTGTAAAGGGCCTTTCCAATGATCGCACCAGAAACACCTGACTGTTTTTGTGCTGACAGCTTTTGAAGATCAGCTAGCGCGCTTACACCACCTGAAGCAATGACTTGTTTGCCGGTAGCTTCCGCTAAGCGAACTGTACTTTCCACATTGGGTCCAGACAGCATGCCATCCATTTGAATATCCGTGAAAATAAAGACCTCCGCACCTTCCTTTGCCAATTCTTTGCCGAGTTCCTCCGCCTTCACTTTCGACGTTTCAAGCCACCCCTCAGTCGATACAAAGCCATTTCGCGCATCGATCCCAATCGCTATTTTCTCCCCATATTGCGCCAGCATTTTTTTCACAAAGGCGGGATTAGAAACAGCGGAGCTGCCAAGGATGACTCTAGCTACACCATTGTTTATATAAAAGGCAACGTCTTCTTCTGTCCGAATGCCGCCGCCAATTTGTACATTCACATCTAAGGATGAAGCAATCGCCAGTACATGCTCATGATTGACGCGATTCCCTGCTTTCGCACCATCTAGGTCAACGAGATGAATCCACTTTGCTCCTTCATTTGCAAACCGCGCAGCCATATCGAGCGGCGAATCTCCATAAATGGTTTCTTGATCATAATCTCCTTGCACAAGCCGTACACATTTGCCATTTCTCATATCAATCGCTGGATACAATGTAAATTCACTCATTTGTTCACCCTCTGTTCGTTTGCTAATTGAATAAATTGTTTGAGCAGCGCCATTCCCGTTGTACTGCTTTTTTCAGGGTGAAACTGTGCGCCAAGCACATTCCCCTTGCCGACAACTGCTGGTACTTGAACGCCATAATCCGCACTTGCTAATTGCTCTTTTGGATTCATATCACTTACATAATAAGAGTGAACAAAGTACGCAAATCCTTCCGGTACACCATCAAACAATGGGGAGGGCTGATGAAATGTGAGCTCATTCCACCCCATATGAGGCACCTTCAGCCTTTGCCCATCCTGGTCGCGATCCTTTAAAAGAACGACACGCCCTTTTAACAGCCCCAAACCTTTCGTACGTCCTGCCTCTTCACTTTCTTCAAATAACAGCTGCATCCCGAGACAAATACCAAATAGCAGCTTTCCTTCCTGCACAACTTGGTGGATAAACTCTTCAAGTCCTGTCTGTTTTAACAGCTGCATCGCATCACGAAACGAACCGACCCCAGGCAAAATATAAGCATCTGCCTTTTTGAGCTCCTCCACATCAGAGGAGACGATATAACTGGCACCTGCTCGTTCCAGTGCTTTTGATACGCTGAACAAATTTCCCATTCCGTAATCAATGACTCCGATCATTAGAGCATCCCCTTTGTCGAAGGAATCCCTTTCACACGTGGATCAATGGTTGTTGCCTCATCTAGGGCACGTGCCATCGCTTTAAAAATGGCTTCAATCATATGGTGCGTATTGGTTCCGTAGTGAACAATCACATGAAGATTTATACGAGCTTCTAGCGCAAACTTCCAAAGAAACTCATGCACGAGCTCTGTATCAAAGGTACCGACCTTTTGACTTGGAAAGGCCGCTCTCATTTCCAAATGAGGGCGATTGCTTAAGTCGACCACGACCTGGGCAAGCGTTTCATCCATCGGAACAAAGCTGGAGCCATACCGCTTAATTCCCTTTTTATCACCTAACGCTTCCTTAAACATTTGCCCAAGCACGATGCCGATATCTTCTGTTGTGTGGTGATCATCAACATCCGTATCTCCTTTCGCATCGACGGTCAAATTAAAGTGTCCATGCTTCGTAAATAAATCAAGCATGTGTGTCATAAAAGGGACATCTGTTTGAATATCTGCTTTTCCTTCCCCATCAATCTCTAACGCTAACGAAATATTCGTTTCATTTGTTTGTCTCGCTGTTTCCGCCTGTCTCATGACGATTCCTCCCGCTTTCTCGATTCAATCGACCTTGCATGTGCTTCGAGCCCTTCTAATCTGGCAAAAGCCGCAATGCTATCCCTGTGTGTCTCAAAGGCTTCTTGACTATATGAAATAATGCTCGTTTTCTTTTGAAAATCGGTCACACCAAGCGGGCTGGAGAATCTAGCCGTTCCGTTGGTTGGCAGCACGTGATTTGGTCCTGCAAAATAATCTCCCACCGGCTCAGGGCTATAACGCCCTAAAAAAATCGCCCCTGCATGCTTGATTTGACCAAGAAGTGATTCTGGATATGCTGTCAGCACTTCTAAATGCTCTGGCGCTAACTGGTTGACGACGTCTACTGCACGATCCATGGAATCTGTCACGTATATACGGCCATGATTTTGTATGGATTGTGCGGCGATTGATTTTCTTGGCAAGGTATCCAGCTGCGTTTTCATCTCAGCCTGCACGTTTTCAGCAAGTGTCTTAGACGGTGTCACCAAAATACTAGATGCCAGTGCATCATGCTCTGCCTGCGAAAGTAAATCGGCCGCCACCTCACGTGCCATTGCTGTATCGTCTGCTAGAACCGCAATTTCACTTGGACCGGCAATCATATCAATGTCTACCTGGCCAAATACTTCCCGCTTTGCCAGCGCTACATATATGTTGCCTGGACCTGTGATTTTATCAACAGACTGGATGCTTTCTGTTCCATAGGCAAGTGCCGCAATCGCCTGCGCACCGCCCATTTTATACATCTCAGAAATACCGAGCTCCTTTGCAGCAGCCAGTACAGCGTCTGAGAGATGGCCATCTTTCCCTGGAGGTGTGACAAGGACAATTCGTTCAACACCAGCGACAAGCGCCGGAATCACATTCATTAAAACAGATGAGGGATAAGCAGCTGTTCCGCCGGGGACATACACACCGACTGCATCGAGCGGTGTCACCTTTTGTCCAAGCATCGAGCCATCCTGCTGGTGATAAAACCAAGAGGATGTCAGCTGACGCTCATGGTATGTGCGAATATGACGGATAGCCGTTTGGATCACCTGAATCATGGCTGGGTCCATGCGTTCGGAGGCTTTTGTCATTTCCTCCTCTGTGACAAGCGGATCTTCAAGCAGCACTCCATCAAATTGCTTTGTAAAAGATTGTACCGCTTGATCACCATTTAGCCTCACTTCTTGTATAATCCGCTGAACAGCCAGGCGCTGCTCTTCCGTGCCTGTATCTAAAGTCCGCTTGAGTGAGAGTGTCTCTGTCTCACCTTCTTGTATGTAGGTGATGTTCATGATGTTTCCTCCCCTTCAATGATTCTTGCAAGGCGCTGCGCCATTTCATCGATCACCGCATCCTTCATCCGATAGCTCACAGGATTGACAATAAACCGTGACGTAATATCACAAATATGCTCCGTTTCAACAAGTCCATTTTCCTTGAGTGTTTGACCTGTAGAGACAATGTCAACAATACGATCGGCAAGTCCGATGAGCGGTGCTAATTCAATGGAACCATTCAGCTTAATGATCTCCACCTGCTCCCCTTGTTCTCTAAAATAGGAAGATGCGACATTTGGGTACTTTGTTGCCACACGCGGCGCGACACCGCCCCAGCTGGCTCCCGGTAATCCGGCAACCGCTAAATGGCATTTGCTGATGTTTAAATCGAGCACTTCGTACACATCACGAGCTTCTTCGAGCATGACATCCTTCCCTGCAATGCCAACATCCGCTACACCGTGCTCGACATAAGTTGTCACATCCATTGGCTTCGCTAAAATAAAGCGGAGGTTTTCTTCCGGTACATCAATGATTAACTTTCTTGAATCCTCGAATTCCTCTGGCAGCTGATATCCCGCCTGTCTTAACAACCCAGCTGCTTCTTCAAATATCCGGCCCTTTGGCATCGCCATCGTCAACACTTTACCCATTTGACTCTCCCTTTCTAGCGCCGATAAAATAAGTCACCTGCTCAAATGCCTTGGTCATCGAGTCAATATTTTCAATCCCTGCTAAGTCTTGCAAGACGATCTTTTTCCCTTTTGACCGCTCCTTTTCTGCAAAAGCAAAAGCCTCCAGTCGTTGTTCTTTACTAAAAATCACTGCCTCCTGCGGCTCATTGATTTCTTTTGCATCAAGCGCTTCAAGCAGACGGTCTAATCGAAGTCCGAATCCTGTAGCTGGTGCAGGTGCATCAAAATGAGCCAGCAATTGGTCATATCTGCCGCCACTTCCGATGACTGACCCAACATGATCTGCAAATACTTCAAACAAAATGCCCGTGTAGTAGCTCATATGACTCACCATGCTTAAATCTAAACGGATATATTCTGTACAGCCGTAATCTTCAAGTGTTTCCCAAAGCGATTTTAACTGTGTGAGCACCTCTTTTCCCTCTTGTGAAACGACGATTTCCTTTGCCCGCTCTGTGACTTCCTGGCCGCCTCTTAACTCTAAAAGCTGTAACAGCCTCGTTTTATCGATGGAGGAGAGTGGCAATTGCTTCACATGCTGGCGGTATCCTACATAATTCTTTTCATATAAGAATCGGCGGAGGACGTTTGCACGCTCTGTATTTCCCAATACATCTACAAATAACGTCTCTGCTAAAGCGACATGCCCGATCGCGATTTTGAAGGACTTTAGCCCGGCATTTTTTAATGCAAATACGACAAGCGCGATCACTTCAGCATCTGCACTAATCGACCCATCACCAATCAACTCAATTCCGACCTGCTCAAATTCTGATGGCCTTCCGCCTTCTCTTTCCTGCGCCCGGAACACATTGTCCGCATACCCAACGCGAAGCGGATACGCCTGTTCATGAAGCTTTGAAGCCGCCACTCTCGCAATAGGTCCCGTCATATCAGGTCTGAGTACAAGGGTTTGCCCGTTCTGATCTAAAAGCTTAAAGAGCTGTGTATCTGTAATCGCCGATTGAACACCGACTGTATCGTAAAATTCAAGCGTTGGTGTCTCCATCAAACGGTAACCCCAGCCATTCATGACCTCTGTTAATGAATGTCTCACTTTTTTCTTCGTCTCATACAATCCTGGTAATGAATCCCGCATACCATATGGTTTCTCAAACATAAACATGCTCTTCTGCACCTCCAACACATTAAAACAAAAAATTCCGAATCCTTTAGTTCGCTAATATGATAATATGCTAACAAAATAAAGTAATTAAATCAATCATTTTTATTTTCTCTCTATTTTCATGAAAAATTTGTGGAATTATTACATTCAAGTGACACCTGTCCCTTTTCTGCATGTTTGATAAAAGAACGTGCTATAATACTTAAAAATATTGAATAACCCAGGAGATTACAGTGAAGTTCATCCAGACATTAATCTTAACTTTGTTGTGCGCATGCCTTGTTTATTTCGGCTTTATATACGTGACACAAATCGACCAAGTCAAGAAGGCAGCTTCACCACACGAAGCAGCCAAAGAAAAAGAAAACGATACGGCACTCGCAGCTGAAGAAACACGATCAACGAAAAAAACAGACAACACATATTCTTCTTTAAAAGGAAGTAAAAAAGCCATGGACGTCATCCTCTACAATCAAATGGATGCCCCAAAGCTTTATAATGGATGCGAAGTCACAAGCTTAGCGATGCTTCTTCATTACAGCGGCTATGAGCAAGTGACGAAAGACGCATTGGCAAATGAAATCAAACGTGTTCCGCTCAATTATGAAAATGGCTTAAAAGGAGACCCGCATGACGGGTTTGTAGGCGATATGGAGAATGGACCAGGTCTTGGTGTTTACCATGAACCTATTTATCAGCTTGCGAAAAAATATGCGGGCGCTCAAGTCGTCGATTTAAGTGGAAAACCTGTCAAAAAGGCCATCTATCAATCACTTGAAAAAGGGTATCCTGTTTGGGTGATTACCACATCCACCTTCGACAAAATAGATAACATCGAAACATGGAATACACCAAATGGCAAAATAGATGTGAGCTTTAATATGCATAGCGTGGTCATCACGGGCTATGACAAGGAACATGTCTACCTAAATAACCCATACGGTGAAAAGAATCAAAAAGTCGATCGCGATCAGTTTGAGGATTCTTGGGAACAGATGGGCCGGCAGGCGATTATCATTAAAGCGTAGAACACCTTTCTCATTGAAAACATGAAAAAACATCCTCTAGCCGTATAGAGGATGTTTTTTTCATGATGATCTTTCTAGTATTTCCTTCAGGCGGTCTTCAAGCTTTGCAGCTGTCATTACTCCTCCGCCTACAGTGAAGTATTCAACCTTTTTTAGTAAAAATGAAAGATAATTCTTGATCGTTAGACTTCTCACTCATCGTTTTTAGCGGCAGTGAAACGACTTATTCTGCTTCAGATACAACGGTAAAACGTTCTCCAACATGGGCAGCCTGCTCAATTTCATCGACAAGGGCAATGGCGTAGTCGGCATAGCTCACATAGCTGTCACCTTTAGAATTGACAATCAGCTGGTCTTTCCCTTTCACATAAGAACCTGTGCGTTTGCCTGCTGGGTCAAAGAATGCAGCAGGGCTGAGGAAAGTCCATTTTAATCCTTCGGTCTGTTGAAGATCTTTTAGGTTTTCACCTTGCTGTGAAGCAGTCGCCACATACTCCTTTGGAAATTCTGGTGTATCAACAAGTCTTGTTGTTTGAGCCTCATCAACAAATAGACTGCCTGCTCCGCCCACAACGATTAAACGCGTATCGGGTACCTCTTTCAAAATATCAATAAGCTTTTTCCCAGCCTCTACGTGAAGGTGCTCTTGTCCAGCAGGTGCACCAAATGCATTGACGATGACATCAAAGCCTTTGATGTCTTCTGCTTGTAAATGAAACACATCCTTCTCGATAACAGCTACGGATGAATCTGTCACCTTTTGTGCATCTCGAACGATCGCTGTCACTTCATGTCCTCTAGATTGAGCCTCTTTTACAATTTCCTGTCCTGCTTTACCTGTAGCGCCAATAATACCAATCTTCATATGAATTCCTCCTGTAAAATGATTTTATTTGATAAACAAAAGGTGTAACCAATTCGGTTACAATAGAGGTAAAAAAAATTGAATAATCATCCAATTTTTTTGATTAACACCTGCGTTAGTTCACTTAATTTGATCTCAGCAAGCACTTGCTCCATCGCACTTTGAGCGCGGCACAAAATTAACTCAAGCACAGCCTGAATATTTGCACCGATCGGACAGTCAGGATTTGGGCTTTCATGGATTTGAAACAACTCTCCCTCATCCACGACTTCAACCGCTTTATACACATCAAGCAGCGTGATGTCGTCTTCACTGCGGTTCAACTGAGAACCACCTTTGCCAAGACTCGTTGAGATTAGGCCTGCTTTTTTTAATTTACTCATAATGCGGCGGATGACCACTGGGTTTGTATTCACACTTCCCGCGATACCCTCCGATGTCTGTAATGATCCTTTTTCAAGTGATAGCAAGGCCAGAATATGGACAGCGACAGTAAATCTGCTGCTGATTTTCATGTTTTCTCACCTCTGTTGTAATCATTATAGTTACACCATAACATATTGTCAACAAAAAAGTCTGCCGAGCTACTCAGCAGACGTAGATTGACGTGCTTTCATTTCTTCTTTCGTATAAATCATGCGCATTGGATTTCCTCCAACAAATGAGCCTGCTGGAACATCCTTATGAACAAGTGTACCAGCCGATACGATCGCCCCATCCCCAATGGTTACACCAGGTAAAATGGTTGAATTGGCTCCAATTAAGACTTCATCACCAATATAGACTTCCCCAAGTCTGTATTCTTTAATCAAATACTCATGGGACAAGATGGTCGTGTTATAGCCAATCACACTATTTCGACCGACCGTGATTTTCTCAGGAAACATGAGATCCACCATGACCATTAAGGCAAACGCTGTATCCTCGCCGACCTTCATACGAAGAAAGGTTCGGTATATCCAATTTTTCATTCCCATAAAAGGCGTGTACCGTGCTATTTGAATGAAAATAAAGTTTTTCACCACTTTGAAAAAGGGAACCGTCCGATAGACTTGTCGTAACGAATTGACCCCTTTTACAGGATAACGATCTGTTTTTCTCAACTCAATCAGCTCCAACAATCGCCAGGAGATCACTCATTTTCTTCAACATGAAATCAGGGCGATGCTTTAAAAGGGCCTCTTCTCCCTTAATCGTCCAAGCAACACCTGCTGTTTTTGTCCCTGCCGCTTGACCAGACAAAATATCGTGATAATTATCGCCGACCATCACCGCTTCATGCGGATCACTGCCAAGCTTGGATAATGCCAGCTGGACAGGTTCTGGATGCGGCTTCTCATTTTGGACATCATCGAGCGTCACAATCACCTCAAAGAATGGCTCTAAACCTGTCAGCTTCAAACCCATTAAAACCGTATCACGTATCTTTGTTGTGACTATCCCAAGTTTAAATCCTCGATCCTGCAGCTCTTTTAATGTGTCTAAAACAGTCTCATATTCAGTCACAAGCAGATCATGCTGTTCATGATTAAACGTTCGGTACATCTGAATCATGTCATCCGTCAGATCAGGGTCCATCGCAGAGAATGTATCAAACAATGATGGACCAATGAAATGAAGGATCTCTTCACGGCTGTACTGACCAGGATAATAATGATCAAGCGTATGTTGAAATGAAGCAATAATTAATTCATTCGTATTGATTAATGTGCCATCTAAATCAAATAGCACGGTGTTAATAGTTGATTCGTTCATATGGCTTCCTTTCTAACAGCTGCAAGCTCCCGCTTCCGCCAAATATAGCTAATGGCAGCTGTTAATAAAATAGCAGATATCAGACGGATGACAAGAAGCGGCCACACAGGAATCCCAAGTGGAATAAATATCAGCGTATCTTCGACCACTGCATGGCAGGCAACAAGGAAAATGAAAGCAAGGGTTAAATCCTTTTTACTCACGCCGTCCTCTTCCACTGCCTTCATCATCACGCCGGCTCCGTATGCCAGACCGATGGTTAATCCAGCTACCATTGTCATCGACGTATTTTCTTTCATTCCAAGCATTCTCGTAAATGGAGACAGCCACTTAGACAGCGTATGGAGCCATCCTAAATCTCTCATGAATTGAATGATGATCATGAGAGGGATGACGATACAGGCGAGCTGGAGCACACCGAGTACGGCTTTTTGTAAAGCGAGAAGGACAATCATGTACCAGCTGGAAGGCACATCAGCCATCTGAGCTGCCGTCAGCAGTCCATATTGTGCCGGCTCCTGGCCTCCCTGCCAAACGAGATGAATGACAATAGCCGAAATAACAGCAAGGCTGATTCTGACCAGCAAAATGACAGACACTCTGAGTCCAACCTTTGCTGCCACTGTCGATTCGATGATCAGGTTATGGCAAAAGGACAGCATCACGGCCAAAATGAACACTTCCTTCACAGGAAGATCTAGTGTCAGAATGGCTGCTATGCCTGCATACAAGTTCAGCACATTTCCTAATACAAGCGGAATGGCCGCTTCTCCTGAAAGACCAAACAACCCCATAAATGGCCGTATGAATTGTATGATCCAATTCATAACAGGCGTATGCTGCAAGATACTGACGAGAATGGTAACCGGAAAGATGACTTTTCCAAGTGTCCAAGTTGTCGATAGCCCTGCTTTTAAGCCGTTTTTCCATGTCTCTCCCATCTCTTCTGATCCCCCCTGCTTAATTCGATGAGTTGTTCTCTTTATACGGAATCGATGCGTATCCTTTCATTCTTCTAAAGATCATCAGCAGAACAGCCACTGCAAAAATGGCAATCGAAATCATTTGAGCGATTCGTAGATGTTCTGTCAGCATCAAGCTGTCCGTTCTCATCCCTTCAATGAAGAAACGACCGATTGAATACCAGATTAAATAAGACAAGAAGATTTCGCCTCTGCGCAGCGATGTTCTGCGTAATAAAATCAAGATCACAACACCGGCAAGATTCCATAATGATTCGTATAAGAACGTTGGGTGATAATAGGTCCCATCAATATACATTTGATTAATGATAAACTCTGGCAGATGCAAATTCTCTAAAAAGGCTCTTGAAACCGCCTCACCATGCGCTTCCTGATTAATAAAGTTCCCCCAGCGACCAATCGCCTGCCCTAGTAAAATACTAGGTGCTGCTACATCGGCTATTTTCCAAAAGGATACCTTTTTCACTTTTGTAAAGACGATCGCTGTCAGCACAGCACCTATCAGCCCGCCGTGAATAGCAATTCCGCCATTCCAAATCTTAATGATTTCATTTGGATGCTGCTGATAGTAATCCCATTCGAAGGATACATAATAAATTCGTGCACTAATAATGGCTATTGGAATGGCAAATAAGATTAAGTCAATAAACGTATCTTTATTGATTCCTCTCTTCTCACATTCTCTCAGTGCAAGCCAGAGTCCCAGCAAGGCTCCGACCCCAATGATCACACCATACCAATGAACCGAAAGAGGTCCGAGCTGAAAAGCAATCGGATCAATTGGCTGAATCGCTTCGTTCATATAGACAACTCCTATTCATCCTGGCCATTGTCTTCAATGACATCGGCAAGTTTACTTGTAAATTGTTCCGCCGCATTATGTCCCATGCGTTTTAACCTGAAGTTCATCGCAGCCACCTCAATGATGACCGCTAAGTTTCTTCCTGGCCGGACAGGGATGGTCAGCTTCGGTACATCTGTATCGATGATTCGCATCTTTTCTTCTTCAAGTCCTAAACGATCGTACTGTTTGCCTTGTTCCCAAAGCTCAAGGTTCATTACAATCGTAATTCTCTTATAGCTTCTGACAGCCCCTGCTCCAAATAAGGTCATCACATTAATGATGCCTAATCCACGGATTTCTAAAAGATGTTCAATCAGCTCTGGTGCGCTTCCAACTAACGTATCCTGATCCTCTTGACGGATTTCCACGCAATCGTCTGCGACCAGCCTGTGTCCCCTCTTCACTAGTTCTAAGGCTGTTTCACTTTTTCCTACTCCGCTTTTTCCAATTAACAATACACCTACACCATATACATCTACGAGCACGCCATGAATCGCGGTCGTTGGTGCAAGCTTACTTTCTAAAAAGTTGGTCAACCGACTCGAAAGTCTTGTCGTTTTTAGGCTTGATCGTAACACAGGCACGCCATTTTCATTTGAAGCTTCAATTAATTCCTTCGGCACTTCACGATCTCGTGACAAAATAATTGCAGGGGTAATATCTGTACAAAGAGACATCATTCTCTGCTTTCGTTCACGTTCTGGGAGTTGTTCAAAAAAAGAAAGCTCTGTTTTCCCTAAAAGTTGAACTCTTTCTTTTGGGTAATATGTAAAATAACCAGCCATTTCAATACCTGGTCTGGAAAGATCACTGATTGTAATGGGACGATTAATCCCTTCTTCCCCACTTACCAGTTCAAGATGAAATTGTTCCATTATGTCCTTCGTACGAACTTTCGGCACGCTTCTTCCTCCTTTTATCACAGGCGATTCAGAAATACAGCTCTATTTTATCACTTTCAATGATGATCCCAAAACAGTATTTTATCCTGATCCTGTTTCACCTGCTTCACTGGTATAGACAACTATACTTAAAAAGGGTAAACTAAGTCAAAGACAATGACTAAAGGGGGCACAATCATGAGCAGCTCTTTATTGCTCTCCAATATTCATATTGTGACAAAGACTGAAATGATTGCAAACGGTTTTGTCGGTTTACGCGACGGCAAGATTGACTATATTTCAACATCACCACCGACAGGAAATTATGAAAAAGTATATATTTCCCGGGAAAACTTTTATTTACTTCCCGGAATGATTGATATTCACATCCATGGCGGATATGGAGCAGACATGATGGATGCGACATCAGAAGCCATGAATACACTCGCTGACAACTTACCATCAGAAGGAACGACAAGTTTTTTAGCAACAACCATCACTCAAAACCATCATGAGATAGAGCAAGCACTTAAAAATGTCTCTCAGTGGAAACATTATAATGAAGAACAAGCAGGCGTTCAGGCACAATGTTTAGGTATCCATCTTGAAGGTCCTTTTATTTCTAAAGATAAAGCAGGAGCACAGCCCGTTCAATGGATAAAGCAGCCCGATCGCCCTCTTTTTGAAAAATGGCTGGATGCTTCTGAACAGCTTATTCGAATCGTCACGTTTGCACCTGAGGAAGACCCTGACTTTGCTTTTCTTTCCTTGTTGCAAGAAAAAAACATTATTCCTTCTATTGGACATACGAATGCCCATCATGACATGATTGAATTAGCAGCAAAGCATGGTGCACGCCATGTCACGCATCTTTATAATGCACTGAGTTCGTTTCAGCATCGTGAACCAAACGCTGTAGGGGCTGCTCTTACGAACGAGAATCTTCATACTGAGCTGATTACAGATGGGATTCACTCCCATCCACTTTCCATCAAGCTTGCGTATTTGGCAAAAGGAAGTGATCGTTTGATCATGATTACAGATTCGATGCGCGCAAAAGGACTCGGAAATGGGACGTACGAATTTGGCGGTCAAACAGTCACAGTCAGCGGCGAAAAAGCGTTACTCTCAGATGGTACACTTGCAGGATCGATTCTGAGAATGAAAGATGGCGTCAAACGGATGAAACAGATTACACATTGTGAATGGACAGAGATAGCGAAGATGACCTCAACCAATGCAGCCATTCAGCTAGGACTTGACCAGCAGCTTGGTTCTATCGAAGTTGGAAAACAAGCAGACCTTGTGATTTGGGATGAGTCTGGCGAACTAATGATGACGATCTGCCGTGGACAAATCGTCTTTGAGAAAAAGGAGGCCAACCACTAATGAAGATCATCGAATTTGAAGATAAAGAACAATTAGGAAAAGAAGCAGCAGCCCTTATCGCACGCACAATCGCTTCTAAACCAGATGCAGTACTTGGCCTAGCAACGGGCGGTACACCTCTTGATACATATCAAGAGTTAATTCACCTTCATCAAGCACACCAATTGTCTTTCAAACAAACAAAAACAGTCAATTTAGATGAATATGCAGGACTTGATCCAGATCATGAAAATAGTTATATGACCTACATGAAACGTCATTTATTTGATCATATTGATCTCCCTCAGGATCAGTATTTCCTTCCAAATGGCGCTGCACCTGTTTTAGAAAAAGAATGCTTAAGATATGATCAGCTCATTCAAGATATAGGCGGCATCGATCTTCAGCTTCTTGGAATCGGTCAAAATGGACATATCGGGTTTAACGAGCCCGGTACCCCATTTAACTCAAAGACTCATGTCGTGCAACTAGATGAAAACACCCGGCAGGCCAATGCAAGATACTTTTCTTCTATTGATAAGGTGCCTACACATGCCATTACCATGGGCATTGCAAGCATTCTTTCAAGTAAAAAGATTCTCCTTCTTGCATCAGGAAAATCAAAAGCGAAAGTGATACAATATTTAGAACAGACTGATATACATCCAGACTTCCCAGCATCTGCTCTGAAACTTCATGAAGATGTGACGATTTTGATTGATCGAGAAGCTGGTTCACTACGCTAAAGCTAAACACGAGAGGATTTTCACATGTTTATTGATAAGCAGTCACCTATTCCGATGTACCATCAGATTATGGAGAACTTGAAAAAACAGATTGAGGATGGAACATTAGCACCTGATACACTCATTCCTTCTGAAAGAGAATATGCCGAACGCTTTGATATAAGTCGAATGACTGTCAGACAAGCCTTATCGAACCTTGTGAACGAAGGATATTTGTATCGACAAAAAGGAAAAGGCACCTTTGTTAGCCGAAAAAAGTTTGAACAGCCGCTTCAAGGCTTAACAAGCTTTACAGAGGATATGCGCCAGCGTGGGCTTAAAGCTTCAAGCCAGCTGATTGACTTCAAAAAAACCGTATGTCCAGAGCACTTACTGCCTGTCTTACAACTGTCAAATAGCGATGCTATCTTTGAACTCAAACGGATACGCCTTGCAAATGATGAACCGATGGCGATTGAAACGAGCTATATCCCTGAAGCATTTGCAGGAGATTTAACAAAGGAACATTTAACTGGCTCTATATATGAATATATAGAGACTCAAACAGGCCTTGCAATTGCTCATGCAAAACAAGAGCTTGAAGCGAATGTAGCTTCAAAGGAAGAAGCACACGTGCTGTCTATTTCAACAGGCGATCCCGTGCTCTCAATCGCAAGAACGACTTATTTTCAGAATGACATTCCGTTTGAGTATGTTCTCTCCGTGTATAGAGGGGATCGTTACAAGCTCATTCATACAATGGAAAGATAAACAGTGCCCTCATAAAAGGAGGAGCACTGTTTTTTATTTCCTAAGAAATGTTGCTTCACGATCATCTTTTGTATGAATTTTCCATATAGGCGAAATTGCTTTTCCTTGAAAACGATCTTTTGCTACAGTGTACCAATAATAGTCTTCATTTGGCCTTAAGCCTTTCCACTCAAAGCTTGCTTTTTTGCCGCTTTTTACACCGCGTGCCTCTCCTATCAGGACATTTGTGTAGACATTAAGTTCAAAATAATTGGTTTTAACAGATTTCATTTTCGGCGTCAAATCCACATCAATTGAAAATTCATCCTGATCTCCATACGTTTTAGGATCATAGAAATGCTCTTGATTCATATAAGGTGAGTACGTCGTAAAATGAAGCTGGTTTTTTTCTTGATCGGCTGTTATCAGCCTCATAAACCCTTGTCCACCTTCAGGTCCTGACTGATAATCAGCGAGTATTTGATATACTTTCCGGTCTACTTTGCCATCCTGGTCATCGTCAAGCTCATCTACTTTCCTGCTTGCTCCGTGATAATGGCCGCTAAATACTGCCACAATATTGGGATGGCGTTTCACCACCTGATGGAAGATGAGGTCGCCAATCGGGCTGCGGTTGCCACTCACCAACAAATACTCATGGAAATTTAAAATGACGATGCGATCTGGATGCTCAGAAATCACACGGTTTAACCAATCAATTTCATCTTGCTTAATCCCCCAGCCCATGTATACCATCATATAATCATTGCCACCGGCAGAGATGAGATCATAATGACCTCGATTGTTTTGATAGGATTCACCATAGTAAGGTTTATTTGCAAAGCGTTTCTCCCCGAAATATTTCCCATATTCCGCATATAAGCCGTCCTTATGTCGAACATCATGATTTCCTGCTAAAACACCGTAAGGAATCTGATGCTCATCTAACACACGCATAAACGTATCGGCACGATGCCATTGTTTATCCTTTGAATCATCCACAATGTCACCTGTATGGAACACATATTGAATGTTTAACTTCTCCCTCTGGTCTCGGATCCACTCGACCATTTGTTTAAAGATATGAGGATAGCTCTTTGCATAATATTGTGTGTCAGACATCCAAACCATCTTATATGGCTTTTGCGCTTTGCTGATTTCATCCTGTACAAGCAAATCAAACGTATGATTCTTCATGTACTGTCTTACTGACAGCAGTCCTTTCAGGTAAAATTCTTTTTGATCTTCAGCAAAATGATGAGTGATTTTATCCCACTTTTCTTGCTGATGATTCCATGCATACATGGTCACCTTTCTCCCTGACAATGAACTCCCTTTCCACATCGCTTCGACGACATCCTTTTCACGTACATCTTGATGAACCTTGATTTGAAAACGATGATAAGGAAAACGATGTAAATCCTTCGTTTCAACTGACTTACCATCAGCAAATGCAATGCGATTCCTTTCTTGATTAGAAAAGATCATTTCTCCTTTTTCGTTAAAGCTTTTTGGCGGTTCTGTCTCCGCTGCATATTTCAAAATCTTCATTGATGGATGCAGCGATGTATATTGATAGGCACGGTAAAAGGAGTAATCCAGCTTATCATTCGTTGGATCCTTGGTGAGCACAGTTTGCTTAGACGATTTCATTTTCGTCTTATCTGCTACTCGTTCTGGTGTCTCAGGGTGTTCATGTACCGTTTTGAATTCTTTTTTCAACGTCGACATGTTCCCTGCGGCATCTTTTGCTTTAATTGTCAACGTGTGCTCACCCGGGTTTAATTCGCTAGAGGACGTCTGATATGGCAAGGAAATTGGCTTGCCATCTACATATGCCTTCATCTCCTCTATGTCACTCCAACGATCCGTTACCTTTGCTTTTAACGTAAAGGCTCCTTTATATGGATCCTTTGTTTGAACGTTGGTCTTGATTTTCGGACCTGTGTTATCGACATTCACATGTACAGATGCATGCTCGTCTGAGGTTTTGGCCTCAATCAAATGCGGCCCCTCTTTCAGCCTTCTTGTGTCCCACTTCATATAGGTTGAAACATAAACTTCTTTTGGAATTTCAAATTGAAATGTTCTTACCTTTTTGGCGTTACCGCTGTCTCCCATTTTCCATTCTTTTTGCGGCTTTGCATTGATTGGAGGAATTTGTGTTCCATTCGACAGGATCATCCGGACGTTTTTTAATTCATAATCATCGTGATTCTCTCCAGGCAGCCGATCTACTGGAGAAGACTTCGTTCCAGCATGGAAGGAGATCGTTTGGAGACCTGCTTTTTTCATCTCTGCTTCTGGTATTGGCATTGTATAGGTACGATACACTTTTGTCGAATCATCAAAAATAGAAAGTAAGTGCTTACCTATGGACACACCATTTTTAAAATATAAATTTGTCCCTTTGACATCAAATGCGATATATGGATCTGCTTCAAGGGCAGAAAATACTTGCTGATTCCGCTTTCCATCTATCAATAATTCAATGCTTTTTTTCCGATCAGACGTTGCCTTTAATGGAAATAATCCTGAAACCGTATCTCCTTCTTCTACATTAAATCGAAGGCCGTGGGCTTTGCTAACCTGCTCCACATCAATCATTTTTTTCATCGTCATTGCTGTATTTTCGCCGTCTGACGCTTCAAGCTGATATTCCAATTGTTCTTTACCAATCAACTCAGGTGAATAAATAATATGATGAAATAACCGGTCGTTATGATCTTTTTGAAGCAGTATTTCCTTGAAATCATCTTTCCGATTTGTTCGATAGCGAAGCTTGACAGTTTTGACGGCCTGATCATCCTGTACATCCGCTTTAATCTCTATGCTTTCAGTTGGTTTCACTGGTTTCCTCACTGTCATATCTTCAATCACAGGTTTATGGATATCTTGAGACATTTCTTTTTTCTCAGATGGAATTTGTGCTTTTAGCACTTTTCCAGGCGTAGGCTCTTCTTCAATTTTCGAGATCAGCTTCATTTGCGAAGTACCGTCCATTGGATATTTAAACAGCAAAGATTTATGCTCACTAAACCATGATGGCTTCAAACGAAATGCTGCTGAAGAAATCTCCTCCCCTATATTTGTTGTGATTGAAACAAGACGAGATTTAGAGTTGGACAGCCCTTTGCTCTCGATGACAGATACAAGCTCTCCCTCTTTTAATTGACTTTTGTACATGGCATTGAAGTCCGCTACAGTTAAATGCTCCTGCCCTTTTTTCCTCAGCCAGAAAACATAAGGTTTTCCAGGTGAAATGGTGACTGGATTTGCGTGAAAGGAATACACATCATCCATTTCAGTTCCTTGTGCAGGATTGCGGTAGCGAAGTTGATAATGTTTAAGAGAGATTGGCTCATGTGTCGTGTTATACACCTCGATAAATTCAAATGCATCTTTGCCTTTGCGATTCTTTGAATTGACGACAATTTCCGTGATGACTAAGTCCGGAATGCGAGAAAGATCCTCTTCAAATCCATTTAAGTGGACAGATTGTTCTGCCGTTTTGATCACGGACTTTTGCGTAAGAAACTCTGTATAGTAACGAACGGTTGAATTCCATAATTGATCTGGCGGAATTTTCGCTGTAAATTCTGGCTTCATACCTGGTAACCGTTCCATTGGAAGCAAACGGTACCCCAGTTCATCACTTTGTTTATAGTACAAGTTCGCAGACAAAATTTGTTCCGGATCCGTAATAGACGCACGAAACTGGAGATCACGGCTTTTTTCCCCTAGAACTGGACGGACATCCACATGAAATCGATCAAAGATAAAAGGAGAAAAAGGCTTGTCCGGTATATTAACTTGTGTTTGAATAAAAGGCCCTGCTGAAGCAGGCTGATTGAAACAAAAAAGAATGATAAAAAAACATAAAAGCATGATTTGTCTGCTCACGTTCACCATCGTGCACCGCCTCCTTCGGATATTGTGTCTCCTGAAGGAAGTTTTTATGTCAGATGAAACGGAGAAACGATACAAAATGGTACAAAAAAACCGTTAGCTTTTTTTCGCTAACGGCTCCACAATTCCTTTTTGTATCAACAGATGGAAAATGGATAAAATGACAGCCATCCAAATGGCCGTTCCAAACCCATCAATGTTAAAACTATCACCCATAAAGCTCGATGTCATCATCAATGTGATGGCATTAATCACAAACAAGAACAATCCTAGTGAAAGGACGGTTACTGGAAGCGTTAAAATGATCAAAAACGGCTTCACTAAAATATTGAGCAAGGATAAAATGATACTTGCGACAATGGCTGCCCCAAACCCTTCAATATATACGCTTCCGAGCCCTGGCAGAATGCCTGAATCAAAATATCCAGCAATGACGATTAAAAGTAATGCATTTACTAAAATACTGACGATCCATCTAAGCATTTATTTAGTGCCTTCTTCCGGAACAACAAAATACCAGATGAAGTAGACCAGGAAGATAGGCATAAATGCTGTCAAAAATCCGATGATGACTGTTAAAATGCGAAGCAGGGATGCATCGACACTTAAGTATTCGGCAAGTCCACCAACAACACCCGCTATTTTTTTATCTGTTGCTGAACGATAAAGCTTCTTCATGTAGAATCACTCCTTGTCTGATTGGTGCTTTATTTGAATTGAACCTGTTTTTGTTTCTGCAAAAATGGATATACTGTTCACTGCCTGTTGATTGGCTTTGATCATTTTCTCTTTTTGTAATGTTTCATTTTTCTCTTTAATCATCTCTGCATCAAGCAAATCATGAGAAATAGACCCAAGATTGCTTTTCAGTTCAGCGGTCACTGCACACGCACGCGGGATCTGGACGTCCACACTGCCTGTTGTCGTTTTCGCATAAATGGAACGGCACTTTTCATCCGACAGCTGAACAGCAATGTTTCCGTTAAAGCTTTGGGCATCAATTGATTCACTTTTCCCGCGCAGGTCAATGAGCCCATTGATGGTTTCTACTTCAATCATACCACACTCGTGATCCGCCAGTTTAATTTGTCCGTTTGCTGTTTCAATTCCGACCTTTTCTGCCTGTAACGAGGCAAAAGAGACAACACCATTGGTGGTTTTCGCAGCAAGTTCTTTTGTCTTTAGCTTTTCCCCGCGAATCGGACCATTAAACAGTTTAACCTTGATTTTATCGTATTGGATACGAGGTACATATAAAGTGACATTGACTTTCATCGTCTTCTTTTCGGTCCGTATAAAAAATTTATCCCCTTCCAGGCCGCAGTCCAATTGATTGAGAAATTGCTGTCTTGCCTGCTCTCCATCCTCTGCACGGTAGATTTTCGCATGGCACTCTGCACGAATATCCCCATCGTCCCAAGGCATCACATTGAGACTGCCGTTCGCCAATTGAATATCTAAATGAGAGAGCGTGGCGTCTTTGAACTGAAAAATGTGCTCAACGTCGACCGACTGTCCAAAGTTTAAATCAAGATCTACGTCTTTCACCTTTTTCACCGCAGAATCTAACCAGCCAAACAGCTTTGCACCAAGATTTTCAGTACCAGTTCCTTTGCTCTCTGTGCCAGCTTTTTCTTCATGAAAGGTGTGATCAGCTGTAGACTTTTCTAATGAAACAGACTGACTTTCTTCTAGTTTTTCAAGCAGCGTAATCGCTTCTTTTGCCGATAATGTCCCGTCTTCTACTAATTTTAAAATACGTTCTTTTTCATTCATACAAAGCCCTCCTACGATTTGATGGATTGAAGTACTTTAATACCTTGAATGATATTCCAAATGACAGAGATCAAAAAGCCAATGGCGACTAAAAAGGACAAGATGAGCATCGTGATCACTGGAATAAGTGAGTCACTTGCCTGTGTCGCCAATAAAAATGGGATAGATCCAAAAACCAGTATCACGCACGCTGCGACTGGCAAAAGATGTGACCACAATGCCCGCATCGCGTGCCGTTTCGTTTCCTTTTGATCAACTACAAAATATGCCACGATCGGTACAATAAACGGCATAAAAAATACACTAAAATAACAAATAGATGCAATGATCGACTGATCTCTATTCATATATTCGCTCCTTCATGATGAAAATTCCTTTCTAACTCATACGTTTATTGCGTATCAAAAGTTTCAAAATCATTCGAATTACATATGACCTTAGACACAAATTATATCTTTTTGCACCTAAGTATAGATTCTTCACGGATTACCCTTTAAAATATGTTGAAAAGATGGTGATTATCATTATAGGGGGTAATTATTTTGACAGATCATCATAATACTAACCACACGGCTCAAACGCTTTTAGACCTTATACAGAAACAGAAAAGCATGAACAGCGATATGATCAGGGAGCTTGAGACCATTCATCCGTCTCATCCAAAGTATGGTGATATCCGTTATTTAAAAGTACTGCTCGACAGCAGCAGCACCCATATTTTAAAGGATTTAACGCAACTCAGTCATTTAATGCCAAAGGAAGATGCGCAATAAAAGAAAACCCCTCTTAACGAGGGGTCAGATTGTAGAGAAACTCATGTTTTTCTACAATCTTTTTTATTTTCAGCGTAATTATGATGGATGAGATTTAATGAAAAAGGCCTCCCACACACCTAGCCTAGCTTCGCTAGGTGTGTGGCAATCTTCTTCATGTTCTGACACGCAGCTGTGAGAAGCACTTGCTCACTCACATTCTGCTTTCCCCTCAACCGGCAGTAGCGAAGCCCATGCAGTTGTTTTGAATCTGCAAAGCTTCGCTCTATTTTTTCTTTTCTTTTTTTATATAGCTCTTTTCCAGAGGCAGACAGACGATTTTGTCTGATCTTTTCTTTGTGTTCCTCCCATACATGTCTTGAGATCACTTTTTGATGATTTTTCGATCTTGTACAGCTCTCAAGGAAAGGGCACGATACGCATTTTTCAGGCTCTGATTTGTAGAACCTATAACCTTTTCGATCAGTTGTTGTATATAATAGCTTCTCACCATTTGGGCATATGTAATGATCATGTTCAGAGTCATACTGAAATTTCCACTTCTCAAATAATCCTCTTGTTGGATGAAAGCGTCTATGTGCGATGACACCAAAAATACGGCGATCCGATAAACCTTTACAGATTGGGGTTGTCAAATAACCAGAATCAAGGGCAACAGCTTCTACTTGAAAACCAAATCGGGCGATTTGGTGATCTAATCGATCAAGATACGGAACAGAATCATGGATATTGCCGGGCGTGACATGGGCATCCGTGATGATATTGTACTTCATATCCGTTGTACGGTGGTCTAGGTAGAAAAAGCCTTCCGGTTTATTTTCACGATAAAGATAGCCACTTTCAGGGTCAGTCATACTTTGGCGAATGTCTTTTCTCGTTTTCACCTCCTCTTTTACCTTTAAGGGCTTTTTTCCGTGTGCCACCCGATCTTCTTGGATCGCTTCTTCTAAATCATTTATATAGTTCTGGGTATCTTGTTCAATCGTTTTTCTCGTATATTTATGTTTATTGGCATTGGCTTTAAGATGAGTTGAATCAGTAAAAAGAACGCGGCCTCCTACCATATCATGATTGATGG
>NZ_PVRI01000004.1:0-381557 GCF_002998775.1 Bacillus sp. YBWC18 | reverse complement strand
AGGTTACCCACGTGTTACTCACCCGTCCGCCGCTAACATCCGGGAGCAAGCTCCCTTCTGTCCGCTCGACTTGCATGTATTAGGCACGCCGCCAGCGTTCGTCCTGAGCCAGGATCAAACTCTCCGAAAAAGTACAAAACCGAAGTTTTGTTTTTCGCCAGTTTGACTGACTACCTATGATGTTTCATAGGATTTTTTTATAAAAACTCGAATTAACAGGTACGTTTTGTCTTGTTTAGTTTTCAAAGATCACGTTTCAAAATGGAGCGGGTGATGAGAATCGAACTCACGACATCAGCTTGGAAGGCTGAGGTTTTACCACTAAACTACACCCGCGTGATTTGTATTGGCGCGCCCGAGAGGAGTCGAACCCCTAACCTTTTGATCCGTAGTCAAACGCTCTATCCAATTGAGCTACGGGCGCTTAATCAGGCGACTTAATTATCTTAACATATCGTTTTTATCAAGTCAACATCTTTTTAAAATTTGTTTGTCGCATGTGTTTGAATGTCTTTGTTTCAAATACGTCATCAGCGACGAATAAAAATATACCATGGATCACATAAATGGGTCAATACATTTTTCTAAAAAAGTTTCATATTTTTTAAGAAGTAGTTTTTTCTTAGATAAATAGAGATGCAATAGCCCTATTTTCTTCTCTTTCTTCATAATTCTAATGATTCTTAAATAAAATCTTTCTAAATCCAAAGGAGGACAAAACATGGTCACATAGAATTTTTATTTATTGGAAAATTCTTAATATTTTCCAAGCATTTAAAGGAGGTAGGAGATGATGAAAAAGTTCGTCGCTTTTCAAATCATGATCGCTTTGGTGATAGGAGCTCTTATCGGCCATTTCTTTCCTGACTTCGGGATGGCACTGCGGCCAATTGGAGATGGATTCATCAGATTGATTAAAATGATCGTTGTTCCTATCGTTTTCTCTACCATTGTTATTGGTGCAGCTGGCAGTGGCGGTATGAAGAAAATGGGCAGCCTAGGATTAAAGACGATCATTTGGTTTGAGGTCATCACAACCATCGTTCTAGGAATTGGTCTATTGCTGGCTAATGTTCTAAAGCCTGGCGTTGGCCTTGATTTCTCTAAATTAGCTAAGAAAGATATTGGTGAATTAGATGGCTATACGCAGAAAGTCGTCGACTTTAAACAAATGGTACTCGATATCATTCCAACGAATATCGTCGATGTCATGGCTCAGAATGATTTACTTGCTGTCATTTTCTTCGCCATATTATTTGGTGTAGCCGCAAGCGGCATCGGTAAAGCATCCGCTCCTGTTCTCACCTTCTTTGAATCAGTGGCACAAATTATGTTTAAGCTAACGCAGATGGTCATGGTGACAGCACCTATTGGAGTTCTTGCATTAATGGCTGCTTCCGTTGGCCAATATGGCATTGTTTTATTAATCCCAATGATGAAGCTTGTCGGGACTGTATTTTTAGGATTATTCATTATTCTCTTTGCTTTGTTCCCTCTGGTCGCACTGATCTTCCGTTTTAACTACTTCGAAGTTTTAAAAATGATTTGGGATTTGTTCTTAGTTGCCTTCTCTACTACAAGTACAGAAACTGTCCTTCCTCAGCTTATGTCACGAATGGAGAAATACGGGTGTCCAAAAAGAATCGTCTCCTTTGTCATTCCATCTGGTCTCTCTCTCAATTGTGATGGATCAAGTTTATATTTATCGGTTTCCTGTGTGTTTCTTGCACAAGCGTTTGGTGTCGACATGAGTTTGTCACAGCAGCTTTTGATGATGCTTGTTCTTGTGTTAACAAGTAAAGGGATTGCAGCAGTGCCATCCGGTTCACTCGTCGTTCTTTTGGCAACCGCCCATGCAGTAGGTCTTCCAGCAGAAGGCGTCGCCATTATCGCCGGTGTTGATCGAATTATGGATATGGCACGAACAGGTGTGAATGTTCCAGGGCATGCCGTTGCATGTATTGTCGTATCGAAATGGGAAAAAGTATTCCGTGAGTCCGCATGGGAAGTTCCAAAAGCAGGTGAGGAAACAAAAGGGATGTAATGTTATATGAAGGAAAGGGGCTCCCCTTTCCTTTTCTTATGATAAAAATGCTTGCTTTAGGACCGCTTTGCCTTGAGGTTGCAGCTGCACTTCTGCATATGCGCCATTAATCAGCGTCATTTGTGGCGGGATATGCCCACAATCTATATCGTAGAAAATGGGGATTTGTAATTCCTTTTGTAATTCTTCATATACGTCCCGATAATGATACCCTTCTACAGGCACATCAACTGCACTTCGCCCAAACATGATACCTGAACAGTGGTCAAACCACCCTGCTAGTTTTAATTGAACAAGTGATCTCTTCATGCTGGTAGCATTTAATGCGCAGTTTTCGAAGTACCAGAGAATCGGTTCACCTTTTATGAATGTTTCCTGAAAAGCTTTAACGTCTCCAAAAGGTGTCCCCGCTAAGTGACGTATGATATCAATGCAGCCTCCCATCAGTCTTCCCTTCACCGCCTTCTCCTGCGGATGAACCGTGCGCCATCTTGTAGGCTCTGTTAAATGAAAGACATGTTGACTCGGGGTGTCATGCTGCCATTCCTTTTGATACTTATATGAAGAAAACTGAGTAATGTCCATCTCCTCTTCTGTGGAAAGCACTTTTTCCCACATAGCAGTCGTTTGATCAGACTCTTCCCCTCGTAAATCCACTAAGTTTGGGCCATGTGCTGTAGCAATGCCTGTTTTTAATGTAAATGCCAGCAAGAGTGCACTCGTATCTGAGTAACCAAGAATCCACTTTTTGTGCATCGTTGAGAAATCAAGGTGCTCTAGCACTTCCATCAAAAGCTGTCCTCCCCATGGCGGGATGATGTGGTCAATCTCATCGCACGTCATCATATACTGAAGCTCGTTTGCTCGTTCTATGGCAGGCGCTGATTTTGCCTTTTCCTGGTGCCATACCGTCTCTCCACATATAACATCATAGCCTCTGTTTTTCATTCGATCACATGAGAGCTGAAACATGTCATGCAAGGATGGCTGTACACCTGAGGAAGGTGCTGTGACACCAATCGTTTGTCCTTTTTGTAAATGCGGAAATTGTATCATCCTGTTTCCCCCATCCTCTCTCAATCTCTCAAACCTACCCATTTTAAAGAAAATGCCCCTTTTACAAGGGACATCTCCTCTTATTCCTTTTGACGCAGCACAGTATAGACCCCTGCAAATATACATAGAATTCCAATGAATGAGCGTAATCCCATTTCTTCTCCCAAAAGCAGCCAGCCAAGAATGGCACCTACGATCGGTTGAAAGAAAAAGAATAGACCTCCGCTTGAGGCATCCATCAATTGAAGCCCTCTATTCCACAAAAAGAATGCTAAAGCTGTTGAAATGATGCCTAGATAAAGAATACCGCCCCAAATCTCTGGCCTTGCCATCTGCTCCACATCTAGGTGAGGTAAACGAAATAATACTGGCGGTGTTAAAACAATGAATGCAATGATGATCGCATATGTGGTTGTCACCACCTGAGGGTATTTTCCTGGAACTCGTTTTAGCAAAACAGACATAAGCGCCCATGTTAAAGCAGCGATGATCAATGAAAGACCGCCAACAAATTCATCTGTTTGCACTGCGACTGGTCCAATCATGAGCAATACACCTGCTGTAGCAAGCAGGATGGATGCGCACTTTCGAACAGTCATGGCTTCTTTTAATAAAAAGAACGCAAACAGCACCATAAACGCAGGTGTTGCAGATGTGATAACGGCCCCCATTTGTGCAGACGTATACATCGTCCCGATTTCTTGGGTCACGATGGAAAGAAAATTTCCGATCAGCCCAATCACCACTATAAGTGGGATATCTTTTTTATCTAATCGAAAGGAATAGCCCAAGCGCCAAATGGTGAACACCAAAACGACTCCTGCTACAGCATATCTCATCCAAACGAGCTCAAGTGGCGGAACAACCGCTACTGTTACTTTGACAACAACGTACATGCCGCCCCAAATACTTGCAGCGATTGCTAGGTAAAGGGCGCCTATATATTTTTCATTCATCTTTTTCCCTCCGTTACTGGATATTTTGATGACCATATCCACAAACGGAGATCACTCTCCGTTATGGACGGAGGGCATTTGGAACATCATGTTCAAACAAAGGCTTCCATAGCATTGCCGTCACTCCAATTATTTTTATTTTCTGATACTTTATAACAAATTCTGGTTGACTTCAATCCTTTTTTGTCACCTTTTTTCTTCATATAATAGAAGATAAGCGGCTATTGACATGCTGAATTCGTTTTCATATAGTAAGTAAAACTATAGGTGGTCACGCAGAAAAGGAGTAGAGGTCGTTGGATATTGAAGCTAGAAAACACATTCCCAGCACGGAGCATGAACCATTTCTCGAGGGAATAAAAGATTGTGTGCCAACCCTGCTTGGTTATATGAGTATTGGGTTTGCCTTCGGAATTGTTGGAATTAGCGCACAGTTGAGCTTATGGGACATTGCGCTTCTATCAATCTTTATTTATGCAGGTGCTTCACAGTTTATTATCTGTGCACTGCTTGTCACTGGAAGTCCCCTTTCCGCTATTATTCTCACTACATTTATTGTGAATCTGCGTCATTTATTGCTCAGCCTGACGCTGGCTCCTCATTTTACACGCTACTCTGTGAAACAAAACATTGGATTCGGTCTATTGCTGACTGATGAATCCTTTGGCGTAGCCATGAATAAATTAGCTCAGCAAGGAAAGCTGAATAATCGGTGGATGCATGGGCTAAACATAACGGCTTATTTGTGCTGGATTGCTGCCTGTATACTTGGCGGCATTTTTGGACACTGGATTTCAAATCCTGAAGCCCTTGGTCTTGATTTTGCCCTTTCCGCTATGTTTGCTGCGCTGTTGGTTCTTTCTTTGCAAACTGTGCCTAAAAGTAAGTTAACCCATCGCCTGTCACTTGTTTTGTATATGGTCGTTGCAATGTTTGTTCTGCTTCATTTTGTTCCCTCACACGTGGCTGTTCTGTTAGCCACCATGATTGTCGCAACCATTGGGGTGGTGACAGATAAATGATCAGCAGTTTTATGATATGGCTGATTCTCGGCTGTATGATTGTAACCGTCATTCCAAGGGTCGTTCCCTTTTTATTTGTACGAAGTATCGAGCTGCCTGAAGTGGTGCTCAAGTGGTTATCGTTTATTCCCATTTGTATCTTTACAGCTTTGATTGCTGAACATCTGTTCATTCATACCACAACAGGCGTCACCATTCACTGGATGTACCTTGCTGTCTTAGTTCCGACCGTACTGATCGCTATTTGGACAAAAAGCTTGTCACTTACTGTTCTTGTAGGCGTCATGCTGATGGGAACTGCTAGATGGTTTTTCTAAAAGAAAAAGCTTAACCGCATGTGGTTAAGCTTTTTTCTTATCAGGAATTCATCATCAGGGCATGCCTTAGATGGTTTATGTAGCTTTCTGAAAGCTACTCGTTTAGTTTATTCTTCACATCCCCTTTTTTATCTTGAAGCTTTCCTTTGGCTTGATCCTTTTTCCCTTCTGCTTTCAGGTTTTGATGATCTGTTGCTGCGCCAAGCTTTTCTTTCACTTGACCTTTGACTTGATTTGTTTTTCCTTTCGCTTTATCCATATGTCCTTTTTCTTCACTCATTTGTTCCACCTCCACGTTTGATACTATTCATTTAGCCTTTTTGACAGATACAAAACATCTGAATGTGCGATCCAAGAAACTACAGCAACATGAAAATCCAGCCAAGGCCGGCTGGATTAAAAATAATGATCTATAAGATAGACTTAAAAGCTTTAACCTGTTTTACTCTGATCGTATTCAACCAGATCACCTAGAATTTCGTCAATCTGATTCATCATCGCAGTTTCAATTTTCACCTCAGATGCTAAAGCATTCTCCCTCACCTGTTCTGGACTAGAAGCACCGATAATTGCTGCAGAAACGTTCTGGTTTTGCAGTACCCATGCTATCGCAAGCTGAGCGAGAGTAAGATCAACCTCTTGTGCGACGGGCTTAAGCTTTTGGATCGCCTCTAAGGTGTTATTATTCATCCAGCGTTGAGCAAGGTTTTTAAAAAAAGGTTTTCCAGCAGATGAGTTAGCACGCGAATTAGTCGGAAGTGATTTTCCTGGGAGATACTTTCCAGTAAGGATCCCCTGGGCCAAAGGCGACCATACTACCTGGCCAAGTCCTTCACGCTGGCAGGTCGGTATTACATCACTTTCAATGATTCTCCATAACATGGAGTATTGAGGTTGGCTGGCGATAAGGGGGACATTTAGCTCTCGTGCAAGCGCTGCCCCTCGAGTAATTTGTTCTGCTGTCCACTCACTTACACCAATATAGTTCACTTTACCCTGTCTTACTAGATCTGCGAAAGCTAACATCGTTTCTTCCAGAGGTGTAGTTGGATCAAACCTGTGTGCATAGTAAATATCAATATAATCCGTTTGTAAACGTCGCAAAGAGGCATGACAGTTTTCCAAAATATGCTTGCGTGATAATCCTCTATCGTTTTTCCCAGTACCAGTTGGATGACATACTTTTGTACAAAGTTCAATACTCTCCCGCCGGATCCCTTTTAAAGACCTGCCTAGTATCTCTTCAGCCTTGGTGTCTGAATAAACATCAGCCGTATCAAACGTCGTAATACCAACATCAAGAGCAGCTTTCACACAATCATGGGCAGTTTCTTCATTTATCTTACCACCATGATTAATCCAGTTTCCGTAAGCAAGTTTACTAATTGTTAATCCACTAGATCCAAGTTTACTATATTCCATAACAATGCCCTCCTTTTGAAAGAATACTTTCATTATAAAAAGAGGTCGTTAATATGTATAATATATATATTCAGATAAATATATATATATTTTATATAATTAAAAATATTTCCATTAAAAAAGCGCAAAACTGTTTAATAACAATCCTTCGTAATCATTTTACACAATAAGCAAGTATGAAATTTATAGGGGGGCATAAAAAATGGATCTGAGACAAATACGTTATTTTATAATGGTTGCTGAAGAACTAAATTTTAGCCGGGCAGCTGAACGTCTTAAAATGGCACAGCCTCCATTAAGTCAAGAAATTCGTAAATTAGAAGAAGAGTTAGGTGTTACGCTTTTTCACAGAACGAGAAGACAGGTTAAACTTTCAGATTCGGGGAGAGTATTTTTAGAAGAGGCCCGCCGTACGCTTCTTCAAGTAGATAGAACGATTAAAGCAACACAACTTGCAGATGACGGAAGGATCGGTCAGTTAACGATCGGTTTCGTAGATTCTACTGATATTGTGATCGATATTATTAAAAGGTTTCGAGAAAATTTCCCTAACATCCATCTTGTCTTATGTGAAATGGCTACAGAACAGCAGTTAAAAGCACTATATAAGAAAGAAATTCAAATAGGATTTATTCGTTCTAACCAAAATAATAAGATACTTACCTCAGAAATTTGTTGTGAGGAATCATTAAGCTTGGTTTTGCCAGAAAATCATCCTTTAGCTTCATTTCCCAAAGTTCCAATTCATTTATTAGCCAATGAACCATTTATCATGTTTCCACGTCATCTAGGTGCAGCATTTTATGATTTAATTATCAGCTACTTTTGGGAAAATAGCATAAGTTTAAACGTAGTTCAGGAAGCTATTCAGATGCATACGATTGTGAATTTAGTTGCTGCAGGAATGGGAATCTCTGTGGTTCCATCCTCAGTAGAAAGCGTAAAACGCGCAGGGGTTGTTTATAGAAAAATCCAAGAAACTACACCAAAAGTTAATTTATATGTTTCATGGAGACAAGATGATACATCAACCGTCGCTGACCACTTTTTAACAGTTGTGAGAGAAGCTTATTTAAGTTCTCAGTCTAAATCATGAAGATCCAGCCAGGGTCAGCTGGATTAAAAAATACTTATCTATAAGACAGGCTTAAAAGCTTTCACCTGCTATGTACACGTTTCAGGTATGATAGACATAATGGAAAGAAGGGTTGGTGTTCTATGATTATAGCTGAAAACTTATTCACCGTTCGTGACTTGACCTATCGTATTCGTTCTGCTGCAATTGGCGATGCCAAGCAGTTATCAGCTCTCAGACTGAAAATTGATGGTGAAACAGAATATTTAGACCGTGAACCAGGCGAAGCCTTTCTTCATGAAAAAGATTTTGAGATTTTGATTCAAGAGGATGCCAAACAAAGCAGGCATTTATTTTTGGTCGTTGATATTGAAGGAGAGATTGTCGGTTTCTCTAGATGTGAGGGACATTCACTCAAGCGCTCTGCTCACAAAGTGACATTTGGCATCGCCATACAAAAGGATGCCTGGGGCTATCACATTGGCAAAGAGCTTTTAGCCGCTTCTATTGACTGGGCTGATCAGCAAGGCATCCAGAAGATGTCACTTCACGTGCTGGAAACCAACCAAAAAGCCATTCGGTTATATGAGCGCCATGGCTTTCTGATTGAAGGGGTATTAAAAAATGATAAACGGCTGGCAGATGGACTTTATTACAATACTGTTGTGATGGGCAGGCAGAGGCCAAGCTTCTGACTACTTACATCACATAGCCCCATACCATTGAAATCGCACTGTATATCAGAAGCAGCCCCATGACAAACTGGAACGGTTTTTCGTAAGCAGTCAAAAAGCGCTTATATAAAGAGCCAAATAGGCTCCAGCTGAATGTACCGAGAAAGCCAATAAGTGCGAGAATCAATGTCCATATCACATAATGCATATTAGATTGTCCATATGGCAAAACAAAGGTTGAAATCACGGTCAACCCATACAAGATCGCTTTTGGGTTGATAAATTGCAGCATCATACCAGGAACAAAATGATTGTAGCGGTCAAGGGTTTCGTCATCCCCGCCTTTACTTTTCATGATTTTGACAGCTAAATAAATCATGTATGCGGCTCCGATGAACGCCATGACCCAGCCTATTTTAGGCATCACTTGATAAAGAATGATATTAAAGAAGCAACTCAAACACAAAATGACGAGAAATCCGATACCCACACCTAAACAAAATCGAAATGTTTGCTTGACCCCATACTTATTCGTAAAGACCATGGCCATGATGTTGTTTGGCCCCGGGGTAAAGCTGCTCACAAAAGCATAGATCAACATAGAAAGAATCAAGTTGCCGCCTCCCTCGTGCGTTATTAAGACTTTAATTACTTTATTACGTATGTTACGTTTTATTGTAACGTTTGGTCTTTATAAAGTAAATAGAGAAAGGAGTTTTTTCATGGAAGATGTACAATCGATTATTTCTAAAAATGTGAGGCTTCTTAGAGATCAAAAAAAATTAAGCCTAGAAAAGATGGCAGAATTAACTGGTGTCAGTAAAACCATGATTGGACAAATTGAAAGAGGAGAATCAACCCCTACCATCACGACTTTGTGGAAAATCGCCAACGGATTAAAGGTGTCTTTTAGTGAGCTCATTTACGCACCACAGCCTGAAATCAAGGTGGTACGCAAGGAAGATGCACAGATTTTAACGGAAGATGACGGGAGATATCGTGTGTATACGACTTTTCCCTTTGATGACCGGGGAAAATTTGAAGTGTACCGAGTAGAAATTGATCCTGGCGGGTCGCTGCATGCGAATGAACATATTGGCGGAACAGAGGAATTGATCACTGTTTTTGAGGGAGCGCTTGATATATCCATTGGTGATGAGCAATACAGCTTAAAGGCCGGCGACTCCATTCGTTTTAAAGCGGACCGTTCGCATGCATATAAACAAACCGGAGAACAAATGGTACGGCTGCAAATGATTCTTTATTATCCTCATGAAAAAAGCTGACAGGCTTGTCCACCTGTCAGCTTTGCGTTTTATTTAATTAAATCCCGGATCACGTACAACCGTTCCAGTAAATGTGACTCTGTATTTTCCTAATCCTAATTCTTCAATAGAGGTTTGTTTTAAAATACCGACCCAGCCATCCTTTGCATAGACAATACTTTCTGGGATGTTCGAGGTCGTATACGTTCTTGTTTCTGAGACAGTTCGACTCGCCTGAACGGTTATTTCACTTTTTGTTTGCTCCTTTGCTTCCACTGGAGCAGCTGTGACCCCGGCACCTGTTAAGACAATTGCTCCAACCAAAACTGAAGACATGACCTTTTTCATAAAAAAAATCCCTCCCTTTTTTTGTTGAACATATTAACCATACCATAATTTAGTCCTTTTATAAGTTATTTTTTCATTTTTTTGAAAATTATGATATGATTGTCTTATGTTGGATAGAGAGTGTTCTATACTTCTATGCTTTTATCCTCATCTCATTCCGTCAAACAATTGTGAACGGAGGTGATTTCATGAAAAAATGGCTCATCTGTTTTCAACTTGTTTTCCTCTTCACCTTGACGACCACACCACTTGCTTCTGCTGCTTCATGTCCTACAGTGAAACCTTGTGTTATTGATCCTTAAGCATCAAAAAGGTCGATCAAGCCTATGCACTTGATCGACCTTTTTCGTTATGCTTGCTCTGCTTCCCAGCGGGCAATCTCTTCTCTTACTTTAGGAGCGACTTCTTTTCCAAATAACTCAATGGCTTTTAATACTTGATCATGCGGCATGGAACCAACCGGTACATGAAGCATAAAACGCGTGATTCCTACATTTTTTCTAAGGTGAATCACTTTCTCTGCCACTGCATCTGGATCTCCTACATACAGCGCGCCTTCTAACGTTCTCGCTGCATCAAATGTAGAACGAGTATATGGACCCCAGCCTCGCTCTCTTGCTAATGTGTTCATCACATGCTGTGTGGAAGGGAAGAATTGGTCTGCTGCAAGATCTGTTTCTTCCGCAACAAATCCATGCGAATGTGACGCTACGGTTAATTTCTCTGGGTCATGTCCAGCGTGCACTGCCGCTTGCTTGTACAGCTGTACAAGCGGTGCGAACTGTCTAGGACTCCCGCCAATGATAGCAAGTACTAGCGGCAGCCCCAATAATCCAGCACGTACAACAGATTCACGGTTTCCCCCACTGCCGATCCAGATTGGAAGCGGATCTTGAACGGGTCTTGGATATACCCCAACATCTTCAATAGATGGGCGATGCTTTCCGCTCCATGTGACACGCTCGGACTGCTGTAATTTGAGCAGCAAATCAAGCTTTTCTTCAAATAATTCTTCATAATCATTCAGGTCATAGCCAAAGAGCGGGAATGATTCAATAAATGAACCACGGCCTGCCATGATCTCTGCACGCCCGTTGGATAGTCCATCTAATGTTGCAAAATCCTGAAAGACACGAACAGGATCTGCTGATGAAAGGACTGTCACTGCACTTGTCAGGCGGATATTCTTTGTTTGTGTTGCCGCAGCCGCTAAGACGACAGCTGGATTCGATGCAGCGAAATCTTGTCGATGATGCTCACCCACTCCAAATACATCAAGGCCGACTTGATCTGCTAAAATAATTTCTTCGACTACTTCTCGAATACGCTGTGCGTGACTGACTGTTTTTCCTGTTTGAAAATCAGGTGTTGTTTCTACAAATGTACTAATTCCTAGTTCCATGAGTGGAACCCCCTATCTTATAAGTATGTTACGAATTCAGAGACTGGTTTTCTGTAGCCTCTCGCTTGTCTGCTCTCTACTTTTTCTTTTCCGAGTGTGATCATTAATACAGGAACCAAATCCGACTCGATATTTAACACCTTTTTCATGACATCAGGGTCAAAACCGATCATTGGGCACGTGTCCCATCCCTTGTTTTTGGCGGCGAGCATAAACAGCATCGCAGATAATGAAGCATTGCGGATCGCCTCTTCTTTCTGAAAATCCGCTCCTCTCTGTTCATAAAAGCTCATCGTCTCTCTGACCATTTCTTCGTATTGCTGCGTGTTTAAAATGCCAAGCATTTTCAGACCTTCATAGATGTTCCCCGCTTGCTGATAAGCATTTGGGTCTCCAAGTACAATAATTGCTGCTGAGGCGGAATGCACTTTATATTGTCCAAATGCAGCTTCTCTTACTTGTTCTTTGAGACCTTCTGTTTGAACGACGACATATTGTGTGTGCTGTAAGTTAAAAGCAGATGGTGCCATTTTGACCTCTTCAAAAATGCTGTTAAGCTCTTCTCTCGAAATCGAGATATTTGGCAAAAAGTTTGATGCGGATCGTCTTTCACGTACCAATGTATCAAAGCTGAGTGTCATCTTGTTTCCCCTTTTCGTGAAGTTGTTTTGCACCTAAACCGATTTTTTTTAGTAATTCAATGAGCCGTTCTTTTTCTTCTTTTTCAATAAAGGATAGATTTTGCGAAATGACAGCAGTGTGTTTAGGAAAAATGTCGTCAAACAATTGCTTTCCTTTTTCCGTCAGCAATACATGAAATACACGTTTATCAGAGGGTGCACATTGCCTTTTCACCAGCTCTTGTTTTTCTAGTTTGTTCACGACATATGTCATGCTTCCACTTGGGATTGACAGGATGTCGCTGATTTTTTGGACAGGATGCGGCCCCTTACTATAGAGCAATTCAAGGATCTGAAAGTTTTCAAATCCGATATCATAACGTTCAATGTCTGTTTGGATATTTGTAAAAAGAGCTTGATAGGCTTTCATCCACACGCGGAATAGCCTTAAGTCTAATTCATATTCATGCTGCACCATGGCAACTACTCCTTTTTTCAAGAAATCCTAAAACTAGGATAAATTTATCCTAACACTAGGATATTTTATTGTCAACGAGTTTGTTTCATAAAAAAAAGACCACCTCAGGTCAGTGATCCTCTTCTTTTAAGACAAAATGCATTTCAGCTATCTGCTTGTATTGTCGTACTTCTTTTAATGAAAACCTGGATTCCATATCCGCTGGGGAAAACAGAGGAATGCCTCTCCCAATCATGACAGGTGCGATTTGAAGGTAAAGCTCATCAACCAATCCTGCTTTTATGAAAGACTGAAGCAGTTCCCCGCCGCCGACAATCCAGATATGCTGACCTGGTACATCTTTTAATTTTTTCACAAATGATAAGATATCTTCTCGAATGATATGAGTTCCTTTCAGACTGTCTTGTAAAGTACGTGACATGATATAACAAGTCTTTCCTTCATAAGGAAACTCATCTGGTGACAGCTGAAGAACCTGTTCATATGTATTGCGCCCCATGATCAGCGTATCAACTGACGCATAAAAGTCATCATAGCTCGTTTCTTCCTCGCCCTCTGTCCCTATTAGCCAATCGAGCCGGTGATCCTCTCTCGCTAAATAGCCATCGATACTCATCGCCCCATAAAAAAGCAGCTTCCTTTTCTGACTCAATCCCATCACTCCTTACCCTAAATAAGAACATATATTCTATCCCCATTGTATCAGAAAGGAAAGACAAAGGATACATGGGTTTGCCATCTTCCATTTTCATGTCTTCAACACCGTGATTCAATAAGGTATCCTCTTCAGGTAATGATATAATAAAATCAGTTCAATCAATGATCATACTTGGAGGAGAGACTGATGATACGACGACTTGATCATATCGTGTTGACTGTACAACATATGGAGGACACCATTCGCTTTTATACAAACGTATTAGGAATGAAGGAAGAAACCTTTGGAGAAGGCCGTAAAGCGCTTCGTTTTGGTTTACAGAAGATCAACCTTCATGAAGCTGGTCATGAATTTGAACGGGCAGCGGCTCACCCACTTCCTGGCTCTAGTGATTTGTGCTTTATCACCGATTTAGATATGGATAGTCTGCTGCTGCACCTTCGCAAGCAAGTGGTTCCTATTGAAGAAGGGCCAGTCAGGCGCACAGGTACATTAGGTCCGATTGAATCTGTTTATATCCGTGATCCTGATCTGAATTTAATTGAAATTTCTCGATATATAGAGGAGGGTGATCCGTCATGACCCGCTTATTTTTGAGACCGATTGAAGAGCAGGATTATCCTGGTATTCAAAGAGGATGCCAGCATGCAGAAACTCTTTATATGACTGGCACACGCAAAACGTTCACACTAGAAGAGATTCGTTCAGCCTATACCCGATTTTTACAAGATGACAGCAGACGAGATTTCGCCATTTGTCTGCTAGACACGAAAGAAATGATTGGGGATGCGGCGATTGTGGACATTGATCCAATTAATCATACGGCAAGCTTCCGCATTGCGCTTCATGGACCAGAACATTTCCAAAAGGGCTATGGTACAGAAGCTGTCCGGATGGTTCAAGCATTCGCCTTTGATACATTAGAACTCAATCGTCTTGAGCTCGAAGTCTTTTCCCATAATCCAAGAGCCTTCAGAAGCTATGAGAAAGCCGGATTTCAATATGAAGGGAAAAGACGCCAAGCACTCTATTTCAATGGAACCTACTCAGATGTGATCATCATGGGCATCCTTCGTGAAGAATACAATCAGATGAACAGTGGAGATGCCCCCGCTTAAGAAGGGTCATCTTTTTTAAAAAATTGAATCGCTGTGACGATGATCAAACAAATCATGGAAGAGAGAACGATAGAGATGCTTGATATACTAAGCGCCATGCCTTCCCATCTGCCAATGAAGAAACTGGATATCAATAAAACCAATCCAAATAGAATGAAGCATATAGGGAGGATTAGCCCCGCATGACGGTGTCTGCGTCTTTTCCCTGCCCACCATGAGAGACACAATACAACGATTGTAAAAATAGCGGTTTGCAGCCAAAACATGTTATTTCACTCCCATTCTCTTTTTTATCTTATAACAATGGAGGTACTACCAATGAACATTAGACCCATTGAGCAAAAAGACAATCCGTATATCGCAGCGATTATCCGCCAGTCACTAGAATCGGCGAATTTGGCGATTGAAGGAACCGCCTACACTGATCCCCACCTTGACCAGCTTTTCGAATACTATCAATCATTGACTCATGCAGCCTATTGGATTGCTGAAGAGAATGGTGACATTGTAGGCGGCGTAGGCATTGCTCCATTTACAAACGACATCTGTGAATTACAAAAGCTTTATTTAAGTCCAAAGGCACAAGGAAAAGGTGCGGGCAAAAAACTGATGGATACGGCGCTGCAATATGCCTCTACATACTACGAAGCATGTTATTTAGAAACCCGCCAGGAATTAACTGCAGCCACCGGCCTTTATCAGCGATATGGCTTTTCTCTTCTCTCTGAACCGATTGATGGCTCTGAGCATTCTGCGATGGATGCTTGGTATCTCAAAACCTTCTCATCATGAGCCATAAAACACTCGATAGGTTTTTGTCCGCTGAAAGCCTAGCTTCTCTGCCAGTTTGATCGAAGCTAGGTGATGGACATCGCAATCCCAATGCGGTGTCCTCTTATTTTCAAGACAGCTCCTGATCATCTGCTGACCTGCCAGCTGCGCCAAACCTTTCCCCCGGCAGGCTTCTTCTGTCCAAATATCGATCTCCACACGATCTTCACTTGAAAAAATGGAGACACATTCACTCACCACGTTCTCTCCATCTAAGATGGCCACTCCGATTCCTTTTGATAGAAAGCAAGCCGCTCTCCCCCAATAGGCTTCGTAATAGCTAGGAGGAAAAGCCCTGCTTGCATTGATCACCTGTTCATTTGTCCGCTCTACTCTATAGCCCGGATGAGGCACATGGACATAAGAATGTGCCTGCGGAAAAACGTACGCATGTCTTTCCATCTCATTTAGATGTGAACCTAGACATTTTTTCATCATCACATCTGTTGATTGATTCGCTGAAAATACGGTAAACCGGCCGTTTTGTCTTCTCTGTCTTTCGTAAACATCCACAATGAAGGCCAAGCAGCGTGACAGCTCCGCTTCTCTCTTGCCTGCAACATAATAAATGCCGCATGCAGCTTCAAGAAAAAAAACAAGAGGGTGCCCTACATCATCTACATAAAGTTGTCCTTGTATGAAACCATCCATGACCGCATCTACAAACACTGGATATGCCGGGTCGATCTGACGAATTCCTTCTTTCATCGATGGTGACCTTTGCTTCTCCAAGAGATGCACAGTGCTCCCTCCTTTCACGAACATGTTCTTTCCTTCCATTATAAATAAAAAGCTGCGCGCATGCAGTGACTCTTTTTACCCTTTACTGTGGAACTACTTGACCATCCCTGCACCTGTCAACATTCTCATCTCCACCGCCATCAATTTAGCCTTTCAATTAGGGGCGGCCGCGTTATATTCGACTGCTTTACTGCAATTGATTATGCCTTATTTCATCGGCATTGCCTTTCTGACACTGACTGGTCATATCATCGCCTTTCTGTTTTACAAAAAGCATCAAAATCAAAAAATGGCAGAAGCATTGAATCATTTGAAGCCGCAGTCTTAAAAAAAAAGAGACCTGGCTTGAAAGGTCTCTTACTTCTTCATTCATTATTCTGCCGCAGGCTCTTCTGCCTTCCCCTTCCAAATAAGGGTTAAGCCTAACCCAAGAAATAAGACAACACCTGCGAATAGAAATGGGAAATGTATATTTTGATCGAATAAAATGCCGCCAAGTGCTGGGCCGAAAATCGTACCTAGGCTTGTGTAGGTGGAGTTCATCCCTGCGACAAATCCTTGCTGGTTTCCAGCGATTTTGGATAAGAAGGTCGTTAATGCTGGTCGCAATAAATCAAACGCAAGGAAAATGACACATGTGACAATCAGTACAACCAAAAAGCCTGAAACGACTGTCGAAACGAAAGCAAGGACCGCACCGACAATCAGGCATAGCTGAATGACTCTTTTCTCCCCTAGGGCATTAACCAGTTTACCAAACACAAGTACTTGGATGATGACCGCCACAATCGAGCTGACGGTAATGATGACGGCAATATCTTTTGGTCCAAATCCAAACTTATGATTTGTAAACAAGCTAAAGACTGTTTCATACGCAGATAGTCCAAAAGCGAGGACAAACACAATGATAAAGGCGATGAGATAGCTTGGATGAATCGATTTTTTCAAATCTTTAAAGAAAGTAGATTCCTTCACTTGACCCATTTGTTTCGCTCGCTCTTCTTTTGTTAATGGCTCCTTCAGCATAAACATAGACGAAATGACGGCAATAAACGCAATCCCTGCTGCAAAGAAGAATGGCAGGCGTACGCCATATTCTGCGATAAATCCACCAATGCCCGGGCCAATAATAAAACCGGTACTAATGGCCGCTGACACATAGCCCATTGCCTTTGATCTTTCTTTAACGGTCGTGATATCTGCGACATAAGCAGTGACAGCCGGCATGATAAATGCCGCACTAATGCCGCCTAGCAGCCTTGCAAAATACAGCACATACACGTGTGTCCCAAGACCGAAGACGAGTTCTGATAACGCAAAAAGAAACAGTCCTGACACAATCATAATCTTTCTTCCGTAGCGGTCTACCCATCTCCCTGCAATAGGTGAAGCAATGAGCTGAGCCACGGCAAACGCCGCCACAAGGTATCCCATCGTACTCCCTGTTAGATGCATTACATTCATGAATAGCGGCATGACAGGAATGATGAGACCGATGCCTAAAAACGCAATAAATATATTACTTAATAAAATAACGAGTACAGCTTTTTGCTCACGAATTGGTTTTTGCATGATGTTTGTTTCTCCTTTACTGACTCACTTGTTACTCATGATGGTTGATTCCGTGAATAAACAATGAGATCGCCTCTTTTTGTAACTCTTTCTTCTGTTGGATGGTGTCACTTTTATATAACACGTCTAATCCGTAAAAAACGGAAAGTAATATTTTCACTTTTGACTCCACATGCTGAATTGACCAGCTGCCATCTTCGTTTCCTTCAAGCAAGATGTCTCTCATCACATCATCAAAATCGGCATCAATCTTGTTCAGCCGTTCCATGACCTCGTCTGATGTAAAGGCACTTGCACAGAATTCCTCACTCGCTCTCATTAATGGGTAGTTAATCCCCATTTGACTGAGCAGCTCTGCAAATCCGGCGAGCTTATCAATGGCCCGGTGCATCGTTTGTTTCTCCTGATGCCACGTCTCCATCATCAAACGGTGATCCTCTTCCATGATATGAAGGAACAAGAACTCTTTTCCTTTAAAATGGTGATAGAGATTGCCTTTACTAACCTCAGCAGCCTCTAGAATATCCCGCACGGATGTTTCTGAATATCCTTTTTTCGCAAATAAATCACGAGAAGCGGTGACGATTTTTTGCTTCGTCTTCTCGCTCTTTCCAGCCCCGCTTTGTGTACTTGTCATCTTTCACAATCCCTTCTACCTTGCTTTTCTTTGCAAGGACAAATCAAAACCGACCAGTTGGTTTATTTTTTTATTATAAATGGATCTTTTTCAAAATACAATGAAAAAGTCATCGAATTCATAAGGAGTGAATCATGTGAAAACAAACAATACAGTCATTTATGCCCTCTCATCATTTAATAATTCTTAATATTTAACTTCACTTAATAATAAGGATTGCCTATAATAGAATAGAGGTGATGTCATTGGATGAGGAAATCATTCATTACGGTAAAAAAATCATTGAATACTCGAATGCACTAGGCTCTATCTATGTAGAAGAGTATCAACGATTTTTAAAACATGAGTATGCAGATTTATCAGCCAAACAAGAGCTGACACTTGAATTATTACGGACAAAAACGAGAACAATCAACGAACTAGCTGATTACTTTTCAATTTCGGCAAGTGCCGCTAGCCAGCTTGTATCAAAGCTTGAGCAGCTTGGCTATGTCAAACGAGAAATTAATCCACATAACCGAAGAGAAATCATTGTTGATTTTGCTCAAAAGGGTCATGACTATCACAAGAATACGGAACAAATTCAATTGCACCTTATTCAAAAATACTATGCAAAGCTTCCAAAAGAAGATTTAAAAACATTATTATCTCTATACGAAAAAATCTATCAGATTGCGAAAGAAGCGCCTTAATTCGGTGTTTCTCTCATCAACATTTAAGCTAGATAAACTATTAAGGGGATGAAAATATGGGTAGGATTCATTTACAAGATGGACGTCATATTGGTTTGTGTGAATACGGTGATCTTGAAGGGTTTCCAGTATTCTTTTTTCACGGAACACCTGGATCAAGAGTCATGTTTTTAGATGATGACCCAATCTCTAAAGAGCTCGGTGTTCGCCTCATCTGTTTAGACAGACCTGGATTTGGTTTATCTACCCCTCAACCTGACCGTACGATTTTAGACTGGGCAAAAGACATGCTGGAAGTAGCAGATCATCTAGGCATTCACCATTTTTCAGTGATGGGTGTATCTGGAGGCGGCGCATTCGCTGCTGGCTGTGCTTATCAATTGCCGAATCGAGTCCTTTCAGCCGCTCTGATCTCAAGTACAACTCCATTTCAGGACGGAAAACCGCCTAAGAGTATGCTGAAAGAGAACAAATTGGCTTTTTTCCTCAGTAAGAAGTTCCCTTGGCTATTGAAAGCAAGCTATCGTTCCCAGAAAAAAATGATTGAGAAAAAACCAGAGAAATTTAAGAAGCTGGCCAAAAATGGGAACAAACATTTACATCCATGGGACCGTCAATTCCTTCAAACCGATGAGCAGCTCGAGATGATGATGATGCATTTACACGAAGCCACTCGTCAATCGGTGGATGAATGTATTCATGAACCATATTTGCTCTCGCAGCCATGGGCATTCGATATGAAAGATATACAAATCCCTGTTGATGTATGGCATGGAAAAGAGGATACGATGGCTCCATTTGTAGAAATAGAAAAAATGGCTCCTAGTATTCCAAACGTCAAAACCTATTATATAGATCAAGCGGGACATTTTCTTACAGATGTAGACGATATATGGCGAGATATTTTACTCTCTTTAAAAACACGTGCTGAAAAGTATCATCAGGAACATGCATAAAAAAGACCCGAAGCTTCGGGTCCCTTTCTTCATTAATATTTTTCATAATATGTCTGTACTTTATCTGGATCTTTTGTCTTCGTTAGAGCGAGCATAAGCAGAATGCGTGCTTTTTGTGGATTTAATGAATCCGATGACACAAAGTGATGTTCATCATCCATTTTTTCGTGGGTCACAATCCCATTTCCCGCACGGCTTGATCTCACGAGGACCACATCTTTCTTCACTGCATCTGTTGCCCCTTTGATGGCTTCTGTTGACATCGTTCCATTTCCTGCTGCGGCAACGACAATGCCTTTCGCTCCTGCTTTTACTGCTGCATCATACATGTATTTATGATCATTTTGATAGCCGTATAAAATATCAACTTGCGGTAATTCTTTTATTTTTGATACATCAAATTCACTTTCAGTCGTATGTTTTCTTGTTGATTCGTTATAGAAGGAAACCACTTCACCAGCAATTTCTCCAATGTAGCCATGCTCAAGAGACTTGAAGGAATCGGTTGTGGTCGTGTTTGTCTTTGAAATAAATCGAGCTGATGCAATTCGGTCATTTAACGTGACCATGACACCTTTGCCCTTTGCTTCTTTTATAGAGGCAATTTTGACAGCATGATACAAGTTCAGCGGACCATCCGCACTGATAGCAGACGCTGGTCTCATTGAGCCAACGACCACAACTGGCTTATCACTTTTGACAACCAGATGTAGAAAGTAAGCTGTTTCTTCAAGTGTGTCTGTTCCATGCGTGATGACTATGCCATCCACCTGATCATCATTTAAGAGTTGATTCACTCGTTTGGCTAATTTTAAAAGAAGGGCATTATCAACATTTTCACTGCCAACATTCGCTACCTGCTCACCGGTAACGTTTGCAATATCCTTTAGCTGAGGAACTGAAGCAATGACTTTATCGATGCCAAGTGAACCAGATTTATATCCTGTCGTATCTGTATCACTGTCCGAACTGCCAGCAATCGTCCCGCCTGTCGCTAATACCTTAATATTAGATAAGGACTTATTCCCTGTTTCTACGGCTGTCGTTTTGTCCTTTGATTCATTAGTTGCGCTTTCTTTTTCGCTTTGATTTTTCTCTTGGGTACTTGTATTGGCACAAGCTGCTGTCGACAGTAATAAAGCAGAAAGAAGGACAGCACCTAACCATTTTGTTACGTTCATTCGATCATCTCTCTTCTTAAATGTGATGGATTCAAAGCTAGATCTCTTTCTATAGGGTTTACTTTATACCATTCCTTCATTCATCGGCATGAGGCGAAAGATACAGAACCAAATAAAGGAAAAATGGTCATTATCACAATCATTTATTTACATCTAAATACCTAACTTTACTTTTAAAAGAGGAGATATTGAGGTTGTTCAATCAATAAAAGTAAACAATACTAGATCATCAATTTATGATAAAATATAGTAAATTTTACAAAAAAGGAGTATACGTATTGCAAATGCTTCAATCATTTCACAAAATCCTAATAACACTATTCCTTAGTTCGATTTTACTCAGTCTGTTCGTATGCTTCTATCCACCGATTCAGGGAGAGCCTGCGTTCCTGGTATTTTACATTCCCATCTTTTTTGTTTATTATTTCGTTTTTGCGGTTCCTTTGCAGTTGTTGTTTTCTTTGCAGCCAAAGGCTTTCCATCCTCTTTATTTAGCTGCTTATTTACTGATTGCAATGGTTGTCATGCTTTTTGTCATTGATGGTATTGGGAGCTCGGCATCTGTGCCTATCGTCATCATGAGCAGTCTCATCTACTGGATCTTTGATTCTTTGTTTTATCAAAGAACGCATGAAAAAAACACCTAATGCAAAGGTGTTTTTAGCTGCTCTAGTATGTTTTCACAGTGATCCAAGTACGCTTGGCTAAGCAGGAAGTCTTTCGGTGCGGCGATCGCTGCTAATGTGATCAAGGTATTTGAATGATGAATGAGCGGATTCAGCATTGAATGCTCTACGCCTCTAATTGTTTGAACATGCAACCATTTAGGTGCTACTTCTTTCTCGTAGATCCTTTTTGTTTCAGCGGAATCTACGTTTCGGTCATTCTGCGCTAAAACCAAATAGGTCGGTGATTGGATGCGCTTGATATCTGAAGTGGCATCGGCTTTCATGTTCTTTTGAATGAATTCAAATCGATCTTTTGTCATCTCTTGAACGTCCGTTTTCTTTTGATAGGTGCGAAATGTTGCGCCTTCTACTAATAATTTGTTTTGCTCATCTTCTTTTTTGAGTGTTTTTTGAATTTGTTCTTTAGATGCATCCGCTTCTTTTAATGTTTGAAGTGTATAATACCTTCCCTGTCTCATCCAATTGACAGCAGGCCCGACAAGAATGGAGGCTGTGATATCTGTACGATCTGCCATTACTTTTGGGATCACCCAGCCTGCTTGGCTTGCTCCCCATAAGATGATTTGTTTTGATTGAAGATCAGGCTCTTTTTTCGCCCATTTGATCACATTCTCTACTTCTTTTGCACGATCATCCATGGATTGATGCAGCCAGTTTCCTTCTGATTGACCCACCCCGGGCTTATCCCATGATATAGACACATAGCCTTGCTTTGCAAAGCGTTCCATTAAGGGTCTGTATCCTCCGTCATATGTGGCATTTTGAGGACCATCCCCGTGTACAAAAAGCACAACTCCTTTGATTGGCGCTTTCTTAGGCGTGGTCACGATACCTGATAATGTCCCATTTTCAGTCTCCATGACGACTTCCTTTTCATTCATAGCAAAGCTGTTTTCATAAACTACAAATGCTGCGATGAAAATGAGTACTGCTGCTGCGATGATCAGCCAAATCCTTTTTTTCATCTTCTATTCCCCGCTCCTTGTTCAACTGTGTACACCATTGAATTTTGGTACGTGACAGAGACTGGTACATTCTCATATAAGATGATAGAAGAAGGTTGTGCACTCTCTTGTGTAAAAGGTACTTCATGTAGAAAAGCCTCAATTTCTTCAATGACCTTCTCTTCATCTCCAGCTAAAAAACTTTTGACCGCGTAAGAACCTGCATCCAGTCTCACATCATAATCACGTTCATTTGATACATAATAAGAAATTGTTGTGTCATCTTGCAGATTGATCACATAATATCTCTCCTCAAAAAGAGACAGATCCAGCTCCTTTTGATGAACGATTTGTTTAAAGTCCAGCTCTGTTTCACCCTTTAGAAGATGATGCGGGATCTGTTTTAAATACCGAATTGGCCGATCTTGGATGGTTGTTTTATTAAGGTGAAGGCTGTTTTGAATCGACAGCATATGCTCAAGACGCTGTTTCACTTCGCTTAATTCCTGTATTTGGTTCTCGACCTGATCCAGCATTTCTTGGTAGGACAGAGTGATACTTTGTTCATTCGAAAAGGTCTCGCTTATATCTTTTAAAGAGAAGCCCGCCTTTTTTAATAAGAGGATTTGATAAAGGGTGTAAATCTCTTTTTCATCAAATAATTGGTATCCATTTTGAGCGACCTTCGCAGGGCGTACGAGATCCTGTTCTATATAATGACGAAGCGTATACTTTGTGATGTTTAATAGCTTACATACTTCTCCACTTGTTAAATACGTCACCAGATTCCCTCCTTGTGTACACATTCTAAACCATGTGGTTACCACACAGTCAATCATGCCATAAAAAATCACCGAGGAAATCTGCCCTCAGTGATGTGTCATTTCTATTTCATACTTGGACTTGCATGTGAAAAAATCGGGTCTTTCAATTCAAAGTCGAATGTCTTGCCGTCAACAATACCGACTGTTTTTTCATGATCATAAAGCTCGAGCAGACAATCTGCCATTTCTTTTGATGTATGATATTTCTTGATATTGCCTTCATATTCAAATTGGTCTACATCTAATGAACGCTTTGCAAATTCTGATTCCGTCGCGGAAGGTGCTAATATTTTTGCCTGTAACTTAGCTCCTTTTTCTTTCAACTCTAGTGCCAATCCTTCTGTAAAGGCGCTCACGTAAAACTTCGTGGCCGAATAGGTGACGGCATTGCCGACGACTGTATAGCCCGCTCTTGAAGAAATGTTGATCAGCTGAGCCCCTTCTACTTGCTCATACTCACGAACAAATAAAGTGGATAAAATCGTTAAGGCTTCGATATTCAGATGAAGCATATCCCCAATTTTACTTACATCCTGTTCTCCTATTGAACCGAAATGGCCAAACCCTGCATTATTTTCATAAAATGAATACACTTGCTCCATGTCGGTTAAATCGACAGACTGTATGTTTACTTTGATCTCGGGATATTGATCAAGAATCTCTTTCTTCAGTTCTTGGAGTTTCTCGAGCCGGCGTGCAGCTAAAATAAGGTTTTTGCCTCGTGCTGCAAAGGCTAGCGCCGCCTCATACCCAATACCTGAACTTGCTCCTGTAATGACTGTATAGCTCAATTATATCCCCCTATTAACGTCTTCTAACTGGTTAAATTATAACGACAGCAATTCGCTCTAGTCAATTTTGAAGAGAATCACAGGGTTTATTAACTTGTCTCACTTCATTCATCATGTTGGAGGATGTCATGTTGAGATTTTTTTGTTAATTTGTGAAAAACCAATTGGTAGGAATGTTCGATTAACTCCTCTACAAATGAAGATGGAATGTCCGCATCAAGGTAAATCGAATTCCAATGAGTCTTATTCATATAATAGCCCGGAATAATCCCCTCATGCGCCTCTCTTAGTTCTTCAGCACGTTGAGGGTCACATTTTAAAGTGATGACAGGTTTTCGATTCGCATCTCCGCCCATCATAGCAAACATCTTTCCACCAATATGATAACGATCTGCCTGCCATTCTGGCTGATAATCATGGGTTACTCCTTTTAAAGAAAGACAAAATGCCTGTAGTTTCTCTTTTTCCATTAGATTCGCTCCTTTTTTAAGTCGTCTTCTATTCTTTCTATTATATCGACAATGAAGGCAGATATCTGATCTTTTGTAACCCACTTCTTTCTTAAGCAACAATAAAAGCACAGTCCCGCTGGGCTCTGTGCTTTTACATCACTGTTCCTTTCTTATTCAAATGCCTTCTTCAATTGATCACTCATCAGATGCCAAGCCTCTTCAGCTATTGCTAAATCTCCGGCATGCGTGAAGGCGTGAGGGACTCCTTTAAACTGTCTGTACGTGACGTCTCCCCCTGCTTCTTTTAACTTCTCCGCATATTGTTCGGCTTCTTGAGCTAGCGAATCTCTTTCAGCTGTGATAACAAGAGCTGGTGGCATTTGTGCCAAGGATGAACGATCAGCAAAGATCGGAGAAACGAGCGGATTGTGCGGATCTTGGCCTTGCAGATAGAAGGCATTAAAGAGTCTCGCCATTTCAACTGGGATCGCTTCTTCAAACGCTGGCTTTTGTGCTGGATCAGTGGCTAAATCAAGCGGCGGATAATCAAGCACTTGATAGACAATAGGAAGTTGGTGCCCTTTTTGAATATTTAAGAGACAAGCAGCCGTTGCCAAGTTTCCTCCTGCGCTATGTCCGCCAATGGCTATTGCTTTGGGATCTATTTGAAGCTCATCAGGGTGTTCATACAGCCACTTCAGCACATCGTAGCATTCATGAAGAGCGGCCGGGAAAGGGTGCTCTGGGGCAAGCTGATACTCCACATTGACGACGATACATTGCGCTCGGTCTGCAATGACCGGACACCAGTGGTTATCCATTTCAGCACTGCCTAGGATAAATCCTCCGCCATGTAAATTCACAAAAACAGGAAGCGGCTGCTTTGATGTGTTGACCGGCTTAAATACCCATACCTTTGTTTCGCCAGCACTTGTTGGAATGTCATATTCCATTTTGTTTACTTCAGGAGGATGGACTGGTTTTAGTTCCGATTGACTCGGTAATGAACCTTCAGCTGGTTGACGTAATGACGCAGCGATTTTGATTTGTTCTTCTAAGTTCATGATCTCAGTCTCCTATCTTATTCATTTCTTCTAACTCATTCGTTCCTTTTTCCTCTTTTCCTTCTACTGAATCAGCAGCACATTCTCATTGGTTCACTTTTTATCTATCTCCCCATTTTCGCTCTCTTTGAAACAAGCATTGGACAAATAAAAAAAGCACTGCGGCGCTAGGTCCTCAGTGCTTTTCATCTATTTTATGAAACTTGCTGTTCTACTTTCACTCGTTTAATGAAGAAAGCGATGATCAAACCAATGACGGTCATGATCACAGCAAAGATAAATGCATGCTGGACGCCATTTGTAAAGGCGAGCAGCTGGTTCATCGGATTTGCAGGATCAGCCACATTTTCCATAAAGCTGCGGGTCCCTGATGAAAGGATCGAAATACCGACCGCAGTACCAATAGCTCCTGACACCTGCTGCAATGTATTCATAATCGCTGTACCATGCGGATATAGCTCTGGCGGCAGCTGATTTAATCCATTTGTTTGTGCAGGCATCATGATCATCGCGATTCCGACCATTAATGTAATATGAAGGGTCACAATGTATCCAATCGATGTATTCACACTTAGATTGGTAAAACCTAACATCGTCACTACGACGATAGCAAGCCCTGGAATCACAAGCCATTTCGGTCCAAACTTATCAAATAAACCACCCATGATTGGAGATAGCAGACCGTTGATAATTCCACCAGGCAATAGCATTAAACCTGCTGTAAATGTAGTTAGTGCCAAGGATGTTTGCAGATACAATGGCAAAATCATCATAGCAGACAGCATCACCATCATACACACTAAGATCAGCAGTAACCCAATGACAAACATCGGATATTTAAACGGGCTTAAGTTCAACATCGGTTCCTTCATATTCAACTGTCTGAGAGAGAATACAAGAATCCCAATGACACCTATTACAATTGCAACGATCACATGCATACTGCTCCAGCCGCCGCCTTCACCGGCACTGCTAAAGCCATACACAATTCCTCCGAAACCAATGGTTGAAAGCACAATCGATAAAATGTCGATTTTTGGTCTTGTTGGCTCCGTAATATTTTGCATAAAGATAAAACCAAAGACGAGTGCAGCTATTAATAACGGAAGTGAAATCCAGAAAATCCAATGCCAAGTCAGCGATTTCAAAATAAGACCAGAGACTGTTGGACCAACAGCTGGTGCAAACATGATCACAAGACCTATAATCCCCATTGATCTGCCTCGTTTATGAGGCGGGATGATCACCAAAATCGTATTGAACATCAATGGAAGAAGCAATGCTGTACCGACTGCCTGTACGACACGTGCCACCATTAAAATACTAAAGACTGGCGCAACCGCCGCAATAAATGTTCCAATGATCGAAAAGATGAGCGACGTAATGAAAAGCTGTCTTGTTGTAAACCATTGAAGAATGAGTCCTGAAATTGGTACGAGAATACCAAGTGTTAATAAATATCCTGTTGTCAGCCACTGAGCTGTCGTTGCTTCAATACCAAAGTCTAACGTTAAGCTTCTCAGTGCCATATTTAGTGCCGTTTCACTGAACAGGCCAATAAAACCAGCTGTGATAAATGAGATAATAATGGGCAGCGTTCGAATATGAGAAGCTGCTGCTTGCTGTTTGTTCATAGTAGGTTGGCTCCTTTTCTTTTTCAATTTAGATCAATCATAGGAAGTCAGGCTGGTCAGAAATGAGCCACTTCAATGTCTATTGAAAACAGATAAAATCTGTTTCTCTGCAGCGAATTGAGCGATTTTTTCGATTGAATAACCAGATTCACAAATATAAAACATCAGTTCAGGCGTCATCGGAGAGGACATACATAATGTCGTCAGCTCAATATCCTGTATGTTCGCTTCCCCTTTTTCTTCTGCTTCCTCCAGCAAATCACGAATGATTTGTTTAAGCGATTGACTGTAATGACAATCATACACTTTACTTGTCTGTTCTAAATTCCCAGAGATTGTAAGCATCCGAATCCAGTCTAAATGATGACCGACGATGAGATGAATTTCTTCGAGCACATAACGCAAACGTTCACGAACCGGCTGGTCACTGATTTTGCTCAAGTAAAGATGCAAAGCAGGGATCAGCTGTTCAAATCTTTCTCCAAGGATAGAAAGGCACAAATCACTTTTATTGGCATAGCGGCGGTAAAGAGTGCCCTGCCCAACACCAGCTGTTTTGGCAATTTTATGCATGCTGACATTTTCCACGCCAAATTCCTGAAACAAAGAAAAAGCGACCTCTTCAATTTCCTTTCCAATATCCTTTTCCATGATGCCTCACCTTCTTTACCTTCATCCATATTGCACTTATCTCTATGTGTTAAATCTCATCTCTTTTGATTCTCATTAGGACAATTGTCCCGATATTATCTTACGGACAACTGTCCGCTTTGTCAATCATTCTTTATTAAATGGCATGAAAAAGATCAAAAACTCAATTTTAACGCATGAGTTTTTGATCTTTTTCTGTTTATACCATTTTCTTTAGTAACTTCCTATGAAATAAGAGAAGAATCTAGCAAAAAATCCTCTTTAATATCATATATTAGACCGATTTTCCATTTTGAGAGAATCATGTATGATCAATTAAGAAAACGCTTTCAAAAAAGGAGAGGGGAATGCCTACATGTCTTACCGTGTGAAACGAATGTTGATGCTGCTTGTCATTGGAATAGTCTTGAGTTTGTCCACATTTACTGCGGGTGCCTCGGCACAAACAGGCGGGTCGTTTTACGAGCCTTTTAACAACTATAATACGGGGTTATGGCAAAAAGCCGATGGGTACTCGAATGGAAACATGTTTAACTGTACGTGGCGTGCAAATAATGTCTCCATGACGTCATTAGGTGAAATGCGATTATCGCTCACAAGTCCCTCCTATAATAAGTTTGACTGCGGAGAAAACCGCTCCACTCAAACATATGGCTACGGTCTATATGAAGTCAGCATGAAACCAGCCAAAAATGTAGGGATCGTGTCTTCGTTCTTTACTTATACGGGACCGACTGATGGTACGCCTTGGGATGAAATTGATATCGAATTTCTAGGAAAAGATACGACAAAGGTTCAGTTTAACTACTATACCAATGGTGTAGGAAATCATGAAAAGATCGTCAACCTTGGTTTTGATGCAGCAAACTCTTATCACACGTATGCATTTGACTGGCAGCCTAACTCGATTAAATGGTATGTAGATGGACAATTAAAACATACTGCCACTACTCAAATCCCTCAAACTCCAGGAAAGATTATGATGAACCTCTGGAATGGTGCAGGTGTCGATGAATGGCTCGGCTCCTATAACGGTGTTACACCGCTCCACGCACATTATAACTGGGTGCGTTACACAAAAAGATAACCACATCACAAAACCTGTGAAAAGTCACAGGTTTTTCTTCATTTAAATTGAGCTGGTTTTTAGTTGATGAACCAGCTTTTGTTCATAGCTGTGGATAATATCTTCATAACTTTCTATCTTGTAATCTAACCGCTTAATCGTCTCTTCGATTTCCTTTTGTTTTTCTACAAGTCTTTCTCTCTCATTGACCAAAATACTTTTCCGCGAGGACAGGGTACGATCCTCGCCCTCGATAAATAAAGCCGTATATTCTCTAAGTGCATCAATTGAGAGACCCGCATTTCTCATACATTTGATAAATTCAATCCACTGAATATCTTCTTCTGCATAATCACGAACACCGTTTTCATCACGCCGGATCGGTCGAATTAAACCAATATTCTCGTAGTATCTGAGCGTGGCAGTAGATAAATCGAGCTGCTTGGCGGCTTGTGCTATTTTCATTGTTTTCACCCTTCTCTTCTTCTCTCACCTTATGAAAAATGAAATTCCTTCTTCTCATCATCTCCAATTTGATAGAGAACGCAAGATGCTTTTGGCTCAATTCTTTATTTAAGGATGTTGAAAAGCTTGAAGAGGGTTCTCTATTGACTTAGAGTTCACTTTAAGACGTACAGTATAGAAGTAGAACAGAATCTTACTTTTGAAAGGATGATCAAGAATGTGTCAGACGCACCATTCAAACGTTTTAAGTGTTTCACATGCAAAAGCGAGCTTTGAACGGACAACCATTGAACGAAGAGCGCTTCGTCCACATGATATTTTAATCGATATTCAATTTAGCGGGATCTGTCATTCAGATATCCACAGTGCCTTTGATGAATGGGGCGGCGGTATTTTCCCAATGGTTCCGGGTCATGAGATCACTGGAGTCGTTGCCGCTGTTGGTGATGATGTGACGAAATTTCAGATCGGAGACCGTGTAGGTGTTGGCTGCTTTGTTGATTCCTGCGGCACCTGTGAATATTGCCAAAATGGAGACGAGCAATATTGCACGAAAGGGGTCGTCCAAACCTATAATAACCTCGATTATGACGGGGAACCGACTTACGGCGGCTATAGTCAGAAGATTGTCGTGACAGAGCGCTTTGTCGTCAGCATTCCAGATCAACTATCCCTTGATGCCGCAAGTCCTCTTCTCTGCGCTGGAATCACAACTTATTCACCGTTAAAGCACTGGAAAGCAGGGCCAGGTAAAAAAGTTGCCATCGTCGGGATGGGCGGACTCGGTCACGTGGCCATTCAATTCGCACGTGCACTTGGCGCTGAAGTCACGGTATTGAGCCGCTCTTTGAATAAAAAAGAAGAGGCGCTGTCATTTGGTGCAAAAGATTATTTTGCTACAAGTGATCCTCATACCTTTCAGTCACTAGCCGGTCAGTATGACCTCATTCTCAACACAGTCTCTGCCAATATCAATATAGACGCCTATTTGTCCCTACTTCGTGTGGATGGAACCTTGGTGAACGTCGGTGCACCACCTGAGCCAGATCAATTCCACGTCTTTTCATTGATTACTGGCCGCCGCAGCATTGCCGGTTCACTCGTTGGAGGCATACAAGAAACACAAGAAATGCTCGATTTCGCAGCTGCTCACAATATCGCACCACAAATTGAAGTGATCAACGCAAGTCAAGTTGATGAAGCGTATGAACGTGTGCTGAAAAGTGATGTGCGTTATCGGTTTGTCATTGATATTTCGACATTATGATCGGATTCTATTTTGAAAGACTAGCTCAATGGCTGGTCTTTTTTAATGGTGGATATCCTGTTTTTCTTATAGCGAGGATTCTAGAGGATATGTTCAAAAATCATGGATAATAAAAAAACAATCACACCCAAAATTTCTTCAAAATAATCTCTCTTTTTTAGAACTAAATTTATTGACAAAAAATAAATAAACATGTTATTATTAAAAATTTGATTATTTCGGATCGATTTGTGGTACCCTTATAGTAGGTACTTAATATGGAGGTGGATGATATGTTTCAAATTGGTGATAACATTGTGTATCCAATGCATGGAGCAGGTATAATTGAAGCCATAGAAGAAAAAGAATTTTCTGATGAAAAACAACAGTATTATGTGATTAATATGTCAATCAGTCATATGAAAGTGATGATTCCAACACGGAAAATGTCGGGTTCACGTATTAGACCTGTTACAGATATACTGGCATTAAACAGTGTGATACACATTTTCCAGCATGGCAAATCAGATCAAATACTGACATGGAAAGAACGGCATACAATTAATACAAACAAAATAAAAACGGGTAGCATCCAAGACGGTGCTGAAGTTGTACGTGACCTGATGCGTATGAAGAAAGAGAAAGCACTAAATGCAAGTGAAAAGAAAATGCTAGATGATGCCCATGAATTTTTGCTAAGTGAATTAGAAGTCATCAAAGGGATTACAGAAAAGCAAATAAAAAGTTTCTGTTAAGAACTCTGCCGCTCTTTTGGGCATCCCTCACCATTTTTGAATACATGTTCTCTAAGAACCTATCCACCCTTCAACTTATGAAAGAAAAAAGAATTTATTTAGGCAAATTCCGCATATTGTAAATCCAATATGCTATACTGTTGATAAACCTTTGAAGCATGAATTTTTTTACGATTACCTTGTAACATCTCCCTACTTGTACGCTGAGTAGGGTTTTTTATTGAAGAAATAATTGGAAACACAAAAAAACAGGCTCTCTACAGAGAACCTGTTTTTAAAAATGAAGATTAAGCAGTTTTTTGAACGTTAGCAGCTTGAGCTCCACGAGAACCTTGCTCTACGTCAAATGTTACTTTTTGACCTTCGTCTAAAGATTTGAATCCGTCACCTTGGATAGCTGAGAAATGTACGAATACATCGTCGCCTTCTTCACGTTCGATAAATCCAAAACCTTTTTCTGCGTTAAACCATTTTACTGTACCTTGTTCCATGTTTGTTGCCTCCTAGTGCGTTACCACACAATGTATTATACTATCCTTGCCCAAAGTATCCTCAAGACGAAAAGTCTTTCTTCATGCTATCCTTTACGCGGAACAAAAATAATTAATCTTATTGTAGCATGATTCGGAAATAATTGCAATTTAGGATTTAAAAGAGCACCAAACGTGATATAGTGACCCAAATAAGACAGGGGGTTTAATGATGAAATGAAACGAATAAACAAATTTCATATCCCTCACCCTTGTTAATTTAGCTATGTTAAAGAATAATGTTGATTTTGGTTAAAAAGAAGAAACTCCCCTTTGTAGCGAGTCCACTTGTGCATAAAATCAGTTAGCTTGATCACCAAAAGAGAGAATCTTTTCTAAATTCTCTCTAAAATCGACTGAACAAAGTCAGTTTTCCCCTCTGCATATTTGTGTTTTTCATTTTTATTTAAAATTGATAGGTTCAGTTTGAGCTGCTCGTACTCACTTCTTACTAGTTCGTTACTTCTTAAATAATCCCTGAAATTTAACTGTTCGAGTAAATACCTATTGCCTGTTTGATACATATGGATTTGGTGTGTACGTGGTTCTCCTTTGTTGAAATAGTGTCTTTCAGGTAAAACATTGGTTCCTTTATATGAATAACCTAGCCCTTCCAAAGCTGTTACGCACTGTTCTCTGTCAAGAAAATCATCTATTTCAATTGCAATATCAATAATTGGCTTCGCACTTAAACCCTTTACTGCTGTACTTCCAATATGGTGGACATTCACTGTGTACTGACCGATAACCTCTACTATTCGTTTCTTTTCCATTTCAAATTCTTTGACCCATTCAACAGACCAAGGAACTAAAAAAACCTCCCCTCTTGGTAATCCAAGCATTTACTCAACCCGCCTTATGATTGTTTAGTTAGACTTTTTTAACATAGGTCAAATCGGTAGAAAACATATAAATCTTACTAATAGTTGAAGCATTTCGATGGATAGCAAAAAAACCTTTCAAACGGTATGGGGATGATTGGACTGCATTATATAAAAATATTATTCTCAAACAAAAACGTCCACTTACTTAAGATGAGTGGACAGTCATTTAGAGAAAAACTACTTAACATTTTCCGACTCAAGTCTGTTTAACCAGTTATGGACTAATGAGTTAAATACATCGGGTTGTTCAATTTGCAGGTTGTGGCCAGCCATATCAAGCACTGCAAAAGTTACCCTTGGATAATCTAGTTTTCTTTTTATATTCATTTTATTATGACTTTGATTTTTCTAATTGGTTTTCGCCCCATAAAAGAAGTTGTTCAAATATAGGGATCAGCTCTAGTCCTGCCCCAGTCAATGAATATTCTACTCTTGATGGAACTTCATTATACTGAACTCGTTGAACAATTCCGTTTTCAATCAGGTCCTTTAATGATTGATTGAGCATTGTTCCTGTAATTCCATACACTTTACGCTTTAACTCATTATATCGAATCTCCTTGTAACTACATAGTACAGCTAAGATTTTTAAATTCCATTTTCCCGCTAATATATTTAATGCATAACTCGCTGGAGCTATCGCTTTATTCAGCTCACTTTCAGTCATATTTTATCCACCCCTTAGTCAGTTTTTCCTTCCTTAAGCAGTTTATATTGCGTACTTGTTAAATCAATTCCATTTATTATAATCAAATATGTAAACCGTGTCATCCATGTAATGGAGAGCCAAATTGATTATAAAACCCTTCAAGTTCATACTTTTTCTGGGAGATGGAGTGAGTAAATGAAAAATGAAAAGATGCGTGCTGCACAATATACTAAATATGGATCACCGAATGTTCTTTTTGAAGATTTTATATCAAGACCAGTTATAGAATCTGGAGAAGTACTCATTCGTGTACATGGGTCGAGTGTAAACTCTATGGATACACTGTTTCGATCAGGTAAGATGAAACTATTAACGGGTAATCAATTCCCTAAAGGAACAGGGGCAGACTTTTCTGGTGAGGTTGTTGAGGTAGGATCGAACGTAAAAAATTATCAATTAGGTGATAGAGTGTGGGGAGTTCTTCCTATGAAATTAAGGAGCCAAATTGGTAGTGCCGCTGAATATGTAGCTATATCACCTGAGAAAATATCTAAAATTCCTACAAAGGTTGATCTCTTACAAGCTGCGGCATTGCCTGGCGTAGGTGCTACTGCAATTATTGCTTTAAAATATAAAACTAAACTTAGAAAAGGCGAAAAGTTACTTGTACGTGGTGCAAGTGGAGGAGTCGGAAGCATTGCGATTCAAATTGGCAAAATGTTGGGTGCTCATGTAACTGCTCTTGCAAACGAAAAACATCTTACTTTTCTTCAAGAGCTAGGTGCAGACGAAGTATTTGATTATAAAAAAACATCTCCTACTGATCTTAAAAAGTTTGATGTAGTCATGGACACAGTGGGAACTGACCTCAAACATTATAGGCGCTTGCTTGCAAAGAACGGTAGAATGGTTACTATTGGATTTCCTAGTTTTTCGTCCTTAATATATATATTAGCTTCAACTACTTTCGGTTCTCGTAGAGTTCGCACATTCAGTGCAAATCCCAAAAATGAACTTCTAAAAGAATTAGCATCTTATGTAGATTCCAACAAGGTCAGACCAGTTATTGATAGCATTTATTTTTTATCTGATGTTGCCAAAGCTCATCATTCCTTAGAAGCTGGAGGTGGACGAGGAAAACGCATCATAAATTTACTTGATAAAAAATAAGCCATCATTTCAGGATAAAATGGACGCTCGTTTCTTGTAAAAGGCGTTGCTCCATTTGCGGCGTTATTAGGCGGGGCTTTAGATGGATTGAGATCAACTCAATTTGCTGATGCATTCAGGACTTTAGCCGCTAAAATATAGATCGTCTTTTCACCAGTACCAAGACTAGCTATTGGAGGTACATATAAGTTTGTTTCCAAATTAATCAGAGACTATAACTCTTTCAGTAGGATATACTAGATCTAAATCCTATGACGTGGCGTTTGATTATGCTAAAAGATATTATGAAAAAAACCGTTACTACTTTACTAGCAATATTCAATATTTCTGCTGTAAAAGGTGCATGGTTTTGGTAAGCAAGTCTTCTCCCATAGCTGTATTTTCCGCACAAAAAAATAATACCAAAGGTGGTCAAACCCTTGGTATTATTGGTATGCGGCTGAGAGAACTTGAACTTCCACGGGTTATTCACCCACTAGGCCCTCAACCTAGAAAATTTGTAACATCACTTACGAAAAGTTGATTACATTACATTTTTTTGTTTTCTTTATATTTAATTAGCCCCTTTTTAACATTAATCCAGGACATTTTCAGGTCAACTGATGTTTCTTCATTTTTCTATATTGAAATAAAAAAATAAAGAAGTAAAATAAAAATGGGCAAGCATGATCAAAGTTAATTAAATAAATCCATTCTATCAAATAATGCAATTTGTTCCGGTTTCTTCGGCAATTCATTACTTAAATAGACTAAGAATCTTTCTAAAGTATACACTTCAGCATATTCGGATAAGATAGCATGCCATCTTTTTATAATCAAAACTGAGGGTTTTTATTAAAATTCTCTTTCATTAGATAAAAATATCTATCTCAAACAAAAAAAGTCCACTTATTTACGGTGAGTGGACAGATTTATTTAGAAGTCATAAAAAACAAAAATACCAAAGGTCTACAACCCTTGCTATCATTGATGCGGCCGAGAGAATTTGAATTCCAATGAATAATACTCCCAGTAAAAATTTTAAAAAATTCACCTTTTAGAACGACGCTAAATACTCATCTATTGCTCTCAAAGCTTTCTCTTCTCCACCAGATTCTTTAAAGCTTACACTTAACTTTCTAACATTCTCTCGATATGAAGGGTTAGAAAGTATAAGATCAACAGCTTCTTTTAACCTTGATACACTGACCTCATTTGGATGAATTGTATAGCCAGCTTGAAGTTCTTCCAGCCGTTTAGCAATCATTGGCTGGTCATTAGCTTGAGGAATGACAATAAGGGGCACTTCATAATAGACAGCCTCACTTGTACTATTCATTCCACCGTGCGTAATAAAGACGTCTGTGTGCTGTAAGACATCCAGCTGTGGTACATAGTGACGAACAATGAAATTCTCTGGAAAAGGCTCTAATTTAGAGATTTTCGTATTATCTCCAATTGAAAGTACTACTTTACCTTTAAAATCTCTAAATGCCTCCATACAAGCTTTGAAAAAGGGTTCTCCACCCAAAAAAAGAGTACCCATCGATACATAAATGACTTTCTGGTCTTTTAATTCATCTAATGATAAATTGTTGGTTTGCTTGCGTTTCGTGATAGTTGGCCCAATAAAGATATAAGAATCGTTTATATGTTCGCTATTTGGCTGGAACTCTCTACTGGTATAGACGATATTCAAATCAGCTGTATTCATAAGAAATTGAAAAGGATGCTTCACCTTAACATTGAAGCTGTGCTCTATTTTCTTTATTAACATTTCATTTTCCCTCTCCACTTCTGAAGACGAGCTGAGTGATACAGAGCTGTTTTCTAACGTTGTTAAGAATTGTTCTTCAGGAACAACAAACGACGATGATGAAGAAATGGCTGGAATATTTAAGTATTCTTTGACTAATAATCCTGCACCGAACGTATCATAGTACACATAATCAAACGTAATGGATTGAGCAAGCTCCTGAACGATCGTTAAAATATCGATAGAAATCCTTAAATGGACTTGCAAGAATTCATGTATGCTCGTGTTTTGAGGTGTACGTCCCTTAAGATAATTTTGATGGATGTACGTTTTCGCACCCAAACCCTCTATTCGCTCCTTAAACTCTTCCGTAGTGATGTAATAAACCGAATCTCCCCGATTAATTAATGCTTTAACGATTCCAAGTGTTGGATTGATATGCCCCTCACCTGGAAAATTAACCATTAATACATTCATAAGACATACTCCTCCCTAATTGAATGAGTCTAAAAGATATACACTTTTAATGAATAATATGGATGTTAAACTCCTCATTCAGTATCTTTAAATACTGATCTTGATTCAAAATCTTCTTCGTTTTCTTCCCGTTTTCACTTTTGATAAATTTTTCTTTAGTTAAAGTAATATGTCCATCTTCTATTATTTTCACAACGAGAAGGAATTTATTAAAAGGTGATTTTTCATTTTCCGCAATGATTTCTTGCATCTCATTTAATTCTATTTCTGATATCTCGTTCAGACTAAAAGCATATCCTAATTTCCAATCCGTATGGTCTAATGTATCTTTATCTTGCATTTCAAAAACATAAGATCCTTTTTCTGTGTGCAGCTTTCTTACTCGATAGTTTCTAACATTCGACTGTACTACCTCACCTGTAAAAGGGATTGGGGAAAGAGGGAGAAATGAAGCGAAACCTGAATCAATAAGATACTTTCTCTGATGATATGTTAAGAGGATGGCTACATGTGTATGATCAATTGACCAGCTCTCTAATGATTGATCATATACGGTTGCTGACATTAATTGTACATCAAATCCACAATCTTTAAGGAAGTAGTATAAAAGTGGATTTATCTCGTAACATAAACCGCCTCGATGATCATCTAAAATTTTCTGTTGAAGGTTTTCCTTTGAAATTTCTTTATAATTTCTATAGATGACATCTATATTTTCAAAAGGAATATTTTTCGCAAAAGATTGAAGAATATCAGATACATCCTCGAATTTTATTATTCTCTTTGGTTCTAAATCTAACCTTGAGAAAATCCGCTCCCTTAATGACGACAACGAATAACCTCCTTTTTACATTTTAGTTTTTAATTGGTATATCTTTATTTATCTTAAGCTAAATAATGATGATTTTCAACGATATTGATTGAAATCGCTTCTTGATTTGAACTAGCTACTCTTTTAATATCAGAGAACCTTTGAATTTCAGATGATATATTAAAATCATATAACCTCGTTTCTTCAGGTTCATTTCCAGGCTGAACAATATGATGTTATTTCATCTGTACTCCCATTTCTAAAGAACTAACTTGTTTCGTCAGTTTCCAACCTAACAGGATAATAATCAAACCTAAGGTAATAAGAAGATATAATGTAGGTACAAAACTTCCTGAAAAATCATGTAGAAAACCGATGATAAATGGTCCCACAGCACCAATCATATATCCAATAGCTTGCGTCATAGCTGACCAGGTACTTGCTTCTATTGGTGAATCTGTCTTATCAATTGGTAATAATAAAGTGAGTGAAACAAGACCGCCACTGCCAATCCCTAGACATATGCTCGCAACAATAGGTGTGATGTTTGTAAAGCATAACAGTGATAAACCAATCATCACGCTGAGTGTGAAAAATGTAATCCAAAATCTTCTGCTTGGCATTACCTTTAAGAGACTAGGCAAGAAAAGGGTGGCCGGCAGCTGTGCGAGCATAGTTATAGTACCAATAAGTCCACCAAATGCAGCAGTTTCTCCTTTTTCCTCTACAATTGCTGGCAGCCAAGCTGCAAAACAATAAAACAGTAGAATGACAAGACCAACAAAACAAGTTAATAGCCAAGCTTCTTTATTCTTTAAAGGCAAGGACGCACGATTCTTTTTGGACGATTTATGGGTGTGTTTTTGAGCTTGCTTAGTAACCAAGAACCAAAGTGGAAGTGCGACTAGAGCAAAAATACTCCAGAAGGCTAATCCATTTTTCCATGAATCATTTAACATGTGTTGAAGTGGTGTCGTCAGCCCAATTGATATAGATGCACCAATGACCATTGATGTAGAGTATATGCCGATCATAGATGCAGCATTCTCTGGAAAATAGCTTTTAATGAAACCAGATAACAGAGGACTGACAATTCCTATTCCTGCACCGATAAACAAAGCCGTTATCAATAGATTTGTTGAGGAATTTGAAAAGACACGTAAAAGTGTTGCAATTCCTATAAAGGCGATAAAAAAAGTGATTATTTTCTCTGATTGATAGCGATTGGCCAAACGACCTGCAAATAATGAACAAAAACCAAAACAAATTAAAGGAATAGACGTGAGTAGACTCGCAGACATTGAACTCATGCTCAAATCCTCTGTTATTCCGTTTAGAACTGGGCTAACTGAAGTAATGCCCGGTCGCAAATTAAATGCAGCTAATATAAGTGCAAATAGAAATAATCTATTACGATTGATCATATTTGTTACCTCCGTTACTTTTCTTGATGCGCAATCCTATTTAATGGTACATGAAGCCGAAACATAAATAAAATGCATATTAATCATATGATATATACCAAAATCGTTATGACGATTTCAGTGAAGACAGTTTTTATTATGTAATACAGAAAAAAGCTGAAGCCTCCAACTTTAGGATTCATCAGCTTTTTAAGCTTACTTTTTCAATTCTTCAATTAGGGAAAAGTATTTATCAAATCTTATGGATCTGGCATCGATAAGATTTTAATGGTTCGGATCCTGATATGGGGTCGATCTCATCTGTACCTATTAATTGATTCACATTTGCACCTTCTACTGAAAATGGATCAAATCCAGCTAATTCTAGTTCATCACACTCATCCCACCAGCCCGCTTGAGTATATATTGTCCCCACGGGTATACTTTCTGTCAGTCGAGCGACTGCCTTCATCCTGCCATGAGGAGAGGCTAAATAAATCCATTCACCTTCATTTAGCTTATACATTTGAGCTGTTTGGGGATGGATTTCAACAAAAGGATCGGGATGCATTTTCCTTAGTCTAGCAATATTACGATGCTGGCTATGACAAAAACCCTTTAATTTAAATGAAGAAAGAACTAACGGAAAATCATTAGATTGATTCTGATATTGCGGAACAGTTGATGGTTTTTCAAATTTGGGCAGTGGATCATACCCATGCTCTAACAAAAACTCGGAATAAATCTCCAACTTTCTTGTCGGAGTAGAAAAACCTTTGACTCTTTCATTAATTTTCTCTCTATATTTACAATATTTTATTTTTAAGGGCACAGACAGACCTTCAGGATGAGATCGAAGTTGGTCTAATGTGACATTCATTGGTTTAAGATAGTCATTAAACGCGTCCTCAATATTCCCATTCCAAAACTCTTCTTGATAGCCCATTTCTAACGCTATATCCATGATTATTTGTAGATCAGGACGAGCTTCCCCAGGAGCCTTTGACATTGCAGGTTTATATTGAATATGTTGAGCCGTTTGCAAATTCCCCTCAAAACCCGCCAACAGACTTGGGGACTCCCATGCGTGCGCAGCAGGTAACACAATATCTGCAAACCTCGTCATTGGACTATGAAACAGATCAACGTGTACATGAAATTCTAATTTTTTTAAGGCTTCTATCATATTCTCACTATCAGGGTTTTGAGTGACCATATTTCCCCCAAAACTTAATAATCCTCTCATATCATACGGAGATTCGTTTAATACAGCATGAACAAAATCATACCCTGAAGCAGATATCTTCGGAGCACCTAAAGGTCTTTGATCTAGCCCTAGACGCTTCTGCTCTTGTGAAGATGGTAGTAAATCTTGACCTTTTATTAAGTTTACTGGTAAAGACGGGAGGACAATATTTCCCCCTTGCTTATCAAAACAACCAGTCAGGCTATAAAGGATACATAATGCTCGATTGGTTGATGAACTATTTACATGCTGCTCTAAGCCATTCCATGAATAATAGGCAATCGGATTTTCTTGACATAATAATTCCCCAAGTTCCGTTAATTTCTCAGCTGGAATACCCGTTATTTTTTCTACATGTTCCAATGTAAATGAAGATACTTGTTTCAATAATTGAGAAAAAACGGTTTCTGAAGAAACGTTATCATTTTCGTATTCACCTGAAAGTAAAATATGTTCTGCCCATGTCTCAGGATCTTCCCGAGTGTCGATTTTAAATGGCTTCTTTTTCTGATCAAGAGCTAAAAATTCATATGGCTGATGATGTTCTGGTCGAAGGAATTTCCCTGTTCGTTTATCCACTAAGAAAGGAGCATTTGTCCATCGGAGCAGAAATTGCTCATCATACGAATGGTTCTCAATCAAAAATTGAAGACACCCTAATATTAAAGCGATATCAGTTCCATGATTCGGAGCAATCCATAAATCTGCCGCAGCAGCTGTTGTTGTTCGGCGTGGATCGATTACTACTAGTTTACTTCCTCTTTTTCTGGCTGCCATGAGCCTTTTCCAAGTTTGAAGATTCGTATCTGCTGGATTGTGTCCCCATATCAATATCAAGCTAGCATGTTCAAAGTCGGGTTGAGGCAATCCAACACCATATGTGTATTTTGATCCCTCGTCCCTTGCCCACTGACAGACATTGGTATGAGAAATATAGTTGGGAGTACCGTATAGATTCATCAAGCGCTGTAAATATGGCCCCCAGCTAAAACTCCCGCTTGCGCCAACTGTTGGAAAAGTGTAAGAAACCGTTTCTGCCCCTGTTTCAGAACGAATCTGTTTTAGTTTATCTGCAATGGTTTGGATGGCTTCTTCCCATGTGATTTTCTCCCATATTGGGTCTTGCCCCTTTGGGTTAGTTCTCTTTAAAGGAAAAAGGATACGATCAAGATGATTGACGATTTGAGGTGCTGCTGCTCCTTTTGGACAGATTCCCCCATTTGGATGGTTTTTATCCGGGAGCACCTTTACTAACTGATCATTTTCTGTAACGGATATCACTCCACATTTTGAAACGCATTGCGAACAAAATCCCGCTCTTCTTTCTTCACTAGTATTCATCATCCTTCTCTCCTTTTTAAGATTGAAGTCATTGGTCAAAAACTAGGAATTTTTCCAGGCGAATAGTGAAGCATATATCTTAAATGCGGATTTTCGTCATTTTAAGATAAAGAAAATATCTTTTCTAAATGCTGATCCGTCTTTTCAAACACTTTCTCCATGTCAGGCTTGAGTGCCGAATGATTTGAGAGTGTTTTTAATGGTTTCATCCCTATGAATTGCTGTGCTTTATGCATTGCAACTAGTACTTCGTCTACTTCCTTCCCCTCAAAGAAAGGCTGCTCTAACGGATTATCGAACACCCATTCACCTGCACCCCAAGTAACAGAAAGCATATAATGACGTCCTTCCAATAAACCTCCTTCACCATAAATATCTGTCCCTCGATAAAAAATTCCGTGCTCATATACAGTGTCCATGTACTTCTTGAATGCAGCTGGATAATGATACCAATAAACTGGTGTTTGAATAATCACAAAATCAGCCCATTTGAATTTTTCCTGTTCTTCTTTTATATCATAGTGATTTGCAACAATTGTGGTTTTAACCTGATAAAGCGGGCTTAGTTTGTCTATCATTCTTTCTACTAATGTTTGGTTTAATTGGCCTTTGGCCATCTCATGGTACTCATGTGCGTTAATGATTAGAATATTTTTCACTTTAATCCTCCTATAAAATTCAAATCCAAAGTCATACGGTTATTATCATTACCTTAATTAATATGATTAACCTCACTTATTGTCTCGGATTATATCTTGAAGTTCTAATTTCTTTTATGGTACATTAAGTTTCAATATAATTGAAATGCATATTAATTATACAGGAGATATCAAAAACGCTATGAACAGATCACAAATTCAACTGATTGTCCAAATTTCTGAAACAGGAAGTTTTACAAAAGCCGGTGAGGAATTACACATGACACAGCCGGCGGTAAGTCGAGCTGTAGCAACAATTGAAGCAGAACTAGGAACAAAGTTAATTATGAGAAATAAGAAAAACGGATTGTTTTTTACTGATGTAGGAGAACGTGTCTTAATTATTTTCAGAAATATCTTGAATGATTTGCAGAAAGTAGATGAATTGATTGCAGCGGAACAAGGGTTGGAAATCGGCAAAGTACACATCGGAGCTTATCCAACTGCGTGTACGAGGTTCATCCCCAAAATTATACGGACAATGGAAGATCTATATCCAGGTCTTGAAATTAAGATTTCGGAAGGAAGTGTAGATCAAGTTAAAGATTGGCTACGCTCCAAAACTGTGGATGTAGGAATGATTATTCCCCCAGAAGAGGATTTTGATATCGTCCCTTTAATGAAAGACCAGTTGATTGTTGTTATGCACTCGAGTCACCCATTATACCTGAAAGAAAGAATAGATATTTCTGACTTACAAGATGAAGATATCATCATTGGAAGGGGCGGTTATGAGCTACAAATCCACTCATTATTCAAAGATCTAAATTTAAAACCTAAAGTAAGATTTGTTATTGACTACATCGACACTGCATTATGCATGGTACAAGAAGGTTTAGGCATTACAATTACAACCAAAAAAAATATATTATCACTACCAAAAGATGTCGTTTTTCGTGAACTGAAGCCAAACACATATAGAGACATCGGCATAGCCGTTCCAAATATGAATGATATCTCTAAGGCAACTGAAGTTTTTATCCAAACAGCCTGTTCTCTTTTTAAAAATGATGATTAATGTTCGCTCTATGCCTTTTAAGAAATTGAAAATAGCTTCATACTATGGCTGAAAAATTGGACGACATTATATAAAAATATCGATTTCAAAACAAAAAAATCCACTTACTTAAGGTGAGTGGACAGATTTTGGACAGATTCATTTAAAAGTTATAAAAAAATAAAAATACCAAAGGTCTACAACCCTTGGTATCATTGATGCGGCCGAGAGGACTTGAACCTCCACGGGTTATTCACCCACTAGGCCCTCAACCTAGCGCGTCTGCCATTCCGCCACGACCGCGTGTATGATGTGCTCATATATTCATAAGTGCACTGTTTGAAAAACAATGCGGGTGAAGGGACTTGAACCCCCACGTCATAAAGACACTAGATCCTAAGTCTAGCGCGTCTGCCAATTCCGCCACACCCGCGTGACAATGGTGAGCCATGAAGGACTCGAACCTTCGACCCTCTGATTAAAAGTCAGATGCTCTACCAACTGAGCTAATGGCTCATCTGCTATGCAGAAAAACATATATAAAAAATGGCTGGGCTAGCTGGATTCGAACCAACGCATGACGGAGTCAAAGTCCGTTGCCTTACCGCTTGGCTATAGCCCAACGAATCAAAAAACAAAACATGACCCGTACGGGATTCGAACCCGTGTTACCGCCGTGAAAGGGCGGTGTCTTAACCGCTTGACCAACGGGCCATACAATAATGGCGGAGAAGGAGGGATTTGAACCCTCGCGCCGCTTACGCGACCTACACCCTTAGCAGGGGCGCCTCTTCAGCCACTTGAGTACTTCTCCATTATGGCTCCGCAGGTAGGACTCGAACCTACGACCGATCGGTTAACAGCCGATAGCTCTACCACTGAGCTACTGCGGAATAATAAGACATGTTTCATTATATATATGCCAGAAAAATGTGTCAAGAATTTTTAAGCGTTTCATTCCTGGCCCATTTGCGACGGCTTTTATAATTTAACATATACTAATATAACAGTCAAGCCTTTTTCCATGCCATTTGTTTAACTTGGCAGAAAGCCCCCGACCTCTTCACGTAGACCAAGGGCCTTGATGCAGCCTTCCTCAGGAGACTAAGACAGCTTAAACTTTCGCATCCACTTATAAAAAGTACTTCTTGGCACCCCTGCTAACTTCGCTGCTTCTGACACATGACCTTTTGTTTTATGCAGTGCTTCTATCACTGTTTGCTTTTGAATGCGCTCCCTAAACGTGAGTTCTTTTGGAATCTCGGTACACTCTGCTGGATGCAGCTTCTGCTTTTTCTGATCAATCGTCTCTAATACTGAAGCATATTGCGATTCACCAATCCATCCGCCTTTCGGAAAGAGGACCCTTAGATGTTCAAACAGATTAAAAAGCTCTCGTATGTTTCCCGGCCAGTGGTATTCCTGCAATGTCTGAAAAAATGATTCAGGAAATACCGCATTCCAGTGGTACTTCTTTTGGTAATAACGATATAAATCACGAATGTCTTCTTTTCTTTCTCTAAGCGGCGGGATGTTGATCGGATAGACATGAAGACGGTAATACAAGTCTTCTCGTATTTTTCCTTCCTTCAGTAGTTCATTCATATTACGGTGAGTCGCTGTAATGATTCGAATATCCAAAGGGATTTCGTGTGTCCCGCCGAGCGGTACGACTTTCCTTTCTTCTATCACCCGAAGAAGTGCTACTTGCATCGCATATGGGATTTCGCCAATTTCGTCTAAAAAGAGTGTTCCTTTATGAGCTTGTTCAAACTTCCCTTTAGCTCCGTGACGTTTTGCTCCTGTAAAAGCCCCCTCAGCATAGCCGAATAATTCGCTTTCTAACAGGCTTTCAGGAATGGCTCCGCAATTAACAGGAATAAACGGTCCTCTATGCCTTTCACTGGCTGAGTGAATAGCTCTAGCGGCCAGTTCCTTCCCTGTACCTGTTTCGCCCCAAATATATACATTGGCATCTGTTTGTGCCGCTCTCTTCATCTCACTGAGCGTCTGTTGAAACACCTTACTTGTTCCAGATTCCCCGGGAAATTGAGCAAAGGAAACGGTGATGCTACTTTTCGCTGCTTCTTCAAGGGAAAGGGACATGCCCAGCATCTTTCCATCTTGCTCTGATTGAATGATCTGCGTTCCCCGGATAACAAATGGATGACCCTTAAGCCGCTCGACATCCATTCCGTACCAGTCAGAAAATCGTTCTCTAATCGACCGGCTTGCAGAAACAATTCGCTTTTTTTCATTACAGACCACATACGGTTCGTCTGCTTCCACCTGCTGGAGACAATGAGTGATGAGCTCCATCTCTCTCCTTTTTTGCTGGACTTGAATTTCTCTCTCTATGGCATAAGCAACCGTTGAAGCCATTCCAAGCATAAAAGGGTGCTTGTTATCCGCCATACAGGAGATATCAATCACCCCTATGATCGTACCGTCTGCATCACGAATAGGAGCGGCTGAACAACTCCAATGGTGAGAGGCGACAGAAAAATGCTCAGTTCCGTTGATCGTCACAGCTTCCCCGATGACGAGTGCCGTTCCAATAGCGTTCGTCCCTACATCTGTTTCGGTCCAGCGCGACCCCTCCATAAAATTAATTTTTCTTGCTTCCACCATCGTTCTTTGGCTTCCTGTCAGACTTAGCACATAACCGTCTGCATCGATAAGTAAGGCCAGCATGTCAGATTCTTTTAATTGCTGACTGATTTTATTTAAGTAAGGAAGAGCAGCATTGAGGAATAATGAGTATTTCTTTTTTTGGGCACTGAATAATTCCTTTTCTAACAACGACTGTCCTTTATCTAAATACGGATTAACATTTGCCTGTTTACACCTGAGCCATGATTCCATCACTCTCTTATTCAGACGAGACTTATCAAGCAAACCTTCACGAACAAAACGTTTCCACGTATTTAAATAACAAGGCGTCGGATTCATTCCATCCTCTCCTCTGGGGGCTTTTTATTCATTATAGATAATTATAAAAGCGCTTTCAATTAACATTGGCTAACCCAAGAAGTCAATCGGATAGAAATAGAGTCTTTTTCAGCAGTGCACCGCTCGTCCAATTGTTTGCAGCAAGGCTTCGTGTATCGCCTCTGAAAGTGTCGGATGTGCCGCAATAAACTGCTCTAATGTATCAGTGGTCAGCTCTGTATGCATCATCACCGCCGCTTGTCCAATCAGTTCTGTTGCATTCGGTCCAATGATTGATACACCTAAAATTTCTTGATATTGCGGTTCTACAATGACCTTTACTTGACCGGCTGGTTGATTTAAGATTAATGCTTTTCCATTTGCAGAAAATGCACATGTCCCTATCCGAATCTCCTCATATTGTTTTCTAGCACTCTCTTCATTTATACCAACACTGGCGATTTCTGGAGAGGTGTAGATGCATCTTGGAATCACTTGTTCATTGACTTTTACATGTTCACCTGATGCATGGGATGCCGCAACCGTTCCTTCATGAAAAGCAGCATGAGCAAGCTGGACCCCACCTGTCACATCACCGCACGCATAGATATGCGGGAGATTGGTTTGCATATGTTCATTGACGTAGATTCCGTTTCTGTCAAATTCAATGCCGACCTGATCAAGATTCAACTCTCCAAGCTGCGGAGTCCTGCCAATTGCCACTAAGCAAAGATCAGACTGGATTTCACACTGCTCTCCTTGATTTTTCTCTACCACTACTTTTCTTGAAGAAGAATCAAGCTGTTTGACTGCGGCGGACGTCAAAATGTCTACACCCGTTTCTTCAAGTTGCTCGTGAAGACATTGTGCTATATCACAATCTTCTTCAGGTAAAATGTGCACTGCAAGCTCAACCATGACAACTCTTGTCCCCATTCTGCTAAATATGCTTGCAAACTCACAGCCGATCACCCCTCCCCCAATGATACAAAGCGAATCTGGTATCGAAGAAAGTGACATGGCATCCTTGCTGTGAATGATCCATTCCCCATCAAAAGGTGCAAAAGGTAAAGCAGCAGGCGCTGCCCCTGATGCAATAATGATTTGTTTTGCTTGAATGATTTCAGACTTCCCTTCACTTTCTACCAATAGCTCGTGTGCCGATAGAAATGACGCCTTCCCATTCAACACGCTGATTTTGTTTTTATTCATCAAGTAGCGAACGCCATCAGTTAGTTGTTTGACGACAGACTGTTTCCGTTTTTGAACGGCATCCCATTGGATGATAGGCTCATGTTCTGGGAGCTCAATTCCAAAATGTACAGCCGATTTCACATGCTCAAACATATCGGCGCTTTGCAAAAGCGCTTTCGTCGGAATACAGCCTTCATTGAGGCAGGTACCCCCCAGCTGACCTTGATCAATTAACACAACCTTCCTGCCAAAACGGGCTGCTGTTATGGCCGCCACATAACCTGCTGGTCCGCCTCCTATAATGACCAGTGTCATGATACGTTCACCTTCTTCCTATAAAAGAATGGATATTGGTTCTTCTAAATATGCTTTGACCGTTGATAAAAATGCGGATGCCGGCGCTCCGTCCAGCACACGGTGATCAAACGTAAGACTGAGTGGCAGGATGGTCCCTTTGCACAATTCATCCTCTCGATAAACAGGGGTTTCATACATTGTTCCGACGCCAAGGATACCGGCTTCCGGCGGATTCAAAATCGGAGTGAAATGCTCTACACCATAGGCACCTAGGTTGGTGATCGTAAAGGTAGAGCCTTCGATTTCATCGTGAAGAAGTTTGCCTTCACGTGCTTTTTTGCCATACAATTTGATGGTCTTCGCTAGCTCAATGAGCCCTAGTCTCTCCGCATGTCGAATAACTGGCACAGCTAGGCCGTTTTCTAAAGCAGCAGCTATCCCAAGATGAACATACTCAAAAGTTTCCACTCTTTCATTTTGATATTGACTGTTCATCGCAGGGTGTTCGAGTAATGAAAGGATCGTTGCTTTGGCCACAAAATCGGTCATGGTCAATTTTGTATCGTGACGGGCTATGGCTGTTTCATTCAGCTGTTGTTGTAAGTTTGTAAGTTTTGTCACGTCCGCTTTCATCGTAATGGTTAATTGTGCACTTGTTTGCAGGCTTTCCATCATTCTTGAGGCAATTGTTTTCCGCATCGTGTTAACAGGTTGATGCTCTGTCTCATTTTGTTTTTTCTCTGCCCGTTCAGGAAGCGCATGAAGCACATCCGCTTTCGTAATTCTTCCCCCCGGTCCTGTCCCCACCAGCGTATCAATGTCTAGGTTTGCGCTATTCGCAATTTTACGAGCAACAGGGGAGATTTTCTTTCTCTCTTTTTTTGGTTTTGACTGGACGTCTCTTTCTTTCTTTTCCTCCACCTGTTCATTTCCTTCACCGATATAGCAAATGACCGTGCCAGGCGGTACACCTTCTCCCTCAGACACTTTTATATCCAATATGGTTCCTTCAGCAGGTGATTCGATCTCCATTTCAATTTTTTCGGAGTTGATGCTTGCAATGCTTTCACCTTTATTTACGGTCTCACCGACCTCCTTATTCCAGACAGATACCGTTCCTTCTTTCATCGACATACCCAATTTAGGCATCACAACTTCGACAGCCATCTCCCTCTCTCCTTTCTTTAGTTCAAGATCTTGTCATGACTCTTGCCAATCATCTCTAATACGGTGTTCACAACCTTATCAGGTGTCGGCAGATATATATCTTCAAGAGGTGGTGAAAATGGTACTGGTGTATGAGGAGCCGTCACTTTTTTGATTGGAGCGTCAAGTAAATCGAATCCTTTATCTGCAATCAAAGAAGAGATATCTGCGGCAATTCCGCACCTTGGATTTGCTTCATCCACAATGACAAGCCGATTTGTTTTTTCTACCGAAGTCAGAATGGCCTCTTCATCGAGCGGCGACAAGCTTCTTGGATCAATCACTTCCGCTTCAATACCTTGAGCAGCTAACTCTTCTGCCGCTTCAAGTGCTGTATGCACTTGTTTGCCTACTGCAAAGATGGTTACATCAGAACCCTCTCTCTTCACATCTGCTTTACCAAACGGCAATGTGTAATACCTCTCCGGCACATCTCCTGTGATATTGTAAAGCGTCTTGTCTTCAAAAAAGATGACAGGGTCCTGATCCTCGATCGCTGCCAGCAGCAGTCCTTTGGCATCATAAGGTGAAGAAGGTACAACTACTTTCAGTCCAGGGATGCTTGTAAATAGTGCATACAAACTTTGCGAATGCTGGGCTGCTGCTCTAAAACCCGCCCCATGTGTCGTTCTAATCGTGATCGGCACCTCTGCTTTTCCGCCAAACATGTATCGAAATTTTGCGCCTTGATTCAGCACTTGGTCCAGACAAGTACCGATAAAATCATTAAACATAAGTTCCGCAATTGGTCTTAGCCCTGTTGAAGCAGCTGCCATGGCCGCGCCTACATAGCCAGCTTCACTAATCGGTGTGTCTAGGACACGCTCACGTCCAAACTCCTGTACGATTCCTTTTGTTACTCCAAGAACTCCGCCCCATGCTTCATCATCCTGTAAGTGATCTACATGAGCGCCTCCCGCAACATCTTCCCCCATTAAAATGACATCTTCGTCTCTTCTCATTGCCAGTTTAATCGCTTCATTCAAAGCACTAGACATGCTGATTTCTCTTGTCATTTTCCTCTCTCCTTTCTGATTTATTGATACGAAACATACACATCGGTCAGTAATTCGGTATGATCTGGATATTCACTTTCTTCACTGAATCTAACGGCTTCATCTATCGCTTCTGCTACAGCCGCTTCAATACTTGATATCTCCTGATTCGTCAGCAGCTGCTTCTTTAATAATTCATTTTTAAAAAGAGCGATGGCATCTTTCTCTTCTTGGTGTTCTGTTTTTTCTTGATTTGTTTTGTAGCGCTGAGCGTCTCCTTCAAAATGACCATAATTCCGATATGTCATGCATTCAATCAATGTCGGACCTTCACCATTTTTTGCTCGTGCTATCGCTTGTTCTGCTGCTTGATAAACGGCTGTCACATCTTTTCCATCTACTTGAATACCCGGAATGCCATAACTGGCGGCTCGATCCACGATCGATTTGCAGCTTGAAGCATAGGAAAATGGCGTCGCTTCCCCGTAACCATTGTTTTCTGCGATGAAAATGACTGGCAGTTTCCAGATGGCGGCGAGGTTGATTCCTTCGTGAAAAGTCCCTTGATTGTTTGCACCATCCCCAAAAAAGCAAACGCTTACATTATTTGTCTTTTTATATTTAGCCGTGAGGGCTGCCCCGCACGCAAGCGGAAAGCCGCCTCCAACAATTCCGTTAGCACCGAGCATTCCTTTATCAAAATCTGCAATGTGCATGGATCCACCTTTTCCTTTACAAAGACCTGTGGCTTTTCCATAGATTTCTGCCATCATTCCTTTTAGATCACAGCCCTTAGCGATACAATGGCCGTGGCCGCGATGGGTACTTGTAATACTGTCTTGTTCATTCAGGTGAGCACAGACTCCTACAGCAACAGCTTCTTCGCCAGCATAAAGATGGACAAAACCCGGCAAGATCCCTTTTGTAAAAAGCGTGTGTACTTGATCTTCAAATTGGCGGATTTCCTGCATTTTTTGATACATCCAAACAGCTTTTTCTTTTGTGAGTGCCATTTCCATATGGTAAAACCTCCTATCTTTTTTTGCTTGCACTTATATACAAGCAAAAAACGTGCCAACATCATGGCACTTGAAAACTTAGGTTTTGAACGATTCACACCGATCAAAAAAGAGACAAAATGAGACTTGCGTCTCTATTTGTCTCAATATGTCTACTTCATCTTCTATATATCACGATGATCAGTTCCATTGGACACAAAAAAAAGCATCCCATAAAGGAATGCTTTTCACTCTGAATCGATTGTACGCCGCCATTTTAATTTTCCTTTGCAGACGCCGCACACATAACGAGAGGTATCAAATCGTCTTTTCCTGATAAAATACTGACCGCATCCTGTGCAGACATATTCATGACGTTTCTGTACACGCCGTTTATTTTGTACCGTCTTTAGCGGTGTACAAAAACGCGGGGCTCCTACTTGTTTTAATAACTCTTTAAAATCCCGGTCCCGATGCTGATAGCCCTTTCCCTCAAGATGCAGATGATAATGACACAATTCATGCTTGATGATCCCAATCAATTCAGCTCTTCCATGCTCCTCTAAATATCGGCGATTTAACTCAATATTGTGTGTACCAAGCAAATATCTTCCGCCTGTCGTTTTGAGACGGTCATTAAAAACAGCTTGATGGCGGAATGCCTTACCAAAGAACTGCTCAGAAATATGCTCTGTTAACTGCTGTAACTCCCTCTCCTTCAATCAAGATCGTTCCTTTCTATAAAAACCTCGAACGGGACAATTTCCCCTTTGCATACATTGAAGGTACACCCACTGTTTCGATCAAAGGAGGAATGGGCGATGCCCAACTGGCTGAAAAATCAGATGCAGAAGGCATTTTTTGAAAAAAATCATTACCAAATCAAATTGCTGAATCAATGCTGGTACTTCTACAGAAAAAAACATTCAGTCACATCAAGGCACACCCCATCCTAAGGTGCGCCTCGTTTTTTGTTTACTCTGGTTTCAGCATGGAGAGGGCAACGCGGCCTTTTGCCTGGTCAACGGAGTCCACCCATACAGTTACAATGTCACCAACTGATACAACGTCAAGCGGATGCTTCACAAAACGGTTGCTTAGCTTTGAAATATGTACAAGCCCGTCCTGCTTTACACCAATATCAACGAATGCGCCGAAGTCTACGACGTTTCTCACCGTTCCTTGCAGCTCCATTCCTTGCTTCAAGTCCTCCAATTTCAACACATCTGTTTTCAAAAGAGGTTTTGGGACTTCATCGCGCGGATCACGCTCAGGTCTTGTCAGCTGATCGATGATATCCTGAAGTGTAATGATACCAATATCAAGCTGCTCTGCTGCTTCGTCCAGTTTGACCTCTGCAATTTTCTCCTTTAACTGCTCTGTGCCAAGATCGTCTGGCGTCATCTTGATCATGCGTAAAAATTGTTTTGTTTCTTTATAGCTCTCTGGGTGAATGCCTGTACGATCAAGTGGATCTTGTCCGTCTGCGATGCGCAGGAAGCCAATACACTGCTCATAAGTCTTAGCACCAAGTCTTGGAATATCCTTGAGCTCTTTTCTGCTTGTGAATCTCCCAATCTCTTCGCGGCGCTTGATGATATTTCCTGCGACAGCTTTTGAAAGACCTGACACATATTGCAGCAGCGCCTGTGAGGCCGTATTGACGTTCACACCGACTTGGTTGACGACAGTCTCCACCACGAAGGTTAACGAGCTGTTTAATTGCTTTTGGCTCACGTCATGCTGGTATTGGCCCACCCCGACAGACTTCGGATCAATTTTCACAAGCTCTGCTAAAGGATCTTGTAATCTTCGAGCGATTGATATGGCGCTTCGTTCTTCGACTTGCAGGTCTGGAAACTCTTCTCGCGCCAGTGCAGACGCAGAGTATACACTTGCTCCTGCTTCATTCACGATTAAATAGGACACCGGCTGATCCAGCTCTTGAATCAGGTCTGCGATGAATTGTTCGGTCTCTCTTGAGGCTGTTCCATTTCCAATCGCAATGACTTCAATGTTTGATGATTGAATGATCTCTTTCACTTTTTGTTTGGCCTCCGCTTTTTTCTGCACAGGCGGGTGCGGGTAAATGACGCCAATATGATGGACTTTGCCCGTATCATCCACGACGGCTAACTTACAGCCTGTACGAAATGCAGGGTCGACTCCTAGTACACGCTTCCCTTTCATCGGCGGCTGAAGAAGCAGTTTTCTTAAGTTTTCAGCAAAAATATGAATCGCTTGCTCTTCTGCCTTTTCTGTCAGCTCTTTGCGTATTTCTCGTTCGATTGAAGGCTGAATGAGGCGCTTATAGGCATCATCAATTGCCGCTTCAATAAACGGTCTCGCCGTCGTCTGCTTGCCTTTTATGACTTGCTTGTCGAGATAGAAACGAATATTTTCAGCAGGTGGTTCGATGGCTGCCTTTAAGATGCCTTCTTTCTCTCCACGATTGATCGCTAGTACACGGTGGGGCACTATCTTTTTGATGGGCTCTTGATAATCGTAATACATTTCATAGACGTTTTTCTCATCGCTCTCGATGTCTTTTCCTGATGTGACCAGACTGCCCTTTTGGTACGTTTCACTGCGAATCCATTTCCGCATATCAGGATCATCAGCCAGCTGTTCAGCAATGATGTGCTGCGCGCCTTCAAGTGCCTCGTCTACACTTCTTACTTCCTTTTCTTCGTTGAGAAAAGAAGCAGCCTTCTTCTCGATCTCATCGCTTGGCAGCGCGAGTACATATTCCGCCAGCGGCTCGAGCCCTTTTGCTTTGGCTACATTCGCCTTTGTTTTACGTTTTTGTTTGAATGGCCGGTATAAATCTTCGACCTCTTGCAGTTTATGAGCTTGTTCAATTTTTTGTTTTAATTCATCCGTCAGTTTGTCTTGTTCAGCGATTAAGCGAATGACTTCTTCTTTTCGGTTCATGACATTTTGGATATATGTATAGCGCTCTGAAATGGTTTGAATTTGCACCTCATCCAGTGAGCCTGTCTGCTCTTTCCGGTAACGGGCAATAAACGGGACGGTGTTGCCATCCTCTAAGAGCTTGATGACACTTTCAATTTGTTTTGTTGAAAGCTTTAATTCTGTTGCAATTTGTTTCAATAAAAAGTCAGATGTCTTCATACTTTGCATCCTCTCACTGTGTCTTCTCTTTTAGTGTATCAAAAAAACCGGCAAAACAGAAAAAAGGTCAGCTATTTTACATGAGCTGACCAAGTACATAGGTGAGATCGTCTTTCTTGTCTTGTGTGTATGTTTCAAGCTGTTTGGCAATGTCTGCAACTGAATGACTATGCTTTAAACACATTCTCATGTTTGGCACATTCAGTCCGTCTGAATACATAATGAATGTCGATCCTTTTTCGTAGGAATAGGTGTAAGTTTTATATTTTCTAGGTTTCCCTGATAAGTATCCTGATGTCGGAAGTGGATAAATATAGTCGCCAGAAGGGGTATTCAAGATAAACCGAATATTACCAACCGAACAATAGGTAAATTGCTGCTGGGAAAAATTCACCTTTAAGATCGCAACTGTGGCCCCGCGTTTATTTTTCATAGCCTGATTGCATCTGTCGATGAGGGTCGTCATATCCTCATGTCCATATTCTTCGACAATTTCGCTGACTAAAGAAGATGATTCATTGGCGAACTGACCGCTGCCTAATCCGTCTGCCACAGCACAAATTAGTTCTTCATCATCTGCTTTAATAAAAAAACTGTCCCCGCAGCATGATTTCCCTTCTTTATTCGATTGATAAATAATGGCATTCACATGCTCATGCTGTTCAATCTGCTTCATTACCCTAGCTCCATAGACGCATCTTCTGATAATGCATCTCGTAGCTTTTTAACTGCCTTCCGTTGCAGTCTCGATACATGCATTTGGGATATCCCGAGTAAATCGCCTGTTTCTTTCTGACTCTTATTTTGTAAATAAGTCAGATTGATAATTTCTTTTTCTCGATCTGTCAGAACATGAAGCACACTCTCAAGCATCATTTTTTGGTTCACGCGTTCGTAGCCTTCTTCCTGTGAGCCGACGACGTCTAAAATGGTAACGGTACTTCCTTCAGAATCAGCCTCAACGCCTTGGTCTACAGACAGCGCTTGATAGCTTTTGCCCATCTCCATTGTTTCAAGTACTTCTTCTTCTGTCACATCTAGATATTCTGCAATTTCTTGTACTTTAGGTGACTTTTGCGTCTCCGTTGTCAGATGGTCAACTGCCATCTTGATTCTTGGGCCAAGCTCTTTTATCCGCCTTGGTACATGGACACTCCATGTCTTATCACGTAAAAAGCGTTTGATTTCCCCGATAATGGTTGGAATCGCAAAGGCTTCAAATGATTTACCGACGAGCGGGTCATATCGCTTAATGGCACCGAGTAAACCAATCATTCCAACTTGTCTGAGATCCTCATGAAAACTTTTCCCTTTGGAATATTTTTTCGCCAGCATATCGACCAGATTTGTATAACATTCGACAAGCGTGAGCTGCGCCTGCTCGTCTTGATTGGTTTGATAGCTTTGGATGAGGCGATCCACTTCATCTTTAGTTAGTTTCATAGTTTTGGATGGTTGTGTCATGGTCAACTCGCTCCCTGTTTAAAAACTTTGTCATCGCAACGGTAACTCCGGAGTTTGCTTGCACCTCGACTTCATCCATCAATGTTTGCATCAAATATAAACCAAGACCTCCTTCTGCCAATTGATCCACCGTATGAGCAGATGTGTAAGGCCCTAGTCCTTCCTGCTTTTGCTTAAAGTCAAAGCTACCGCCTTTGTCAGAGACAATGATTTCTAGACGATCCTCATAGACAAGAAAGCGAACAGCTACCTCTCCATCTTCTCCAACAGCACCTTTGTAGGCATGCTGAACCGCATTTGTACAGGCCTCACTGACAGCTATTTTTAGGTCCTCAATCTCTTCGTAGGCATAGCCCATACGGCTTGCTACGCCTGAAAGAGTCAGACGAATGATGCCTACGTATTCTGGTTTCGCCGGGATTTTCATCTCGATTAAATCTACTGATTCGTTCATTGTACCCCACCCTCTGTATTTGCAGAAATGTCAATGATGTCCTTTAGTCCAGTAATTTCAAACAATCTTACAAGCCGATCCGATAAGTTCTCAAGCTTTAATGTTCCGCCTGCTTTTTGAGCTGCTTTAAACAGCCCAACAAATACACCTAATCCTGTACTATCCATATACGTAACATCCTTCAAACAGATTTCAAGATGCTCTCCCGCCTCGGCTTTAGGCATGAGCGTTTCTCTTAGCTCAGGTGCGGAGTACACATCGATTTCTCCGCTGACGCTAATTTTCGTCTTATTATCTATTTGATGCTCTTTCATAGACATATTCATTATGCATTCACCTCGAAATTCTTGTTTCCTAGAATTTTATATACCCGCATATTTACTTTCTAAACCTTTCTTTTCAGAACAAGTAATGTAAAGTCATCATGAAGCTGAAAATCTTGCAGCTTCAGTAAGCTGGCATAGATAGCATCGACCATTTCCTGAGCTGAATAAGATAGGTGCTCTGCTATAAGCGTTTTGATATCCTCCCGCTCTAAAAAACCGTCCTCTGACTTGGATTCTGTCACGCCATCTGAGAATAAGATGATCATATCCCCGACGTCCAAATACTTCTCATACTGCCGATAGTCAAAGTCTGGTGCGATCCCAAGGACAAGTCCCTTAGCGTCTAAATCGTAAAATTGATTCTCTTTTTTGCAATAGAAAAAGCCCGGCTCATGACCAGCCGATGCATATTTAAATTCATGCGTTGCTTTATTATAGCTGCCATAGAACATGGTAATAAACATGCTCGGGTCTACGTTTTGCTCGACGACACGATTAAGGGTTTTTAACACCTTTGTGGGACCGCTTCCTGACTCCGGCAAGGAATCCATCGCATACTTAATCATCGACATACAGAGCGCAGCCGGGATGCCTTTCCCAATGACATCTGCGATCGCGATATTGATCGTATCGTGATCGGTGACAAAATGGTAATAATCTCCACTCATCTGTTTTGCCGGCACACTAATAGCCCCGATATCAAATGTGTCTCCTTCTGGAATTTTCGTTTCCAGAAGGGTTTGCTGAACATTAGCAGCAATTTCGATTTCTGATTTAATTTCTTGCTGGATGCCTCTAAGTGTTAAATGTTCCTGGTAAGCTAGTCCGTACCCAATCATGACTTCAATTAAGAAGTCTAGTGAATGAAAGACATCTTTCGGCAAATCAGGGTATAGCTCCTGAATCACTTTTCGGTGAACACTCACTATTTCTTCAGGAGGTATTTGATGCTCAATGGTTTTTCGGCTAAATTTTTGAGCTTGATAAAGCGATGTTTCAGTTAAATCACTGATATAACGACTGAGCAGCTGATGATACCGCTGCTCCATTACCTCCTTAAAATCCATGGTTTCCCTCCTAGCGAAGCCACTTAACAGCTTTTATCTCCGTTCCTTGTTCTTGTGTAGAATCTAATTCAAAATCATCCATCAGTCTTCTGACTCCCGGAAGACCTGCTCCGAGTCCGCCTGATGTAGAAAAACCGTCTTCCATCACTTTACGTATATCCATGATGCCAGGCCCTTCATCGGCTGCAATGATTTTGAGTCCACGCTTTCCGCGCTCCATCACTTCTTCTATACAAATCTGACCTTTACCAGCGTATAAATAGATGTTTCGAGCTAGTTCAGAAATGGCCGTCGTAATTCTTGCTTGGTCAACTGTTCCAAATCCTAATTCTTTAGCAACATTTCGCCCCAGTTGTCTTGCCGCAACTATGTCCCATTCCGTCAAAATTTTCACACAGGATTGGTCTTTCATATCTATTCCCCCAATTCCCGCTTCAATGTCTCAAGCCCTTGTTCAAGATCTAATGCTGTCTGAATTTCTTCCAGTGATATACCAAGTTCAATCAGTGTTACAGCGACTGCCGGCTGTATTCCTGTTAATACAACTTTTGCCCCCATGAGCTTTGACATCGTGATGACATCGCCTAATACTTTTGCGATAAATGAATCAATCATATCAACAGATGTTAGGTCAATGACAACGCCGTTCGCTCCTGTTTCATGAATTTTATTCAGCAAGTCTTCTTGAAAGTGAAGGGCTGTTTGGTCATCAAGCTCCCACTGTATCGAAATTAGAAGACAATTATATAATTTTAAGATTGGAATCTTCGGGTGATTTCTCACTGGGTTTCCCCTCCAATGAAACAATTTTTCGATTTGTCATTTCTAAAGCAGTTTGAATTCCTTTTTGAAGGGTATTCTTTGTTGTAACTTGAGATAAATCAATTCCAAGGGTGACGATGGTTTGGGCGATTTCTGGGCGAATACCGACCAATAAGCATTTTGCACCTACTAATCTCACAGCCTCTGACGCTTGAATGATATGGTGTGCCACCATTGTATCGACGACAGGTACACCGGTGATGTCGATTAAGACCACCTGTGACCGATGCTTCACAACGCCATTTAACAGATTCTCCATGATCTTCTTCGCACGGTCTGTATCAATTGTTCCGACAAGAGGCATGACAGTGATGTGCTCAAACACCGGAATCAGCGGAGCAGAAAGTTCCTGTAACGCAATTTTTTGAAGGTTGACGGTTTTCTCCCATGAGATGGAGTAGTGATTCAATATTTCGTTATGAACTGGTGAGATGAACCGATCAATTTCCCATATGAGCTCATTACTTCCTTGTTCAGTATTTTTGTCACTGTTCATTTTGTGATATAAGTGTGAACGGATTTCCGTTAGCCCTTTTGCCAGTAACTTAAGTGATATACCCATTTGTACAATTTTTAAAGCAAAAGATTGCACTTTTTCTTCAAAATCCTCAGCATTCGCCTCTGAAAGGGATGCTAGAATAAGCTGGACATATTCGGAACAAATGGTTTCATACATTTTATCGTTTAGCATCATGTCCGTTTCTTCTTCTCCGAGTCGTTTGAAGATGTCAGTCCATTCTTTTTCTAATTCCTTTTGGTGCGCTCTCGCAAAAGCTAACACGATATGATTCGACATAATTTACCCCCTACATACATAAAAAACAATAACTTTCATTCTCTCTCCATTATAGCCTTAATAAAAAATGAACACAAAAAAAAGTTGCTCACAGGAGAGCAACCAAATATCACCATATTAAAAATCAATAAGAGCCAAACTAACTTGTAAGGCTTCATCAACCTTCTCCATCATCTCATCATCAAGATGTGTAATTTTATCTGTCAATCTTTGTTTATCGATCGTACGAATCTGTTCCAAAAGAATGACAGAATCCCGTTCAAAGCCGTAGCGCTTTGCATTGATTTCGACGTGAGTCGGTAATTTCGCTTTTTGTATTTGGGCTGTTATGGCTGCAACGATAGCAGTCGGGCTGAAGCGATTTCCAATGTCATTTTGAATCACCAATACTGGGCGAACCCCGCCCTGCTCGGAGCCAACAACAGGAGATAAATCAGCAAAGTAAACATCACCGCGTTTAACAATCAAATGTTTAACCCCCGCTGACTAATCGCTCAACTGTATTCTCAGCCTCAAACTCTGCGTATTGTGCCTCTGAAGAGATATTCAGATTAATTTTCGCCATCTCCATGTAGCCGCGTCTCATCGATTCACGATTTTGTCGAATATTACGTTCACGAATATACGTTTTTGTCGCTCGGTAGATCAATTCATTTCTTGTTACCTTATCCTGCTCTGCTACTCGTTCGATCTCAGACATTAAAGTCTCCGGCAGTCGAATCTTCATTTCGTTTGTTGCGCTGGATTCAGACAAAAAACATACACCTCCACAAAACTTACGGATACCGTATCGATCCATTCCAAGACTAATCATACCATTATTCAATGCACAAGCAAAGCTGTTTTTTCATGATTTCTTATTAGAACATGAAGCGGCTCGCCACCCGTAAATCAAGATGATAATGGAGTTCCTCTTTCCCATTATACGCTTTTTTCCGAAAATCATACGGTATTTCCAAAATCTCTAAAAAAGGGAGAATGTTTACCCTACTTTTGTCGAATAAAAAAGAACGAAGTCAGTTTGACCATCGTTCTTTTGAACACTGTTTATAAAAAGCTTGGCCCGCTTTGAAGCAGCGGATTCCGTACATACACTCTTTTGCCGTCCTCCATATATACTCTTGGGATGCGGTGGCCAATCGAGCAAGTGACTTCATAGTTAATGGTTTCAAGCCTTTTTGCGATTTCATCGACTGATACCATGTCTTCCCCTTGCTTACCAATTAAAACGACCGGCTCCCCTACTGGAAGATTGTCTTTCAGTTCAATCATGAATTGATCCATGCAAACCCTTCCTGCGATCTTCCGGCGCTTTCCGCCAACGAGCACTTCCGTTCCTGCCAGCTTCCTGATCCACCCATCTGCATAGCCGACTGGAACCGTGCCGATCCACGTATCTTGATTGGCTGTATACGTCGCCCCGTAGCTGACACTCTCACCCTTTTGAATGTGCTTCACATGGGCAAGCTTTGTATGAAGAGACATGGCTTCTTCCAGCTTGAAAGGCAATTCATCCTTGATTTCTTCTGACGGTGACAGCCCGTACATACTGATGCCGAAGCGAACCATATTAAACAAAACGTCTTTAAACCTTAGACCTGCTGCACTGTTGGCGCAATGAACGAGCAGCTTGTCCGTATGAAGCGGCTCGAGCAGTGTTTGAAAGGTATCGACCTGCCGATCAAAGTAGGCCTCATCCTTTTCATCTGCTGTCGCAAAGTGAGTAAATACGCCTTCCAGCTGTAAATAAGAGTGTTCACTGACAAGCTTTTTCACTTCGTTCACTTGCTCTATCGTTTTCACACCTAATCGGTTCATTCCGCTGTCTATTTTCAAATGAAAACGTATAGGTTGTCCCATCTGCCCTTTCACCATTGTGGTGACTTCTCTCAGCCAATCGATGGAGTAAGCGGTCATGATGACATTGTATCGAACGGCGGCTTTGACATATTCCGGCGGTACGGCGCCGAGTACAAGAATCGGTGCTTTGATGCCTTTATTTCTTAAAGAAACAGCCTCATCTAAAAAGGCTACGGCTAATAAGTCTGCTCCTGCTTTGAGGGCAGCTCTTGCCACTTCTATATCTCCATGTCCATATGCATTGGCTTTCACCACAGCCATCAGTTGAACACTTTGACCAATATGATCTTTCATATGTGAAACATTATGCTTAATTGCTGTTAAATTAATTTCTGCCCATGTGTCTCTATAAAAGGCATTTGTGTCCATCCGTCACACTTCCCTATTGAATGATTCAATACCTTTATTATGATACTAAAAATCAAGAATAATGTGAAACAAATCAAAGAAAATCAGCCCTTGCATAGGGCTGATTTTTCATTTCCAAGGCTCTCGCCTGAGATATTTATTTAGCTGACTGGCCTTCTACACTCTTTGCAACCATCAAGAGCTCTTCCTTCGATAGATCACTTGAAGAAATCAAGTAGTCCACTCCGTCAGATGTCCATGAAAGGGATTGATCTGTGAGAACCCCAACTGTCATGCCAAGGTCGACTGGCTCGCCGTTCATCGTCACAGGCGTAGATGCTTCAGCTACTCTCGCTTTTTCCTGAATGAGTGTGAAGGATTTCTTACCGCCATACGTCATCACATAACGTTTCCCAGCATCTGTCATCATTTCTTTCTCTTCCATCTTCTTCACGCCCTCTGGCATATCAACTGGCGTTTTTACCGCAAAGCTGTCAGATGAGTCTGCACTTGTGGCTACATCCATTTGAGAGAGTGTCATGTTTTTCTTCTCATCAAATGCATCTTTGTCAAAGGATTTATTGAATTCAAAGTGAGAGAATTCCACTTTCACCATTGGCTTTTTGTCGCTATCCAGTACTTTCACACTGGCAGGCGCCATTGTTTTTTTATGAAAGGTAATCTCTTGGGTAGGCAGCATTTGGTTGTGCTGATAATTGGTTTTGGTTTCGAACACATACTTTGATTCTTTCGCTTTGAACTGAGCTGCACTGTCATTTTTAATGTCCTTCACGAGTGACTCAAATAAGTAGACCTGACTGCTATTATTTGGCCAATCACTGTGGAAACGGAAGCTCTTGTTCAATGAAGGTGTCAGCACAAACACACCATTGCCATTTCTTAAAATGACTTGACTCTGATCCTTTTTCGGATTTTCTAAATAGACACGGTAAAGTTCCGGCTTCTTGTACCAAATTTCTACTCGATACTCCTGCGGGTCATTTCCTGTCTCAATGGTCATTTTTGCTTTGGCTTTGTATGATGTCATTTCCTCTGCCTTTTTGTTTAAATCTCCAACGATATCCTGCTGAGATTTTTGACCGCATGCGGAGAGAATCAGTACAAAAAGGATTCCCGTTACAAGCAAAACAAAGCTTTTTCTCACCCTTTTCAACCCCTTCGTTAATTGTGTTAAAAGGAAGAAACCGCTTGTTTGACTTTAACAGTACGCCTCAAGAGTTAACTGCGTACCGCGAACCATCAAAGCCTGTTAGCAACTCGCCCTTCCTTATCGCACTACCCAATATATGAAGGGGGGACAAACAATATGCAGACTAGCTTGACAACCTTTCAATTAAAACTTGTGCAGCAGCATATTCTTTCGTGTGAGTGATGGACACATGAAGCTGGTCGCCCATCGTTTTCTTGCTTTTGATGAAAGGTTTTCCATGTTCGTCTTTCTGAATTTCCAAGTCATGAAAGCTTAAATGCCGGCCGATTCCCGTTCCGTAAGCTTTAGCGAAAGCTTCCTTTGCTGCAAACCGTCCCGCCAAAAATTCCAGCTGCCTCTTTTCACTGAGTTCGTTAAAGATGTCTTGTTCACTTAACGTTAAAATTCGTTCTGGTAAACGAGGCTGTCTGTTAAGCACTCGCGCGAGCCGGTTGATTTCTACAATATCAATGCCTATTCCTTTGATCATGAGGTACCTCCTATGATACTCGTACTAATTTGGATGTTCTCTTCATAAACGTGTTACTATAAACTTACCATTATCTAGTCAAAAGGGGTTTGTTATGTTTATTCGAACGGAGAGCTTTCAACAATTTATTAGATCGTATCCAATCGTAACAACGATTCTTGCTTTGCAAATTGGTCTGTGGCTTCTATTTGCGATTCCTATCCCTCTTATACAGCTTGGTCACGACCATTTCGTCGGTTTCAATTATGGGGTAGCTGCCGGAGAATGGTGGCGGCTCGTCACACCTATTTTCCTTCACGGAAGTCTGACCCATATTTTGTTCAATTCTATGTCCTTGTTCTTATTCGCTCCAGCGCTTGAGTATTTGCTTGGGAAGGTTCGATTTCTGATCATCTATCTTGGTGCAGGGTTCATTGGCAATCTCGGAACCTATTGGGTAGAGCCTTTAGAGTATGTACATGTCGGCGCTTCTGGTGCCATCTTCGGTTTGTTTGGCGTTTATTTATACCTTGTTCTATTTAAACCGCACATGATGGACCGCGGCAATTCTCAGGTGATCATAACGATTCTTGCAGTCTCTGTCATCATGACTTTCGTTAACTCAAACATCAATATTATGGCTCACTTATTTGGATTGATCGGCGGCATGCTCCTAGCACCTCTTACGCTATTTTTCCATTCAAAAAAAAGACGCTACTAACCTCATAAAAAATGTCGATCACTCCTATGAACGGGAAGCTGATCGACATTTTTTGTTTAAGAAGATTTATTTTTTTCATACGAATACCAATCCATTACACGTGCAGCATCTTCTTCCTCAAGGTGATGCACACCAAAGGAATCAAGCAGTGCAGAGGATTTCACAAAGGTGTGAATACTCGCCAATCGGCCTTTCTTTTGGAAGAAAGATTGCGTCATCGTATAGTTTTGCATTCGTTTTCTCAAGACAATGCCAGTGGTTTTGCCAATGCCTCTTGATGTCAGTTGAATCAATGGATCTTTGATCGTATAGCCTGATTGTTTATAAGCTAAATAGCCAAAAACCAAAGCAATAGGAAGCGGAATGAGTGCCAAATACCCCCATGGCGGAAAACGTACAGATAGGATCACGCCGACAAGTAATGGCACAAAGCCGTAAGAGATCAGGTAGCGTTTGAGTGAACGCTTTGGCACCTTTTTCAGTTCAGCTTCTGGCGCCAAGTGATAATGATCTGTGAATTGAGACAGCAGTTCGTTGATTTTTTTCTTCCGAATCAGCGGAAATAAGACGGAAGAGGTTTCTTTTTCTGTAATAGAACCTCCTGCACTCACAAGCATCACCGTCGCAAAGCCAAAAGGCTCACGGAGAATATTTTCTTTGATTTTCACTGCTTGAATTCTCGCAAGTGGAATGGTCATTTGATGCCTCTCGATGAGCCCTCTTGTGATGATGATGTCTTTCCCTTTTCGTTTTGCGGTAAAATTCGCATATTGGAGGGCTGTTACCCCAACACTAAGAATCCACGCAATCAATACGGCAAGAAATATGAGAATCGCATAAATCTCAACACTCGCATGACTTAAAAAAGAGAACCGCTTGACGAATCCGTCCAAAGGAAGAATTTCATCTATTTGTGTGTAAATGGCGAGACACCCGGAAATAATGACTCCGATTCCGCTTGAAGTGGTCGCAGCCAAAAGCAGCTCTGGTACACCCATCCGATAGGAAACATTCATTTCTTCTACAGGTTGTTGCGCTGTCAGAGGATCATGTAGAACATCCCCATTTTCACCCAACACCTCTTCTTGCTGCAAGCTTTTCTTCCGGTTGAAAATCGATTGCTTTAATTGTTCCGCTTCTGCTTTTGTAATCGCCGTCAGGCTCACTTCCGGACCGTCCGTTCCGCCTGCTGTTTCGATTTGGACCCGCACCAAGCCGAAAATCCGCTGGAAGATACCTTCACTTGTATTCACGGTTTGAATTCGTTCTAACGAAATATATTTTTTCTTTTTTGTGATGACGCCCGATTCCACGCGAAATTCATCATCTTCCATCCGGTAGGTGAATCGCCTCCATGCTAAAACGGTTGAAACAGCTTTCCATAAAAGAAGCACACCGAGAATGATAAATGCATAAAAACGAATGCTCGAATTCGAGTTCACAAAAATAAGCACGAAAAAAGGGATAATGAAGTTTTTGATCATGGATACGGCATCTGATATAAAATCAATGAACATCGAGATTGGATGTACACGTTTTGGTTCAGACATCATCTTCCGTCACCCTTGCTAAACGAGATATGTAATCACGAAGCTCATCTGCTTCTTCTAATTCTAGCGCCGGTATATCATGAACTGTGGCAGCAGTCGATATTTGCACAGATGCCAAACGGTAGCGCCTTAAAAGCGGTCCTTGCGATGTATCGACATGCTGGACTCGCACCATCGGTACAATCACACGTGTGACGCGAATGAGTCCATGCTGAATTTCAATTTCATTTTCGAATACTTCGTAGCGCCAGATGCGATGACGGATTTTCGGTATAAGCCAAATGCCAAAAATGACCTGTAAGACCCATAAACCGACGAGGATGGCCCCAACCCAATATGGCCATTGAAAATAATAACTAGCAATAAATACCCCAATGATGATGAGTAAGAAAATCAATGAGATAATTCCATTTTGAAGACGCCATACCTTTAATCCATTTAAGCTAATTTGACGTTGCGGCTGTTTTCTCACATTCTTCCCCCATTCTCTTACTTTTCTATCAATATATTACGAAACAGAGCCTAAAAAGTTTCAATAAGCCTGTTAAAAAAAGCGAACCCTGCAAAGGATTCGCTCTTGTATGTTAGTTGTTATAAGATTTCTTTTGACGACGATCGTTAGAAGAACGATTGCGGTCATTTGATGAACGCTTTTTATCACCGTACGATGAACGGCTTTTCCCGCGATAGCCGCCTCCTCCGCCGCCGTCTCTACGTTTAGAAGAGCTGCGGTTGTTGCGATTGCGTTTTGAAATCATTGGTGCTTCATCTGTCAAACGAACAGGCGTTGCATCTGGCTCTTTTGTCATCATTTTGATGGCAGCCGCAACCACTGTGACAGAATCATTATCTTCTAGCAATTCAGCAGCAGCTGTCATGTAGAAGTTTAAGTTGTTTTCACTGATGATTGTGCGCAGACGATCAATGGTTACTTGCTGTTGACCTTCAATTGCTTCATCTAGAGTTGGTTCTTTCATACGTTCCATTTTACGTTTAGTCGTTTGCTCAATCGCACGAAGCATATCTTTTTCACGCGGTGTGATAAATGTCACCGCCATACCTGTACGTCCAGCACGTCCTGTACGTCCAATACGGTGTACGTAGCTCTCTGGATCTTGTGGCACGTCAAAGTTATACACGTGTGTTACGCCTGAGATATCAAGTCCACGTGCTGCAACGTCTGTTGCTACAAGCACATCGATTGAACCTTCTTTGAATTTACGAAGCGCAACCATACGTTTCGCTTGTGTCAGGTCACCATGAATTCCTTCAGCTGTATAACCTCTAAGGTTAAGTGCTTCTGTCAATTCGTCAACACGGCGCTTCGTACGGCCGAAGACAATTGAAAGCTCAGGTGATTGAATGTCAAGAAGACGAGTCAATGTATCAAACTTCTTACGCTCGTGGATATCCAAGTAGAACTGTTGGATGTTAGAGACTGTCATTTCTTTCGCTTTTACTTTTACATGTTCTGGGTTGGTCATAAAACGCTCTGCAATGCGCTTAATTGGTGCAGGCATTGTCGCAGAGAATAAAAGTGTTTGGTGTTCACTTGGTACATTTGAAAGGATCGATTCAATGTCTTCGATGAAACCCATGTTTAGCATTTCGTCTGCTTCATCTAGCACAACAGTTTCAACATTTTGAAGACGCATTGTACGACGGTTAATGTGATCGAGTAAACGTCCTGGAGTCCCTACGATGATATGAGGATTTTTCTTGAGCGAACGGATTTGGCGGCCGATATCTTGTCCACCGTAAATCGGAAGTACGCGCGCACGCTTGTCTTGGCCAATTTTGTATAGCTCTTCAGATACTTGAATCGCTAATTCTCTTGTTGGCGCAATGATAATCGCTTGGATATTTGGAGACGCTGGGTCGATTTTTTCTACAAGAGGAATACCAAATGCTGCAGTTTTTCCTGTTCCTGTTTGTGCTTGTCCAATGACATCTTTATTCTGAAGACCGAGAGGAATTGTTTCCGCTTGAATCGGTGTTGCTTCTTCAAATCCCATGCGGTTAATAGCTTTCATGAGACTTTCGCTTAATTGAAAATCTTGAAACGTTATAGTCAAATTATTCAAACTCCTTCTAATTGCTGTTTCAGTAATCTCGTGAATGATCATTAAAAACTGCCCTTTTCCGAAAGGACAGGTCCATTATATACAAAGCCCGAATTACCCTACCTTATATCTTACCATTACACTATTTGTTTTTCAACAAGACAGAAATGGATATATCTACTGTTCCACAATGACAGATTCACCATCACTTTGATCTCCATCCATCCATTTCCACTTTTCGAACAGTTGAATTTTTCCGTTATCCAACTGCTTAGGTGTAGAATTGCAAGACCCGCTTCTCATGCTGCCGTCTTTGCTGACATGGTGGTACCTAAAATGAAGTGTTCCATCCTCATTCACAGTTCCTACAAGTACACCAGATACAATACTGCCGCCTTGATATGTGCCCGTTAATATATTCCCGTCCTGACGATATTGAAATATGGTTCCTGCCGATACTTCTCCGTTACTCGAATTAGACTGCGGGACAAAGGTTTTTCCGTCATAATGAAACAACCGAATCAACCACCTTTTCTTTCCTATTGTACCATAGGCTTGTCACTCATTCGACAAAAATGATGCAATTTTTAACAAGTGGGATTCAATTTATATTAGTTTAGCCACATTTTCGCTTTTCTATAGATTAAATTGTTTTTTTTAGAAATTGCTCTACTTTTTCAAACAATTGCTGTGCACATGGCTCGTGACAAACATGGTGTTTACAATCAGGTAAATAAAACATTTCTTTCTGACGAGACGGGATTTTATGATCAATAAATTCTGCACTTGAAGCGGGCACAATCCCATCACTTTCACCTTGAACAATTAACACAGGGAGGTGAAGCTTCTCAAGGGAGCTCTTCGTTTGCTTCACCAGCTTCATAAATTCTACAGCAGCTGACAGCGGCGTGCTCGTTAGCTTATGGCGGTATCTATCATACAAAGGATTCGTATCAATCAGCCCAGACAATGATTCCTTCAACATCTGCCTTGTGTCTTGAATCATTTGTTTTGGATTCACATATTTAGCCGCAGCACTTAAAAGAACGAGACGAGCAACCGGATACTTCGCTGCTAGATAAGAAGCAATCATTCCCCCCATGGAAAAGCCGATCAAAAAAATGGTGTCGCATGTTCGGTAAAGAGATAGCAGTTCTAATTCAGCTGTTGCAATCCATTCTTGATAGAAAATGCCTTTGAGCTGAAGCTCATCTCCATGCCCCGGAAGCGTGACTGACTGAACGTTCCAATCTGTCTTCTGCTTTAAATATTGCGCCAGCGGTTCCACTTCATAGGGCGCGCCAGTGAATCCATGTATACATAGACAGCCAATCATTCTGTCACCTTCTTTGCCGCTCACTCTTTATAGTGCAGTAATGACTTCTTCTAATCTCATGCCGCGTGAGGCTTTGACTAGAACAACATCGTCAGGACCTGCTACGTCAGCAAGTTTTTTCTTCAGTTCCTCTTTGTCCATAAATGAGGACACGCGCGCGTCACCGAATGATTTCTTTGCTCCTTCACCGATGAATGCACCTAGGCGGCCATATGTCATCACATGATCAATAAATTCAGGCTTGATGTAGCGGCCTAGTTCATAATGATACGTTTCTTCTTCGCTGCCCATCTCGAGCATGTCTCCAAGGACAAGAATGCGATTAGCGAAGCCGTCCATATCTCCTACAAGATCAATTGCAGCTTTCATGGAAGTAGGACTTGCATTATACGCATCATTGATAACAGTGATTCCTTTCTCTGTTTTAAACAGCTCAAGACGCATCCCTGTCAACTTTGTTTGCATGAGTCCTTGGGCGATTTGTCTTTCATTCAGTCCAAAGTGCTGGCCTATGGCAATTGCCGCAAGGGCATTCTTCACATTATGTTTCCCTAATACAGGAATGAGAAACCCCTGATCATACCCTTCGACTTGAAATTCAGTTCCTTCTGCAAGCTGGTTGATATGCGTTACCTTGATATCACAGTCCTCTGCTTCTCCAAAGGTTTTCACACGCTGCGAAAGTGCAGTCACTCTCTCGCGCAGCAAGGGTTCATCTCCTAAGTAATAAAAGATGCCATCCTCTTTTAATCCTTTTGTGATTTCACATTTTGCATCAGCAATGGCTTCTCTTGATCCCAAATCTTGCATATGAGATTCTCCAATATTGGTGATGACTGCTGCATCAGGCTCAGCGAGTTTTGACAAAAACTCGATCTCACCTTTTGCACTCATCCCCATCTCCAACACAGCAATATCTGTTCCTTCCGGCATTGCAAGAATGGTGAGAGGTAGACCGATATGATTATTAAAGTTACCATCTGTTTTATGAACTTGATAAGCCGTTTGTAAGACGGAATGAATCATGTCTTTCGTTGTGGTTTTCCCATTACTTCCTGTAATACCGACAACACGAGGTTTTTCTTCTTTCAAGTATGATTTTGCCAGCTGTTGAAGTGCTGCCAGTGTATCCTCTACAAGAATGACAGGTACACCGAACGGTGGATTGGCTTCTTTTTGATTCCAAAGAACAGCTGCGGCTCCAAGCTCCACTGCTTTAGAAGCAAATGTGTGACCGTTAAAATGTTCTCCAATTAGGGGGATAAACAATGCACCTTTTGATACTTTTCGTGTATCTGTTGTCACTCCGTGAATTTGCTCTTCGCCAAAAGCTTGATTAGATAGTGTCCCACCAGCCATTTGGGCGATTTGTTTCACTGTACGTTTGATCATGATTTTTTCGCCTCTCTTTCTCATTTCACGTTTGAAGGAAAAGAGACACTACCTAAGGATAGTGTCTGCTTGTTGCTCACATTAAAAAGTCGTTTTAATGGTTTGTTTTTCTTGATGGCGTTCAATTGCAAGTGACACTAGCTTTTCAATCAGCTCTGGATACTCTACACCAGTGTGTTTCCAAAGCAGCGGGAACATACTAAATGGTGTGAATCCAGGCATTGTATTCACTTCATTGATCAACACTTCGCCTTTTTCTGTGAGGAAGAAGTCTGCACGTACAAGACCAGATCCATCGAGGGCTTTAAATGCCTTAATCGCCATATCATGAATCGTCTTGTATTCATCCTCTGACACACTTGCAGGAATGATCAAATCTGTATCGCCATCTTCATATTTTGCTTTGTAGTCATAAAAATCTGTTTTAGGTGCAATTTCGCCAACGACAGAGCATTTCGGCTCGTCATTTCCTAATACACCAATTTCGATTTCTCTTCCAACGACGCCTTCTTCGACGACCACACGACGATCATATTGGAAAGCCAAGTCGAATGCGGTTTGCAGCTCTTCTTTGTTGCGGCATTTGCTAATTCCAACACTTGACCCCATGTTGGCAGGTTTCACAAAGCATGGATAGCCAAGTATTTGTTCCACCTGTTCTAAGCTGTCTGGTGTGGCCTTTTCATAGTCTTTTTTATTGAAGGAAAGGTGCTTTGCTTGTGCAAGTCCTGCTTGAGCAAAAACATCTTTCATCATTACTTTATCCATACCCGCGGCAGAAGCAAGAACGCCGTTGCCGACATACGGGATATTTAGCAGTTCAAGTAATCCTTGCATCGTTCCATCTTCACCATTTGGCCCATGCAGCAATGGGAAGACAACATCAATCTTCTCATCAGCAGATGCAGGCTGCGGGAACATGCTTTCATTTAAAGAAGTTGGTAAAAACGTCTTTGCGTTCTGTTCAAATTGAAGCATTTTGACGTTTGAAACTGGTTCAGTGAGTTTTTCTCCCCTTAGCCATTCGCCCTCTTCTGTAATATAAATTGGATGTATATCGAACTTCTCAGTGTTAAGTGCTTTTGTAACTGCAAGGGCTGTTTGCAGTGATACATTATGTTCGGCTGACTTTCCGCCGTAAATCAATCCTAAACTTATTTTCAATGGATACTCCCCCCACTAAAATTCATCTTTACTATCTTATCACTTTCAAGCAAAAATGCTCTAATTAATTTTTGTTGTTACGGAATTGAAATGATTTGTAAAGGTTGTAAGCGCCTCCCGAGCATTTGTATGTCATTCGCCTTTATTTTATATTAAAATGACATGGAAAAGGAGTTGTGACAAATTGAAAAAAATCACAAGTACTGAACAATTCAATGAAATCATTCAATCTGACAAAGAAGTCATCGTTAAATTCTTTGCAACATGGTGTCCTGACTGTACAAGAATGGACATGTTCATTCCAGACATCTTAGAGGCGTATGCTCACCATGAATGGTTTGAAATAAACAAAGATGATTTCCCTGAATTAGCAGAAACGTATCAGGTCATGGGTATTCCAAGCCTGTTGATTTTCAAAAATGGCGAAAAAACAGGTCATTTACACAGCGCAAACGCAAAATCACCTGAAGAAGTGACAGAGTTTCTTCAAGGGCACGTTTCTTAATTGGTTAAACGAAGGACATCAGCAAACGCTTGCTGGTGTCTTTTTTCTTCTCCATCTCTTACATCAAATCTCTCCATAAGACGAGTTGCACATCCAAAACGTTTCAATGAGCGAAAGAATGTTTTATATAGATGTTTCACTTACGACAAGAAATAACAGGAATTATTTCCTGGGAAAGAATGATCGTCGATTCGGCTTGGAATATGTCGGTTACGTGAATTTTCTGAATAGATTCTTTACTTCTGACATTTTGCTTTGTATAATAGAGTTGCTAATTGATAATGATTATCAATTTCATCTATATGAAATCCTATAGACGTCTATACTTATATAAAGGAGCGATGAGTCACATGTCTAAGAAGAAAATCAAAACATATCAGCAATTGATTGAAGAGAACAAGAAGGCCATCATGCGCGACCCTAAAATGATGGAAAGTATATACGAAACAATCGACAAAAAGCATCAGGAGCAGCTTGCAGCTGCTGGACGTGAATCATAAACATAAGACGAGCAGTCACAGCTGGCTGCTCGTCTCTTTTGTCTTTTTCAACAAAAAGAAAAAAGCCGATAAAATCTATGATGTGATTTTATCGGCTTTTGTTTTAATGTGATTTCGCTACACGGTCCTGCTTCATTCCTAAATAAATGAGCATATATGTGAGATAACCCATTGTCATTGTTAAACCACCGAAGAAGAACTGAGAAAAGACAGGCTCCTCAAAGGTTGTGACGGCAGCAAGAATGATCCAGCTCGCATATAAATAAACCATGAACCATTTCATGTTTCTTTTAAGTGTATACAGAAAGAAAAGACCCGCTAACGAAAAGATCCCCAGCGCTAGTCTGAAATAAACAAGATGATCAAACTGGAAGGCAAAAGACACAAACGAAAACGACAGCAGCAACAAAATGGGTAAAGCCGTAATGAAATTTTTCACGATAGTGCCACCTCCAAGACTCCATCTTATTATAAGACAAAATCAGCCGGTTATCGTGAAATACAGACTCGTTTTCACAAATATGTCACGAATTTTTCTTGTTATTTGACACAATTTTTACACATTTACATCACGTTTCCAAAAAAGCACCCAAGCCGTGCCAACAAAGAAAACAAAATGCGCCCCCACCATAAATAGAGAAAACAAAGGGCTCATGCCATGAAAGGGCGGCGGTCCTTGAAAGCTGTACTGAGTAAAGTCCGTATTAGCAAAAAGCAGGATTTTCCCCCACTGATTTTCTAAAAGAGACATAATAGGCACAAGTGATTTCGCCGCATATAAAACAAAAAACGAGGTCACAAGCGCAACGAGGCTGTTCCTAAACAAGCTGGAACACATAAAAGCGAAGCTTGCCATCATCATCACTTCCACCCACTGAGATCCGATAACAGCAAACGTATGCTGAAATAATCCTCCCGTACTTTCATCAAATTCAGTACCAAAGAAAATAAAGCCAAATAAGAAAGCTAATACATAATAAAAAACAAACAAATATATGACCGTCAGCACAAGTGTGATGTATTTTGACAGAAAAATTTGCAGCCTTGTTTTGGGCCGGATCAATAAAAACTTGATCGTCCTTTTTTGAAACTCTGTTGAGATCAAGGTTGCGCCAATGACAACAGCGAGCACCTGTAAAATAAACACGACGTTCGTGGAATAAGCAAAATAGTTGGCGACAGTGTCTTGTCCACCAAAGCTGGAAATGACTCGTTTCAACGCTAGAGCCATCGCCAATTGAAACACAACGATCAATCCAAGAGCAATGAATGTGATCTTTTTCCTCATAATTTTCTTATGCTCATTCTTGATGAGTTGAAGCATCTGCCGTCCCGCCTTCCGTCCATTTCATAAATGCCTCTTCAATTGATGGCTTTTGAGGCGTCATTTCAAGTACATCAAACCCAGCCAGAACAAGCTGTTTGTTCAGCTCAGGCACTTGTTCTTTGTTCAAATGAAGTAATACACGCGCTCCATTTCGTTCATATGTATAGGCCTGCGTGTTGAGCCACGAAACCGCCTTTTCCACTGGCTGAATATTCATGAGTATCTGTTCTTTCCCCTCCATGTCCCGGAGCCTCGCACTGGCTTTGATCTGTCCTTTTTGAATGATGATCATGCGGTCACATAGCTCTTCTACCTCATGCAATAAATGTGTGGCAAATAACACGGACGTTCCTTCTTCTCGTACGAGCATTTGCAAGTGCTCCCTGAATTCCTTCATACCTGCAGGATCAAGTCCATTTGTCGGTTCGTCTAAAATCAGCAGGTTCGGCTGATGTAATATGGCTTGTGCAATCCCAAGCCTTTGTTTCATCCCCAGTGAATACGTCTTCACCTTCTGATGAATGGCGTGCTCCAGACGAACTCTTTTCACCACTTCCTGCATGCGTTCTTCCGTCACTCCATCGTGCATCGCCGCATATAGTTCAAGGTTTTCAAAGCCTGTTAAATAAGAATAAAATTCGGGATTTTCTATGATCGCACCAACAGATGACATCGCGTGTAGAAAATCCTCATCCTGTGAATATCCATTGATCATGATTCGGCCATTGTTTTTTTTCATCAAACCAACGATCAAGCGAATTAAGGTTGTTTTTCCAGACCCATTTGGTCCTAGTAAGCCGACGATTTCTCCTTTCCCTATTTCTATAGATATATCTTGTAAGATCAATTTCCGACCAATTCGTTTATCGACTTTCTCTACTTTTAGAACAGCAGACTGCAACGTGTTTCCTCCTTCTGATGTAAAGCCTATGGCGGCAAATAAGACCGCTCATTCTGTTAAAAGTATATCACGCAAGACAAGAGGCCCATGAAAAAAAGGGCTGATCGAGTCAGCCCTTCTTTTACATTACATGGATAGGTTCGGTGATGCTGCGTCTTTCTCGTGTTTTTTCTCAGTTTCTGTCACAATCACCGCACATGCGGCGTCACCTGTAATATTGACAACGGTTCTTGCCATATCTAATAAGCGGTCTATGCCAAGGATGAGCGCAATACCTTCAACAGGAAGCCCAACCGAGTTCAAGACCATTGCGAGCATGATCAAGCCTACTCCCGGTACGCCGGCTGTCCCGATACTGGCTAATACGGCGGTTAATACAACTGTGAGCATTTGCATCAGCGTTAACTCCACACCAAACACTTGTGCAATAAAGATGGTTGCAACCCCTTGCATAATGGCTGTCCCATCCATATTGATCGTAGCGCCTAACGGCTGCACGAAACTAGAAATCGGCTCAGGTACTTTCAGTTTCTTTTGAGCGGTTTCCATTGATACAGGGAGAACCGCACTACTGCTAGACGTACTAAAGGCTACGACCATCGCAGGCGAAAAGTCTTTAAAGAATGTAAATGGATTTCGTTTTGCAAATAAAGCCAAGGTTGAGCCATATGTGAGAAAGAAATGCACCAATAGTGCTACTAACACCACTGTAAAATACAGTCCCATGGCTTTAATGGCATCAAGACCTTGACTCCCAATAGCCGTCACAATTAAGCCAAATGTCCCGTATGGAGCAAATTTCATGACCACTCCTACAAGGTACATCATGAGTTCATTGCCTTGTTCTAATATTTTGAGTAATCCTTCTGTTTTTTTGCCTAGCACTGCAATTCCTAGTCCTAAGAATACACAGAAAACAATGATTTGCAGCATATTTCCTTCAACTAAAGATTGAACTGGATTTGATGGAATGATGTTTAATAAAGTGTCTGTCGTAGATGGTGCTTCTTGAGGTTCGTATTCTGCCCCTTTTGTATCGAATGAACCAAAGGAACCCGGTTTAATTAATAATGCTAAAGACATCGCAATGATAATAGCGAAGGTTGTGGTCAGTAGAAAATAAAAGATGCTTTTTGCTCCAATACGGCCTAGTTTTTTTGGATCTCCGAGGCCTGCCACACCAAGTGTAATGGAAAAGAAGACGATTGGCACAACCAGCATTTTGATTAGATTTAAGAAGATTTGACCTAGAGGTGTGAATAGATAAGGATCTAACACTTTGAATACATTTGGAGCGAAAATGTTAAGCAAAAGTCCCGTGATTGCACCTACAATAAGGGCAATAATAATTTTTGTAGCCAGCTTCAATAAAATCTCCCCTTCCTCGTCAAAAAGACCCACGAGAGAGTTTTCTCGTGGGTCTGCGTTCCTTACATATACCACCGTTTACTCTCTTCACGCCGATGAGGTTAGCTGCCGGGTTAGGACGAAGAGATGTCCTTTTTTCTCAACAGAGAAAAATTCACCCCAAAATAGTGGGTCCCCCATTCCTTTAGAAGGATTAAGCGTGTGGTTATTATGATATTTTCATACTATTTATACCTTATTTTTAGAAAATTGTAAACAGGTTCAAATGAACTTTTTAACTACTTTCCTCCTTGTTGGTGACCTCCAAAATATCTAGGATAAACACAAAGATTGGTATACCAATAATGAGTCCCCAAATCCCGATGTAGTGTTCAGAGAAGATCAGCACAATAAATGTGAAGAAAATAGGGAGTTCTGTTTTTGCTGACATGAGTTTCGGGTTTAAGAAGTAGGCTTCAATGGCATGGATGATGACGATCACCAGCACAATATAAAGGACATACATGCCGCCTCCAAGGGTATACGCAATGATGCTGAGTGGAATAAGTGAAATGACCACACCCGCTACTGGGATTAAGCCTAGCAAAAAGACCATGACCGCTAATCCAAATAATTGCGGGAATCCCATAATGCCTAGCGCAATGGTTGTTAAGACACAGTTAACGGTTGCAATAATAAACTGTGCTTCGAGTACTTTTCCAAACGTTCTGGAAAATTTACGTCCAAAGAAGGCTATTTCATGATAGAACACAGAGATTTTACTCGTTTTGAACTTGTTCATGAATTGAATGAGGCGTTCCTTTTCGAACAGGAAGAACATGCTTAATATTAAGGACATAATGACCTGGATACTGAACGTGCTGAAATCTGTTAAGTATGTATAGAGGAAATTAAACCCTTTCTCAAAGTAAGCTGATATTTTAAAATCTCCGAATACGTTGGTGATGACATCAAAGAAAGGTAAATCTTGTGGATGATCTGCAATTTTCTTTCCTAAATGAAATAGCTGCTCCACCTGTTTGGCGATAATTGGCACAAACACGAATCCGCCAAACGTCAATCCACCAGCCAAAAGAATATACAAAATGGTGATAACCGATTTCTGTCCTATTTTCAGGAAGTGACTTAAAAAACCTCTAATGACCTCTTCTAACCGATTCATCAAAAAGGTGAATATGAAGGTCAAGAGAATTAAATTCATCATTCCTCTTAATAGATATAAGGCTGTGGCTAATACTACAAATACAGAAAACCGCTTAACACCGGGTTTTTCGAACAATTTAAAAAATGCCGCCATTACGTTACACACCTGCCAGGACTAAAGTCTATTTTTCATCGGATCTGATATACATTATATCGGATCTTTCTGTAAATTATATAATAAAAGGTCAATAAGGTCTTACGATTCGTTTTAATTTTATCAAGCTTTAATGTTTTTTCTTTTCAGCACAAGAAAAAACCGAACCCCATGTAGAACATAAGGTTTCGGTTTTTAAGTTGTTTTTATACTATACAGCCTGCTTCATATTGCGCATTTCTTGAAGTGCTGTTTTGCTCTTCGCTTCGTCAAATTCACCTTCACTTTTCGCAACAACGATTGTTGCAATTCCATTTCCAATAAGATTTGTAATGGCCCTTCCTTCGCTCATGAATCGATCTACCCCAAGCAGCAGTGCAAGCCCCTCCAGCGGAATGACCTGTAGTGCAGCGAGTGTAGAAGCCAGCACGATAAATCCGCTTCCTGTCACCCCAGCCGCTCCCTTTGATGTGAGCATTAGGACAAGGATGATGGTGATCTGCTGACCGATGGACAAGTCTACACCAAACACTTGTGCCAAGAAGACCACAGCCATCGATAAGTAGATCGAGGTTCCATCTAAGTTAAAGGAATACCCTGTTGGGATGACAAGACCAACCACAGACTTAGAGCACCCGTAGCGTTCCATTTTATCCATCATTCTTGGCAGCACGGATTCTGATGAGCTTGTGCCAAGAACAATTAAAATTTCATCCTTGATAAATCGCAGGTAACCGAACAGGCTGAAGCCATACATTTTACAAATGATGTTCAGCACAACGAAGATGAACAGGAACATGGTCATATAAACGGAGAGCATCAGACTTGCGAGCGGTTTAATCGATGCCAAACCAAAGTGTCCGATCGTATAAGCCATTGCCCCAAATGCACCGAGCGGCGCAGCACGCATGATATATCCAATGATTTTAAAGAAAACAAGTGACAGCTTATCAAGCCACTCAATGATTCCTTTCCCCTTCTCGCCAAGTGCAGCAAGCGCAACACCGAATAAAATAGAGAAGAATAAGACCTGTAAAATATCACCCTTCGCAAAGGCGTCTACCATGTTAGAAGGCACGATGTGTGTGACAAATTCCATCCAGTCGATACCCTGTCCCCCATTTTGGGTATACTGTGAAACGTCCCCTTTTTCAAGCTTGCTATAGTCCAGACCTGCACCTGGCTTCATGATATTTACCACAAAAAGACCGATGACCAAAGCAAGCGTCGTGACGACTTCAAAATAAATAAATGCTTTTCCCCCAACTTTTCCAACCTTTTTCATATCCCCCATCTTGGCAATACCAAGAACAATGGTTAAGAAAATGATTGGCGCGATGACCATTTTAACGGCATTGATAAAGGTGTCACCAAGCGGCTTCATTTCTTTTCCGACGTTTGGCCAAACCATCCCGACAATGATTCCGATAATGACAGCTGCAATCACCTGAAATGTCAGGTTCTTCAAAAGCCTCTTCATAAAAAATCAACTCCCTCACCCTTTGATGTAAACGCTTAACTATTATCTGTAGATAAATGATAGCGATTTCATCAAAGGCTGTGAAGCTTATGAACATATCGTACATTTTGGTCTTTTTGGTCTCTTAGTCAGAATGTATGATATATTTATTGACTGGCCGGCCAACCCCGCCATATTGCATATCTAATTTCAGCTCGCCTTCTTTCACTAAGAAGTCTAAATACCGGCGTGCCGTGACACGGGCAATGCCGAGTGCATTGGCAACTTCCTCTGCAGACTGCGGGCCTTCCTGCAAGCCCATATAGGCTTTAATTTCATTCATCGTATGCACATTCAGCCCCTTAGGGAGCCAAGTATCCTCCTGCTTAACAGCAGGCTTTCGTATGATATCATCCAGCATCTCCTGAGAAAATTCTGCTGCTGTGCGAATTTTAGATTTAAACGCTTTATAGTTTTCAAGTGATTCTTTCATACGTTCGAACTTAAACGGCTTGATGATATAATCTCGTGCACCATTTTGAAGCATGATGCCAATGGTCTCTTTGTCCTTTGCCGCAGAAATAACGATCACATCCACCTGTATCTTTTGCTTTCTAATGTCTTGAAGCGTCTTCACGCCATCTTTTTTTGGCATATATACATCGAGGACAACAAGGTCTGGACGAATTTCTTTGATCAGCTGGATGCCCTGCTCCCCATTACCTGCGACTGCCGCAACTTGAAAGCCAGGAACACTCTTAATGAACTCTTTATTCACTTCTTGCACCATCGGGTCATCTTCAATTAATAGCACCTTAATCTGAGTCATCTGTCTCTCTCCTCTATTGTCATTGGGAATTCGATTGAGAAGGTGGTACCAATGCCGATGCTTGATGTGACTTCTACATTTCCCATTCCTTTATCGATAATCGTTTTTACAATATACAGACCATAGCCTGTTCCGCCTTCTTTGCCGTATGTGAAACCTTTATCGAAAATATAAGGAATCATTTCCTCTTCAATCCCGGAGCCATTGTCTTCAATTAACATCGCGAGGACATCCTCGGTTTGATCAATACTAATAGAAATGCGTTTTGTGTTTCTTTCTACAGTATCATACGAGGCAAAGGCGTTCTCGATCAGATTGCCAAGCAGCTTCGTCATATCATGCTGATCTAAACGCTCAGGGAAATCACGCAGACAGCTATGTTCGTCTACTTCGACCTTTATGCCTAGCTCCTTGCCCCTTCTGATTTTGCTCATCAATAATCCCGCAACGGCATCATGCTGAATGACGCGGTGAAGAAAGTCCATCACATGTTCCTGTTCTTCCGTCGTTTGAAAGGCTAGATCGAGCGCCTGATCGGGTTTACCAAGCTGAATCAGCCCGGCAATCGTATGAAGCTTGTTCATATGCTCATGGTTTTGCACCCGCAGACCGTCAACAAAGTTCTTGACTCCGGTTAACTCCTCTGCCAATTTTGCCGCTTCTGTCCGGTCCTGAAAAATGGCGACCGCTCCGATAATTTTCTTTTTCATGACAATCGGAATCCGGCTGCTCATAATCCGCTTTCCGCTCATATGAATTTCTTCATTGTAAACGGGTTCAGCGCGATCAATGATCTCAGGGAGTCTTGTGTCAGACAGCACATCCCAAATATTCCGGCCTACGACATCCCCTGTCACACCAAAAATTTGCTTCGCCTTTTCATTAAAAATGGTGATCATGTGCTGATTGTCAATGGCGATGACCCCTTCATTAATAGAGTGAAAGGTTGCGGTGCGCTCCTCTAGCATTCTGACAATCTCATGCGGCTCCAGCTTAAACATTTGCTGTTTAATATGACGGGCGAGCAAAAATGAGCCTACAAGCCCAAAGCTGAGCGTCAGCAGAAGGATCATGAGGATATCCCGCTTCATTTCTCCTAATATATCGATCATACTTGGCAGCGTTCTCCCTACAAGGACAACCCCTGTTTGATTAAATTGATCATCCTTCACTGGATAAAAGGCTCTGATGGCTGTCCCAAGCTCTCCCTCTGCTTCTGAGAAATAAATATGCTCTGCAAAAGCAGGCTCTTCATCTGTCCCCTCCGAGCGCTGACCAATCCTTGTTTTTACCGGATGCGTTAATCTCACATGATCCATATCCATGACGACAATGTAGTCAGCATCTTGAATAATCCGAATCTCTTCGATGGCATGCTGTAATCGGTTACGTTCCTTTGTTTGATCAGCTAACGCCTGCTTCACCTCATTCATCTCAGCCACTGTTCTCGCCGTGTTCATGAGCCTTTTTCGAAGCTCTCGTTCCTCTGTTTGCTGGATTCCCCCAACAAGGACAATTCCTCCGATTAAAAGGGCGAAAATGACAACGAAATATGTGAGAATGGTGAGCTTCCATCTAATAGATAATTGTTGTAATTTCAATCGATTTCTCATCATTTTTTCACCTGTATCTTTACGAATTCTTCCTCGGTCAAGTATGCTTGACATAAGGGGGATCGGACGCATGAAGAATTTACTCGCCTATACACTATTGCTCATAATCGGTTTTGTAACCGCTTTATACTTTGGTTTTTATCATATGATGCCAAAATCAGCGACGACCTTTGATGATGAACAGACAGGGCTGAAGGATCAGCTTGTGTTCAAATTTAGCCATGTCGTGGCAGATAATACACCAAAAGGACTTGCCGCAAAGAAATTTGCTGAGCTTGTGCACGAAAAATCTGATGGGAAGATCAGCATTCAAATTTTCTCCAACGGGAGTCTTTATTCTGATATAGAAGAAATTAATGCACTCAAAGAGAATCAAGTTCAATTTATCGCCCCGTCTACCTCGAAGCTCGGCATGCTGTCCCCTGAGTGGCTGGCTCTTGACCTTCCCTTTGCTTTTTCTAATTATGATGCGGTTCAAAAAGGCTTGCACGGTGCAATTGGACAAAGATTGTTTGGCACCCTGCAAAAAGACGGGCTAAAGGGAATGGCCTATTGGACAAATGGCTTTAAGCAAATCACCTCTAATAAAGGTCCAATCAAACAGCCTGGTGATTTAAAAAACCAATCTCTCCGCATTATGCAAAGCGACATGATTGAAAAACAATTCAAACTTCTTGGCGCAAAGCCCTATCAGGAATCGTTTAATTCAACGTTCCAGCTATTAGAGACAAAAAAAGTAGACGGTGAAGAAAATACCATTTCAAATATTTATTCAAAAAAATTCTATCATATACAAGACTATATGACGATCAGTAATCACGGGTATTTGGGCTATGTGGTCTTAACAGATCAATCCTTCTTTGAACGCCAGACACCTGAAACGAAACGAATTTTACTTGAAGCCATGGAAGAAACAACAGCTTGGAATGAAAAACATGCAGAACAGATGAACAAAGATCAGCTGGAGGACATTAAACGGGAATCGCCGATTGCCATTCATGAATTGACGCCAGCAGAAAGACAAAAATGGGTGAAAGCCCTCGATCCTTTGTATGAGGAAGCCGAAAAAACCATTGGTTCCACCCTAATCAAGCAGATTCGCGAGCTGCGTGCGCGTTATGAACATTCTCCTATCCATGCTTTTCAAGAAGAGGATGAGACCAAATAAAAAATCCCTTTGAGAAAGGGATTTTTTATGCACCAGATTCACTCTGTTCTTGCTGCGTGAGCTCTTCTAATCTTGTGACAATTCTTCGCTTTCGGTATTGCATCATGCCTGTTTCGGCAATACCTTTTAGTTGTGAGCGGTTGGAAACTGCGCCAAACAAAATGCCTGCTATGGGAACAAGCTGAAACAGCTTCTTCCAGCCAAACGAATCCCGGTAATTATACACCACTTCACGCCACCCTTGGATTTGGGAAATCATGTTTTCGTGCTTTCCTTCTGAAGCTTGATAGCTCCTCAGCTCTTTTAATATAGATTTCTTCCCAACCACATCAGCAGAGTTCAGCTGTAAGCATTTAATGATGAAGACCCGCTCTTTCTTGTTTTTAGGATCATAGCCATAGGTGACGGCAATATCCTGTAATGTTTTAAGGGAGAGACCCAGTACCGCAGGAATATCTGCTGCCAGCGTAAACATACCGCCGACACCAGTTGTCGCACCTTGTACCGTGGCGAGGTTCGTCCTGTTTTTCCCCATATGTTCACTAATGGCATCCATGATTTCAATAGGAGCTTTTTCAATATCTTCTATGCGCTGAATGGAATCATCAGCACATTTCTTTTGAAATTGATGGATGATGCCTTTTTCTGATGTCAAATAGGCACCGCCTGATTGAATGTAATGCCCCATTTCATCAAGCAGCACACCGATTTTTTTCTGAATAAAGGCAGGCGTCAGCTTGTCCAGCATTTGAAATGGAAGGCGGCTGAGTTTCTCCCAAAACCATACCTTTTGCTGGTCTTTCTCCCACTGTTCAATCTCCTTTAATTGTGCTTTTAGCCACTCTTTTTCCTCCATGCCATTTGCCTCCTTAGATGCCGCTCAAGTATTTGTTTGTTATTATACACAATCCTTGTCCATCATACGTATAGAACATTGAAGCGGTTTCGAAAGGTTTGAAACTTTTTCAAAACGGTTATTGCTTAATACACAAACAAAAAGAGGAGTGATCAACATGTTAGGATTTCTGATTTCATTAGTTGTGGCGATTGTCATCGGCCTTATTGGCAGTGCACTCGCTGGAGGCAGTGTACCAGGAGGATGGATCGGTTCAATGATTGCCGGGCTTGCAGGTGCTTGGATTGGTCATGGATTACTTGGAACGTGGGGTCCTAGTCTGGCAGGCTTTGCGATCTTTCCAGCAATCTTAGGTGCAGCGATCTTTGTCATTATCTTAAGCCTGATCTTCCGCAGTGTGGGATCAAGGGTATCTTAAAAAAACGAATAACAGAGGAAGCAGTAGGGACACCGTCTAAGAGGCGGTGTTTTTTATGTGATGGATTGACAAGGTATCTATTTTTTTCACTTACATATGATAAACAAACCTATTAGTTCAGATAGTTGACTTTTCATGAAGATGGGCATATGATGATTAAAAATTGCATCAAGGAAACTTTTTGTGCCAAAGCAAAACTTTGTAGAATCTAGGTGATGACATATGACAAACAAATACATCGAGGCACAGGCACACATGTCAGCTGCAGCTGAGCGTGCACTTGAAGGAAAGGTCAAAGGATTTAGAAGGCTCCTTCCTTTTCTCGGCCCTGCTTTTATCGCAGCCATTGCATATATTGATCCAGGAAATTTCGCCACCAACATTGCGGCTGGCTCCAAATACGGATATCTCCTTTTATGGGTCATTCTCATATCAAATCTCATGGCTTTGCTCATCCAGTCCTTATCCGCAAAGCTTGGAATCGCGACAGGTAAAAACTTACCTGAAATCGCACGTGAAGAGTTTCCAAAACCCGTTTCAATCGGTTTATGGATTCAGGGAGAGCTCGTCATTATTGCCACGGATTTAGCTGAGTTTATCGGGGCGGCACTTGGTTTATACTTGCTTTTTCGAATCCCTCTGCTTGAAGCATCTATTATCGCCGCTATCGGTTCATTTGCGATATTAGAGCTGCAAAGACGAGGCTATCGAGCATTAGAAGCAGGTATTACAGGCATGCTGTTCGTTGTCGTGATCGCTTTCGCTGTGCAAACCTTTGTCGCCAAACCAGATATCGCAAGTGTCGCTGGCGGACTGTTCATTCCAAAATTTGATGGCGCAGACAGCGTGCTGCTTGCAGCTGGAATTTTAGGCGCCACTGTGATGCCTCACGCAATCTACTTACATTCAGCTTTAACCCAAAGAAGAGTCGTCGGCAGAACGGAAAAGGAGAAAAAGCAGATTTTCCGCTTTGAGTTTTTAGATATCCTCATTGCGATGATAGTCGCCGGGGCCATCAATGCCAGCATGTTGATTGTGGCAGCCGCTTTATTTTATAAAAATGGTCTCTTTGTTGAAGATCTGGATGTTGCGTTTCAGCATTTTGGTACACTCGCAGGGCCTGTATCAGCCATCTTATTTGGTGTAGGTCTGCTTGTAGCCGGACTATCCAGCTCTTCTGTTGGTACACTGTCAGGCGATATCATTATGCAGGGCTTTATTCAATACCGAATCCCGCTATATGTCCGCCGGCTGATTACCATCATTCCCCCTATTGCGATCATTGCATCTGGGGTGAACCCGACCTCCGCGCTTGTGATGAGTCAGGTCGTCTTATCCTTTGGTATTGCCTTTGCTTTAATTCCGCTCATTTTATTTACAAGTAAAAAGCGAATTATGGGCGAATTAACGAATGCCCGCTGGGTGACAGGAATATCTTGGGTGATAGCAGCTCTTGTTGTAGCACTTAATCTTTTCTTAATTGTAGATACGTTTATGTAAAAGACAGTGTTGAGCTGTCTTTTTCTTTCCATTTGGTTATGGTAGAATTCCCCTGAGAGGATGTGGGTTCATGTTTGTTTATCAGGATCAAGAGATATCCATGCGGCTGCTTGAGCCAAGAGACGCAAGAAGTCTGTATTTGCTCATTCAGCGGTCGAGAGAGCATTTACGTGAATGGATGCTTTGGGTGGATTCAACGCAGACAGAGGAAGACAGTATGGCGTTTATCCAAGGCGCCATGCAGCAAGCGATGCAGAACAACGGTTTTCAAGCGGGCATCTGGTCACATGGAGAACTCGTCGGCATCATTGGCACCCATCAAATTCATTGGATCAATAGGACCGTTTCAATCGGCTATTGGCTCGGAGAAGGCTATCAAGGAAAAGGCATCATGACAAAAGCCTGTCAAGCGGTCATTCGCTATTTATTTGAAGAGTGCGGACTGCACCGTATTGAGATTAGGGCTGCTGTCGACAATCAGAAAAGCAGACGCATTGCAGAGAGATTATCCTTTTCGCTTGAGGGAATATTAAGGCAATGTGAATGGCTGGGCAATCGCTTTACCGATCATTGTGTGTACGCCCTTTTACAGCCTGAATATATGAAACAAAAAACGCATTCGATGAATCAGCCTACTTAATTGTGTCGATTGCATGAATTATTTTATAAAGTGAAGCTTTGTAGTATCCGTTGTGATCGGCATCTGATAAAATAGAAGGAAAAATCGAGGTATGATGTATGTCTCTTATTATTTTATTTTACTTATGGATTGTCCCTTTGGTATTTGGTATTTTCTTCTCATTCCTAACAAAAAAAGCCACCTACAAACGCCGCTTTGTCCCATCCTATAGCATGGTAGGACTCAGCATCGTTTTTCTCATTCTGGCACTCGTCTTTTCAGCCAGCCATTTTCTATTTATTTGCGGTATGTTCCTATTTGCCACAACCCTTGTCGGCACAGGCATCCCTTTATTCTTAGCCTTTGGAAAAACACCATCCTAAACAAAAACCACCTTTTCGCGATGAAAAGGTGGTTTCTTTTTTATTGAAGCGGCATTCGGTATGTCATCGTGGCATTTGGATGTTCTTCAATCGTCTTCATCATGTCTTGAAGAATCTCTCCTGCGCGATCATTCGAGTCATACTTGCCGAGCATCTTTGCCCAAGAAGTACTTCCCAAGATCATCCCTTCAATTTTTTTGCCGCTTACTGAGACTTCTTGGACATGAATCAGAGTTTGCTGGTTTTGTGTGAGGATCCATAGCATGGTTTATTCTCCTTTTTTGTGGTGGTTGGATTAGTTTAACATATGATTTCCAATTATGTGTGGAGTGATTTGTTTTGCAAGTGCAATTGCAGTTTAAAAAACCTTGGTTCTATTAGAAAAATCAAGGTCAGAGTTTCATTCCGGCTTATTATATTTCTCAATGTATTGCTGAATGCCTGAAAACATCAAATCCTTTATTAATTCCGTATATTGATTGTAAGCATCTTCTTTTTCAATAATAATATCTAACATACTTTTTAATTTACCATCTATGATAATCACTCATTTTTTTCTCCTCCTTTGCTTTCAAAAAAAGAAACAAAACCACTTTATTCTTTTATCATATCAATCTTTACATGCCTGAAATTATTATCATTAATAAAACGATGAACCTTAATTCATCGTTTTATCTAAGCTCTCTAGTTATTTAAAAATTAATCTTCAATATAGCTTTCTGCTAGATCAATATCTTGTGTCATCTCTAATTCAGGATATTTTTCATCCAATTTACGCAAACATTTAATTAATTCCTTACTTTGTAAAATTTCTGATATGTCTTCAAACACTTCACTTATCCAATATAAATCTTCTTTACTGCAACGATCTAAATATTCTAGCGTTCTCTCTTCGTTTTCCCCAAGAATTTCTATTATTTCATCCCAACTTTTCTGTATACCATAATCATCATTTAAATCTAATTTTTTTCTTTTATCTAATACTATCTTTAATGCATTCTCAATATCCATATTGTTCCTCCATATTAAGGTTGTTTTGTAGCATCCGGAAAAATAGTTCCTACTTCTCCATTGGTTTTAATAACTCCAACCCTTACTCCTTTATGCTCTCCAAAAATAGTCACTCCATTCTCGACTTTTGAAAAATCAGGTGATTGAACAATTTTGGCACCCGCTTCCGCAATATCAGATTCTGTCCAGTTTTCTGGGAACCATGATTGGTTTGAACCTGTTCGTTTTGCTTTCACCTTATGACCAGGTACATTCCCTATCCTAACACCGTTCTCGTATACTTTATTTATATTATATTCTATATTATTTTCTTGTAAGAATTTTATATTGCTTTGTCCGTGTCCTCCACCCTTCATTTTTGAAATATTCCCTGTTTTAGGGTTTGTTGTGAAATCTCCTTTATTAGAATGTTTAATACTATTTTCAGGTATTTTACTTAAACCACTTGTTCTGTTAATTCCCATCTTCCCATGAAACCCTTTCGCCCCAAACGGCAAAAGCATTCCAAGCGCTGCGTTCATGCTCGCTTCCTGCTGTTCTTTCGAGACCTTATTCCCAAACATGTCTCTACCTGTAATTGCTTCGCTGAATCCGTTGGTGGCGGTGAGGCCGTATAAGCCTTTTTGCGATGTTTTTAAGGCGTCAAAAGACTTTTGCGATGTCTTGTAAATATCGACTGCTCTGACTGCGGCCGAGGTGGCTTGAGTTGTTTTATAAACAGCTTTTCCGCCTTTGAAAATGCGACCTGCCCAGCCGACGATTGGGATATAACCCGCTGCTGCCATGCCGCCTGCGGCGACGCGCTGTCCTGCGGTAAGTTCTTCGCCTGTGATCGGGTCAACGCCCGTTGCGGCGCGTTTTGCATCGTTTACTCCAGTCAGTTCATTCACGATATTTCCACCATAATCAAGTGCTTTTTCATACCAAGGGCGGTTGGCGAGTGCTTCTTGTTCCTTTGCGATTTCTCTAGCTTCTTCTTGTTCTTTTTTAATTTTGAGATATTCAGAAGTTTGCTTTTCAATATCACTTTTTGCCTTGTAGATTTCGCTATTTTGATACGCTTTCTTGTCAAAATTCATAGGCGAAATCGCTTTTCCATCATTTGTCGCATTCATCATTTCTGCGTACAATGCCATTGTAGCTTGCTGCTCCGTTTCTGACAAAGCATATTCATCTTTTAAATTTTGATCAAGCTCTCTTAGGTCTTTTACTGTCTTTTTTCGTTCATCTTCTGCATTTGCAATTTTTTCATCAAAGGTTTTGCTGTCAAATACCTCTAGAGAAATGAGGTCATCAATGTCCTGAAAAATGGTTTTAAGTGCCTTTTTTTGATCCTTTACAATGCTTTTGGCGTTTTTGATGCCCATATGTACTGCGTTGTCTAAAAAGTGTTCTTCTACGAAGGTATCGCCGCCAAAGTTTGTATCATCGAGTGTCCCAGAAACACCTTCATGAAAGGCCTTTTGCTTATCAATGAAGCTGATAAACATGTCTACATTTCCAGCGAGCTCTTTGTAGAAGCTTTTAATGTTATCGGCACCTTTCCCAGTGAAGTCGTCACCGAGATTAGAAACACCTTGTAATGCTTTTTTTAAATCTACCATTTGTTCGCGGAGTTCCTGGTAGTGTTTTGCCCTTGTGTCCATGGCACTTGTTAGTGCTTTTGCATCAAGTATCTTGCCCAGAAGAAGTCACTCCCTCCATTATTGATCATAAAGTCTATTTTACCTTTATCAACGAATTGGAAAAATAGGCTTTAAGTTACAAAAATAATATCCTTTAATTTCAATAGAGATGAAAGCAAGTGACAATTGAAATGATTTCCCCTAATCATCACAAAAAAAAGTCAGCCTTCTTTTCAGAAGACCGACTACCTTGTGTTTAGAAAAAGCGTTTGAGGCTTTTCTTGAGTGGAGGGATATCCAACTCACCTTTTTCAAAGAATTTTTTCAATAAATATTTACTGAAGCCTGCTGCTTGGGTGTAAGTGATTTTCCCAGGTAACGGGGGTTCATTGGCGACAGTGACATCAATAATAACTGGTTTATCAGATTGAAGGGCTGTATCAAAGGCTGGCGCTAATTCTTCATGTGATGACACAGAGATCCCTTTGCCGCCACATGCTTCTGCAAACTTAGCAAAATCAATATCCTCCAGCTCTATTCCATAATTCATGTTTCCTTTTACCTGTTGTTCATATTCAATCATTCCCAGGTTGCTGTTGTTTAAGATCACGACAACGATCGGCAGCTTATATTTTACAGCTGTCACAAAGTCTTGCATGACCATTGTGAAGCCTCCATCACCACAGACAGCAATAGCTTGTCGGTTCGGTTCATTTAACTTAGCTGAAATCGCACCAGGTAAACCGCAGCCCATTGTGGCAAGCCAGCTGGAGATAATGAAATCCTGCTGTTTCATTTCAAAATGACGTGCCATCCATACCGTCACATTACCAACATCAACTGAAAGAATAGCGTCGTCCTCGACTGCTTCTTCTAGTCTAGCAATGACTTGCTGTGGTTTAATCGGTGAAGTAGCAAAGGATTTTTCCTTATCCATTTCTTCTCGCCACTTCATCATATGCTCTGTACAAGCTTCAAGAAAACCACGCTGCTCTTTATATTCAATGTAGGAAGTCAGTTCATGCAAACCGCTCTTGCTGTCGCTCACGATTCCCACATCTACCGGATATCTTTTACCGATTTGATCTGGTTTAATATCCAGTTGAATAGCTCGCGTGTCCTCTGGTAAGTAGTCTCTATATGGAAAGGAGGTTCCAAGCATAATTAAGAGATCACATTCTTCCATCGCTTCATATGCCGGCTTCGTTCCAATTTGACCTAGGTTACCTAAAAAGTATGGATGCCTGTCTGGCACAACCCCTTTTGCAGGGAGTGTGATGACGATAGGAGCAGCTGCCTTTTCTGCAAATGATAGAAGCTCTTCTTTTGCATGTCTTAATCCTTTACCTGCTAAGATGACTGGCTTCTTCGCATTGTTAATCAGCTGAGCTGCCTTTAGCAATTGATCTTTCTTTGGCCGTACTTCTCCCTCAACATAAAGAGGGGATGTATAGACGGGTTTACGCTTTATTTTTTGAGAAAATAAGTCATCCGATACGGTGAGAACTGCCACACCTTTATGGGTATAAGCTGCTTTAATGGCTTGATTCAATAAGTCAGGCAACGCCTCTGCTGTCTGTACCTGCTGATTAAAGACAGCGACATCGTCAAACATCCGCTCCAATTTGATTTCTTGGAATGCGTCTCTGCCTACTTCGGCCGAAGCAACCTGCCCAGCAATTGCTAAAACTGGTGCACCATCTGCTTTTGCATCATAAAGTCCATTTAATAGGTGGACAGCACCCGGCCCAGCGATTGATAAGCAGACACCTAGTTTACCTGTTAGTTTCGCATCAGCTGCCGCTGAAAGTGCTGCCACTTCTTCATGCCTCGTTTGGATAAATTTTATTTGGCTTGATTCATGCCTAAGTTCTTCAATCAATTCGTTTATGCTGTCGCCGGGCATTCCATAAATATGTTTCACGCCCCACTCTTCCAGTAGCGCTGTTACTTCTTTTCCTGCGGTTCTTTGCGGCATGTGAGAAAACTCCTTTTTTCTTACTCCATACCACCGCACCCTTTTGATCAAACGTTTCAACTTGCTTTTGCTACTTTTTAAAATGATATGGAAGGGTCGCCACCACAATATCACGCTTCCATAATAGGCGGAATTTTAATAAAAAGGCAGATTGATTATGCAAAATGGTGTGCCATCTTTTTTTCGGGATAAATTGAGGCACGAGCACCATCACTTTATATTGATGCGCATTTGCTTTTGCCTCAATGGTTTCAAGAAATTTATCAAGCGGGTGAATGAGGCTTCGATAGGAAGAATGCAGCATCACAAGCCGTACACCGCTGTTTAGTTTTTCCCAATCCTCTTCAATTTTCTTATCCTTTTCTTTATCAAAGGATACATGAACCGCTATGACTTGATCTGACAAAGACCTTGCATATTGGACAGATTGTTCGACGACACGTGTTACACCTGCTATCGGTACGATGACCACATTCCCTTTAATCTCAACAGGCTCTGTTTCATTCAATAAACGCAGTTGTTCTCCAACAGACAGGTAATGCTTTTTAATGGAATGAAAGATAAATAGAACAATAGGCATGAAAACAAATACTGGCCATACGAGATGGAACTTGGTCAAAATGAGTATCATGAAAACTGTAAAAGAAATCAGTGCTCCGACTATATTGATTGGCATTTTCGTTTTCCAGCCCTGCGGTTTTTCTCGAATCCACTTCACACACATGCCGGTCTGCGACAGGGTAAATGGAATGAACACACCGACAGCATATAGCGGGATGAGGTGTTCTGTTTTCCCATCAAACAACCAAATGAGCAGCATAGAGGCTACGCCTAAAAAGATAATGCCATTGGAGTAACCAAGCCGGTCTCCTCTTACAGTAAACATACGCGGCATATATTTATCCTTTGCTAAATTGACAGCCAATAAAGGAAAGGCTGAAAAGCCGGTATTTGCCGCTAATATTAAGATTAGCGCTGTGACAGCCTGAATCACGTAATAGAAAAACGTACGTCCAAAAGTGTCTGATGCAATTTGTGATACAACCGTTTCTTCTGGCTTTGGCGAGATGCCGAAACCAAACGCAAGCAATGTGACTCCCACAAATAAAACGGCTAGTAATCCACCCATCATCAATAATGTTCTTGCTGCATTTTGAGCAGCTGGTTTTTTAAAGGATGGAATGGTATTTGAAATGGCTTCTACTCCAGTCAGAGCAGAACAGCCAGATGAAAAAGCTTTTAATAACAGAAATAATGTAATGCCTTGTACGTGTGTGCCTACCGCTGCATGCTCAGGTGCTGGCGGTACGCCGCCTGTTAACAATTTAAATCCGCCGACTCCAATTAATATAAGGAGTGAAAATACAAACAAGTAGACAGGATAAGCCAAAATAGATGCCGATTCTGTCAATCCACGAAGGTTGAGCACCATAATCACGATGACCAATACAATTGAGATCAAGACATGATATGGATATAGTGCTGGAAAAGCCGATGTGATGGCATCAGTACCCGCTGATATGCTCACTGCTACAGTCAAAATATAGTCTACAAGCAATGATCCACCAGCGATCAATCCTGGTTTTTCACCTAGGTTTCTGCTAGAGACAACATATGCCCCGCCGCCTTCTGGATAAGCATAAATGATCTGGCGGTAAGATAGAATTAACGCCATTAAAAGAATTAATACGCAACCTGCAATCGGGAGTGAGTACCAAAATGCTGCTGCACTAACCACGGAAAGAACAATTAAAATTTGTTCTGTACCGTATGCAACTGATGACAATGCGTCTGATGACAATAATGCCAACGCTTTGATTTTTGATAGTTTTTGTTCTCCTGCTGCCTGTGATTTTAATGGTTTACCAATTAAAATACGCTTCATCAAACTGTACATGTGATGCCCGCTCCTTTAGTGTCAAACGATTTAAATTACAAAAGATGGATCGCCAAAAAGACACAGAGGCAATAGAATGCCCCTGTGCCTATTGTTTAGATCACAGGTTGGTCTTTGCTCTCTTTAACGCTTACGAGGTTAGCTGACGGATTCGGGCGCATGAGACTTTGCCCTACCTAAAAAGGATTCACCCCACGTGGTGCCTTGCACCACAATTGGTTCCCCCGCTCATCGAAATGATTCAGCGATTGGTCTTTTATAAAAGAGATCATACTCCCGTTTGACACCAAAGTAAAGAGATTTTTTCGAGGTCTTTTGACCGTTTATTAATCAGTCTTTTTGCGGTTTTTTCGTACGAAATAAACAATCATCAAAGCGACAAAAATGATCAGTACAGCGATACAGGCAAAGTAAATCCAAGACTCACCGCCGCCTTGCTTTTCACCTTTTTTAAGATCATTTATTGTGCTGCTGACTGTTTGGTGATTAGAGAACATCTCTTTGTTTTTGCTTTCTATTGCAACTGTTGCGGTCTCCGTATTTGTTTGAAGGTATCGAATCACTTCATTTGATATATCAGCGTCAGCTGCCGTCATTCCTGAAAAAACAGTCATTGTTTGTTCTTTATTCCATACAGATGGCTGCGTCCATACAATACGAGCTGTGGTTTCGTTGATCATGCCAAATGAGGATACATCATATTGACCCTTTTTCGCTGGAACGATGAGATCGTCTGCTTTTTCTTTTAAAAGAGAGAATGTCTGGATGCCCCCGATGAAAATGAGAGAGTTCTTTTTCAATTGTTCATTTGTCACATTCGATGCTTTGATCAAATGATATTGTGCAGCTTCCGGCTGACTAAATGATTCTGTCAGCATCGCCATTTGATTGATCGTTGCTTGCTTGATTTGATCTGTCATGATGATCAATGTGTTTCCTTGCTGTGTTTTTGAAGTGTAAGGAAGCGGCCATGCGGCTAAATCCGGTGTATCACTATTTGTTCCTTCTGGTATTTGAAGAGAGCTGTTCTTGTCAATGTAAATCCAGCCTTCTTCATCCGTATGTCTGCACGATTCTATGCTTTTAAAACCCGTTGTGACAAATTGCAAGTCCACATACTCGTTCTTTTGAAGCACTTGCGAGTCTACTGGAATGGACACATGATAGAATCCATTCTCATCTTTGTTTCCTAGTTTTGTTAACGGTATGTCGTGCGGTTCGTTATTGATCATCACTGTTAGACGTTCCGCTTTGTTCGCTGGATCCGATTTTTTAAATGATAGATTTAGTTTTGCACCTGATTTTTGTTGAGCGATTAATGCTTTCGGATAATAGTAGTGATCAGATGCCGTCTTTTTGGTTCCAACTGTGACATCATCTCCGCCAAAATCTATTAAACGAATATGATGCGATGGCTTAGAAGCATTAGCTGTCACCTTTTGCAGCAGCAGGTCGGTACCAGTGAGCTGACCCGTCAGTTCAGGTTGAGTCAGGACACTGATTTTTTCAGCAATTGTCCTTGGCTGTTCAGCAGAGACAAATAAAATGGGCTGTTCTTTTTTCTTTGCTGTCAGGGTTCTCACCGCTAACGTAAGTTGATTGCTTTCTGTTTTAATCCCCGCAGCTTGCTCGATCGATTTCATACGTCCTTTCCAGCTTCCTTTTGCTCCCACAGCAATGGTTGGATGCGCAATTTGCTTGAGGTCCTTTTCTTGAACGAGTTTGAGGTCTGCTAGACGGTCTTTGTTTTTCAACGTACGATAGATTTTCATAGCCGCTTCTAATTCAGCCGCTTCCGGTGTATTTGGAATCACAATATCTGTTTGTTCTTTCTGCTCACCTGATGGAATAAAAGGTGAAGGGAAGCTGTCTAACGTCACGTCTTTCGTTTGAGCTCCTTTGAACGCCAGCTCACTTTCAGGATATACTTTCAGCCAATTGGCAGGTGTCTCTTGGTTGATACACACACCTTCTTTTAACACACCATAAAATGCGAGCTGAATTTGATGAGATCCTTTTTTCAATTGCGCTTTGTTCAATTTGATTTGAATCGATTTTTTTTGGTTTTTCCCTGATACAGGGATTGTCTTTTCAATCTCTCCATCAATCATCACTGTGAAAGACGATGGCGAAATGAGTAATGGTGAAGCCTCTATATTTAATGTAAGAGTGCTAGACTCTACTTTTTCTTTCTCCATTTGATAGGAAAATTCAGTGCGGTCTTCTTGTCCATACAAAGTCACCACATCTTCTGATAGATGCTGCGTTTCTGTTTGACTTCCTTTCGATGAGCGAACCCAATCGTCTTTCACTTGTACTCGATTGGATTGCGCCATTGCTTGACTTGCCATGAAAAAAGGCTGAATGGCAAGGGATAGCGCTAATATAAAAATCATCCATTTGACCGATTTCAATTTGTCACCCGCTTTTCTTTTGTTGTTGATCGTAACGCTCCGTTTTGTACCATTTCACTTCTTGTTTCAATAATCGGCTCTTCACCTCTACACATAAGGAGTACACGACAAGCGCAATCCATACTTGAGAATAGGTGAAGTACATGAGGACTACAATGAGAATGTTTTGTTTGGTGAGCTCTGTTTTCTCAATACTTAATGTAATCATCACTTCTGTTAGAAAGAGGAAGAAGGCTAATCCCCACAGGATCAGTGCGACAGCCCCTACAGATAAGTGAAGGTCAACAAATAGGTTCACGATAAAGATGCCATTTGAGAGCAGAACACCGAAGAAAAATAAGAAATACGTAAAGAAGAAATAAAACAAATCGAAAATCATTCGTTTTCGTTTCAGCTTCATAAACTGTCTTAAATATTTGAGTACAACATATTGATTACCTCTAGCCCAGCGCGTTCTTTGCCGCCACCAGACCTTCCATGTCTCAGGCTCTTGTTCCCATGTGATCGCAGCTGGGAAAAATCGAATCACATACCCAAGGTTATACACACGGATCGTTAATTCGGTGTCCTCGGCCAAAGCTTGGACATCCCAGCCGCCGAGTTCTTCTAAAATGTGCCGGCGGATGGCGAAGTTGGTGCCTGGTATTGTCGCAATCCCAAACCACTTCCATCTCCCGCCCTGCGCCATCCATTGGAAGCAGATGGTCTCAATATTAATAAATTTGGTCAGCAAATTTTGGGCTGCATTGATCACTCTGAATTTCCCGACAACGGCGCCTGCTTTTGGATCATTCAATAACCCAAGAACCAAATGATAGACAGCCTTTTGTTCCGGCATGTTATCTGCATCGTATACGCAAATCACTTCTCCTGTCGAAGCCTTCAATCCTTCATTCAGTGCAGTAGATTTTCCCTTCCCTGCAAATGGCGGCTTCGTTTCAATCATATGGACATGATCATATTGCTCACTGAATGATTGCACAATATCTCCTGTGCGATCAGAGGAATTGTCATTAATCACAATGATTTCAAGGAGGTGTTTAGGATAAGATAGCTGGACCATCGCTTTTAACGTCTGCCGAATGACAATTTCTTCATTATGAGCAGGAATCAGGATACTGACGGTTGGCAGCTCTTTCCCTTGTTTTGTCCATTTAGGCAGCACTTTTTCATAGGTGAGGTAATGCTGAAAGCCGCCCTGCATGAGAAACATGTGGTATAGGAGCATAGTCCAAATCAGTAGTAATGAAAGATAAAATAAGACATCAGCCACCTAATTTTCTCTCCTTAAAAATTCGTTTTTTCATTGTCAGTCTTAAATACAATGTGTATAAAGCAAATGCCGCAATAAATAGCATCACCACGACTGTAAGAATTCGCAGCATATTTTCTATGCCGCTTCGTTTGACTGTTTTTGTTTCGGCTATGTCAGATTGCTCTACTTGAATATGTCCATTCCCTGATGTTTGGATTTTTACATGTGCAGTTTGGACCGTCTGTTTTGTTTTCTTTAAATCCAGCCATTCACTAGAAGGGATTGCCTCCATCTGTGTTATCAGCTCCTGTAATCCGGCTATTCCTGATTCTACATCATAGGACAGTCCGATTGCGGCTGATTGAAGATGCTGCATGGATTGAATCGTCTGTTCAGTTAAAACATTTGAATCTTCTTGGTCAGACGCTGTCTCTACTGGTCGCTGAGGATATAGGGTCATTCCATGTAACATGGCAGGAGACGTCACCAGCGGCGGTGCACCGACTGTTTTCCAAGTGCGGTCTGACAGCTGCACCTGTCCAAATAGACTTGACACATGCCTTGAAATCACTTCATAACCTTGTTGAGATATGGCATCATGCGGCACCTCGAACGCAAGAGGATATAGACCTTGCTGCGCAAGAAGCTCAATGCCCTTTGTCAGTTTTTCTTCTGTATAGGCGGTTTCTGGCTGCTGATTCGATCTGGTATAAGCATTAAAGTCTTTTTCATTTGGGAACTGACTTTTACTCCGTTTCTTCTCAGTTTTTTTGGGATCATTTGACGTGATGGACTGATCATACTTTGCATCCCAGAACTCAAAGCTCTGACCAGATTCCTCCGTTCGATACGTACGGCTAAAGCCATGAAGAATGATACTCGCTCCATTGCCTTGCAATTGTTTTAACACATTCACGAGCTTCGGGCGGTCACTCAGTGTGACTTCATCACCTGTTTCTCGATCCATCCAAACAGGAGTCACTGCGATCTGAAAAGGAATATGCCGTGCGGATACGTATTGTCCAAGTTCAAGCAGCTTCTTCTCGTCACTTGCTGGACTGATGTTCCCGAGCATTAAGTATTTTGTCGTCATTTGCACAGAAGTTGGCATGTATTTTTCTAGCACTTCTGCAAGAAGCTTGTTGTGCTGCACGACATCTAAGATTCCGATATAAGCCGCACCTTCTTTTGTTTGAATCACAAATGGCAGATCAGATTGACGTTTCTTCACTAGAAATTCATTTTGCAAGTCTGCCCCTTGAACCGTTAACGCACTGATACTTCTCTCTAGCTGACGGTATGTCTGATCATGTGTATGTTTCATTTGACTGGTATGATCTTGTTTGTGAAAAGTAAGCTTGGAGAATGGGCGAAGCTGTTCCGCATTGTATCCAATGGCGATGACCTGCTGTGATTCGTTCATCGCACGAATGGTTTGTTTTGGCAAGGTTCTCTTTATTTCACCGAGATAAATGACTTGCTGAAATTCATTGATCCTCTTTTCAGCCAAATGTTCATCGGATACAATCGTCGTCTGTTTAGAAAAATGACCGGCGAGTAGATCCAGCATATGAACGGCTGGAGTCACTTCATCCGATTGTGTGGAATAAACGATCAGGGTATTTGGCTGCGTGACAAGAGCATCGGCTGAAGCCATGTGTTTAAACGAAAGAATCGAAAAAAGCGCGATCATCAAACAACATTTCATCAAAGAATTAAAGTTCATTCATCATCATCTCGTTTTCTAGTTCTTCTAAAAATTGCTCTGGCGTTCGATAATCCGAGCTGCTTGTTAAATGACAGACATGAAATGTCAAGGTCACTTCACGACCGTTTAACAGGACATGCGGTTGCAGTTTATTCTTTAGCTTATCAAGGACAACTGACACGTTCTCTTCTGGTGTGTGAGTTAGCAGCAAACCCATTCGCTCTTCGGATAATCGAAATTTCTTATCGGTTTCTCTTACGCTTTCGCGGATCTTGAGACTTAATTGCTGAAATAGGTGCTGCATTTCTTTTTCTCCATATAACGATTTGAATTCCACTGCGTAATTCATATGAAGAAGGATAAAGACAAATGGCTGTTTGTACCGTTCTGCCCGTTTCATTTCCTCGGACAATTCGAGCTTCATCCGCTCAGCATTGTCAAATCCTGTTGTCGAATCAATCGCCACAAATTGTTTAATGGCCTGCTTTTGTTGTTCAATGGTGTGACGCAGCATCTTGATCCGTTCATGCAAGCTTCCCGCTGAAATAGCGAAAAAAAGAAGTGCTACTCCCCAAATCACTACATCTTGCAATGTTTGATTTGAAAAAAGGGAATTTTCATGACCAAGCTCTGTAAAGAACATGGCGCTTCCTATAAAGAACAAAATAAGTAAGGTGAAAATTAATGCTGGTAGGATACCAAATAAAATACCGCAGCCTAACACAACAAATGTCAGTGCGATGATCATAAAGCTCTCCGCATCTTGTACGTTGAGATAGCCCATAAACAAAATAAGGCCTGCAAACGTGAGGAGCAGAGAATAGTACAAGCGATACGTGTTACTGAACAACCGATTCATTTAGAAGCTCCCTTTCTGCAATCAGAGGCAATAAGTTATCAAATGAGTGTGTGTCTTTTTCGTTCATATATCCTCCGTAATAAGGCTTGAGAGGATCTTGGGTTTGTAATTCTTTCATGCGGTGATAAACAGCCTTTGCGAATTCAAGCTCGTTTTGTTTAAGGGCATACAATAGGACGAGTGCATATACCGAAGGCGATTCATACGTCACAGATGGCTGCAATGTGCTCAGCTTATATCTCCCGTACAGTTTTCCTTCTTGTTTAAAAGTCGTTTTAAGCCATTTCATGATCGCAGACGTATTAACCTTTGCATGATGGGCATGTAGAGCCGTATAGAGTTGATCGATCATATTGATTTCTCGATCAAACGAATAGGTTTTTTTCTTTATGTCATAGGATTTAGGAAAGAATCCTTTTTTTCTCGGTGCTTGTTTTAGAAGGGCTAATTGGTTACTGGTCATTTGTTTCGTGAATATTTGGAGGGATTCCAATTCTTTGATTGCTTTTGGGTCTATATAAGAGAGTGTGATTGTGTGTGAAGTTCGATTTGTTGATGCATCATAATAATCGGACAATATGGCTTTGAACATGTTTTTTTCTTTTAACGCTTGAGCGATTTCTTTTGCTGTCGTTTGATACGCTGACTTCTTCCACAAACGATTTGCCTTTTGAAGTGCCGCCACTACACGTAAATCATCAACTAAAGCATTGGTCTTACTTTTTTGCTCAGATTCAATTTGCCAGCTGAGAAGATGATGGTCTAGTAAAAATTGATCTTGCAGAACACCCAACTGTTGGTCAAATAAATTTTGATCTTTTTTTCGAACAAGATAATCCATCCAAAGTCCAAGTGATTCAGATAAGTAGATGTGCTGCTCTGCAAAAGAGGTGCGAATCAAGCCTTGATCTGTCATTAAGTGGTGAGTGATAAAATATTCTCCTGGCAATACGGGCTTTGGCGATACTGGATCAGCTGATTCTTTCTGCTGCTTCCAGGTACATCCGCCTAGTAGAATGACAATGAGTAAAACAATTGCTGTACGATATATGCGTGTATGCATTCGTGTCCCCTTTCAACTCCCCGTTCTCTAAGCATCTAACGATTTATTATAGAGCGTTTTTGTTTAAATTTAAATAAATATTTTATACCAAATTACGAGTCTTTTCGCACATTTATTCCCATTTTCAGAAAAACAATATGTCTATATGCTTAAGAACACTGAAAAACCCATGCGTTTCCGCACGGGTTTTTTACATAACTATTGATCTAATTTTAGTTTCTTTAATTGTTCAGCTAGTGCATTATTAATTGGTTCTTCCACTTTCTTTTGTTTCTTCAAATATTTAGACACATCGTGCTTACTGGCTTTCTTTTGATTGGATTGAGATTTGCGTTTTTCGAATACAGACAGTTTTTCTCTATGGCCGCACACACAAGCAAAGATTTTGCCATCGCCTTCTCCGCGCAGCTCGAGCTTTTTATGACAGTTCGGGCAGCGTGCGTTTGTTTTCTTCGCCACATTTTTACGATGGCCGCATTCCCGGTCCTGGCAAACAAGCATCGTTCCATGTTTTCCATTCACTTTCAGCATCAGTTTTCCGCAGTCTGGACAATGGGTGCCAGTGACATTGTCATGCTTAAAGGTCTGGTTCGTCTGTTTGATTTCAGATACGGCTTGTTTCGCATATAATTTCATTTCACTCATGAATTGAGAAGCTTTCAATTGCCCTTTTGCGATTTTAGAAAGCTTTTGTTCCCATTCCGCTGTTAACGCAGGAGACTTTAAGTCTTCGGGCACTAAAGAGAGCAGCTGCTTTCCTTTCGATGTGATGAAGATGTCTTTGCCCTTTTTCTCGATTAGGAAGCTATTGAACAGCTTTTCAATAATATCTGCTCTTGTTGCTACTGTCCCTAGACCACCTGTTTCACCAAGGGTTTTCACTAAGTCTTTTTCCTCTTTCTGCATAAATGCCGCTGGGTTTTCCATGGCAGATAATAGGGTCGCTTCATTAAAACGTGCAGGAGGTTTCGTTTCTCCTCTTGTTTCTTTCAGCTGTCGTACGTCTAGTGACTGTCCTTCTGAAAGCAGCGGCAAATGTTGATCCACCTCGGCTGATTCCTCTTCTTCATAGGAATCATCGTACACGGCTTTCCAGCCAGCTGATTGCACGATTTTCCCTTTTGCTGTGAACGTTTCACTGCCTATTTTGGCGATAACCGTTGTTTCTTCGTACTCAAAAGGATTCATGAGTACCGCAAGGAATCGTTTGGCAATAAGGTCATATAATTTACGCTCTTTATCACTTAATGCACCTGGATACAGCTCTTCCTCGGTTGGAATGATCGCATGGTGATCTGACACTTTTGCATCATTGACGAAGCCTTTGTGCGCTTTAACACCTGATTGTAAAATCCGGTTCACATGCTGCGCATACGGTCTAACGTTCATTCCTTTTAAACGATCTTTTAATGTAGGAACGATATCCGCTGAAATAAACCGTGAATCTGTACGTGGATATGTCACGAGCTTATGCTGCTCATACAATCGCTGAAGCGTAGATAATGTTTCTTTTGCTGAGAAGCCATAGCGTTTATGCGCATCACGCTGTAATTCAGTCAGATCGTACAGGCCCGGTGCAAAAGCTTTTTTCCCTGTTTTTTTCAACGCATCAACCACTGCTGGTTTTCCTTCGCATGCTGCCAAGCGCTCTTTGATCACATTCTCTTGGAATGTCCGGTTTTGCTTTGTTTTGGCATCCTGCCAGGTCAAAGTCAGTCCATCTACTTGTGCAATCAATCCATAGAACGGCTTCGGCTGAAATTGCTGAATGTCTTCTTCTCGTTTGGCGATCATGGCAATCGTTGGTGTTTGCACCCGTCCGCAGGAAAGCTGTGCATTGAACTTGGTTGTCAGCGCTCTTGTTGCATTGATGCCGACAATCCAGTCTGCTTCTGCACGTGCAACTGCTGAGCGATACAGGTTATCGTATTCTCTGCCGTCTTTTAATCGTTTGAAGCCTTCTTGAATGGCTTTGTCCGTGACAGATGAGATCCATAGTCGTTTCAAGGGCTTTTTCACATGTGCTTTTTCAAGAATCCATCTTGCGACAAGCTCCCCTTCACGTCCAGCATCTGTTGCAATGACAATGTCTTTGACATCTTTTCTCGCAAGCTGCGCTTTCACTGCTTGGAATTGTTTTCCTGTCTTTTTCATCACCACAAGCTTAAGCGGCTCTGGAATGATTGGTAAATCCTCTAAACGCCAGGATTGAAATTCTTTTCCGTAGCCTTCTGGATCAGCCAGTGTGACCAAATGGCCAAGCGCCCATGTCACAATGTATTGATCTCCTTCTAAAAAACCATTTCCTTTTTTATGACACTTCAGCACACGCGCAAGGTCACGTCCTACTGAAGGTTTCTCTGCTAATACAACTGTTTTTGACACTAGATTTCACATCTCTTTCTTCTATCCATCCTTTTATTATAGCAGACGTGGAGATGCGGTTCTAATGACGGATTATTTCTTCAATCGTTTGATGATTTCGTTTGTGACTTCTTGTGTTTGATAGGATCCGCCGATGTCCGCTGTTAAAAAGCCGTCTGCTGTGACTGATTCGATGGTGCTGAGAAGGTGCGTACCCAGCTCTTCCTCTCCGAAATGATCAAGCATCAGCTTAGCAGTCCAAATTTGACCGATTGGGTTGGCGATTCCTTTTCCCGCAATGTCTGGAGCTGATCCGTGTACAGGCTCAAACATGGATGGGTACTTGCCATTTACATTGATGTTGGCGGCAGGCGCTACGCCAATACTTCCCATAATGGCTGCCCCAAGATCTGTCAAAATATCACCAAACAAATTACTGGCAACAATCACATCGAATTTTTCTGGTCTTGTTACAAAAAAGGCTGAGAGCGCATCAATGTGCTGAGAGTCTGCTGCCACCTCTGGATAATCCTTTGCTACGTCTTGAAACACTTCATCCCAAAAAGGCATGGTATGGACGATCCCATTCGATTTGGTTGCACTCGTCACATGCTTTCTCCTTTTTTCTGCTAATTGAAAGGCAAAACGCATCGCACGCTCTGTCCCTTTTCTTGAGAACACCGCATTTTGAACAGCAAGCTGATCTTCCCCTTGATAAATACGGCCTCCAATTTCACTATATTCACCTTCACCGTTTTCTCTGACAACTAGAAGGTCGAAATCCTTTGGCTGAGCAAGCGGTGAACGTATACCATTCAGCTGTTTTGCAGGTCTAACGTTAATCACCTGCTCAAATTCACGTCTAATCTTAATGAGCAATCCCCAAAGCGATACGTGATCCGGCATTAAATTGGCATCTCCGACAGCCCCTAAGAAAATGCTGTCAAAGGCTTTCAGTTGATGTAATCCATCCTTTGGCATCATCTCGCCATGCTCTAAATAATATTCACAGCTCCACGGAAAATCCTGAAAGGTAAAAGACAGACCGCCATGTACTTCTGACACCGCTTTCAATACTCGTATGGCTTCAGGTACAACTTCCTTCCCAACCCCGTCACCTGGTATCGCCGCAATTGAAACATGCTTCATTCATTTCTCCCCCTTTATCATCGGTCGACCGTCGACCGTTTAAATTTGAGTTTACTAGAGCGTTCATGTTCTTTCAATGGACAAAAGACGCTTTTTTGATCAAAGCGCCTGTTTATCCTGGAAAAGCATCGAGGGTTTCTGTTTCTTCCTCCCCGCATCTTTTTTATCTGAAAGCAGCAGTCCTCCTAAGGTCAGTGCCGTTCCAAGTACAGACATGAGGGTCAATCTCTCATGAAGAACGATCATTGAAATGACCATTGTAATAATAGGAACGCCATAAATATACACACTCGATTTCACCACACCGAGCGTTTTCACCGAAAAGCTCCATGTTAGAAAACAAATGGCAGATGCGAACAGGCCTAAAAACAGCAAGTGAAAGGCAAACGACGGGTTCGTCAATCGCTCCCAGTCTAAACGAATCTTAAAATGCCAGATCAGGGGAAGCATCCAAAGCAAGCCGTAAAAAAAGACACGCCTCGTCACTTGAATGATATGGTATCCATATTGGTTGATCATTTTCGATAAAATAGAATAGAAGGCCCAGACAATGGTCGCCGTTAATGCTAGCACATCACCGATTGGATTCAATTGGAACGTCGTCATTCCATTAAAGCTAATCAGTACAATTCCTGTCATCGCGATGAAAAAGCCTATGAAAAACCGGCGGTGCAAAGGCTCATCTTTCAATAAAAAATAAGCCAATAAAAATGAGAAGAATGGTACAACTGAGCTGATGACACCTGCATTCGAAGCGAACGTATAGGTGAGTGCGACATTTTCTAAAAAATAGTATAAGACCACACCGCATAATCCTGCGAGCGCAAACATCGCTTCATGCTTTTTACGCTGCACCTTCATGGTGACCGGGTAGATCATCATCAGAGCCAGATATCCAATAAAAAAGCGAAAAAATAATATTTCTGTTGGAGAAAAAGCCGTTAACAATATTTTGGTTGAGATAAAGGTCGAGCCCCATAGAAAAATAGTGAACATGGCCGCTAGATGACCAAGCAGCTGTTTATTTTTCATCTGCTGTTACCTGCTTTGCAAAAATTTGCTGATATTGCCCTGGGGTGAGCCCAATAAATTCTGAAAAGAAATGACTCAAGTGACTTTGATCAGAAAAACCAGCGGAGACTGCCGCATCTACAGGCTTTACTCCTCGTGAGAGAAGTTCTTTCGCATAATTCACTCTCACTGTCTGTAAATAACGATATGGCGTGATCCCTCTGTACTTTGTAAAAGCACGCAGAAGAGAGTATTTGTTCATGGACACAAGCTCTCCTAAGTCGTCCAACGATATATTTTCCGTGCGGTATGTTTCAATATATTGCTGTACATCTTGGACTTTCTGTTCGGCGGCATGCGCTGCTGACGCTTTTTCCTCTGATGTATCAGCATAGGCTTCAATCAGCTGCTTCATAAAGAAATAAAACGTTTCCTGTTTATTCAAAGCTGGAGCTTCTTCTGTGATCATTTGATGAAGATCATATAATGGCTTTGTCAGTTCACTTTGTGAAAACACAGGGGCTTTAAAATGCGGCTTGTGCTGAAACATTTTCTCTATGACATCTGCTTCTATATTTAAACAACGATAATCTAGTGTCCTGTGATCAATCTGCTCGCATGCGTGATTGTCATATGGATTGAAAAGAAGGATGTCTCCCTTTTCAATGATGTATTCTTCATTTTGGCAGATCAAACGTCTTTGACCGTCCTCAATAAATCCAATCACATAGTATGTATGAAAATGATTCGGGAACTTTTGCATGATGCCATGAAAGCGATACGCCTCTATTTGCAAGTCCTGATCAAAATGTACCGTTCGTTCTTCTTGTGTTTTCATGTCGATCCCCTCTTTCACTGAACTGATCATTAGTGTAGCACACCCTTTTTCTCTTGAATTGTACGATATTGACTTTTCCGATGCAGGCTTGCCTAGAGGGAAAAACTTGGATAACATGAGACAAAAGATGATGTGTAAATGAGGGAATGACGGGATGAATTCATTCGAGATGGAAAGACCAGCACCATACCATATGCAATTTTATGAACAGCTGAAGCAAATGATATTTGATGGGCAGTTTCAGCCAGGGGAACGCATCAATGAGACACAGCTTGCCAAACAATTTGGTGTAAGCCGATCACCGGTTAGAGAGGCGATGAGGCTTTTAGAAAAAGATGAGCTCTTGATCGCTGATCATCGGTCAGGCTACTCTGTCTATACGTTAACGGAAAAAGATGTCGAGGAGCTTTATCAAGTTCGAACCGCCCTAGAAACGCTAGCTGTTGAGCTTGCATGCAAGGAAGCCGCGCAAAGAGAGCTTGATGATATTGAGCAGGTCCTCACGCAGGCAGACGAAGCAATCAAGCAGCAGCTGCCATCTAAAGAGATCGTCCAGTTACATGAAGCCTTTCATCAAAAAATTATTCTAGCGAGTCACAATCACCGCTTATGTAAACAATTGAATCATGTGAATGCACTCATTCATTTTTGCCGTATCTTTCATTTTAGCGGCGGAGCGCGTGCTGAGACGATTCAAAAAGAGCATGCGGCCATTTATTCTGAAATGAAAGAGCGCCGCTCCACAGAAGCCGTTCAAGCGATGACGAATCATTTGTTACATGATGTGATGCACTTAAAGCAAGTACTCTCTGAAACAAATAAGGATTAAGTGATTTTTCCTTTTTTCCATTTTTTAAGCATTACATGAACATATTTTGAATTTTTCGTAGATTTCAGCATGTCCAGACGATCTTTCGTTTATATTAGAAGATGAGAAACTAGCTTTTATACAGGAGGATTTGTATATGCATACAAGTATTAGCCGTCTTCGACAGGCGGGTTTTATTGAGGGTATGTCTCTTTTAACCCTTCTTTTAATTGCCATGCCTCTGAAATATTTTGCGGATATTCCGATGGCAGTCACCATTGTAGGCTCTCTTCATGGCGCATTGTTTGTCATCTATATGCTTGTTTTGGCATATGTGACTTTTAAAGTTCGCTGGCATTTGAAATGGTCCATCGCTGGTTTTTTTGCGGCGTTCATTCCTTTCGGTAACTTCGCCTATGATAAGGTGCTCCGCCAGTATGATACTAAAGCTTAATCAAAAAGGGCTAAAACGAAATTCGTTTTAGCCCTTTTTCTACACGCTGAATCCTTCCATTTCTCCTGTAAACACGAGCTGTCCATTCCATTGATATGTATTCGTTTTTAAAAATGAGGGGATCTCTATTTTTTGTTGAACGAGCTCTTTCTTTTCTCCGCTTGGAGTTAGTTTCTCGATCACCAGTTGCCCGTCTTTATTCTTTAAAGCAAGTAAGAGATTGTTTCCTTGAATGGATGACCACATTTCATTAAACGGATCGCTTGCTGTGGTCCATTCACTGATTCTTTTTCCTGAATGAGGATCATACATTGCAAAATGGAGCTGCTGGTCTTTTGATACAGCACTCACCACTCGCTTTTCTTTCATCAAATGTAAAAATTCGTTTGACGTCATACTCTGTTACTTTCCCGGTTGACAAATATCGGTAATGGTTCCACACCAAGACACTAATAATGATAGCTGGAATAAAGAAGACAATATACCTGAGGAAAATATCACTGGTATTCTTTTCACTTGATCGCTTCTTTCATGAGGTTCCTTTATCTTATACGTCAGTGCAGCGAATGTTTCATGCTAGAAGAATACCATTCCATCCTTTCAGTTCCATATTTTACAAACTTTGTTGTTTGCGATAAAATCCAATCAGATTCAAAAAAGGAGTTTTTCTCATTGGATAAGCTATCTTCTATCTTTCTAGCGGCTTGGCTGCGTGTTCCTCGTTGGTTCAAGCAATGGGTGCTCGTATCCATTTCCATTTTCTTTTTTTATATGTGTTTTGTAAAGGGGCTGACTAGCTGGCATACCTTGCCGCCCATCACTTTGCTTACGTGTGTCATTGCTTCCTTCTTCATTTGGATGTTGTGGCTAAAAGGTCAAAAAAATAAGTGAAATGGGGAAAATCATGAAAGAATCCATCAGTTATTTTGCTATCTCTTTTGTTCTGCAATGGGTTTGGTTTGGCATTGTGCACCTAAATAGAGGCGTGACACTCTTGGACATGTTCGTCTTTTCTATTTTGTTTGCGGTGATGTTCTTTTTTATCGGGCGGATTTGGCGTTATCAGAAGAAAGGAAGAAGTGAGTGATCATGAAATGAACCCAATGAAAAAGGCTGCCAAATAGATGGCAGCCTTTTCCTTGCTCTTTTCATGCAAATAAATAATCAATGTGTGATCTCCGTTACGGAGTGTATGAATTAAGATTCGATCATATCAGTGTGTCATATGTGTTCCGAGTGAACCTACGTTTGAAAGTAAACGCCATGGAAGTTCTGGATAACAAGACAACGAAAGCCCTACCTCTCATTCGTCCTTACGGCTCCGAAGCCGTGCCAGTGTGAATTGTAAATCAAAACGTCTTTTTTCCACTCTTCCGCTTTTATAGGGGGCGGGTGCAGAAGGAAAAGAATAAGTTTGTTCGCTTTGACAGCGTCTCGTTCTTATCTAGTAGAAGCTCTATTGCTTCTCATTATGTCATAGAAAAAAGAAAGTTTACTTTCTTTATTTATTTGCTTATTTCAACACTTAATATAAAACTATAACACATTCCCCCAGATTATGCAAGTGTTAAAGTGGTAATTCTGCTGGTGTACGGCTTCCTTCATTCATATAACGAATGGAAGTTGGATCAATCTTCAGAATCACTAGGTTTGGATCATCTTTTCCTTTAAACCATTTCTCCATCTCATCAGACCAAAGGCGGTCGATCAGTTCCCGATCATCGGTTAATGTTGCGGTGCCTGCAATCTCTGCATAAGTATCACCGAATCCTTCGCCTGAATATCCAATGAGAATATGGACATTCGGATTTTTTTCAATTTCGTCTGCTTTATGTGTTTCTTTACTTGTTGGTGTATATAATGTCAGTTCCTCATGGAAAAAAGTCATGTAGCGAGTATGCGGCTTATCCTGTTCAACGGTCGCCAGTGTTCCGACCTTTTGTTCATCTAATAGATTGAGTACCTTTTGTTTTAATTCTTCTTGTGACATATCGTTTCACTCCTTCAAATTTCATCCGTACTCTTAGGTTTCCACGACAACCCATTCGTTAAACAAAGAAATGTGTTATTCATAAAAAGAGATCTTCTGGCTGATGCTATAGAAAACAGGCTCAATGAAGGGAGAAGTTGAACATGCATCATGAAACGATGTTCCATTTAAGTTCACTTGTCATTGCGGCAGTTGTTGTGGGCATTATCGTATGGTCTGTCTCATCTGTGCAGAAGAATCGCAAGAAATACTAAACACACCGCCCAATCAATGCTGGGCGGTGGCGCTATTGATCATGTATTCATAAAGGAACCGCCGTTGACGTGAAGTGTTTGTCCTGTCATATAAGACGATTCGTCAGAAGCAAGCAGCACATAGCAGCCGACATGCTCTACAGGCTGTCCTGGTCTTCCCATTGGGGTTTCTGCCCCGAAGCTTTCCACACTATCCTCATCAAATGTAGATGGAATGAGCGGCGTCCAAATTGGACCTGGCGCTACACCGTTCACCCGAATCCCATCTTTCACAAGCGACTGTGCCATAGAACGTGTAAAGCCGTTGATGGCCCCTTTTGTCGCCGTATAATCAATCAGCACTTTGTTGCCTCGATATGGGTTAATGGATGTTGTATTAATAATTGTACTTCCCGGTTTTAAGTAATCCAGTGCTTTCTTCGTAAAATAAAAATAAGAATAGAAGTTGGTTCTAAAGGTTTGGTGAAGCTGTTCACTAGAAATATCTTGAATCCGTTCTTTCGGATGCTGTTCAGCCGCATTATTCACTAAAATATCTAATTGCCCAAAGGCTTCAACTGTTTTTTCTACCGCTTTCTCGCAAAAGGCTTCGTCACCGACATCTCCTGCAATCGTTAAACATTTAACGCCTTCCTGTTCTACGCGCTTTTGCGTATCCTTTGCATCCTCATGTTCATTTAAGTACACAATGGCGACGTGTGCACCTTCTTTTGCATAGGCAACAGATACAGCACGTCCAATTCCACTATCTCCGCCTGTAATCAGTGCGACTTTCCCTTTGAGCTTGCCAGACCCTTGATATGATTCATCCTCAAAGATCGGCGCAGGATTCATTTCTCTTTCACTGCCTGGCTGCTGATCCTGTGTTTGGCGCGGAATGCCATTTGTTAAGTATTCACGTAAATCCATGTGTAAGCTCCTCCTTGATTTGTTGATGTATCCTTTCATTACCACCTCTTTTTTTTACTCAAACATCCCTAAACTGCACAGATGCGTTTTGTAAATCGGCATGTTTCAAGATGGGGAAAATCGGTTACATGATCATTAAAAAAGGAGCGTTCTCAAATGCTGTCAACCATTTCGAAAACCTTTAGCAGACCAAAAGGCTGGCTCGGAAGCATCGCAGGCTTCATTATGGCAAATGAAAATAAAGCATTGAATCAGTGGGCCATCCAGCACTTAGATCTGACAGATAGTGAAAACATTTTGGAAATCGGCTATGGGCCCGGCTACAGCATCAAACATATGCTTAAGCATTATGAAGATCTTCACATTGATGGTCTAGATGCCTCCGCCACCATGCAGGAGCAAGCACAGTCCCGCGTCAGCAAACGGTCAAAAGACAAACAGGTCCGGCTATATGTAGGGAAAATCGAGAAAACACGCTTGCCCGGAGAGCAGTATGACAAAGTACTGTCTGTCAACAACTTTACGATTTGGGATGATCCAAAGACTGGCCTACTCAACCTTTATCACACGTTGAAACCAGGCGGGAAACTCGTCATTGTGATGCAGCCAAGAGAAAAAAGTGCTGACGCCAGCCGGACAAAAGAGATGGGTGAAAACATATTGAATGACTTACAGTTTGCGGGGTTTGACCATTTTTCTGTTGAGTATGAGGAAATTCGTCCAACACTTGCTGTCTGTGTCACAGCCAAAAAGCCGAGAAGCGAATAAGCTCTCGGCTTTTTTTCTTACCATTTTGCTTCTTTTACAAATTGATAGAACAGCTGATGCAATTTCTGTTCAATCTCTTCCTTTGATCCTTGTCCATAAAGCACCATGCTTTCCTCACTTTCAATGATGGATGAACTGATCAGACTAAACATTTCAGACCCTTCCTTGCCAAGCTTTTGCGGCGCCAGCATCATAAGCATTCGTGACATCATTTGCTGCCCGCCATCCATGCTTTTGACCTCATATGCCTGATCAAGATCATAAATATGAAAGATTGGTTCCTTGATGAATTCATGCTTTAAATGAAAAAGAGCAAACTCGGTACCAGGTATGCCTAAACCGCCTTGCTGTTCACGTTCCAGTAAGCCGCTCGCTACATCATCCGCATGTGTGATAGATCCTTCTTCTTCAAGCTGACGAAGCAGCTGCCTGATTGTTGCCTCATGCTGCGGCAGCGTCTCTCTATTTTCGATGGTAAAATGGGACAAGATGCTGCGAATCACAGACATGTAATTCGTCACTTTTTCTGCAACCGCCATCATATTAACGGATTCTTGTACCGTTTTTTTGGCAGCTTCTTTCAACCTTTTTTTCTCAATCATATAAGGAATCTTTCGTTTAATATGAGCCTTCACACGCATAGCGTCATCCTCGTTTAGGAGCGGACTGACCATGATGTAATCGATATGGTCATATGGGATCGGAACAGTCGATACAATCATGTCATAGCTTGATGCATCGATTTCTTTTAGCTCCATCAAAGACGATAGATCGAATTCGGCGATTTCTGGCAATTCCTTTTTTAAACGAGAAGCGAGCATTTTGGACGAACCGATGCCGCTTGAGCAAACGACCAATGCATGAATGTTCGTTTCTTCTTTTTTGATTTCAAGCACTGAGCCAAAGTGAAGCACTATAAAGGCAATTTCATCCTCTGGAAATTCAATCTCTGGAAAGAAACGCTCGACTCCTTCTTCAATCGCCATAAAAAGCAAAAAGTAGTCCTTTTTAATTTGTTGTGTGAGCGGATTATAGATTCTCATCTTTTCCTTTAAACGGTTCATGGCAGGTTCAAGATGAGACACGAGTCCCTCATACAATGAATCATTTTCATTTAAATGGTAGCCGGTTTTATTTGAAATAAAATCAATGAGCTTCTTCGTTCTGATCGCTATATCCAGCTCGATCTCATCAATACGGTATTCTGCCCCAAAGCTGCGATTGGCACTGCGCAGGTGGATGGTCATATAACCGACCTCTGCTTCAGGGATCTCCACATTAAACATGCGTTCAAGTGCTCTTGCGATTCGCAGGGATGATTCAAATTCTTTCGTCCGCTTTAGTTCAAGCAGCTCTTCCTCTTCCATTCGAATGGTTTCGCCAAGCTGAATCCGTTCAATGGCATAGGTTAAGTGAACGACAAGCGCAATATAGGCACTATCAGATAAAGAGAGTGACAGTCTATTTTTCAAATGAAAGAGCAGTCTTTCTACCTTAAGCAGCTGCCCTCTGCTGACAACGCCAAACACCTTTTCCGTCGCTTTCGTTCGATGCTTGATATTCATTTCAATTGTTTCTAAAAATAATTGAATATCGAGCCGGTCGACAATCAGATTGCCGACAATCTTTCGTTTAGCTTCCTCCGGTCCTTTTAATTCAATGCCATACCCGCGTTTTCGGATCAACTGCAAACCGTAAGGAGCGATCCACTCCGTCAGTTCATCTAAATCATAGCTGATGGTCGCATTTGTTACCTGCAAATCGGCTGCGAGTGTATATAATTTCACCGGTTCCTTTGCTTCAAGCAATGCACAAAGGATTAAGAGCTTCCGTTCGTCAGAGCTATATTCAATTTGATCCTCATTTGACATATGAGCAAGAAGCCGCTGTTTATCCTCCTGTTCACCGACTGCCTTCAAGCCTTTCCCCGGCTGTTTATCTAGTGAAAGATCATAATTCTTTAATATGGGTTTGATCGATTTTAGTTCTCTATGAATCGTTCTTGTACTCACCTGAACAGAATCGGCTATCTCACGAATGGTGACATAACGATTTTGCTGAATGATGTATTTGATGATCTTCTGTTCTCGTGCCGTTATGTACATGAAATGCCTCCTTCTGCAAAAATAGGTCTATTGTCACACCTTAATATAAAACGCTTTCAACAAACGATGCAATCTTAAGTTGATCTGACTTTGGCAAATGGGCTTTGACAAAATTAAATACAACGTCCGATCATACGTTTCTCCAAAATGACGGTCCATGATCCTTTTGATGAAATTGAACCTTTTGTTCATGAAAAGGCAGTGAACCCCCAGCTTTTAAAGAATACGTCGGGTTGTATACTGGAGAGCCAAAGCAATAATCCATCGTTCCTTCTTCCGGGCGGAAGATGACGGTTCGCATTGTTCCGAACAGCTCCTCATAATTGTGCACAGCCAGACCATCAGGATATTCTGTCTGGAACAGCTTAGCAAGAGAATCACTTGGTCGTCGTTGTTCTAAAGCCTTCATTAACATGTCGTATCTGACAATAGAATGATGTTTTGTCATCCCTTTTGCTGTTTGATCAGCAATCGGATGATTTGTGGCTGCAATATAACCTGCCTCCGGTCTTCTGACCATTTTGCGACCATCAATGATTTCAATCACAGCCGCTTCTCCTTTTCGATCGGCAAGCATGAGGTGAACATTTGAGGCAACGGGCATTTCCTGAATAGAGTGAATAGCTTCCTCAACCGTTCTACAGTTTTCCAGAACAGATCGAATCACATGATACACTTGCAAACCGGCAACTGCTGGAGCCTTTAAACCGGCTTCATTTCCAACCGGCGGACCACAAGCAGAGAATGTGACAGAAAGACCATGCTCATTCATCCCATCAGATCTGCCAAACAAGAGCAGCGACGAGCCTGTATGACATGCCAAGCCCTTCACATGTGTCGTCACAAGACGCATATCATCAAATATCGGGGAGAAATCATAGTTACGCAGCATGACCGTTTGTTGACCGGCCGCCATATTCCCCTGCCTCACGCAGTGGGAACAGCCTGGCTGAAGATGAGATGAATAGAAAAAGGTCAAATAACGCTCATCTAATTGCAGTTCATCACAAAATCCAGCAATCTCTTCTTCTAACTGAGGAAGATAAGGGCGCATCAGCTGCTTCGTTTCCTTCACAGCCTCTTTTTCTAGCGGTTCTGTTCGAATATATTGTGTCTGTAGCAACGGGTTCTCCTTAAGCCAGACAGCCTGCTGCTTTCCTACTTCATAAGCGGTTCCTGTCATTTCATGAAAATATGCACTGATCTCCTCCATGCCTGCACACCTCTTTCGCCTTCGTTTCTTTTATCATATCGAAACCGTCATTTATTGAAAAGGATGAAAAAAACTGCAACCCCAACGGATTACAGTTGTTTACAGGATTGTTGAAACAATGCTTTTGCCATCACTTCATATCCTTTATGGTTTGGATGAAATTGATCAATCGATAAGTACTCTCTTTCATGTCCCTCAAACGCCCGGTACACATCCACAACCTCTACATGCGGATTTGCAGCAAGCAAGCGAAGCTGATGATTGTATTGCTGAAGCCACCGCCCCGCTATTGGTATTTGCGGAAAAGGATTATATAAATTCATGAGATACACGCAATAGGGCTGCTGCCCTCTTTTGGTATGAGCGATTTCTTGAATCATCTTGCTAAAATTCGCTTGGCAATGCAAGGTCGCTTGCAGCAATTTCTTTTCATCTTCACCCTCTTCATACTGCTGAACAGCTTGAACAAGGTCATTCCCGCAGCCTGTGATGGTGATGATGTCAGCTGGTGCAATAGCACGCCTCACATCAGATCGTTTGAACAGCTGTAAAATCTGATCCGTCGTTAACCCTGACTTTGCAAATACGGAGAGCTCGACTGACGCCTGTGTCTTTTTTTCAAGCATCCATTGATACCGCTCAGCGAAGCCTCCGCCAAATAAACGTGCCCCCACTCCCACTGTTAAGGAATCTCCAATCGCAACATAGGATCGTCCCACTCTTATCCCTCACTCTCTCCTGCCTTCTCTTATATATACGAAATCGGAGAACAGATGCTTGTAGCAGATGGCTTAGGGGCATTCATCTTTTTTTCATGAGACGTCTTTACAAACTCTTTACTTGTGAGATCGACTGTTTTTTTGTTCAATAGGAGTAGGTTTTTATGATGAAATCCGTATCTCCAAGCGTTTCAGAAAAATTTACAAACTTTTTATCTTGATTTCGAGACTTTATACCTTGACTTCAAACTACATTGTGATTACAATGAAAATATCAGTTTTTATGTAACTGTGCTTGTTACATCTTTTTCATAGCATTCCAATATGATTAAAGATGCCACATATTCAGTGTATCTTTGGGATACACTAAAAAAAACACTGAAACAGAAAGGATTGAATGAACATGGCAAAAGTTTTATACATCACTGCACATCCGCATGATGAAACAGTTTCTTACAGTATGGCTACTGCTAAAGCATTTATCGAATCTTATAAGGAAGCAAACCCAAGTGACGAGGTTGTACATATCGATTTGTACAAAGAAAACATCCCTCACATTGATGCAGATGTATTCGCTGGCTGGGGCAAGCTGCAATCAGGTGCTGGCTTCGATACACTTTCAGCTGAAGAGCAAGCGAAAGTTGCTCGCCTAAACGAATTAAGCGATCAATTCGTTTCTGCTGATAAATATGTATTTGTTTCACCACTTTGGAACTTCTCATTCCCACCAGTTCTTAAAGCATACATCGACTCTGTTGCTGTAGCTGGTAAAACATTCAAATACACTGAGCAAGGTCCTGTTGGATTATTAACAGACAAAAAAGCTCTACACATCCAAGCACGTGGCGGATACTACTCTGAAGGTCCTGCTGCTGAACTTGAAGCAGGCCACCGTTACCTTGGTACAATTGCGAGCTTCTTCGGAATTCCTTCCTTCGAAGGTCTTATCGTTGAAGGTCACAATGCTGAACCTGCGAAAGCAGAGCAAATTAAAGCAGATGCGATCGAACGTGCAAAAGCTTTAGGAAAAACTTTCTAATAAACTGAACGCGAAAAGCCAATGATCTTAACGGTCATTGGCTTTTTATTTGTTTAGATGAAAGCCTAACTCTCTAGAGATACCACTCGCGGCTTTTTTGACCTGCTCAATTAAATATGGAAGGCGTTCCTTTTGATAGCCTGCTTCAAACCCTGCAATGCTAATACCTGCTGCGACTTCTCCAAGGTGATTGAAAATAGGGGCTCCAACCGCAGCGGTATAGTTTTCAAGCTCCGAATAGCTTAACGTATAGCCCCTTTCATTTGATTCATCCAGTATGTTTCGAAGAACCTCTTTATCTGTAATGGTCCCGATTCCGATTTTCCCTAGCTCAATCGAATCAATATAAGCGAGTCTCTCGCGCTCTGGTAAAAAGGAGAGAATACTTCTTGCACAAGCACCCGCATATAGGGGAGAGCGCCTGCCGACGGCGGTGTAGAGACGAACAGGCTGCGTCCCTTCGATTTTATCCACGTAAATGGCTTCGTCTCCTTCACGAACAATGAGCTGTACAGCTTCTCTCACTTCATCCCGCAAGCCTTCCATAAATGGTCTTGCAATTCTCCGAATATCAAGGCGGTCCGCCACAAGCTGACCGTATTCAAGAAACATCAGGCCTAAACGATAAACACCTGAATCATGTTTTTCTAATAATCCCATATCGGCTAACGAGCTTGCCATTCGGTGCACAGACGTTTTGGGCATGCCGGAGAGCTCGATCATTTCATTTAACGTTAATTGGTCACGAGCGATAAACAGCCGCAAAATCTCCATTGATTTCACCACGGTTTTATTTGTATTTTGCATGTCCATCCCCTTTTCTAAACGAATGCTTCCAGCTTGATTCTGGCAGCCAGCTCCTTCAATTCTGCTTCTTGCTTAAATAGCGCCTGCTCTGCGTCCTGATGATCGATTCGCTTAAAATACAGATTCGCCCCAGGCATCGCTTGTGCAATGAGCGGCAGATCTACCGTCGCTACTTCTCCAATACGCGGGTATCCGCCTGTTGTTTGCCTATCTGCCAGCAGAATAATCGGCTGGCCGTCAGGAGGAATTTGAATAGAACCAAAGGCAACCGCTTCTGAAATCAATTCAAGCTTTTCTTTTAAATGAACCGGCTCCCCCTTCAAGCGGCAGCCCATGCGATCTGATTGAGGCGTGACTTGGTAAGGCTGTTCGAAAAAGGTGTGTTGAGATATTTCTTGAAAAAAAGAAAGATGTCTCCCTGGCAGCACCCGAATCACGGGCGATTTCCGCAGCGGCAAAAAATGCGTATGACTTACAGTCCAATCGGGTGCGCTGTACGCCGCCTGTTTCACTTCGCTTTTGAGCCTATCAGACAATCGATCCGCTACGATTGAAGGCTTTCCAATGGACAGGACGTCCCCTTTTTCAAGCGGACGTCCATTCAGTCCACCGATTCCTGCTCTCACATAGGTGCTTTTGCTCTGCATGACCGGCTCCACATCGAATCCACCTGCCACAGCAAGGTAAGCGCGGCAGCCTCTCTTACAAGGACCAAAGGTGATCGTGCTTCCTGATCGAACAAAGAGCGGCTTCCATAAAGGGGCTGGCTCTCCATCGATGTCGATTTCCACATCAGCGCCAGTCACTGCAATAAGCTCATCCTTTTGACACGTCAACACAGGACCCGGCCCCATTAATGTTATTTCCAGTACGGCTTCGTTTTCCTCGTTGCCTGTGAGAATGTTGGCAATTCTAAGTGAGAGCGGGTCCATGCCGCCGCTCGTTAAGACGCCATACTTTTGATAGCCTTTCCGCCCTTTATCTTGAATGGTTGTGAACATTCCTGACTTGATGACATGAATACTCAACGTTCTGCCTCCTTCATGCTGAAAAATTCCTTTTCAGACATTTGGACAAATCTGACCTCGTCTCCTGCTCTCAATAGACTTGGGACTTTCTCGTCTGGGTAAAAGAGTGGCAGCGGGGTTTGTCCAATGAGCTGCCAGCCGCCAGGTGTGGAAATGGGGTAAACGCCGGTCTGCTTTCCCGCAATGCCGACAGATCCTTTTGGAATGGACATTCTCGGTGTTTCCCTGCGCGGGGCTGCGATCTTTTCAGACAGCCCGCCTAAAAATGGAAACCCCGGGGCAAATCCAATCATATACACAAGATACGTCCCTGCGGTGTGAATACGCACGACTTCCTCAGGTGTTAAACGATTGATCCGGGCGACTTCTTCTAAATCAGGTCCCAGCTCTCCCCCGTAGCAGACTGGAATATCGACGATGCGGCGCTTCGACTGAACCCCCTCCTGCCATTTCTCTTCAAGAAGTGTTTCAATATAGTTTTTCACCCATTCATACGGAGACAAGTCCTTTTTTTGAAGGTGGGCAGATTGATGAACAGTATAAGGCTCGTAAAAAACAGTCACGTTTGTAAAGGCTTGAACAGCTTCCACATATCCGGCAAAAGGATGCTGCTCAATACACGAAAACAGCTGCACAACACGCTCATGAATCTCTTCACATATGTCTGCTCCTGCTTGGATAACGATCGCTGCATCTCCTAGCGGGTGGAAGGTGATAAAATCTTTTATCGTTGAAAATGCCACTTGAGGATCCCTCTCTTTCTAAAGCACACCGAGCTGTTGATCTCTTTGATCTGTGATGAACATATGCCCAGGTGCATGGGTAATCGCAATGTCTGGTTTTGTATGCATGACAATGGCCTGCGGCGTCACACCACATGCCCAAAACACCGGGACTTCTCCTTCTTTGATCACAGATGGTTCTCCAAAGTCCGGCTGATCCACATTGGCAATTCCAATCATCGCTGGGTCGCCTATATGGATGGGGCCGCCATGAACTGACGGGAATCTAGACGTCACTTGTACACTTCTTGTAATCTGATGCGCCGGAATGGGCCTCATGCTGACAACCATCGGACCATGAAATACCCCTGCTCTTTCACAAGAGATATTCGTTTGATACATCGGAACGTTATGACCGTTTTCAATATGGCGAACAGGGATATCATTCAGCATGAGCGCATGCTCAAACGTAAAACTGCAACCGATGAGAAAGGCAACCATATCATCCTCCCAATAAGCAGAGATATCTGAAACCTCTTCTTGAAGAATCCCTTTTCGGTAAATACGGTATTTAGGAAAGTCCGTACGAATATCTGCTTGGGGTGCCGACCGTCTCGGCACTGGATCACCCGGCTCCAGTACATCAAGCAAGGGGCATGCAGCCGGATTGCGCTGACAAAACAAAAGAAAGTCAAAGGCAAGTTCCTTTTTAACGATCATTAAATTGGCTTGAGCATATCCCTCTGCTAAACCCGCCGTTGGTCCTGTGATTTCTTTTTTACGAATCAACTCTCTGATCTGTGAAGGCTCATATGTTTGATCAATACTCATTCAAATCAACTCCATAGTTTCGGGATTTCAGTCATAATGGTATATCCGCCCATCAAAGCCATGATGATGACAACCAATGCACCTGACGCTGTCAAAAAGAATGGATGACGGTAATCGCCGACAATTTCTTTCTTATAGGCCGCAACCAGCAAGGTGCCAAGTGCGAGAGGTAAAATCAATGCATTGATCGCCCCAACTAAAACTAATATGTTCACAGGTCGTCCGATCGTAATAAAACAAATAGTAGAGAGGGCAATAAAGCCGATGATAATGCCACGTTGATTTTGCTCAATTTTTGGCGAGAAGGTTTTAAAGAAAGAAACAGATGTGTAAGCCGCTCCAATAACCGATGTAATCGCCGCAGCCCACATAATGATCCCGAACATTTTATATCCAACATTTCCAGACGCTAACTGGAATACAGAAGCAGGCGGATTCGCTGGATCAATCTGTAAACCCTTTGAGACCACTCCTAGCACGGCTAAAAATAAAGCGACACGCATCACAGATGTAATCAGGATGCCGAAAACAGAGCTTTTTGTCACTTGAGGAAGTGCATCCTTCCCTTTAATTCCAGCATCCAATAGACGATGTCCGCCAGCAAAAACGATATAGCCGCCAACTGTCCCCCCGACAAGTGTCACAATCGATAGAATATCAATTTCTTCTGGGACAAATGTTCTGAGTGCTGCTTCCCCAACGGGCGGTGCTGTTGAAATCGCCACATACAGCATCAGGCCGATCATGACAAAGCCTGCTACCTGTGTGAAACGGTCCATCGCTTTTCCAGCCTCTTTGATCACAAAGATCAGAATGGCAATGACAGCACTGACCCCTGCTCCGATTCGCGGATCGACTCCGAAGATGACCTGAAAACCGAGACCAGCACCAGCGATATTTCCGATGTTAAAGGCAAGTCCCCCAATGACAATCAAAAAGGCCAGCACATAACCGAGCCCCGGCAGAACCATATTCGCAATATCCTGACCTCGCTTTTCTGACACGGCGATGATGCGCCATACATTCGTTTGTGCAAAAATATCCAACAAAATAGAGATGAGAATGACAAACCCAAAGCTAGCCGCAAGCTGCTGTGTAAAGACAGTCGTTTGTGTTAAAAATCCCGGTCCTATTGCGGACGTCGCCATTAAAAAGGCTGCGCCCATCAGCATAGAACGATTCCCCTTTGGTGCCTTCGTGTGCTTGACTTCCTCTTTTTTCATGCTGTTTCCCCCTTTGATGACGATTTTTATTGAAAGGCTTTGAGATGAATACTCGCTTCTTTTAGTTTTGATGTAATGGTTTTGGCAAATTGAAGCGCATGACTGCCGTCTCCGTGAATACAGACCGTATCTGCTTTAAGCAAAATATCTTCCCCTTGAACGGTACGAACCTTCCCTTCTCGCACCATACGAACGACCTGCTGAACTGCCCGTTCATCATCTTCAATGAGTGCATGTGGTTCGCGGCGAGATGTCAGCGTCCCGTCTGCTTGATAGGTCCGATCAGAAAATACTTCATGAGCCACTTGAAGGCCAATTCTCTCACCTGCTAACGCAAGTTCACTGCCTGAGAGACCGAATAACACAAGACTTGGATCGACATGATACACAGCCTTTGCAATCGATTCAGATAATTCAGTATTTTTAGCCACCATGTTGTAAAGGGCGCCGTGCGGCTTGACATGCTGCATCGTGCCGCCTTCTGCCTTGAGAAAGGCTGATAGAGCGCCAATTTGATAGACGACGAGATCATAGGCTTCCTCTGCCGAGATCGCCATTGGACGTCTGCCAAAGCCGACCAAATCTTGCAAACCTGGATGCGCACCAATTTGGACCCCTTTATCCAGCGCCATTCTGACCGTTTTTCTCATGACCGTTGGATCTCCTGCATGAAAACCGCAAGCAATGTTGGCTGACGTGACATATTCAAGAATTTGTTCGTCCGCACCGATTGTGTATTGACCAAAGCTTTCTCCCAAATCACAGTTGATATCCACTTGATACATAGGATCCCTCCTTGTTGTTCCGAATAACGGAATATAAAGTCCGAATATTCGAATTTATATTGATTATATCAATTTTGGATAGATTGCACATGACATTGTCAGAAAACATAACAATAGAACTAGGAGAAATTAAAAAAGCGAGAGGATATCGCCTCTCGCTTTTTCATCATGTTCTTTATTTAGATAGCACCCAATGTTGGATGGCTTTTGCTACACCGTGTTCTGTGTTAGGAGCTGTAATCCAATCAGCGGCTTCTTTCACCACTTCTTGCGCATTTCCCATCGCAATTCCTAATCCGGCTTCTTGAATCATGGCCATATCATTTAGGCTGTCGCCAAGTGACATGACATTGTCCATCGTACAGCCAATGCGTTCTGCTACCTTTGCAAGAGCCGCAGCTTTGTTAATCCCTGCCGCATTGACTTCGATATTGGTCGGACTTGAATTTGTGATCTCTAGATGCTCATTTGCTTTCAATGTATTAAGTACTTCCTCACGAACGTCATCATCATGAATATCAAAGCCAAATTTCAACCATTCATGGTCATGAATTCGTTCTGGGAATTCACCTCTCCACACTTTCTCCACAGTGGAAGCCCAGTAATCGGTTTCGAACCTATTTTTTAGATCCCACATCATTTGGACGTGATCAGGATGCAGCAGATCTCGTTCGATCAGCTGGAAGTTTGAATCCCAGATTTCACTTCCATTTGCTGTCACAAGGTAAGAAGACAGCTTAAGCGGCTCAACCAGCTCTCGGCATGTCATCAGCGTCCGCCCTGTGCTAATGACCACATGGACCCCTTTTGCTTCAGCATCTTTAATGGCTTGTTTATTTTCCTCTGGAATGACGTGTTCACTGTTTAACAGCGTGCCATCCATATCAATGGCAATCAATCGGATGTCTTTCTTATCAGCTTGTATGGACAAATTGAGTACCCCACTTTGTATCATTTTTTGTAACTATCTTTATTTTAATATAAAGAGGCAGCTGGCACAAAGGGACGAGTTTGATCCCATAGAAAAAAGACCTTGTTACAGGTCTCTTTGCATTGGCTTAGCGTTCACACGCAATGCCGTCTTTATCACGGTCAAGTCGCATATTTTTTTGGTAAAGTGCTTTTGACACATACGGCTTGTACTTTGTTTTGCCGCCTTTGTTTTTCGTGTTTTTGCTTTTTGCCACGCCGCCTTTATAGACTTTGTTCAGTGCTTTGCAGTTTTTGTAGGACTTGACCGTTTTTGCATCTGCAGTGTGGGTGTCGACTTGTGTAAAGCTTAGTAAAAGACCTAATGACAAGACAGCCACCATGATTTTTTTCAACATGTATGATCCCCCTATTTTTCCATTTTTACATTTTTATCATATGTCACCACTTTTTGTTTTTCAAGACTATTGCGCTAAAAAAATTGATTTTTTTGGAATAAAAAGTGCTTTATCTCCTATGTGGTACAATGAGTGGGAAACCTTTCCGTTTTTGACACGTATATGAAGAGAGGAGTTTTTCACATGAAAATGAAATATACCATTCTATATGTAAACGATGTTGAGGCAAGTATTCATTTCTATCAACATGTACTTGGCTTTCCTATGAAACTCAGGGTTGAATCCTATGTTGAGTTTGATACTGGAGATGTGACATTGTCAATTAACTCACGCCAGGATGTCAAAGATGCACTTGGATTACCTGTCCCTGAAGCAAATCAATCCTCTCAAACGTTTGAGATAGGGTTTGTTGTGGATGACGTGGATCAAACCATTGCATCAATGAAGGAAAAAGGGATTCCGATCATCAAAGAACCCGCAAAGAAACCATGGGGTCAAACCGTCGCTTATGTCGCTGATCCTGATGGGCATTTCATTGAAATATGTGATGCCACCTCCTAATCTTCTTTAAAGGAAGTGAATCAGTATGAGAAAAAAACATGCCTTTATCGCCGGAGTTTGCTCAATGATTGTGATTTGCAGTGCCGCTATTATTTTGCAGCACCATGAGTGGATAGGGTGGATCAGTGGTGGAATCTCTATTATTGGCGTCATGATGTCTGGACTTCTAATGGGGGCTTGGACAAGCGGGGAAGAAACGCGGGCAGCCTATCATTCTGAATCAAAAGAACACCGCATGTGGCGTCTTGATACGGCTTTTCTTTTGATGATCTTTGCAGTTCCGCACATGGCTGCATCGGTCTTATATGTTTTGATGTAATCACTTGTTAAAAGGAGTTCGTGATATGGCTGTTTTTGTCTTATTCGTTGTATTTGGCTTCCCCATTATTTCCGTGCTGATTGGCATTTTTGGCACAATGCTTTTGAAGAATGTTTGGATGCCAACTTTGATTGTCCTGTTAGCCAGCGTCATTCTTATGTACACATACATTGGCGGGGATGAATCCTTTCTCATTTGGGTCGTCATCTACACCGTCTTTACGTTGATCGCTGCATGGATGACAAAGCGGTTTCGATTCAAGTAAAAAAGAACAGTTTGCACTGTTCTTTTTTTTGATCATATATCGGCGCACCATAGCTCAATTTCAATTTTCAGCTCGGGCCATCCTAAAGCTGATACATAAGCAACCGTCATTGATGGGTAAGCTGTTTTAAAGATCGTATCCCACTGAGGATATAGATGGTCCCAGTCGATTTCTTCCGTTGCCCATATATTGACCTTGATGACATGCTCTTCGTTCAATCCTTCTGATTCAAGGATTTTTTTGATATTTTCAAACGTATTGGTTACCTGGTCGTTTAAACTTGATGGTACCTGTCCATCCATATCTGTTCCGACTTGACCCGATGTAACAAATAATCCCGCGCCCTTTGGTACTCTTGTGATATGACTATAGTTACCAACGGGCTTCGGCATACTTTCTGGGTTTTTTCTCGTGATTTTTTCCATGTTATATCCCTCACTCACTTTGATTTTTCTGCTAGATTCTTCCTCATGTAGACAGACTTCACCAATTTCTATCTATTCTAAAAGAAAACAGCAGTGGAGTATCCATAGCCACATGGTAAGAACATCAATATTTTCTTTTTCATGACCGAAACACTCCTTTTTATTGCGTGAGCAAGGTTTTGATTAACTATATAGTACCTGATACGAGACACACAGTCAAAATGATTTATAGACGATAACGCGCAATGTCCTGATTCAATCGCATGCTAAGCTCATTGAGTCTTTCTGCTGCTTTTGCCACATTGGAGATGGCTGTCACTTGTTCATCTGTGGATGCGGTGATCTCTTCGATCGCAGCGGCATTTTCTTGAGAAATATGGGCGGCGCCTTGCATCGCTTTTGTGATGAGATCGTTTTGCTCCAGCAATGCATTCAGCTCTTTTGCCATCGCGTTTGTTTCAACGATGGTTTGTGAAATCAACGTAGAGATGGCATTGAATTCATGTTCTGTTGCATGAACCGCTTCATCCAGCTCAGCAAAACGATCCATTGTGCTCGACATGATGCCCGCTGTTGCCGTCGTTTCTTCTTTAATGCCTTGAATCATTTGCTGAATTTGAAAGGCTGATTGTTTTGTCTGTTCAGCTAAATTCCGCACTTCACTCGCCACAACTGAGAAGCCTTTGCCATGCTCTCCCGCCCGTGCTGCCTCAATACTTGCATTCAGTGCCAGTAAATTCGTCTCATTTGAAATGCTTTCAATCGTATCTGTGATTTGAGAGATATCCTGTACTTTTATACTTAACTGCTCGATTCCTGTTCTAATACCTTTAGACGCCTGAATTGATTGTTCATTTGATTGTTTTAATTTCTGAACAATTTGCTGGCCCTGCTGCGATGATTGACTCGATTGGTCAGAGATTCGTTTAATTTGATCGCTTTGTTCTTTGACATTTTCGATGGATTGATTGAACTGGGTCATTTGTTGATTGGCTGCATCAAGGTCAGATGCCTGATGAAGCGTTCCGGTCGATATGTCGCCAATGGCTCGGCCAATTTCTTCACTGCTGGCTGAGGTTTCTTCAGATATTGCCGATAAATCTGTTGCTGATTCAACAAGCTGACTGCTCGTTTCCTGTAAACCGCTCACCAGTGTTCTGAGCTCTCCTGACATATGGTTAAAGCCTTTTGCCAGCTGTCCGATTTCATCCGTTGTTTCCTTTAAGCTCGTGCGTTCAATATTCCCCGCCGCAATTTCCTTTGAAGCAGCAGTGACTTGTTTGAGCAGTCTGACTTTTCCTCGAGCAGCTAAATAAAAGACGCCAAGACCGAGAAGAGCGACACCTGCTGTAATGAGCATCATATAGAGCTTCATCTGCTCTAATTCTTTATAAAATTCATCCTGGAAGACGGCGATACCGATACTCCAATTCCATGGCGTGAACTGGCTCATATAGGCAAGCTTTTGCTTTTCTTCGCCGGTGGCATCGTCCTTATCTAGATAGGTCACATAGTGTGTATCCTCGCCTTTTGCATTGGCTCCAGCGACCATTTTTTCACGATTGGTCGTGTTATCTGGAATGACGCCGATGTCGTTGACAGGATGGACTTGAGAGGAATAATCTGCTCCATATGCGACGAGATAGCCTTTATTTTTATAGATAAAATCTGATTTTTGAAATTGGTACCCTTTCCCGTTGTCATTTTTAGGCCCGCTCAAGTAAATACGGGCTTGTTCCTGCGCCTGTTCAAGCGTCAGTTCTTTTTTCTCTACACGATCATTCAACTGTTCAAGTGTGGCCATTGCTCCGCTGACGATGTGCTTTAAATCTGCTTTCCCCGCATCAATTAAGACATGTTTCGCTAACAAATACCCCGTTGTCCCAACAAGTCCGCCGGTTAAGATCGTGATCACGATAATGGCAGACATTAATTGAAAAAAGACACTTCTTGACGCAAACGTTTTCTTTTTCATATACAAATTCCCCCTTACATCATATATCGTCAAGCGGGGAAAACTATTAAAAAAGTCATAAAAAAATCCCTTTCACTCGTTAGAAAGGGATTTTCTGATTATCGAGCTGTTTCTTTCAGAATGGCTTGATAGAGATCGTCTGTTGGCTTGAGGCCACATACTTCTTCCAGCACACCTTCAATGCCTTTTTCTTTTCTTAATGCCTGCAAACGAACCGCTTCTTCGTCTTCGGCAAAGTCATAAGCGAGAGCTGCAGCGATGCCTTTGATTAAGTACACTGGCTGTTTGATCTTTTTCGCTGGACCGATTAAACGGTCATCTGCTCCCAGCTTTCTAAGAGGAGAGCGTGCGACACGAGTGACTTCGTCGGAGATAAAAGCATTTTCGAATCGTTTGATGATTTTTTGAATATAGGCATCATGTTCTTCTTTCTGAAAGCCATATGTGTCGATTAAATAACTGCCTGTTTCATGAAGTGCTCCTTCAATAACTCGGCGAATCTCTGGTGTATCGACGGCTTCTTTAATCGTTTGAACGCCTTGCTGATACCCGACATAAGCAGCTAGTGCATGCCCTGTGTTGACAGTAAAGAGTTTGCGCTCAATATACGGCGTCAAATCTTTTACAAAGGTTGCTCCTTCAATCTGAGGAACGTCACCAATAAAGCCAGTCTCATCAATGACCCACTCGAAAAAAGGCTCGACTGATACTTTCAGAATGTCCTCATGGTGCTGAATCGGAACAATGCGGTCTACCGCAGCGTTTGGAAAACCAACTGTTTGTGACAACGCTTCTTGTTCCTCTTCTGTTAAATGAGAGAAAACGGCTTCTTTTAAATGAGAGCTGCCTCCAATCATATTTTCACATGCCACGATGTTGATGATATGGTCAGGCTTTTTCTCTTTTAATCCTTCAGCAATCGATGAAGCTATGATCTTCAAAACGGCTGGTCCAACAGCTGTTGTAATTAAATCGGCTGATGCGACGGCCTCTGTTAATGCCGCTGTGTCTTGTGCAGAATTGATCGCTGTCACAGGGCCGACCACTTCTTGTTTTTGACCTGGCGCTGCGAGTTCAACCGTGTATTCTCCTCTTTCATTCAGCTCGTTGATGACCGCTTCATTTACATCGGTAAAGACAAGCTCAAAGCCTGATGTTTTTAACAAAGATCCGATAAACCCTCTGCCGATATTTCCTGCTCCAAAATGAAGTGCCTTCATGTTAGTTCACCTCGTTAAAGATGGCGATCAGTTCATCCTGATCCTTTGCATGGATGATGCGTTCTACATTTTCTTCTTCTGAACAGACAATCGCAATTTGAGAAAGAATATCGAGGTGTTCGTTGTTTTTACCAGCGATGCCAAAGACAACTTTGGCGATATTTCCTTCTCCGTATTCAACACCTTCTGGAATTTGAATGATGGAAATCCCAGAATGAAGGACAGCCGCTTTCGCATCCTCTGTTCCATGAGGAATCGCAATCCCGTTGCCCATAAATGTAGATGAGATATTTTCTCTTTCAAACATTTTGTCAACATAATCACTTGTGACATAGCCGTTTGCCACTAGGACCTCGCCCGCTTTTTTAATGGCTTCTTCTTTTGAGCCTGCTTGTTCGTTTAGAAAAATATTGTCTTTTGAAAGTACTTGTTTCATGAATGATCACACACCTTTTTTTAGAATGGAAAATCAGAAAAACAACCAAAACGGGGAGTTCAATAAAGGAAAATTGAACTCAACCCGTTTCGTCATGTTATTTTTTCAATTTCTCAATCAGCTCATCGTATTTCGGGCTGTTTAAGAAATTATCAACTGAGATATGCACAGCGCCCGGCAGTTTCGCCTTGGCTCTGTCTGTTAAATCTTTATGAGTAAAGACCACATCGGCGTCATCTGGGATGTTGCTGATGGATGTGTTTGTCACATCAATATCAAGCTCTGCCTTTTTGACTTTATTCTTTAAGATGGATGCGCCCATCGCACTTGAGCCCATTCCTGCATCGCAGGCAAAGATGATTTTGTTCACGTCATCTGGATTGACATCACTTGGAGATGCCGCTTGCTCATTTGCTTCAGCATCTTCTTTTTGAGCTGTAAGAGCGGCGGCTGCAGCGCTTTTCTTCCCTTTCATGTCCTGCATCTTTTCTGTTGCTGCTGTTAGATCCTCATCAACAGCTTTTGAAGCCTTCAAAATCACAGAAGCGACAAGGAATGATACGACGGCTGCCACGACAACACCTGCAAGAACGGCAAGGTGTCCGCCTTTTGGTGACATCAGCATGAGGGCGATAATACTTCCTGGTGACGGCACAGCCTTTAAGCCTGCATTTAACAGGGTAAAGGTCAGAACGCCGCTTGCTCCCCCTGCAATAACCGCCAAAATGAGCTTTGGTTTCATTAAGATGTACGGGAAGTAAATCTCATGAATTCCTCCTAAGAATTGAATGACAATCGCACCCGGTGCAGACTGTTTCGCATTTCCTCTACCAAAGAACATGTACGCAAGTAGAACACCTAACCCTGGTCCTGGGTTTGTTTCAAGCAAGAACAGAACGGACTGCCCTGTCTTTGCCGCTTGCTCCACCCCTAAAGGACCTAAAATTCCTTGATTAATCGCATTGTTTAAGAACAAGACTTTCGCTGGTTCAATGAAAATACTTGCCAGCGGAAGCAAATGTGCATTCACAATGATATCTACACCAGCTGCAAGGGCTTTATTTAGACCAAGTACCACTGGGCCGATGGCGTAGAAGGCAATCGCGACAAGAATGGCACCTAGAATCCCTGCCGTAAAGTTATTCACAAGCATCTCAAAGCCCGATTTGATTCGATCTTTGAACAGCTGATCAATTTTCTTAATCAAGTAACCGCCAAGTGGTCCCATGATCATGGCACCTAAAAACATTGGAATGTCCGAACCGACAATGACCCCAATCGTCGCGGTTGCACCGAGTACCCCGCCTCGATGGTCGTATACGAGCTTACCGCCTGTGTAACCGATTAAGAGCGGCAGTAAGTAGTTGATCATTGGACCAACAAGTGAAGCTAATTGTTCATTTGGCAAATAGCCACTCGGAATGAACAATGCCGTAATGAGTCCCCAAGCGATAAATGCTCCAATATTCGGCATAATCATGCCGCTTAAATAGCTTCCAAAGCGCTGTACTTTTACGCGGAATCCGCTTTTTTCCTGCATCTATGAAAACTCCTTTCTTCTCTCCCTTTATTCAGGGCTTTATAGGTCAAAAGATATAAGAACAAGTGTCAGTGAAGCCCTTAACCTTATCGTAAAACGCTTTCACTTTTCCTTCAATTGAAACTAAATGTCACTTTGTCACTTAGTGTGTGACAAAATTGAAATATGATGTGAATTCTCTGTCAGAGCATAGGACAAATGGGGTAAAAAGGTTGACGTGCCGTGGTTTTGATGCAAAATTCATTGGAATTTCACAACTTTCAAATAGTCACTTCTTGTTTCCTCTTCATAAATCGACTAGGCTTATACATGATCAAACCTATTCAATCAAGAAATGTCTGCGCAGACATGACACAGAAAAAGTGAACCATCTTGCTGTTTGTTTCGTTTACCTTTTAGAGTGAGCGGCACAATAGGAGGAGCGGTTTTTTCTGTGACTCACAGTTTCCTGCCGCTTTCTTTCTGATACATGAGACATTTTCATAGGTAGAAAGGCGGTTATTCACTTGTTGAAACATAGTAAGTGGCTTCTGCTCCTTATCGTCACGTTGGCTTTTTTCATTCCAAAGGAAGCATTTGCTCATGCATACGTCGTCAGCTCGAATCCAGAGGCAAATGAAGAGCTGGAGAAGCAGCCTCCTTCGGTCTCTATCACATTTAGTGAAGGAATCGAAAGCGGATTTCATGCCATTAAGGTGCTCAATGCAAAAGGTGATCGTGTGGATAAAGGAGATACGGTCATTAAAGATCAAAAAATCATGGAAGCTGCTTTAAAAAAGGATTTACCAAAAGGAATTTATACCATTCAGTGGAATGCGGTTTCAGCAGACGGACACTCTGTCTCTGGCATGATCCCGTTTAGTATTGGCAAAGCGGATGGCGGTTTTGACCAATTAGATCAAGGTCAAACGAATGAATCCATCGATGTAGCCTCGACCATTGATAAAGCCTTACTTTATACATCGTTTAGCTTATTTCTCGGGACCATTTTATTTGGACTGTTTTGGTTTAAAACATCCATTTCACTTGTATTAGCGAAACGAATGAAGAGGCTTTTGACTTTGTCACTGATCATGATGGGCGGAGCACTCGTGTTCCAGCTGCCGATTCAAACAAAATCAGCGGCAGACGTGTCATTTTTGGGGGCATTTCAACCATCGCTCTTACAAGAAACCATTGCGTCGACTTCTGGCGGCAGTTTGTGGATGATGCTCATGGTGTCATTTGTTCTTCTGACCATTTGGAGCATAGTCGCGATGAAAAAAGGGGTTTTTACTTCTTTTCGGGTATGGTTGTTTCCACTGCTCCTATTCGCAGTGCTTCTCTGGCTGAAAGCACAAATCGGACATCCAGCAGCAACAGATAATAAAATACTGACAACGTCCCTTGATTTCATCCATCTCGTTTCTGCATCGATCTGGGTCGGTGGTTTAACAGCCATTGTGCTTTTATTGTTGAAGAAACTGCCAAATGAAGATCAGCCGCTCATACGGAGTACGTTAACAGCGTTTCACCCTTGGGCGCTGCTCTCTGTTGGACTCATTGTGTTTTCAGGATTTGTGAATGCCATCTTCATTTTGCAATCGTTTGATGCTCTTTTCGAATCAGCGTATGGACGAACCTTTTTAATCAAGCTTGGTTTATTTATCTTGATGGGCCTTCTAGGACTTGTCCATTACTTGATGCTGAGATGGGAAAAGAAACAGAAACAAAACGTTTCGTTACGAGCTGAGTGGATCATCGGAATCGCCATTTTGTTATTAACGGCTGTGTTTACCAATATTCCGAGTCCTCCTCCGCCTGCACCTGAGCCGTTCTTTGGCGCAAACCAGGTCGAGCATCGTGACATTGTGTCCATGAGCATTACCCCGAATGCTCCGGGGAAAAACACATTCGAGGTCGCATTTACGAAGAAGGATGGACAAACGATTACAGATATTCAATCTGTATCAGCCAAGATCCATAAAGTCGCCTTATTCGGGGAAGAGAAACCGAGTGAATTTCAGCTGAAACGATTAAAAAATGGTCATTTCTCTGCTGAAAATCTCTTGTTAAATGAAAAAGGCACTTGGAAAATTGAAATCCATGCGTTAACTGGTTCTTTTGAAAATATCGATACCACATTTATTAGAAGAAACTAAAAGGAGTTCATACCATATGAAAAAATACGTTAAAGCTTTATTACCAATGCTTCTCGCTTCATTTTTATTGGCGATTCCTGTGAGTGCTCATGTCACAGTCAAGCCTGATACGTCTGCGACAAATGCGTGGGAAACCTATACGTTAAAAGTTCCTTCTGAGAGTGACAGTCCAACGACTAAGGTTGTCGTGACAATACCTAAAGGCGTAGAATTCCAGCAATATGAGCCAGTCCCTGGATGGAAAACGTCAACTGAAGAAAAAGATGGCAAGGTGACAAGAGTGACTTGGGAAGCAACGGGTAAAGGCGTGCTTGCTGGACAGTTCCAGCAATTCGTTTTTGTAGCGAAAAACCCTGAAAAAGCAGGTGAAGCTGCATGGGATGCATATCAATATTATAAGGATGGAACGGTCGTTGAATGGACAGGCGATAAAGATGCTGATAAGCCGCATTCGATCACAAACATTGTGGCATCTAATACGGTAACGGATTCACATGGACAAGAAAAACCAAAAGAAGAAAAGGCATCTGAAACAGCCTCCAACTCTTCCTCACCACTTGTGCTAGGGTTGTCCATTGCTGCTCTAGTCGTAGCACTGATTGCGCTTGGGCTTGCTTTTAGAAAGAAATAATTGATTCGTAAGCGATCGTTTTCACGAAAACGATCGCTTTCATTTCTTTCCACCTTGTTTGAACACGAGATGCAAGGCTTTGCCTGTAAACTAGGACGATCAATTATTTTTCCAACCTATTATTACCAATATAGGATTGAATAGGATGGTGACGCGTGCCATAATGAGACACATGACCACCTAGGAGGCTATGAGATGAACCATTTAATTATATTTGCTCATCCCCAGCAAAGCTTAAATCAAACCTTATTAGATCTTGTTGTCAGCACTCTTTTGAACAATGGTCATGAAGTGACTGTTCGTGATGTCTATGCTCTTGGTTTTTCGCCAGAGCTAAGCATGTTGGAAAAGGCTGCGATCAAACGGGGTGATGTCCCAATTGCCATTCAAACAGAGCAGAAGCTAATTCAGCAAGCAGATGTCCTAACGTTTATTTTTCCCATTTGGTGGACAGGCTTACCCGCTATGCTAAAGGGCTATGTAGAACGCGTTTTTTCTGAGGGCTTCGCTTATCAAATCAATGAGCATGGGGCTATTGAAAACCTGCTTCGGCACAAAAAAGGTGTCATTATCAACACGCATGATGCTCCAAGAACCTTTCTTGACTCTAAGCGGATCGTTTCCGCCTCCCATCGCATGACAACAGATACAGAAGTCTTCAATTTTATTGGTGTTGAGCCTGTTGAACGACTTTTGTTCAGCAGCATGGAGCAGGCACCAGCAGATTACATCCACGAAATTCTGAAAGAAACAAAAGAAACGGTGGAGCAGCTTTTTCCGCCGGCTGTTTAACATAAAAAAGACTGCCGAGATTCCTTCTTCGGACAGTCTTTTTCACGTTTATTCGTCTAAACCAATGGATACATATTTGGTTTCTAAATAAGGTTCGATCCCTTCGATGCCGCCTTCACGGCCAATTCCGCTTTCTTTCATTCCTCCGAATGGTGCTTGAACAGCCGATGGGCCGCCATCATTCCAGCCAATGATCCCGTAATCAAGATTCTCTGAGATGTAGAGGCCGTTTCGATAATTTTCTGTAAAGAAATAAGCTGCAAGACCAAAAGGTGTATCGTTCGCTAATTCAATCGCTTCATCTAGCGTTTTGAACGTCGTAATTGGTGCCACTGGCCCAAAGGTTTCTTCATGCATGATGTTCATGGAAGGGTCTACATGTGTGAGAACCGTTGGCTGGACAAAATAATACGACTTTTCATCATCGAAATGCGTATCTCCGCCGACAAGAATTTTCGCTCCTTTATCGACTGCATCTTGAATTTGGCTGACAATTTTATCAAAGCCGCGCTTATTGATAATTGGGCCGATGGATGTGCCTTCTTCAAAGCCATTTCCCACTTTCAGCTTTTCTACCTCTTTGCTAAAGACTTGAGCAAATGCTTCATGAATGTCTTCATGCACAATTAAGCGGTTGGCACAGACACAGGTTTGTCCTGCATTACGGAACTTAGACGCCACTGCTTGTTTGACAGCTAGTTCAAGATTGGCATCTTTGTCTACGATGAGCGGAGCATGACCGCCAAGCTCCATTGATACGTGCTTGACTGTACTCGCACTGTTTTTGATCAGATGCTTTCCGACTGGCGTTGAGCCTGTGAACGTGATTTTGCGAATCAATGGACTATCTGTGAATATTTCACCGACTTCTTTTCCATCTCCAACCACCCATTGCAGTGCATCCTCTGGAATTCCAGCTTCGTGGCCTAATTTCACAAGTTCAATAGCCGTCAGCGGCGTGTCTTCAGCAGGTTTCACAATAAACGTACAGCCCGCTGCAAGTGCTGGTGCAGCCTTTCTCGTGATCATGGCTGCTGGGAAATTCCACGGTGTAATGGCCGCAACAGGACCAACTGGCTGCTTTGTGACAAAAAGGCGTTTGTTCGTCGTATGTGACGGAATGGTTCTGCCGTATATCCGTTTGGCTTCCTCTGCGTACCATTCAATGTATCCAGCCGCATAGACGATTTCGCCTAATGCTTCTTGATACGGCTTCCCGTTTTCTTCCGTGATGATTTTCGCGAGCCTTTCTTTATGTTCAATCATGAGGTCAAACCACTTGCGAATGATATTGGCACGTTCATGCGCAGACGTTTTTGCCCATGCTTTGAATGCTTTGTGTGAGCGGGTAATGGCGTCTTCGATCTGTTCTTTTGTATGCTGAGCAACTGAAGCAATTTCTTCTCCTGTTGCAGGATTATACACTTTGAGTTCGTTTGTCATGCTCTACCGTCTCCTTCGTTCTTGGATTCATTACATATAGTATATACCCAATGAGTGCCCAACCTAAAAGCAATATCCATTCAGCTGGCCATGATAAGGAGGCCGGCATTCCTGGAAAATAAAATGAAAGAAAAAGGAGACTCAGCCCGATAGCTAAAACGCCTGTCGTCCGCCAATACTTAATGCGGTATGGACGCTCAAGCTCTGGTTCTGCTTTTCGAAGTCTCATAAAGGCAATGGACACTATTAAGTACCCAACGATAATTCCGACACCGCCCGCATTGACAATCCACACGAGGGCAGGACGCCCTAGTAATGGAGCAAAAAAAGCCAAAGCACCAAGAAATAAAATGGCATTTGTCGGCGTTTTATACTTTGGATGAATATACGCAAACCATTTGGAAATCATGCCTCTTTCCGCCATCGCATATAGAATACGGCTTGCACCGATGATAAAAGCATTCCAGCTCGTCACAATCCCTGCTACACCGCCAATGACAAGCACTGTTCCAAACGCCTGATGACCGAGCAGCTGCACCATCGCATCTGCTGTCGCCAATGAAGAGGCTTCAAGCTGTCCTTTTGACAGCCCAGCAGCTACCCCAAAGACAATGAGCAGATAAAACACAACGGCACTCACGATGGAGATAATCAAAATTCTCCCGATAATTCTCTTCGGTGCATTGATCTCCGCCGCCACTTGCGGGATGACATCAAAACCAACGAATAAAAAGGGAATCATCACTAAAACCGCCATGAGACCGCCAACTCCGCCTTGAAACATCGGCTCAAGGTTTGCTAGATCTCCGTTAAATGTTGCGCCGCCTAAAAGAAGAAAACCTGTCAGGATAATGGCCACTGTAAAAACAGATTGAAAAATAGCAGCTGGCTTGGCGCCAATGTAGTTCAGCGCTGTTAAAAATAAAGCACCACCAGATCCAATCAACACCCATGTGAAATAAACGTCCCATCCCCCTATATTCCATAGGAAGCCAACATGCTGTGTTGGAATGACATAATCAATAACTGTCGGCAAGGCAACAGCTTCAAACGTAATGACGGACACATAACCAAACAATACGCCCCATGCTGAGACGAACGCTGATTTCATCCCAAATGCCCGCTGGACAAAGACGAGCCCTCCTCCCGTCTCTGGAATTGCAGAAGAAAGCTCAGCATACGTGAGTCCAATAAAGATGACGAGAATACCGCCGATGACAAAGGCGATGACACTGCCTAAAAATCCTGCTGTTAAAATCCAATCTCCCGAAAGTACAACCCAGCCCCATCCAAGCATTGCACCAATGGATAAAAACAGTACGTCAGACTGCGACATGGTTTTTGCCATTTGTTGTTTTTGCATACAACCATCCCCCTTTGTTGTTTAGCGTGCTTTGAAGGCGTCCTCGATGATCCCCAGTCCTTCATTCAGCAGCTCATCTGTGATGACAAGTGGTGTTAAGAAGCGAATAATATTCCCATTAATCCCTGCCGTTAATAAGAGCAGCCCGTGCTCATTTGCATATGCTGCAATCGCTGCGGCTGTTTTCTTATCTGGTGTACGCGTTTTTTGATCTTCCACAATTTCAATCGCCGCCATTGCCCCTAATCGGCGGACTTCTCCAATGAATGGATACGTTGTTCTCCAATCATTTGCTTTGTCCTCAATGACTTGTCCGATGTGCTCAGATCGTTGATTCAATTGTTCCGTTTCAATAATATCAAGAACCGCTAGTGCTGCCACACAGCCTAATGGACTTCCTGCATATGTCCCCCCGAGCTCACCTGGATCTGCCGCATCAAGCAGTTCTTTTCTGCCAATAACACCGCTCAGCGGTAATCCAGCCGCAAGAGATTTTGACACCGTGATTAAGTCAGGCACCACATCAAAGTGCTCAATCGCAAAGTATTTCCCTGTTCTCGCAAAGCCTGTTTGGATCTCATCTGCCACAAAGACAATCCCGTGCTGCTGACAGAATGAAGCAACGTGCTGTACAAAACGCTTCGATGGTACAATAAATCCGCCCTCCCCTTGGACTGGCTCCATGACCACACAAGCAACGGTTTCTGGTGCAACGGCTGCGACGAAGAATTGATTGAATTGATCAATGATGTACTCATCGTAGGCTGCATCGCTTAATCCTTCTGGCTTTTGATAGTAATAAGGGTATGGTGCTTGATACACCTCTGACGCAAATGGTCCGAACCCAAATTTATATGGCTTGACCTTGCTCGTCATGCTCATCGTCATATTCGTTCTGCCGTGGAAGCCTCTTGTAAACGACACAACGGCCTGTCTTTTCGTATGTTTACGTGCAATTTTCACCGCATTTTCAACAGCTTCTGCACCTGAATTTAGGAAAATGGCTTTCTTGTCATGGTCGCCTGGTGTGAGGCGGCATAGCTTTTCTGCCAATTCGATATACGATTCGTACATCATGACGTTGAATCCTGGGTGAATCAAACTGTCTGCCTGTGCTTTGACGGCTTCCACAACCTTTGGATGTGAATGACCTACATTTAAAGTACCGATAGCGCCAGCAAAATCGATAAAACGTTTCCCATCGATATCGAACAGCTCGGCTCCCTTCCCCTTTGCAGCAAGATGACGGTTGCCATTACTCACGCCTCTTGCAACGTATTGGTCTCTTTTCCCCTGCCATTCTTCTGTTGAAAAACGGTTTGTTGTCGTTTGACTCATTGTCATCCATCCCCTTTATGTCTTTTTTATTATTCTGAATATTTTTTGGTATGATAGAAAGTACCAATATCATTTTTTTCATGGTACCAGAGAGGATGGAATGACGAGATGCTGACAATTCAACTAGATCAAACAGGGGCAAACGGATTTATTTATCATCAAATTTATACGAAAATTAAAGGTGAAATTTTAAATCGAAACCTTCAGCCGCACGATCAATTACCCTCTAAACGAGAGTTAGCCGATACATTAAACGTCAGCGTGAATTCAGTGAATGGCGCGTATCAGCAGCTGCTTGCTGAGGGATATTTATATTCGGTCGAACGCAAAGGTTTTTTTGTGGAATCATTAGAAACGTTTCATGAGTCAGGTCAGCTGAAACCCTCGTCCCTTCCAGCAGATTTAAAGGAGGAGCCGATTGCACGGGACGACTGGTATTCCTTTTCACATATCTCTGTTGATACAGCCAATTTTCCATTTAAAAGCTGGCTGAAAAGTGAACAAAAGGCGATCAGTCTCCACCAAGAAGCCTTTGGTCAGCTTCCGCATCCACAAGGTGTGTACGAGCTTCGTGAAACGATTGCCCGGTTGATCGGGCTTGCGCGAGGGGTCAAATGCTATCCAGAACAGCTCATTTTAAGTGCAGGCACGCAATCACTTATCCATTCTTTATCAAGCATTCTTCCAGCCGATCAAGTATACGGATTAGAAAACCCTGGCTATCGCCGGCTCTATCAAATGCTGAAAAACAATCATCACCGAATTGAAACGATTGGCATTGATCAAAAAGGGGTGCGGATGAGTGACATTCAGAAGAAAGAGCCGAATGTGTTGATCATTACCCCTTCACATCAGTTTCCGACTGGCGTCATCATGCCGATTTCACGGCGGATTCAGCTCTTAAACTGGGCAGCCGATCACCCCGGCCGTTATATCATTGAGGATGATTATGACAGTGAATTCAAGTATGGTACAGACAGCATTCCAGCGCTGCAAAGTTTGGATCGATATGACAAAGTCATTTATATGGGGACCTTTTCAAAATCATTGCTGCCAGGCTTAAGGCTAAGCTACATGGTGCTCCCACAGCATTTATTGAGACGCTATAAGGAAGAACAGCACTTCTTCATTCAAACAGCCAACCTTTTTACACAATACACCCTTCTTCATTTTATAAAAGATGGGGCGTATCAGCGGCATATTAAAAGAATGAATGGTTTATATGAGGAAAAGCGGAAGCAGCTCATTGAAGAGCTCGACACGGTTTTTACTGACAATGTACGGATTATTGGGGAAAATGCTGGACTTCATTTTATCGCAGAGTTCCGCTCAAACCGCACGCAGCATGAGATTTTACAGCGAGCCAAAGAAAGAAAGCTTAAAATGTACGGGATGGACCGTTTTACCCTTGATGAGCAATTGCCGGGGCATCAGGAAGGCTTTGTTCCACTCGTCCTCGGCTTCTCTCATATGCGGCCAGAGGATATTGAGCCGGCGGTGAAAAGACTGTATGAGTCGATTTATGGGAAATAAAACAGCCAGCTGCTTTACTAGACAGCTGGCTTACCACCGCTCTTTATCTACGGCTAAAATGGATGACACGAGTCCAGGAAAAGCGGTCTCGATGTCTTCTTTTCTTAAAGAATAGTAGCGGTGTTTACCGTCAATTCTCACTTTCACGACGCCTGCCTCCCTCAGCACTTTGAAGTGATGAGAAAGCGTAGATTTGGCAATATTCATCTCATACGTACCGCATGTCCTCTCGCCCGCTTCTGCTAAGCAGCGGACAATTTCTAACCGGATTGGATCAGCCAATGCGTGCAGCACAGAAATCAGTCTTATGTCTTCTTGAGTTGGATGGATTGGATTATTCATACGATAAATGTATCGTATTTTGTGCCAACATACAATCTCATGACTCGCCTCATACAAAGTAACGATACATCCTTTGGAAACGACTATGATGATATAAAAGCTGTCTTGAAGGGAAGGAACTGTCTATCAAACAAATGTAGATTGGACCCATCAACTAACCGTCACTAAAGATCAGCAAGTAGGTGTCATTCAGAAAACAGCTGCCAAGAATTTTGATCACGGCACAGCTTCCAGGTTAAAAAAAGGGAAAGCTATATACTGTGTAAAGCAGCGAAAAGACCTTTTGATCGTCGAACTTAACGGACAGATCATCATATATGCCGCACATGCGGAAGGATAAAATACCTGTCATATAGATAGGTATTTTTTAAGTTTCTTTTCTTGTCATGGGTCATTGGTTTTGTTATCATTGCAAAAGTGACCACTCGGTTTCCATTGTGACCATATGGTTTTACCGATTCGGAAAGGACTTATGAAGATGAACGAAAAGCAAGAAGAGATTTTGCGGGTTTCAAAGAAATTATTTTCTCAAAAAGGCTATATGAGTGTCTCCATGCAGTCAATTGCCGATGCCTGTAAAATATCAAAAGCGTCCATTTATAAACTGTTTGATTCAAAGGAAGCTCTTCTATTAGAACTGATTAAATACAATCAGTGCAAAATGAGAGAGATTTCTCAGATCATTCATTCAGAAACGACGCTGTCCAAAAAGGAAAAATTCACAAAGAAGATCAAACTTGAGCTTGAAGAGTTTAAAGAGAATCATAAATTTTTGAATATGCTGTCCTTTGAAGCTTTTTCGCAGCATTCGCCCATTGTCATTAAGCATTTACGTGAGACACGCTCCATTATCATGCAGCGGCACAGAGACATTATTTTAAGCACATATGGTGAATCTGTTGCGCCTTACGTCTGGGATCTTGTGATCGTCCTCAACGGATTAATGAGAGAATTCATCTTAATGCTGGCGATTGAGCGCAAGAACATCCAATTAGAAAATGCCGCCGAAATGATTATCGGCGTGATGGACCGTGTGTCGAAAAAGCCTTGCTCTATTGAGCCTGTGCTAACAGATCAGCTGATGGACTCTTATTTGCTTTCCACACAGGACGAATACGATCAAGAAAAGCTTGTCATCTCGTCCTTAACGAAGATCAAACAAGAGCTTCACACACTGTCAAACGGGGAAGAAAAGGACGATCTCCTCTCTGCGTTTGAGCTGCTAAGTGAAGAATTATCAAAGGACCAACCGAGAACCTTTTTAATCAGCTCATTGCTCGATTATTTAGGTAAAAACAGCGTTTTATCACAAAACGTGTCACAGCTGAAAAGCATCATTCTATAGATAAAGAAGGGATAACATGAACCAATCAACAACATCGTATAATCGATCTGTGATTGTGGGGATTTTCCTCGTTGGGGCATTCGTCGCGATTTTAAACCAAACGCTGCTCATTCCAGCGATCCCACATATCATGGAGGAATTCAATATTGATGTCAGCAAGGGACAGTGGCTCACCACAGCCTTTATGCTGACAAACGGGATTCTCATCCCGATCACGGCTTTCTTAATCGAGAAATTTTCAAGCCGTTCTTTAGTTTTAACGGCGCTTAGCATCTTTACAGCCGGTACAATTCTTGCTTCATTTGCAACGAATTTCCCTGTATTACTAGCAGCGCGTATTGTGCAGGCAGCCGGCGCAGGGATTTTAATGCCGCTGATGCAAACGATCTTTTTAACCATTTTCCCGAAAGAAAAACGCGGGCAGGCGATGGGCATGGTCGGTCTTGTCATTTCGTTCGCACCAGCGCTTGGGCCGACACTTGGCGGCTGGATTGTTGATTCCTTCAGCTGGAAGTTCTTGTTCTATATTGTTCTGCCAATCGGTATCATTGATCTCATTCTTGCTTTCTTCTTAATGAAAAATGTAACGCAGCAAAGAGAGACACGTATTGATGTTTTATCTGTCATCTTGTCGTCCTTCGGTTTCGGCGGGCTGCTTTACGGATTTTCTAGTGTCGGAACATATGGCTGGACGAGTGCCACTGTCCTCATATCGCTGATTGTCGGCGCTGTGAGCTTGTTCTTCTTTATTCTGCGCCAGTCGAATTTGACAAGACCGATGCTTGAGTTTGGTGTCTTTAAGTTTGCGATTTTTAGCTTAACGACCTTCCTTGGGATGCTTGTCTTTGCTTTATTGATTGGGACAGAGACGATTCTGCCGCTCTATACGCAAAATGTCAGAGGATTGTCTGCTCTTGATACAGGGCTTATCTTATTACCAGGTGCTCTCTTTATGGGACTCCTTTCACCGATTATTGGACGGATTTTTGATAAAGTCGGCGGAAAAGGGCTGGCATTAGGCGGGTTTACAATACTCACCATTACGACCTTGCCATTTATGCTGCTCACCCTTGATTCATCCATCGCCCTCATTACGGTCGCCTACACGCTTCGCTTAATCGGGGTTGGGATGATCATGATGCCGCTGACAACAGCAGGTATTAACTCTTTACCGCCTCATTTGATCCCGCATGGGACAGCGATGAATAACACGATGAGACAAATGGGCGGCTCCATTGGGACGGCTGTGCTTGTCTCCATCATGAGCAGTTCTGCTGCAAATGCAGAATTAGCCAGCCCATTAAAATCAGCCGTTCACGGCATGAACACATCATTTATCGTGTCTGGTTTGATTGCGGTCCTTGGACTCGTCCTCTCTTTTTTCTTAAAGGAAAAACGCGAGAATAAAGTGATGAAGCAGGAGCTATCTTCCTCCTCATCTTCTTCATAAGAAAAGAGCTCGGCATATTGCCGGCTCTTTTTTCATATACTCACGCTATATCGTCCTCTCCAAAAGGACATTTGTATTTACAGCGAAGAAAAACCTTGATAATTTAAAGAAAAGAGTTGATAATAGGAACTATTCAATTTGTGAGAAAATTTTCACTATAGGAGATGTATGCATTGAAGGTCGTTAAATTTGGTGGCAGTTCACTTGCATCTGGCAAGCAGCTGCAAAAGGTATTTGACATTGTAACAGCAGATCCAGCTCGAAAAGCAGTCGTTGTTTCCGCACCAGGAAAACGGCATTCAACGGATACGAAGGTCACTGATCTATTAATTAGCTGCGGTGAGCAATATTTACGTTTAGGCGAAGCACACGATTTACAGGAAGCCGTCATCGAACGGTATGCCTCCATTGCGGATGAACTCGGGTTAAGTCATGACGTGATTGACACCATCAGGCAAGATCTAGACGCCCTCTTACAGGCTGATTCGTCTCATCCTGAGCGATATCTTGATGCCATCAAAGCAAGCGGTGAAGACAATAACGCAAAGCTCATTGCCGCCTATTTCCGCCATCAAGGTGTCGAAGCTCACTATGTGAATCCAAAGGAAGCTGGTTTATTTGTGAGCGATGAGCCTGGCCAAGCGCAAGTCCTTCCGGAGTCATATGATCATTTGTACAAATTAAGAGAGCGCTCTGGCATCATCATATTCCCTGGCTTTTTTGGCTTTAGCCTATCGGGAGATATTGTTACCTTTTCTCGCAGCGGCTCCGATATTACCGGTTCCATTTTAGCAAACGGTTTGAAGGCAGAAGTGTATGAAAACTTTACAGATGTGGATGCTGTTTACGCTGTTAATCCAACGATCGTTCATGAGCCGAAGGAGATTACAGAGCTGACGTACCGGGAAATGCGCGAGCTGTCCTATGCTGGTTTTTCTGTGTTCCACGATGAAGCACTCATTCCAGCCTTCCGTGCAGGCATTCCTGTGCAAATTAAAAACACCAATAATCCCTCGGCAAAAGGCACAAAAATTGTGAACCAGCGAGATCATACAAATGGACCCGTTGTCGGAATTGCCTCAGACAGCGGATTTTGCAGCATTTATATTAGCAAGTATTTGATGAACCGAGAAGTCGGTTTTGGACGCAAGGTGCTGCAAACGTTAGAGGAATATGGGCTTACGTATGAGCACGTCCCTTCTGGCATTGACGATATGAACATTATTTTAAGACAGGATCAGCTGGAGGAGCAGCATATTGAACAAGAGCTGCTCGACCGCTTGAAGCTTGTGCTTGATGCAGATGAGGTCGTGTTAGAGCCGAATCTCTCACTCATTATGGTTGTAGGAGAAGCGATGCGTCACAATGTTGGCACCACAGCAAGAGCAGCAGAGGCGCTGTCAAAAGCGAAGGTCAATATTGAAATGATCAATCAAGGCTCTTCAGAGGTCAGCATGATGTTTGGCGTCAAAGCGGCTCAAGAAAAAGAAGCCGTTCAAGCGTTGTATGAAGAATTTTTCTCTATGTCTACCGTCCCTGTCTCCCTTTAATAAGCAGACTGCCAGATCTCAGGATCGGCAGTCCTTTTTGTTCTCGCCCGATTCACATGGATTTGCGCTTTAAAATATATCTATTTCCGTTTCATTTTGTATGATAGAGACAAATCAACTATTGTTCCGGTCTATGATCGGAGCTACAAGGAGTCCTAAAACAATGCCTCGTCAACAACTATTAAAACAGTTTCGCAATTTTCATGATGCTTCTACGAGTATTTTAAACATGATGAGTCAATTCACTGATGTGAATACACTGTTTATTGCTAAAAACGATCAAACCACCAATCAGATTGTCAAGGTGCTGAATCATGACGAGCAGCTTCTTGAAGAAGGAGAAGGAATTCCTTACGAGAAGACATTTTGCAAGCTGGCGGTCGATCATCAGGATACGCTTGTGATTCCTGATATATCATTGGATGATCGTTCTAAATACTTAGAAGTCACGAAACGTCTTCAAGGCGGATCATTCATCGGAGTGCCGATTGATTTTACAGATGGCACAAACTACGGAACGATTTGCGGGCTTGATCTAAGACCGCAGCAATTCACAGAAGAGCATGTGCATATGTTTGAAACGATGGCTTCTCTATTAAGCTACGTCCTGGAACTAGACCGTGCCAACCGGCAGATTCAGCAATTATCTGTACCGATCGTCCCAGTTGTTGATGGTGTCGCCGTGCTTCCTCTCCTAGGTGATATCGAAGAGACACGTGCTCAGCATATTTTAGAAACCATTTTACAGGAAAGCTACAGACTGTCGCTCTCTCATTTGGTCATTGATGTATCGGGAACAAAACGCCTGAATGAACAGAGCATTCAATATTTGGTCAGCTATGCACAAACGCTGAAACTTTTAGGAATTTCGGCTGTTTTAACAGGGATTAAACAAGATCTTGCTCTAAGTGCGATTCAGTCGAATATTTCATTTAAAGACATCACCATCCGGAAAGACTTGCCGCAGGCACTTGCTCATATTGGCTTGACGTTTACTAAAATGGAATAAGAAATGATACACAAAAAGGGCTAAATAAATTTTAGCCCTTTTCTTCTTTTTAAATCATGCCAGCAGCTGCAAATAAGAAGAATCGTTTCCGTCTTCAATAACTTGTAAAATCTGCTGTGCATGTGATGCGTCTGTGACACTGTTTAATTTTTGCATGATGTCTTCTTTCGATAGTGCATGGCCTGGTGCTCCCCGCGGAAGATCGACTCGTTTGCTAAAGGTGGTGCCATCAGATAAGGTAAGCTTCACAATCGTAAAGCGACCTTTTGGGACAGCGTCTGGATGGGGTTCTTTCGTTTGATCATGTTCTCTGCTCACCCGCTTCATCCATGTGCGCATGTCTGATGGAATGGTTTTTTTCGTAAAGGCATCCAGCGTAAGCGTCTGTCCAAATACGGCAAGTGCGATGACGTATTCGACACTGAATCGTCCTTCTTCGCCCGTCAAAGGTGTCCGCTCAATAAGCGCTGCATCTCCGCCAGGCGGGAATATGACCTCTGCTTGTTTCACCTGATCCGATAAGAAAGTATGCTCTTCCATTAAGGATAGAATCGCATCTGCTGCATGATGCGCTGCTGAACAGAACGGGTATACTTTGAACCACAGCCCCGGCGAGACAATACGCCACGTTGTACCATATCCCTCTAGTAAACGACTTTCCGCGCGCTCCTGATCTCCATAGAGAGAAAAGAAACCAAGCGTACCATCAAGAACCGATTCATTCCCGCCAAAACCTGAACAAGCTAAGTCCATAGACCAGACGGCTGCTTTAGCCGCTAAGCCGGCTTGTAATGGTTTCATATCAGAGCCAAACTGCTTTCGCATTCCTGCCGATTGTGCTCCGGCAAAGCCGATTGCCTTCGCCAGCTCTTCCTGCGAGACTTGTTTCAAATACCCAATGGCACATACTGCCGCAATGGCTCCGAGTGTCCCGGTATTGTGCCAGCCCCGCTCATAATGCGCCTTGCCGATGGATTCGCCAAGCCTTGCCATCACTTCAACGCCTGTAATGTAGGCAGCTAAAAATCGATCGCCAAACCCTTTTCCGTCTGTCAGCTGTGAAAGCAATGCTGGGATGATCACCGCACTGGGATGTCCTCTCACATCTGAGTGCACATCATCATAATCAAGGGCGTGGATCAAGTAGCCGTTCAGCATGGCTGCGGCTTGACGGCTGACCTTCTTCCCTTGTCCAATGACAGGAATTTGAGCGGCTCCGCCTTCTTGTTCCACAAGCGCCATGAGCTTCTGTATACCTTCATCCTCTCTCGCAGCAAGCGCCGCCGCAGCAGCATCTAACAGACCATTTCGAGCCATTTCTACCGCCCGCTGATCTTGAAGTGGATTAGCAGACAGTACAGCCTCTGCCAATTGTTTTGTTAGTTCCATGATCGTGACTCCAATGCCTGAACAGCAAGCTCGGCAAAGAAGGCAGCGGCAACAGGGAGTGCTTCTTCATTTAATGTAAAGGCAGGGTGATGCCATTCCTCGGTACCGCTTGTCCCCATCCATACGAAAAAGCCTGGAATGTGTTCTTGATAAAGGGCAAAATCTTCTCCGCCCGGTGACTGCTCTGCCTGAACTACTGTGAGATCCAGCGCATCTGCCGTTTCTTCGACCACCTTTGTCAAACGCTCATCATTCAACACAGAAGGCAAATACGGATGCCATTTCACTTCGCCTTTTGCCCCAAATCCTTCGGCAATCCCACTCACGATTTGTTTCATGAGATCTGGAATCATCGCTCTCACTTCAGGCTCAAACGTCCGAACGGTTCCTTCCATCTCAACACGATCAGGAATCACATTCCATGAAGTACCGCCTTGAATGCGTGTGATACTGACTACTGCATGATGCAATGAGCTGATACGGCGGCTGACGATTTGCTGAAGAGCACTTGTGATCTGCCCGCTGATGGCAATCGGGTCCACCGTGTGATTCGGAATACCTGCATGGCCACCCGTTCCTTTAATATCGATTTCAAACCGGTCAACACTTGCCATTAATGCTTTTCCTCTAATACCAATGGTGCCTACTGGCAGATCAGGTTTGTTGTGCATACCAAAAATCGCATCCACTCCATCTAATACGCCTGCCTCTATGACGTGTTTCGCTCCTTGCGCGACTTCCTCAGCCGGCTGGAACAAAATGCGGACCGTTCCTTTGATCTCGTGTTTCCGCTCTTTCAATAAAAGAGCCGCTCCAAAGATAGAAGCTGTATGGAAATCATGACCGCATGCATGCATTTTCCCAGGTACCTTTGAGGAAAATGGTTCGCCTGATGCTTCTTCAATCGGAAGTGCATCAATATCAGCTCTCAGGGCAATCGTTGGTCCCTCTTGTTCTCCTTTGATTTCACAGACGATTCCTGTTTGAAGAGCTGGAAAATCGAGTACGGTGATCCCTTCCTCTTCTAACCAGCTGCGCAGTTTTTTTGTCGTTTCATATTCTTCAAATGCCAGCTCTGGATGTTCATGAAGCGCTCGGCGAATGTTAATTAAACGTTTGTTTAAAGCTTCATTTCCTATTGATTTCACTGATACTCACCCCTCTAAAGAGTAAAAAGCAGCTTATGCTTCTTCAGCCGCTGCTTCTTTTTGGATAAATCGTTTTGTCCGTTCATTCTTCGTTTCATCAAATAACTCAGTTGGTGTGCCCTGTTCAATAATATGACCATCCGCCATGAAAATCACATGGTCTGCCACTTCTCTTGCAAACGCCATTTCATGTGTGACGATGATCATCGTTGTTTCTTGAATCGCAATGGATTTAATCACTTGAAGTACCCCTGAGACAAGCTCTGGATCAAGCGCTGACGTTGGTTCATCGAGTAAAATGGCATGTGGATCAACCGCTAACGCACGGGCAATTCCAATTCGCTGCTGCTGTCCGCCAGATAACGTGACTGGATAGCTGTCAGCCTTTTGCTCTAATCCTACCTGCTTCAGCAGCTTCATCCCAATCTCATTTGCCTGCTGCTTCGTCATTTTTTTCGTCACAAGCAGTGATTCTGTGATGTTTTGCAGTGCTGTCTTGTTTTTAAATAGATTATAGTTTTGAAACACCATGGCCGTTTGTTGACGCAGATGATGGGCTTCTTTACGTGTATACTTGGACGCATCGAGCTTCGCATCGCCAATTTCAATCATGCCTTCATCTGGTATTTCTAATAAATTTAAGCAGCGCAGCAAGGTGGATTTACCGGAGCCAGAAGGTCCGATAATGGCCACAACCTGCCCTTTTTGCACGTCGAGATTGATTCCGTCTAAGACGACAAGATCGCCGAATGATTTCTTCAAATTGGTGAGCTTGATCATGTCCACACCTCCTTAATTCCGGTAAGGTTTGCTGATTTTTCGTTCAAATAGGTCTTGAAGGAAGCTATAAATGATGGTCATCACCCAATACACAATCCCTACGGCTAAATAGGTTTCAAAGTATTTATAGTTCGCAGACGCAATCATCTTTCCTTGTGCAAACATTTCTGCCACCCCAATGGTAAAGGCAAGAGATGTTTCTTTTAAAAGACCGATAAAGGTATTCCCCGTCGCTGGAATCGCATTTCTGACTGCCTGCGGGAAAATAATTCTGACGTAAGACTGCCATCTTGTCATGCCGACAGATAGACATGCCTCTAGCTGCCCTTCATCTACAGAATTGAGGGCCGCTCTGAAAATTTCTGCTAAGTATGCTGAATTTTTAATACTTAATCCGATAATGACCGCTGTTAGGGCATCCATTGAGGTCATCGCAGGGAATAGCTGCGGAAGACCAAAATAAATGAGAAAGAGCTGAACCAAGGTTGGAACCGCTCTGAAAAAAGAAATATACAGCTTGGCAAATTGGTATAAAACAGGTATCCGATTTTTCGTAATGAGAGCGAATACCACACCAATGATAATGGCAAATACCATGGAGACAATCGCCATGAAGATCGTTATCGGCAAGTATTGAATCAATGTCGGAAAAACCGTCACCATATACTGCCAATCAATTTTGTTCATGTCTGCTCTTCACCGCCGCTGTCGTTATTTTTTAATTGGCACTGTGACATCGTCTTTGAAATACTTCTCAGACAATTTCTTCAGTGTCCCGTCTTCTCTTAATTCTTTGATCGCTTTGTTAAATTCTTCTCTTAGCTTGTCATGCTTTTTATCTTTGGCAAATGGGTAGCCTACTTCTTCATACACAATTGGGTTGCCAACGATTTTGAGCGGCAGACCTGTTTTTTCAATTTGAGCAAGTAATACACTGCGTCCGTTGACATAAGCATCTACGCGGCCATTTGCCACTTCATTTAATACACCGTCTTGCGTTTCATATGTTTTAATATTGATTTTTTTGTCCGGGTCTTTGCTCTCTAGGTTTTTGGCGTGGTTAGAGCCAAGAACCGCCGCCACTGTTTTTCCTTTTAAATCATCAAGACCTTTGATGTCGTTGTTGTCCTTTTTCACGATGATTTGTGTTCCTGCGTAAGCGTACGTATCTGTAAAGTTAAACGTTTGTTTACGCTCATTTGTGACTGCGACTTGGTTTGACACTGTATCCAGCTTACCAGATGTCAGCTGTCCCATCAGTCCGCTGAATTCACTCAACTGCCAGTCTAGTTTGTAGCCGAGTTTTTTTGCGATGGCTTCAGTTACTTCGACATCGAAGCCAACAAGCTTGCCATTGTCTTTATAAGCAAACGGATAGCTTTGTCCTGTGGCGCCTACTTTTAACACTTTTTCTTTGCCTTCACTCTGATTGTTGCCGCCGCAAGCTGCTAAAACTGCCAGCATTGCTGCAAATAGAACGACTAGCCACTTTTTGTTTTTCATGTTCGTAAACCCTTCTTTCTTCTTATAATTGTGTCATATCTGACCTTAGTTGTTTTTTAAAATAAACCGTGATGTGACCCTTGCCTAAATCCTTTTCTCCTGCTCTGACGTAGCCTTTGCGCTCATACATGTCCATGAGCCACGGATGCTTATCAGCTGTACCTAGTGATACGTATGGCACCTTCAGGGTATCCCTTAGCACTTCAGTTTCCACCCATTCCAGCAAGACAGAGCCTGTCCCTTTTTTGGCGGAAGGCTCTGAAGCAAACCACCAAATGTGAGGGACGCCGAACGGTCCTGGCTGCTCTCCCCAAGGCATACGGAGCGACAAGGTGGAGAGAAGTTCTCCGTTTTCTTCCATCACATAGCAAAGATTCTTTTGTACATTTTTCTGCACGAGAGCGAAATCAGCATGTGCTGCTTGGAACTGGATGCCGAGCTCACGAATTGGCTCATAGGCTCTTGTTGTCAGTTCAAGCAGCGCCTCTATATCTGCCTCTGTTGCCAGACGAAATGTGTATCCCAACGTTAGTCACCTCACCCTTATGTCGTGTAGCGATTTTTTGGCTGTGTTAATCCTAGATTTTCTCGTAAGGTTTGTCCTGTATATTCTGTTTTGAATAGACCTCTTTCCTGAAGGATTGGGACGACGCGGTCTACGAACACATCCAGCCCTTCTGGCAAGAGCGGCGGCATGACGTTAAAGCCGTCTGCTGCTTCTTCATTGATCCATGTTTCCATCACATCTGCTAGCTGCTCTGGTGTGCCAATGAAAATATTATGACCACGAGAGCCGGCAACCGATTGATAGAGCTGGCGAATGGTCAGGTTATCCTTTCTCGCCATATTCATCACAAGATCAAAACGGCTTTTCACCGCATTTGACGTGCTTGGATCAATCTCTGGAAGCGGTCCGTCTAAAGGATACTGAGACAGATCAATCCCACCTAAGTAGTTTTGCAGAATGCTCAGCCCAATCTCAGGAACAATCAGCTCCTGTAATTCTTCATATTTTGCTTTGGCTTCTTCCTCTGTATCAGCAATGATTGGGAAGATACCCGGCATGATGCTGACGTCCTCTCTAGCACGACCAGCAGCCACTACTTTCTCCTTCAAGCTTTGATAAAATTCCTTCGCTTTTTCGAGATCGTTTTGTGCAGTGAAAATGAGCTCAGCTGTTTTCGCTGCAAGCTTTTGACCATCTTCGGATGATCCTGCTTGAATGATCACTGGCTGCCCTTGAGGCGTGCGTGATACGTTGAGAGGACCCCGTACTGAGAAGAACTCACCTTTATGCTGGAGCTCATGAAGCTTACTAGATTCAAAGAATTCTCCCGTTGCCTTGTTTCTGACAAGGGCGTCTTCCTCCCAAGAATCCCAAAGACCTTTCACGACCTCGACAAATTCTTCTGCTCGCTCATACCGTTTATGGTGTGCTAAATGCTCTTCTCCGCTAAAGTTTTTCGCTGTTTCTTCAATAGAAGATGTGACCACATTCCATGCCGCTCTTCCGCCTGATAAATGGTCAAGGGAGGCAAACTGTCTTGCAATATGGAAAGGCTCACTGTATGTAGTAGATGCTGTTGCTGCTAAACCAATTGATGAAGTAGACTCAGCAATGGACGAAAGCAGGGTGAGCGGTTCAAATCTCGTGAGTACATTCGGATGAGAGGTTTGGTTAATGGATAAGCTGTCGGCTAAAAAGAGTAAATCTAGCTTTCCTTCCTCTGCTTTTTTCGCTAATTGTTTAAAATAATCCAGGTTCATGGCTGCATCTGATACGGCGTTCGGATGTCTCCAAGAGGCAACATGATGTCCAGTTCCTGCGATGAATACGCCTAGCTTGAGCTTCCTTTTCGGCTGTGACACTTGTTCTTCATCCTTTCTATATCCTGCTGTATCAAACTGAAGTCCTCAGAAGATACATTTTTCTGATTGAATTAATCGGTTTTATCAATAAAAAAAGGGCAAATGTTGCGAAAAATGAAAAATAATTATTACTATATGCCCTTTTTACAGGATTGTCAACCGCCTTCTGAACCTCCAAAATTAGGGATTTCACCCGTTCATCATGGTGTGTCGATTTCAATATTTCCGATGAGCCGGTCTGTGGTATGTGTCACCAATTGGCTGCGTTCCAGCATGTTATGGGCGATCACGGAATGAGTGGAAGATATAGTGCGGACGGCAATCGCTTTTTGAGGAGATAAATTAATGATGTTATTCCGCAGCACACGGGCTGAGGCGGCTTGATCGATAAAGATCGCCGTCGGCTGTCCGAACGAACGATTTAAATAAAAGCGGTTATCTCCAATTTGCGGTGAACCATTTTTAATATACATCACCACATATAAAGATGTTTCTTCAAAGGAATTATCTTTAATTTCTAATGGACCCGTCGTGCTGCTGTATAAGGCGTAATTTTGGTAGTGCTTAAAGCGATTCTGCCAGATGAAAGCCTTTGCATTCCCAGTGATACTGATCGTATACGAAGACGCAAGCTCTGGGTGTCCTTCTTGAATAAAGTGGTTGCCATTGATTCCAGCTTCCCCTTCCTGCACCCATATCCCTCTGCTGAAATCTTTGAATTGATTGTGCTGGATCAGGATATTCGTTCCTCTCACCATCGCCCCATCGATCACCGAGTAGATTGTATTGTTTGAAAAGACGACGCTATCCGATTGATAGATACGCAGCGCTGCGCTTCTTTGCCCTGTATTCGTCCCCGATTCAATATGATTTCCTTCTATTAGAATACGATTCGCCATATAAACGGACACAGCCGCATCTTCAAATAGACTGATCTTATTTCCTGTAATGTGAACGCTGTCGCCCCTCACATCAATCCCTTTTTCAAATCCCTCAATCATATTGCCAATAATAATCACATTGTTTTCCGTTTGACCAAGAGAGACACCTAAGCTCGTAATTCCTGCTTTTGTAACGCCTCCTCCCACTGCACGGATCAAATTGTTGGCAATGATTGTTTCGGTGGCAAAGCCGTAGGAGATACTGCTGTCTGTATGATTGCCTTCAATGATGACACCATAGCCGTTGAAATTATAAATGGAACTTGCAGCACCACCTCTTACAATGTTGTTTCGAATTTGAATATTCAGCGGTTCCTCCATATTAACTGCTTTTTCTCCGTAGCCTTCAATATCAATACCCATTCTCGGCTCGACTCCGTTTACTCCTGCTCTCTCCAGCAGACAGTCCTCCACAATGACCCCATCACAGCCTGTAATCGAGATATTGTTTCGTCTTGAATCTGTGATGTGGCAGCCAGAAATATGAATAGATGAAGCAGGCGAGTACGATTCAGCTTGTGATAATAAACCGTGGGGACTTACAATGATGCCGTCTCCCGTACAATTCTTGATTTGCACACGATTCACTTCCACATGGGAGGCCCCTTCAATACATATCCCAAAGCCCCACTCATGGGTTTTTCGTTCAGGGGGAAGCGACTTGTACACATGCTCATGACGATCCCCTTCGATTCGCCCGCCTCTGATGGTCACATGCTGAACCTTTCCTATATAAAAGGCCGCATACCCCCACGAATCATTTGGTTTTACCTTAATCACGGCATCCGGCGCCATCTCAATGTACATATGACTTGGCACCCGTATGCCTGCACCTCGGAAAGGGAAAAATCGATCACCTCTGTACACTGCATCGATTACATACGTGCCGCTCGGCAGCCAGACGTGGGAATACCCCTGTGCTTTCGTCCATTCTAAGCATTCATTGAGCCTCGCTGTACAGTCCGTTTCCCCATCCGCAATCACACCAAAATCTTGTACATTGACAACAGGTTTTTTTAGATCAGATTCATTCAATTCCCCCAACCTAAATCCCTCCTTTTCACACAAGTCCTCTTGTCATCCTATGCATGTGTAAAAGGTTTGCTTGTACAATTCTTCAAATTTTAAGTAAATTTTCAGATATAACTTTCTGACCATTCTCACTTGAAAGAATGTTTCATTTTTTTGAGTCTTTACGCCTATTGAACTAACATTTTCCTGTTTTAGAATAGTTTTATATTGACACAAGAACTATACAAGAATATCATTTTTCTCATATCTCTTTTTTTAAGAAAGGATCTATGCCATGTCTACAATTGACCACGATAAAATTGTTAAAAGTGTTCCTCAAAAAGGGTTTTTTGGACATCCTAAAGGACTTTACACACTGTTTTTCACTGAATTTTGGGAGCGTTTCTCTTATTACGGCATGCGTGCACTGCTTATTTACTATATGTACACAGAGGTGACAAAGGGCGGTCTTGGTTTTGATCAGACGACAGCCAATTCGATCATGTCTGTCTACGGTGCGCTTGTCTATATGTCAGGCATTATTGGAGGATGGCTTGCCGATCGAGTATTCGGTTCGTCCAGTACGGTCTTTTATGGCGGGGTTTTCATTATGCTTGGACATGTCATTTTAGCTTTGCCAAGCGGAGCAACAGCGCTCTTTATTAGTATGGGACTGATTATTATTGGGACGGGTCTTTTGAAGCCGAACGTTTCAAACATTGTTGGCGACCTGTATACCAAAACGGACCCTCGCAGGGATTCTGGCTTTAGTATTTTCTATATGGGCATCAACATGGGTGGTTTTATTTCCCCATTAATTGTCGGAACACTCGGTCAAAAAGTGAACTTCCACCTCGGATTCTCACTTGCTGCCGTTGGGATGCTTGTTGGACTGATTACATTTGTGATCACGAAAAAACCGAACCTTGGTCTTGCCGGCACTTATGTGACAAATCCGTTATCAGCTGCTGAACGAAAGAACTTCAAAATTTTCGGAACATTGATCATCATTGTGCTCGCTGTTTTTGTTGTCATTGGCATTCAAACAGGCGCACTCACGATTAATCTATTCACTTGGTTTGTCAGTGTCCTTGGTGTGCTCATTCCGATTGTGTATTTCATCGTCATGTATTTCAGTAAAAAGACGAGCCCAGTGGAGCAATCCAGGGTTCTCGCTTATATTCCATTGTTCCTTGCTGCGGTGATGTTCTGGGCAATTCAAGAACAAGGCTCAAACATTTTAGCCACATATGCAGATCAACGAACAAACTTGAATTTCCTAGGGATGACACTTGCCTCTTCGTGGTTCCAATCATTGAACCCAATCTTTATTGTGCTGCTGTCTCCTGTGTTTGCTTGGTTGTGGATTAGACTTGGAAAGAAACAGCCGTCTACCCCGATTAAGTTCTCACTTGGCCTTCTATTTGCAGGATTATCCTTCATCATCATGATCATTCCTGCCTACATGTCTGGTCCGAATACACTTGTGAGCCCATTATGGCTTGTTCTGAGCTTCTTCCTTGTCGTGATCGGAGAGCTCTGCTTATCACCAGTTGGGCTGTCAGCAACAACAAAGCTTGCACCTGCTGCCTTCTCAGCGCAAACGATGAGCCTTTGGTTCCTTTCAAATGCGATGGCACAGGCGATCAATGCGCAAGTGGTCAAACTGTTTGATAAAGTGCCAGAAACCGTCTATTTCGGTATCATCGGAATGCTTGCCATCGTTTTATGCGGTGTGATGCTGCTCTTAACACCAGTGATTAAGAAAGCGATGAAAGGCATTCATTAAATGAAAAAAGAAGCCTCCCGATTGGGTTGGCTTCTTTTTCTGGTTTAAAACCGGATCTCATCATCTCCATGGATTTGCAGCTTAAGCGGTTCACTTTTCGCCTGATGCTTTTTCACATAGCGGTGATAGACGACATACCCAATGATCATGAGAGGGACGCCGACATATAACCCAATACGCTGCTCCTTATCAAAGGCAAGGCTGATCAAAACGATGGTGTTGAGTGTAATCGCAATAATTGGCAGAACCGGATAGAGAGGGGTTTTAAATTTTAAGTTTTCCAGCTTTCCGCCTGCTTTAAGATATCTTCTGCGGAAAAGCATCTGTGATAATGTAATGGTGATCCAGCCAGTCTGGGCACTCATGCCGGCAATGGACACGATCCAGGCAAATACCGTTTTCTCTGCAAAGAACCCGGATAATAGCGAAATCCCTGTAAACAGGAACGTGAGCAGTAAGGCATTCATCGGAATACCGCGCTGATTCACGCGTCTAAATGCTTTTCCTGCCATTCCTTCCTTCGATAAGGAATACAGCATTCTCGTCGATGCATACAAGCCAGAGTTGGCAACAGATAATAAAGCAATGATAATGACAAAGTTCATGATGTCTGCCGCAAAAGGAATTCCCGTTCTCTCAAATACAGTAACAAATGGACTTTGCAGCACACTCGCTTCCTTCCAAGGCACCATACCCGCTAAGACGAAGATTGATAAGACGAAAAAGACGAGTGTACGCCAAACAGTCTGATGAATCGAACGAGGAACGGTTTTCTCAGGGTTTTCACTTTCTCCTGCTGCAATCCCGATCAGCTCTGTTCCTTGGAATGAAAAGTTCACGGTGATCATCGTGACCACAACGGCGAGCAATCCATTTGGAAACAAACCATCACTCACAAAATGACTGAAGTAAGGGGCAGGTTCTCCGCTCGTTGTTTCAATAAAACCAAACATCGCCGCTCCGCCTACACCTATAAAGAGTAAAATCGCAATAATCTTAATGGTTGAAAAGAAAAACTCCGACTCCCCGAACGCTTTCGCCGACCGGGCATTTAATAAGAAAAGACACAGTCCAAATATGAGACACCAAATCCACACATCCACTTGCGGGAGCCAGCGCCTCATCAGCTGTCCTGCTGATAAGAATTCTAGGGCGACCGTTGCCGCCCAGCCAAGCCAATAAATCCAGCCGACAGCAAACCCCGCTGCAGGGCTGACAAATTTCGTCGCATACGTATGAAACGACCCCGACACAGGAAGTGCGACCGACAACTCTCCAAGACACAGCATGGTTAAATACATAATCAATCCGCCCACAATATAAGAAAGAACGGCTCCAACTGGCCCTGCTTGTCCAATCGTATAGCCCGTTCCTAAGAAAAAGCCTGTCCCAATGACACCGCCAAGTGAAATCATAAATAAATGGCGGGAGGTCATCGCCCTTTTCAGTTGTTCGGGCTGATTTTGTCCAACATCCACAATGATGCCCTCCTTCTTCTAAGATGCTCAGTTATCAAAACATGTCTCCATGTGATTCATTCCATTTTCAAAACAACCTACTAATTATACATCTTTTATAATAAATATTCTTCCTTCTATGGTCACTGTCACAAAGTCTTTATTTTAGTAATGTTCGCACAAATAAAAGATGAAGGGCTTTGTAGACGATAGAGGTTTGAAAGAAATGGGTTGCGGGCATAAAGTTGGTGAGATTCGCTCAAGCTAGTTTCAAATGCTTTACTTTTAGGTTGCTTCTCTGTAAGATCATATGTTGTAAATACCAACAAGAAAAGTGGGGAATAAAATGAAAAAAATGTTCTTTGCCATTATTTTAGGCGCTTGTGTTGCATTGATCACGGCATGTGGATCTGGTGCAAGCGACAACGCGAATAAACAATCTGGGTCTAAGGAATCAGGCGACCTTTGGAAATCCATTCAGGATAAAGGTGTTCTGACGATCGGAACAGAGGGTACTTATGCTCCTTTCACATTCCATGACAAAAAGACAGATAAATTAACTGGCTACGATGTAGAAGTCATCACAGAAGTAGCAAAACGTCTTGATTTAAAACCTGAATTCAAAGAAACACAATGGGACAGCATGTTTGCTGGACTGAATTCAAAACGTTTTGACGTGGTAGCGAACCAAGTTGGTAAAACTGGACGTGAAAATCAATATGAGTTCTCTGACAAATACACAACGTCTCAAGCCATTGTTGTGACAAAATCAGATAACAACGACATCAAGAAACTATCTGATGTAAAAGGCAAAAAAGCAGCACAATCATTAACGAGTAACTACAATAAGCTAGCAACAGATGCTGGTGCTAAAATTGAAGGCGTTGAAGGTCTTGCACAATCGATTCAATTGATTCAGCAAGGACGTGCTGATCTGACGTTCAATGACAAGCTGGCTGTATTGAATTACTTGAAAACAAGCGGTAACAAAAACCTAAAAGTTGCATTTGAAACAGGAGATCCTCAAGAAACTTACTTTGCATTCAGAAAAGGCAGCGGCGAAGTCGTTGACAAAGTGAATGGCGCATTAAAAGAAATGAAAAAAGACGGTACACTTGCTAAGATTTCTAAGAAATGGTTTGGTGAAGATGTTACAAAGTAATACCCTGGGAGTCGTCATTCCTTGGGATCTTCTTCAGCAATCTTTTTGGCCAATGGTGATGCAGGGGATTTATTATACAATTCCCCTCGCCATCATTGCCTTTATCATTGGTATTTTTATCGCGCTTGTGACAGCTCTTGCTAGAATGTCTAAAATCAAAGCCCTCAGATGGATTTTTTCCATCTATGTGTCGGCCGTTCGCGGAACGCCGCTTTTTGTGCAATTGTTTATTATTTTCTATTTCTTTCCGACATTTAATATCACACTGGATCCATATCCAAGTGCCATTATTGCTTTTTCATTAAACGTAGGTGCGTATGCGTCGGAAATTATCCGTGCATCCGTCCTATCTGTTCCAAAAGGACAATGGGAAGCTGGTTATTCGATCGGGATGACGCATCGTAAAACACTCATCCGCGTCATTTTACCGCAGGCTGTGCGTGTATCGATTCCGCCGCTATCTAATTCATTCATTAGTTTGGTGAAGGATACATCTCTTGCCTCCCAAATCCTCGTGGCAGAGCTTTTCCGTAAGTCTCAGGAAATTGCTGCAGCGAACTTGGATCAGATATTGTTCATTTATATGGAAGCAGCCCTGATCTATTGGGTATTCTGCTTCATTCTATCGCTCGTTCAGCATCAAATTGAAAAACGACTTGATCGATATGTCGCAAGGTAAGGAGGGAACGACATGCTAACAGTCAAAGGTCTAAAGAAATCCTTTGGTGAAAATGAGATTTTAAAGTCAATAGATTTTACAATCAACAAAGGGCAGGTTGTGGCCATTCTCGGTCCATCAGGTTCAGGAAAAACAACGATGCTTCGCTGTTTAAATGCACTTGAAACACCAAATGGCGGCTCCTTTACCTTCGATGATTTCTCGATAGATTTTTCGAAAAAAAATAAATCAGCTGACCTGCTGAAGCTTCGCCGGAAATCAGGAATGGTATTTCAGGATTATCACCTGTTCCCACACCGCACAGTGCTTGAAAATGTGATGGAAGGTCCTGTTCAAGTACAGCGCCGTCCGAAGGAAACGGTTCGAAAAGAAGCCATCCAGCTCTTGCAAAAGGTCGGTCTTGAAGATAAAAAAGATCTGTATCCATTCCAGCTGTCAGGCGGTCAAAAGCAGCGTGTCGGGATTGCCCGTGCACTTGCCATTCAGCCAGAGCTCATGCTTTTTGATGAACCAACCTCTGCACTTGACCCTGAGCTTGTCGGGGAAGTCTTAAAGGTCATGAAGGATCTAGCGAAAGAAGGCTGGACCATGGCAGTGGTCACACATGAAATCAAGTTTGCCCAAGAAGTGGCAGACGAAGTGATTTTTATTGATGGCGGCGTCATCGTCGAACAAGGCCCTCCGGAAGAAATCTTCAAACGACCGAAGGAAGAACGAACAAAACAATTCTTAAACCGGATTTTGAATCCAGTATGATGAAAAAAGGCTGTTCTCACGTGATGAGAGCAGCCTTTTTTCATATTTTTAAAAGTAAGCGATTACAATTGAGCAAAGCCATTTAAAGGGGCGTGGGAGTATGTTACGATTGAATTCGAGTGTTTAAGAAAGAAGGGAATGCTTTTGAAGCGGGAACATCTTTTACGTTGGTTTTTTTATTTTGTTGGATTGATCGTACTAGCTTTTGGATTATCGCTGACAGTGAAAGGAAAGATTCTTGGGATTGGTCCTTGGGACGCTTTCCACTACGGACTGTTTCAGCACTTTGGACTCACGATTGGACAGTGGTCCATCATTATTGGTGCACTGATTGTGACACTGACTTCTGTTTTTACGAAATCATTTCCAAAGATCGGCGCATTACTGAACATGGTGCTGATTGGCGTGTTTATAGATTTCTTTAATGCGGTATTGCCTGCACCACATGGGTATTTACCCGCTTTATATGTGTTTATTACAGGCGTTGTGGTATCAGGGTATGGTGTTGGCATTTATGTCTCAGCCAATCTTGGCGCCGGGCCAAGAGATTCATTAATGCTGCTCATCTCAGCGAAAACAGGATTGAACGTGCAGTGGGTTCGAAATGGCATTGAGTTAACAGTGCTTTTATTTGCATGGATGCTCGGCGGACCGATTGGCATTGGCACGATTCTGACTGCTATTTTTACAGGTATCGTCCTTCGTTTCTCCTTGCCGCAGTCTACACGGCTCCTGCAGCTGCTTATTACTAAAACAGCAGAGAAACCTGTTCAAACGCTTATTAGATAAGAACAAGCCATTCTACAAAAAGAATGGCTTTTCTTGTGCTGAAATAAATAAACAGATTTTTCTTATATTCATAAGATGAAATAAGCCTACATCTGTCATTTTAGGCTTTCAGTGAAAAGGAGGCCTGTTTCCCTTTTTCCCAGCGCTCTCCAATGTTACAATCAATGTAAAAAATTGAGGTTCGTTATGAAGATATTTGCTATCCAATTACTACACTTAGATGAAATAGGTGCACGACAACAAATCGATTGCCTGAAACCCTTTGTATCACCTGCAAAGCGTGCTGCGGCTGAGCGCTTTCGTTTTTTGGTCGATGCAAGAAGGACCCTGTTAGGTGAGGTGCTGGTTCGTCAAATGATCCATGATATGTACGATCTGCCTATTGATCAAATCGTTTTTGCAACAGAGGGCAACGGCAAGCCTTTCGTCCGGCACATTCCTTCTTTTCACTTTAATCTTTCTCACTCTGGTGATTGGGTCGTATGCGCAATAGATGATGCACCTGTAGGTATTGATATTGAGGAGATCAAACCGATTGATCTAGCGATTGCTAAACGATTTTTTTCAGCAGATGAGTATGAGGATTTACTTTCACAACCGGCAGAACGGCAGGAAGCCTACTTCTTTCATTTATGGTCAATGAAGGAGGCCTTTATCAAGCTGACTGGAAAGGGATTATCTTATGGTCTTTCGTCCTTTACAGCCCGTCTGTCAGAGGATGGACTGGCGACGTTGATATTACCTGATCATGAAGCGCACTGCTTTGTTCAAACATACTCACTCGATCCTGCCTACCAAATGGCGGTGTGCACACGAAAGCCTGCTGCGGCTGAAAGTGTTGAGATACTCTCTTGCAGAGATGTGCTGTCCCGTCTTTAATATCGCCCAATTTGCTGAAATGCTGTCTTTAGCAAATCGACTCCACGTGTGATTTGCTCTTCTTTCACATGCCAGATGTTCAGCTGAAGAATGGGGTCTTTTTGATGGGTTGACAGGTAATGGCGGTCGATTGACTGAATGGAAACAGATGCCTTTTTTAGGTGCTGAATGAGCTGATTCATCGGAATCGACCGATCGACACGTACATGTGTATGAGTAGCTGGCCCCTCTTCTCCCAGTTGATAAGCGATTTGATCATTTTTCAGACAAGTCACCAGCTGTTTGGATCGGTTGCGATAGGTTGTCTGCATTCTTTCTCGATGCCGTTCAAACATCCCACTTTTTAAATATATTTCTAAGGCTGCCTGTGACAGCATGGAGCTGTCGATGTCAATGAGCCGTTTGTGTTCACTAAAAGGTCCAATCAGTTCCTCAGGTAAAACGACTGCTCCTGTTCGAAGTCCCGGAAAGATAATTTTGGAGAAGCTCTTTAAATAAATGACCTTACCCGCCTGATCGTATGAATAGATCGGGTCTCTTTTTGCGTCGAATTCTAAATCGGCTATATAATCATCTTCAACGATATAGACATCATATTTCTCAGCAAGAGCTGCAATCGCTCTTTTCTCCTGTTTTGACAAGCTCGTTCCAAGCGGGTTTTGAAACCTTGGCATCGTATAGAAAAAACGAATCTCCTCTTCTCGAAAGATACGCTCCAATTCCTGAAGATCAATTCCCTTTTCCGTCCGCTGAATCCCCCGCACGGGCAGTTGATTTTTCTCTAAATATTGGAGGTATAGGTGATAGCCAGGCTGTTCGACTAGTATGGTCTGTTTTCCATTCGGAAAAGGAATGGTGCTTAAAATGGATAACGCCAGCTGAATACCAGAGGTCATGACGATCTGTTCTGGATTTGCAAATACTTGATAATCCATTAATCGCTTAGAAATGACTGGAAGCAGCGATGGTAAGCCGTTGGCTGTGCCGTAAATAAACAAGTCATTTTGATACAAATCAATCGCTTGGTTGATGCAGTGCTGGAAATCGACATATGGAAACACGACGGGATCAGGTGCAGATGAAGCAAAATCAATCCCTGTGCTGTCCTGTTTGCCCGCCGACTGCTTCGTTTTCACGACATAATAGCCGCTTCTTTCTACAGAATACAGCAGATGTTCACGTTCTAATGTGTCCAGCGCTTTGATGACAGTGCTTTTACTCACTGCATATTGAGTTGCTAAATGGCGAATGGAAGGGATCTTCATGCCAGCACTGTATTCACCAGACGCCATTTTCTCTTTTAAGCTGAGAATAAGCTGATCATATTTCCTCACACCGCTTCCTCCTTGTACCGGTACAGATATCATGTTCTCTTATTGTACACCTTAGATGATCCGATTACGATAGAAGAACAGAACCGGTCAATTCATCTGAAGCATGCATGCTCGTGTAAGGAGTCAACTTGTGAACATTTCAAAACAGAAAGCGTATGCTGCCGCGATAGGCTACGCCACGATTATTGGTTTTTCATTTTTGTTTGTCAAAATTGCATTAGAATCAGCAAACCCGATCGATTTATTGGCACACCGCTTTACGATTTCTTTTGCAGCCGCACTATTGCTGTATCCATTTTTACGAAAGAAGAATCGTCTCTCCATTCGATGGCGTGATCTTCTCTACATCGTACCGTTTTCCTTGCTTTACCCTGTGTTGTTTTTTGCTTTTCAAGTATGGGGGCTGATGTATACCTCTTCGTCAGAGGCTGGTATTATTCAGGCAACGATTCCCATTCTGACGATGGTGCTGGCCGCGTGGTTTTTAAAGGAACGCGCGACATGGATACAAGTGCTGTTTACCATTCTTTCTGTGTGCGGAGTGATGCTTCTCTTTGTTATGAAAGGAATTGATGTAAAGCATTCACACATGATCGGCTATGTGCTGATATTGCTTTCAGCCTTATCCTCCAGTGCATATAGTGTATTTGCCCGGGTGATTACACGGCGCTTCCATGTGATTGAACTCACCTTCGTGATGACATTCTTTGGGTTTGTCTTCTTCAATGCCGCTGCGCTCATTCGGCATTCGGTCAACGGGACAATGCCGCAATTTTTCAGCCCATTTACACAAGCATCCTTTGTATGGTCAATGCTCTTTTTAGGCATTCTTTCTTCACTTCTCACGGCATATTTATCCAACTATGCCCTCTCTCAGCTTGAAGCGGCAAAGGTCAGCATCTTTAACAATTTATCTGCGTTTATTACGGTCGCCGCTGGGGTTCTCATTTTACATGAAACAATCGATTGGTATCATCTCATCGGAGGTGTGCTGGTTATTGGCGGAGTGATTGGCGGGAATGTAGTGAAGAAGCGGAATTCATAAGAAAAAGCGGTCTCTCAAACGAGGACCGCTTTTTTTTAATGTCTGATGAAGTGTTGTTTGGCAGCAAGGTCAATCACATGTCTCATCTGTTCTGCGAAGTGCTCGAGGTGTGTGTTAATGTACATGTGGCCTCCATCGAAATTGGTGCGTTTGATGGTCTTTGCCCATGGCAGCCAGCCGTTTGCATCTTGCATGCATTTTTCATCTTGTGTTCCATTGAATAAATAAACGGGTGTTTCGATGACGGATTGATCTTTGTGCTGGAAGGTTTCCAGCGCCTGATAGTCTGCACGTAAGGACGGCGTAAAGTAATCCATCATTGGTTTGTTCTCTAATAATTCCTTTGGAATCCCGCCCATTTCGGCAATATGCTGAACAAATGCTTCATTGGATAAATGGGTCAGGATCTGCCGTTTTGTTTGCGGCGGCTGAATGGCCGAGATCACAACTGCTGCCGGATAGACCCCTTCCTTTTCTAGCAGCTGCGTCAGTCTATACACGACAAGTCCTCCCATGGAATGTCCGAACAGGATAAATGGGCGGTTCAGGTTGCCTGTAAGCCCTTCTTTGTACAGCTCAGCCAATTGGTCAATGCTCGTTTCGAGCGGCATGAGATTGGTTCCATGCCCTGGGGGCTCTGCTGCTGTTACTTCGGCAGAGCCTTTTAGCTTTTCAAAGAGCGGGCGGTACGAGGCGGAATAACCGCCTGCAAAAGGAAAACAAATAAGCTGAATAAGGTCTGATTTTTTTTCAAAGGTTTTAAATAACTGATTCATACGTCCTTACCCCTTTATAATCGTTTGAAGAATCCGTGCCAGTTCATCTGCCTGCGGCCTTTTCATCATGGTGACATGGTCTCCTTTGATGTGATAATACGAGCACGACCCTTTCGTATAAGCCTCCCAGTCTGAGAACTTCTTCTGGAAATCGATGGCGTGATCACTGCTTTGTACAATATAAAACGGCACAGGGAATGGTTCTTTTTCTAATTCAATGGCTTGTGACATGATCGTATTATGCGTTTGCATTTGCAAATATTTATCTAAATATTGATCATTCATAAATTGATGAACCACTTCATCCTTTTCTGCCTCTTTGAGTATTGTCTGTTTCACTTCTTGGAAGCTCAGCCCTTGTAATGCTTCTGGCTGGATGCCGACGAGATTTCCCATTCCAAGGACAAGTGCAAGCATTTTCACTTCTTCTTCGTTCATATCGGCATGAAGTGCCTGATCGGCCTCATCCCTTAACACTGGCACCGTATCTAAAATGATCAATCCTTTCGGCGCTTTTCCTGCATGGCAGAGCCGCTGATTCATACCGTAGGCAAGATGCCCGCCCATTGAATGCCCTGCTAGATAGTCAATGCCTGGTCGATAGAAGGTCTCAATGGCTTCAATAAAAATGGTGACAAGCTCTGTGTAATGAAGGAATTGCGGTTCTTCATCCTCATATAAGCCAGGAGACTGCATGGCATAAACAGCGCCTTGAAGTGTCATCAGCTTAGCAACATCGATATAGCCCATGACCGTTCCACCGGCAGGCGGTGCAAAGAATATTCTCGGTTCAGCTGGATCGCCTTTTTTCAGCTCAATCACATAGTCCTTCGGAGACCTTTCGACATGCTCCCCGGCCTCTGGAATTGCGTCCACATGTGCGGCTAGCTGCGCAGGTGCTGGATGCATGAAAATCCATTTTGGATCAACACGAATCCCCTTTTCTTTTAATTTGGCAACAGCCTGGATACTCATAATCGAATCGCCGCCTAAATCAAAGAAGGAGTCATGCATGCCTACTTGTTTGACACCAAGCACTTCCTTGAAAGCTGTGACAATTTGTTCCTGCGTTTCGGTGACTGGTTTGTCATCCCCCTGGGAAAGAGAGATCGTTTCTGTCGGCTCTGGCAGTGCTTTTTGATCAACCTTTCCGTTCGTTGTGACTGGCATTTCGTCCATTACAATAAAGTAACTTGGAATCATGTAGCCTGGCAGGCTTTCCTGCAAAAATGCTTTCCAGCCCGGAACAGGATTCCCCCCGTCTGTGACAAGGTAGGCTGCCAGCCGTTTAGAGCTGCCATACGTTTTGGCGATGACTGTACATTCCTTTACTTGCGGATGCTTGAGGAGAGCTGTTTCAATTTCCCCACATTCAATCCGGTAGCCTCTAATTTTCACGAGGTTGTCTTTTCGGCCGAGATATTCAATGGTGCCATCTGAGCGCCATGTACCAAGATCACCTGAACGATACAGCTTGTCTCCCTCTAGTTCAGGAAATGGATTGTCAATAAAACGCTCCTGCGTCCGCTCTGGATCATGAAGGTAGCCTTTTGCCAGCCCTGTGCCGCCGATATAGATTTCTCCTTTGACGCCTGCTGGCACTGGGTTGAGCGCTTCATCTAGTATGACGACAGTTGAGTTCGATACCGGGACACCAATTGGAACTGATCTTGCACCCTCTGGCATGTGCGTGACTTGATGTGTTGCTGCTAAGGTCGTGTTTTCTGTTGGACCGTAAGCATTGATGAGCACACCCTCCATATGTGGGAGTACCTTTCGTGCATGCTCACTTGACATCGCTTCTCCGCCAACAAGTAATGTGCGGTAGCCTGCTACACTTTTTGGATCGTGCTCCACCAGCCGATTGAATAAGGCGGTTGGCAGACAGTTGGCTGTCACTTGATGCGTTTTGATCAACCGTGATAATTCATCCATATTCAGTGCGGCATATTTTGGGATCAGAATCAGCTGACCGCCATTCAGCAGCATCCCCCATAATTCAAATGTAAAGGCATCAAAAGCATAGTTTGAGAGCTGAAGCATCTTGTCATCTGGACCTAGTTCAATATAGTTTGTTTCTCTAACCAGGCGGACAACTCCTGCATGAGGGAGCATCACGCCTTTTGGTGTACCTGTTGAGCCTGATGTGTAGTTGACATAGGCCAGCTGGGCTTCCCCTATGATCGATTGTTCTCTTTGATACACTGCATCTGTTTCTGATAACGGCTTGTCCATGTTAATCTTTGTACCTGTAAAGTCTACTAGACGACTCGCAAAATGAGACTGAGTGATGATCACATCACTTTGCGTATCGCGAACGATGAGGCGGATGCGTGCATCTGGATATTCAGGTGACATCGGAACATACGCAGCACCAGACTTGACGATACCTAGCACCGAGACAATCATGTCAAAGGAACGATCAAAAAGCATCGGTACCAGTGAACCTGGTCCAACTCCTTTAGACTGCAAGTAAGCAGCAAGCTGTGTCGCCTTCTCATCCAACTCTTGATACGTCATGTGCTCTTCCAAATAGGACAAGGCAATACGGTGCGGATCACGCTGCACCTGTTCTTCAAACAGCTCTTGAAGGGTCCGTTTTGGATATGATGTAGCCGTTTGGTTTTTTCCTATGATCATGGCGGCCTGTTCCGCTTTGTCCATTAAGCAATAGTCAGAAAATGTACGTTCAGGCTGAGCCGTCATGCCATCTAGCAGATGAAGATAATAATTCATATAACGATGGATGGTCTCTTGATTAAATAAATCTGTATTGTATTCCACATGGATCGACAGCTGATCTCCCTGATCAAATACATGCAGGGTGAGATCAAATTTAGACACTGTATGATGGACCATCACATGTTCACTTGTCAGCCCTTTGAGATTTACATTGAGCGAATCTGTTACATACCCCATGGCCACTTGGAAAATAGGCGATCGACTTAAATCTCTATCCAACGAAAGATCATCGACAAGCTTGTCAAATGGATAACGCTGATGCTCAAATGCTTTTAACGTCATCTCTTTCACGTTTTCCATGACATCAGCAAACGTATCTGCTGTGGAGATATCCTGCCTCAGCGCAAGTGTATTCACAAACATCCCAACGAGCTTCTCTGATTGCTTGGCATCTCGCCCTGCGATCGGCGAGCCAATGATGATATCTGTCTGTCCGGACAGCTTGTGAAGCAGGACGTAGTACGCTGACAGCATCGTCATGAACAGCGTTGTGCCCTGCTGCTTGGACAAAGCCTGCAAACAGCGGATAAGCGGTTCTTCCAAGACGATTTGCTCTGTAGCGCCGTTAAATGTTTGAACCGGCGGACGAGGGCGGTCAAACGGCAGCTCTAGCACTGGAAGTTCACCTTGTAAGGTATCGAGCCAATAGTTTTGGTCTGCTTGATGATGCGTTAGTTGCTCATTTTCCCAATGAACATAATCTGTCCATTCGATTTCCAGCGCCGGGAGCTGCGGCGATTCATCTGAAAGAAGCCCGTCATATGCCACTTCTAACTCCTGAATGAGCAGGCTGAGCGACCATGCATCTGAAATGATGTGGTGCTGCGCGCAAAGAAGATAAAATTCCTCATTGCCCATATCCACAATCGTCCACTGTGAAAGAGGTCCTCTTTCTAAATCATAGACGCGGTTTGCCTCTTGCTGAATAAGCTGCTTGAGTCGTCTCGTTCTCGTTTTTTCATTAAATAATGAGAAGTTTGCAACTGTGACGGATGGCGGAAGGTCTTCACGTATCAGTTGAACTGGCTTGCCGCCAAGCGATTTAAATGTTGCACGCAGTGCTTCATGACGTTTCGTTAAGAGACCAATCGCTTTTGTTAACGCTTGAATGTGCAGTTGTCCTGTCAGCTTCCAAGCACCTAATATATTGTAATGATGGCTCTTTTCTAATGTGGATAAGAACCAAATGCGCTTCTGAGCATGTGACAGCTCATAGCTTGTTCGCTTTTCAAGCTTTGGAATCTTGGCTTCCTGAACAGCCGGAGCCCCTTTGATGTCATCAACCATTTGCGCCAGATGGGCCAAATGCTTACTTTCAAATAATATTTTTAAAGGCGCCTTGATTGAACATTCATGATTGATCCGAGAAATAGTTTGAGTCGCCTTTAATGAATGCCCGCCAAGGTCAAAGAATTGATCCTCTTTGTACACACGATCTACGTCTAAAATGTCCTCCCATATGGCAGCAAGAATTTGCTCTGTTTTCGTTTCTGGCAATTGTTTTTCAAGGGGTTGTCCATTTTTGTGATGATTCAGCTTGAGGGCTTCATGATCAATAGAGCCATCTTGTTTTTTCGGTATTTCCTGTACTTGCTGAATATCCCAGTCACCTTTTGTTACGCCTGCGATATCTTCAACATGCACTTCTTTGCCAGACTGAACCGTGTAAAAAAGCTTTTTCTCAAAAGTCGGAATTGGTGCTGGCTGAAGATACTCAGCGATTTCTGGATTGGCTCCGTCTAGTCCGATAAATAGATGCGCTTCATTCAGCCGGGCACCTAGACATAATGAATGGAGACCTTGCTTCTTTCCAATCAATTGAAATCCCTTGCGGACGGTTAGCGCTGCGCCGGTATGTCCCTTAGACAAACCAAGATTATCCCACATGCTGAAGTTCAAAGAGATCGCCCGTCTTCCTTCTTGAAAGGTGAGAGCGTGCGCAAGTCCATCTAAAAAGCTGTTGGCTGCAGAGTATGCCCCGAATGTTGTGCCGCCAAAAAAGCCATTCACCGATCCAAAAAAGACGAGTGGTACTGCCGGGTCATGCTTGAAGGCTTCCTGCAGGACAAACGCTCCGTCTGCTTTCCCTGACAGCTCCTTTGTGAAATCCTCTTCTGACGTATGAGCCAATGCATACTTATCCGCATGCTGAAAATGCTCTGACACATTGCCAGCCCCAGCTAAATGCAGCACGCCTCGGATCGATTGACCAAAGTGTTTTTCTGCTTTGTAAATCGCCCGCTCGACGTCAGCTAAATTGGTCACATCCGCTTGTACATAGATGACATCACCGAGGCCTTTTAGCTGTGAGAACGCCTCTTTCTTTTCCAGGCTGTCTTCCAGAGAAGTCCTTCCAATCAATACGAGCTTTAGGCCAAATTGGAGCATCTGTTTAGACAGCTCAAATCCAATACCGCCAAGACCTCCAGTCAGCAAATAAAGACCTTCATATTCTAAAAACCCTTCTGTTTGAGGTGCTTTCATCATATTGACTTTTTCCAGCTTTGGTACGAACCTGTGCCCGTTTCGGTATGACACCTCTGCTTTTATATGAATCGCTGACAGCTCTTCAGCAATGTGCTTTGCATCCTGTTCCACACGCTCCGCTTCAATATCAATATGGGACACCTCTGCTCCTTCCCATTCTTGCGGGATGGTTTTTAATAAACCAGCGAGCGACGTTTTCTCCACATGAAGATCGTCTTCAGGGCTTACAAATTGACCACCCTTTGTCACTACGACAAGCCGGACTGGCTCTTTGTTTTCTTGCCTCCAAGCTTGATACAAGTACAAAATAGATTGATTGGTACTCGCATGCATTTCTTTGAACTGCGCAGGCTCAACGATGTCTTCTTTGTCTGTCACATTCCACAGGTGGAGCACCTGCCCGGTCTTTAATTCATCTGCTTCAAGTGCTGCAACGAGCCTGACGTAATCCCCCTTGATTCTCGGATTCATCTGGTACATCCCTTTGGACAAACGCAAAAATTCACGCCCTTTTTTCACAGAAACATAGGACTGATTTCTTTGTTCAAATTGTGCGTAAAGTGATTGGTAAAGCCCTTTTTCATCCTCGAAAACGAGTACATGATCAGCAGAAGGCTGAGACGGACCAATATGCTCCTTTGCCCAAGTGCGTTTGAAAAACCAATCTGGGAGTGTTTGTTCATTTTCAGAAGCAAGATCCAGTGCCCTTTCAATGTCACGGAATACTCCCTCTTTTAGCGCTGCACCTAACTGGGCACGTTGGATTTTCCCACTCTCTGTTTTCGGAAATTGGTCTTTTTTCACCGGAATGATGTGATCAGGCTCTATCCCGATTTTTCGGATGATGGCCTCTCTAATCTGCTGAATCATCGTGATTTGTTCCTCTATTGAATCTTTTTGCGAGACAAAAAAGACGGCAAGCGTGTCGTTGCTTGATTCGGGATTGTAAATGCCGTACGCAGCGGCAAAGGTGACTTCAACCCCGTCCACCTCTTCCACAACCGCTTCAATTTCGTAATTCAAATAGTTGGCTCCGTTGATGACGATGATGTCCTTTTCCCGGCCTGTCAGAACAAGACGCCCTTCATGAATAAACCCTAAATCCCCTGTGTGAAACCAGCCATTTTCCGCAAATACCTCTTGATTGGCTTCCTCATTTTGATCATAGCCCATCATAATCGTTGGACTCTTCACCTGTAAGCGTCCGACCTGATCTTCTGGCAGCACATGATGATGTTCATCTACAATCCGAATCCATACAGACGGAATAGGTACGCCGACTTCTGTAAACGTCATCTTGTGCGGATGATCTTGCGTCACGTATTGAATTTCACCTGTTAACGAGGTCTGATCAATCGTCAGCTGACCATCCTGATCATCATGCCGCATGAATTTCTTTGATTGAACAATGGCTGAGGATGTTTCAGACATGCCGTACGCCGGCACCATCGCATGGCGGCTTAATCCGTGCTGACCCATGATATGCATGAAGCGCTGCGTCACTTTTGGAACAACCGCTTCGGCTGCATTCATAATATAAGTCAGTGTGGAGAGATCCCAGCTCCCCTTGCGAATGTCGTCCTCATATTCATTCATCATGGCAAAAGCAAAATTCGGTGCCCATGTCCTTGTGACGCCGTATGTTTCTACCCAATCCAGCCACACCATCGGCCGCTCGATAAATTGATCGATGGATGGACTAATCTGCTGGCAGCCAAGGTAGACGTCATGCACATGAAACATGACAATGCCTCCTACATGATCAAGCGGCATCCAGTTAAGCGACACATCCTCATGCGTAAAGCCATTTGTCTGCTCAAAGGAGATGATCCGAGATAAAATACTTTGATGGTTGTGACGGATACACTTAGGCACACCCGTACTTCCTGAAGACAGCAGCTGAAGCACAGGCTCATCCGGCTCTGGCTCATAATGCTGTTCATCCGGTTCACACGTAAGCAATGTTTCTACTGTTAAAATAGGTATTTCTTTTGCCTCAAATGTCTCACGCAGCCCAGCAATGTCTTCAGCACTTGCTTCGTTTGTAATAATAAACGGTTCATTTTGCAGCTGAAACACGCCCTTGAGCTTGTTCACTCCTTGATTCATCTCATCATAAACAGGCGGAACAGAAACTGGAGTCGGAATGATGCCACCGAGAATACAGCCCCAAAACACGGTGATGAAATCGTGATGATCTTTTAATTGAAGTAACACTTGATCGCCATTTGTCAGCCCTGCTTTCCTTAAACCAGACAGAACCCGTTCTGCGTTTGTGAGTAACTCAGGATAGGTTTGGGTCAATGTGCGCCCGCCTTCTTTGATATAGGTCACCCCGCGGTCAGGTGACATAAAGGCTGATCGAATCAACACCTCTGTCAGTGTGACAGGTGTGCCTGGTTTTTTGATGACATCCCCGCCATACACAAGTGCTGGCGGCTTTTCATGAGCGGATGCTTGCTTTGTTTCGCCCGCTTCATCCTTCGAGATCGATACGTTCCCTTGCGCACGCTGCCGATTAGGAAACAGGTCATCTAGGTGATAAGGCATTTGTTTTTCTGTCTGACTTTCAATGAGAGCGGCCGCGTCCTCCACTCCATCTATGGCTTTCGTACGCTCTTCTATCTTTCTTAAACCCTCTTCATCTATGATGTCAATCGAAAGCAATGCTTCTGTATCGATGGCTCCACTTTCTGCCCTTGGCAAGGAAGGCAATAAGACGAGAGCGGCTGGTACTTCATGGGGATGAAGCGGGCCTTTCATCAAGTCCTCTCTTGTCAGCGAAGGGTCCTTCGCCTGTGCAAATAGCACAAGCGAGAGGCTGCCTTCTTGATTTTTCTTAGGGATTAACACACATTCCTTTAGCGGAAAATGAAGCATCATGACTTGCTCTAATGCTTTGAGATCGATTCGTTTTCCGTTGATTCTGACGATATGATTTGCTGCATGTCCTTTTCGTCTACTAACTAACATCGTTCTTCTCCTCCTACATCCAATCCAAAATCTGAATCTTGTTTTTTTCAGTCCAAACGCCGACATCCCCTGTCGGATAGAGGTATTCGCCTGTTTGATGTTTGAATGGATGCGGAATTTTATGCGTCTCCATCCAATCGGCAAGCTCCCCGCAAAGTGCTTTGATATTCTTCGCGCCGATAAAAATATCTCCAGAAAATCCTACCGGCATGAGCTGATGCTCTTCGCTCAGCACAAATATTTCCGTCTCACACGAAGGATCGTGCACACCTGAGTAGACCTCTTCTTGATCTGGGTACAGCACGCTGACTTGTGCGTTTTTCGCCCACTCGGTGATCATCCGCTCTTTTTCTTCATTTGTTACCATCGTGAAATCAGAGAGTGGTGTCTCCACTTGTTCTGTCATGGCTTCAAGTGTGTGGCCCAGCTGCTGCATCAGCGATTGTATTTGTTTTTCTGTATATTGATTGAAGCGGTATGTGACTCGAAGCTCCAGCGTATCTCCTGGGACAGCCACAAGGGTCAGGTCATAGTTTGTTTCTTCATGACTTGCAATGTCTAATATCCGTACACCATACGGCTCTACAGATTCAATCGGATAGTTTTCAAACACGACAATGCTGTTAAACAATGATTCTCCATTCGGGATTTGGGTCATCTGTTGAATATCTGGCAGTACGGTATACTCGAATTCTCGCATGTGAAAAACCGTTTCCTGCGTCTGTGCCAGCAGCTCGGCAATGGTCCTGTCTGGTGTGATCGGCAAACGGAGCGGCAAGGTGTTAATAAAGAGCCCTGTCATGCTTTCAACCTCTGGTAAGTCCGCCGGCCGTCCAGATACTGTAACACCGAACACGACATCCTCTGAGCCTGAATGAAGGTGCAAGAGCAGCCCCCATGCCGCCTGAATCAGTGTGCTCATCGTGACCTTCTGTGTGCCTGTCATCTTCTCCAGCTTCTGCTGCATTTCAGGCGTCAGTTTGATACTAAATTGATCAATACCTGCTCCTTCATTCGAAGTCTGCTCTCCGTCCCCAGGAAGTGGTGTGGCTTCCTCCACTCCTGACATATAATGTTTCCAGAACTCTTGCGCCCTCTCTTGATCCTGCTTTTGCAGCCATTCGATAAAATCTTTATACGGACGTACAGCAGGAAGGTTTATCTCTCGTTCATCCACAAGAGAGCGATACATTGAAAAGGATTCCTCAATCAAGCCGAACAGGCTCCAGCCATCGATTAAAATATGATGAAAGCTAAAAACAAACGTGCATGTTTTCTCGTCACGATGGAATAAAGCGATACGAATGAGCGGTTCAGCCGCATCCTCTAATTCGAAATCCTTTGAACGATCGGATTGTAAATAACGCTCAATGGTTTTCTTCTGATCCGTTTCACTCAGGTGGCGCACATCGTGCTGAGTGAGGTGAATGCTTCCTTCTGATTGAATCAACTGAACAGGCTCCTTTAGCCCCTCCCAAGCAAATCTTGTCCGCAAAATCGAATGACGTTCTACAAGCAGATTCCATGCTTTTTCATAGGCTTCGCCGTCCGTTAAGCCTTCGAGCGTCATATGCACCTGACCAAAATAAGCCTGTGACGCTTGATCTAACAGTGCATGAAACAGCATCCCTTGCTGCATCGGAGATAGTGGATACACATCCACTACATGATCTGGAAGCTCATCTATTTGCTTTTGCGTCAGCTGGACCATTGGAAAATCAGATGGCGTAAAGCCGCCTTTTGTCTCTATACAATGCGTCAGAATGTCCTCCATTTTTTCTTTGAACCGTTCAGGTAAATGGCGCACCTCTTCATGCTGAAGCAGTTCACGATTGATCATAAAATTCATCTGAAGCTGGCCACTGACAACGTATCCGTACACATCGATTAAATGCTGTCTTTCTGCTTTTGGATCATGTACATGTCCATTTCGTTCATCTGCTAAATACAGATTTGCTTCACCATCTATTTGATCTAGCTGTCCAAGGTAATTAAAGCTCATCTGCGGCGCTGCCGTTTTGAGTAAGCGAGATGCTGTCATGTATTGAAGTAAACCATAGCCGATTCCCTTTTGCGGCACAGCTCTTAAGGTTTCTTTGACATCTTTGATTTGTCTCTCCACATCGGTTTGAATAAAAGGAATAAAAATAGGATAAGAGCTTGTAAACCAGCCGACTGTCCGTGACAAATCCATCTGTTCAAATAAATCCTCGCGTCCGTGTCCTTCTAACGTGATCAATATTGGCTTTCCAACGGCTTGCGCAAGTCCTGATAAAAGTAAATCGTTGACCTCAGTTCGGTACGCTTGTGATGCGTGCCTTAGTAAAATGTCTGTTTGATCCTTCGTCAATTGAACAGTCAGGATCTCTGCATGTTCTTCTATATTGAAAAGCGCAGGTGTTTGAAAAGGAGAACCTTCTTCCTCTTGATCCATGATCTTTTGCCAAAAAGGAACCTGCTCTTGTAATTGATCGGTTTGTGCATATTCATAGAGTGCATCTGCCCACTGCTGATAGGAAGCGGTTTTCTTTGCAAGTGTGATCTCCTGCCCTGCTGCAAGCTGCTTCAATCCATTTAATAGATCTTCCTGTATGATGCGCCACGATATTCCATCCATCACAAGATGGTGGGCTGCGATAAAGAGTTCAGACGTACGACCACTTGTCTGAAAAAGAATGGCTTTGATCACTTCTCCCCGCTCTAATGACAATGTTCCTTGACAAGCGCTTGTCTCCAAGTGAATTTGCTCCAGCGCTTCCTCGTGAGAAACATCCGTCAAATCAAAAAATGTGACACAAGGGATGATGCCAGGCGCACGAATGGTTTGAATCCATGTGCCGTCTGCTGCTTTTGTATAAATGGCTCTCAGCATATCGTGATGATCGACAAGCTTTGAAAGAACTTTTGATAATTGTTCGGGTTGTATAGATTGCTTGAATTCAATATGCGCTGATAGATTCCAATAATCTTGGTTTGTCATTGATTGCTCAAGGAACCAAGATTGGATTGGAAGCAGACGAACTTCTCCTGTAACAGGCGATTGATCATAGGACACAGACACATCCGCTCTTTTCATTACGCGTGCCAGCTGCGAAATGGTCTGTTTTTCAAATACATCTCTTGGCTGAATGATGTAGCCTTCCTGTGCTAGACGTGCCACCATTTGTATGACAATAATGGAATCTCCGCCTAGCTCAAAGTAGTTATCATGTACGCCAATTGAAGGAGTGCCAAGAAGCTGAGTCCACACTTTTTCCAGCACTCGTTCTTCCTCACTGAGTGCCTTATCTGCTGGTTTGTCTGCTTCTTCCTGTCTCCACTCTGGCGGCGGGAGACGCTTTTGGTCTACCTTGCCGTTTGGCGTGAGCGGCAGTTCCTCTAGCTCTATGAATAGACTTGGTACCATATAATCTGGCAGCTTGTCTTTCAAGGCGCCGCGAATGTCTTGCTGGGTCCATGCACCTTTTTGGACAAAATAACAGATGAGCCGCTTATGACCACTTTCGTGCTGATGCGGAATGACAGCACATTCTATGATGTCTTCAACACTCAGCATAGCGGCTTCAATTTCTCCGCATTCGACGCGGTGTCCGCGTATTTTCACTTGATGATCGATTCTTCCAAGGCAGTCGATAATACCATTTGGGAGCCAGCGGCCCATATCGCCTGTTTTATATAAACGCGCTCCTTTTTGGAAAGGATGCGGGATAAATGATTGCGATGTTTTTTCTTCATCTCCAAGGTAACCGAGTGCCAGCCCTGTTCCGCCAACGTAGATCTCTCCAATAACACCCTGCGGAACCGGCTGCAGCTGGTCGTCTAATACATAGGCTTGTGAATAAGCAATTGGCTGACCGATAGGAACTGTCGCCTGCCCTTCGTCTAATGAGCGAATGTGATGCACACAGGAGAACGTCGTATTCTCAGTTGGTCCATAGCCGTTTAAAAGCCCTTCAGGTAAATACGGCAGTGCCTTGCGGATATGAGCAGCTGAGAGCGCATCACCACCAACCAATAATGCATCGAATCCAGATAAGGCTTCAGGATGTTCCTCTGTTAACCGGTTGAACAGCGGCACCGTCAGAAATCCTGTCGTGATCTTGTATGATGTCAGCGTTTCAGCCAGCGTATCCATTGATAAAATCGTATTTCGATCGGTCAGGATCAGCCTTCCCCCATTTAGCAGGGCTCCCCATATTTCATACGTAAAGGCATCAAAGGAGAAGCTGGCGATTTGTAAAATGCGCGTATGTTCATCAAGGGTGACATAATCTGTTTCACAGACAAGCCGGATGACTGCTTGATGCGGGATCAAAACCCCTTTCGGCTGTCCAGTTGATCCTGACGTGTAATTGATATAAGCGAGTCCATCAGGTTTTAGGGCAGCAGGTATGAGTTCTGCTTCTGATAAAAACTCTTCATATCCCTCATCAAGACAAATGAGTTCGGTTTGACTGATTGACACCTTTTTCAGCCATTCATTTTTTGTCAGTAACAGCTTAATACCTGTATCCCTCAACATATAATCAATCCGTGTATCTGGATATTCAGGATCAATTGGCACGTAGGCGCCTCCTGCTTTCACAATCGCCAGCACCCCAAGAATCATTTGAGGCGACCTGTCGATGAGCAGCCCTACTGGTTCATGCGGCGTCACACCTCGCTGCTGCAGAGAAGCAGCAAGCCGGTCGACTTTCTCTTGTAACACACGATACGTCCACTGCTCTTCCCCGAATTCGAGAGCAATCGCATCGGGTGACTTTCTCACCTGCGCTTCAAACCGTTCCGTGATGAGAAGCGGGCCTGCAGGCTGATTGGTTTTACCGCTCCATTCATAGAGCAGCTGATGCTTTTCTTTCTCTGGCAGGTAATTCATTTGTCTGATCGGCTGTGCTGGATTTTCACAAATACACGCAAGCAGATGCTCGTAGTACCGAAGGAACCGATCCATCGTGTCGTCAGAAAATAAGTCCACATCATACTCCAGTTTTAATTGAAGACCCTCCGCCCCTTCAAAAACAAACAGGGATAGATCAAATTTGGCGGTATCGTTATCTTCAATGGCTAAAACGGATGTCGCCTCCCCCATCGGAGAAGCTTCAAGCGGTAGGTTTTGCAGAACGAACATGACCTGAAACAGCGGCTGCTTGCCAGCCTCACGTACAATATTCAGCTCATCTACGACCATCTCAAACGGCACATCCTGATGCGCATAGGCGCCCATTGTTGTTTCTTTCACCCGCTCTAATAGTTCAGTGAAAGCAGGATTCCCGCTATGATCGATCCGAAGTGCCAGCGTATTTACGAAAAATCCGATGAGATGCTCCATCTCCGTCCGATTTCTCCCAGCAATGACTGATCCAATCACAAACTCATCCTGTGAAGACAATCGATGCAGCAAGGTAGAAAAGGCAGTCAGTAACGTCATGTAAAGGGTGCTGTCTGTCTTTTTAGAAAGGGCAGCCAGCTGCTCAGATAGCGACTTCGACAAGTGGTATTTTTTCGTTTTTCCCTTGTAGGATTGAACGGCTGGCCGCGGGTAGTCATACGGCAAAACCAAATCTTCTACAGGGACCGCAAATTGCTCCTTCCAATAGGAAATCTGCTTCTGCAGCGTCTCTCCAGTCAAATACTCCTTCTGCCATAGTGCGTAATCCGCATATTGAATTGGCAGCGGCGAAAGATCAGGCTCTCTCTTGTCAATCTTCGCTGTATACCACTCAGACAGCTCTCTTGCGGCAATCCCAACCGACCAGCCATCTGACACAATGTGGTGAATGGACATCAACAGCAAATGATCTGTTTCCGACAGCCGAATCAGTTTCACCCGAAAGAGCGGATCATGTTCTAAGCGGAAAGGTGTGCCCGCCTCTCTTTTTGCCCATTCAGCCGCTTTTTGTTCTTTTTCTTTCTGTGCTGTCAGATCTGATAGATCCACCACTTCAAGCTCTGGAAGAGTCATATGCTCATGTATGATCTGCACTGGTTCATCGCCGCTCATGGTAAAGGAAGTTCTGAGCGATTCATGCCTTTGCACCATTTGCTGCAGACTCCTCTGAAGCACCTTCACATCTAAAGGTCCATTCATCCGAAAGGAAATTGTATTATTGTAAAATGGCAGATCGGGCTGTAATTGATAGAGAAACCACTGTCTTTGCTGGGCATAAGACATCGGAATCTCCTGACCCTTTTCCATTTTCCGCACCTGTACCGCTTCATCCACTTTTGCATGCGAATCGATCCATTCCGCTAATTCCCCAAGTCTCGTATGCTCAAAAAGAACAGCGAGCGGCACGTCAAATCCCATTCTTTGTCTCACCGCAGACAGCATTTGCGTTGCCTTGAGCGAATGACCCCCGAGTAGAAAGAAATGATCACCGCAGCTGACATTTGAGACATCAAGCAGCTCGGACCAAATGTTTGCCAAAAGTTTCTCCGTCTCCGTTTGAGGCGCTCTGTCCTCTGCATCCTGTCCACTTTCCTCAATGAATGCTTTGAAATACGCTTCATCCGGCATGCCACCCTCTGATTCTTTCCAATATTCCTCAGGAAATAGATGCACGGAATATTCACCAGATAGATGAGACTGCAAACACGTATAAATGGACTGATACAGCCGTTCTTCAATGGCCTTTGTTTTGTCGGTTTTAAAAAAGACATACACGGCTTGCTCTGTTTGCCTCTCCGCTTGGCTCATTTCTTGAATGTCCTGCTTCGACCGATCTAATCCCATATAAATGAGTGGCGCATCTGTCATCAAACATGCCAGCATTGTCTGGAAGCCCGCCCGCTTCGGAATCGGGAGATAGCCTCTTTCTTTTAACATGCCTTTGATCATCGAACCCTCGCTCATGCCGACCTCATCCCACATGCTAAAGCTAAAGCAATACGGCTTCACTGTAGATGTCAGCCTTTGATAATGAGCAAATTGTTCAACGAACTCATTGGCAGCGCAATAAGCGCCGACGGTCATCCCGCCCTTTAACGTTCGTGCTGACGAGCTAGATAGAAATAAGACGTTCTGCCGTTTAGAAGCCGCTTCATGAAGCGCAATCGTGCCATATACCTTCGCTTCGTACATCGCATGTAAGGACGCAGACGTCATGTCAGCAAGCAGCTCCTCTTGAATGATGCCAGCGAAATGAATCACGCCATGCAGCTTTTTTCCTTGAGCCGCCTCTTGTCTTGAGATGAGCGCTTCAATGTCTTTTGCGTCCGTCATGTCCACTTCTTCATAAAAAACTGTGCCGCCATGGTCTTTCGCTTGTTTCTCAAGTGAGGTTAAAACGTCTTGCTGCTCCGCAGATAAAGCCTTTCGTGCTTTTCTTCCAAGCAGCACAAGATGCGTTTGATAGGACGTCAGAAGGTGTTCACTCAGCATCCGCCCAATGCCGCCAAGCCCTCCTGTCATCACGTAAAGCCCAGATGATTCAAATGGCGGTTTCTTCCTCTTTTGATCTTTTTCCAGAGGCAGCGGTGATAAAAGAGGAATATAACGAACACCTTCGCGGTAAGCAGCGATATGATGGCTTGTGTCATGTGTAAGCTCTGTCATGATCGCTGATGCATGAGCACGGTCAGCCGGTTCTGTTAGAGAAAAATCAAGACATCGCACCTTGATAAACGGCCATTCATGCTGTACAGCTGTCATCAATCCTGTTGTCGTTGCTTTTTCCACATGATGCGTTTGATCTTCTGGCAAATTCATCGCATGAGCTGAGACAAAGGTGATCTCTACAGGTTCCTCATAGGCGGCAATCGCTTTTGTTACATATAATGCACTCATGCTGCCAGTTTTCTGCGCTTCCTTCGCCATTGCCGCTTGAAGTGTGTCTTCCTTGTTTGTGTAGTTCCAAAGGTGAATGATTTGTTTCACCGAAACGCCATACGAACGGAGCGTCTCAAAGAGTTGTTCGTAGTCTGACGGCCGATTCGGGTGGATGATGAAGTGAGTATGTGTGAGTTGTGTGAATGCTTGACCCGGTTCAACCGTAATATAGGTTTGTTCAATGTTTGAGAGGGATCTCAATTGATCTGCCAGCCCTAATGCATCTGCAAAGATCACCATGTCCCCTGCTGTTTGCTTTTCAGTTTCATGAAGCGGAGCAGGTGTCCACTTCTTTTGATAACTCCAATCAGGCAAGGTGTGTTCATTTTCAAGTCTGATGTCCAGTTCCTTAATGATTTCGTCGAATTCACCTTCCTGCCACCTTGTCTTGAGCTGTGCCCTTTCTATTTTTCCAGAGCTTGTTTTCGGAAAGGCATGCTTCTGGACAGGGATAACCTTTGATGCAGACAGACCCATTTTTGTCGCAATATGGGTTTTAATGTGCTGGCTAGCCCTCATGATATAAGCAGGCTCATACAGCTTCGGTGTAAAAAAGAGAATCAGTTCATCGGATGCAGATGCCTCCATCCGAACGGAGCAAGCAGCCACAAAGCTCGTTTCTACGCCTGGTACTTCCTCTGCCATGGCTTCAATCTCATAGTTGTGATAATTTTTCCCGTTGATGATGATCATGTCTTTTTCTCTACCGGTTAATGTCAGCCTTCCTTCGTGCAGAAAACCTAAATCACCCGTGTGAAACCAGCCCTCTGTTTGAAAAACCTCTTGATTCGCTTCGTCATTCTTGTAATAGCCCTTCATTGTCGTCGGCCCTTTGATTTGCACGCTGCCAATATGATCTTCGGGAAGAAGCTCATGCTGATGGTTGACGATACGAATCGTGATACCCGGAATCGGTTTCCCCAGCTCTGTAAAGCTGACGGTTCCTGTCTCACGTGCCTCCGCTGGTCTTAGCTGCTCTGTCAGCGACGTTTCCTCAAAGGTCAGAACCCCGCTGTTTTCATCTCCCCGCTCAATCGCAAAAGAGAAGACAACGGCTGATGAGATTTCAGACATGCCGAAAGCCGGTCTGATGACGTCTCCCTTTAAGCCGTGCGGAGCGAGCAGGTGTAAAAACCGGTGAATCGTCTTCGGTACGACCGCTTCTGCCCCATTGATCATACACGTCATGGCAGAAAGATCCCAAGATCCTGAAGAAATGTCTTTCTCATAATCATTGATCATCGCAAATGCGAAGTTAGGTGCCCACGTCTTCGTTGCACGATAGCGTTCCATCCAGTCAAGCCAGCGCAGCGGCTGAGCGATGAAGTCATCTGTCCTTGCCCGAATCTGTTCACAGCCTGTGTACACATTGACAAGGTGGAACATCACAATGCCGCCAATATGATCTAATGGCATCCAGTCTAACGAGACATCCTCTTGTGTAAACTGATTGGCTGCCACTGTCCCTTTGACATTCGCCAGCACACTTCTATGAGAATGCTCTACGCATTTAGGCATCCCCGTACTTCCAGACGTTAAGATAAAAAAGACTGAATCATCAGGCGTGACTGGATGTGCTTCTAGATCTCTTTCTAAAGTGAGCATCGGTTCAACGGCTGCCACACGTAATTGATCTGTATGCCACAGTAAAGCTAAGCCTTGCACCTCATCAATCAGCGAGTCATCCGTGAGAATGAGCGGGTGTTCCAGCAGGTTCCAAGCGTGATGAAGCTTCTTCACTGAGGCATTCATTTCCCGATAGGTCGGGGCTGCCGATACAAGTGTTGGGACAAATCCGCCTAACACACATGCCCAAAAGGCCGTGACCATCGCATGATTCAATGAAAATTGAAAGAAGACAGGATCACCTGGCTCAAGCCCTAGTGCCCTTAAACCCGTCAGAACCCGTTCGGCATCCTCCTTTAACTGTGCGTAGGATTGCGTGAGTTCATTTTCACTATTGATGATATAAGTCAGCCCGTTTGTCGTTTTGGCTGCCTCAGTTAGAGCGTCCTGCAAGGTTTGAGCTCCTGCACTAACATCTATATCCCCCCCATAGGAGATGGCTGGGGGCATGTCCGCTAAAATAGGCGAAGCCATTTGCGTCTGTATCCATTCAACTGCGGCCTCCTGCTCCATGTGATGGTCGAGAAATAAATGAGAGAGGTGATATGGCCGAGGTCGAATGGTTTTTTCACGAGAAAAAACAGCGAAGCGTTCGATTTCGTTGGTTTGTAAAATGGTTTTCTGTACATCTTGTAAAATCGCATCCATTGATTCATGTACATTCGATTGATTAATGGTTGATGGTTTCATATGAGTTCCTTTCCTTTTTTGTCAGGCAGGGCTGCCAGAGTGCACCCCCTGCCTAATCTAAAGTTTACAAGACTGCTTCTCTATTTTTATGATGGACTATCTTTTGGATCAGCTGTGCATTTTGAGCGGCACATTCTTTGTTTTTGAACATGTCAGCGTGCTGACCATAGCCTTGGTATTGTCGATAAGCGCCGGTCGTCGCAGCTTCCCAATTTTCCATCCAGTCTGGTATCGCAATTTGCTCTTCGGATTGGATGAAGTCAATGTCTGCTTGTATCTCTCCTTGGTTCACCCCCTTAACAAAAGTTTCATAGTAGGCCCTCGTTTTTTGAGCAAGCGCGTCTTGGATGAGCTCCGCTTGGGCTAGTTCACTTTGCTGCGACTGATGGACGATCGCTGCTATATCGTCATCAATGGATCGTCCTTCTAAATCACTTTCTCCTATTTTCTTATAGGAATCGATCATGATGACCTTTTCGACGGTCCGCCCTGCTTGTTCGAGCGATTGAACAAGCTCAAAGGCTAGGTAGCACCCGCCAGAGTATCCCATCAAAGTCAGCGGTCCTTCAGGCTGAAGGTGCTGGATATGCTGAACATATTGCGAAATTCGATGATCGGCTTCAATAAAGTCAAAGGCGATCAAACGAACACCATCAAGCGTTTTTGCGGCTTCCTGATAAATAAAGCCATAGCCTGGTAATGGCGGGAGAGCAAAGACTGTTGGCGTTTGAGATTCATTGAATACAAGATAGCCTGCGGCTTCCTGATCCTGCTGTTGAATATAACGGCTGATTGCTTCAATAGTAGGCGTCTCAAACAGCAAGTGAATGGGCACCTGAACATCGAATTCCTTCGACACCTTGGATAAAAGCGACATCGCTTTTAATGAATGCCCGCCAAGCTCAAAAAAATGGTCATCTGTGCTGATATCATCTCTTTCAAGCACTTCCCTCCACATCACAAGCAGCTTTTGTTCTACCTCATTTACTGGAAGCTTCACATGGCGGTTTCCTTGAGGCGCCTCTGGCTTTGGCAGCTGACGTTTATCAACCTTTCCATTTGGCGTAAGCGGCATTTTCTCAAGTCTGATCAGCTCATGAGGCTGCATGTAAGCCGGAAGTTTTTCCTTCAGCCCTGACTTGATCACATCGAGTTTGTCCTTCCACTCCTCCTCACACGTCATATAGGCGAGCAGCCTTGTATGCTGCGTGTTATGCTGATCAGCTATAAGGGCAGCTTGCTTTACGCCTGGATGCATGAGAAGGTGGGCTTCAATTTCTGTCAGCTCAATTCGATGACCGCGAATTTTCACCTGATCATCCACTCTGCCTGCATACTCAATCAAACCGTCTGCTCGAAAATAAGCCAAGTCTCCCGTACGATACAGCCTTTCTCCCGCAGCAAATGGATGGGCGATAAAGGCTTGTTTTGTCAGATCAGGACGATTCAAATACCCCTTCGCAAGCCCTTTTCCGCTCAGGCATAGTTCTCCGACCATTCCAATCGGCTGAAGCTGTCCGTGCGGGCTCAATATATAAGCACCCGTCTGGTTGAGCGGCTTTCCGATTGGAATCGAACGCGTCTCTACCGGCAGAGCCTCATCTACTGGATAATAGGTGGCGAAGACCGTTGATTCGGTTGGACCGTAGACATTGATCAGTCTGTCTTTCCCCATGACATCAAAGGCTTTCCTCACATGCTGTACCGATGCCCGCTCTCCTCCGAACAGCACCTTGCGCACACTGCGCATCCAGTCGGTTTCTTCATCAACGAGGAGATTAAATAATGCCGTCGGAACAAACATGACAGAAATGTTTTCCTTTTTAATCAACCCCGTCAGCTCGCCCATGTTTAAAATGGTCTCTTTTTTCGGCAAGACAAGCTTCGCTCCGTTTAAAAGTGCGCCATACACATCAAATGTAAAGCCATCAAATACGCTGTTGGATAGTGACAGCAGTGTATCTGTTTCTGAAATGGTTAAGTAGTTCGTATTTTTGACCACCCGGGCAATATTGGAATGGGTCGTCATGATGCCTTTTGGCTGACCTGTTGTACCAGATGTATACATGATGTAAGCCGTATCGTGTAAGCCTGCTTCTAGCAGAAGATTCTCTGAGCTCATCAGTGAAATTTCCTGATCATCCGCAAACAGATACGTTCCATCAAACGCAAGTGCCTTCGCCTGACCGATAAAGGATGAGTGAGTCAGAAGATGCGTTGCCCCGCTGTCTTTAAGCATGTATTGAATGCGGCTTTCTGGATAATCGGGATCAATTGGCACATAGATTGCGCCTGCTTTTAAGACAGCCAGCAGGCTGACAATAAGTTCAGGCGTGCGGTCGGCTAAAATGGCGATGACCGTTTGATGCGTGACCCCATTTTTTTGCAAATGCCTTGCCAATCGATTGGCTTGTTCATTCAGCTCCGCATATGTCATCGTGTGCTCACCTGCTGATAATGCCACTGCATTCGGCTGTTTGCGGACATTATGCTCAAACCATTTCGACAAATACAGCTGGTCATGCTCAAGCTCAGGCGCATTCCATTCCTCAAGAATCAGCTGCTTTTCCTGTTTCGTGACGAGTGTAAGTGTATGAACCGATTGATCAGGATGCTTGATCGCCTCGCTCATCAATAGACTCAGCTGCTCCTTTAACCGGTGGACAAATTGAGGATCAAATGCTTTTTGGTTAAAGGCCAGCTTCAATTGCAATTGTTCTCCTGGTGATGCCAGCAAATTGAGATCATAGTTCGATTTTTCATATACATTCATGTTTTCCACAGTAAACCCTAATCGCGCCTCTTGCTCGTCCTTCTTTGCGGCTGGGACGTTTTCAAACACGACAATATGATCAATGAGTGGCTGCTGACCTGTCTTTGCCTGAATATCATAAATCGGAATATATTGGTGCGGCTCGGCTGCAAGAGACTGCTGCTGAGTCTCTGATAGAAGAGAACGGAATGTCATGTCATCTGTCAGCTGAATTCTTCTTGGGATGACATTGATGAACAAGCCAACCATTCTGTCAACACCAGCCAAATCTGCCGGACGTCCCGACACAACCGTGCCAAACAACACATCATTTGAACGCTGATATCTGCTCAGCAGAATTGACCACACCGATTGAAGCACGCTGCTTAACGTGGCATTTTGCTGCAACGCTAACTCTGATAAAGCAGCCGTTTCTTCTTTGCTCATCGACCATTCCATTTCGCCTAATTCATGTTCATTCGTTTGTTTTCTCTGTTCTTTAAAGGTTGATTGTCCATCAAACCCGGCTAATGATTGCTGCCAGTATTGAAGTGATGCTTGTTTATCTTGTTTTTCCAGCCATTGAATATATTCTTTGTATGGTTTAACCGGTTCCAGCTTGTAAGGGATGTCATGCAAAAGTGCATGATAAATCGCAAATAACTCCTGCACCACAAGCCCAAAGCACCAGCCATCAAGGAGGATATGGTGATAGCTCCATATCCAGCGATAGCTGGCAGGGCCCGTTTGGAAAACGGATGCCCGCATGAGAGAATCCTTCGAGAGATCAAATCCTCTCAGCTGATCCTGTTGTTTAAATGTCTCAATACGTACAAGCTGGTCGTCTTCAGAAAGATCCTGCATGTCCACCACATCAAGCGTAAAAGGGCGTTTCTTCAGCACAACTTGGACAGGGCGCTTCACTTTTTCGTGGAGAAATACGGTACGAAAAATATCGTACCGCTCCACGATGACATTCATGCTTTTCTCAAGTAAGTCATGACGCAGTGTGCCCTTTACGTTCATATCCATTTGCTCTACATAAAATCCCTTTTCTTGATGATGGAGGGTATGAAACAGCATTCCTTCTTGCATCGGTGACAGATAATACATGTCTTGAACTTGATCCCTTTTAAATGAACTCATCTATTTCATCCTCCCTTCCCGTTTGTATGACTGATCTCGTGTTGTTAGGTCAATTTTTCCTCAAGCATGTCAAAAATGTCGTCCATTTCATCCATTTCAAGATCAGCCGCAGAGAAGTCACTTGGCGTAAATTCTCTTTCGTGCTGCGCTAAACAATGGGTAATGATGGATTGGATTTTTTCTTTCAACAATGCCATGAACTGCTGTATCGTTTGTTCTTCATATTCATCTGTACAATAGGAACACGACAACATGAATCGATTGTGTTGAACAAGACCACTGAGGTTCAGCTTATAGACAGCTTCTGAATCAGGGCTTGCTTGTCGTCCCATATCATAGGTGGACGGTCCAAAGAGTTCTGTCGTCACTTCCTGATCGATCTGCCCAAGATAGTTCAAGCTGATTTCAGGATGTACGTGCTGTCCTGACGGCTCAGTGGCTGTCATGTATTTCAAAATCCCGTAGCCAATTCCTTTATTTGGCACACGCCGCAGCATCTCTTTCGTTCCTTTAATAGCATCAGCTATGGTCTGATCCGGCTTTGCTTCAAGAACAACTGGATACATACTCGTAAACCAGCCAACCGTGCGGGAGACATCCAGCCCTGATAAAATATCCTCTCTTCCATGACCTTCAAGCTGCACATGTACATGGGACTTCCCTGTCCATTCCTGAACGGCAAGACCGAGAGCACATAGAAGAATATCGTTCATTTCCGTTGTATACGGTAGATGAATATCGGTTAAAAGATGCTCGGTTTCGGTTTCTGAAAGCTGCAACTGTACTGCTTTTGTTTGAGCAACTTTTCTTTTCGTTACTTCATGATCAACAGGTAAAGTGGTCAATGGCAGAGTGTCAATCTCTGTCCAGTACTCACTTTGGCTTTTTAACGGCTTGGACTGTGCGTATCGTTCGATTGCCTCTGCCCATTCTTTAAAGGAATGGGTTTTTGGCGGAAGAACAAGCGTTTGTCCTTGAGCTGCCTGCTGATAAAGAGACATAAAATCCTCTAGTAAAATTCGGCATGAAACACCGTCAATGACAAGATGGTGTGTCACGATGAGTAAGTGATCGCCATCTTTTGCACGGAAACAAATCACTTTCATGAGCGGACCTGTTTCGAGGTTCAGCTGACGCTGATACTCGTTGGCATATGTGGAAATGGCCTTTTTCACGTCGTGCTCTTTAGAGACATCATGAGAAATAATCGCAATCGATTCCCTGAGCTCCCGCTGATTGTATTGCAGAATGTCATCATGCTCCTGCCTGTATACCATACGCAGTGCATCATGATGTGAAAGTAATTTCTGCATCACTTGTTCTGTAATCGAAAGGTCAAATCCGTTTGGCGCATGAAGCATCATCGAGAGATTCCAATGGTGCTGGTCACTGAATGCTCGCTCAAAGAACCAGCGTTGAATTGGAGTCAACATGACTTCTCCTTCAACCGATGATTGGTCAGCTGTCAATTGATCGGCTTCTTCGATATATGGGCGCAGCTCCGCAATCGTTGGGTACTGGAATAATAGCTTCATATCGAGCTTCCAGCCCGCTTGCGTGAGTCTGCTTGCCATTTGGATGCCTTTAATTGAGTCTCCACCAAGGAAGAAGAAGTGGTCGTGAATGCCGACTTGGCTCACGCCAAGGACATCTGCCCAAATATCGCAAAGCAGTGTTTCAACTTCGTCTCTTGGCGCTTCGTATGCCGTTTGGTTTGCTTCCATATCAGGCGCTGGCAATGCTTTTAGATCGACTTTGCCATTTGCCGTCATCGGCAGTTGGTTAAGCTTGATGATGGATGATGGCACCATATAGTCTGGCAACGTTCGTTTTAGACTTTCTTTCAGGTCGGTCGTTTCTTCATCGGTGATGACATATGCCACAAGCGAATCTTGTTCGCTGGCATCTTTGACCGTTGTCACGACTGCTTCTTTGACTTCCGCCAGCGCAAGGAGCTGCGCCTCAACTTCTGACAGTTCAATACGGAAGCCTCGGATGTTGACCTGATGGTCTTTTCTGCCGAGGTAAATCAGCTCACCATCCTCTGTCCATTTCACCAAGTCGCCTGTACGGTACATGCGCTCGCCTGGATAAAATGGATCTGGGACAAATCGTTTCTCTGTTTCCTCTGGAAGATTCCAGTACCCTCTTGCCAGTCCTTTTCCTGCGATCACGAGCTCACCCGGTACGCCTGGCGGCGAGAGGTCGTATAACGAACCCATGATGTAGAAACGAGTATTGGCAATCGCTGTTCCGATCGGAAGTGTGCCTTGATCTGGGTTGATGATCCCGCTGGTCGCTACGACTGTGTTTTCTGTTGGGCCATAGTTATTGACGAGTTTATATGGAACAGGCTTTACCTGTTTCAGCTTGTCTCCGCCAGTCAGTAGGTAGCGCAGTGAATGATTGTCCATTGACATAAACTGCTCGCATAACTGGGTCGGCAGGAACGCAATGGTGATCCCTTTTTCATTGAAATACGTATTGAGCTTGATCATATCGAGACGAATCGCTTCATCGATGATGTGCAGCTCTGCGCCGGCGATCCATGACGGGAACATTTCCCAAATGGAGGCGTCAAAGCCAAAGCCGGCATATTTGGCGGTTCGATCCGCATTTGTCACTTGGAAGGCATCATTGTGCCAGAAAGCAAGATTGACAAGGGACTGGTGCTCGACCATGACACCCTTCGGCTGTCCAGTCGTTCCCGATGTGTAAATCATATAGGCGAGATCTGTTGGTTTCACATGTACCTGAATTTCTTGTGCTTCTCCTTCTACGGCATCTTCTATTTGCAGAACATGACCTGTGAAAGAAGTTGGTGCAGTCAGTCCTTTTTGCATCAGAAGCACCTCTGCCCCGCAGTCCTCTAGCATGTACGCAATACGCTGAGCCGGATAATCCGCATCAATTGGAACGAATGCCGCACCTGCCTTCAGGACGCCAAGGACGGCTACCGTCATGTCAAGCGATGGACGGGTGAGAATGCCGACGCGATCTCCGGGTTTTGTGCCAAGAGAGATCAATTTCTGAGCAACTACATTCGCCCGATTGTTCAGTTCCTCATATGTCCAGCTCGTTCCGCAGAATGTCGCCGCCTTTTGGTGAGGCGCTTTGTGCGCATTAGCTCCAATCAGTTCATGGATCGTTTGATCTGACGGGACGTCTAGGACAGGACCTGACCATTCATTGATCAGTTCTCGTTTTTCCTCTTCAGTTAAGATCGATAGCGCTGAAATTGGCTGATTGAGCTTAGCCAGCATTTCGTCTATGATTTGTTCAAAATATTGACTCCAACGCTGAATGGTCTTCTTTTTAAACAGTGCCGCTACATACTCAAAACGCAGGCCCACTTGGTCTTTTTCTTCAAATACACCGAGCGTTACATCAAATTTTGCTTGAACTGTTTCTTGCTGTTTTTGCGAAAGCTTGAGTCCATCCAGATCCGGTAACGTCAGGTCTCGGTCATCCGTTGTCAGCATGACACTAAACAATGGATTGCGGCTCGTGTCTTTCGGAAGATCTAACTGTGCCACCAATTCCTCAAACGGGAAATCTTGATGTTCATAGGCTGATAGGCTGCGATCTTTCATTTTTTCAAGCAATTGTGCTGTCGTTTCCTCCAGCTGCACTTCATGTCGAAGAGCCAGTGTATTCACAAACATGCCCGGAACCCGTTCCATTGAAGCATGCGTACGTCCTGCTGTCACAGCGCCTATAACGATATCTGTCTGCCCAGTTAATTTGGAAAGGAAAATGGCAAATGCCGTTTGCATGACCATGTTCAAGCTCACACCTTTTTCAGCCATGAGCGTTTTAATGGACTGCACCTTTTCAGCAGATAACCATCTATCGACTCGGTCTCCTTCAAATGACTGAACATGAGGGCGTGGAAAATCAAGTGGCAGCGCCAAATCTTCAGGCGGCTGAGCGTATTGCTCTAGCCAATATTGACGCTGTTTCTCGAGCAGCGCTTGCTGCTTTTCTTCCTGCTGCCATACCGCATAATCCTTGTAGTGCAGCTGAACTGGCGGTAATGTCTTTTTCTCATACAACTCTGCCAATTCTTGAATGAGCAGACTGCGTGTGACACCATCTGCGATGATATGGTGCATATCCATCATGAACACATATTCTTCATTAGAAAGCTTCGTCACCTTTGCCCTCATTAATGGTGCTTGATGTAATGAGAATGGGGTGATGAATGCGTCTATGACAGGCTGCTCATGACCTCTCTCTACTTCAACAACCTCTAACGTAAACGGCACTCGGCGATAGACTTTTTGAACTGGTACGCCGTCAATTTCTACAAAGGCTGTCCGCAATGATTCATGTCGTTCGATCAAGGCTTGCAGCGCTTCTTCTAGCAGCTTCACATCAAGGCTGCCTTCCATCATCAAAACAGCTGGCATATGGTAAGTAACTGCTTCTGGATGCAGCTGCTGTAACACATACATCCGCTTTTGAGCGGAAGATACAGGATAGAAATCTTGCTTCTCCGCCGGATGAATGGATGTGATGTCCGAAGAATCCACTTCTTCCAAATAGGCTGCCATCGACCGTATCGTTGGCTTTTCAAAAAGGACTTTAAGCGGCACATGCTTGTTCAGCTTGGCTTGTACCTTCGAAATGAGCACCATGCCCTTGAGAGAATGACCTCCCAATTCAAAGAAGTGATCATGAACACCTATTTGTTCAACCCCAAGTACTTCTGACCAAATGTCATACAGCGACTGCTCAAGTGCCGTTTCTGGTGCTACATGCACCGCGCGGTTCATATGCACCTCGTGCGGAAGCGGCAGAGACTTCGCATCTACCTTTCCGTTTTGTGTGAGCGGAATGTGGTCGACTTTGACAAAGTACGTTGGAATCATATAATCCGGCAGTGTCTCCGCAAGCTTTTCTCTAAACGTCAGTGTTCCAATTGGTTCAGGCGCTGCGTAATAGAGTGCAAGCTCCGGTAAACGGGACATGTGAATTACTTTGACATACACCTCTTGAATGGATAATCGTGCACGCGCGGCATGCTCAATTTCCTGTTTCTCAATACGATAACCGCGGATTTTCACTTGATCATCTATTCTTCCGAGAAACTCAATGTCTCCATTTGCATGCTGTCTGACCAAATCCCCTGTGCGATACATCCGCTCTTCAGGAAAATACGGATTTTCAAGGAAACGCTCTGCTGTTAATTCAGGCTGATTCAAATACCCTCTCGTTACGCCTTCCCCTGATATATAAAGCTCTCCAGGTGCGCCGTAAGGGACGAGGCGCTGCTGACGATTGAGTGCGAGCGCTCTTGTGTGAGCAATTGGCTGCCCGATCACAGAGCGATCCATCAAAGCGCCTAGCTCTTGCGGTGTGATCAGCTTGGTCACAGTCCCAATAGTTGTCTCTGTCGGGCCATAGTGGTTCATCACTGCCACACATGGGTGCTGCTCCATAAACGTTTCAACATCCTCAGAGACAATCGGTTCCCCTCCAAGTATCACAAGGCGTAAAGCATTAAATGCATGATCCTTCGAATCTGCCATCATATGAAATAAGGATGGTGTCATTTTGATATACGTCAGCTCTTGTTCATCAATCAAACGCATGAGACGCACCGGGTCTGTATACACATCTTCACGAGGCACATAGAGTGTCCCCCCTGCTTTTAAAACAGGGAAAATGCTTGTGTAACCGAGATCGTATGCATAAGAAGAAAGCAGTGCCGTTCGATCATATTCTTGCAATGTCACCTCATTTGTCAGCCAGTTGACGTAGTGTGATAGATTACGATGCGTGATCTGTACACCCTTCGGCTTCCCTGTTGTCCCAGATGTGTAAATCACATAAGCGAGCTGATCGGCTGAGCCTTCCGGCAGATCTAGCGAGCGGCTTTGCTGCACTGCTTTTTCAACCTGCACGACCTGAATCGACTTGTGATCTTGATAGGAACCTGCAAGAGACTCATTTGTCACGATCACTTGTGCACCTGAATCTTCTAATGTGTAACGGATACGTTCCGCAGGGAAGGCCGGATCAATTGGTACAAATGCACCACCTGCTTTCATCACACCAAGCATTGAGACGATGACATAGACAGAGCGGTCAAGAATCAGTGCTACAGTCTTTTCTTTCTCGACGCCTCGCACCTTCAGTTCACTGCCAAGCGCATTTGCCATGTCTTCCAGCTCGCGGTAAGTGAGCTTCCGTTGATCATCCATCACCGCAATGGCATCTGGTGTTTCCTTTACCTGACGCGAAAATTGGACATGGAAGGGCTCATGACGATTCGATTGCACTTCGTCTTTTTTCTCCAATCGCTCTATTTGCTCATGCTGATCAAGGATACGGAGCAAGCCGATCTGTTCATCCGGGTGTTGGACCGCTTCACGAATAATCGCTAGAAGATGAGTTCCGAACCTGCGGACCGTCTCTTCTTTAAATAATGCCGCAGCATAGTCAAAGCTCAGCTTTAATGCTCCCTCTCGTTCAAATGCTTCTAGAGACAAGTCAAATTTGACAGAGTGATGCTGAATGGCATAAGGCGAAATGTGCAGATCGCCGAGCTTTAGCGCCGGAACCTCCATGTTCTGCATGTTAAATGACACGCTAAAGAGCGGGCTTCGGGTTGTATCACGATCTAGCGGAAGGCGTGCAATTAACTCTTCCAGTGGATAGCTTTGATGAGCAAAAGCGTCAACACTCGTTTCTTTTATTTCTTCAAGCAGCTGTAAAAATGTTTTCGTTTGTTCTGGTTTTCCGCGCATCGCAACGGTGTTGATAAACATCCCCGGCATGTCCTGTATATCAGGATGTGTCCGTCCTGCAACAGGGGAACCAACAATGATATCTTCCTGGCCGCTATAAGTGGCAAGCAGCACTTGAAAAGCAGATAACAAGAACATGTACATGGTCGTATCTGTTTTCTGAAGCAATTCATGAATCCGCTGAGTCGTCGCTTGATCACAGCCAAACATGAATCGTTCCCCGGAAAAATCACGTTCCGCTGGACGCGGATAATCAGTTGGCAGCTCTAATACCGGCAAGTCCCCTTCGAATTGCTTCAACCAATATGCTTCATGCTCCTTCTGTTTCTCCGTCTCTTCTTCACTTAACTGCCAGACAGCGTAATCTTTATAATGAATGGCTCTTTCTGCAAGAGCTTCTCCATCATAGGCCTTCGCCAAATCTTGAATGAACGTCTTCATGGAGCTGCCATCTGTAATGAGATGATGTGCTTCCAAGACGAGAAGATGACGGTTCTCACTGACCTTCAACAACTGAGCTCGCAATAGAGGCGCAGCTGTTAAATCAAATGGTGTTTGACGTTCAGAAAGGAATGCCTCCGCCTCTTCTTCCTTGATGTCATGAACGGGAAGGTCAAATGCAGTCCATTCATTCACCCTTTGGACGATGTCTTCTCCATTTATATGAAAACTCGTTCTTAAGATTTCATGCGTTTGGATCAACTGATCAAACGCTGATCTGAACCGCTGATATTCGAGTGTCCCTTCAAGCGTTAAGACGATCGGAATATGATAATTCGTGCTGTCAGGTTCAAGTGTCTGCAAAATGTATAAACGGCGCTGGGCTGGTGATACCGGATATTCGTCCGCCTGCTCTGCTGGTAAGATGGGATGCCCCGTTTCTTCTTGACCATCCTGATCGACGTGCGCCGCTAATGAACGAATTGTCGGCTTCTCAAAAATCACTTGAATCGGTACTTCCTTTTGAAGCACCTCTTGAATTTTCGCGGACATCATCATTGCTTTGAGAGAGTGCCCGCCAGCCATGAAGAAATGTTCATCTACTCCTACCGTTTTCCCAAGGAGCTCCTCCCAAATTTGAGCAAGTGCCTTTTCCGTCTCCGTCTCAGGCGGAATGATTTCCTTTTCATCCCGATGCGCGTCCGGCTTTGGTAAAGCTTTTCGATCTACCTTCCCGTTCGACGTGAGCGTAAAAGCATCCAGCTTCATCACATGGTGCGGCACCATATAAGCTGGCAGCTCTTGATTGAATAAATCCCGCACCTCTTCTTCTGTCATCGTCCCTGTGAAGTAAGCAGTGATTTCCTTTTCATCTGAGGAAAACGAATGGACAAGCACAACCGCATCATCTATGCCCGCTTCTTGCTGAAGCACTGTTTCAATTTCACCAAGCTCAATACGGAAGCCTCGAATTTTCACCTGATCATCTGTCCGGCCGAGGAATTCGATCTGGCCATCCGCGCCATATCTAGCCAAATCTCCTGTTCGATACAAACGGCCTGACGGCTTAAAAGGATCTGCCATGAACACTTGATTGGTCAAATCTGGACGATGGAGATACCCTCTTGCGACACCATCTCCACCAACATACAGCTCTCCTGGCGCTCCAATTGGCTGCAATCTTTGATCATCATCTAAAATATAAGCTGACGAATGGTTGATCGGCTGGCCAATTGGGATCGGCCCCGTTTCATCTCCTCTTACTTCGTAAATGGTCGAGATGGTTGTATTTTCTGTTGGGCCATAGGCATTCAGTAAGACAAGTGCTGGATGATGCTGTTTCACAAGCTCCGCACTCTTCACATTGATGACGTCACCGCCTGTAATTAATGTGGTTAATCCTTTGAACATTTGCGGCCGCTGCTGAGCGAGCTGATTAAATAATCCAGTTGTTAAAAAGAGCGCCGTCAACTGATGTGTTTGGATAAATTGTTCGAATCGATGGATATCCAATAAAGTATCACGGTCAACAGGATAAAGCGTCGCCCCATTTAGCAGCGTGGTAAATATCTCAAAGGTAATAGCATCAAAGCTAACGGCCCCTGTATGCGCCATACGATCCGACTGGGTCAAGCCTAATTTCTCCTGAGAGCAAGCCAATCTCACAATATGCTGATGCTCAATTTGAACCCCTTTTGGCTGTCCAGTTGATCCTGATGTATACATGATATACGCCAATTGAGATGGAGACGTCCGGGCTGATAAATCCACGTGTGAGTGATGAGGCTTACTCGTCACATGTACAGCCTTGATATGTTCATCAACTGGCGGCTGATTGTCAGCATGAAGCAAAATGGATGCGCCGCTGTCTTCAAGCATCCATCGGATTCTCTCCTCAGGCTGGGAAGGATCAATCGGCACATAAGCAGCCCCTGCGTGCAGAACTGCTAAAATGGCGATCACCGCATCTGTTGATCGGTTCATATACACCGCGACAGCATCCCCCGGCTGTACGCCGTTTTCAACAAGACTGCCGGCTAAACGACGGATTTCTTGTCCAAGCTCCCCGTACGTGAATGTTCGATCGCCTTCAACTAATGCCAGATAGTCAGGCTGCGCCTTCATACGTTCATTAAGCAGCTCAGGAATAGACAGATGCTTCGGATAATCTCGCTCTGTCTGATTCCACGCTTCAATCTGCTGCTTCTCCTCTTCTGTGATACATGTCACATCATGAAGGCGTACATCAGGGTTCTGGATGATTTGCTTCATGAGATTGGTCAGATGTTTTGATATGTTTTCAATGATCTTTTCTTCAAAAGCTATGGCGTTGTATTTGATTTTCAATGTCCACGTTTCACCTGGATACACAAGGACATTTAGGTCGAAATTCGTTTGTTCAAATCCGTCCTTTACATCAATGGAAAAACCAAGCCGTGCAGACATGGTATCACCAGACAGCTCCTGATCTAAAGGATAGTTCTCAAACCCAACCAAATGATCAAAGAGCTGCCCTCCAGCAGCTGTCTTTTGCTGAATGTCATAAAGCGGCATAAAATCATAGTTTTCCGCTTCCAGTGCATGCTGCTGAACCTTTTGAAACAACTGTTTGAACGTCTGCCCCTGATCCAATGTCACCCGAACGGGTATCGTATTGATAAACAGCCCTGCCATGCGCTCAATCCCAGATACACTAGGAGGTCTGCCCGATACAACGGTTCCGAATGTCACATCATCTGCTGCATGATAGGTGCCTAAAAGAACGGACCAGACCGCTTGGAACAAGTTCGGTGCCGTCACTTGGCTTTGTCTTGCCACATCTTGAATGGCTTGTACCGTATGAGCATCCCATGTAAACGTCCATTCCTGATGGTCGTATTGTCCGTTCGATTCTTTTTGCTGCAGCAGTCCTTGATGTTGAACAGCGCCATCTAGACGCTTCTTCCAATAGCTTTCCGCTTCTTGTTTATTTTGCTTTCCAAGCCAATGGATATAATCTGCATAAGGCTTACCCTGTGAGCGATCCGGCGTTCGACCGTTCCGATAAGATTCATAGTAATGAAACAGTTTTTTCATTAAAACACCCATGGACCAACCGTCCATGATGATGTGATGGTTGCTCCAAATCAGATGCCAATTTGTTTCATTTAGTTGAAAAACAGCGACCTTCAATAATAGATCATTCGTTAAGTGAAATCCTTGCTTTCTCACTTGCTTTTTATATTGACCCAATACCTTTTGCTGCTCTTGATGATTCAGATGAGATAGATTCTCTCGATACACATCTAGATGACGTTCAGCCAGTACAACCTGACGAGGCTTTTGCAATTGTTGATAGACAAAGGCTGTACGGAGAATGTCATATGTCCGTATGAGCTCATTGAGACTTTTTTCAAAAAGAGCGAGATCAAACTCTCCGCTTATTCCAAGCTCAAGCTGTGTGAAATAAGAGGAGGAATTAGGATCTAGCATGGCATGATACAGCATGCCCTCCTGCATGGGTGTTAAAGGATATACCTTTTGAATCTTCTGCTTGCTCATAAGTCCACCTCTTCGTTTGCTTAAAATATATCCATTAGCTTTTCAAGTTCATCCATGGTGAGATCTTCATCCCCTACATCACTAGGTGTCATCTGGGTTTCCTCCTGTGATACGCAATGTGAGATCAGCGCCTTCACACTCTTTTCAAGGAGATTCTTGAATTGTTCCATCGTACCTTCTTCAAATTCAAGATGATGATAAGAAATCGTCACATGGAGCATTGCTTGTTCTACGAAACCAACAATATCAAGTGCATGAGGCTTCTCTGATTCAGGGCTCAGCGATTGTCCTGGATGCCACGTTGAGCGGCTTAACTCAACGCCGATCTGTTCATCAAACTGACCAAGATAGTTAAAGCTGATATCTGGTGTGACATCAAATGAGATATCGTCCTTCATCTTGTCAGGGGTTAAATATTTTAATATGCCATAGCCGATTCCCTTGTTCGGAATGTGCCTGAGTTCCTCTTTTAAATGCTTGATCTGATAAGAAAGATCGTCTGCATGCGACATATCCAGTAACACAGGATACATGCTTGTAAACCAGCCGATGGTTCGTGATACATCGACCCCAGGGAGGATTTCCTCTCTTCCGTGTCCTTCAAGATGAATAAAGTGTCTCTCTTCACCTGTCCACTCTTTCATGGACAATCCTAATGCTGTCAGCAAAATATCATTGATGTCTGTTTGGTATGCTTCATGTACATCTGTCAGCAGACTGCGTGTTTCCTTCTCAGACAATGTAAAGCGAATGGTCTGAGTATGAAGCATCCGTTGATCCTCCGTCACATGATCCTTTTGAAGCGGTGTAACGGAATGTGCAAGTACCTTTTTCCAATAAGCTCTTTCCGATAGCAGTTCATCTGACATCGCGTATTCCGTCAGCTTCTGGGCATATTCTTGGAAGGAGTGTGTTTTTTCAGGAAGTGTCAGGTCTTCCCCCCGCTTCGACTGTTCATAAAGAGCCATAAAATCTTCAAGGAAAATACGCCATGACACACCATCGATGACAAGATGGTGTACAGCGAGCAATAAATGATCCCCTTGATCCGTTCGGAAAATGGCTGGCTTCACTAAAGGTCCCTCCGCCAGCGATATACTCGCCTGCACTTCATTTGCCAGCTTTTCTACCTGCTGAATTTGCTGCGACAGTTCCCCTTGTACTTCCATCACATCAACAGCCACCATGTTTTCCTCAATTCTTCGATGACGCTGGATCATGCGCCCTTCTTCAAGCTGATACACCATTCGCAAGGCATCATGATGGAACATCAGCTGCTCCAACACTTGCTGAACGATGGCTTCATCCAAGCCATTTAGCGCATGGAGCATAACCGATTGGTTCCAATGGTGCTGACTCGTAAAGTTTCGCTCAAAGAACCAGCGCTGAATCGGTGTGAAAATGACTTCCCCTTCAACTGGTGATTGGTCGGCTGTTATTTGATCAGCTTCTTCAATATATGGGCGGAGCTTCGCAATCGTTGGATATTGGAACAATAGCTTCATATCAAGCTTCCAGCCCGCTTGCGTGAGTCTGCTTGCCATTTGAATGCCTTTAATCGAATCTCCGCCAAGGAAGAAGAAGTGATCGTGAATGCCGACTTGGCTCACGCCAAGGACATCTGCCCAAATACCGCAAAGCAGTGTTTCAATTTCGTCTCTTGGCGCTTCGTATGCCGTTTGGTTTGCTTCCATATCAGGCGCTGGCAATGCTTTTAGATCGACTTTGCCATTTGCCGTCATCGGCAGTTGGTCTAGCTTGATGATCCATGAAGGCACCATATAGTCTGGCAACGTGCGTTTTAAGCTTTCTTTTAAGTCTTCTGTTTCATTCTCCGTGATGACATATGCGGCAAGGGCGTCTTGATCGCTTGCATCTTTCACCGTTGTCACGACTGCTTCTTTGACTGAATCCAGCTCAAGAAGCTGAGCTTCAATTTCTGATAGCTCAATACGGAAGCCTCGGATATTGACCTGATGGTCTTTTCTGCCGAGATAGATCAGCTCGCCATCCTCTGTCCATTTCACTAAGTCGCCTGTACGGTACATGCGCTCACCTGGATAAAATGGATCTGGGACAAATCGTTTGTTGGTTTCCTCTGGAAGATTCCAGTACCCTCTTGCCAGTCCTTTCCCCGCAATCACTAGCTCACCCGGTACGTCTGGCGGCGAGAGGTCATATAACGAACCCATAATGTAAAAACGGGTATTGGCAATCGCTGTTCCGATTGGAAGCGTTCCTTGATCTGGATTGATAATCCCGCTTGTCGCCACGACTGTATTTTCCGTCGGACCGTAGTTATTAACGAGTTTATATGGAACAGGCTTTACCTGTTTCAACTTGTCTCCGCCAGTCAGTAGGTAGCGCAGTGAATGATTGTCCATTGACATAAACTGCTCGCATAACTGGGTCGGCAGGAACGCAATGGTGATACCTTCTTGATTGAAATACGCATTGAGCTTGATCATATCGAGACGAATCGCTTCATCGATGATGTGCAGCTCTGCGCCGGCGATCCATGACGGGAACATTTCCCAAATGGAGGCGTCAAAGCCAAAGCCGGCATATTTGGCGGTTCGATCCGCATTTGTCACTTGGAAGGCATCATTATGCCAGAAAGCAAGATTGACAAGGGACTGGTGCTCGACCATGACACCCTTCGGCTGTCCAGTCGTTCCAGATGTGTAAATCATATAGGCGAGATCTGTTGGTTTCATATGAACCTGAATCTCTTTTGCTTCGCCTTCTACCGCATCTTCTATCAGCAGGACATGACCTGTGAAAGAAGTTGGTGCAGTCAATCCTTTTTGCATCAGAAGTACCTCTGCCCCGCAGTCATCTAGCATGTACGCAATACGCTGAGCCGGATAATCCGCATCGATTGGAACGAATGCCGCACCTGCCTTCAAGACGCCAAGGACAGCTGCCGTCATATCAAGGGACGGACGGGTGAGAATGCCGATGCGATCTCCTCGTTTTATGCCGTTTGAGATGAGCCTTGAAGCGACTGTATTCGCCCGACTGTTCAGTTCTTCATACGTCCAGCTTATTCCGCAGAAGGTTGCCGCTTTTTGGTGCGGTGCTTCAAATGCTTTAGCCTCGATCAGTTTATGAATGGTTTGATCTGACGGAACGTCTAGGACAGGACCTGACCATTCACTGAGCAGTTTTTGCTGCTGCTTCGATGATAATAGCTGCATTTGATCTAGCGATTGATCTGGCGCTGATACCATTTGTTCCAATAAATGAAGGAAATATTCCTTCCACTTTTCAATCGATGCCTGTTGATAGATAGAAGAATTAAAATCAAACACAAGCTCAATATGATCAGCCGATTCGTTTCCAGTTAAGGTCAAATCAAATTTGGCGATGTTCTCTTCGAATGGCTGTGGAACAATGTGAAGTCCATCCATCGTTAAGTCACGGATATCCGCATTTTCCATTGAGAACACCACATCAAAGATGGGATGACGGCTAGTGTCTCGAACCGTTTGCACTTGGTCTACCAATTCTTCAAATGGGTACAGCTGATGCTCATTTGCCTCTAACACAAGCTGGTGAACATTTGAAGCAAATTCTGCAGCTGTCTGATGTCCTGCTGGCTTGGTTCTAAGTGCCAGCGTATTCACAAACATACCGATGACAGATTGAATATCAGGATGAGTTCTGCCTACAATCGGAGAACCGATGATGATATCTTCTTGTCTCGAAAGCTTGCTTAAAAGGGTACTGTAGCAAGTGAGCAGGACTGTATACGTCGTGCTGTTGAGCGCTCTGACCAGCTCATCCAATTTCGCTTTAAGCGACCCATCGATTGTAAAGGAGACACGCTCTCCTGCGAATGTTTGCACTTTTGGTCTTGGCAGGTCTTCCGGCAGTGCCAGTACAGGTAGCTCTCCTTGTAATTGCTCCAGCCAAAACGCCTCTTCAGCTCTTTTTTGTGCAGCAAACGTCTCACTTTTTGACCAAACCGCATAATCCTTATATTGAACAGGTAATTCCTCTAGTTTGTCTCCTCGATACAAGGCTGAAAGCTCCTCAATTAAAATGCCAACAGATGCGCCATCTGAAATGATATGATGCATATCAATCAGTAAATAATGGACATTTACGGAAACAAAAACTAGACCTACTCTGAGTAAAGGCGCCTTTCCTACATCAAATGGACGGATAAAGTCATTCATCAATTCCTGTATGTCTCGTCCGTTCCCTTCGATTTTTTCAATGTCTGCAGAGATATTTGTTTCAATCCGCTGAACAGGTTCATTCTGAACGAAATCAAAGCTCGTTCGGAATGCTTCATGACGATGGACAAGCTGTTCAATCGCCTTTTCAAATCGTTTTTCATCAAAGGTCCCTTCCAGCTTTAAAGCAGCCGGCATATGATAGCTTTGCTCCGCATCGGTCATTTTCTCCAATACAAACAGTCTTTTCTGAGCAGATGTCACTGGATAATAGGCTGCCTCTTCGGCGATCTCCACTCGCTTAATTTCCGTTTGATCCGCTTGATCAACCGCCAAGGCAAACGCCTCTAAAGTTGGGGATTCAAATAAAGACTTCAAAGTGAGCTCCACGTGCATCTCTTCATACAGCCTGTTCAGCATTTTCATGCCGCGCAGCGAATGGCCACCGCATTCAAAGAAATGATCGTCCCTGCCGATTCTCGGCACTTCAAGAACTTCCTCCCAAATGCGCGCTACGTGATGCTCTGTTTCGGTTTGAGGAGGGATGTACTCATTTACCCCCTGCTCACTTAGGTCAGGCACCGGTAAGGCGCGCCTATCTACCTTGCCGTTATTCGTCAGCGGAAGCTCGTCTAATTGCATGAAGAACGACGGCATCATATACACAGGCAGTTCACGCCCTGCTTGCTCGCGCAAATCAGTTAATGAGACAGACCCTTCTGCTGTGAAATACGCACATAATGTATCATTTGGAGCTGCAATGACGACGGCTTCCTTCAATTGCGGATGTCGCAGCAGCTGATGCTCAATTTCTCCAAGTTCAATACGCTGACCTCGAATCTTCACTTGATGATCAATCCGTCCAATGAATTCAATCTCTCCATTTGACAGCCATCGTGCAAGATCACTCGTTTTATACATGACCTCACCAGGGCGGAAAGGATTTTCCACAAATTTTTCGCTTGTGAGTTCTGGCTGCCCATAATATCCTTTCACCAGTCCATCACCAGCGACACATAGCTCTCCCGCAACACCCGGCGGCTGCACATGTCCAAATTCATCTACAATGTAAACAGCCGTTTGACTCACTGGCTTTCCAATTGGAATAGACAACGCATGCTTCTCAATGCGATTCACAGTATAATACGTAGTAAAGATCGTGCTTTCAGAAGGACCGTACATATGAACAAGCTTGCCTTCCCCCACCGTTTCAAGTGCAGTCATGACATGAGGCACGGAAGCTCGCTCTCCGCCAAACAGAACTTTTCTGACGTTCTTCAGGCTGTCTTTTTTCATATCGATCAGTAAGTGAAAAAGAGCTGTCGTGATCATTAAAATACTGACTTTTTCCTTCTCAATCGCTCCAGAAAGCTCATTCATATTTAAGATATGGTCCTTTGGGAGAACAATCAGTTTCGCTCCGTTTAATAAAGCACCAAACACATCAAACATAAAAGCATCAAATACATAGTTTGATAGACTCATCACCGTGTCTTCATGATGAATGGTAAGATAATTTGATTGCTTCACCGTTCTCAAAATATTCCGGTGTGTCACCATATTTCCTTTCGGCTTGCCAGTTGTACCAGATGTATAGGTCAAATTCGCCAAGTCCTCAGGTAAAATAGGTATGTCTATATTGCTGCCTGACTGCTGAACAATCAGTTGATCTTCTGTTTCGACGACGGTTCCCTCAAAAGAAGCGAGTACCGAACGTTGGCGCAGCACCTGGTGTGTCAGTAAAAATTGTGCACCGCTATCTGTCAAAAAGTGCTTCACGCGCTCATCAGGGAAATCAGGATCAATTGGTACATAGACGCCGCCCGCCTTAAGTACAGCTAGAATAGAGAGTACCATTTCATTGGATCGCTCAAAGAATAAGGCCGCTTTCATCCCTCTTTCAAACCCATGTTCACGCAAATAATGAGCCAGCTGGTTCACTCGGTCATTCAGTTCTTGGTAAGAAAGAATCACACCTTCACATTGGAGTGCAGACTTATGACCATGCTCCTGTACCTGTGCTTCAAACTGCGTCACAATGGTTTCTTCTGCCGGATAAGGCGTCGGTAACGGATTCCACAGATTCAGTTGAGCTTCCGCTTCCTGTTCAGACAGTAATCGATAGGATCGAATCGCTTCCTCCGGCGATTGGACCATCTGCTCCAGCAAATACATATAATGATGCAGCATTTGCTCGGCTGTACTTCGTTTAAATAGCGCCGTACTGTAATCGAGGACAAAGGATAAACCTTGATCTGACTCCATCGCTTGCAGTGTTAAATCAAACTTTGCAATATGGAAATTGGTTTCTTCAATTTCAACTTGCATCTCTCCAATATGCTGGGCTGCTCCATGATCTGGCATGAGTGTAAAAACGGTATCGAATAAAGGATGACGGCTAAAATCTCTTGGTACATTCAGCTTTTCAAGCAGCCGTTCAAATGGATATTGCTGATGCTCAAATGCATGCATCGTCTTTTCCTTAACTTGCTCGATCAACTGCGACACGGTTCCATTCGGATCAACCTCTGACCGCAAAGCAAGTGTCTGGACAAACATGCCGATCATGTCATCCAGGTCTGCATGCACACGCCCTGCCGCCGGTGTTCCAACCACGAATTCCTTTTGACCCGTGTACTTCGCAAGCAATGTATAGTAAGCAGAAAGCAGAACCGTATACAGTGTCGTGTGGTGTTTTGCCGCAAGCTCCTGCAATTGTTCCTTTAACGTTTCATCTATTTCTTTGATCACACGATCCCCTGTGAAAGACTGGACCGCTGGGCGTTGATAATCGGTCATCAGCTGTAAAGCAGGAAGATCACCCGAAAATTCCTGCAGCCAGAATGCCTCTTCTTTTTGAAAATCTTGTTGTTCTTGCCAAACAGCATAATCTTGATATTGAAGCTTCAATGGTGCTTTGACCGATCCCTCGTAAGCATCTGACAGCTCACGCAGCATTAAATCAATCGAAAGACCATCTGAGATGAGATGATGCATATCGAAAAAGAGCAGGTGCTCCTGATCATGTAATGACTTCAAGCCAATACGAAGAAGTGGTGCACACTCAAGGTCAAAAGGTCTGACAAATTGCTGCATATTTTCTTCCATCGTGCCGCCTGTCAGCTGCTCTATTTGAAATGGCACTGATGGAGCTACCTGCTGACATGGAACACCTTTCAACGTATGAAAAGAAGTACGCAGCATATCATGACGTGTGATGAGTCTTTCAAAGGCTTCAGTCAGCTTCTCTCGCTGCAATGTTCCTTTTAACCTCACAACAGCTGGCATATGGTATGCGGTGCTTTGCTCCAATTGACTCACCATATAAACGCGCTGCTGTGGAGGTGACAATGGATAGTGGTCTGCTGCCGGCGCTTTTGGTATCACCGTTTCAGAAGATGTTTCCGCTTGCTCAATGTAGGCAGCCAAAGCGGCAATGGTCTGCTGTTCAAATAAAATGGAGAGCGGCACTTCCACCTGAAAGTCTCGCTGAACATGTGTGAGTACTGTCATCGCTTTAAGTGAATGACCACCTCGCTCGAAGAAAGAATCATATACACCAATCTTCTCTTGACCAAGGATTTCTTCCCACAAACGCACAAGCTTCGTTTCGAGATCGTTTCTAGGTGCAGCATATACAGCATGAACTGCTTTGTCGCCTTTTAAAGCAGCAAGTGCACGACGATCGACTTTGCCGCTGACTGTGAGTGGAAATGCATCGAGCTCTTTGAAATAGAGCGGCATCATGTAAGCTGGAAGCTGATGTTTGATAGCGGCTTGCAGCATGTCAACTGACACACCTTCTTGACGAGCTTGATAGTAAGCACTTAACGCCTTTTCCCCGTCCGCTTCATCAACCACAAGTACGACAGCTTGATCGACTCCATCTACCTGCTCCATCACTGCTTCAATTTCGCCTGTTTCTATGCGGTAACCCCTTATTTTTACTTGATCATCCATTCTGCCAAGATAATCAATCGTGCCATCCGGAAGCCATCTGACTAGATCCCCCGTTCGATACATACGCTCGTGTGGAGAAAACGGATCTGCCGTGAATACCTTCTCCGTTAATTCAGGCTGATTCACATAGCCTCGTCCAACACCTATCCCTGCAATGCATAGCTCTCCAACAGCCCCCTGCACCTGTAATTGATCATGGTCATTTAAAATATAAAGACGGTGATGACCGAGTGGTTTTCCGATCGACACATAACGCTGCTGTTCAGATGATTCGCGCAGCTCACTTAGTTCCAGACGATGAACCGCCGCATCGACACACGTCTCAGTCGGACCATACACATTCCACAAAGTAAAATCAGGCTCACTCATACGAACCGCTTCGATAAGAGAGTGTGCTGCTTTCGCAGGCAATGCTTCTCCCCCAATCAACATGTGTGTCAATGACAGCCCGTCCAAATCCGCTGCAAGTAAAAGCTGCACATGCGCCGGTGTTCCGTCTGCTGCTTCAATTTGATGTTTTTTATAATAAGCCGCTAATTGAACACCATTTCTCGTCGTTTCTCGCGGGATGATATGAAGCGTATGCCCAAATAAAAGAGCAGCAAAGATTTGTTTCACCGATGCATCAAAATGGAATGGTGCAAGAAGCGCCATTTGAAGCTCACTCGCCCCTTGATAAATCTCATGATGCAAGGCATGGACCAAATGATGCAGCTGAAGATGCTCAATCATGACGCCTTTCGGCTTTCCAGTCGTACCTGATGTATAAATCATGTAAGCCAAATCCTCAGGTGCCGACTGATTTACAAGCTCAGGCAGCAGACCATCATCTAATTCGATTTGCTGCTGAACGACCATTTTTTCCGAGAGGGCACGGTATGTTGAAACGAACGATTCCTCTGTTAACACAATGGAAGCACCAGAATCCTCCACAATATATTGAATGCGCTCCTCAGGTAATGCCGGATCAATCGGTACATATGCCCCGCCAGCCTTTAATATGCCGAAGATCGCCACCATAGCATCTGCCTTCCGATCCATTAGGACAGCAACAGGCACATCACGCGAGACACCTTTCATTTGTAAAAACCGCGCCAGCTTTTCTGCCTTTTGATACAGCTCTCCATAAGTAAATGCTCCATTTTCCGCTACAACGGCTGTCCGCTCTGCATACTTATTTGCTGTCTCATCAAACATGTGGTGAACCTGTTTTTCAGCTGGTTTTTCAAACGGGATTCTCTCAGATAGTTGCAGCAGTTCCTTTTGTTCATCTGATGGAAGTAAAGGAAGTGTCCCGATCAACTGGTCAGGCTGAGAGACCGCCGCCTCTAGTATGATCAAAAATCGATCAAACATTTTACTGATTTCTTCTTCGGTGAATACATCTGTACGGTAGTCCAAATCAATGGTCAATGTATCTGTATCCCAGCGGTCCTTTACATGGATTGAAATATCATTCATTCCGCTCCCGCTAAAAATCGGTTCAGTAATAAAAGACAGATTCTCTTTTTTCTGCCACTGCATGACCTGGTATTCTAAAGAAATATCAAAAAGGCGCCCTGTAAACCCTTCTCTTTCTCGCAAATCATTCATGAGGAGATTGTAAGGGTACTTTTGGTGACGCAAGATCTTCATTTGATCCGCCATGACCTGTTTTACGAAATCAAGAAATGTTTGCGACCCATGAACAGATGCACGCATTGGAATCGTGGAAACAAACATACCAATCATCTTTTTTTCTTTGGCATTCGTTCGGTTGCCCATAAAGGTTCCAAGAACAACATCCTCCAAGCCGCTAAAACGATGTAAATATACATAAACAGTGGACATAAACATCGAGAGCATACTGACTTTCTGCTCTTCACAAAAAGCACGAAGTTTCTCCTTCAAAGAATCTGGAATATCCCCCGAAAATCGCTGCGCATGTAAACTCATCTCGTATCCCTTATGCGGTTTTAAAGAAGCGAAATCTGGAATATTGGCAAATTGCTCATTCCAAAAGGCTTGGTCTTTTTGAAATCGTTTAGAAGTTTCATAGCTTTGCTCACTCATGATGTGATCAACGAAGGAAATCTCCTCAACCGGTGAGATGTCTACCCCGTGCAGCATGTCCTGGTATAAGTCGATAATGCGATTTCCCATCAAGATAATCGAGATACCATCCGCCACAATATGATGTGCTTTACAGAACAGCCAGCACTCTTGATCACTGATTTGAAAGACCGTAAATTCAATCAAGGGGCTGTCAATTAACGGCATTGGCTCACGGATTTGCTCATTCGCCCAAGCCCTCACTTCTTCTTCACTCCAGCCCTTCTCCATGCGAATCGGCTGTTCTTCATAAGGCTTCATATATTGAACAGGCTCCTCCTGCTCATGTCGATACACCAGCCTCAAACGAAGGGAGTCAGTTTGGCGAATGTACGCTTGAAGCACGTCAACGACTAAAGATGGATCTAAACCTGATACCGATCTCAATCTGGCGAATCCACCCAAATTAGAAATACTTGTACCTGGATAAAATCTTTCCGTGTAGAATACTCGCTTTTGCGCATGTGTTAAGGGGTAATAAACTGTATTCATTCTTATCCTCCGCCTCTTCTATGTTTTCTCCACCAATGTGACACCCTGAACCCTCTATATCAAAAGAACCAAGTCTATTTGATTAAATAGACGCAATACGGAAAGAAGCCCACCCCGAATAAAACGGAGGGACTCCCATTTTGATTCGGTAACCTGCCGACCATAGTAAAAAAGCAACATTTACCTTAGGACATGGCTTTGCGTCTCTACGTTTCCATAGATTTGCCTTTTTCTTCTTTTCTTTTTAAATATTTTCTATTTACGTCCACTTTATATGAAATTATTGTTTTTTTCACCGAAAAATGGGTGTAAAGATTCATGCGTTATACCGAATGAATCACATGATAATTTACGATATTTACCGAAAATAACTAATAATAGTTGCGTTCAACCGAAAATAATCGACTAAATACCGCAAAAATTTCATGTTTCCCCTTAAAATTTGCAAATATGACCGAAAATGCAGGATAGAGGTCTCCTTTCATTCTCCAAAATTTCTTAAATCTTAAGAACTATATTCCCTGAAAAATTGAAAATATTTACCGTAAAAACAACACAAAAAGAGCTGCCATTTCAAATGACAGCTCCCTTGTTTCTTCATTATATTTACATCACCTTAGACAGGCCAATCGTTTTCTCAATGATGAGCAACGCAATGATAGAAATGATAATAAATATGACAGATATCGCATTGACACTCGGATCAAAGGTTTGCTCAATGTAATTAAACGTCCTGATGGGAATCGTAATGGTTTGGGGAGAGGAAACGAACAAACTGATCGATATTTCCCCAAATGACGTCACAGCTGAAAACACCCCGCCTGCAATAATTCCTGGCTTAATCAAAGGCAGCGTCACTCGAAAGAATGTGCGAATGGGTCCTGCGCCAAGATTCATTGAAGCTAGCTCAAGCCGCGGGTCCAAATTCGAGACATTGACGCCTACTGTTCGAACCACATAGGGAAAGCCAATAATGACGTGACCTATGACAAGCGCCCACAAAGATCCCGTAAACCCCATAGCCGTAAACAAATAAAGCATGGCAATCCCTAACACCACTTGAGGAATCATAAGAGGTGACAAAATGAAGGCTTGGATGGCCTCCTTTCCCTTAAAGGAAAGCCTTGCTAAAGCATACGAAGCCATCGTGCCTAAAAGAACCGTGAGAGGCGTTACGATGAATAGCAAAATCACACTAATACGCAGAGACTCCATCCATTCTGGATTCGACACAACCTCTTGAAACCAACGAACGGAGAACGAAGTCGGCGGAAATTCAGGAAAGGCATTTGGACTAAAAGCAGATAGGACAATGACAAGAACAGGTATGGTTAAAAAGAGATAAACCAATGACCCAGCAGTCCAAATCAGGATTGAAAGCAAGAGGTCACCTAATGATTTTTTACGCATGCATCCTCGCCTCCCAACGCTTCAATAGATAGCTTAATAAACTGACCACCACAAGCACACAAACCAATAACGTAAAGGACATCGCTGCAGCAAGAGGCAAGTTATACACCTGCATGACCTGCTGATAAATAGACAGCGGCAGCAGAGGCTGCATCCTTCCGCCGACTAACAGCGGGGTGATATAGCTCCCAGCCGCCAGTGAAAAGACAATAATAGCTCCAGTCACCATACCTGGAATGGTCAGTGGAAAGGTCACATGAAAGAAGGTTCGAATACGTCCAGCTCCTAGACTCATAGAAGCCGGTCGTAAATGACGATCCATATCGGTTAAGCTCGTCGCGATAGGCAGCACTGCAAAAGGCAGCATGACCTGAACATAAGCAATAATCACCGCATTCATATTCCACAGCATAGAGAGCGGCTTTTCAATCACATGTAAATCTAATAACATGCCATTGACCAGACCATTTTGCGAAAGAAGGACAATCCATGCAAACGTCCGAATCACAACACTTGTCAAAAGCGGCGAGACAAGTAAGATATAGAAAAATGCCCGCAAACGCGGATGAGGTGCCTTGACAAGCACGTATGCTGCGGGGTATGCCATCAATAAACAAATTACCGTTGTCTGCAAGGCTACCCACACTGTACTTCCAATCGCCTTCACATACGCATCTGTCGTGAACACATGAATATATTGAGAAAAGCTATATGTTTGTAATGTATTCATCATTGAATCCACATCGCGAAAACTGAGGACGAACATCATCACAAGCGGCGCTAGAAGAAATACAACAAGAAACAAACACGCAGGCAGCAACATGAACCAATGAAATCGCTGATTCTTTTTCTTGATACGCATCACGTATGCACCTTCGAATCTAGGAAAACGATATCTTCAGGCTGCCAATTGATATGAATTGCTTCTCCAGCTTTCGGCAGTTCAGGAAATGCTGCATCAGAAGCATGGACAATCATTTCACCGCTATCGAGCCCCACCACCAAACGTAATGAGTGACCAATATAACTGACATCTGCCAGCACGCCTGATACATGGTTGGGCTGAACGTCTTCCCACTCAGAAGATATGCTGATTCTTTCTGGACGGAGCATGAGTAAATGATTCCCCTTCTTCTCTTGGTGTGCCGCAGCCTTTAACTCAACATGCTGCCCGTTTGACTGGGTTAAATGAGGAACGATAAATGCAGCTTTAGCTTCATCATATACTGCTTCAAATAGGTTCACCTGTCCGATAAATTCAGCAACAAATCGATTGTTTGGCTGGCGATACACCTCTAAAGGCGTCCCAATCTGCTGGATTCTTCCCTCACCTAAAATCCCAATCCGATCAGAAAGGCTTAATGCTTCCTCTTGGTCATGGGTCACGAGGATGGTTGTAATTCCGACATTCCTTTGAATATTTCGAAGCTCTGTCTGCATATTTTTTCTAAGTTTTGCATCTAGGTTACTGAGCGGTTCATCAAGAAGAAGAACAGACGGCTGAATCGCAAGCGCCCTTGCAATCGCTACCCGCTGCTGCTGTCCACCACTTAATTGATGCGGCATACGTTTCGCAAACGCCTCTAATTGCACAAGAGACAAACATTCCATTACTTTCTCTTTGATTTCTGCCTTCTTTTTCTTTTGAACCTTTAACCCGTACGCCACATTATCAAATACGGTCAGATGCGGAAAGAGTGCATAGCTTTGAAAGACCATACCCGTTTTTCTTTGATAAGGCGGTAAAGTCGTCACATCCTGATCACCAATATAGACGACACCTTTTGTTGGCTCTAAAAAACCGCCAATGATGTTTAATAACGTTGATTTTCCGCAGCCGCTAGGGCCAAGAAGGGAGAAAAACTCTCCCTCATTCACCGTAAGACTGACATCGTTAAGAGCAATCTGCTCGCCGAAATGCTGGCTGATATGTTCTAAATGGATTCCACTCATGCGATCACCTATTTTCCTCCGCCTAATACTTCGTTCCATCGATTTGTCCAATTGCCAAGCTCTGAAGTTGCTGTTTCGTAATCTACCCAAGTCAGCTTGCTATAATAATTCTCTCCAACCTTGACCTTCCCCTTAATCTTGTCACCGTATTTCACATCAGAATTCGACATGCCATAATAAGATTTTTCCGAGAAAGCCTCCTGAGCTTCTTTTCCACTTAAATAGTTTAATAGTTTGTAAGCCGCTTCTTCATGCTGACTTCCCTTCGTTAAAGCCCAGCTCGCAACAGCTGCAACAGCGCCTTCTTTCGGATATGAGAAACCAATATCCATTCCTTCTTCTTCAAGTGCAAATACTCGTCCATCCCAATATGGAACTGCTGCCACGTCACCACGTTCTAACAAGGTTTGAATAGACCCTGGATTATCTGGAAAAGCAGCTACATGTCCTTTTAATTGTGAAAGGCTTTTAAAGGCTTTATCAATATCCTTAGGATTTGATTCTGTCCCCCCTTGAGCATGGACAAGCGCAGAGAAAAATTGCAAACCGGCTGAATAAGTCGGAGATGATATCGCCACCTTCCCTTTTAGCTGACTGCTCCATAGGTCTGTCCAGCTGTTTGGTTCCTGCTTCACAAGATCTTTTCGATAAGCAATTCCTAGCTGCCCCATGCTAAAGCCTGCTGCATATTGTTTCCCATCAATAGTGAGCTTCTTTTGGACAGAACGGTAAAGTTTTTTGACATTCGGTGCTTGCTCTTCGTCAATGGGCGCAAGAACGTTTGCTGCAATACCTCTTTGAATCGTATCAGGCTGTAAAATAAGCAGGTCATACGGTGGATTTTTACCATTGGACGCTTTTAATTTCGTAAACCATTCAGAATCCGCTCCAGAGACGGTTTGGACTTTAATTCCCGTATCTTTTTCAAACTTTTCGAGGATTGGTTTGATATTCTTTTCCCAATCGCCTCCGTATACGCCAACGATCACAGTCTGCTGCTGTTTACCTTGATCCTGTCCATTTCCACCGCAAGCTGTCAGCAGTAGAATCATTGATAGTACACCTGCAAAAATAGTGATTAATCTTCTTTTCATGATTGATTTCCCCCTTTTTGTCCATCCATATGACGAAGTGCTTGAATAATATCTTTCTTTGTTAACGGCTCATTTCTATGACTGAAATGTTGATGAACTGCATGTTTATAATGCGTACGTTCATTAGCTGGGTAAGAACGCAGCTGCACGGCAAGCTCGCTGCTGGCTTCATCCGTCCATACTTTCTCATAAGCTTCTCTGTGTTCTCCGAAATCCCACATGATATCAGCAGGATGATCAACCTTTTCACGAAACTTATTCGTTTGCTTTTCATCAATCTTCCATTCATTTTGGTCTAGATACACTTTAACGCCATATTGCTGCAGCGCTCTTTCTTCACTTAATAGACCTGCTTCCACTTCCTGAAGGACTTTTTCTTTATTTCTAGCAAATGGATTTCCCCAGCCGCCTCCACTTGGTGATATTAATTGCACAATATCGCCTTTTTCAAGACGCAGAACATCTATTTTTGGCTGGTCTTGTTTTTCACCTTTTGCTGTGATCAGCTTGACCTCACCAACAGCTCCTGCTCGGCCGCCCATTAACCCCCAAGGCTGAAACTTCATTCGTTCCATTCCTCGTGCGGTCACCATAGATTCAGGCTTGATCATTTCAAATTCCAAACCAATCGCATGTCCACCTCTGTTTTCTCCTGCCCCGCCTGTGTTCGGCAAAAGTTCATATCGGTGAACATGAATATCAATATGCTGTTCTAAACTCTCAATGGGTGTATTTTTCAAAAAGCCAGATGAATGATCAATGCCATCTACTCCATCCGTTCCATTTTGAGCACCGCCGCCTCCGCCTAATGGTTCGACAACAGACATTTTTCTGCCACCTGTTTGATCATCAGGAACAGAGAGAACAACAATAGCAGATTGACCTGCACCTGCTGCCGGCACTGCTTCAGGTAACAGCTTACCAATGGCGCCTAGCACGACATTATACAGCCTCATCGTAATCGAATGCCGAATACCAACAGAGGCCGGGTATTCTGGATGCACCAGCGTCCCTTTAGGTGAAATCACTTCAATCGGATATGTTATTCCGCCATTAATCGGTATAAAGGGATCTTTACTAATAATGTAATTAATCAACCCTTGATATAGGAAGGAATGCTTCTGACCATTGGTGACAAGGTTAAAAGCTGTTTTCACTTGAGGGTCACACTCAGAAAAATCAAGAATCAGCCGCTTTCCTTTCACCGTTAACTTGATTTTCAAACGGATCGGCACATCCGAGATCATATCATCATCTAAATAATCAGCGAATTCACTCGTTCCATTCGGAATGGCTTCAATGACCTTTCCTGCACGAATCTCAGCTTGCTTCAGCAGGTCCATCATTCCTTGTTTCACTTCATTTTTTCCAAATTTGCCGATCATTTCTTTTAACCGAATTTCTGCTGTATTTACTGCAGCAATCATCGCATTGATATCCCCATCATTTAAATGACTGGCTCGGCTGTTGGCTCTTAATAAGGTCCGAACGACCTGATTCTCTTTCCCGCCTTCAGAAATTTTCACTGGCGGGATTCTTAATCCTTCTTGATGGACATCTGTTGCTGTCGGTGAAATACTCGAAGGCACAAGTCCGCCCACATCACTCACATGAACAAAAGACCAAGCATAGCTGACAATTTCACCATCTACGAAAATTGGCTTAATGATATGGACATCCGGCAGGTGAGTCGCTAAACCATCTGTCGTATAAGGGTCATTTGTGATGATAATATCTCCCGGCTGCATCGCCCCGCTCTCTTCAATCGCTTTTTTAAGACTCAGCCCTAAAAAGATCGTTACACCCACTGTCTTCGGATAAACAAAGAAATCTCCAGAAGGCGTGGCTAACGCTGTCGCAAAGTCAGCTGATTCTTTGACGAAAGTCGTAAAAGACGTCCGCTCAATGACATGTCCCATACCAGACGCAATTGCATTAAAATAACTGCGCATCATCTCAAGCTTTGCTGGATCAGTTCTCATGTAAAGCCGCCTCCCTTGAAATCACCAAGTTCCCTGATTGATCAATGCTGCCTGTCCAATTTGGCAGAATCAATGTTGTCGTATCATCCTGCTCAATAATGGCAGGTCCATTGATGACAGAACCTACTGACAAAGTATCTCTGTAATAAATAGCTGCTTCATATTCTTTTTCTTCTATAAAGATTCGCCTGTATTCATATGGCTTCAAAGATTGTCCGCTGCTTTCATGAACAGGTGTGAAAGGCAGCGGCGGCGTCTCGCCTATGACTCGAACTCGTAAATGAGTAAACTCGATGTCCGCCTGATCATCTCTATGACCATATTGACGCTGATGCAGTTTGTGAAAGGCTTCAATGAGTAGATGGATATCTTGTTCTTGCTTCAGCCATTCAGCTGATAATGGTAATTCAATCTCAAAGGCTTGTCCTTGATAACGTGCATCTGCCAATAATAGAATGGATGTCTGTTTAATATGCTGAATGTTCTGCCGACTGAACCAATCAGCCGCTTTTCGCGAAAGCATCTCATAATCTTGTTTTAGTTGATCTATCGAGTAGTCTTGTAAGCATATTTTCTTCGACAGCACCGCATCATGAATAAAATCAGCGGTCAGAGCACCTAATGCACATAATGTTCCTGGACTTGGAGGAACGACCACGTTTTTCGCATGGATTTCTCGAGCAAGGAAATTCGCCACAACCGGTCCTGCTCCGCCAAACGCTAGTAAACTAAAATCTCTTGGGTCAAACCCTTGCTGCTCCATGACATTGCTTAATTCTGTGTACATATTGGCGACAGCTACTTGGATTAGCTGGTCAGCCGCTTCTTCTACCGTTTTGTTGAGCTGGTCAGCAATTGGCTGAAAGGCCTTTTCCGCCGCGGACAGCTGTAGTTGTAAATGTCCTCCGGCAAAACGCTCTTGATTGAGATAACCGCATATGAGGAACGCATCAGTTAAGGCGGCTTTCTTTCCCTTACCATACGAAGCTGGTCCCGGCTGTGAGCCAACTGATTCTGGTCCTGCTTTGAGAAGCCCGCCCTGATCAATCCACGCGACAGAACCTCCGCCTGCCCCTATTGAATACATCGCAACAGATGGAAGAATGATAGGAAAACCTGAAAGCTGATTAGACTGAGCCATTGTAGGCTGCCCCTTTTGAATAATGGAGATATCTGCACTCGTCCCCCCTACATCAAAAGTGATCAGGTTGGATTCGTTTGCAGAGGCTGCGATTCTTGCCGCACCAATGACACCAGCTGCCGGACCAGAAAAAAGTGTTTTAACAGGTGAAGTTGCTGCACTTTCTGCATCCATTAAACCACCATTTGATTGTGTAATGTATGGAGAAATTGGTACACCTTCTTCTTTCAAACGGCTTTTCAATGTTTGTAAATACTGTTTTACCTTTGGTTGAATGTACAAATTGACAACAGACATCACAGTACGTTCGTATTCTCTCATTTGAGGCCATAATTCAGATGAAGTAAGAACTTCTAATTGCGGATAATGGTGTTTGATATAGGCTTTTGCCTGTAATTCATGAACTGGATTTTGATAACTATGTAAAAAAGAAATGACAATACCTGCTAGCCTTTTAGACATGACCTGCTGGACAGCATGATCTAATTGCTGCAGATGGAGAGGTTTTTTGATCGTACCATCGTGTATCAACCTTTCAGAGATTGGGTATACATGCTTTCGTGGTATCAATGGTTCCGGCAAACGAGAATTGAAGTCATAAGGAATGGGTAATCGTAAACGTTGTAGTGACAATATGTCTTGAAAGCCTTCCGTCACAAAAAGGGCTAAATCTGCTCCTTTCCGCTGCAATAATGTATTAAGACCGATTGTCATTCCATGTACGAGATATTGGATTTTAGATAAATCAACACCTCTGTCTTTTAGAAGTTTTAGCCCATTGATAATTCCCTGGGCTGGGTCGTCAGTCACTGTGGGTGTTTTGAGTTCAGTCAGCGCCCCTGTTGCTTCATTCATCAGCGATAAATCAGTAAATGTTCCTCCTATGTCTATACCAAGCCGATAAGAGACATCCGCCATTTGTACTCCCCTCCTGCAATGTAAATAGAATCATATTTTGATAAATTACGACATTTTTTGATATTTGACTCCATATTATTAAAGCATATCGGTCTAGTCAATTTTATTTTTTTAAAATTTCTGTGTGTTAAATTCTTGAAATTAGCCCAAAAAGCAGTGATAAAGCCATTTTGATAAAGCATAATCTTTTTTTGACCAGCAAAATTAAAATTTTTATGAATTTTTACAAATATGAAAAGCAAGAAAACGGATAAAAACCGTTTTTCGAACTTTAAAAGGCGTTTTTTCAAAACCAGGAGAAATTGGTAAGTAATTCTGCTATACTTCTGTTTACAAAATACGCAAACAAGAAAGAGAGCTAGCATCTATGAAACTTCTTAAAATCATTCTCTTGCTTTTACTAATCGTCGTTGGTGTAGCAACAGGCTATATTCAGCTGGAGCAAAGTAAACAAGAGACGACGAATTCATCTTATGACAAAACCATTCTCTTCCCATCAGATCGTTACCCAGAAACCGCGAAGCACATAGAAGAGGCAATTGATGAAGGCCATTCATCCGTATGTACGATTGACCGTAAACATAGCGATGAACAGAGAGACCAATCACTTCATGGCATCCCAACAAAGCGCGGGTATGATCGGGACGAATGGCCGATGGCGATGTGTAAGGAAGGAGGAACAGGAGCTTCTGTCAAATATATCAGTCCTTCAGATAATAGGGGAGCAGGCTCATGGGTCGGTCATCAATTATCGGATGATCCTGACGGCACAAGAATACAATTTATCATCGATTAACGCCATTTCCCTTTTCTATCTAAAAAAATTTTCTCTCGTAACTGCATACAGGTATTTCAAACATTTTTTTCATGCCGATAATCCTTAAGGAGGATTATCCTACCTTATACCTAAAGGAGTCGAAAAGCATGAAAAAAAAAGGGAAACTGAGGCTTGGTGCCAAAATTTTGCTGATCTTTTTAAGTGTCCTCATCATCTTTTCAGCAGTTGTTGGTTATGTGGTGAATCGTGAAATGACAGAAAACATCAAGCACATGGCCACTGAAAAAGCAAAAAGTGATTTAAAGCTAGGCTATGCCTACCTAGATGAAAAAGTGGCAGGCTCGTGGCTGATAAAAGATGGCAAGCTTTATAAAGGGGATACCCAAATCAATGATCATGATACATTGGTTGACCAATTAGCTGAATATACCGATGATACCATCACAATTTTCCAAGGGAATACCCGTGTCGCGACGAATGTCATGTTAAACGGAAAACGAGCTGTCGGTACAGAAGTCTCACCTGAAGTGAAGGCCACTGTATTAGATAAAGGAGAAAACTATTACGGCACAGCAAATGTTGCCGGGAAAGACTATCAAACGGCTTATATGCCGATCAAAAATGAAGCAGGCAAAACGATTGGTATTTTTTATACGGGCGCCAATCAAAGCATGATTTCACAAATGCTTCAGTCATTCTATATTCAATTTGTCATTGTTCTGTTGTTAAGTTTAATTGTTGCAGTTATCATTATTTCTATTTTCACAAAGCGGTTTCAGTCACGCCTCAAGTGCATAGCTTCTGCCATTAAAAGTGCCGGCGAAGGAAATTTAACCATCAATGTGTCGGATACGGCAGGCGATGAACTGTCTGACCTGGCTGGTCATTTCAATAAGATGCGGGAAAAATTAAATCAAACCATTCTTAATGTCATGAACACATCTGAATTAGTGGCCACCTCATCTGAGCAGCTTTCAGCTAGCGCAGAAGAAACAAGTGCAGCATCAGAAAAAATCACCCACAGTATTCAAGAAGTAGCTCAATCATCAGAAGAACAATCAGCTCAAATGACAACAAGTGAGCACACGATGATTCAAGTATCTAACGAGCTGGCAAACATCACGGAAAATGCGGAACAAATGGCTTCAAGAAGTCAATTTGCACAAGAAATGGCCCTAAAAGGTGTACAGAATATTGGGGAAGTAAACTCACAAATGACATCTATTGCAAAATCAATAGAGGAAAATGGGACAGCCGTTCAAGCATTAGAAACACGTTCAGCTGAAATTGATCATATTTCCCATGTTATTACAGACATCGCTAATCAGACAAACCTGCTTGCTCTTAACGCAGCAATTGAAGCAGCACGAGCAGGCGAGCATGGAAAAGGTTTTGCGGTTGTCGCAGACGAAGTGAGAAAGCTCGCTGAAGAATCTCAAGCATCATCAAATATGATTTCCCATCTCATTTCTGAAATCCAAAAAGAGATGACTCATTCGACGAATGCCATCAAACGAGTAAAAGAGGAAGCGGCTCAAGGGACTGTACTTATTTCTCATACAGAAGAATCATTTATTGATATTCAACAGTCAATGAGAGAAATGGCAGATGGCATCAAGCATTTATCTAGTGCATCACAAAAAATCGCAGCTTATACAAACGATGCGAAACAATCCTTTGCCACTATCACAGAAGGCGTTAAACTAACGAGTGAACATTCACAGCAAGTAGCCGGTTTAACAGAAGAACAATTTGCCGCAATGGAAGAAGTAACAGCATCATCAGAAGCTCTTGCCCATTTAGCAGGAGATTTAAAAGCAATGGTTTCGCAATTTCACATCTAGATTCCTCAAATAGAAGCGCAAGACGGCGACAATCGTCTTGCTGCCTAACATTCTCTTCAAGAATCATTCTTTCAATCATTCACATTCCAACGAAAATCTATGTATAAAGGAGTTTTTTAAATGAATAAGTTAAACCAAGCCTATTCCCTATCTATCTCTTATCACCAAATCACCGTATACACCGGAAGCAAAACACCACCTGTGATTGATTGGTCAGATGATGACATTCTTCAAGGATTCGCCATGGGAGATCAGGGTGTGTCCTTTGAAGGGGTCAACAACGGAAAAGCATCTATTACTGTAACTTTAAATAGCGATATGCCCCCAGCCTCGGCTGACAGAACAGTTACAGTGCCTTTTACGCATGCAAGCGATCAAGTTTATATCACAAGCGTCATGGCTCAGGTGCTGTCTTTCCCTATTCCAAAGGGAGACTATCAGCTCACCTGCTATACCTCACAGCAGCCTGATCAAGACCTTTATCATATAAATTTCCAAACTGTGTAGATCACGACTGATCGTACAAATCAAGCCACTTTTCCGCAAAGTCTACTGATTCTCTCACCGGCAATAAATATGAACTGGCAAGTCCGATTTGACCGTGATCATGAGTGCCTCCTGATTGCAGAAAATCACGACCGATCTGCTCAAATAGTTCTTCTCTTGTGATAATATCTTGGTACTCTTTCCATACCCTCCAACCATTTTCTAAGATGGGAGCTCCTCTTGTCATGAGGTCTTGCTGAGGGATGCGATATTCAGCAAGATGGAAAGCTGTCAGGCTCTCAAATGACGTACCAATCAGCAGCACCTGAGCCTGAAGATCATACATGCGGGCTAGAGGCGAATGTTCTCCTAATCCAAAAGAAAGTGCGTGGTGTTTCAGAAGCTCATGTTTCCTTTTGCCCCAGGCTGTGAATGAAAAATGAGGATGATTGCTTCTCGCCACGCCTGGGTATTTCCAAAACGTTTCCGCTACCTTTCCCATTGCTGTTGGCGTCGTGTATGCTGGATCAAATGCAGGCATCGTCTCTTTGATCGATTTCCACCACGAAAAAGGAACAGGCGGATTGATCCAATCAGCGGGATCAGAAAGCTCTAACGTTTGTGCCGGCATGATCAGTGTCCCCTCTTCTGATAAGGTTTCCATCAATGCTTGTATGAGGGCAACAGCGCCTCCGTTTATCCAGCCGATAGATGATAAAGATGAGTGAACACATAAAATCATGCCTTTTTTCACACCAAGTTGAACCAAGTCTGCTTTGATTCTTTCCTTTGTCATCGGTTCAGCTTGATTTTTGATTAATTTTTTCATCGTTCCTTTTCCTCCTGCGTCTCTTCTATTACTGATGAATGAGACGTTTAACCGCAATAGACAGTTTATAATTTGCGTAATTTGTCAGCTCCGTTAAAAACAGATCCAGTTCATCATGACTGGAAAAATGGCCTTCAGCCATATAACAGCCCTCACCACTTATTTTAAACAAGTTCTTGATCTCTTCCTGTTGGTCGAGAAACGACAGAAGTGGTTCGTGATGATGACTGCGGGTATAGAGCTGCATAAATGTTTGGATGGTCTTTTGAGTCCGCCAGTCAATCGAAATGGTATATGCTTCAATCACACCCTCTTCTTCAAGCTTTAACACACGATTTGCAACAGCTTGACCGGTTAAATGAACTTTTTCACCTAGCGCTTTCATGGTCAATCGACTGTTTTTAGAGAGCTCTTTTAATATATCCATATCGGTTTGGTCTAACATTGACTCACCTCTTTCAAAAATCAAGTCCTTCTGCTGAAAGACTTTCATTACCCTCTGTCATATGGAACTCTTTTAATATACTGTAAACTTAATCAGAAAAAAAGGAGGCCTTTTCATGAAAATCACGCTCATTCGGAATGCTACTTTATACCTTCAATATGGTCAGGCAACTTTCTTCATTGATCCCTTTTTAGCAGCAAAAGGAACATATCCACCGTTTCCTCATACAGCCAATCAACATTTGAACAATCCTATTGTTGATCTGCCTGTAAACATTGACTTAGACAACATGTTACACCCAGATGCTGTCTTACTCACTCATTTGCACGTGGATCACTTTGATGACGAGGCAAAACAAAAATTAGCTCAAGACCAGCCCATTTATACGCAATCGGAGAATGACAAAAAAGAAGTTGAAGAAGCCGGTTTCCAGCATGTCACATGCATTGAAGATGAAATAGACATTTGCGGTGTTCATATTAAGCGGACAGGTGGACAGCATGGGACAGGAGAAACTGCGAAGCGGATGGGACAGGTCAGCGGTTTTGTTTTCTCTCACCCTGATGAACCTACCCTTTACATTGCAGGTGATACCATTTGGTGTGATGAGCCGAAGGAGGTTGTCAATACATGCAAGCCAGATGTCATTGTGGTTAATAGCGGAGCTGCTCAATTTTTAGAAGGCGATCCGATTACCATGACGAAGGAAGATATTTTAGACGTTCACCGTTCTCAGCCAAAAGCACAAATTGTCGCTTGTCACCTTGAGGCAGTGAACCATTGCTTGCTAACAAGAGCTTCTTTACAAGCTTACATTCAGGAGCATCATGCAGATCAAGCCATTTTTGTCCCTAAAGATGGTGAAAGTCTCACCTTCTGAAAAGATTCATAAATAATAAAAAACCGGCACCTCGCTGCCGGTTTCATCATTATGGTCGATGGTGCTGTGGTTTTTTCAGCAATGGAACAAATCCGTTATTTTCCAAATGATTGTAATGCTCATCCATTCGTTTGGTAATATGTGTACCTTGTTCCTTTGTTAACACACCATATTGAACGTATTTCTCAATCACTTCTTTTCGTTTAGAAAGAATTTGCTGCTCAAGCATTTCAATTTGTTTTTGTTGTTCTGTCGTTAATTTTACTTGATGCGTTACTGGACGCTTTTCCATTTGGGGTGTTTCACCATAAGCTGTTTCCATATAAAAACCAGACAACAGCATCATCGATAATATGATTAAGCCACTTACTTTTTTCATCATTGTTATTCCCTCCTTTATTCGCAATTATTTTGTACGCACTTTCCTTTTTTATACATTATTTCACCACGCAAATTGCACATAATATTCTTACTTTTTCGCTTTTCTTCTGAAAACGTTGTCCTAACAGAAAAAGCGTGCTATGTTTTGTTTTGTATAAAAAATAGAGGAGGATTCTTAAATGAGTCGTTTTTATCATAGAAAATCGATATGGTTGATGCTTGTTGTGTCTGCTTTCATACTTGTCATGTCTGCTTGCAGTCAATCAAGCTCTTCTCAGTCTGGAGATTCAAAGTGGGATGAGATTCAAAAGAAAGGGAAAATCGTGGTTGCTACTTCAGGCACCCTTTATCCAACGTCATATCATGATACATCTAATGGCAAGGATCAATTGACTGGTTATGAAGTGGAAGTGGTCAAAGAAGCGTTTAAACGCCTTGATGTGAAAGTAGAATTTAAAGAAATGGGCTATGATGGCATGCTGAGCGCCATTAATTCTGGTCAAGTGGATGCCGCTGCAAACGACATTGACATCACAGATGACAGAAAAGATAAGTTTGCCTTTTCAACTCCTTATAAATATTCCTATGGCACGGCGATCGTACGAAAAGATGATTTGTCTGGCATTAAGACGTTAAAAGATTTAAAAGGAAAGAAAGCAGCTGGAGCTGCCACAACGATTTACATGGATGTCGCTCGCAAGTACGGTGCGAAGGAAGTCATTTATGATAATGCGACAAACGAGCAATACTTAAAGGATGTCGCTAATGGTCGTACAGATGTCATTCTAAATGATTATTACTTGCAGACACTAGCTCTTGCTGCATTCCCGAAACTAAATATTACGATTCACCCTGACTTAAAATACATGCCAAACGAACAAGGTTTTGTGATGAAGAAAGACAACACAGAGCTTCAAAAAGAATTAAATCGTGTCTTAAAAGACATGAAAAAAGACGGAACCATGAAAAAGATTTCCGAAAAATTCTTTCATCATGCAGACGTCTCAAAGAAAATAGATGCTGATGTCGAAGATGTCGACATTTCTAAATAAGGAGCCGCAATCGTGGGAGATATTCATTTAGAATATATATTTAATCCTGCACTGGCAAAGGCGTCATTTCCATTTGTCATGAAAGGCATCTGGCTGACGCTGCTCATTTCCTTTGTGAGCATGTTTTTTGGTACAATTCTTGGCTTTTTTATTGCGCTTGCCAGAATGGCGAACACGTGGATGCTTCGCCTGCCTGCACGGTTGTATATCTCATTCATGCGAGGCGTGCCCATTCTGGTGATTTTGTTTATTCTTTATTTTGGATTCCCTTATATCGGGATTGAGTTTACAGCGGTCACCGCTGCCATTATTGGGTTCAGCTTCAATAGCGCTGCCTATATTGCAGAAATCAACCGGGCGGCCCTCTCCTCTGTTCCGAGTGGACAGGTGGAAGCTGCCAAGTCACTAGGTCTCAGCTATTGGCAAACGATGCGCGGTGTCATTTTACCTCAATCTGTCCGCATCGCACTGCCGCCTTTAACCAATGTCATGCTCGATTTAATCAAAGCCTCCTCACTGGCTGCGATGATTACTGTACCCGAGCTCTTCCAGCAAGCAAAAATTGTAGGTGGACGCGAATTCGATTATATGACCATGTATATTTTGGTCGCACTCATATACTGGGGCATTTGCAGCGTAGTCTCATTGCTTCAAGACTTTTTAGAAAAGCGCTATGCGAAATATCTGTAATAAAGGAGAGCAGATCTCATGGATCTGCTCTCTTTTGTATTTAGCTTTAATGTATCAGCCATAACCACACATATAACCCTAGTAAAGTAAGGATCAAGGTTGGGATGGTCAGGATGATTCCGGCTTTCATGTATGCACCCCAAGAAATATGGACGCCCTTTTTCTTGAGAACATGAAGCCACAGCAATGTCGCCAATGAGCCGATAGGGGTCATTTTCGGACCAAGGTTGGAGCCGATGACATTGGCATAAATCAGTCCGTCTCTCATGACGCCTGCTGTATCTGTATGACCGATCGCAATCGCATCGATTAACACAGTGGGCAGATTGTTCATGACAGAAGACAGCACTGCGGCAAGCACGCCCATAAACATCGTTCCCGCAAGCAAGCCATGCGATGCGCCTTGTTCGATCCATGCCGCCAATATTTCTGTGAGACCGACATTCTTTAGTCCATATACGACGACATACATGCCAATTGAGAAAAAGACTATGGACCACGGTGCTTCTTTTATGACGCGTTTTGTCGCCACTTGCGGACTTCTTCTCGCCAGCCACAAGAAGACAAGAGCAATACCGCCCACAATGATGGAGACCGGAACCCCAATGAGTTCCCCTGCAAAATAACCGACAAGCAGACAGCCAAGCACATACCAAGACAAGCGGAACATGCGGATATCTCGGATAGCTGATGCCGGCTCTTTCGCTTGTGACAGATCGTATGTTTTTGGGATGAGCTTCCGGTAAAACACATAAAGCACTAGCATGCTCGCTCCAAGCGACACAAGGTTTGGCACGAACATGTTTGCTGTATATTCTAGAAATCCAATATGAAAATAGTCGGCTGATACGATATTAACCAAGTTACTAATCACAAATGGCAAGGAGGTTGTATCTGCAATAAAGCCGCTCGCCATCACAAAAGGCAGGATCATCCGTTCATCCAGCTTTAACGCTCTCACCACAGACAAGACGATCGGGGTCAGAATCAGTGCCGCTCCATCGTTCGCAAAAAAAGCAGCCACGACAGCGCCGAGCAATGTTAAATAAATAAACATGCGGACACCGTTCCCTTTTGCGGCTTTTGCCATATGCAGTGCAGCCCATTCGAAAAACCCAATTTCATCTAAAATTAACGAAATAATAATGATGCCAATAAACGCAAATGTCGCGTTCCATACTATATGCGTCACTTCCCACACATCGCCCAGATGAACGACACCAAAGACAAGTGCAAGAATGGCGCCTCCACATGCTGACCATCCAATGGTTAAACGTCCTGGCTGCCAAATGACAAGGACGAGGGTCAGGATAAAAATCAAAATGGCCAAGGTGACTGCTCCCAAAGGTGGCCCCCCTTTCATAAAATCCTTATCTATCATACAACGTAACGCAGCAGTTGTATGCCATTTTCACATGAAAACCCGCAGGTGATCCCGGGCACCTGCGGATTCGATGACTATTGATCTTTTTTCATCAGCATCAATTCAATAAATAACTCACATCGCTGACTGAAGTGACTTAAATCAATTGAGGTCATATCAAAGATTTGTTTCATTCGATAGTTTAATGTATTTTGATGAATAAACAACTGCTCTGCAGCAGGCTTTAGCTTGCAGTTATTCAATAAGTAGACTTCAAGCGTTTTTAAAAAAGAAGTTTGGCTGTCACGGTCTTTTTCCTTCAAACGTAACAAATCTGGATTGAAATCATTTTTCTTTTTTTGATGGCTGTAAATCGAGTCTAAGAACCGGAAAACCCCCAGATTCTCGTAATCATATGGAATCAGCTCTTGTCCCCCAACAATTTTCACAGCCTTCACGACCTCTATCGCTTCAAATCGACTTGTACTCATTTTCATGACATCTCGATACTCTCTTCCCATCCCGATATACAGCAGCGAAGGATGGGCATGCGTTTTCGATTGCAGATGAGCGATGACGTCGGCAGCAGTTGCTTTCGGTGAGTGCCGGTCTGACAAGCTGCCCAATATCACGACAATGTCGGCTTGAACGGAGTATACGTGATTCACCTTATCTTCTAGCTGCAAATACGTTCGAATGACATCCTTCACGTCTTCTGCCGTCTCACTTTTGTTATCGGCAGCATGTACGACCATGACAGTAAATACTGCCGGCAGTGGGATGCTTAAATTCTCAGCCTCCCACTTCAGTTCTTCTTCTGTATAAAAATGATCATCCATGACCTTTTTGAAAAATTCTTCAATCTTGCCTTCCTTTTTCTCCAGCTGTTTCTTATTCTTATAAATCACTTTTCCCACTTGAAAGGAAGCTTCGTGCAAAAATTGCAGCTCCTCCTGAGAGAGGGAATCCTCAATGTCCTGCACCCAAATAAAGCCCACAACTTCTTGTTTGTGCTTGGCGCTCACAGCCACCCGCCGATTAAACCCGAGCTCGTCATGACCGCTCACATAAAAAGGCTTTGACTCCTTGTGAAGCCGCTCGATGACCCCTGTTTTCTTTAACCAATCGACTACAGACCCCGGACATTCCTTTGAGAAAATCGTTTGCTGATTGACTGGGTCAAACTGCTGAATGCTGTAAGAATTATAAGCAAGGAGCTGGCACTCTGTGCTTTCTAAAATCACTGGTTTTTTTAAATACCCGCTAATAAATGCAATTAACTTATCGACATCAAAAAATGTATGAAGCTTTTCTAATATCTCTTCCATCCCGATTGCTCCCTGATTAAGTGATACATTTATCATACTTCTTTCCGGACAGATTTGCATAGAAACAAGTCGTAGACAAGCAAAAAAAGCATGAACCCGTGTGCACAGGTTCATGCTTTTCCAACTTAAAACATTTCACTAATCGTTTTTGCCTGCATGTGTAGAGCTAGGTAATCTGGACCGCCTGCTTTTGAATCGGTTCCTGACATTTTGAATCCGCCAAATGGGTGGTATCCCACGATGGCTCCTGTGCAGTTACGGTTAAAGTAGAGATTCCCTACATGGAACTCCTGCTTCGCACGGTTGATGTGATCACGATTATTGGTAATGACAGCACCTGTCAAACCATATTCCGTGTTGTTGGCTACTTCAAGTGCCTCATCAAAGCTAGATACTTTCGAGAAGGCCAAGACAGGTCCGAAGATTTCTTCTTGCATCAAACGAGATGTTGGCTCAAGATCTGCAAAAATGGTTGGGTGAATGAAGTATCCTTCCGAATCATCACTCGTTCCGCCAGTCACTAAGCGGCCTTCCTGTTTGCCCACCTCGATATAATCCGTGATCTTGTCAAAGGACGCTTGATCAATGACAGGTCCCATGTAGACATCCGCAGAAAGAGGGTTCGCTGTTGTTTTTGTTTCTGTGATTTCCTTCACTCGCTCGATCACTTGGTCATACAGCTTCTCGTGGACGACAGCCCGAGATCCAGCTGAACATTTCTGACCTGAAAAACCGAAGGCTGATGTGAAAATGGCATTAGCCGCTAATTCGACGTCTGCATCCTCATCTACAACCACTGTATCCTTACCGCCCATTTCAGCAATGACACGTTTTAAATGCTGCTGACCTGGCTGTACTTTTGCCGCGCGTTCAAAGATACGTGTCCCTACTTCTCTTGAGCCAGTGAATGTAATCAGGCTTGTTTTCGGATGATCTACTAAGTAATCTCCGACCTCTGCTCCGCTTCCTGGTACAAAGTTCACCACACCCTTTGGAAGACCTGCTTGCTCAAGCTCTTCCACAAAACGTGCCGCAATCACAGGAGTTGCACTCGCTGGTTTTAAGACAACTGTATTCCCAGTGACGATTGGTGCTACTGTAGTTCCTGCCATAATGGCAAACAAGAAGTTCCACGGCGGAATGACGAGTGTCACGCCAGTTGGTGTGTATACGTATTGATTGTGTTCTCCTTCGCGGCTGTTCACTGGTTTGCCTTTCGCCAGCTCCAGCATTTGACGAGCATAATATTCAAGGAAGTCGATCGCTTCTGCTGTATCTGCGTCCGCTTCATTCCAAGGCTTACCTGCTTCTTTGACAAGAAGGGCTGAATACTCATGCTTTTTACGGCGAATGCTTGCCGCAGCACGGAAGATGACGCTGGCTCTTTCTTCTGGAGACGTATAGCGCCAAGTTTCAAATGCTTTCGCCGCAGCCTGAACCGCTTGTTCTGCCTCTTCTTTTCCGGCCTTTGATACGGTTCCAACGACTTCATCCTTTTTCGCTGGATTGATCGAGATAATCTGGTCTTTCGTTTCGATTCTTTCTCCATTAATCACGAGCGGATAGGTTTGACCAAGTGATTCTGTTACCTTTGCTAATGCTTGTTCAAACGCTTTGCGGTTTTCTTCCTGGCTAAAATCCGTGAATGGTTCATGTTTGTAAGGTGTTGTCATCTTTGTCACGCTCCCGTTTCAAATTATTTTCTCGTCATCCCTTTTAAAGCAAAGGCAATGTTTGCCGGCCGTTCTGCAAGACGTCTCATGTAGTAGCCATACCACTCTCGTCCATACGGGGTATAGACCCTCATTTGATAGCCTTCCTTCACAAGTGCCTGCTGCGTTTCTGATCTCATGCCATACAGCATTTGAAATTCGAACTGACTTGTCGGTATATTGTGTTTTTTCACAATATTCTTCGTAAACTCGATCATTTGATCGTCATGTGTCGCAATGGCTGTATAGTTCCCTGTGAGTAATTGCTTTTCGATCAGCTTTTGATAATTCTGATCGACGTCTTTTTTGTTTGGATACGCCACTTCGGCGGATTCCTTATAGGCACCCTTTACAAGTCTTAAAAATGGCTGAAGCTCATTTAGGTCATCAAGATCCTTTTCTGTTCTGTACAAATACGCCTGCAGGACCGTACTGACATACTCATATTGAGATTTCATCTCTTTAAAAATGTCCAGCGTTTTTTGACAGCGCTGTTCATCCTCCATATCGATTGTCACCATGATACGGTGTTTCTCTGCCGTATCTAAAATGCTTTTCATATTGCGATACACAAGGTCATCGTCAATATCCAGGCCGAGTGATGTCATTTTGAGTGACACGTGGGAATTGAGTCCCGCCTCAGCAATCCGCTGAATGGTTTGAATACACTCATTCGTCCGCTCATTTGCAATCTCTGCCTTTGTGACAAACTCACCAAGGTGATCGACTGTTACAGCCATTCCTTGATCATTTAATCGTTTAATGACAGAGATAGCGCTCTCAAAATCTTTCCCACCGATGATTTTCTTAGATGCAACAGCACTTCCCCAATTACGAGCAATATGGTTCAAGAGACTGCTCTTTGACAAAAACAAGAAGAAATTTCTTGTGACCGACTCCATAAAGGGCACCTCCCACTCTTTGTAAGCTATGTCTTTATTGTAAGGCTCATAAGCTGTCCGCTACAATATTTGAAGATGACAAAAATTCTGACTTTTTTTGTGGTTTTATCACAATAAGAGATAAAAAAGAGCCTGCCGCTATCCGGCTGGCTCTTCCCTCCTACGCCCACACCTCATCAAGGGTAGACTGCAAAAGCTCATTTAATTCTTGCGTGAGATTGTCTTTCGGCTGATTGTAGCTTTTCACCAATTCATCAAAACGCGCCAGCTCTTTGTCGATGAATGGATGGACATAGGCGAGACGGTTCTCTACATCCATTTCCTCTCCGTCCATTTTACGTTTGAGCAGCTCGTGAATTTCTGTTAAAAGCGGGCCTTCCTCCACTAGCTCCTCGAGCAGTTCATGAAAGTCCATCGGCGGAACCGTCCGGTAGCGTTCAATCCACTGACAGGCAAATAGCGGACGAAGCACATAGAAATACTTCTTGATTCGCACCTGCTCCCCTCGTAAATGCCGGCTTTCATTCCGCTTCGCCATATTGAGGTAATGATACATCAATGCTGCAGGATAAAACGCTCGATCCTTTAATTCTCTTAGCTGCTTTGCTAAAGAGAAAGATTCAGCATAGATGATGTCAGAAGATAGCCATTCCATGATGGATGGATTTGATTTATTGAATAAGCGAAGTGCTTTTCTAAGCTCCCAGCCGCTGATATCAAGCACGTCATCAATCGGCCGTTCAATGACATCACGATGCTCTTCCATCGCCCAATACCATTCTTTCCGGGGAACATATAAAAAACGAACATCATAATCACTATCAGTCGAGGGAAATCCCCATGCCCTGCTGCCTGATTCAACGGCGAGGCAAATCTTTACGTCATACGTTTCTTCGATGATTTTCAGCTCTTCCTTGATTCTCTCTCTCAACATCCATCAACTCTTTCTATAGAATTCTGCATGACTTCTTCACGTTTTGGGAAAATACGAATAAGACATATAAAAAAGGAGTTGGATCTGATGTCTATATCTCGCATTATGAAATGGATCACCGGGATTTTTGAAGCCTGCCTTGCCATCCCTGTGATCGGAGGTCTATTCGTTATCAGCAATGGCTATTCACCGCTCATGGTCATGCTTATTCTGCATATTATCACACTCGTCTTATCGAAGCGAGACCAGGGACCAATGATTGGAAGCATCATCGGAATTGTCACATCCTGCCTTGCTTGGATTCCGATTCTCGGATTCATTCTTCATATCATCACTGCCCTTGCCCTGATTATCACTGCGTTAGTGCCTGATGAAAAAACGAGACAGAATACGAGCTATTAAAAAAGAGGCCCTCCTAGAGCGGCCTCTGTTCTTTTAGATCCTTAAATGCTTTTGTAAGAAGGCAAGCTTCTCTGTTTGAAAAGCCGGGATGTACTCGTGTCCAAAGTAGCGATACACCTTTAAATCTTTATCTGTTTCTAAATGGTTGTATACCGCAAACACAGTAGATGGCGGGGTGATTTGGTCGATCAGACCGATGGCCATCAATGTGGGCTGTTTCACCCATTCGGCTAAATTGATCAAATCAAAGTAGCTCAATGTCTCAAATACCTTTTCTTCCGCTTCTGGATCACTGTTTCTTCGAAAGTATGAATTGATTTCTAAATAAGGCTGCTCCAATGCCACATCCACTGCACGCTCGAAATTTGATAAGTAAGGATAATCTGCCACGACGACCTTTGGAATGTCTGAAAGTGCCGCAGCTCCAACCGCCAGTGCACCTCCCTGGCTTCCACCCACCACGCCGATACGGTGTTCATCCACTTCCGGAAAGGACTGAATAACATCGAGTGCACGAACCGCATCTAAATAAACACCTCGATAATAGTAGGTCTCTTTCGATAAAATGCCTTTTGTCATCCATCCCAAAGCCTGCCCGCCTGGTGTCACTGTCTTATCTTCACTGCCGCCTTGACCGCGGACGAGCATACCAAATGTCGCATAGCCATGCAGTGCCCAGTTGACGATGTCGTGAATGCCGCCGTCATAGCTGGCATTATAGCCATGAAAACGAACGAGCGCTGGATGCGGACCTGTTTGATCTGGTACCGCATACCAGCCTTCAATTCGAGAATGACCAAAGCTTTGATACGTGAGGCGGTACACCTTGACGCCTTTCACTGGATAGTCATAAGGTTCAAGTGCTGGCTCTGCCTCCACTTGGCGCAGTTCTTCGAGCGACGCCTTCCAAAAGTCTGAGAAATCAGGTCGTGCTGTTTTCTTCGGTTTATATACTTTTAGCTCTTCTAGTGGTAAATCGAACAATTGCATACCATACTATTCCCCTTTGTTTTATTAGTTATGAGTATCATATCACTGTTTTCTTGACTTAGAAAGTCATTTTCACTACAAAAGACAAAACCTTCTGACATTTCTATTGGCAAAGAGGATTGAAACCTTTATGATAAAGAAACTGGCTTGAAGAATAGATATTCTCAGGCAAAACAAATTGATAGACATTCATGGATTTTCACATTTACACCATCGCATAAAGGAGGAACCTGTATGAAAATCGCCCTTGTCCAAATGGACGTACAAATTGGAGAACCTGATGTGAACTTTCAAAAAGCAGAAGCGTTTTTACAAGAAGCCATCCATCAGCAGCCTGATCTGATCATTTTACCCGAAATGTGGAATACCGGCTATGCACTTGAACAAGCTGAGCAGCTTGCGGATGTAAACGGTGAACGCACAAAACAGCTCTTCTCTTCCTTTGCCCGTAAGCACCAAGTGGTTCTCATCGCAGGAAGTGTATTGAACAAGCGCACAGAAGATGAAAACATCACCAACACGATGTATGTCTTTAACCGCCAAGGTGAGCTTTTAATGGATTACGATAAAATTCATTTATTTCGCTTAATGGATGAGCACAACTATTTAACTGCTGGTGATCAGCTTGGTTTATTTGACTATGATGAGGATGTGAAGATCGGCGCGATGATCTGCTATGACCTCCGCTTCCCGCAGCTTTCCAGAACACTTGTAAACAAAGGGGCCAAAGTGCTCATCAATACGGCGCAATGGCCGTCAGCAAGAGTGGACCATTGGCGCAGCCTGCTCATCGCAAGAGCGATTGAGAACCAGTCATTTATGATTGCTGTTAACAGAACAGGCACAAGCAGAGACACTGAATTCCCTGGCCACTCCATGGTGATTGATCCACTTGGCCGTATTCTGCTTGAAACAAGCCATGAGGAAGACATTTATTATGCGGAAATTGATCTTCAGCTAGTGGATGAAGTGAGACAGCAAATTCCTGTGATGACGGATCAGCGTCTGGATATCTATTAGAAAGCAGGGTGCTTCCCTGCTTTTTGCATTTAATTAAACGTTTGTTTAAGCTTGATTCTGGTAAAGGTCCATTAGGGCTTGAGCGGCTTTCGTTAAATACCTTTCTTCCACATATGCAAACACAAGAGTGCGGGTTGGGCATGAATCAATTTTCAAATAAGTGACTTCGTTCCTTTCCTCTTGTGCCACCATTTTCGGCACAACTGTCACACCTAGTCCATTTTTGACCAATGCCTGCGCTGTTTGAATATGACTTGTTTCAAAGGTAATCTTCGGCTGAAAACCATGATGAAGACATAGTTCCATGACCACTTGCCGAAAGCCATATCCCTCTTTCAGCATAATAAATGCGGCGTCTTCCAGAAGGCGAAATGGAACAGACCCTTTCTGATCTGCTTGATTGATGATTTCGTTCAATTCATCTGTTGACCAGGGCTGGGCAGTTTGCGGAACTGCGAGAAGAAGCGGCTCTGTCAGCATGTGTTTCGTTTTCAATGATTCATGCTCGACAGGCATAGATAAAATAGCCAAATCCAGCTTTCCAGCCAATAGAAGTTTTTCTAGCTCACGAGGTGATTCTTCTATTAGTTGAACGTGAACATGAGGATACGTTCGACAAAAGGTTTTTAATAAACCGGGCAAGACATAGCCCCCTGTGACTGCTGGCGCTCCAATGTTCAGCTCTTTCCCCACCTCATAAGCTGCTTCTCCCATTTCACGCAGCAAATCATCTCTTTCCTTCAAAATGTTCTCAGCCCTTTTAATGAATCGACTCCCTTGAGGTGTGGGCGTGACTTATCCATACTTTCGAATAAAGAGGGGTGTGTCTAATTCCTCTTCCAGCTTCTTCATTTGTTGGCTTAAAGAAGGCTGTGCAATGTGAAGTTGATCCGCTGCTTTTGTAAAACTTTTCTGCCGGTACACTTCCATGACATATTCCATCATTCGTATATCCACTTTCATCACCTCATAGGTTTTAACTATTCATGTCATATCTTTTATGTCTTAGACAAATAACAAAATGAATTTTACGATAAAGAGACAACAAAGGGGGAGAAGAAATGAATCCATATGCTAAAGCCGAAAACCAATTCTCACAAAATGCCGAGAACTATCGAGATTCACCTATATTTGCAGCCGGAGAAGAGCTGGAATGGATGAAAGCAATAGCCAATACGAAGGGTCACGAGCATTTACTTGATATCGGCTGTGGGGCAGGACATACCGTTTTTTCCTTTTCAGATATCATTTCTAAAGGAATCGGCATTGATGTCACGCAAAAAATGATCGAGGTTGCAGCAGCACTTGCGGAAGAACGCCAACTGAAACATATTACTTTTGAGCGGGCAGCCTCAGAAGCACTGCCCTTCGCTGATGAATCATTTGACATCGTGACGTGCCGCTTTGCCGCTCACCACTTTCCAAACCTGCCGGCAGCTATGTCTGAAATCAGCCGTGTCTTAAAAAAAGGCGGCACATTCCTGCTCGTCGATCATTACGCACCCGAAAACACTGCACAGGATTCATTCATTAATCACTTAAATAGACTCAGAGATCCTTCTCATGTGCGAGAAAGCTCGTTATCAGAATGGAAAGAGCTCTTCGCTGCCAACCAACTGACTCAAAAAGAGAAGCGTTACTGGGATCTGCAAATTGATTATCAGGACTGGATGATGCGTGGACGCACACCAGAGAATGTTCAAAAAGAGATCGTTTCCCATCTTCAATTCGCAGACCCTGATACAAAGCAGCTGTTTCAACTTCAATTCGATGCACAGCAGCAGCCTATTTCCTTCTGTTTAAAAGCTGCACTCATTCAAGGAATGAAGAATTGAACTTATAGAAAAAGTCTACCCTCGTTGGTAGACTTTTTTATTTCGAGTATAAATCCCAGCCAAGCTTGAGTGTGTCCACAATATAATTGGCGACTTCCTCAGCTTCTAGATGATCTGTTTCGACTCTTGAGTTATGAAGGGCATATATTTCCCGGCGCTCTTCAAACAGCTCTTTCATCTCGTCAATCGTCCGGTTGTGAAGAACAGGACGGTTTTCAATTAAAATATCCAGCCGCTGTTTCCAATTCTCCCAGGATAAATCAAGGAAAAGAACCGTACAATGCTTCAAGCAGGCGCGTTTGATTTCTTCCTGTTTGAATGCACCGCCTCCAAGAGAAACGATCTTTAGCTGCGTATGTTCACATAAATCGACGATATAATCTTTTTCAGCCTGCCTGAAGAATGCTTCTCCTTTTTGCTGAAAGATATCTGGAATCGTCATGTTATACTTTTTCTCAATCTCCTGATCCACATCAATAAAATCTCTATATAGCTTTTTGGCAACCAGCTGCCCAATGGTTGTTTTCCCAACACCCATAAAGCCAATGAGGACAATATTTCGCTGTCTCACAGGGATTTCTCTATTGTTTTTCATATTCGTGACACGTCCTCCTTATGACAAGGAATGCTACATAATGTATCTATTATATGATAAATGGCGCGCGAAAAGATAGGCAATTTGAAAAATATAAAGACAAAAACCTCTCCATCAAAGGAGAGGTCTCTTGCATTTTCTTATTTCCACCAGTCATCAAACATGGAAGCGGGTACTTGGCGTTTATGCTCTGATTGAACATAGCGCTTTTCAATCGCTTCTGCTGCTTGATCTGACACTGGCTTACCTTCTAAGTAATCATCAATTTCATTGTACGTAATGCCAAGTTCTGTTTCATCCGTTTGCTGAGGTTTGTCATCAAGCAGATCCGCTGTCGGTTTCTTTAAGTATAGACGCTCAGGTGCTTGCAGCGCTTCTAGCAGCATCCGGCCTTGGCGTTTCGTCAGACCTGTGAGCGGAAGAACATCTGCACCGCCATCACCATACTTCGTGAAGAAGCCGGTTACTGCTTCAGCTGCATGATCTGTACCGATGACAAGTAATCCTTCTTCTCCTCCGACAGCATACTGCGCGATCATTCTCATGCGTGCTTTGACATTTCCTTTATTAAAGTCAGACAACGGGCCGCCTGTGTCCTTTTGATATTGTTCACTGAATGCCGTCACGGCAGGCGCAATATCATATTTCCACGACTTGTCCGGCTGAATAAATGATAAAGCGAGCTGTGCATCATCTTCATCCTGCTGCACACCGTGCGGGAGGCGCACCGCAATAAAGACTGCCTCTTCTTTTCCTTCTTGACGCAGCTCAGATGCAGCCAGCTGTGCAAGACGGCCAGCGAGCGTTGAATCCTGTCCGCCGCTAATGCCGAGGACGAATCCTTTTGCTCCAGTTTTTTTCAAGTATTCCTTTAGAAATCCAACCCGCTTTTCGATCTCCTGCTTTGGGTCAATTGAGGGCTGCACATGCAACTCTTGGCTGATCTTTTTCTGCAAACTCATACACTTTTCCTCCTAAGCATCCTCTACATGAAGAGAACAGGTTTTACTCTGAATTCATTGGTTTGACAACGTTTTTTGAGTCTTCATTATACCATGTTTTCAGGAAGAACATTTTGTTAGACGTTCCCCTATTTCATTAATGATCAAACATTCACAAAAGAAAAAGACCATGTCTATATGGACTGGCCCTTTTCTTTTTTCAATCAATTTCTACCCGTATAGATGTACAGCTTGCGCCATTACACTTCCCAATATCAGAAGGACATGCGGATACGGCCACAATGAGATCCATTTCGGCTCGCAGACGAATGTAATCACCGGGAAGAGATTTTGGGAGCTCCACAGACAGTTTTCCTTTTTCATCAATGACTGTATTCATAAAGGCATTAAAAGGATAGTACATATCCTCCTTAGGAATCCCAAATGGCTCAAAGGCAGTCCGCAAATTATCGTAGCATGTATGCATGACCTCTAAATGCGTCCGACCGTATAAAAGCTGATACATTTCTTGCCGGCAGGCGGGCATGTATAAATCATGGCATTCGACTGTGTCTTCAATGACCGTAAACATCGGTTTATATAAATTAGAATAGAGCTTATCCCCTTTTTTCACTTTTGACGAAAATAGGCTGTCCATTGTCGCGCCTTGGTCAAATTTTTCATAAAAATCCTTTTCATGATAGGCCATGACATCTGCTACTTGCTGACCTTCAATATCAACGACCCGCATACATTGGCCTTTTCCTAAGCGAAAGCCGTGTCCATCCTTTGGTAAAATGACATATTCTCCGTTCATCACATGCACTCCTTTCCATGTCAGTATGCCCAAAACGTCCCCTTGATCATGTATAAAAAAAGACGGCGGTCACAAGCTAATGTCATTGAAATCGAAAGGTGTTGCACATGCATTGAAAGAAGAACAAACTTTATCTTGGTGGCAGCTTTCTCTCATCGGAGTCGGCTGTACAATTGGCACTGGTTTCTTCCTTGGTTCCAGCATTGCCATTACAAAGTCCGGTTTTTCCGTCTGCATTTCTTTTTTGCTTGCTGCGGTCGGAACCTATCTCGTCTTTAAGCATTTGGCTGCGATGACAGCCGATAACCCTGATAAAGGGTCATTTTGTTCCTATGCTCGTAAAGCATATGGACGCTGGGCAGGGTTTAGCAATGGCTGGGTGTATTGGTTTGCAGAAATGTTGATTACGGGAAGTCAGTTAACAGCGATTTCTCTTTTTACCCGCCACTGGTTTCCATCTGTTCCGCTCTGGGTGTTTTCTGCGATTTATTCCGCTCTTGCCCTGCTCGTGATTATCATAGGGCTTTCTTCTTTTCAAAAGACAGAAAATGTCCTTGCGGTACTGAAGACAGCGGCGATTTTTCTGTTTATGATCCTTGCGGTGCTTGTGTTATTCGGCATTCTGACAGATCATAAACCGACCCTGCATCTGCCAAACAAAGATCACGAATGGATGCCGCTCGGTGCACTTGGTCTTTGGAATGGATTGATTTACGCATTTTATGCATTTGGGGGAATTGAAGTCATGGGTCTGATGGCGGTTCATTTAAAAGATCCGAAAGATGCGGCAAAGGCTGGACGCGTCATGCTGATCATTCTAGCGGTCATCTATATCGTCTCGATCGGACTTGCTCTCTTGCTTGTCCCAGTAACAGCCTTTAACGAGAACAGCAGTCCATTTATTACATCATTAGATCCATTTCATTTATCAATCTTTCTTCATATCTTTAATGGCATTTTCATTATTGCCGGCTTTTCGACATTGGTTGCCTCACTCTATGCAGTCACGACGCTGCTTGGTACGATGTCGGAGCATCAAGATGCACCTGCTTGTTTTAAACAAAAAGACCCAACTCATGTCGGATGGCCTTCGATTATCTTAACTGCTGCTGGCTTAATTGTCTCGATTTTGCTTGCGCTCTTTTTGTCCAAACACATCTACGAGCATCTCACAACAGCAGCCGGCCTTACCCTTCTGTACACATGGGTATTCATTCTGTTCTCAAGTAAAAAGCTATCAAAGCCATCCACTCGCCAAACGTGCGAAATGATTCTTGCGCTTCTCTTGATTGGAGCCGCCATTTCAGGCACTTTAACAGAGGCAAGCGGACGACCTGGCTTTTTTATCAGCCTTGGGATCATTGCAGTGATTGCCATCATGGTGCTATTTATGAGAAAAAAGTGGAAGCAGCAGGATCAGACCGCATCATAATTTCATCATGTTTTTTAATGCAGTAAAAGGACATTTGGCGGAGGCTGGTTTCTCCGCCTCTTCATCTGGGAGAAAGTATTGCTTCCATTCATGATTGGTCGGATCACCGTACCATTTTAATGATGGGTGAACGCTGACCTCATCATACGCTTTGAGCCGCTTGCGAACGAGCTGGCTCATTTTTTGACCAAACTTGGTCGATCCATTCAATTTCTCAAACACCCATCTAGGCTGAAATGCCATCAAGACATAAGGGAAGTGGCGGCTTTTTCTGAGCTTATGAGCCGGTGTGGAGCACAAAATAAAATACGCTTCCCCGTGAAAGCAATACTCCCACTCATGATGATGAGTATCTAGTGGAATATCCTCAGGCCATGGCACTTCATCTTTCTGGTGCAGTCGTTGAAGCAGTGACCAAAACTGCTGCTCAAACTGTTCAAGTGAACTTTCTTTTAAATCCTGCGGTGTTTCAAAAAAACAAATAAATGAAGCATATTGACCCGTTTCTTTCGCACAGCTTTGATATTCTCTCAGCAGCTGGGCTAATTCATCAACCGCTTCCTCTTTCCTCGGATCACCAACAAACCCATAGCGTAAATGATCGAGAAAAAACCCCTGTCTTCCCGGTACACAAGGGAATGTATCTGCCTCATCTCCTACCATCTCTCCAAATTGAGTAAAAGCATCCTGCTTCCATTCTTCTAGTGATCGTAGATTTTGATCAAGGCAACTTTTTGCATACAACTGGGCCATTTCTCCCACCTCGTTTTAGCGTCTTCTCCATAGCCTATGAGAAAAAAAGGCTGTGGTGACTGTCCTTCAACGACTTTCCTTGCGCATTCAAGAGGTGGACGTTCTCGTTCAAATTGAGCATGTATGTGTGTCTTTCACTCCATGATGCATGAACAGACAAGTGTATGCGGCCGTCAAACTGCTTCTTTTAATAGAGCGCTTTTGTATCATTCCTATGATCTGTTCTTCATCAAAAAGACAGAATCAAGCACCCAATAAATGAGGGCTGAGCAAAAGCTAAATAGATAGACAATGTTGCTGTGATAACTGATAAGATCAGCATGCACACATAGTTGAATACTGGAAGAAAAATACAGATGGCAATATCCCACCATTATTCAAGAATGTGTTATGTCTGTCAATCCTTACAAAAAAACAGACTGAATGTATCAGTCTGCTTCAAATTGTTGACAAAGGGCTAAAATGATCTTCATTTTAGCCTTTTGTCTTCTTTTCAGCGTGATAGAAAACCTTTGCAGCCCTAGGAAGGACGAGTACCGGAGCGGAGCGAATTTGACATTCGTGAGCACCGGCACGCAGGACTGACACCGAATGCGAGGGTTTGTCTACACGCTGAAACAGACTGAATGTATCAGTTTGCTTTTCTACCCAATCAACGCCATGATCCCTTGATACCCAAAATAGGCGCCGAAACCAAGTAAAGATAAGCCTGCAAGAACGGATAAGCCATGTAAGACACGTTCACTTAAATAGCGCCTAAACGAACTAGCAAGCAGCGCCATACTGAAATCCCAGATCAGCATGCCGATAAAAATAGCCATGCTGTACATCAGCATTTGAGATGCCCCATACTTTTCAATCGTATTAGCCAAAATACTGCCGTAGATGCCAAGCCAAAATAAAATACTGAGCGGATTGGAAAGAGAAATGAAAAACCCCGTCATGAACGACTGACCAACCGAAGTGTTTCCACCATCCTTTTTCGGGCTCTCCTGCAAATTGATTTTACGCAGACTTTCAATGCCCGTATAGGTCAGAACGAAAAAGCCGAACAGCCACAAAAAGGTTTTCACTAGAGGTGCAGTCAAAAGCTGGGCGACACCAAAATAAATGAGGAGCATATAGACAATATCCGCGGCCATCGCCCCCACACCAAAAATCCACGCGTGCCAAAATCCACTTTTAATCCCTCTGTCGATTTGGGCTGCATTGACTGGCCCAACAGGCGCTGAAAGTGACAACCCTAAAAAGATATAACCAAAAAACACCGCCACATAGACGTCCTCCTTTTGATGCTGACTTGTACATATTATTCAAACGTTCTGTGTTTTAGTACAAGTCCTTTGTCATCTTTTCAGTTGGACTCAAGGAGACATTGGATATTGCTTACCGATCGGCTTTCAGCGCCGATTGCTGCGACAGGACCGTATCCTTTTTCTTAGCACGATTCATTTGAATCGCAGCTGCAAACAGAAGAACAGCTAAGAAGGCGAAAACAAAGACGGCACTTGCTGCTCCTGCCCATTCAAGACTAAAGCCAATCAAGAAGGACAAGCAGGCTCCGCCTAAACTTGCGGCTGCAATAAAGTAACTCGTTGCCTCGTCGATGGCATTTTCAATCATTAATGCAGATGCAGTCAGTGCGATTGGGAACATGCCAGCTGCGCACAGGCCGATGAAAAAGATGAGAAGCAGCTGCGCGGCGATGTGGGTTGTCAGGGCAAATACAACGAGCAGCAGAATCATGAGTGCTGCGCTTAGCTTTAAAAAACGCAGCGGATGCAGCTGATCCGCTTTTCTCGCAATGACAGTTCTGCCAATGACGATCGCTGTCCAAAAGGTAGAAACCGCAAAAAGACTCCAGTTGTCTCCTCCTTTTTCCAGCATGATCGACGGCAAAAAGTTCGCAAAGTTCGTTTCAATCCCTGCGTAGAAAAAAGCAAAACAGATCATGAGCACCACAATCATTCGATTGTTTCGATCAACAAGTAAGGACGGTTTTCTCATCCCATTGGAATTGGAAGAAGAAGCCATCTGTCCACGAGGCAATTTGTTCATAAAGGCAAGCCAGAGCATAAGAAAGAAAGTCAGTGCACCGACTTGAAATAAAAACACATAGTGCCACGTCTGTTCAGTGACAGTGAGCAGAATCACAAGTGGAAATAACAGCGCTCCTAACCCAAAAAAGACCTCCATGATGCTGATTCGCTTCGCACTGTTTGCCATCGAAATCACATACGCTCCGGCTGTGGTCTCAAGACTGCCTGCACCGCTCCCAAGAAAAAAACCTGCCAGCACAAGTGTTGTCCAGCCCGGCACCAAAAGCCCAAGGAGAAGTGACCCGATCATCAGCAAAAGACCCATGGTCAGAACAGCGCCATAGCCTTTTTTCCTCACAAGAATGGGGGATAACAGAACACCTGTCAAAAAACCAATAAACTGAAAAAAGATTAAAGAAGATAATTCCCCGGGACCCTTATCGTAACTTGACAGTAAATAAGGAGTTAAGCTGCCAAAAAACACATGAATGGTCCCAATAAAAAAATAAAAGACACAGCCAAAATAAAATACTTTTTTCATCTTTTCACTTCCTCTAAAAAGGAGCGGAGTCATGACATCCTCCGCTCCACCTCTTTAATATGCCCGGGCAGACTTGACAGCCTCTTCCCTCTCGAAGCATGTATTGAGCGCAGCCTGTGCGCGATACCCATCTACAAAATCAGCCACTTTCATATGAGATGGATATGAATCTGTATTCACCCAGTGCATCAGCTGATCACGGAACGTATCAGACCATCCGTAAAATTCATTTGGCGGATCTGTCAGCAGGGTTTGCGGCATTTGATGACGCTCCACACACAATCCATCACTGATCTCATATTCGTTTTTCATGTTCGTATGGTATTTGAATACCTTGTCATGACCAACGACTTCTACACTAAATCCGCATTCCTCAGGCTGCGTGCTTTTGGATGTGACCAAGTGAAAGAATACTTGATTCTCCATCTGACCGAAAATTTCGGTATGATCATCCACCTGCACCTTTTTCTCTTCTTTTTCCTTTACATGTGTCAGCATCTTGGTATTAAGTGATTCTTTCTTCATGTCACTGCCAAATAAGTACCACAGCATATCAATTAAATGAATACCAAGATCCCCTAATGCACCGCTCGTGCGCAGACTCTCACCGCTGTCTCTCCATGAAAATGTCTTTCTTCTGAGGGCACTGTTTTTCTTAAAATGAGTCCTGACGGTCAAAATGCGGCCTAATTCACCATTGGCAATCAAGTTCTTCAAAATATTCACAAAGGATAAGTAACGATAGTTAAAGCCCATACTGGCTTGAACCTGGAACTGTTTGGCTGTCTCCACCATTTCCTTCGCTTCCTTCAGCGACACAGCCATCGGCTTTTCACATAAAATGGGCTGTCCTGCTCTTAGTGCCTGAAGGGCATGGTCTTTGTGACAAAAATTAGGGGAGGCAATGATCAACCCATCAGATGCATCTGCTAGTGTTTCGATACTTGAATACACACGTCCGCCGTACTGTTTAATGAATCCCTGTGCAACTGACTCGTGCAAATCATAGACACCGGATAACTCTGCACCTTTGATTGTTGATAATGCTCTTGCATGAGCTTTTGCAATATTCCCTGCTCCAACAATTCCAATTTTCTTCATGAATGTGCCTCCTCATGTTTATACATCACTGTTTTCAGTGTTTCATAGATTCCTTTTGCATACCCATGATGACAAATCTGATGATGGTGCCGCTTGGCTTCGGCCGTCGCATTTTGGACGAGGAAACCATGCGTGACGGATTGAAGCATCCGCAAATCGTTCCCACTATCTCCAAAGGCAAAGCCTTGATCTTTCGATAAATCATATTGGTTCAGCATAAAGCGGACAATTTCATCCTTCCCTGTGCCGACTGGTAAAAAATCGACATCATAGCAATCCGCAGGGTCTCCTGCGAGCGGATTGCATTTGTTAATGTTGACCGCCACCCCGCGCTCTTTGGCAAGTGTTTGGATGAATGATAGATGATGAAGATCTGTCCGTTCATCCTGCTCCTGATAATAGAAATTCTTCTTATACCCTGAGCTGCCCAGCTGCGTTTGCGGTCTGAGATGAATTCCCTTTTCACGTACGGTTTCCAGGATGTCTTCAATTTTTTCATCTGAAAAGCCCTGCACATCCAGCCGCTTCATCCACTCCGCATCTGGCTGTCCAAAACGAGCTTCCGATGTATACACAATTTCAGTTCCTAAGTTCGACGCAATGAAATGCGGGAATTGATGAAAACCGCCTTTTTCCATTTTACTTGTGACAGAATCGAGGCTGCTTCCCGTGACCCAGCCAAGCATGAGCTGTCCTGCTTCGCTCTTTTCTGCCACAAAGGCTTCCAGCCGCTTTACATCCTCTCTCTGCTCATCGGTCATTCCGTGAGAATAATAGGTTTCATCAAAGTCACAGAAGACGATCCACTTCGGATTTTCCGGCTGATTCAGCAGCTTTTTATTGAATAGAAGACTTGATAACATGATGAACCCCCTCGATGACCTTCTCCTGATCTTGCAGCGGCATGCCTGGATACAGCGGCAAGTGAAGTAATTGCTGTGCTGCTTTTTCCGTGTGTGGAAGTGTCGTTTGTTTATACTTTTGAGAAACAAGATTTGTTTGATGCTGATGCGATAGAATCGGGTAATAAACATCTGTTTCTATGCCCATTTCCAGCAATTTCGCTGCAAGCTCATCTCGTTCTCCCTTCAACACTCTAATCGGGAACAGATGCCAGACGTGATCATCCGTCAGCTTCGGAAGCTTCAAGTATCCTTCTTCCTCAAGCGTTTGCAGCTGGTCAATGTATCGCTTTGCTAAGTAAAAGCGTTTAAAGTTTTGTAACCCTAAATACTTCATGCGTTCGAGTCCGATCGCTGCCTGCAAATTATCAATTTTAGAATTAAATCCATAGTCACTGCGTTTGACATTTTTCTTTCCTACTTCAAAGCCGTGATAACTGATCTCCATGCATTTTTCCGCTAAGGCTTCATCATTTGTGGCGATAGCCCCTGCCTTACCGCAGACGCCAAGGTTTTTGTATGGATTAAAGCTGAGAACAAGTCCATCTCCATATGCACCAAGGCTGCTGCTGCCGATCGCCTGACAGCCATCTTCAATGATTTTCAACCCATGCTGTTTCGCAATCGCCGAAATGGCCTTCATATCCGCTTGCTTTCCATATAAATGAACCGGAAGAATGCATACCGTTTGATCTGTGATATGCTTCTCAATTTCACTCGGTGCCAAGCAGTAAGTATCTGGATCAATATCGGCATAGACCGGAACAGCCCCAATCGCAAGCACTGCATTTTCTGTTGCAGCAAAGCTATTCGCTGGCAAAATGACCTCGTCTCCCGGATGGACGCCTGCTGATATGAGGCTGATCATTAGGGCATCTGTTCCACTTGACGTGGCAATGACATATTTCTTCCCTAAGTACTCAGCGAGCTGCTTTTCAAACGCCGGAATATATGGCCCTGAAGTAAAACGGCCAGAACTCAATACTTCTTTCAACACCTGCATGATATCATCGATCTCATCCTCTGAAATCAGTTTATCAACTGGCAGAAATGGTATCTTTTTTTCCTTATTTTGTTTATAATGGAAGAGAATTTTTTCCAAGCCTGTGCGCCCTATATCTTGCTCAAGGAACGTCACCAGCTTTTCATTTGCTAGGTGCTTCTCAACTGAATCAGACTTTACTTGAACACCTTGATTGATCATATCCAGCAAAGGAAGATAATCCTTGCTTTTACCTGATATCTTCGTCAATATTTGCATTCCATTCCCTCCAATTAATCAATTCCATTTGTTAATATTTAACTTGTTTCACATTGTAAATGATGTTATCGATTTCAGAACAATAACTTTGTGTAAAGGATTTGTTAATATGTGTACAATTTATGAAATTGCCAAACGCTGCGGGGTTTCAACCACCACCGTTTCCAGAGTGCTGAATCATCATCCATATGTGTCAGAGGAAAAGCGTCAGCTCATTTTACAGGTGATGAAAGAAATGGAATATACACCGAGTTCAGCGGCTCGCACTCTTCGTTCACATCAGACAAAAACCATTGCTGTGTCTGTCCCGGCTGTGGACCATCCTTTTTTTGCACAATTGATTAAAGGCATATCAAAGGAAGTACTGGATCAAGGTTATAAAGCCATCGTGCTTCAGACGTTTTATCAGGAATCGTTAGAGCTTGAAGGGCTTCAATTATTAAAAAAAAGAGAAGTAGATGGGGTCATATTAGGGGCATTAGAAAATCCGTGGGAAAAGATCGAGCCATTTTTAACGAACGGCCCTATTGTCATGGCGAACGAATATCATCAAACAGCAGACATCCCGATTATTGGATACGATGAGCGGGAAGCCGCCTATAAAGCGGTTGACTACTTGATTCAGTCAGGGCGAAGATCGATTGGGTTTTGCTTTGATACTGAAAGCAGTGAAGCACAAAAACAAAGGAAACAGGGCTATCTTGATGCACTTTCTGCACACGGCTTGCCGCTGCATGACGATTGGCTTTTCGGGGAGGCCTTCACCATTGAAGACGGTTTTCGCTTAATGGATGTCATCCATGACATGAAGAATGCACCTGATGCCATTTTCACGGGTAATGATCAAGTCGCAGCAGGGCTCATTAAACAGGCCATTTCATACGGTTATCAAATCCCTAAGGATCTAGCGGTGATCGGCTATGACAATCAAGACATTTGCGAGGTGACAGCTCCAACAATCACCACAATTGACATCCCGATCGTAGAGCTTGGCCAGCGGTCTGTGCAGCAAATAATCGAGATCCTGCAAGACCAAAAACCATTACAGCGTGAACATATCCAGCTGCCTACCCGGCTTGTGACAAGGGAATCGACATAAACAAAAAAGACTGAGAGCTGTCTCAGTCTTTTTTTAAACCTATACAAATAGAGCAAGAATGAATGTCCATATACACACAATGCCGAGCAGGATGAAGCTGTACTTCACGGTCTTTTGGAAGAGCTCAGATTCTTTACCTGTTTCTCCAACAGCTGCTGTAGCTATGGCGATGGATTGTGGAGAAATTAATTTTGCCATGACCCCGCCAGTTGTATTTGCCCCGATTAACAAACCTGCCTGTGAGCCGATTTGAGAAGCAGTGACCGCTTGAAGGTTGCCGAATAAGGCGTTGTTACTCACGACAGATCCTGTAATAAACACCCCGATCCAGCCAAGCACCGGGCTGACAAGCGGGAACAAATCGCCTGTTTTGGCAAGTGCAAGCCCAATGGCTGAACTTAGTCCAGCGAAGTTCGCCAAGTTGGCAAAGCCCATGACAAAACAAATGGTGAGAACAGGTACCCAAAGCTCTTTCACTGATGCTTTTAAGCAGGCAGCTCCTTCTGTTAATGTAATATGTCTGCTAAACAAACCTGTCAGCATCACCGCAATCAGAATGGCAGTACCCGTTGCACTGATGACATCAATTTTAAAGATCGCATCAATAGGTGTTTCTGTTTGTGCAATTGGTGGTAATTTCACAATTTGCTGATGCAAAAAAGGCATTTTCACTAAAATGGTTGTCCAGTTGAGCGGGCCTCCTACAGCAAACAATGCTTTAAATGCTGGAAGACTCCATACCGTAATAATGGCGGTTAAAATATAGAACGGAGACCATGCTTTCAGCACTTCAATGCCGCGATACGTTTGTTTCTGTTCAATGGCTGGTGCTCCTTCTTCACGATAAATGTGTTTCGGCTGCCATTTTCGAAGAAATAAAGCCAAAATGCCCATACTTGCTAAAGCTGAAATAATATTGGCAAGCTCAGGACCCATTGTCACCATTGTGACAGCTTGTAAAATGGCATAGCTTCCACTTACAACAAGCAAGGCAGGGAGCGTTTCTTTAATCCCTTTGAATCCGTCCACAATGAGAATGAGCAGGAACGGAATACAGAATGAAATAAACGGAATCGTATACACAAGGGTTTGAGATAACGCAAGCGGCGTCATATTGCCCATTTGCGCCCCTGTAATGACTGGGATACCCACAGCACCAAATGCGCCAGACGCAGCATTGGCAATTAAGCAGAGCATCGCAGCTTTCAGCGGTTTAAACCCAAGCTCTGTTAAGAGAGCAGCACTGATCGCAATCGGTACACCAAACCCAGCGGCTCCCTCTAAAAATGCATTAAAACTAAAACCAATTAATAATAGCTGAAGACGTTGATCTTGAGAGATTCCTGCAATACTAGAACGAATGACATCGAATTTACCAGATTTCACAGCAATTTTATAGAGCCATACCGCCATGATGACGATATATCCAATCGGCCACAGCCCATTAGATATACCGAGCAGCACAGCAGATAATGCCTTTTCAATTGGCATATGAAAGAAGAAAACAGCTGTTACAAAGCTGACGATTAAGGTAAAACAAGCGGCTAAAACACCTTTTAACTTAAATACAGTTAATGCAAGCAGGAAAAACAAAATTGGGAGCATTGCTACCAATGCACTCACGAACTCATGACCAAACGGATTATATATTTGCTGCCACATAGTGATTCATCCTTTTCTGCTCAGATAGGTTGCTTTTGATTAAAAATGAGGAGCCAAAATCTCTTTTAACACATTCACACTGTGTGCGAATTGTTCTTTTTCTGTATCATTAAGTGCAAGCTCCATCACTTCTGTTGCGCCATTTCGATTCACAAGGGCAGGTACACCAATGTAGACATCTTCTGCTCCATACTCTCCATCTAAGTAAGTGCTGACGGTCAAAATACTGTTTTCATTGTGCAGGATCGCTCTTGTAATGCGGGCCAAACTCATCGCTACGCCGTAGTAAGTGGCGCCTTTTTTCTCAATGATTTGGTAAGCGGCATGGCGGACATTTTCCATCATCTCATCTAAATCTTCTTGTTTGTATTGATCATTTCTCTTCATTAATTCTGTAATGGGTACACTTCCGATATTCGCATGACTCCACACAGCAAGCTCTGTATCCCCATGCTCTCCAATGATGTACGCATGCACATTGTGTGCCGCTGCTTCAAAGTACTCACTGAGCATGTATCTAAATCTTGCAGTATCAAGTGTGGTTCCACTGCCAATCACTCGCTCTTTTGGCAGACCACTGAATTTCCAAGTGGCATATGTCAAAATATCAACAGGGTTCGTGGCGACTAAGAAAATACCATCGAATCCACTTTTCATCACATTGTCTACAATGCCTTTAAATATATTTAAATTTTTCTCAACAAGGTCAAGTCTCGTTTCACCTGGCTTTTGGTTCGCACCAGCACAGATACATACAATGTCTGCATCCTTACAATCCTCATAATCTCCATACCATGTATTCACAGGATGCGGAGCAAATGCTTTCCCGTGGTTTAAATCCATGACGTCACCCATTGCTTTATCTTGATTTAAATCGATGACAACCAATTCATCTGTGATCGCTTGATTTATTAATGTAAAGGCATAACTGCTGCCTACAAAACCTGCTCCAATAAGTGCTACTTTGTTTACTTTTTCGTTTGTCATTTATCTCATCCTCCTGAGTAAAACTAGGTTGTTTTTTGTATGTGAAGTATTTCACATTCTTATTGTGCAACACTTCACAAACTTTTGCAAGGGGGCTGCTCAAAAAAAATATGTAGCGAATTTGTGAACACACTTATTGTGCTTTCAAAGCGCTGTCTCCATGCATATTTCCACAAGAAAAAAGCTGCCAAACAATTGTCAGCAGCTTTATACATGTTTAATAAGGTCCCCAGTTGATCATAACGCCGATACAAATAAAGACAAGGCCAATGACAAACCAAATGAGCGCAAGCGGCACCATAAAACGCAGCCACTTCACATAAGGAATACCACTTGCAGCAAGCACAGCCATCAACACACCTGACGTCGGATTGATACAGTTGACGACCCCTTCGCCAAGCATAACCGCTTCAACAGCTACCTGTCTTGTGATGCCCATTAAATCAGCCAGTGGCGCAAGAATTGGAATAAAGACAACCGCTTCTCCTGATCCTGATGAAATCAAAAAGTGAAGAAGTGCACTCGCAATATACATCCCAATCGCACCAGCAATTGGACTAAATCCTGTCAGCATACTCGCCAAGCCATTGACCACGGTATCAAGCAGCTTACCGTTTTCCAAAATGACAGAAATGCAGCGTGCCATTCCGACAATGAGTGCACCGTAAACAAGGCTTTGACAGCCGACAATAAATGTTTTCGCAATATCATTGGCTGCTAATCCGCCAAGCAATCCAGCAGCAATGGCCATATAAATGAACACACCTGCCATTTCCTTATCGGTCCAGCCAAGCTGAAGCGCGCCATATAAGAAGCCCCCAAGAGACAATCCGCACACCGCTAAAATCAGCTTATGTCTGCCGGTAAATGCAGGCTTGTCCACAGATTCCGCATCAGCTCCGCCAAGCCCCTTCGCAGGAAACCATTGATCACCAAGAAGGCTTCCCTTTTCTTTATTCTTCAGGCGTCTTGTATATAAATAGATGTACACAATACTAGATATAAGAAAGCAAAGATAAATAATGACACGCAGGCCAATGCCAGAAAAGATCGGCAGCTCTGCAATCGTTTGAGATAAACCTAGTGGAGATGGAGACAAAATGGTTGCGTTAAATCCAGCATAACAGCCGATGTAAATGACCGCTGCTCCTGCCACAGCGTCCCATTTCAAGGACCTTGCCACAATGATCCCGATTGGAATAAATCCTATAACAGAGTTCACGACAATGCCGGTCGTTCCAAGCACCGAAAATAATCCTCCAACAATACAAATAAACAATAATTGCTTCGTTTGAAACCTGCTGATGACATGGTGAATCATTCCGTTAATGGCACCTGTTTTCTCCAAAATGGCAATGGTTCCGCCAGTAAATAGAATGAGAAAAATAATAGAAGAGGACCCTACCATCCCTTCCTGAATGGCTGTAAAAAAGCCAACGGGACTTACGGGTGATTGATCAATGCGGTGATAGCTGCCAGGAACAGCTGTTGTGATTTCCCCTGATGTCTTTCGGTCAAACTCACCCGCTGGTACAAAATACGTTGCAATGGTACAAATGAGCGCAATGATAAATAAGAGAACATACGCATCCGGCATTTGAAGTTTTCGTTTTTGTTTCTCTGGTGCTGATACTGTCGCTGTTTTCATGTATCAAAACCCCTTTGTCCCGATCGGAATTTTACTTAATTTTCTGAATAATCAAATGATGTGTTATATTATAAACACTGATGATATTTAAGATCAATATTATTTCACTAAAAGAATGTTTTGGCAGATTTTCTGTCAGCAAGGAGGCTACTCATGACAACTTTGACAAACGAAATGCAACAGACCGTGACAGACATCTTTGAACATCTGCACGCCCACCCAGAAATCAGCTGGGAAGAAACGAATACGACGGCTTATCTTGAAGGCATTTTAAAAAAAATGGGCTGCAAGACTCGAACTTTTGACGACTGTACAGGAGTGATCGGTGAAATGGGAGAAGGCGCACCAGTGGTCGCTGTGAGAGCCGATATTGATGCACTTTGGCAGGAAGTAGATGGTGAGTTTCAACCCAATCATTCATGTGGTCACGATGCACACATGACAATGGCTCTCGGCACCTTCATGGCATTAAAGGAAAAGGAGCTCCCGAACGGCACCATCCGCTTCATTTTTCAGCCTGCTGAGGAAAAAGGCGGCGGCGCGCTGAAAATGATTGAAAAAGGTGTGTTAGCAGACGTTGATTACTTATACGGAGTGCATGTGCGCCCAATTCAAGAAACATTAAACGGACGCTGTGCACCTGCCATTTTGCATGGATCGAGTAATCATTACATCGGCACAATTATTGGAGAGGAAGCCCACGGTGCACGCCCGCATCTTGGGGTCAACGTCATTGAAGTGGCTTCTACCCTCGTACAGAGACTCGCGCATATCCATGTCGACCCAAGAGTTGCACATTCTGTGAAAATGACCAACCTGAATGCTGGCGGAGGCAGTTCAAACATCATCCCTGGCAAAGCTTCTTTTACATTGGATGTCAGGGCACAAACAAATGTTGTGATGGATGAACTAGAAAAAGAAATTGAAAGAGCCGTACATGCTGTAGCGGATGCCTTTGGCGCTTCCATTACACTTTCAACCGATCACCGTCTGCCTGCCGCAACCTTAAATGAGGAAGCTGTCCAGATCATGTCTCATGCCATTGAACAGGTTTTAGGCAAAGAACAGCTCGATCCCCCGATCGTCACGACAGGCGGAGAGGATTTTCACTTTTATGCAGCAAAGGTTCCGCATATCAAATCCACGATGCTTGGTTTAGGCTGTGATCTAGAGCCCGGTCTACATCATCCATATATGACATTCGACCGCTCTGCTATCTTTACCGGCATTGAGATCTTGACGGAAGCTGTCTATCAAACCCTTCAGCAGCATTCATCATAAAATCAAAAAACCACCCGTTTTTTCTTTAAACGGGTGGTATGCTTTATATTATGCATTCAAATCTGTCATGGCTGGGACGTTGATTTCTTTTACACAGGATACCCTTGATAAATGAATCACACATCTCGCAAGCTCTACAATATCCTGTACAGGGATTCTCGTTTCACCATATAGAGTGATGGCTTTTTCGGCTCCATCTTCATATGGAACCTCTGCCGCCAGCTCTCCTGGATTGATACAGGTGACGGATATTTTATCTTTTCTCACATGTTCTCACAGTGCATTCACAATTCCGCGCAGGCCAAATTTAGAAGCGACAAAAGAAACCTGCGGCAGGTTTGTATGATCTAGTCCCGCCGTTGAGCCAATCACGATGATTTTTCCATTCTCCGATTTCCTTACGTGCGGAAGCAGTGCTTGGATGTAAGTAATCGTAGAGGTGACATTCACATTGATTAAATGAGCGATATCCTCTGGCTGATCGTGATCGAATGAATAATCATCTTCAAAGCCTCGTTTTTCCCATAAACCAATGTTATAGATGAGAACATCAATGGTTTTATTCTCCAATGCTTCGAGCATAAAAGGGATGTGGGTTTGGCTTGATAAATCAATTTTCAGCCAAATTCTATGTACACCGTCATCTATGTTCAAACTGCTCGGTTCACTTCGAGACACAATCCAAACTGTATCTCCACTTGAAGGAAGACCTTTTACAAAAGCATCCCCTAAGCCTTGACTCGCACCGAATATGATATAGTTTTTACTCATAGCTCCTCCTTCTACGGCTCATGAGCTTTCAGTCAGACTGCAGCTCATCTGTAAGCGTTTTATGCCTATATCATATAGGTTCTAAGATCTAACTGCCTCTTTTATGCCTGTCTTCACTTTCGGCTACTTGATTTCCTTTAATTCCACTGGTAACGCACGCTCTTCTATAAAGGATTGAATCATATCAATAAACAGTTCTTTCTTTTCAAACGTAAAGGTATGTCCAATATCAGGAACGACGACACCTGCTGCCTTCGGATGTGATGTCGTTATTTTCTTTGCTGACCGTTTCATGATACCTTTTTCCTTTTCTCCCACTGTGACAAGAATCCGTGCCTTCGCTTGTTGAAACGTGTCTGGGAGCTTGTAATGGAGATTTTCTTGAAACATCGTCAGAAGGGTTTTCTTCTGCAAACTCTTCGAATCCGCCGCATAGTCATTCAGTACATCGTTTGGAAGCCCCATCTTTTCAGCTTGGAGCTGGATAAACCAATCTTTCTTTAATAATGGATACGTAAGAGGTAAAAGAGGTCTCACCATCAAGTAAAGCCATGGCAGCGGCATCACAAGAGCGCTGTTGATGACGGCTATGTCTACGATATCAGGCTCATTCGATAACACTTCAACGGCAACCTGTGCACCTAGAGAGAATCCAATGAGTATCACTTTACGGCCGTGCGCATGCTGCTTGAACCACGAGATGACTTCAAGAGCGCTTTCTCGCATGGAAAATGACTGTTCATTTGCTCTTGTCCCATGACCAAGCAGATCAGGCGTATAGCATTCATACGCTTCCTTGAATGTTTCCATCTGCTCCTGCCACATCCAGCTGCTGACTCCTCCGCCATGCAGGAAAATCATGATTGGCTTATCCATCATCGACAACTCGTCCACCATCCTTATATAAGAAAAAAGCAGCCGCTTTTTGAGCAGACTGCTTTTTCATATGCTCCCTTCTATTATAAGGGAACCTCATCACTATAGGCTATTTTTTCAAATCCTCAATCGAGTTGACGTTCTTCATATATGTCGGAACAACTAGCCCCATGCGAAGACCTTTCATACTTGTGCCTAGATCATCATATTTCCCTTTAAACTTCGCTGCATACGTTTTATGCGTATTTGGCAGCCAAGCAGATAATGAGGCATCCGCACTTCCAGTTGCAATTGCTGTCCACATTGGACCTGCTTCCACCTGAGTCAAGGTCACTTCAAATCCGAGCTCACGCAGTACTTCTGCAGCGACATTAGTACTTGCAATCTCACTATCCCACGCAACGTAGGCAAGATTGACTTTGTCACCATTCGACTTTTTCACGCCTTTTGTCCATTTCGCTACTTGGTCTTTATGTTTCTTCACATATTTAACGGCGGCATCCTTTGGATTGATACCATCTTGGATATCCATCATGACTTCGCCCATGTCATCTTGAGACCATTTAAATTGACTAAGCATTTTGGCTGCTTCCGGCTGATCTTTTGCAAAACCTTTACGTGAAATCGTATGAATCTCTTCCGCTTCACCGTAAGATTTCTTTGGATCCTCTAAATATTTTAAATCATAGCGAGTAAACATCCAGTGTGGATTCCAGCCAGTGATAATAATTGGCTTTTTACGGTCGTAAGATTTCTTGAGCGTTGCGGTCATAGCTGCACTTGATGCAGACACAACCGTCCAATCCTCTAAGCCGTAATCCTTTTTCGCTTGATCCGTTAGCGCCATAATCCCTGAACCCGGATCAATGCCGATAATGGTTTTATTCACCTGCTGTGCTGCACTCGCATTTGAATCTGACTTCACGCCACAAGCGGCTAGTAAAAAGACAAGCAGGGCGGTCATCCCAATGTAGAGAGACTTTTTCCACATTAAGCATTCCCCCTGGTTTTTTTCGTTTTAATGTTTTGTGTAATACGGTCGAGTGTAATCGCCACAATCACAATGGCAATACCTGCTTCAAAACCAATTCCTGTTTTCAGCTGCGTTACCGCACTATATACTTCCGAACCAAGTCCTGGAGCACCTACCATTGCCGCAATGACGACCATTGATAGAGCAAGCATGATACTTTGGTTAATACCAGCTAGGATGGTTTTTGTTGCAAGTGGAAGCTGAACTTTGAATAAACGCTGGAATGTCGTTGAACCAAATGCTTCTGTTGCTTCAATTAAATCAGCTGGTACTTGTTTAATACCGAGAATCGTCATACGAATCGTTGGCGGCATGGAGAAAATAACTGATGCCACAACCCCAGGCACAACGCCAATGTTAAAGAAGAAGATTGCTGGTAATAGATAAACGAATGCAGGCATTGTCTGCATTAAATCTAAAATAGGTGTTACAATCTTACGCACAGTTTCCTTCTGTGATGCCCAAATACCGATCGGAACCCCGATCACGATGGAAATGACCACAGCTGTCAAAACGAGCGCAAGTGTTTGTAGCATTGGATGCCAGTAGCCTAAATAGTCAATCAGCAAAAATCCAATAAGTGTGAAAAGAGCAACTCCTCTTGTACTGATCCACCAGGCAATGCCGGCAAAAATAAGGGTTAAAATAATAGATGGAATCACACCAAGTGCTGCCACAATTCCATTTACTGTGCCTGCTAATCCATTTGTGATGCCATCAAAGAAACCACCAAACGTTAATGTTAACCAGTCAACAAATCGATCAATGTAATCCGCGAACTGAATTCTAGGTAAATCACTCATACTAAACATCTTATTCTACCTCCTGTGCAGAAGGCTCTTGTGTTTTAATTTCCTCAAGTTTGTTAGAAGACATGTTGATATACTCATCATTACCTGATAACGCACCAATTAATGCACCTCTGACCACAATACCCTTCATTCTGTTTTTCTCATCGACAACGGCAATCGGAATGTTTGCTGCATCAGATACTGCGTCAAAGATTTCTGTCAAATACGTAGATTCCAATACTGTCGTGAATTCTTTATCGAGAACTGTTTCAAGCGACGCTCCCATTTCTGCCGCCTTTTTCGCTGCTTGTGCAGAAATAACACCTAATAAATGCTTTTTCTTATCTACTGCATAGATAGACGAAATCCCAAGGTTTTTCATGAGCGTGAGCGCAACACGTGCCCCTTTGTCGATCTGAATTGTTTCTGCACGTTTCATAATATGACCAGCGGTTAATACTTTAGAAAGGTCGACATCTTCAACGAAACGTTCAACATATTCATTCGATGGGTTCATCAGAATTTCTTCTGGTGTTCCGATTTGAACGATATTTCCGTCCTTCATGAGCACAATGCGGTCGCCAATCCGAAGCGCCTCATCTAAATCATGGGTAATGAAAATGATCGTTTTTCCTACAGATGTATGAAGCTCAAGCAATTCATCCTGCATATCTTTACGAATTAATGGATCGAGTGCGCTGAATGCTTCATCCATTAATAAAATGTCAGGGTCATTTGCTAATGCACGTGCCAATCCAACACGCTGCTGCATCCCGCCACTTAATTGGTTTGGGTACTGTTCTTCAAAGCCTTCAAGTCCAACAAGCTTTAAGGATTCAAGCGCTTTTGAGCGGCGCTCTTCTTTGTCTACACCTTGTAATTCAAGACCGTACTCTGTGTTCTCAAGAATCGTACGGTGGGGGAACAATGCGAAGTTTTGGAAGACCATGCTGATCTTTTTCCGTCTGACTTCACGCAATTGATCCTTTGACATATTTGTTATCATATCCCCATCAATAAATATTTCTCCGGAGGTTGGTTCGATTAACCTATTTAGCAGCCGCACAAGTGTGGACTTTCCGCTCCCTGATAGCCCCATGATGACAAATATCTCGCCGTCATACACATCAAAATTTGCTCGATTGACACCAACTGTTGCGCCGGTCTCTTTTAGGATCTCTCTTTTTGTTTTCCCTTTTCCAAGCATTTGAGATGCTTTTTTAGCATTTTTACCGAAAATTTTAGATACATTATTTATCTTGATTTTGATAGTTCTCTCTTCAGAATTCATATTTTCCCTCCAAATTAGCATCTTTATAACCGTAACATAAGCGTTATGATGCGAACAATCTTTAGAATTCGCTTATTTCCGCACAATATGTATGAATTCCATATAGAGGTCTGGTGATTAGAGTTTATACGCCGTATTACTCGTAAATCCTATAGAATGCTTCATAAACTACATATTTTACGGGGTATTTCCTCTCATCAGACAATATTTTACTGGAAATTCCTAATTGTGCTAAAAAATTAACTCGAATCCTCACCATAGCGAACTTTTTCAAACATGGGTGAACCATTCCCCTGAACAGGATTTACCCGAAAATGGTCACATAAAAACCTTTTTTCTTCAATTTTTAATAAAATTCATGAAAAACTGCCTGCAACTTTAGTTACAGACAGCTTATTTTTTAGGACTCTAGGGCAGCCCGCTTAATATTATCTTGCAATTCAAGCATACGTTTTGTTCCATCTTCGCGTAATCGTTTGTTTTCTTCTTCGATCTGTTTCGTCTCTTTCATCCCTTGTACAATTGTATTAAAGGAAGATTCGATCGTTTCGATGTCGATACTTGGACGTCCAGACAATTTGGCAATCTCCACACTTTGACTTGAGATGTTTTCAGCATTTCGTTTCAGCATTTCATTTGTTCTTCTATCCAGCTCACTCATTGAATCAGCCACAAGCTTTTGTCTCTTCGCTGTAACAGCTTGAATGATCCCATTTTTAAAAATTGGAATGGTGATGATGAACGCTGAGTTGATTTTACCGATTAATTTCGTATTCCCACGCTGCAGCAAACGAATTTGCGGTGCCGTTTGAAGAGCCACCATCCGTGCCATATCAAGGTCATATACACGCTCTTCCAATGCTTGAATGCCGTTACGAAGTGTATCAAGCTCCATTTGTGCCAGCTGGTTTCCACTAGCCGCTTTTTCTTCATAAGAAGGAACCAATTGCTTTAATTCTTCGATTTTCATTTGACCTGCAACAACATACTTTTCAAGCTCCATATAGTATTGAATGTTATGCTCATACATTTCTTCAAGCGTCACAGTCGATTTGGTCATTTCGTCTTTATATTTACTGATTTCTACATTAATTTTTTCAATCTCTGCACCGAGCGTTTGATATTTACTGAAAATCTTTTCAATCATGCTGCCGCCGCGCTTAAAGATTTTTGACAACAAACCACCCTTTGGCTCGTCAAAATCATTTTTATCAAAACGATCCATAATTTTTCCAAGCTGCGTCAGCATCGTTCCTGAGTCAGTGACACTTGTTGAACGCATCATCGAAAGAATACGATCAGAGAACTTAGAGATTTCAACGGCCGGCTGCTTTCCGTATTCAAGCAGCTCCAGCTGATTTTTCGCATCGATCTGTCTCGCAATATTTTGCACTTCTGGTTCATTTCGAAGCTGAACGCGGATATCGTCTGCCTTCTCAATGGAGATTTCCTCTTTATCAATTGAAATGATGTCATTTCCGTTTGTATTTGTCATAAGCTTTGATCTCCTTATCGATTTTTAATGGATTGAAATAACTTTCTGACGATGGATGGCTCTTTAAACTCCTGATTCATGACCATCTCATCAAGCCAATGGGTATCAAATAATTGGTCATCTATATACCGCTCGATACACTGGTATCCCGCCGGATGATACACGAAGAGATCCACCCCCATTTCGTTTAGGAAAATGAGGGCAGCCGCATCAGAACGAGTCAGCTCACCATTATATTCCGTATGGTATAAAATCACTTTCGGTACGGTTTGTGCATAATCAAAGGTTTGAATGAGTTCAATGAGCTCCTGACCGATATGCAGTATCTGTTTGAATAAATAAATACGGACATCTAATTCGGTCTCATTGCCTTCTTTTAATAGCTTTGGATGCTGACAGATTCGAGATATCGCCTCTGCTATCGCACGCTGCGCGCCCTCATATAGATGAGAAAACTGCCATACATTGCTTTTCATTAATAATTCAGGATCAATCTCTCCAGCAGAAGAAAGGGCATGCTGATAATGAAATTGATAATTCGAAGACACTTCTTTCGTAAAAGGAAAATGGCGAATGGTCTTCGTCTCTTTCCCTTCCATTAACGTATGGATACGATCCCAGTATTCACGCTTGTCTCGTGTGATCCCCATCATTTTCGCAAAGAGATTCGGAATCTGTATCGTGTCCCGATCTGCTTGAAAATTAGGGCGGATAAAGGAACGTTCCTTTGCAATTAAAAACAGCTCATCATACGTTGTCTTCAGCGTAATGGAATGAGGGGTATGATCTCTGAATTGCCACGGCTTATACAGCATTGAATCTTCCGTGTGGAGCACCTCATCAAGCTCTCTTGTCGAGCGGTACGCCACCGTTGATTTCCTCTCAGACTTTTCAGTAGGGAACGGTTCAAGCTTTGAATTTCCCGGATACTGATCAATAAAAGTCAGCTTTTCTTCTGGATCTAATTCGCGGAACGAATCCTCGCCCTCTGGATGAAATAGCACAACATCACAGCCAATCAGCATGACATAGTAAAGAAAATAAAGCTGACTTTTATTCGCCTCTCCATACCAAATGACAGCCGGCATTTTTTCTTCTATATTGACTTCCTTCAGCCATGGACCTAGATGATTATTTGAAAACTTCACTACATCCAGCAGAACCCGGCGGAAATCGGGATGCTGAAATCCACCCTCATGCATCTGTTTGAAATGCTCAAACACCTTGATCAATGAAAGGCGGATATGCCGGTTCATCACAGGGTTTGGATGGCGTACAATCAGCTGTTCACCATCTAAAAAAGCCACAAAGCGATTCACGGATAATCCCTTTTCTTCTTGGTTAATCAAATGAATGCGTTGAAGCGCTTGAAAATGCTCCGGCTCAATATGACGATTGAGCGTTTCACTTAAAATATGAACGCCATCTGTTTCATATAATTCATGTAAATAAATAAAATAATCGGTTGCATCATGCGGAGTTCCAAGGACCCGGGCGGCGAGACGCGGCAAGGACAATGTATGCTCGTCCTTTACATAACCGTCTCTTTCAGGGAGCGGCTTTTTCAGCACGTTTTTCCAGGCTTCCTGCTCCGCCCGTGTATGGTTGACATTGATTTCTTTATAACTCACGCCGCTCCTTCCTTTCTCCTATATTTTCTCGAAAGCTACTACTATCATATCATTCACCCTTCTACTTCTGCTATCGAATCGAAGGCTTTTTTACGGTCGTCATCTGCTTCATGACACAAGCGGTGATTTCATCTGCTGCTGCCATGCCCGATGCTGCTGTCGGCTCAAGTAGTGGGTCAAAGTCGAGCACTTCTCCATGCCTCGGGGCAAAGCCCATATCCGCCTGACGAATAAGACCTGCATCTAAAAGGGAATCGCCTGCACCATATACATATTCAAGCTCCAGCCGTTCCTTTAAAAAAGCAACAGCATCCCACTTATTCAGCGGCTCCGGAATAAAATAAAGCTTCCGTCCTTGAAGAGAAACCTGCCAGCCTCTTTCCTCGCCCCACAGCTTCAATTCAGCAAGTGGAATGCGAGATAAATACTCATCTTTCATTATCAAATAAAGAAATCTTCCCTCTGCTGTCCGGGTACGCTTCACCCATGCCGCAACTGGAAGGTCGGAGATGGCTCTCAGCATCTCTCTGACTGACATACACGCTTTGAGCCTCTCATCAACGATAACCTGCCAATCCTCAAGCGGCTTTCCGTGATGAAGGATACAGCCCCCATTTGTCGTAACGGCATACTCCGGTTTGAGCTTTTGCTGAAAGAAGGTGATCCGTTCATACTGAGCAGTCGTTCTTGTCGTCACTGGAATGAACCAGCCCAGTTGATGGATTGTCTGCAAGGATTTTTTCGTTTCAACCGACATATAGGAAAGCGGCCGTTCATCCAGCACCTCAACTAAATCATAATCTCCTTCATACTCATACTGATCCAGCACTCGATGTGAGTAAATCAGTGTCCGGTCTAAATCACTAGCAAACGCACATGTCTTCATGACGTCTGCTCCAGCGGACGAATGAGCCCACAGCACGTGTAGGACATATTGGCATATTCAATGACAGGAACGCCTCTGTCCTCTGCCAGAAGCAAAATATGCTTCAGCTTCTCCTGAGACCCCGGCTGAATCAGGATTTTCCAAGGGATTCTTCTAAGCAGCACACGGGTCGTCTCACCAACACCCGGCTTAATCAAATGGGTATTTTTAATTTGAAACTCCTGACCGATCGCTTCAATGGACGCCATCCCCCGCCAGTCCGCAGGCATTCCCTGTGTGAGGATGGTCTCTGCTTTCTCACGTACATTTGGTTCGAGGCTAGAAAATGCTTCTTCAATTGTATCCACATACAGATTGGACACATCCTCATCAAGCAGCTCTTCATAATACTTCGCCCCATGGAAATCATCGGCACTGATCCAGCGGTTGTTTAGTACCGTTCGACTGACAAGTCCAGATACCGTCGAATTCAGGCAGGCACTTGGAATGAGAAAGTCCTCTCTCGTTCCGTAGACATTTGTACAATAGCCAGGGTCAGCTAGTACAGTCAGTTCACTAGAAAGACGAATATCATACTTTCTTTCAAAATCAATCACAGCTTTTTGGAGCTCTCTCGAAATCGCACCTTTTCCGGTCCATCCATCAATAAAGGCAACCTCAAAGCCCGGATGTTCTTTGAGCATATAATGCAGCGCATTCTCATCTATTCCTCGGTCACGAATAATAGAGATGCTGTAATGAGGCAGTTCAAGACCATATGTCTTTCGAATATATCGTTTGATGAGCACCCCGATCGGCGTTCCCGCCCTAGCCAAACTGCAAAGAACCGTTTGGAAGCCTCGCTTTTTCACAATCTGTTCTGCTACCACAGCTACTGCTTCTGCTACCTTTTCCTTACTTTCTTTCAGAGATTGATAGAATAAATCCATATAAGATTCCGTTGGTTTATACTCAATCGGCAGCATTTCTGAATAATGCGTACCGCTCTGAATCGAACGCTCCCGCTCTTCTGTACTTTTCTCCATCTCAATGGATGATAAATCTTTGAGTAAGAAGGTTACATCCTGCTCTGGATAGCTTCCCATCTTTGTATACACATTAGCCATTCACCTTCACCTCGTCTGATAAAGTCACAATATGCACATGCTTCACATGCCGCTCTGCAAATAAGTGAACAAGCGGACGCAATGCCTCCTGAGAGACCTTTTTCTCAAAAAAGAGAAATACATCATCGTATTGATCTTTTGGTATGTTGTACACGTAGTGCTGAATTCGGGCATCCTCTGGACTCACAAAGGTAAACCCATTTTGAACAGCGTATCCATCCTTTTCAACAGGGTGAATTGGGCTTCTCGTCGTTGAATGAAAGAGAACGCCTTCACCCATATGTGCAGCCAGTCTCATCGGCACATACATCAGCTCACCTGTTCCTAAACAAAGTGTCTGCTTTCCTTTGCGTTCCTTCTTCAGTTTCAGCCCAGCCTCTGCAGCTGCTTGGTCGATGGCTGCCGTATCTGCTGCGTTTAAACCAAAACGGCCCGTTTCATGTATATATGGCGAATGACCCGCCGAATTTGCTGCATGAGAAAGTGCATACGGCTCGTGCTTAAAGAAAGATTGAAGGGAGTGAACAGAGAGACTTGGCCGATTCTCTTGCTCTGCAATCTCATACGAATAAGCTGGCTCATCCAGCGTTTTGCCCCGAAAGACCATTTGCCCTTTTAATAAAGACAATGATGTGATGTGAATACCAAGCTCCTCTTCAAGCTCACACATGGCTTTCTCGTGCTCCTCAGTCCGCCAGTCCAAAATGGAAAGAATCGTGTAAGAATGCCGCGGGTGCTTTGCATGAAGGTCCCGAATGATATTGATATTCGTACGGCCTGTCGTGACTTCATCATCTACTAGCACGATGGGACGGTCTGTGCGAAGTAATGCTTCGTCTGCATAACAAAGCTGATCCGTTGCATGCGAATGCTCTTCTTCAAATACCAATGAAGGATCAAGATCCAGCAGCTGTTCACGTGTCGTATGGATGTAAGATGCTCCTTCTATTACGTCATAAACACCATGCCCCAGTGCTGTTGCTGTTTCTGCAAAGCCGATCACGATCGGCTGTTTTCCTGATGAAAGCTTCTCTTTTTTGAGTGCTTCGTAGGCTTTAGTTAATGCCGTGTGGTCATCCGTCTTGAGTGCTTCTACTAAAAGGTCTTGATGCGGAGACGTCTTGCCTGTTTGCTCTTGTGCATACGCCATGGCTAAAAGACCCGAGACAAGAAGCGGTTTTACTGGATGAACAGGAATATGCTTACCGAGCACCTTACTAACGAATAAAAAGGCTCTTTTTTTGTTCACTCTTGCTGCCATGTCAAAAAGATGCTCTTTTTCCAGCTGAAGCGCACCTTCTTTGAGATCAAGCTCAACTTCCATATGTTCCAAGATGCTCAGCGTATGCGGCTTCTGCTTCTGTGAGTATGTCGATATAGCTTCTATTTTCATGAAACACCCCGTAAATATCTGACTTAATTAAAATGTGCTCTGCCCACCGGTAATGCGGCTTCGTTTCATTCATTTTATTAGAGAAGGTACTCTTCATTACGCCAACTGTGCCGTCTGCATGTTCAAGAATGCTTAATGCATCCATATACTCTTCCTTCGTCACAACATACATGCTTTGCACCGGCTTAAGATGTGTTGGATGAATGACCGTCTTGCCATGAATGCCGTTAGCCACATCGAGTTTTGTCTCCTTGAGTAAACCTTGTACGTCATCAAATTCAGATAAAGACGGTTCACCGCTCCTATGAGAAAGCGCACGGATGAATGGCTTTTGTTCCTTTCGAGCAGGGCCAAAATGCTCCCACACAGCCCCAGATATTACAAAGGAACGCCCAAAATAATTGATGATATCTGTGATTAAATCTGCAATCAATTTGATCTCATAGATGGTCGTGTCACGATCACGGCGAATACCGTACAAACCACAAAGATCCGTCGCCCCAATGCGAATATTCAAAATATATTCCTCGTCATTCAGCAAGATCTGCTTTAACTCAGACAACACCGTATCTCTTGTTTCTTTTTCTAATAAATCGGGTGTTTCCAAAATGGGCATCCCATAAAGTGTTGTCCGCGTTTGGGACGATGCCTGTTTCAGACTGTCCAAATAATCCTTCGCATTATGAACTGAACACTTCGGGAACACAAAACCGGTAAGTAATTGAAGAGAGGAACCGAGCAAGTCTGCCATTTTAAGCAGCTGTTTCGGCGAACGAACTCGAATAAATAAAAGAGGCAAATGTTCAGCCGTTTCAGGAGCATGCGTTACTTTCTCTTTGAGACTGGCCAATTGTGTCACTAGATTCTGTTCGGCCATGTCCACTTCTTGATCACCGATGGCATCCTCCAAGCAAAATACAACAGAGCAAAGCGCTTCATATTTCTGTGACAGCAGCATATCTGCTATATCTTGTCTTGTCGCAGGCATATACAAAGTAGCACCTAATGCATGCGCAAGTACATACCTCGGTGTCAGTGAATGCATCGCTCCTGGCCGCTTGAAAAAAAGATCGTGCTGCCTCGCCTCTGATAAAAATCGAAAATACCGCATGCTGTGCCACCTCCTGTTGTTTAGAGAAAATAAATGGCCTGATGATTCAAAAAAGGATGGAGCCGCTAGTCAACTCCATTCCTTTTTGATCGTCCTATTCTTCTTTTGAAGCCGCAGCTTCGTTTGTCACATCTTGATGTTTCTTCTTATTGATTTTATGAACAATAAACGTCCCGATAAATGCTAGGATAATAATTGCAAAGAATGCGACATGCGGAATTTCAATATGAGCAGCACTTAAGCCCATTTTGATGGCAATAATTCCAATGAGAATAAACGCTGTATTCTCAAGCTCTGGAATACGGTCAATGAGGACAAGGAATAACTGTGCCACTGTACGCATCATGAGAATTCCAAGCATTCCGCCTAATAGCAGAATCCATACTTCCTCAGATACAGCGAATGCCGCAAGAATACTGTCCACCGAGAAGGCAAGGTCCATAATTTCCACAGAAATAACGGTTGCCCAGAACACGCCAAATACACGAACCATCCAGCCTTCTTTTTTCAATTCCTTCGCTTCGTCATCGCCGTCACCTAACCAGAAGTGCTTAATGACAAGCCATGCTAAATATGCAGCTCCGAGGACCTTAATCCACCAGAACTTAATAAGCAGCATCCCTACGCCAATGAATAGAAAACGGAAGAAATAAGCACCAATTAATCCGTAGGTTAATGCCTTTTTACGCTGCTTTTCTGGTAAATGTTTCACCATGACAGCTAATACAAGCGCGTTATCTGCTGATAACAATCCTTCAAGCACAACAAGGGTCCCAATGAGCCCCCAAGAGACAGGGTTTGTTAATACCTCTGCCCACATATGCCAATCAAAAAACGAGGCATACGTGTCCAACATATGTTTCAAAATATCCAACTGGTTTTCCTCCTATAAGTGTAGAAGCATCAGCAGGCTTTCGCCTGCTGTTATTCTTGACCGCTGTTTCTTTCTCACTTTGGAAAAGGCCCTCATATGAGTCATTGGCAGCGCCACTTGAATCGATTTGTTTCTATCGTTTACACTTCTAACCCATAATTTTGACAAAGAGCTGCAAGTCCGCCAGAGAATCCGCTTCCGATGGCGTTAAACTTCCAATCGCTTCCGTGGCGGTACAACTCACATACCACAACAGCTGTTTCAATTGAGAAGTCTTCCCCTAAATCAAAGCGAATCAATTCTTCCCCGCCCTCTTCATTTACAACACGAACAAACGCATTAGAGACTTGTCCAAAATTCTGGCTGCGCGTCTCTGCATCATGAATCGTAACTGTAATTCCGATACGATCAATGTTAGCAGGAATTTTTGAGAAATCAACGAGAATTTGCTCATCATCTCCATCTCCTTCGCCCGTCCGGTTATCACCTGTATGAGTGACACTGCCGCTTGGGTGCTGAAGGTTATTATAGAAGACAAAATCTGTGTCTTGCTGACAACGATTGTTTGCATCGACTAAGAAAGCCGAAGCGTCCAAATCAAATTCGGCTCCACCAGAATATTTATTCGTATCCCAGCCAAGACCGATCATCACTTTCGTCAGCCCTGGGTTGGTTTTTGTTAAATCGACACGTTGTCCTTTTGAAAGCTGAATCGCCATATTCGTACCTCTCCTGTCTTTGAAAATATGAAACTAGCCGTTACCCGATATCTAAACCGAAGTCCGTTGCAATGCGGGCAAGTCCGCCTTGATAGCCCGATCCGACAGCTGAGAATTTCCATTCCCCGCCATGACGGTATAATTCACCTACAATAATCGCTGTCTCGATGGAGAAGTCCTCTGCCAAATCGTAGCGAATGAGTTCTTCATTTGATGCCGCATTTAAAATACGCACATATGCGTTCGTTACTTGTCCGAAATTTTGACTGCGCGCTTCCGCATCATGAATCGTAATGACAAATGAAATCTTCTCAATACTCGCTGGTACAGCTGATAAGTCGATATTGACTTGCTCGTCATCTCCGTCTCCTTCACCAGTGCGATTATCGCCTGTATGTACGACACTGCCGCCACCGCCAGTTGTTTGATTGTAAAAGACAAAATCCGATGGAGAGCTTGCCTTACCTGCTGCATCTAAAAGAAATACACTTGCGTCTAGATCAAAGTCATGTCCGCCGTCATACTTATTGACGTCCCAGCCAAGACCGACGACCACTTTCGTTAAACCTGGATTCGTTTTTGTTAAATCAATTTTTTGACCTTTCGCTAAAGAAATTCCCACTAGGAATCTCTCCCTTCTGATTAAATATAGTTTCTCGTAATATCGGCAAGCTTCGCATCATTTGTACCGTTTCCAACAGCCGCAAACTTCCAATCATTCTCATGACGATAAAGCTCTCCAACGATTAACGATGTTTTCCCTGCATACTCATCTTTTAAATTATATTTCACTAATTCTTGATTGTTTGAACGATCCACGATGCGAATGTACGCATTTTGAATCATACCAAAATGTTGATTTCTTCTTAGTGCATCATAGATGTTCACAACAAACACCAATTTATTCACATTGCCTGGCACCTTGCTCAAGTTGACGAGGACTTGTTCATCATCTCCGTCTCCTTCACCAGTCAGGTTGTCACCTGTATGCTCGACACTGCCGCATTTGCTTTTCAAGTTGCCAAAATAAATCAAATCTTTATTTTCCGTAAACTTATCATTTTTCAACATGAGGACTGAAGCATCACAATCAACATCAGCGCCGCCTCCGCCGCCAAACAGCTTTCCTAAAAATCCGCCGCCTTGTGATACAGGGTCCCAGCCAAGTCCAACAAGAATATTCGTTAGCCCTGCTTTGCCTTTTGTTAAATCAATACGTTGACCTTTTTCTAATGTAATCGCCAAATCAATCACTCCTCCAGCATAATAAAAATCTATTTATTAAGCGATGGACCCTATTAAAATTATCATACATGAAAATTCGACAAAATTCATGATATGACATTGGAGCCTCTTACTCTTTTTTCTATTTACTAGTATATACGATCTATGTTCAAGATAGGTTTCAAACAGATGATATTTTTTAACGAAAGATCCATGTTGAAAATGGTTCATGTCGTAAATGAAGTGTTTCATGTGAAACATTGTCGAATGTTCCCGGTAAGCAGCTCTAGCTGAATGAACGAAGTGTAGGCATCATTTCACTTGGTTTTATATGTTGATATAGAAAATATAAAAGCTTGCGATCGAGAGATAAACCCTTTCGTTTCCTTCTATTCATGGATTTCTTTATACTTGAGATGAAGAACATTGACCGTGTCGATGAAAGGATGTTGATGATGCCATCACTTCACATATTAGATCAAGTCGCTATTCCTAAAGGTCAGACAGCCCAAGAGACATTGATTCACACAACGCAGCTGGCTCAGCTTGCGGAAACTCTTGGATATGAGCGTTATTGGTTTGCTGAACACCACAGCACAAGAGGGCTCGCTAGTACAGCACCTGAAATATTAATGGCACATATTGCTGCTCATACATCAACCTTACGTACCGGGTCTGGCGGCATTTTACTTCCGCAGTACAGCCCCTTTAAAGTAGCAGAGGTCACGCGGCAGCTTGAGGCTCTTTATCCTGGACGAATTGAAATCGGTGTCGGCAAATCTCCGGGCGGAATTGAAAGGACGAGACTGGCTTTGACGGACGGCGTGCATAAAGACCTGTCTCAGTTTGACCGCCAGCTGAAGGATCTTCTATATTACTTATCAGACAGCCTGCCTTCTGGGCACCCGCATGCAGGAGTCAAAGCTTCTCCGCTTGTCGATGCTCATCCGCCGGTTTGGCTGCTTGGTCTAGGAGAAAATAGTGCCATGCAGGCGGCGGAGCTTGGGATCAACTATATTTTTGGTCACTTTATCCACCCTGCACGCGGCAAACAAGCATTTGAGACGTACCGGTCTCACTTTTCTCCATCTGTCTTTTCTACGCAGCCGCACGCTATGTTTGCCGTTTTTGTCATCTGTGGTGAAACAGATGAAGAGGCTGACCGGATCGCCAGCAGTACAGATTTATGGCTGCTGCGTGTTGAAAAAGGACTGGACAGCCGCGTACCTTCTATAGAAGAAGCCAGTGCCTATCACTACACCACGCAGGAAAAGAAAAAAGTGTTACAAAACCGCCAGCGGATGATTGTCGGCTCAAAAGCAACGGTGAAAGAGCAATTACTTAGCTTGATGGATCGCTATCAAACGGATGACATCATGATTCTAAACAATTCTTTTGATCCGATCGAAAAACAGCGCTCCTTCAAACGAATCGCAGAATTATTTTGAAGCCAATCCCCTTGGCTTCTTTTTTTACATTGTCATAAAAAATGGGAAATGTAACATCAAGATGTCAAAATCCTTCCGTCTGTCATCTGATCGCAAATGTGTCTTCTAATCGTTAGCGAACTGTAAACGCATAAGGGGTGTACCTTTTATATAGTAGAGGTACATATTAAAGAATCGTTTACGACGCTAGAAGGAAGGAGATGACAGGCCATGAAAAAGAGACTCGATTGGGTCGATGCGGCTAAAGGAATCGGCATTCTGCTCGTGGTCATGGCGCATGTGCCCATTCCAGATTCGTTAAAGCAATTCATTTACTCTTTTCATATGCCGCTTTTCTTTTTACTATCAGGCATGATGTTTCGATCATCCTCACACCCTGCTCTGTCATTTATTCAGAAGAAAGCCAAGAGCTTACTCTTGCCCTATCTCTATTTCTCCATCATTACGTATGTTTTCTGGTTCTCCGTTACTCGGTTTTTTGCCTTTAAGGGACAAACGGATATTGATCCTTTCGTTCCGTTTACAGGTATTTTTATATCCAATGCAGATGAAGCTAGACTCACGCATAACCCAGCCATCTGGTTTTTAACGACGCTCTTTTTAGTGGAAATTATATTTTTCTTTATGCACCGTCTGACAAAAGGGAAACCTGCTGTCTTGATCTTACTGACCGTTCTTTGCGGAGGTGCTGGATATGCCTCTACATTGCTTTTAGACCAAAGTCTGCCTTGGAATGCCAATGTCGCCTTGACGGCTGTTGTGTTTTATTCAATTGGATTTTTGGCAAAGCAATGGTTTGTGGAATTAAAAACAGATCCAACCCTTCTTCTATGTACAGGTCTGCTTGTACTGACGGCTTATATGCAAAGCTTGAATTCACGGGTCGATATGCGCGTTAACGACTATGGCGATCTCTTTCTTTTCTATGCATGTGCACTGCTCGGTTCAGCTGCCGTGATTTATTTAAGCTTTAAATTCAAAACGTCCCCTATTTTGACGTATCTCGGACGAAATTCTATTGTTATTCTTGTCTTGCAGTTTGCCGGCATCGATATTATGAAAGCATTTGTTTATTATGGACTTAGCATCAATATTGCGGATACAGCGCAGCTCTCTTGGACACTCTTTTATACGATCGGGACTTTGCTGCTTATGGTGCCGTGTATCTCCTTCCTGAGCAAGTATCCGATGCTGCTCGGCAAACCAGCCAAAGCCGCACACCGCTACGAACAAAAAACATCCGCCGGCTGATCGGGCGGATGCTTTTTGTATTAATCATTGATTTGAGAAGGATAAAGCGTCATTCCTCCATCCACAAATAAGGTGGTGCCTGTGATATACGAAGCTTCCTTAGATACGAGGAATGCAGCGGCGGACCCAATCTCCTTCGGTTCGCCAAAGGCTCTCATCGGAATCTTTTCAAGCTGCTTTTGTTTTTTCTGTTCATCCTGCAAATCATCATTCGATTCGGTCGCCATTGTACCTGGAGCAATCGCATTGATCCGAATACCTGCTTCCGCATAATCAAGAGCCAGCGTCTTCGTCATCATATTCATTCCACCTTTGGAAGTGGAATAGTGAACATTGAACGGGCGCGGTATTTCCTGATGGACACTGGATATATTTAAAATGGACCCTTTGATGTCATGCTCCATCATATAGGCGATCGCAGCCTTTGCTCCTAAAAAGGCGCCTGTGATATTGACATCAATGACTTTTTGCCATTGTTCAAGCGTCATCTCATGCGGCATCGCTTCTTCGCCATTAAAGCCTGAATTATTAACGAACACATCTACTGTACCGAAATGCTCCAGTGCTGTATCCATGATGGCTTGAATTCCTTCCTCTTTGGAGACATCTGCGTGTACTTTCACCGCTTGACCTCCGCGCTGCTGAATAGCTTGTACCGTTTCTTCAGCACCATCTTCATCGCCTTTATAGTTTACAACCACATTCATTTGCTCTTGTCCAAATCGTAATGCGATGGCTTGTCCGATTCCTTTTGAAGAACCTGTGACAATGGCTGTTTTTCCTTTTAAATCTTGATACATCTTCATTTCCCCCAATCACGTGCTTCATCTTGTTGATACACAATTGTTACCCATTTTGAAAAAAAGAAAAACACAACCCTCTGCAATCGTTGACTAAGAGGATTGTGCTGTTCATCAAGCTAAAAGGTGTTATAGACATTTTCACATGTTTCACCGGTTGGCTGATAAAAGCAATGCGACTTATACCTTGCCACAAACGGCTGATTGTACCAAGTCGGTGGACAATTTCCAGGCGGTTTAAAATACCAAAGGCTGAATTTTGCCGGCCAAAATCGTTCTCCGTTAATATTCCTCCGCGCTAGTGCTTTTTCCGTTTCTCGTGCTCGTTGATAAAAATAACCATGCGTGACCGCTTCAAATGCATGCTCCTGATAAATCATTTGTGGAATCGTACGCAGCCCTTTAAAGTCAGAGCAGTTGGCACGCAACCGGTTGATGCCCACATTTCCTACGAGCAGCATCCCTTGCTTCCCTTCACCTTCTGCCTCCGCTCTCAGCAGTCTGGCCATTAGATCAATATCAGAGCTTGTCGCTCTTACCACTGCCATACATCCACCTCCATTTCGTTTCTCTTTTATTTTATGTGGTCTTTCTGTGTAGATGACTGCCATTTTGACGGGAAAAGACACATTCAGTGTCGAGAGCCTGTCTAAACACCTCAACATTTTGCTGGACATGTGTCTCTCTGCCAACAACACACAAACCAAGTGATCATACACATAACAGGAAAAAATATTCATTACTATAGACTCATTTACAAGTCATAAAAATCCTTCTAATTGCTACACCTTCGTCAAAAACAGTCATTTGAACCTATTCAATAATCCGACTCAAAACCTTAAAATATAAAATGTTGAGTTTTTACAGGAGATATCAAATCATAATTTACAAGTTTCTCCTCTCAACTTAGTGTCATTTTTACTACTTGAAGCTGTGCAGCCGTTGAAACGCACTGAAGTATTGACAGTACTTTCGCTTCATTCTACAGTAAAAAACATACAGTATTTTTCTTTTTGTGCAAAAAGAACGATATGAACTAAAGCTTTCCAATGAAATTCATCATAAACCCGAGGAGGAAAACATGTCATGTTTAAAAAGAAATTATCCCTGTTTCTTCTGATCTTGTGTGTAACTGTTGTCGCTGCTGCTTGTAGTGGTGGAAAAGAAAAATCAGCTGCGAAAGAAAAAGATACAAAATCCCTTGATGCAGCAGAGGTAAAGGTAGAAAGTGCTGAGTACACATTACCACCTCAATACGATACATCTGTACAGGATGATCAGTATGTACTAAAAGTGAACGTATCTGTAAAAAATATCAGCAAAGAGCCTCTAAATGTTGATAAAAGCAACTTCACGCTTTACCAAGATGACTCACAAGTGTCTACGATCTCTCCAGATGATTACAACGAAGTATTATCTTCAAGCTCTCTAAATGCAGACAAAGTATCAAAAGGCGGTCTTTTCTTTGTTGTTGATAAAGACAAAGACTATCAGCTTGTGTACAATGAGCCAGGCAGTGGTTCTAAAAAAGATGACAAAACACTAGAATTCGATATTAAAGGTAAAGACTTAATGAAAAAAGCAGATACACTTCAAGCATCTGCAAAAGCCCTTTCTTCTTATATTGATGTCATGATTTTTGGTAAGAATAACGACGAGTTCGAAAAACTAACAGGTGATAACAAATCAACCGTTATCAACGAATTTGATAAATCATTCAAACAAGGCTACATCACGTCATCAGGTATTTCTTCTAGCTCAGCGAAGGACGAAAACCTTGATAAGCTTCTAAAAGCTGTAAAAGAAACATTAGCTGAAAAATCAAAAGTATCAACAAAAACAAAAGCCATCAGTGGTGATAAAGCCGTTGTGACTGTGACCCTTACACCAATTGATGCAAGCCCGCTTGTCGATCGTTTAAAAGAAAAGGCGACTGAGTTCTACAGCAAAAACCGTACAGCGTCTTATGATGAAGCACAAAAATATTTACTCTCGATCTACCCAGAAGAGTTCAAAAAATTAGGACCTTCATCTTCTGAAGAAACAGTAGAAGTCAACATGAAGAAAAATGACATCGACCAATGGAAACTTGATTTGAACGATTACAAAACAAGCTCATTAGTTGAAAAATTCATCAAGAACTAATGAAAAACCCCCGGAAAACGGGGGTTTTTCATTTATCGTTTTTTCGGTTGATTCCTATATTTGATTCCGAAATACAGCCAAGAAAGTAAGAAAATTGCGATCCACTTCCACTTGCTGTTCACTATAAATATGGTAGAGGCTGCTACTATCAAAATGATGAGATCAAGCTTTTTTTCAAGTTTTTTATGAGTGAGAATGAAAATGATTAGGAGAAAGGCTATAAAGTTGATCATCGTTATATTCAATTTTCACATCACCTTATTTTCTTAGAAATAGCATGAGATAATGCTAAAACAGGATTCAAGTTTATAAAAGATACGTTCTATTACGAGGGATTTTCTTTTGCAGCTTCATATTCTTTTATCACCTCAACCGGATCAACCGCACCCTCCTCTTGTGCGTATTCCTCTACATAAGGAGTGGTTAATTTCTCAAACCTTTGCTCATCGTCTACTAAAGCAATATAAGTTTCGTATCCTTCAAAATCAGATGGATATAAATGTGCAACGGAACTGCCCGTTTCTAACGCTTCATCTATTGCTTTTCTTAATTCCAATAACCCTTTCCTGTTCCCCAAAATAAACGCTTCAAAATGGTGTGTTTGTTGAGCATATATATTACATAACTCTAGCACATCATCGTCATCTGTTTGATAAGACATACACCAATCACCTCTTTAATCAAATTAGGATAATAATGTAAGTTCTCTTCTGTTATGCCATTTCTTTAACCCGATCGTGAACCTCTTTTATATGAATCTCTGGATATAAAAAAACTTGTAGAATAAATCTACAAGTTTTACTTTCTTTATTTCGCAAGCATCCATTTCTCTTTCATAAACAAGCTTCTCACGATGACAAACAAGATGACGACTGCGAGGGCTGAGGAGCCGAGTGTCAGAGTGATGGACATCGGATCGATGATGCCAAACATCAATTGCTTACACAATGCATGAATATTAAGGAATGGGACAGCAAAGTAGTACGTATCTAGCTGCGTAGCACCTGCTCTCATGGTAAAGAACATTGGGATCACACCTAATGTAATGATCATGGACATGTACGACTGCGCTTCTTTGACTGAGCCTGAAATGACACTGAGTAGCAGTTCAATCATCGATACCATGAATGAGAAGATGATAAGTGCCGCAAACATGACGGCGATAATGCTCCACATTTGATCACCAAAGTTCAGTGCTTGTTTTAGCTTTTCTGTAAAGAGCAGCGTGGATAGAAGCAGCATACCGATTGCTACAATTCCACTTAAAATACCAAACATAGAGACAGCAAGCCATTTTCCTATGAGAATATGAAGTCTGCTGGCAGGTGTCAGGAACAACGCTTCAATGGATTTCCGGTCTTTTTCACCCGCTACAATATCAAGCGCAGCTGGCAAAGCTCCTGAGATAACGGAGGTCACCAAAATCATCGGAAGGAGAATCGACAAAAGCATAGCGGTCATTCCATTTTCCCCTTCATCGCCTTCTTCTACATCAACGGCCTGCACCTGAAATGGATGAATAACAGACGTATTAATTTGATCAGCTGCTAAACGCTTTTCTACGACTTGGTTTTGATACTGCTCCAGTAAGGATTGCAGCATTTGAACCGTTATGACAGAATCATCATCTGTTGTGTACCCATGAATTTTAATCTCAAATGATTTTTGATGCTGAAGCATGTCGTCAGCCTCTTTCGGCATTTCCAGGTAAGCATTCGCCTTCCCTTCTTTGACAGCTTGCTGCGGGTCATCAAATGTTTCAAGCGTGAGGTTTTTGACCTCTTTGATCATTTGATTCATTTCAGTTGGAAGCTTTTCATTGATTGCGACCGTATAGGTTTCATCCCCTGGATCTGCAATCATGCTTTCATAAAAGAACACCAGTCCAAGCATCGTCAAAAGAGGAATCAGCACTGTTAAGAGTAAGGTTTTTCGGTCCCTGAGTGCATCTGTCATTTCTTTTAAAAATACGGTTTTCCACATTATGAAATCCCCCTAGCGAGCTTCGACATAAAGATATAGTTCAAGTCATCACTTTGTTCCTGTGTATATAATTCTGGAAGTGTCCCTTTGTACACAAGCTCTCCTTGATGAATCATCATGACACTGTCACAAAGCTGGCTGACTTCTTCCATGATGTGGCTTGAAAAAAGGATGGTTTTATTTTGCTGCTTGAGCTGATGAATAAAGTCTCTGAAAATATTACTTGATGTGATATCCAAGCCTGTTGTCGGCTCATCAAATAAGATAATGTCAGGATCATGAATCAAGGTTCTGGCAATTGCCACCTTTTGTTTCATTCCTCTTGAGAATCCTTTCACCTTGCGATCCATATATTGTCTCATCCCAAAACGTTTTGCCAGATCCTCTATTCTTGCTTTGATTTCATGCTGGTCTAAGCCATATAATTTGCCAAAGTATTCAAGGTTTTCTCGTGCCGTCAAACGATCGTAAAGCCCTGTCTCACCGCCAAACAAAACACCAATTCGCTTTTTCACTTCAGTTGCTTCTTTCACCGTATCAAAGCCTGCGACAGTGACTGTTCCGTGCGTAGGCTCTAATAATGTGGCTACGGCGCGCAATAATGTGGTTTTTCCTGCACCATTTTCTCCTAAGATGCCAACGACTTCCCCTTCCTTCACGGAGAACGTCATGTGTTTCATTGCTTTCACGACTTTTTTCTTATCTTTAAACCAGCAGCTGCAATCGCTGAGAGTAATCATTTGGTTCGCCCCTTTCAACTTTCTAAGTCTATGATAGAAAAAATAACGCTTCCCTGACATAAAAATGTCGCGAAACGTCCTTTTTCTGTCTTGAAATGATCTATTTTAAAAAAACAAATGGTAAAATAGACAAATAATAAGAAGAGTCACAGGTGATTTTTATGATAAAAGTAGGTCTCGTTGATGATTACCGAATAGATTTAGAAAAGCTGCATGCCATTGTGGGCAGAATGGAGGCTGTAGACATTGTCTTTGTCACGCAGTCAGCAGAGGATGCATATAAGAAGGTCAAACAGGGAGACATTGACCTGTTGTTCGCAGACATTGAAATGCCCGGAATGTCCGGTTATGAATTAGCGGATCTCATTCACTCTCACGCACTGAATGTCGATGTTGTATTTGTGACAGGAAACAGCGGATATGCGGTCCATGCGTTTGATTTAAATGTTCATGATTATATTATGAAGCCCTATCAAGCCGATCGAATTGCCAAATCCTTAGATCGCTATCTGTCCACCAAGCAGGAGAAAAGCATTCATGGACGGCTTCTCATTAAGCAGCAGTCAGATATTCATGTGCTGCAAAAGAAGGATGTCATTTTTGTTGAGCGAACAGGACGGTCAACCACCATTGTCACAACAACAGGAGATATCCAGACATATCAGACATTAAACGAGTTAAAAGGCGATCTGGCTGAAAGAGATTTTATCCGCTCCCACCGATCGTTTATCATCAATATTCATTACATTAAGAACTTCTCGGCGTATGCCAAAAATTCGTTTATCGTGTCTTTTGAAGGTACGGATAAAAAAGCCATGATGACCAAGCAGCAATTAGAATACTTTAAGAAATACTATTTTTAAGGAGAACGAACGTGAACGCTTTCTATCTTGGATTCCGCATGTATGCTCTCATATGGCTAGGTCTTGCATTTCATGCAGCTGTTGAAGCTTTTCTGCCGCTATCATCAGGAGTGCTGTGGCTCCTCACCTTTTGTGTGATTTGTCTTTATACATTCTTCATATACAAAAGGTTTTTGCCTCATGTGAGTGATTATGTGATGCTGGGCGCTTTTGTGCTCTTCACCTGTGCAGGTCTTTCCCTTTTTCTGACGCAAGGAAATGGGCTGAGCTCTCTTTTGGCTTTTATGATCATCATGACAGCAGATATCCTTTCATTGAAGATGATGCAGACGGAGAGACGGTTAAATGGACGGCTTCAAGAGCTGATCAACGCAGAATCAAGAACCAATGAATTACTGCTTGAGCTGCGCAGTAAACATCATGAAACAGCTAGACATTTAAATGCCTTTTCCGCGTCGAACGACGAACATGAGATCAAGGATTTGATTCAGCAATACGTGAAACATTTCCCATGGATTAAAGGAGAAAATGCTTATTTGGCCTCAACCCTGCACCCCTTTTTTGAGCGGGCTGAAAAAGAGGACATTGCCCTTTCACTAGACCTTCAAGCACCTTTTTCATCGCTTCCGTTTTCTAAGGCGGATCAGGTTAGTTTTACTGGCAACCTGCTTGATAATGCCCTAGATGCGGCGATTGAAGCGAAGCAAGCCGGGAACGAGGGAAGCATCTCAATCACGACCTCTATTCGGAGCGGACTCTTTTTAATCCATTGTGAGAACAGCACAAAAGGAATGGAAAAACACGTGTTAGATCATTTGTTCAAAACCTATGGGCGCTCGACAAAAGGCGGCGATCATCAAGGAATGGGGACGTATATCATTCATCAGCTTGTTGAAAAGGCAGACGGTAAACTTGATTTCACTTACCGTTCTCCAAATTTGCGGCTCGTCATCAAAATCCCCCTCACGATGTCATAAAAAAAAGGTGCAGCTAGGCACCTTTTTTATGTTAAGAGAAAATGTGATCAATTTGATTGATTTCCTCTTTTGTTAATTGAACATCGTTTGTTTTTAAGTTTTGCAGAACTTGCTCAGCTCGTTTTGCACCTGGAATAATGGCGTCAATGCCGTCCTGCGCTAAAAGCCAAGCCAGTGCGACGTGTGCCGTTTCGGCGTTCTTTGATTGTGCAATTGCCTTCAGCTTGTCTACTTTTTCGAGGTTTTGAAGGAACGCCTCGCCTTGGAAAAGCGGGTCTTTTGCTCGAATATCATCAAATGTCGCATCCTTCGTAAATTTCCCAGTCAACAGGCCTGACGCCAACGGGAAATAAGGAATAAAGGAAATACGATGCTCGACACAGTATGGGAGAAGATCCTGCTCTGCCTCACGTTTCAGCAGAGAATACTCCGACTGAAGCACGTCTAAGTAGCCATCTCGATTAAAGGCTTGAAGCTGTTCAAAATCAAGGTTTGATGCACCAATTGCCCTGATTTTTCCTTCATCCTTCAATTCCTTTAATGTGCCTGCTACTTCTTCCAGCGGCGTCCGGCCGTCCGGGAAATGCATATAGTATAAATCAATATAATCTGTTTGCAGTCGTTTCAGGCTATTTTCGACCTGCTCTCTTAAAAAGTCCCGGCTGTTATCCAGTTCAATTTGTCCGTTTACTTCTTTATGAGCCCCCTTTGTCGCAAGGACAAGGTTTTCTCTGCCGCCTCTTTTGGCAATGATCTCACCGATCAATTCCTCTGAACGGCCCAGCCCATAAATAAAAGCAGAATCTAAGAAATTGACACCTTGATCAAGAGCCGTCTCCACAAGCTCTCGTCCGGCATCTTCACTCAGGTTCGGGAACAAATTATGTCCACCTACCGCATTCGTACCAAGCCCTATCGGATTCACCTGTAAATCAGTTCGTCCAAGCGTTACCTTTTTCAAAAGCTCATCTCCCTTATCTGCTTAATCATCCTTATTTTCCCATGAATCCTTTTCAACATTCAAGTATCCTGCTCTCTGAAAATTAACATAGCAGGTAGATGCTGAAAAAATGAAGGGACGTATAGTCATCTCTCTGAAAGCATTAACACCTTCACTTCAAGATTTTTACCTAAAAAACATTTAAAACCCATGATAAATCTATAAATTAATTCTTATTAACTAGTATATTAGACTTACAAAATTCCTTTTATTAAAGATTATTGTGTAAATTTCTTTCAAAGATAGGGATTGAAACCTATTCCTCATCATGATTGAATTTCGATAGAATGAATAGTGCAAATCGTCATAAGGAGATTTTCCCCTTTAACACCCGAATATACCATTCTATCTGTTTCTTTTTTCATAGTCAGATAGCGGGAATGAAATGACGAAAGAAAAGCAAAGGAGCATCAACTGTGAATCTAAAAAAAATAAGTGCACTCCTCATGATTTCATTCGTGATGATCATCTCTGCAGCCTGCCAGAGCTCAGCCAAATCAAGCAACGCTGATCAAAAATCAACAAAAACAGCAGAGGTAAAAGTCAATAGCTACGAATATACGTTACCAGAAGACTCAACAACTACGCTAAGAGACAATGAATTAGTGCTAAAAGTCAACCTGACGATTACAAACAAAGGTGACAAAGCTCTTTCATTATATAGCTCTGACTTCTCCCTTTATCAGGACGATGCCAAAGTATCTGATTTAAAATTTTACGGCAGTAAAGACCGCCTTGACCTCGGTTCATTGAACAAAGGCAAATCACAATCAGGTGCTCTTTATTTCCTAGTAGATAAAGGGAAAAAATATCAGTTCGTGTACCAAGACAGCATCAAGAAAAACAGTGATTCGATCGAAATCAACCTAGATGGAAACAAAATACTGGATACAGCGAAAAAGCTGGATAACCCTGCAAAGGCGCTATCCGCTTATACCGATATGATTGTCTTTGACAAAAAGAACGATCAATTTGCCAATTTAACAGGTGACAACCAATCGGATGTCGTCAATAAATACCACGAAATGTTTGTCAAAGACTTCAAAAGAAGTGCCGGCATGTACGGAAATGAAGTAAGTGACCGTGATATTCTGTCTATGTATAAACGCATTCAAAACACCATGAAGGATAAAGCCAAAGTAGAAACAAGTGTGAAAACCATCTCTGATGACGAGGCGAAGGTTGTCGCTCAAGTAACAGGCATTGATGCTTCTAACTTAAAAGACAAGCTAGACAAGCAAAGAGACGAGTTTTACAACGGCAAGATCCGCTCTAAAGAAGAATTGTACAAGAAAAGCTTAGACATGTACGCGTCTGAATTCGAGAAGCTTCCCCCAGTCTCCAGCCCAGCTGAATACGAAGTGAAAATGAAACGTAATGGGGATGGTCAGTGGAAAATTGACCTCAACGATTATAATACATCGCAGTACATGAGCGGGTTTATTAAAACAAGATAAGCATCAACAAAAAAGACGCTGGCCCATGAAGGTGCCGCGTCTTTTCTATTATGCTATACAGTCGCCTCTTGCTCTTCTTTCACCGCTTTTTCAATATCTTTAAAACGGCTCGATACTGTAGACGCACTAATGCCATACTTTTTCGCTATTTGCGATTGAGAAAGCGGGGCATCGCTTGCAAGTGAATGAATGTAATATTCGATTCCCGCAGCAAATGATGCTGCTTTACGGATCACAGGTGATTTCTGATCACAATAGGCTTTCCACACAGTTAAAGCGCCATCTGTCAGGCTTTGATCACCGTGTTCCTTCATTCCGTCTTCAATCAGCTTAGCTGTTTCCAGCTGAACGTCACTTGCCCAGTCCATACGATCTGCTGATAGACCAGTATCGCCTTCTGTTTGAGCAGATGTTTCTGATTCTTCTACTTCTTGCTTCGCAAACATGCACTTCAGCACGTCAGGGAATGATTCTCTCATAAATGTGCTGCGCGTTCCTCCATTTGCCTCATATGCTTCAACAAGCTGACGAACCTGAAGAAGAAGCGTATCTGTAAACTCTTTTGCAAACATCGTATATTGAATGAAAAACTCTGCTTTTTCTTCAAATTGAACAGGGAATCCAAGCACGAGACTTCCTTTTTCAGGCAAGACTGTTTGATCCGGTTTTACATCTACTTCAACCTTCTCAGCTGTCACCATATTCTCAAAGTAAAGAGACTCGTCCGTTTTTTCATTTAATAAAAGCAAAGATGGTTCCATGTTTGTCCATGATTGAACCACTTGTTTTGTTTTCGGACGGGTAATATCCTCTGCTTTCTTTGTCAGAAATTCTTGGAAGATGGTTTCTTTCTGATCCGTTAATGGACGGAAGAAAATGCCCCATACACTCAAATGGAAAACTGAAATTTGTTGCGTTTCTTTATCCATATCTGCAAGGAAAGAAAACTCATTAATGAATTGATTGATGGCTCTCTGATGCTTAGAGAAAGCATAATTCATTAAATCCTTTTGAACTTGTACAGCTTCCTTAAACACAAGCTCAGACGTTTGTTCTCCGCCTGACTTTTGACCACAGCAATGTTTATATTTTTTTCCGCTTCCGCATGGGCAGAGCGCATTTCGTTTAATTTTTCCCAAAATAAAACCTCCGACATTCTAGTCTAACCTCACTATTTTAACAAACGATTGCACAGGAGAGTTTTATTTTCAAGAAAAAAGAAAAATCAGAATGATCAGTTAAATAACAAAGATACATAAAGATCACGACAGATCATAGGAATAGCGGTCTTTTTCTGTTTATTTTCTCCAATCATTCCAACAGATTTTCTTCAGCTCATTCCCTCAAATAACTGCTTTGCTTCAAAATAAAAGATTTGAACAAACTTCTTCGTATTGACTCTGCCCGTCGATCCTGCGGATGAAGAGGTCTTCTGCATCTCTTTCATTCTTTGGCTGACATCGGTAAAGTCAAAAAACTTCGACGCATAGTGCTCAAATTTAGGATTCGAAAAATCTGTTAATCCTAGTGAAGCAAAATGATTCAAGGAATGATGAATAGCGCGTCTAATCCGCTGCTCTGCCGCTTTCACTTCTCTCATCACTTCGACATCGGTTGCCCCATCATCCAGCTTCCTCTCCGCTGTTTTGATAAAGAGTTGCTTTAGCGGCGGGAAATTGACCTCATGAGAATTGGCTGACTGTGTTTCATGTAAGTAGATCAGGATCTCTAGTAAATCCTTAGATCCGCTCTCTCCAACAATTCCCAGTTCGGATAAGAGGAATTCCCCCGCCTCTTTCATCGTCCTTTTCTTCAATCCAGTACCCGTTGTATCATGAGAAATCACAGGCTCTAACGGCAGCACATGGCGAAGGGAAGCTTGAATATCGTAAATCGATTTCTCAAGCTTGATCCGCTCCATGACTTTTCGAATCACACTGACAATCTCAATTCGATTGACAGGTTTATGAATATAATACTCGATCCCTAATTCATAGGCTTCTGCCATCATCTCTTTCGCCTCTACTTGGGAAATCATCATGATTTTACCTTTGAATTCAGGGTGAATATGACGTATGGTTTGAATGCCATCTCTAGCAGGCATTAAAAGGTCAATCAGAAGGATGTCTATTTTTTTTAGGTTCAATGAATGTGCTTCTAATCCAACTCCGTCATCGGCTTCATCCACGACCTCTCCCAAATCTTCATCCTCAATGATTTGTCCTAAAATCGAGCGTATTGCACGATCATCATCTGCAATGAAAAACCGCATACACTCACCCTCTCTGTATTAAATTTTGTATAGGAAGGATTAGCTGAAAAGCTGTTCCCTTTGTTTCTCTTTGTTCGATTTTAATTTGACCGCCAAGCTCTTTAACCAGCTCTTTCACATAGGATAATCCAATCCCAGTTGATGGTGTTCCATATGCATCAAATTTAGAAGTATAGCCTGGATCAAATACAATTTCTCTCATTTTTTCAGGAATCCCCGGGCCATCATCTTCAATCCGAATCTCTATTTTATCATGACTTCCTTTTAATACGAGTGAGATCATTCCAGTATCCTTTATGGCTTCAACCGCATTTGCCATTAAATTATTAATCAGCGATAAGAAAATGAACACATGGTAATCATGCAAATGAATGCCCCTTATATCAGATGTAAAAGAGATGTTTTTTCCTAGAGATAACGCATATTTCTCTTGAATGCGGATGACAATCTGAACTAGCTCTTCAGCCTTCATATAGTCTTGCATATTTTCCTTAGAAATTAGCTTCGAAAGACCAGCATAAATACGCTGATTGTCCTTTTTCACTTCATGGATTTCTCCTGCGAGCTTCAACAGCTCCTGACTCACTTTCTTGCCTGCTTCGTGTTCATGCAGCAGACGATAAAGTCTGTATGATTCTTGCGTAATATGCTCTGTATGTTTTAACGTTTTCTTTAAATGAACCGTTTCTTCATATAAATTTGAAATGACCATCATCATATGCTCATTTTGTTTCATGATCTGCTTCTCTCTTGATTGTGCCTCATACAGCTTCATCATATTAAAAAAGCTGATCACCACAAAGCTGTGAGCAAACGCAATGAGAAACATATCACTCAGCTTTGATAATGTCATCGTCGTATCAAACACTAAAAATTGTACAAACAGCTCAACAAAATCAGCTACTAATTCGATCATGAGACCAATGATCCCAATAAAAATAGAGCGCTGTTTAAAACGTCCCGTACGGACGGCAAAAAACAGGAAAGCATATGTAAAATAGAAGAAGAAACTTGGGAATTGCTGATAAAATGATGCAGCCAGTCCAGCATTATGCTGAATCAGATCTAAGCCTACTCGAAAAAGCACAATGGCTGCGCCTGTTAAAAACCCAGGCAAAAACGGTCTAGATTTCCTTAAGAGTAATAAACAAAAGAAAAACGCAGGTGCGCCAAAGCTGATCCGGAACATCTCATTCACAGGATAAAACTTCAGTTCTCCTGCAAGCGGCACAATAACCACCATAAAAATTAAAATGAATGCGTCTTTTTTGACAAGCTGGTTTAAACTCAAATGACTGACATCCCTTCCCCTTTTTGCATAGCCACAGTATACAAGGAGACTCTTTTCTTCACAATGTGCAAAAAAATAATTTTCACGGCTCCTTCTTTCCCCAAAATCCTTTTTTATGACTATTCTCCGAGACGGCATGGTGACCTTTCAGCTATTCAGCGTTTTGGTGATTGTCTACAATAATGGGAATTGTTTAGACAATCATCGACAAACCGATTTTTATTTGTAAGTTTTTCTGTAGATTTTCGTCAGATTGTGTAGTTTCCAAGATAAATTGAATGAACAATTTTAGTGAAACTATATGTAAGCGTTTTCTGAGTTTTCACTAAAAACCCTTTTTGTTTTTTCGCCGCCAAAGCCTTCAATTGAACATATATTTAGGTGTAAAGGAGTGGTACAAGCAGCGCATGACAAGTTCTTTGAAGATGTGTAACATGTTTTCGTGCCTAGTTGATCGCATTTTTTGTCATCCGCCAATTCAATAGGGTACTTTTTGATTTTTGATTGGAGGAATCGTATGAAAACAGCAATTTCTAATAATACACAACACGCATGCCAGTCTTCTGTTGATCAATGGGCAGAAGAAATACGTCCGTATTACAAAAATGGACAGAATGCTGGCTACATTCCAGCACTCGGAAAAGTGAATTCCTCTCAACTTGGTATCAGCGTGATAGGCCCAGATGGATCATCTGTACGATATGGTGATTGGGACGTTCCCTTTACCCTGCAAAGTATCTCAAAAGTCATCAGCTTTATAGCTGCCTGTTTAGGAAGAGGCGTTCCTTACGTCTTGGATCGGGTAGATGTAGAGCCAACTGGTGATGCATTTAATTCCATCTACCGTCTTGAGATGCATAAACCAGGGAAGCCCTTTAATCCAATGATTAATGCTGGAGCTATTACCGTATCCTCCATCCTTCCCGGAAAGACTTCTACAGAAAAGCTAGCATATATTTTCGGTTTAATCGAAAACTTAATAGGAAAGCGTCCATCTGTTAATGAAGAGGTTTATCAATCAGAATGGGCAACTGCGCACCGCAACCGTGCTCTTGCTTATTACTTAAAAGAAACCAATTACTTAGAATCAGATGTCGAGGACACATTAGAAGTGTATTTAAAGCAATGTTCCATCGAGGTCACAACTGAGGACATCGCCTTGATTGGACTAATTATTTCAAGTGATGGCTACCATCCCTTTAAACAAGTCCAAGTCATCCCAAAAGATATCGCAAGACTAACAAAGGCATTGATGCTGACATGCGGCATGTATAATGCATCAGGTAATTTTGCTGCTTTCGTAGGCGTACCAGCCAAAAGTGGTGTGTCTGGAGGAATTATGGCTTGCGTTCCGCCAAGCGCAAGAAGAGAATTCCCGTTTCAGACAGGCTGTGGAATCGGTATTTATGGTCCCGCCATTGACGATTGTGGAAATAGTATTACCGGTGTCATGATGCTGAAAAAGCTCGCCAAAGAGTGGGATCTCAGTATTTTTTAAAGAAATAGGATGAATTAGAAGAGGTGATGTTATGAATGGTTTATTAACAACAACAAATGGTTTTCTATGGTCATATATTATTGTTGCACTATTAATTCTTGTCGGCCTTTATTTCACATTCAGGTCTCGTTTCCTTCAAGTGCGTATGCTTAAGGAAATGGTGATCGTTCTGAAAGAAGGAACAAATAAACAAAAATCTGGCGTATCACCATTCCAAGCCTTTGCTATTAGTATGGCGGCTCGGGTTGGAACTGGGAACATTACTGGGATTGCGATCGCAATTGCCATGGGTGGTCCTGGCGCTATTTTTTGGATGTGGATCCTAGCCATTATCGGTTCCGCGTCAAGCTTTGTTGAAAGTACGCTTGCCCAAGTGTATAAAGTAAAAGATGCATCAGGCTTTCGCGGTGGTCCCGCTTACTATATTGAAAGAGGCTTAAAGAAACGCTGGATGGGGATTTTGTTTGCTGTATTAATCACCATTTCTTTCGGTATTGTCTTTAATGCTGTACAGTCGAACACCATTACCATTGCTTTTGAAAATTCATTTGGCACAAATCGTTTGGTCGTAGGCGTCATTATGGCTATTGGATTTAGTATCATCATTTTCGGCGGGGTCAAAACGATTGCCAAGATGGCAGAATACATTGTGGTCTTCTTAGCTGTCGCTTATATTGGTATTGCTCTTTTTGTCATGATTACAAACATTACTGAACTGCCTGGTGTTGTCCATACTATTATTTCACATGCATTCGGTATTGAGCAGTTTGCAGGTGGTACGATGGGTGCCGTCATTATGGAAGGAATCAAACGGGGTCTATTCTCAAACGAAGCTGGGATGGGTAGCGCACCAAACGCTGCTGCAGCTGCCGTGACGAGCCACCCTGTAAAGCAAGGACTGATTCAAGCATTTGGTGTCTTAATTGATACCCTGATTATTTGTACAAGTACTGCCTTTATCGTCCTTTTCTCAAGTGCATATAAAACGACAAAATTAACAGGTATTGAGCTCACTCAAGCATCTTTGAGTGAACACATCGGTCCTTGGGCTTCTGGTGTTCTTGCCATTATGGTTTTCTTATTTGCGTTTAGTACGCTGATCGGGAATTATTACTATGGTGAAACGAACATTGAGTTCCTTAAATCAAGCAAAGCATGGTTGATTGGATACCGTATTGCGGTAATTGTCATGGTTTTATTCGGTGCTGTAGCAAGTGTTCCTTTTGTTTGGAATCTTGCCGACCTGTTTATGGGGTTAATGGTCATCGTCAACCTCATTGCCATTACCATGCTGTCTAAAGTCGCCTTTGCAGCATTAAAGGATTATTCACGGCAGAAAAAAGAGGGGAAAGATCCAGTCTTTTATAAAAATGCCGTTCCAAACAATGAGAACATTGAATGCTGGGACGACGAACCTGCTTCGTTGAAAAAGAATCATATCGGATAAATCACAAAAGCTCTGGTCGTCTGACCAGAGCTTTTTTCTTTAGTTCAAAAATTCGAGTATGAGTTTGTTCACCACTTCTGGCTTTTCATGATTGATCCAATGAGATGCATCATCGACAAAAATCAGCTGACCATTTGGGCAAATCTTCATCGATTCCTTCGCCAGCTTTCTGCTTAAAAACTTGTCCTCCATCCCCCAGATCATGCGAACAGGTACTAAAATGCGTTTAGATATCGGCTTTTCAAAGCCGCCTTTTTTGATGGCACGATACCAATTCAGCATTGAGGTCATGGCACCCGGCTGCGTCCAAGCCAGCTTATATCTTGATACATCTTCTTTTGTAAATAGGTGTGGTCGTGCAGACAGCCCAATGGCTTCATCCAGCCGTTGGTAGTGATTTTCTTGAAGTGCTACCTCTGGCACATTCGGAAGCTGAAAGAAAGCGATATAGGAGCTTTTCTTCCACTGCGGGGGATAAAACGGAAGAACCTTCATCATGACCCGCGGATGCGGCATGTTGACAATGATTAATTTCTCTACATATTGAGAACGTGTGGATGCCAAATGCCAAGCAACTGCTCCGCCCCAATCATGACCACCCACAATCGCCTTTTGATTCGGACTAAGCGTCTTAATCAGCCCTACGATATCATCTCTCAGTTGATCTAATACGTAGGATTCGATTCCTTCTGGCTTATCACTTAGATGGTAGCCCCTTTGATCAGGAACGACGACACGATAGCCTGCCTCAGCGAGGGGCATGATTTGGTTCTTCCAGCCGTACCAGAACTCAGGAAACCCGTGCAGCAGTACAAGCAGCGGGCCATCCTCAGGTCCAGCCATTGCTGTGTGAAGTGTTACACCATTTGTTTGGATCGATTGAAATTCAATTTGCTCCATCCCTTTGCCACCCTTCTCCTTGTTCTTTTATTCTTCCAACATAGCATATTTTCCATTTTTCAGAAAATAAAAACACTCCCAAAAAAACCTTCACAATAGTGAAGGTCTTAGAATTTTGACCAAGGATCCTTGAACAGCGAATTGGTGCCTTATTGCGAAAGAAACAGAGAAGATATGTATTTGTGCTAAATGACTAAATAACTAAAAAAGCAGACTCTAATCAGTCTGCTTTTTTTACGATTTTTATTTATCTAGAGAATATTTTTCTATTGCTTCTTTTGGAGATATTTCTTCATCAAATGAAAGATAACGACAATACACTTCACTTAAGTGAAGTGGTTCTTCTTCTAAATTGTCTACAAGTTCAAATATATCTAGGATTGCTACTAATTTTTTTGTTGTTTGTCCGTAATCCCCATTTCCAAATGTTTCTTCTGGAAAACTTTTTTCTATAATTTTTTTAACTTCATCTTGATCTTTTGCTTTAATTAATACGATTCTTTCTTCAAATATCTTATCAGGTCTAACTTTGGGAGACGGTATGGATTCAAACAATAATTTTGCTGAAAAGAGATCATACATAGATTTATCACCTTTTAATTATTTTCAGAGGATACTAAATCATTTGGGTTAATCATAATATTTTCGTTTTCTGTTGCCTTTGCTGGTGCTTGTAAAACAAAAGTAAATACAGATAGTGCTAGTAGTGTGGGTATTATTTTTTTGATCAAGTCCAATACTCCTTATAGTTTATTAGAAATTCAATTGAATAACAAATTATATATTATATTACATTAATTGGATATTCAATAGATTTTAAGGTAAATATAAGGGAATTGTTTTTTGAGGTTGCTGTGTCCACAATCATTTTTTATTTTTATATCATTGCATGATCTTTATTTAGCTCTTTGTCTTCATCTATTTCATATAATTCAGCACCCAGATCAACCCATTTTTGCGGTCCTGTACTTGTCCGTGAAGTGCGCCAAAGAACGTATCCTGTAATTCGACCAGTACATCTCCATCAGCTTCTAGCGCTTCATATACAGCCTTTAGTTCTTCTTCATTGTCAAACTGCATAATCAATCTGAGATGTTCGGGCTTTGGTGTGCGGCCAAACGTATCTGAAAAGTGAAGCAATGATTCTCCAAGGTGAAGTTCCGCATGCAGCACACGGTCTTGATGTTCATTTAAAATATGAATATCTCCGCCAAAAATTCCTTGATAATATTGAAGAGATTCCTTCACATCGTCTACCACAATATAAGGACTAACGCTAATCATACCCTTCATCCTCCTCTTGTTTCCGTCCATCTTCTCTTTTATAGCTTATCCCAAATCGTATGAAAAAAGGCACAAATCGTCAACGGATTTGCACCTTTTTCTCATGAAGATTTCGCTAATTCACTATGTTTGTTTGAATACGCTGCGTACATGACGACACCGATTAACAGCCAAACTCCAAAGTAAAGCCACGTCCGGCCTGGTAAGTTGAGCATAAGGAACAAGCAGCAGCCCATTGAAATAATCGGCAAGACCGGCACAAATGGAACCCGGAATCCCCTCTCAAGCTGCTGATGTGTCTTTCTCAAAATGAGCACAGATAAACTCACCATTGCAAACGTCAATAAAGCACCGATATTCGCTAAATTCGACAAGTCCTTTAAATCAATAAACCCTGAAATAACAGCTGTCATGCCGCCAATCATCCATATGCTTGCAACAGGCGTATCGCTTTTGTTTGTTTTCGAAAACACTTTAGGCAAAAGACCGTCTCGGCCCATCGCATAGGCAATTCGAGTTGCTGCATAATTATTGGCGAAAATCACAGCCATCAATCCAATGACCGCACCGACAGAAATAATACCGGCTACGCTATTTTGATGTACACTTTGCAGCACATAGGACATAGCCTCTGTGACATTCAGTTTTGTATAGTGCACCATACCTGTCATGATCAAACAAACGACAATGTAAATGATCGTGCAAATGAGTAATGAGCCGATAATACCAATCGGCAGATTCCGCTGCGGATTTTTTACCTCTTCCGCAGAAGCAGAAATCGCATCAAATCCTAAAAAGGCAAAAAACACAGCAGCAGCACCGGCAATGACGCCTTCTGCACCAAATGGCATAAACGGCTGCCAATTGGATGGCTGTACATAAAACCCGCCCACTACAATGAAAAGAACAATAATACCGAGTTTCACAAACACCATGATATTATTGAATTTTTTACTTTCCTTCGTTCCTCTAGATAAGATCCACGCAATCAGTAAGGCAATGATAATGGCTGGCAGATTCATGTATCCGCCTTGTTCTGGCCCCGCTAAAAATTGATGGGGAATCGAAATGCCAAACCCCTCAAGCAAGCTGTTGAAATAACTCGACCAGCCACTGGCGACAGCTGAAGCAGTCAGCATATAAACGGACAATAAAGTCCATCCCATCAGATGCCCGACAAGCTCACCCATCGTTGTATATGAATAAATGTACGCACTGCCGAATACAGGCAGCGCTGAAGCCATTTCTGCATAGCAAAGTGCTGCCAAACTGCACACAATCGCTGCAATGGCAAAGGAGAAAATGACAGCCGGTCCTGCATCCTTAGCCGCTGTAATTCCGGTTAACACCATGACCCCCGTGCCGATCACTGCCCCTATACCCAGGAGCGTGAGATCGAGCCCGCCCAGCGTTCTCTTTACCTTTTGCTGCCTGCTCTGTTCTAACAAATCGTGAATGTGTTTCTTACGAAGAATATGTCGCAAACCCTTTCCCTCCAAAACGTTAGAAAAACAAAAAATCATTCAAATTTCATTATAGCAGAATAGGTACTACGCATTCACAACCAATTCACGTAAATCTTTCTTCATGATTTTACCAAGCTTGTTTTTTGGCAGCTCCTGTGTGAAATGAATGGAGGGCACTTTGTAATCTGCCAAACGTTCCTGGCAATAGTTCACCACATCTTCTTCGCAGAAATCGAAGGATTCGTCTTTTACGATATACGCACTTGGCACTTCCCCATATAATTCGTCCGGTACCCCGATGACAGCTGACTCAATCACACCTGGAATTTGTTCAATAATCTCTTCTACTTGGTCAGGATAGATATTATCCCCGCCGTACAGAATCACATCTTTGTATCTGCCTGTGATGAAAAGAAAACCGTCTTTATCTAGATAGCCTGCATCCCCCATATGGAACCAGCCATCTTTCAGCACTTTCTCTGTAGCGTCAGGCTGATGATAGTAGCCTAGGAAATAAAATGGACTTCTCATAACGACTTCGCCAATTTCTCCAGCTGGCAATGTCTCCTCTGTCTCAGGGTGCACGATTTTCACTTCTACATCCGGATCCACTTTACCTGCAGAGCCCATTTTATCCTCGCCCATCGCTGGATGCCACGCACTCACAACCCATGCTTCCGTACTTCCATAGCCATGCATCATCTGAATGCCTGCTTCTTTGTAATCTTTAATTAAGCGTACCGGCACCTTCGTACCGCCAGAAATCGCAATTTCAAAAGATGAGAGATCGTACGAACCGCGTTTCATTTCTTCTAGCATGTACGTGTAAGCTGATGGGAAAGCCATCATGAACGTAATTCTTTCTTTCTCAATCGTTTCTAAAATGCGTTTCGGTGTTGCATCATGTAAGAAGACAAGCGTATACCCTTCAATCGCAGCTGCGATCAGATGATTAATTGAACTCATATGATACAGCGGATGACTCGCCAAGTACCGTTTTCCTTTCAGATCAAATCCTCGATTCCCATGTCTTGTTAAAAATTGATAAATTCGTCCATGCCCGACCATACAGCCCTTTGGATTGCCCGTTGTTCCAGAAGTGAATAAAATCATCGCTAAATCCTCTTCTGATACCTCATCAGCAAGATGACTTCCATCATTTGAAGCCAAAATGTCTTCAAACAGCTGGGTTGTTTTCGCATTGGCACCGGATTCCACCATCAGACAATCTTCTAAAGACACATTCACTGCCGCAATGATGTCACGGAATTCACGGTCAAAAAATAAAGCCTTTGGCTCTGCTTTTTTCAAAATACCTTCCAGCTCAAAAGAAGTAAGCTGCCAGCTAAGCGGAACTGCGACTGCACCTGCTTTGATGGCTGCCAGCATAATCGTTGAAAAGTGATGATGGTTTTGACAAATAAAGCAAACGCGGTCTCCTTTTCGAATCCCCTTTTGATATAAGTAATGAGCGAGCTGGTCAATGCGTTTTGCATATTCTTCAAATGTATAAGACACACCCCCGCCAGTTACCGCTTCAATTTGTGAAGAGCGTTCCATTCTGTCGTTAAGTAATGCCTGTAAAGTATTCAATATCTTCATCTCCAAACGTTTGATTTACAATAGCCAATTTCCAGTGAATGGGGTTGGCAGATTTTATCTCATTCACATTCTAAAATAAAACCAGCTGAAAGTAAAACCATTTCATTTTGGAATTGTTCTTTATATTAATTGATAATATAGGTAATTTTATAGCCGTCTTCCATTTTGGTTTAAATGATGATAACTATTATGATAAGATAGACCTAGTAATTGATCGGAAAATGCGAACGCAATAGGAAAAGAGGTATGGAGAATGCAACATTTCGAGCTAGAGGCAAGTTTATTAGACCATGCGCTGACAAAGTATTTAAAGGCGACGAAGCAAATAGATGAAGAGAACATCCCGAAAAACGTCACGAATGTGAAAGGGTTTATTTTACGCATCATTTATCGCCATCAAACATGTACTGTGAAAAATATTCTGCAGGAAGTTTCATTATCTCCCTCTGCAACAACAACCGCTCTCAATCACTTAGAAGATGAAGGGCTGATTATCCGCTCTCGAAATAATAATGACCGCCGTACTGTATGGATTACACTCTCTGAATCAGGTGAACAAATCGCAAAACAAATGATCGACAACCGCCAGCTGCTTGTCAATCAGCTGTTCAACCATCTTTCAGAAGAAGATAAAAAAACATTTTTTGAATTAATCGAAAAAATGATGGACGAGCACACATTAAAGGCTTAGGAAACCTCCTAAGCCTTTGTCTTCTTTTCAGCGTGATAGAAAACCTTTGCAGTCTAGGAAGGACGAGTACCGGAGCGGAGCGAATTTACATTCGTAAGCACCGGAACGCAGACCTGACACCGAATGCGAGGGTTTGTCTACTTGCTGAGGCTTAGGAATATTCCTAAGCCTTCTTTTTATGGCTTTAAGATGACCTTTATACAATCATCCTTCTTTTCATTAAATATGTGATACGCATGAGCGGCATCATCTAATGGCAATTGATGTGTGATGATCGCTCTAGGATCAATTTCACCAGTTGTCACTTTTTGATAGAGCTTTGACATGTAGCCTCTCGCCGGAGCCTGTCCCATTTTCAGGGTGACGTTTCTTGCGAAAAAGGCACCTAATGGGAACATATTGTATAGGCCGCCGTACACACCAGTCATCTGCACTGTCCCACATTTGCGGACGGCTTTTGTGGCAATTTGAATGGGTCCAATCGTTCCGCCTTGCAGCTTGAGTTTCTGCTCAATTTTTTCAAGCGGTGATTTCTTCCCGTCCATTCCCACACAATCGATCACAACATCGGCTCCACCCTTGGTGAGCTCCTTTAACGTTTCTCCCATGTCGGGATCTTCTGTAAAATCAAATACTTCTACGCCGCTCATCCGTTTTGCATGTCGCAGACGGTAATCAATGTAATCGACCGCAATCACACGTTCTGCCCCTTTTTGCCATGCAAATTGCTGCGCCATTAACCCAACAGGTCCACAGCCTAACACAATGACCGTATCACCTTTTTTCACACCTGCGTGCTCCACGCTCCAATACGCAGTTGGAAGAACATCCGATAAGAACAGCAATTGTTCATCCTCCAGCTCACAATCATCTGGGATCTTAAACGGGGTGTAATTTCCAAAAGGCACGCGTAAATACTCTGCCTGTCCTCCAGGATAGTTCCCATATTTCTCACTATATCCAAAAAGTCCACCCGAATCGTAGTGCGGGTTTGAGTTGTCGCATTGGCTTTCTAAGTGATGATGACAATATTGGCATTGACCACATGCAACGGTAAATGGAATAACGACACGATCTCCCTTTTTTACTGCCGTGACATCCGGTCCAACTTCCTCCACAATCCCCATTGGCTCATGCCCAATCACATAGCCGATTGGAAGCGGGAAGTTCCCCTGATACAAATGTAAATCAGATCCACAAATTGCTGTTGATGTAATTCGTATGATCACATCTTCCCGATCTTGAATAGATGGCGCATCTACTTTCTTCACTGCAATTCTATTTTTCCCTTGGTAAGTAACAGCTCTCACATGCATTTCCTCCTTTAGCGAAAATCATCTGTACATAGCTTCACCTGGAATGGATGGTTCATGCATCAGATCAGGAATATTTGAAAAACAAAAAAGCCCGTCGATGGGTTCGACAGGTGCTTATTCAATCATGTGTAACGCGTTACATATTTATCCTTTTTCGACAAAAACCAAATCATATTGAGAGGAAGTCTCTCGATCGATCATCAAGTTCCCTTCTTGAATAAAATAAGGACATATACTCGGGCTTTGTGATTCTTCAAACTGCTCATACAACTGCTCAATCTTTCCAGGGAGCAGTAAAAGCAAAAATTTATTAGAATGGGAAACGAATTCATAAGAATGAATCGTATCCGGCGGTATATAGGCAAAATCACCCGGCATCAGGCAAATATCCTCTCCGTTCAATTGAAGGTTCATTTTTCCTTCAACGCAATAGAGTGCTTCTGTATGTACTTGATGATAATGCGGAGGAAAATACTTTCCCTTCGCGCCTTCAATCACAAAATGGCTGAACCCGCCTCCAGTTGTTTCTGTTGTTGCGATCAGCTCATGAAGCTGACCATCCACGATATATTGCTTCCCTTCACCAGCCTCTAATACATAGGGCTGCACCGCCTGAGGGAGCTGACTATGAAATAAAACGGAGGGCTTGGTTGTATTTGACAGCTGCCGGATACCATGCATCAATATGAGATCGCTTTCTTTTTCAGCTTGTTCAAAGCTGGCTGCATCGAAAGCATGATCAGTCATCAGCCATTCGTTCTGCTGAAGCCTCTTCCCAATTTGCTGATAGACATCTGTCATTTGTCCGCCCAACGTATATGAAATAAACCTTGTTTTGTGACTATGCATTCTGTAGCCATGAATCGTTTTAGGCGGGATATGAATATAATCGAAGGCTGTGACCATATATTTTTTACCGTCCAGTATCACTTCAAGCTTTCCTTCCAGCACGAAAATGGTTTCAAATAAGTGCTCATGACAATGAAGTGGAAAATAAGCCCCTTTCCCACCTGTGATTAAGACAAGCTCAAACAGCTGATTCGTTTGATTTGCTTCTGCCAGCACATGAACAAGCTGATTTTCAAGCCCATACAGCTTCCCTGAACCAGACACGGTATAAAAATAGGTATCTTCGGATTGCTTGATTGATTGCGGTTGCTCCGACATCCCATCACTCCTCATGACTAATTGACTATCTTTATTATATAGACCAATTGATATAATAGATAGACAATATGCGAGAGATTTTACTCTTCTCGCATAAATAAGTGTCTAAGGTAACACTTTACGTGTTCTAACGGGGTCGTTTGTTTGAGTGCTGTGGTCATCGATAGACCCCCAATCACCATTGAATGAAGGAGAGAAGCCAGCTCATCCGCTTTGTTTTCTTCATATCCGCTGTTCATTAGCTTTTCTTTCACAAGCTCTTGCCAGCGGATCATTTCTTGTTTGCATGCAGCATGAAGCTGCTTATGTTCTGGCTTGGATTCTGCCGCCAGCAAGACAATCGGAATCCCTCTTTCACTTTCTTGCTCCATAAATCCCCGAATGATGTTTGTCATAAAACGGTCGATGGCGATATAAGGGTCATCCGAATAGGCAAAACTTTCTTCAATTCGATCGATGACCTTTTGACTAATATATTCAACGGCTGCTATGGCTAGCTCTTCTTTTCCGTTTGGAAAGTAATAATAAAGAGATCCTTTAGGCGTGCCGCTCTCTCTAATAATTTGATTCAATCCTGTCGCATGATACCCCTGTTTTCGTAAAAGAAGTGCAGCCGTTTGAATGATTCTGTCCTTCGTACTCACGTGTGACACTCCTTTCCCTCCATAGACAAATGTCGTTTCAACGTATGATTTGATTTGTTCCTTTCCAAATCGAGGATGTCTCCATTTCTGCTGCAAGCCGAAGCAGCCAGTCCTCTTTTCCCTTTGGTGCTGTCACCTGTACCCCTAAAGGCATGCCCGCTTCAGTGAGATGAACAGGAACACTCATAGAAGGCTGACCCGTTAAGTTGGCAAGCTGTGTAAATGGTGTGTAGGTCAGACTCTTTAAGAACATGTCATAAATAAGATCCTGCTGCGCTTGCATTGAGAGGGATGACACACGTAAAAGTTCCGTGGTTTCCTCTTTCGAATGCATCAGCTCACCAATCTTTGGAGCTGAATAGGCAGTAGCTGGTGTCACAAAAAGATCGTACGTTTGATGAAATGATGCCATTTGTGCAGCCGCCATATCCCACGCATCAAGACTTTCTGTATAAGCAGCAGCGGTCACATTCTTGCCAGCCTCCGCCAGCACCCATGCGACGATGTCCGTTTCCTCCGGATTGACTGGACGTCCTAATGAACGAGCCAAGGACGTGAATAATGCAGACATTTCTCCGCTGTTCATGACGTAGTATTGCTGCATCAGATGGATCCCGTCAATTGCCGGCTTCGCTTCTTCTACTTGGTGCCCTTGGTCACTCAGCCATTTCACTGTTTGCTGAACCGCCTGCTTCGCTTCCTCACTAACCTTCGTACCTACTGGAGATTCTATACTGTAAGCAATTCGCATAGAAGATGTACATTTCACTAGATCTTCTTGATAGCTGCCGTCGTATAACGGCGTTTGGAAAGCCGCTTCAGGCTGAATGACTTGAAGCAGATCAAGAAGGGCTGCACTGTCCCGCACTGTTTTTGTGAGTGTAAAATCAATGGAAGCCCCTTGCCACTGCCTTCCTGCGCCTGGTCCTACCGGCGTTCTTCCTCTCGTTGGTTTGAGACCGAACAAACCTGTAAAGGATGCTGGAATCCGAATGGACCCACCGCCATCACTTGCTCCACCAGCCGGTACGATGCCGCTTGCAACAGCTGCTGCCGTCCCGCCGCTTGAACCGCCAGGGGAATAGTCAGGATGCCAAGGGTTCCTCGTTGGACCATGTAAAGAAGGTTCTGTTACATTCCTTAAACCGAATTCTGGTGTGTTTGTATGCCCCATCATGAGAAATCCAGCCTGCTTCAATCGATGGACAAAGTGGGAATCCGTTTTTGCCTTTACATCCTTTAACAATGCAGCACCTGCTGTCAGCGGTTCATTTTCCATCCCTTGCGATATATTTTTCAGTACAAATGGAACGCCCGCAAACGGCTGATTCGTATGTAATGTCTTGATTTCTTTTAATACTTGATCTTGCCTTGTCTGAATCACCGCATTTAGTTCAGGATTGACCTCATTCAATCTAGCAAATGCAGCCTGTACAAGCTCGTCTGGCGTTACCTGCTTCTTCCGTACAAGTGCTGCCAAGCCAGTCGCATCATACGTCATATACTCTTTTACGTTCATCAGCATATCCTACTTTCTCTTATTATGATCTCTCTATTGTCTACTAGATTTGTATGAATTTCAATTTCAGGTTACTTGTAAAAAAACTTTCTGACAAACAATATGATTCTTCTAACCATCCTTCTCATTTCTCCGATATAATAGAGAAAAAAAGACGGAGGTCATCGTATGCAAGGGGCTATCGCCTTGAAAAAGAAAATCGTCGTAGTCATCGCGTTTCTTCTTGCGTTGACAACTGCCTTGCCTTACCATTCGCAGGCAGCTGCACCGCCAAAAGAAACAGATATCATCATCGTCTATAAAAACCAAAAAGGAAAGCAAACGGCTATTGAAGAAAGTGAAAAAGTGAACGCTCAGTACATACATCTTCCCGTTGTCGCTGTGACAGCAGATGAACAAGCGGTCACCTCACTCAAAAAAGATCCAAACATCGCTTATGTCTCAAAAAACATAAAGGTTAAACTCGCTTCTTCTACTATGAAAAAAACCGCTGCCGCTACGGGTCAGAATTTTTTGGTTCAACAATCTTACAACTTGCAAAAGCTGAATGTAAAGCAAGCGATAAAAGAAGGCGTCACGGGGAAAAATGTGAAGGTAGCTGTTTTAGATACTGGTATTTCTCCACATGAGGATTTAAAGATATCCGGCGGGAAATCATTTGTGAAGTACACAACTTCCTATAAAGATGATCAAGGGCATGGCACACATGTCGCAGGCACGATTGGTGCGCTCAATAACGATTATGGCACAGTCGGCGTCGCTTCTGGTGCGAAGCTGTATGCTGTAAAAGTGTTAGATAAAAAGGGAGAAGGCGACTTGTACAGCCTGCTTCGAGGAATCGATTGGGCCATTAACAACAAGATGGATATTATGAATTTAAGCCTAAGTTTTGAAGACAATATCCCCATCTTGCATTCAGCAGTGGATGCGGCATACAAAAAAGGACTGCTTGTGGTCGCTGCAAGCGGGAATGATGGGAAGAAGAATTATATTAGCTACCCTGCCGCTTACAATAGCGTCATTGCCGTTTCTGCAACGACGGACAAAGACAAACTCGCGTCTCTCTCAAATACAGGGAAAGGCATTGAATTTTCTGCCCCTGGCCAGAACGTCATTAGCACTTATTTAAAGAATGAATATTGGTATGCAACAGGTACATCACAAGCTGCACCGCATGTCACAGGCATGCTGGCACTGTTGAAACAGCTTCATCCGAAGAAAACAAATGTACAGCTTCGCACCTTATTGCGCAGCTATACAGTGGATCTTGGCGCAAAAGGAAGGGATCCACAATTCGGCTATGGCCGCATGCAATATATACCACAATCAAGCTTTTTGAAGGCTGCGACCAGCGCTGTCAAAACAGCCGAAACATCTAAAAAGCAGGCAGATGTCAATCAAGCCAAAACGAGAATTGGCAGACTCACTGCAAGTAAACAAAAAACAGCACTCACCGAACGGGTGAAAAAGGTACAAGGAACCATTGATATCCGTTCCGCACGTGCAAAGGTTCAAACAGCCGAAAAAAGCAAAACACAAGGGGCCATTAAAAGCGCCCAAACGGCTATCAAAAAGCTAAACAAAGGCAAAGAAAAAACAAGTCTGCAAAACCGGCTCGACAAAGTCAAAAAACAGGTCGCCTATCAAAAGAAAGTGACAGACGCCAAACAAAAGGTCAAAAAAGCGGAAGCCAAACGAACAAAGAAAACAAAAGCAGCGGCTCAAACCGCTGTCAAACAGCTAAAAGCTTCCAAAACGAAAACCAACTTACAGAAACGATTAAACCGTATCAAGGTTTGACAGAAAAAAACGATTCCTCGCCTGAAAGGAATCGTTTTTTCTATTTCAACATCGGCTCAAACAAGCTGTGATGATATTTTCCTTCGGCATCTGCCCTCACTTGATCAAGTATGCTTTCTAACGAAGCCATCACACCCTCTAATGCCCGGCGCACTGAACCTTGTTCAAAAGCCGCTAAACTCTCCGGCAATTCATCTTCATCCAACACAAAGAAATGACCATTCGGCAGAACGAGAAGATCAATAATGAGGTCTTCAAATATGACCAGCTGGCCGTTGAACCATGTATTCCCCACAATATTAAAATAAGACCCAAGTTCCTTCCCTTGATCATCCCTCCAGAAGTAAATATTGTAAGGTCGATCCTTCCAATAATAAGCGGTCGTATAGCTCCCTTTTGGAATGGTCAGAGCACCATCACCTGCCCTCATCGTAAACGTGTCTTCGATCTTGTGAAACAGCACAGCCTGCTGCTCCTGTGCGTCTAACAGCTGACAAGTATATTCCACGACCTTCTGATCGTATTTGATTTTCCTCTCGATTACTTCATCCCAACGATCCGCATGTAGCGAAAACAACATGTCACAACTCCCTCTGCATCTAGTTTCTCTCTTTCCAGTATACACCGATTTTTTTTGAAGAAATAAAGGGTTGCTGCATTTACTTATGGAAGACCTATGATGAAGTGAAATAAATGAACGGAATCACGATTTTTGAAAACCTTACAGAGCTTGGACAAATCATCCTCTTTTTATGCAGCTATGCCTTTTATTGGCGGCTGGTGAAAACGAAGAGAGAACGAAAGCTGTCCCTTTACAAACGCGTGTTAAAAGTCATGTTCGGTTTAATTTCGTGGGGGGGGTATCATATTGGGCGCTTGTACTGTGGGCGTAAATTGAAAAAAGGAAGAGCTGTCCCTGAAGGACTTGCTCTTCCTTTTATTACGAGTGATGTGATGAACCTGCCGGCTGTTCTTTCTGGATGACATATTGATAGCTCTTGACATGCGTCCCATTTTGATTCACAAATTCTTTATCTAGTGCACGCTCAAAGCCCATTCTTTCATATAGACGAATGGCAGCCTGCATTTTATCAGATGTATGAAGATACAGGACATTTTCGCCCCATGATTGCGTAAGTTCAATACTTTTACGTAACAATGACTCTGCAATTCCTTTTCCCCTAACATCGGGATCTACTCCTAAAAACCGGACGATGGCTGATGTAATGCCCATTTCGGGTTTGTCATACGCTTGCTCTGATGACCGGAACATTTGAAGCGTCCCCACGACCTTGCCTTCAAGCTCCGCCACAAGCATCAGCTCCATGTTCGGATTATCTACAGCTGCTGCAAGCGCAGCAGAATAATTTTGCCAGCCTTCCTCTGTAAATTGAGGCTCATACTGTGAATAGGATTTGATTAGTACATGCCTGACCGCTTCATGATCTTCTTTGACTGCTTGACGAATGATCAGCTCTTGCTGCTTCATGTCAGCACCTCCTGTTGTTTATTGCTAGATATACGTATCATGCAAATACTGCATGTCGATGACCTTGTTCTTTTCTCTACTCATTCAATGTAAAGAGTCTCATTCGAAAGATCAATCATTTTGCACGGAATCCATCTTTGAAAATTTCTATTGAAAAGGAACGCTTGATTCATTATGCTGTTTTGAGGAAGTATACGAGGAGTGTAGTGATCATATGAGTTCTTTATCTTATCCCCAAGAATCGAAAAAAAATCGATTTCTCCTTGCTGCATTGCTTGGGTCTTTAACAGCCCTTGCACCGCTTGCAATGGATATGTATTTACCTGCTTTGCCTAATATTGCGCGTGATTTTGAAGCAAGCACGGCTTTGTCCCAATTAAGTCTTATGGCTTGTCTTATTGGACTGGCGCTTGGACAGCTGATTGCAGGTCCTATTAGTGATACGATCGGCAGAAGAAAACCGCTGATGATCGGCTTAATCATTTTTATAGCCTCATCACTTTTATGTACGGTAGTCACATCGATTTGGATGTTCATCCTCTTAAGATTGATTCAAGGGCTCGCTGGTTCAGCTGGCATTGTCATTGCACGAGCCATTGTGCGAGATCATTATGAAGGATCAGAAATGACGAAATTCTTTGCACTGCTGATGTTGGTCAACGGGGTTGCTCCGGCAGCGGCACCTATTGTGGGCGGACAGATTTTACGCTTTACAACATGGCAGAGTGTATTTGTTCTACTAGGAATTCTCGGGGCCTTGATGCTGCTGAGATCCATTTTTTCACTACAAGAAAGTTTACCTGTGGAGCGCAGACAGACTGGGGGCTTTCAACAGATTGTTGGTGCCATGAAAATTTTAGCGAGTGATCGTCTCTTTGTTGGGTATGCCCTCTCGCAGGGTCTTGTATTCGCAGCGATGTTTGCCTATATTTCTGGCTCACCGTTTGTGCTCCAGGATCTTTTCCACCTTTCTCCACAAGGATTTAGTGCTGCCTTTGCGGTGAATAGTCTTGGCATCATCACGGCTGGACAAGTATTTGCCCGTGTCGCTGTAAAAATCGGCGAAGAGAAAGTTCTTCGCATTGGATTGCTGACAGCTGCCTTAGGCGGCGTCTCCTTATTTTTGATGATCTCCATTGATGCAGGGTTGTATGGCATTCTCATTCCATTGTTTTTTGTTGTCTCAAGCGTCGGAATTGTCGGTACGTCCGCGCCGTCTCTTGCGATGCAGCATCACGGAGCGCATGCAGGAAGTGCAGCTGCCCTCATCGGGGTGGCACAAATGCTGCTAGGCGCATGCATGACACCTCTTGTCGGACTAGCGGGAAGCCAAACAGCCTTTCCAATGGGCCTGATCATTATGCTTTGTGACCTAGGTGCACTTTGCTGTTATTTCTTCTTTGTGGCCCGAGCAACAAAAAGACCCGCATAAGCGGGTTTTTTTAGTTCATTATAGCGCGTTGCTACCAATTGATGGTGCGGAACACGTTGTTCTCGTTTTTTGTGTGATATGCGTCTGGATCAAAACCTGATAGCCCAAACCCAATCGCCGTTACAATGCCTCCTACAACTGTGAAGATCATGCCCCATTTAAAGCATTGCTTTTTGAATTCATTCACGTTCATATTCTCACGACCTTCTTTCTAAACATTCCCATGAATGCCTTAGTGGTTTGAACAGTCATTTGCACAAATAACTTTGTCAAATACACCGTGGCAATTCCGCATAATAATCCGACACCTAATAGAAGAATACCCACTCCAACCTGCGTCACCACCACATGCAAACCGTCCTGAAAAATAAATGGAGAACCAATGATGCTCCAAAAACCTCCGAGCAGACCAGTGAGCGTCAATGCACCTGTGACGAGCGGAACGCACCAAACCACCATATAGACAGAAAGAATCAGCAGAATGACCGTTGCTAAAATACTTCCCCATAACGGAAAGCCCAAAATGAGAATGGAAAGCCTTGTAGCTTTTTCTCCGAACGTCGGCACCTGAGCAGTTTTGATTCCTTGTTCCTTCATAATCCCCTCAGCGATGATTGAAGGCTGACCCACTTGATGAACAGCTTCCTGTTCGCTGTAGCCATCTTCCTGATAATCCTCGATCATTTCATCGTAATATTCGATGAACCGATCACTTTCTTTTTCGCCTAGACGATGCAGGTGCTTCTCTAAGCTGGCTAAAAATTCTTTTTTATTCATTGCCCTGTCCTCCAGAAATAAAGTCGTAAATCGCCATCACTTGATCCCATTCCGCTAAAAACTGCGCCATATGCTCACGGCCGCTATTTGTCATTCGGTAGTACTTTCTTAATCGACTGTTATGTTCCTGGGAATAGGTCTCCACATAGTTGTTTTGCTCTAACCGCTTTAATATCGGATATAATGTCGATTCTGAAATCTCAATACAATGGGACATATCTTTAATAATTTGATAACCATAGGAATCGCCTTTCTTTAATACCGCCAGTACACAGAATTCCAGCAAACCTTTTTTTAATTGTGCATTCATGATTACAACTCCTAACCATTTATACTATACAATACATAGTATAATGTGACAAGAGGTATAGAGCATAAAAAAAGACCCGGTTAAGGTCTTTTCAGGTTTATATATTCACAAATCCTTCTCCGAACACATCACGCACGTCATGGACAACAACGAATGCGTCTCGATCAATTTTCTTGATGATTTTCTTTAGGCGCATGAGCTCTTGCTTTTGAATGACTGCGTAGAGAATCTCCTTCGATTCCTTTGAATAATGACCGCGTCCGTTTAAAATCGTCACGCCTCGATCCAAAGTGTGATTGATTTCTTCAGCAATATCATCTTTGCATGAAGAAATAATCGTTACTGCCTTTTTCGTGTTAAGCCCTTCTATCACAAAGTCCATCACCTTTGTTGCCACGTACAGCATCACAATGGTGAACATTAATTTTTCCGCACCAATAATAAAGTAGGAAGCAAATACGACGATCAGATCAAAGAACAAGATGGCATAGCTCACGTTCCAGTCTAAATACTTGTTGGCAATTCTTCCGAGTATGGCAGAACCCGCCGTTGTACCGCCTGCTCTTAGCACAAGACCAATTCCAATACCGATGATAATTCCTGCGAAAATCGCTCCAATGATCAATTCATGTACATTCACGACCCATGTTGTGGTCAGGTGTAAAAATAGGGAGTTACTTGCGACGGCAACCACAGTATAAATCGTCGTCTTCTTGTCCAAATATTTATACCCCACAAGCAGCAGGATGGCATTAAACACCAGGTTCGTCAGCCATGGTGCAATTTCAAACAAATAATAGAAAATGATGGACAGCCCCGTTACACCGCCTTCACCAAATTCAAGTGGAATGACAAACATGTTCACTGCTGCAGCAAATAAAAAAGAACCAATCAGAATCATAGCCAAATCTTTTACACATTTTTTCAATTTCTTCTTTCCTCCTTTTCTAAGCATATAAAAAACCCTCTTTCTGCACGAAAGAAGACAGTCGTTGGACAAAATAAAAATCAAAAGACAGCGCCTTTTGATGAAGCTTTCTGAAATGAACCTTTCCATAATATATATCTCTTTTTAGAAGCTGTCAATGACTTGGTTTTCTATTATTTTGACTGCATGTTTATGCACCGAAACCCGCATGTTTTCAAGGTTTTTCCGCGATATCATGCTTTTTCCTCTCCTTGACAAAAACACTTTAGTCATTTAAACTACTGCCTCATATCATATCCATCATTTCCAACTAAAAAGGAGGGTGTTCGATTCCGATGAATCCTATTCAAAGCCGTTTACAGCCTCACGCACCTTTGGTTTTAGACGGTGCACTTGCAACGGAGCTTGAACGAAAGGGCTGCGATTTAAACGATCGTTTATGGTCAGCCAAAATACTCATTGAACAGCCAGAATTGATTCAGCAAGTACACTTGGATTACTTCCAAGCCGGAGCTGACTGTGCCACAACAGCGAGCTACCAAACAACGATTGATGGCTTCGCTGAAAAAGGCTATACAAAAGAAGAAGCCATTGAACTAATGAAACGATCTGTCACTTTAGCAAAAGAGGCACGCGATCTTTTTTGGCAGGATGAAGCGCGTCGTAAAGGGCGGACAAAACCATTTGTCGCAGGATCTGTGGGGCCATTCGGCGCTTATTTGTCTGATGGTTCAGAATATAAGGGAAATTACGGACTCACGGAGCAGGCACTTATTGATTTTCACAGACCAAGAATTCAGGCATTAGTAGAAGCTGGTGCAGACATTCTTGCATGTGAAACGATCCCTTGTCTGATTGAAGCAACGGCTATCGCAAAGCTGCTGCAAGATGAATTCAGTGGTGTATGTGCTTGGATTACTTTCAGCGCGAAGGATGACCTTCATATTAGTGAAGGTGATTTGCTCAGAGAATGTGTACAAGCATTGGAACCTTATGAACAGATCGCTGCTGTTGGTGTAAACTGTACGCCGCCGCAATTTATCTCTTCTCTCATTCAAGAGATGAAAAAGGGGACGAGCAAGCCGATTGTCGTGTATCCAAACTCAGGAGAATTATATGATCCTGAAGAAAAGGTATGGAGCGGGGATACATCTCAGCATACATTTGGTGAATGTGCGCATCAATGGTACAAAGACGGCGCGCATATCATCGGCGGCTGCTGCCGGACGACCCCAGAAGATATCACGGACATCTTAAAACAAACCACATCATAGCACCACGAATCATCACACATACTTCTAAGCAAAAGGGCGGGAAGACATGGAACAAGCAAAAGATCAGTCACAACAATATCAACGAAAAATGACGAGCCGCCACCTGTTCATGCTTTCTCTAGGCGGCGTTATTGGAACAGGGCTCTTTTTAAGCTCTGGGTATACCATCAATCAGGCAGGACCCGCAGGAACGATTCTTGCCTATCTTGTCGGGGCATTAATTGTGTACCTCGTGATGCTCTGTTTAGGCGAGCTATCTGTCGCAATGCCGGTTACAGGGGCCTTTCATACGTATGCAACAAAATACATTGGACCCGGCACAGGCTATACAGTCGCTTGGCTCTACTGGCTGACATGGACAGTGGCACTCGGTTCGGAATTTACAGCGGCAGGCCTTTTAATGCAGCGCTGGTTCCCAGACACATCGGTTTGGATGTGGAGCGGCGTTTTTGCTCTTCTCATCTTTTTACTCAATGCTTTTACAGTTAAGTTCTTTGCAGAATCGGAATTTTGGTTTTCCAGCATTAAAGTAATGGCTATTATTCTCTTTATTATCCTTGGCGGAGCTGCGATGTTTGGCTTGATTCCATTAAAGGGCGGTGAGGCCGCTCCGTTCTTTTCTAACTTCACTGGAGAAGGCGGACTTTTCCCAAACGGCTTTTTACCAATTTTAATGACGATGCTAGCCGTCAATTTCGCTTTTTCAGGTACGGAGTTAATTGGAATTGCTGCGGGTGAAAGCGTCAATCCTGACGAGACCATTCCAAGAGCGATTCGCACAACCGTACTGCGTCTTGTCCTGTTTTTCGTTGGAACGATCGTGGTCTTAGCCGGCTTGATCCCAGTGGAAGAAGCCGGGGTGATCAAAAGTCCATTTGTTGTGGTGTTTGATCGAATCGGGATTCCGTATGCCGCAGATTTCATGAATTTTGTCATTTTGACAGCGATCTTATCTGCTGCAAACTCTGGACTATACGCGTCATCCCGTATGCTCTGGTCTCTTTCTGAGGAACGGACACTGCCTAAGAAACTAGCGAAGCTGACATCAAAAGGAATTCCTTTGAATGCACTGATTTTAAGTATGATCGGCGGTATTCTTTCTTTGTTATCAAGTGTCATCGCACCCGAAACGGTATACCTTGTCCTTGTTTCGATCTCTGGACTGGCCGTTGTAATCGTGTGGATGGGGATTGCTGCCTCACAGTTGATGTTTCGGAAAAGTTTTTTACAGGAAGGCGGACAGCTCCATGATCTTTCCTTTCGAACCCCGCTCTATCCAGTGGTTCCAATTGCTGCCTTCCTCCTGTGTTTTGCATCTGTCATCGGTATTGCCTTTGATCCAAATCAGCGGATTGCCCTCATCTGCGGCATTCCTTTCATCGCGCTCTGCTATGCTGCCTATTATGTGACAGCTTGGATTCAGAAAAAACGAGAAGAACCTGGTGTATAACGCCAGGTTTTTTCCTATAAAAACAGTCTGACAAAAAAGGATATCGCTAGAAAATGAAGCACACTTTGGTATATGATAGGAATCTATGATTTTCAGGATGAACCAAGGGAGTTGTCACTAATATGGAAATGACCATTACAAGAGCATTAAGTGAACTGAAAATGTTAGATAAGAGAATCAACCGAACCGTTGATGAAGCCGTACTTGGTGGATTGATGATCGGGAAACATATACAGCACGGGTTTCAAAATCAAGAAGAAATCGAAAAAAAGGCGAAGGCTGATGACCAATCGATTCAAGCATTAATCAAACGCCGGAATGCCATCAAATCAGCCATTGTTGTGTCGAATGCGACCACAACAATTGATGTAGCGGGTGTCAGCATGACGGTGGCAGAAGCGATTGAACGGAAGACGTCCATTGAATACGATATTCGTTATTTACGGAAATTAAAAAAGGTGTACACAGAACTAGTAGACAAAGCAGAACAAACCAATGAAGATGTGAAAAAGAGACTCGACCAGCATTTAGAAACCTTGTTTGGAAAAGACGGAAAAACACAAGCGGCTGCCAACCAAGAGATCGTCAAGTCGTTCCTAGCTGAAAATGAGGCAACGATCATCGATCCGCTTCGTCTTCGAGTGAAGATTGAAAAGCTTTCGAACGAAATTGAGGATTTTCAAATGGAAGTTGATTTTTCCTTGTCTGAAAGCAATACACTGACGAAAATACAGATCGATTAATTGATTTTGTTAGTGAGCCGAAAATCGATAGAACTAAACACCTCCGAGGGAAAGGTCATTCCCTCCTCATCTGATCATCTCTGGATGATCCTTGATAAAAGCTCAAAGCTGAATGTTCAAGGATCAACGTTCAAGTGTGAAAGTTCTTATCCATCAAAGCTCAGGATTAAAAGTTAAAAGCTCGATCGAATCTGGGAGTAACGGCTGATGAGTGTTTGTTTATCGACTCTTTCGGTTGCCGCCCAGCAGGTTTGCTAACAAAAAGAAAAGGATGTCAAATGAGACATCCTTTTTTCTATGAAAAAACGACAAGCTCCAGCCAAGTCGTCTCCCTCAGCAAATTAGTTACGTAATGTATATGCCAAATGGTAGACACTTGTGACATTTGAAGATAGCTTGATGTCGTTTGAAGTGAACGTCACCGGAACAATATCGTAGTAATGTGTCGACCAGCCTGCATTATTGTATGTACGGTAGCCTGCACCTGAAGGAACTTGAATCGTTAGTGAAAATTGTCCATTCTCGTCTGTTGTGCCTGTCGCTGTTTGAGCCAATGATTTGATCGCTGCTTCAAAATAAAGCTGGATTGGCTGATTAGCCATCAGGTTTCCGCTTGCATCTTTTAGTGTTCCTTTAAACGTAGCTGGATAATAAGAGCCCACTCGATATTTACTGCCAGAGCCGTAATTCACCATTCCACTATCTGCTGCTGTGACACTAGTTACTTGTACAGATGCTGGTACTGCTCCTGTTTCCTCTGCATGTGCAAAGGTTGGGAATACGAGAAGCAATGATAGAAAGAAAGCAAACATCATTTTTTTCATCGATAAATCCTCCTTTTTTTCCTACTATATTACTTTCGACATTAATTGGTATTTTTCCAGTAACAAACAAAAGAACTTCCCTTTTTTAGAAAGGGAAGTTCCAGATTGTTGACAAAGGGCTAAAATGATCTTTATTTTAGCCCTTTGTCTTCTTTTCAGCGTGATAGAAAACCTTTGCAGTCTAGGAAGGGCGAGCACCGGAGCGGAGCGAATTTGACATTCGTGAGCACCGGAGCACAGCCCTGACAACGAATGCGAGGGTTTGTCTACACGTTGAAACTTCCCTTTTTTAGAAAGGGAAGTTCTTCTCTTACTTTTTCACAACAACAACCTTCACCGCTTTGCTTTCTCTTTTTCTCACATCAGAAGCGGTCACATACAAGACTGTTTTGGCTTTTTGCGGTTTTATTTGGGCAGTAAATGCGCCCTTGTTATTCGTTTTCACCGTTTTGATGACTTTCTTTGATTTGTTTTTCACTTTAATGGTCAATCCTGCACCCGCAGTACCTTTGACCGTTTTACTTTTGACCGTTACTTTGCCCACTTTCGGCTTAGCTGGTGCTTTGCCTTTTTTGACGACTGTTTTGAGCGTTGTAGCGGCCTTTCCTTTTGAAATCTTAATGTGAAGGACTTTGTTTTTGTTCTGATGCTTGATCTTCACACTAAAAGTTCCATTTTTGCCTGCTGTGCCTTTTCCAAGCAGGGTTTTGCCTCTATACACAGAAATAGCAGCGCCTGCCTTTGCTTTACCTGTCACCTTTTGATGTTGATCCTCCACTTTGCTCACAGATGCATTCAGTTCGACAGCACTTAAAGCAGCAAATGCATTCAGTCTGCCATGACCTGTCATCCAATCAATACCTGGAATTTTCGGATCGACAATTGGCTCATCGTTTTCATCATAGAAAACGTCATCTTTTCCATCAACAGATGTAAAGGAGATCTTATCTGCTGTGCTTTGCAAGATATTCCTTACTTGATTTGGCTTCAAGGATGGATTTTTAGAAAGCAGTAATCCTGCTGCTGCTGCCACATATGGTGTCGCCATTGATGTCCCGCTCAGATATGAGACATTCCCATCTGGCATTAAGCTTGGAATATCAGATCCTGGTGCAGACATGCTCAGTCCTTTACCATAGCTTGAGAATTCAGCGGCAATATCCATACGGTTGCTTGCACCAATGGCCATTGCGTACTTTGATGTCGCAGGATAGCCCATTTCTGGAATGCCATCATTTCCACTCGCGACGACCACTAGTACATTTCTTTGAGCCGCGTAGTTCATTGCATATTCAATCACCCGGCTGTAGTAGCCGCCAAGACTCATATTGATGACCTTTGCGCCTTTATCCACTGCATGCTTGATTCCAAGTGCAATATGCTCTGTATCTCCAAAACCATAGGCATCCAGCACCTTCACTGGAATGATGCCCGTATGTTGGTTGAGACCTGCCATCGAGTAATGATTATCGGCTTTTGCGGCAATGATGCCGGCCACATGCGTACCGTGTCCATTGTCATCAATCGCATCTTTGTTTCGTCCAATGAGATTCGCACCTAAGTCCGTACGAACAGTCCCGCTTAGATCAGTCAAACGACTGTCTACACCTGTATCCACAACTGCAATCAATGTTTGCTTCATCTTGCTTGTGCCAATCAGTGTGTTCATTTGTTCAAACTTCACATCAGCGCCTTTTTTCCCGCTGTTTTGCGCACTGTTTTTCAGTGGCCACTGGTATCCATACTGCACATCATTGCTCAGTGCACGATACGTTTGAACAGGCTCTGCAAATTCAACATTCGGCATGCTGGACAGCTTTCTCGCAGTGCTTTTGATCACAGCTTTGCCTGCTTTTAAAGTCTTTCCAGCTGATTCTTGCCCTGCTGGCACATCATAGACATACATTCCTTTAAACAAAGGACTTACTGACTGCGATGTCACGCGGTTTTCTTGGATTCCATAGCTTTTCATCTTCTTTTTCGCAGATTGAAGCGTTTGGCCATCCTTTAATTTAAAAATGATCTTATTCGTCTTCACTTTCTCTTCTTTTACAAGCTTTTGCTTTTCTAATACATAACCGATCGATTTTCCTTCAAGCTGTTCGATTCCAATCTGTTGACTCACTACTTCTAATTCCTTTTTTAAATAGGCAGGACTTGCTCCTTTGAGCATATCAAAAAGAGAACGGATCGCCTGTTGTTCTTTCTCTGTCACGATATGACCGCTAAATGCACCATTTTTCTCTACGTCATTTAGCAGTGTCTTTAATGTAAGCAGATGATTGTATACCTTTTGCTGCTCATTTTTTTGTTTGATGAGCTTCGATTTGAGAAATGGCTTTGTCTTTTGGAGCAGGCGACTCAGCTTCTGACCATTTGGTGTTTCATTAAAACGTTTATCTTCAATTGTACGCATCGATTGGAGAATTTCGCGCCCGTACTTTTTCTCAATAATAATGATGTCAGGCTCATCGTCTTCAGGGAAAACGGGTTCGGAAGGCGGAAGGTTAGCTCCTTTATACCCAATTGTATAGGCCGCATCCTCTTCCTCATCACGTCTGTCTTCCTCCGACCCTAAATAGAGCACTTTGACAAAATAAGGACCTGACCATGCATGCGGGAAGTCGATCTCTGTCTCTCCACTTGCAGTGTCCACACGATATCTGGAATAAGTGTCATCCTTCATCGCTCTGTCCTTGCTTGGATAGACCGATACGGACAACACCTGTTTACTTTTTACAGAAATTTTCATATGCGTATGTTTTGCCACCTCTTGTGCAGATGGCGTGATTTGGTACCATGACTCTTCTTTTTCATTCTGTAATGTACCTGAAATCACTTCACCATTTTTTAACCCAATGGCTTCATTGACAGTTGTTCCTTTACTGGCAGCTGCTGCCTCGTATCCAGGTAATGCCGCCATACAGAGAATGATGGCCATGAGTACGATCACACAGGATTTGACCTGCTTTTTGAACATGAAAAGACCCCCTTATCTTTTGTAATACCTTGGAAGAATATCACAGAAATGTATTTAGTAGAATCTGTTTTTTACATAATTAAACTCGTTTTAAGCTAGGATTTGAGATATACAGACAGCAAAACGAATAGCTTCATAAACTTTTTGCCATTTCAAACGGAAAATGATGCTATTTAACCATGCCGAAAAGTACATTACAATCAACTTGTAAGCGCTTAACAAACCAGAGAGAAGGGATCAGCTTGTTCCAAAAAGATCATGTTTTCACACAAGTAAACGGACGATCAAAGAATGAGATTTTACAATACATTGCCGAGAAAGCTGAAGACCTTCAGATTACAAACGATCAGGCGGGGTTATTATCCGATTTGTTGACACGCGAAGACGAAGTCTCAACAGGACTTCAGCAAGGCTTCGCCATTCCTCATACAAAAAGCTCCGCTGTACAAACGGCTTCACTTCTATTTTTAGAGTTAGAACAACCTATTGAATGGGGAAGCTTCGACGATTTGCCCACAAGCTATTTATTTACACTGCTCGTTCCATTAGAAGAAGCAAATGTCACACACTTGAAATTACTGTCAGGGATTGCGACAAGCCTCATGGAACCGGCTTTCATCGAAAAGATACAACCAGGTCAAACCGCTGACTATTATTACGAAGTCATTGAACAACAATTGAAAGAGGGGATTACACAATGAAAATTGTCGGTGTCACTTCATGTCCAGCAGGGTTAGCTCATACACCAATGGCAGCAAAGGCATTAGAGAATGCGGGTAAACAGCTCGGTCACGAGATCAAAATCGAGCAGCAAGGGATTATGGGACAGGTAAATGGCATTACAGCAGAGGAAGCAAAGCAGGCAGACCTCTGTATCATTGCATCAAATCAGCATATCAACGATGCGGAACGTTTCTCAGGCATTCCCACAGTACGTGTCGAGATTGGACGCGCCTTAAAAAATGCCGAGCAAATCATCACAAAAGCTGTATCACTTGTTGAAAAGAAAAAATCAGAATCTTAATAAACGTGAGCAATGCCATATAGAAAGGAGCAAAGCAAAATGAAAGCAAAATTAAAAGTCATTGAAGGCCATCTCATGACCGGTATTTCTTATATTCTTCCTGTGATCATCGGCGCCTCACTTATCGTTGGTTTAGCAAAACTAGTCGGATTAGGATTTGGTGTTTCAGATTTAAACACCTATAAGGATGCTGGCGGCATTTTACACGGCGCCTATTTAATGGAGCAGGTTGGCTGGACAGGCATTGGCTTAATGAACGTCCTGCTCGCTGGATTTATCGCCTATTCGATTGCGGATAAATCAGGTCTTGCGGCCGGCTTCATCGGTGGTGCCCTTGCCAGCTCAACGAATGCTGGATTTATCGGTGCCGTCATTGCAGGCTTCTTCGCAGGATATGTTGCTCTCTTTGTGAAACGAAAAATTCAAATTCAAGGCTCCGCAGCCGGACTCGTTCCTCTGCTCATCTTACCGCTTATAACCGTTGGCTTAACCGGGCTTCTCATGTCTGTTCTGCTGGGCGGACCATTAGGCGCTTTGAACACGGCATTAATTGAATGGATCAAAGGTATGGTCGCTGACGGCACAAGCACACTTGCACTCGCTCTGATTCTAGGTGCGATGATTGGCTTCGACCTTGGCGGACCAGTGAATAAATCTGCTTGGATGGCTGGTAACGCACTCTTCCTGTCAGGCGTCTACCTCCCTGCCATCCTCGTCAATATTGCGATTGTCATTCCGCCGCTTGGATACGGGCTTGCGACATTGATTCGAAAACGCAACTTCTCTCCAACCTTTAGAGAAGCCGGACGAGGCGGGCTTGTGATGGGCATTATCGGTATTACGGAAGGGGCGATTCCTTTTACCCTTGTCAATCCTTTGAAATTGATTCCGCTCAATGTTGTCGCGTGTGCTGCTGGAAGCGGGGTCGCTGCATTATTAGGTGTTCATGACATCATGCCGCCAATTGGCGGGCTATACGGCTTCTTCTCAGTCGGAAACTGGTGGGCTTATTTAATCGGAGCCCTCACTGGCGCACTCGTCATCGGTATTGGCGCCAACCTGCTTGTGAATTTCTCTGAGAAAAAAGAGCCAAAAACGCCAGAACATGACCAGAAGCAGAAAGAAGAAGACGATTTTGACCTTGTGCTAGAAGGATAATTTGAACATAGAAAGGTGTCGTTGATCAATGACTGTCAATGTACATGTGATTCCACATACTCACTGGGACCGGGAATGGTATTTCACCACCTCCCGATCCCGTATCTACTTAATGAAAAGCGTAATGGACATTTTAGACACCCTTGAAACAGATGAAAGGTTCCATTACTTCATGCTCGATGCACAGGCATCCTTATTGGATGATTACTTGAAATGGCGCCCTGAGGATGAGAATAGAATCAAAAAGCTCGTCACAGCCAAACGTCTCATCATCGGCCCATGGTATACCCAAACCGACCAGCTCGTCATTTCAGGTGAATCGATTGTACGGAACCTGCAATATGGGATCGAACGCTGTCAGCAGTTCGGTCATGTGATGAAAGTCGGCTATGTCCCTGATTCCTTCGGTCAATCCGCGCAAATGCCTCAAATTTACCGTGGATTCGGCATTGTGGATACAGCTTTTTGGCGCGGTGTTTCAGACCATATGACGAATCACACTGAATTCAATTGGCAAGGTGATGACGGCAGTGAAGTCTTTGCTGTGAACCTGCCATTTGGCTACTACTACGGTGGAAATATTCCTGAAAAGGATGAGGACTTACAAGCCTTTTTATCTGAAAAAATTGGTGCGCTGCAAGCAAAGGCAACCACAAAGAATGTCTATTTCCCAAATGGCTTTGACCAGGCACCGATCCGCAAAAACCTGCCTGACTTATTGGAAAAAGCCAATGAACTTGACGAGCACCACTATCAAATCAGCAGTTTAGAAGATTACATTGCAGCAGTGAAAAAAGAGCGGACGTCTTTTGAAACATTAGAAGGAGAGCTCATTCATGCGAAGCATATGCGGATTCACAAATCTATTTTTTCAACACGAGCTGATTTAAAAATCTTAAACAATCAAATTGAAAACTATCTCGTCAATGTGATGGAGCCTATCCTAACGATCAGCTATTCACTCGGACACGACTATCCGCATGATACGGTTCGTGATATTTGGTACCTCATGTTTGAAAATGCAGCGCATGACAGCATTGGCGGCTGCAATAGCGACACGACGAATCAAGATGTCTTCTTCCGCTACAAGCAGGCAAAGGAAATCGCCGAGAATCTTGTGGACTTACACATGCGTCTCATTGCTATTCGACTGCAAACTGAGCAAGAAATCACATTCACGTTATTTAATACACTGCCTTCAAAGCGTTCTGAAGTCATTGAGGTCGAAACCTTTATCACGGAACGTCCATTTACACTAAAGGATGCAAACGGAAGAACGCTTCACTACACAGTGAAAAGCAAAACCGATGTCACAGATTATGTGCTGGCACAGCAAATTTCTCTTAACCCAAGTAAAGATGTGTACATGCCAAAACAAGTATGGAAAGCCATTCTGCTGATTGAAGCCGCCAGCTTACCGTCCGTTGGTTATACACAAGTCAGCATGGTTTTCGATGAATCAAGCGAATCTGCATGGGAACAAACAGAAGGACGCGCGATTGAAAATACGTATTACCGCATAGCGGCAAATGACAACGGATCGCTGGATATCACAGATAAACAAACAGGCCGGACATTCTCTGAGCAAATGACCTTTGAAGACAATGGAGACGATGGAGATTCATACAACTATTCCCCGCCGCGCGAAGATCTGTATGTGTCATCCAAGGATCTTTCTTCAGCAGACCTCACAGTGTCTAAAAGCGGACTGCAGGAAGAGCTCACCATCCAGCTTACTCTCACTGTCCCATATGACTTAGAAGAGCGCTCTCAGCAATCGGTCACGACTTCACTCCCGATCACAGCGAAGGTGGCATTAAACAAAGATGAGCCTGTCATCCGTTTTCATGTCGATGTCGACAATCATGCGTTAGACCATCGTCTGCGTGTCCTCTTTGATACAGGCATCGCATCAAAGGTATCACTGAGCGATCAGCAGTTTGGAACCATCGAACGCCCAACAGAGCTCACGCAAGAGCTTGAATGGTGGAGCAATGAGCATTGGGAAGAAAAACCGATCACCATTGAACCGATGCAATCCTTTACTGCACTTCGTGATGAAGCATATGGTGTCGCTCTATTGACCGACTGTGTGAGAGAATACCAGATCACAGGAGAAGGCTACACAACGATTGCGTATACGCTCTTCCGCTGTTTCGGAAAAATGGGGAAAGAAAATCTTCTTTACCGTCCAGGCCGCGCATCTGGGGAAAAAATTGTTGAGACACCTGACGCTCAGCTGCAAGGTGCACTGTCGTTCTCATTTGGCATGCACTATAGCAAGGACGCTGTCAGCGAGGGGCACTTAGCGCAGCTTGCTAAGCGGTATACCACCCCAGTTCAATGCTACGAACGGGCAGACTTTTTAAACGGTCGTTTAATTTTCTCTTTCCGAGATGAAAAAGAAGACTTACAATCTACTTATAGCCTGCTTGACATTGAGACAGACGGAGCCATTCTAAGCGCTCTAAAAAAAGAAGAGCATGGAACAGGCATTGTCATCCGTCTCTTCAATCCATATTTAACGCGTCAAACAGCCGCTTCAATCAATAGTTCATCTCTACAACACGGAGAAACAGCGAATTTAGGCGAAACACCTGAAGGACATATACTCAAAGCACAACATGGATCATTACACATTGAACCGCTCACACCTTGTCAGGTACAAACCTACATTGTAAAGAAAAAATGAACATGTAGGGGCGGGGTCCATTTGGATTCCGCCCCTCTTTAATGGAGGGCATTGATCATGCGAATTGGAGGCATTGAAGCAGGCGGAACAAAATTTGTCTGCGGCTACGGAACAACAGACGGAACGATTGAACACATGACTTCCTTTGCAACAGGAAACCCAATTGAAACATGCCGGCAAGTGATCGATTACTTTACAAAGCATCCTGTCGATGCCATTGGCATTGGGGCATTCGGGCCTGTCGATGTAAAAGAACAAAGCCCAAGCTATGGGACGATTTTAGATACACCAAAAACAGCCTGGCGCCAATTCCCTTTCCTCTCAACCTTAAAACAAGCCCTTGGGCTCCCGATGAAGCTTGATACCGATGTGAACTGTGCAGCACTCGGAGAAGCCCGCTTTTCGGTCGAAGCACAAAAGCCTGCTTCTTTGGTTTACATCACAGTTGGAACAGGAATAGGCGGCGGTGCCTATATTGAACACCGCCTCATTCACGGATTGTTGCATCCAGAAATGGGTCATATCACCGTTCAGCGGCATCCTTATGATTCCTACGGAGGCTGCTGCCCAATACATCACGACTGTTTAGAGGGACTGGCATCTGGACCTGCCATAGAAGGACGCTATCATACACTGGCGCAAATGCTGCCAGAGGAGCATCCTGCCTGGTCACTTCATGCCTACTATCTCGGGCAGATGACCGCCAATTTATTACTCACTCTTTCACCTGAACGCATCATTCTCGGCGGAGGTGTGATGAAACAGCCCGCTATGCTGCCGCTCATTCTTGATGAAACAGAAAAGCGGCTTGGCGGCTATTTGAAACTGCCAAAGCCTTTAAATGAAATTATCACCAAGCCATCCTTTGATGGATTATCTGGTTTAATGGGCGCAATCGCTCTTGGTACTGATGCCTTACAGGCGCAAGGAGCCGCGCAATGATGATGACGGCAGATCCTCGAACCTATCAGCTGATTCAACGGCTATTTGAAACGAAGGGGTTCGTGAAGCTGGAGGAGCTCACTGCCTCTTTTCGCTTATCTGACCGCTCCATCCGCAATTTAATCAAAGAAGCAAATGAACAACTAAAGGAAGCTGGAGCCAAGATTAAAACGATCCGCGGAAAGGGATACACCCTATTAACAAGTGACCAAGACGCCTTCCTGCTTTGGCTTCATCAACAGAAGCTTCCTGCCCGCTCTCTCGTCCCCGTCATGCCAGAAGAGCGTGTACGATTTATGATGAGAAAGCTATTGCTTCAACCGGATTACTTAAAAATTGACCAGCTGGCTGAAGAACTGTTTATCAGCCGCATGACGGTCAGCAGTGATTTAAAAAAAGGACGAGAGCTGTTAGCCCGTTACGGCATGACCCTTGTGTCAAAGCCTGGTTTTGGCTTAAAGATTGAGGGAGACGAGCTGCAAAAAAGAACATGCTATGCAGACTTACTCCTTGAGGAAGAGCCTGCACTTTCTCATATCACCGAGCGGGAGCAGCTCCATTTTCCTGATATTTCTCTTGAAACCATTCGATCTATTGTCTTGACGAACCTGCATCAAGAGTCATTGCTCATTAAAGACATTGCCTTAAAAAACTTAGTCATTCACTTAGCGATTGCGATTCAGCAGACACGAAAAAACCAGCGGATATCCGCCAGCACCACTCGTACACAAAGATCGCAAGTCTTAATGAGAATTGCCCAAAAGATCATACAGCAGGTAAGTGACACCTTTCACGTCATCTTATCAGAGGATGAAACAGATTACTTAGTGATGCATCTTTTGGCGAATCAAACGTGGAAAGAAGCCGCCCAGCATCAGACGACAGTGGAAGTTCAGCAGGCGGTTGCGGTCTTTCTACAGCACATTGAGAAAACAAGCGGCCACCGCTTTGCAGATGACAACATCCTGCAGCAAGACTTGATGCTTCATATGAAGCCATTATTAAATCGAATCCAATATGGCGTATCCTTACAAAATCCGCTTTTGCATGAGATCAAAGCGTCCTATCCTTACCCGTTTGATTTGGCTGTCAGCGGACTGAATGCCTTACAGCTGGTACGGACGCCAAATGAAGACGAGGCGGCATATGTTGCCCTGCATATCGCTGCTTCATTTGAAAGAAGTCAGCTCGATACCTCGCAAAAAAAGAAAGCCATTATCGTGTGCGGGTCTGGACTAGGGACGGCAAGACTGCTTGAAATTAAATTGAAGGCAGCCTTTCAGCACGAACTGGAAATCGTCGAGCTGTATTCCTATCAGGATTATCTCATGAGCACCACCCTGCCCTGTGATGTCATCATTACAACCGTCCCACTCGCATCAAAGGGAAAACCCGTGATTCAGGTCAGCGCTTTTTTTGAACATCATGATGTACAGCGGGTAAATGAGGTCATTCATTTATTAAATGGACATGGGACTCCCTCTAAAGAGCTGATGGCATTTTTTCAAGAACGATTGACCTTAATGAATGCTGACCTATCCAGCAAGGACGAGGTATTAGACACACTATGCAGCCGTTTAGAGAAGCATCAGCTAGTATCGCCTTCTTTTCGGTCCTCGGTGCTTGAGCGGGAGCAAATGTCGTCTACCTATCTTGGCAGAGGAATGGCTATGCCGCACCCGCTCATCACAAATGAAGGCACCTCCTGCGTAGCCATCGCACACTTAAAACAGCCAATTGACTGGCAGGGAGATGAAGTATCACTTGTCTTTTTATTAGCCATTCATAAGGATGACGCAGCCTGCATGAATCAATTCTTTGAACAAGCCGTCGATTTACTGGACAATCCAAACCGCATTCACTCCTTGAAGCAAGCAAACACATTTGTTGAGTTGATGGATGCGTTGTTTCAATAAGATAGAACAAAGGCCGCCCAGTTAATGAGGCGGCCTTCGTGTTATTTAGAATATGGATCATCAATCGTATATGACATTTTTTCCTTCTTCACTTAATTTCTTCAAAGAGCTCAGCATATGTTCAATTTCTTCATCAGAATGTCTTTCCCATGAACCTAATTCTGCGACTATTTTCAAAGGGGACTTCGATCGATAAGAACGTGTTGGATTGCCGGGAAATTTTTTGTCAGTCAAATTCGGATCATTTTCAAACTCGCCTAACGGTTCTACAAGATATATTCTCTCTTTCGCATCTGACCTTGCTAACTCAGCACCCCATTTGGCCGCATTTAATGTTCCAGTGAAATAGATATGGTTTGATTTTTTATCCTGAAAATTGGATAAATACAGCGGTTCAAGCAGATCTCCAATCTTCAATTCTGCTTTCGTCCCATGAAAAAATGGGCCAGGATCTAAAACCTGCTCATTGTCATTCATACAGCCGCACCCCTTATCGTTTTTGACTTGCGTATAACAGTATACGGCCTGATCTGGGCGGAAAACAGTCTGTAAATGAGATTGTATTCGCGGTATAATAATAGTAGAGAGCAAGATGTGTTTGGATCTAAAAAAATGGAAACTTCTCATTAACACCAACAAGTACAAAAACAAGAATACCTTCCACAGCTGATAGAGTCACAATCACACCATGGTTCATTGGGTATTCCTTTGCAATTAATTTCTGACCTATATAATTCAAAGCATAAACAATGAAAAACAATAAGAAAAACAGAAAAAGAATCGTCATCATATAAACAGACCCTCTCTTATAATGGATATTAAACCAAATTTTACAATATATAATTAGACTATCATTTTAGAACAACTCGAACAATATGATTTTGCTAATAGAGTGAATGAAGAAAAAAAGCCAGCCACCCGCATAAGGTGATTGGCTTTTTTATCTGTTACTCCCCGATGTTCTCTCCATTTTGCTGAATCAAGGTTTCGTACCAATAAGAGCTCTTTTTACGAATTCGTTTGAGGTCTTTTAGGTCAAATTCGTCGCGGTTGACGTAGATGAATCCGTAGCGCTTGGAGCATCCTTGGTGTGTGCTGATTAGATCGATTGCAGACCACGGGCAGTATCCGAAGACATCGACTCCGTCTGTGATCGCCCATTTGATTTGTTCGATATGCTTTTCTAAATAGTCAATTCGATAATCATCCTGAATCGAACCATCTTCTTCTAACTTGTCGAAAGCACCCAATCCGTTTTCTGTAATAATAAGCGGCAGCTGATAGCGGTCATAAATCTCGCGCATCGTTGAACGGAAGCCGACAGGGTCAATCTCCCAGCCAAACGCATTTTTACTTAAGAACGGGTTGTTGCCGCCTTTGTATACGCCATCTTCACCAGATTTTAAATGCTGATCTCCGCCGCGTGCAAATTCATCGTTGCCATCTCCTTTACTCGCTTCAACCGTTTGAGATGTGTAGTAGTTAAAGGCAATGAAGTCTGGCTTCGCACTTTTCAAAATATCCATATCTCCCTCTTCAATAACAGGAAGAATGTCTTTTTCTTTCATGTATGCCCAAGCAAGGTTGTTATAACGGCCGAAGACTGCCATATCAAGATACAGCCAGTTGCGGATCGCATTGTAATTCGCCGCAGCAAGCACATCCTCAGGCTTTGGAGATGCCGGATAAATGAGCGCAATATTTGGTGCTGGTCCAATTTTCGCTTCAGGCAGCAAACGATGACAAAGCGTCATGGTTTTCGCCTGAGCTACGAGCATATGGTGGTTCTGCTGATACAGTTCTTTTTTTGGATTTTCTAAATTTGGATCAAGTGTACCGAGCGCCGATCCATGTAAGATCATCATGTTTTGTTCATTAATGGTCAGCCAATAGTTTACCTTCTGGCCATATTCCTTAAAGAGAACCTCTGCATAACGTTCAAACGCATCTACTGTCGCACGATTTGACCAACCGCCTTTTACTTGAAGCGCATGAGGCAGATCAAAATGATACATTGTCACGATTGGTTCAATGTCATAGCGGCGCAATTCATCGATGAGAGAATGATAGAATTCAATCCCCTTTTGATTGATCTCCCCATCTCCATCTGGAATGATCCGTGTCCATGCAATAGAGAAGCGATAAGCCTTTAAACCCATTTCTGCAAACATCTTCACATCCTCTTTATAGCGGTGATAGTGATCGCTTGCGACTTTAAAATCCGTTGTCCCTTCAGGGTAACTTGCTCTCATATCAATGACAGAAGGCCCCTTGCCATCCTCGTTCCACGCACCTTCTACTTGATAGGCGGAAGTAGATCCGCCCCAGAAAAAGTCCTTTGGAAATGGTGCTAGTGTTGAATATCTCATAATTTCTTCCTCCTCTTGATTAAACGAGATGTAAAAATGATTGTCCTGGTGTGATTTGTTTTACTTCTGTTTCTATGATATCGCTAAACTCACCGGAATTGGTAATAATCACTGGTGTTGTGACGGAAAGGCCGGAAGCTTGGATGGCTTCAATATCAAATTCTGCAAGCAGTTCACCTTCTGTGATGATTTGCCCCTGTACGACCTTCGGGGCAAAATGCTGACCGCCTAATTGGACGGTATCCAGTCCAATGTGAATGAGCACTTCTGCTCCGCTTTCAGAGGTAAGGCCGTACGCATGGCCTGTTGGGAACACCGTTGTCACGACTCCTGATACTGGTGCAAACAGCTTGCCTTCTGATGGAATGATGGCTGCACCCTTTCCTAGTGCACCAGATGAGAATGCCTTATCCTGCACTTCCTCCAGCTTGATCACCTCGCCTTTTAAAGGACTCTTCACATGAGCTGCTTTGACCCCATGTTCGTTTTCCATTGTTGGTGCGGAAATCGGTGCTGGCGTGTCATCTTCATCTACTGGATCCTTAAATCCAATCAAATAAGTCAAGACGATGGATAGAACAAACGAGACCGAGATTCCGATGATGAACCCTGTAAAGCCTTGTCCGTAGAAAATCGGAAGTGTCAGTAAACTTGGAAGCCCTGACGCAATCGCAATACTTTGTGAATAACCGATGATCGCACCGCCGACACCGGCAGAGAGAACGGCTGCAATAAATGGTTTTTTCAAACGAAGCGTGACCCCGTATACAGCTGGCTCTGTAATCCCAAACACGGCAGAAACCGCTGTCGATCCAGCCAATGATTTCAGTTTTTTATTCTTTGTTTTCAGCATAACACCGATTGAGGCACCGGCTTGTGAGAATACAGCTGGCGCAGTAGCCGGCTTGATATGATCTTTTCCATGGACGGCGATATTATTTAAAATCACTGGCACTAGACCCCAGTGGATACCGAAGATCACGAGAACCTGCCATGCCATCGCAATTAAAGCACCTGCAAGTGTAGGACTAAAGGAGAATATTTTCAGCAAGACAGCTGCAATGCCGTTCCCTGCATACACACCAAATGGGCCGAATACAATGAGTGTCAGCGGAACAACCGTGACAAGTAAAATCAGTGGTGTAATAAAGTTTTTGACACTTTCATGAATGACTTTATTAAAGAAACGTTCGATATACCCCATGACAAACACTGCCAAAATGATTGGAATAACCGTCGATGTATAAGACATTAAGACGACCGGAATACCGAAGAAAGTCACATCTCCGCCGCCTTTTGACAACTCTTGAATGGTTGGGTAAATGAGTGCACCAGCAATCGTCACAGCGACAAATGGATTCGCTCTAAACTTCCTCGCCGAAGTGAATGCGAGCAGTAATGGCAGGAAGTAGAACAAGCTGTCAGACGCAGCAAATAAAATTTGGTACGACGTATCTTCAGGTGATAACCATTTCGCATTGATACAGATACCTAATAGACCTTTTAAAATACCAGCACCCGCCATGACACCGAGAAGTGGTGTGAAAATACCAGAGACAATGTCGACGAATTTTCCGAAAAGGCTTGTACTCTCTCCACCTGATTTTGCAGATGAAGAAGTGGAATCCTCTAATAGATTCGTAAACTCCCCAATTTCTCGATAAACCTCTGGTACTGTATTGCCAATGACTACTTGAAATTGGCCGCCGCTTTCCATGACGGTTACAACACCATTTAATTTTTCAATGGCTGCTTTGTCTGCTTTTGATCGGTCATGTAATGTGAAGCGAAGTCTTGTAGCGCAATGGACCAGTGAATGAACGTTTTTCTCTGTGCCAATGTGTTTGATAATGTCTTCTGCTAATTGACGATAACTCATACAAAAACCCCCTTTTTTTCAAAAAAATACGTTTTTGGGCAAAATAAAAACCTAAACGGGCACCAAAAATAGTCGCAACTTGCCATTGCGCTTTTTCAGTGAACGTTTAGGTTTTGCCTGCCGAACAGTCACAATCCTCTAAGACGATCATTGTGAAACCGTATTCTTTTATGTTTATGAGCAAATAGTACCACTCAGCTTTTCTCATGTCAACGCTTTCTTTTAAAACTACCTTTATTTTTCTCGTTTGATCAATCGATTCAAATGAATAGATAGATACAGCATCTCCTCTGATGTGAGATCTCGGTGATAGGTTTGATAGACATATTCTGCGATTTTCTTTGCACATTCGTATGCCTTCGGATATTTTACCTTGATTAGCTGATACAAGTCATGATCTTCGCTGACAAGCATTGTTTCGTTCATCAGACGCTGGACGAAAAAGCGTAAATGCGTGAGAAAACGATAAAAGTTGAGCGAATCTTCATCAAATTCCATATTGAGATGATATTTCACAATGGTGAGAATGGCGTTTACTTCTTTTGTGATATTGACCGTTGTATTCATGTCCTCATTGAGCTCTGCATTAATGATATGCATAGCAATAAAGCCTGCTTCATCCTCAGGCAATTCAATATGTAGACGCTCTTCAATCATCTCAAGGCAGTCCTTTGCCACAAGAAATTCATCTTTGTATAAGCGTTTAATTTCCCAAATGAGCGAATTCTCAATGAGGTGATTTTTCTTCAATCGTTCGATGGCGTAATGAATATGGTCTGCGAGTGATACATGCAGACTTTCGTTTAATCTTCGGTTCAGCTTTGTATGTGCATATTGAATCATTTCTTCGGTTACCTTGACCACATCATACGGAACCTCCAGAAGCAGCATTTTCATCCGCTCATGAACGGAATGATCCTCTAGTCGAAAGACTTTATCGATTAACGACTCGTCTACCGGGTCCCCAGGTCGCCGCTTGAACGCGATACCTCTCCCCATGACGACGATTTCTTTCCCTTGTTCATCTATCACACTAATGACATTATTGTTTAGAACTTTTTGTATCTGCAACCCCAAACACCTCCGTCTATGAACCACAATCTTCTCTCAAAATATGCTCTCATCTTAACATAACTGTCAAATCACTTGGTGTTTTTATCTGACTTTTGCAATAGATTTCACCATAATTCTCCCCCGTCATAGCTGGTCTGATCCTTCAATTGCCTGCATACAATACTCCGAGGAGGTGACCTTCAGTGAAGGCTTTTTTCTGGTCTGCATCATTTTTATTCATGCTTCTATTCACACTCGTTTTTCTAGGAATCGTGTTTTGGCTTAGTGGACAAGGCATGGATCAGCTTTGGAAGTATGTGCTCATCTCATTTGTCACAGCAGCCGTTTTGCGCGGTGTCACCACTTGGCTAAGGCAGCACGTGATGCATCATTTATCAAAATAAAACGGCTGCCCGCGATATTCAGGCAGCCGTTCCTTTATTCTTTGGATGATGCGGCTTCTTGCTGAGAAGTACGCAGCTCATCATTAATTTTTTTCGCATCCTTTAGAAATTCTGTTTCAAATCCACTTTTGAGTGCCCACATATAAAATAGCAAGGCAACCACTGTAATAAGTGCCATGTCCCAGCCATAATGAATGACGTTATAGCCGCCGAATTTGTCACTGCCAAGGCAGGAAATCGTCATCATCACAAGCAAGTACACGACCATCCAAGCACCCGCCTTAAAGTTGCGGCCGAAGCCTTTCCACTTCGCTTTTGCTTGATAGTAAAAATAGATCGGAAGACCGATGAGGATAATGAACAGCACCTGACCTGTTAACGGCCACCTCGCCCAATACAGCGTTAATGAGGCAAAGACAAAGCCGAGAGGAGCAATGATGCTGAGTCCTTTTATTCGAAGCGGACGATATAAATCTGTCCCTGTCTTTCTCAGTGTCATAACGGTCACTGGACCTGTCAAATAAGAAATGAGCGTCGCAACTGAAATGATTTCTGCAAGTACACCCCAGCCTCTAAATAAAAACAGAAAGATAAACGATACGGCTAAGTTAAAAAACATCGCTGGACGAGGCACACCGTAAATAGGGTGCAGACGGCCAAGCACGCTTGGCATGTATTTGTTTTTTTCCATTCCATAAATCATACGGGACGTCGTCGCCGTATACGTAATCCCTGTACCAGAAGGTGATACAAAAGCATCTGCATATAAAATCAGAACCAGCCAGTTAATCCCAAGCGCAATGGCAAGGTCAGCAAATGGCGAGTTAAAATTCAAATGGCCCCATCCATTCACAATCATGGACGGATTGACAGCACCGATAAAGGCGATTTGTAAAAGCACATAAATTAAAGTCGCAATCAAAATGGATCCAACAATGGCGATCGGAATCGATCGGCCTGGATTTTTCGCTTCACCTGCCATATTAATCGGGCTTTGGAAGCCATTGAAGGCAAACACAATCCCTGATGTCGCAACAGCTGTCAGCACACTCGCCCAGCCGTTAGGGGCAATACTTGTTCCAGAAGTAAAATTCTCACTATGAAAACCTACGAATAAGAGCGCACCAATTGTTAATCCTGGAATGACAATTTTAAACACAGTAATGAATGTATTCGCTTTTGAAAATAACCCAACTGTCCAATAATTGAGCAGAAAGTAAATCACAAGAAGTACACTGGCGACCATGAGCCCTTCTGTCGTCAAAACCCCTTTTGTGACCAAATGGCTTGTCCACTTTGCCCACTCCCAAGGCCATGAGCTCATATACTGGACAGAAGCCACCGCCTCAACAGGAATGACGGAGACAATAGCGATCCAGTTTGCCCAAGCAGCAATAAACCCGATAAAAGAGCCGTGTGAATATTGCGTATATTTCACCATTCCGCCTGCCTCTGGAAACATCGATCCGAGTTCACTATAAGACAAAGCGATAAATAAAATCACGACCATCCCAATCAACCAGGACAAAATAGCAGCAGGGCCGGCAATTTGAGCGGCACGCCAAGCACCGAAAAGCCATCCTGAACCAATGATTGAGCCAAGACCTACCATCATTAAAGCGAAAGTTCCCATTCTACGATGCAAATGATTCATGTTCATAACACCTTTCGATTAAATTACAAAGCATGTGCCCAAGTAAGCGTCTTTCTTACTTGCAGCTCACTTTTCATTCAATTGACAAATATTTCTTCAACTAAATCTTTACCCTTGTTCATTTTTTCGCCTGTTTTATTATCTCTCAATTCTCTATTTTCTGAAATAGTCGAACATGCTTATTTCTAAAGAAAGCGCTTTTTCAACGATTCAATCTATTAGACTGAATAACTACCTTTACCCTTATTTTGAAAAAAACAAAACAAAAAAAAGAAAGAGGAAATGAATCCCTCTTTCTTCTGAACCCTCTCGTGTATAGAAAAAAAGGATAAAGGGGGTCCCTCTATCCTTGTGAGATTGCTTGTTCTTTTTCAATCACAGCTAGTCTTTCTTGCACTTCTTCTTCAGACAGATTGTGCTGTTTCACATAAAGGTTACGTTCACTTGTACGGCATTCATGGCTGCAGCTGCGCATATACTTATGCTCGCTCTCTTCTGTTGCAATCATTTTGCGGTTGCATGCAGGGTTTGCACAGTTCACATAACGCTCGCAAGGCTCACCGGTGAAGAAATCTTTTCCGACAACTACATGCTCTGTTTGATTCACTGGCACTGTTAAGCGGGTATCAAACACATAGCATTGACCATCCCATAGCTTTCCTTGAACTTCTGGGTCTTTTCCGTACGTGACAATTCCGCCGTCAAGCTGAGAGACATCTTCAAAGCCTTCACGCTTTAACCAGCCTGAGAATTTCTCACAGCGTACGCCGCCTGTGCAATACGTCAGGATTTTTTTCCCTTCAAGAATCTCTTTATTGTCACGAATCCACTCAGGTAATTCGCGGAATGTCTCGATATCAGGACGTACTGCCCCTCTAAAGTGGCCGACATCAAACTCGTAATCATTACGTGCATCAATCACAACGGTATCAGGTGATTGCATTTGCTCGTAAAATTCAACCGGGCTGAGATGTTTACCTGTTAATTCTAACGGATTCACGTCATCTTCAAGGCTAAGATTCACTAGTTCATTCCGATGGCGGACGTGCATTTTTTTAAACGCATGACCATCTGCTTCGTCAATTTTGATCGGCATAGACGCAAAGCGCGGATCTTCTTTTAACGCTTGCATGTACTTGTCCGTTTGCTCAATGGTACCAGAAACAGTTCCGTTCAAGCCTTCTGCTGACACAAGGATACGGCCTAACAAACCAAGCTCCTTACAGAATGCTAGATGCTCTGCTGTAAACGTCTCTGGGTCCTCAATGGGGACATATTGATAGTAAAGTAAGACACGATATTGTTTTTCCATATATATAAACACCTCTTAAATTTAATCAAAACATACCGTTCTTTATCATACAGGAAATACATACCTAAAGGCAATGTCAGCGGCTCAATTCCATAAAACGGAAGGGTCTTTCTCCTCATATTATCGATTGTTTGACAGAACTTTCTGTAAAATGAGATGATTTATGAAATATGATGTTGTAAAGGAGCAGAACGCAATGATCCAGCCAGAAGATATCGTCAGAAGCGGCCCAAACCAATTTATTTCTCAAAAAGGGATTTATCATGAACTCGATTCACTTGTTTCTCCATCCTTCCAGTCGCCCGCTGTACTGACGGGACACGATTCATTTCATGCTTTTTCAGCGTACACAAAGCTTCCACCTCATTGGCCTGTTGTTCAGCACAAAGGATACAGTTCACCAAATGCGATCACACGAATTGCTGAAGAACTGAAAGGGGCAGATGTGATGATTGGGATTGGAGGCGGCACGATTTTAGACACCGCCAAGTCAGTAGCAGAAGCTCTTCAAATTGAAGTGATCATGGTTCCAACCATCCCAGGGACATGTGCTGCATCTACACCGCTTAGCGTCATTTATGATGACAAGGGGAATTTCATGAGAGTCGATTATCATAAACGGTCCAGCTACCTCACGCTCATTGATCATACATTTTTGCTTTCTTCTCCTCTTTCCTACCTTCAAAGTGGGATTGGAGATACGCTGGCCAAATGGTATGAAGCGGAAGCCATTATTCGAAACGCAAAGGATTCCTTACCGCTCATGGTGCATGCTGCACTAAAACAGGCGGTATACGTGAGAGATATTCTTGTTTCTCATAGCGAAGAAGCTGTCCACAGCTTACAAACGGGTCAGCTTTCGCAAGCATTTGCGGATGTAACGGATACCATTATTACATTAGCCGGCACGGTCGGCGGGTACGGGGGACGCTACGGCAGAATGGCAGGAGCTCACGCCATCCATAACGGATTGACATTTATTGAAGAAACGCATCACGTATTACATGGTCAAAAAGTGGCCTATGGCATTCTTGTTCAGCTTGCCGCAGAAAATCGAATGAGCGAAGTAGAAGAATTACTTGAGCTTTATGAAACACTCGGATTACCTAAAAATATGCGTGAGCTTGGCATCACAGCCCAGCTGGAAGAAGCCGCAAAAACAGTGGCAAGCCATGCTGCACGTGCAGACGAAACTTTTTGCTTGATTGGAGACTATTCCAAAGAGCAAATTGCCGACGCCATTCAAGACATTGATAACGTATCAGCCTCGAAAAACCGTTAAATAAAAAAAGCACAGGCATCTCACCTGTGCTTTTCTTTCGATTAAAAATCAAAGTTATCTGGATCTGGACCTGTGCGCTCATCTTCATTAAGCTGATCGATGACGCCCATCTCATGTGCGGACAGCTCGAAATCGAAGACTTGTGTGTTTTCGATGATTCGGCTCTTCGTCACAGATTTTGGAATAGTGATAATATCATGCTGCAAGTCCCAGCGAAGAATGACTTGTGCCACGGATTTGTCATGTTTTTTCGCAATATCCTGAAGAACAGGATGGTTCAGAAGCTTCCCGCTGCCTAATGGTGACCACGCTTCTACATGAATCCCTTTCTCCTTGCAGTAGTCTCGTAAAGGCTCCTGCGTCAGCTTTGGATGCAGCTCGATTTGATTGACCATTGGCACAACTTCTGCCTCTTCTAATAAATCATCTAGGTGGTGCTGATGGAAGTTACACACACCGATGGCTCGAACGCGTCCATCCTTATACAGCTTCTCTAGTGCTTTCCAAGTATCTTTATATTTACCTTCAACTGGCCAATGAATTAAATAAAGGTCTAATACATCTAGCCCAAGCTTGTTCATACTTGTTTCAAAGGCTTCAAGTGTTGCTTCATAGCCTTGATCACGATTCCAGACCTTTGTCGTAATAAACAGATCATCGCGAGAGATGCCTGATTGCTGAATGGCTTTGCCTACCCCTTCTTCATTTTGATAGGCCGCTGCTGTATCAATGCTGCGGTAGCCCGCTTCAAGAGCGTCTTTGACTGCATTTACAGCCTCATCCCCATCTTTTACCTGCCATACACCAAAGCCTAGCTTCGGCATTTTTACTCCGTTTGCTAATGTGACTGTATCTGTTAATCCACTCATCAAACAAACCTCCGCTTCATTTTTACTTACCAAGCACTATACCCGAATTTTCTATTGATCATGCAAGAAATTTCGCTGGTGTTATTTGATATATTGTCCTATATCGACTTGATTGGCGTCAACGATTTGGTATTCGCTGATCTTATTTTTCGTTTTAGAACCATCATATGTCTCTAAATAAGCTTGATCATAAAAGACGAATCCGTATGTAACATTGCCTTCCTCTAACACCCTAATCCAATAAGACTCTTTTGTTTCTTTTTTAGCGCCATTCGCCTTCTTTAATTTCATACCTGAAAATTCATTCAGCAGCTTTTGAATATCTTCTTTCTTATCTACCACAACTTGCTCATTGTCATGCTCAATTTGAATCGAAGTCACCTTATTCTTATCCAGTGAGGTCACATCATCAAAAGAGTACGTTTTGGCATTGATCATAAAATAAATACCAATTCCTATTAAAACCACTACAACTAAACCAATGATCCACTTTTTCAACCTAGCTCCTCCTTCTATCCACACCACACCTATTGAAACAACGAAGTCCAATCATCCTCCTCAGAGAACACTTGAATCCCGTGCTGTTTCAGCAAGGCGGACGTCACACCATCACCAGCTTTTGTCTTACCGTTAAACTCTCCCTGGTAAATCAGCCGGCTACCGCAAGAAGGGCTGTACTCTTTTAGCACAACCGCTGTTGCTTTCAGAGACTGAACCTGTTCCAGCGTGGCTTTTGCACCTTTTACATACATCTCTGTGACGTCAGTTCCATGAACATCGACAACAGCAGCCTGCCCCCGTAAAACATCATATCCATCTCCGCCAATGATTTCTGCCGGTGGTCTAGGCGTAGAGAAGCCGCCAAGCAGTTCAGGACAAACTGTCACAGCCTTTCCTTCCTGCACAAGCTCTTCAATTCGCTGATCTAATCGATGGCTGCCATTATACCGGACCTTCAACCCAGCAAGACAAGCGCTGACTACAATCACGTCTGTTCCTCATTTTTATGGATTGAACGTTTTCTACTGACCGAAAAATAAATACTTATCGGCAAACAAAATATCGTGTACACCAAAAAGGGCAGAGCACAATACAAAGCAGCAGTCCAAATCGACCCTTCAACTCCAGTAATGCCAAAAAAATAAACATATAATAGCAAGCTGACAAACAATCCAACGAACGGCATGATGGTGGCGGACTTTTTAAAATTTTCCATCATCTCTTTCTCCAAAGAAGCTCCCTCCTTTTGAGCATGATCACGAATAACGTAAATATATGTTAATTTTACCATATAAAAAACCGAAATCATCTCATTTTCTCCGATGGTTTCGGTTTCGGTTTTTTTAATCTATATCTTTTCTTTCCAAGCCTTCAAAAAGCGCTCAATCACTTGTAATTCATCTTCATGAAACTGCTGGAGAAATTCTAAGTAGGACGCGACAGCTTTCTCGTGCAGTTCATCATGCAGCGCTGCCAATTGCGTGCCTTTCTCTGTCAATGAATAGTAGACAGATTTCTTATCCCCTTGCCGGTGGCAATAGTCCACCATGCCTTTATCAATTAGTTTTTTCACAGCCTTTGTAATGGCAGGTTTTGATAGTTTTAGTTGTTGAGAAAGAAATGTATTATTTGATTCGTTTGGATTGGCTTGAATCATCGATAAAATGTGAAGCTGTGTGAGTGTCCAATCTTGCTTGAGTGTATCAGTCGTGGTAATCAGTGGATCTGTTGGATCATTCCGTCTCTTTTCCCTATGCATAATCAGATCTTGAATCGCTTTTAATACAGTCTGCTCTTTAGTTTCCATCTGAACCTCCACTCTTAACTGGTTAATAAAATGGTACTAATAATTAAAAGAGGAGTCAAAAGAAATGTCAGTGTGAGAAAAAGAACAGGCCATCAGACCTGAAAATGGTGTATGTACTTTTCTACTAGTTGACCCATCATGTCACAGCTCCTCTTTCTTTTATTTGCTATAATTCATGGAAAGAAAGGCTCTTTTCGTGTGATGTTGTAATAATATAGAACAGAAAAAAAGCTGCCTATCATGAGGCAGCTATTCAGCACGATGCTGACGATCCATATAAAGTGGCGGTCTCTTCAACGAAATCACCGCACAGCTAAAGGCAATCAGCACAAAAACTGCACCGAATTTCGCCAGATCAACAGATGAACCGGTCATCGTAAACAGGACACCGCCAACCGCTGATCCAATTGAGATACCAATTTGCAAGGCCGATGTATTTAAGCTTTGCTGAATATCAGACGTAACAGGATCTGTTTGAATCAAATAACTCTGCAAGGCAGGCGTTAATGCCCAGCTAAGCGCTCCCCATAGGACAACCATGACCATAAAGAGGACAAACACACCCGCTGTATAAGGAAGGATAAACATCACAACCGCAAATGCGATTGTCACCAGCAAAATGGCTTTCCCTGAACCCAGCTTGTCACTAAGCCAGCCGCCAAACCCATTCCCGCCAATAGAAGCAAGCCCGAAGACCAAATAACAAATACTAATCCAGAACGGGGTCATATGCAGAACTTCCATTAAAAACGGAGTGAAATAAGAATAAAGCATATAATGACCTGCAAGCATAAACAAACTGATCAAATGTGCACTAAAAATTTTCGGATGCCCTAAAGAACGTATTTGCTCTCTCAGAGGTGTGACTTTTTCAACAGGCATTTTCTCCAATAGGAAATAGATCAGCACCATCGATATCGCTGATAAAATACTGATTCCTAAAAACATCACTCTCCAGCCAAAGCTCTCTGTAATAAAAATACCGATCGGTACACCGAGAACAAGTGAAGAACTAATCCCAATAAAAATCAGCCCTAATGCCTTCGCACGATGCGCTGGTTCCACCAATTTAGCTGTGATCGTCAGTGACAATACCACCACAAGCGCTGTACTCATCGCGATCAATACCCTTGAGATCATGACAAGGGCAAAGGTCGAACTAAAATAAGTGAACACATTTCCTAATGTAAACACCAATAACGCTATTAAATAAAGACGCTTTCGTTCGATTTTGGCTGTGGCGGTCAGCAGCACGGGTGCTGAAATGGCATACACAATGGCAAATACGGTGATAAGCTGCCCAGCTGTCGCAAGAGATACATTCAAATCCTCTGCAAGGCTTGGCAAAATGCCCCCGACCACAAGCTCAACTAATCCAACCGCAAAAGTAGAAACGGCTAATAAATATACTCTCCAGTTCATGTCTAACATCCCTTCTATATATCATCGCTTTCACTTTTGATACAGGGCGCAGACAAACAAAAAAACCCTGATTACAAAAAAGGAAAGCGCGCTTTTGTAATCAGGATTTATCGGATCCTGGTAGAAACCCTCAAACCATATTATTGAGGTTATACAAGTCTATTTTTTTCTTCAAATATATTAGCATAGCCTTACATAACTGGCAAGCTGTAAAAATAGGAAATGACTGCAAATTCACGATCACACAAAAGCACTCAGAGCAGCATGACAAGAAACCCCAGAACAACTTGCTTTCTCCTGCATTTACAGGTAAACTGATGAAAAATCAACGAACATTGATCAACGTAGATCTGGAATAGTAGCTTGAATTGACCTTTAACAGAGAGGGAACGGTGCTGAGAAGTTCCTACTGACATCTTCAAGTGAACCTGCCGATTTAGTTCTGTTTCATACAGCGGTTCATACCGTTATCATGATCGAGTGTAAAGCTGTGCTTTAAATTAGGGTGGTACCACCAGGAATGGTCCCTAACTTAAAGCACAGCTTTTTTGTTTTTACAAAGGAGGAACATGCAATGTCAAAGAAACAATTTGTTGAAAAAATCACAAGCATGGAAGACGATTTTGCCCAGTGGTATACAGATGTTGTCACAAAGGCGCGCCTCGTCGATTATTCAAGCGTCAGAGGCAGTATGATCATTCAGCCATACGGCTTTAAAATTTGGGAGAATATTCGCGACGAACTTGACCGCCAAATCAAAGAAACAGGGCATGAGAATGTGTATATGCCGCTCTTTATCCCAGAGAGTCTGCTGCAGCAGGAAAAAGACCATATCGAAGGCTTCGCTCCTGAAGTGGCGTGGGTCACACATGGCGGTGAATCCGAATTACAGGAAAGGCTCTGCGTCAGACCAACCTCTGAAGTACTGTTCGCTGAGCATTACAAAAATATCATTCATTCCTACCGTGATTTACCGAAGCTTTATAACCAATGGGCGAATGTCGTCCGCTGGGAAAAAACCACACGTCCATTCCTTAGAACGCTTGAATTCCTATGGCAGGAAGGACACACATGCCATGAGACTGAGCAAGAAGCGATTGAAGAGACAGAAAGAATGCTTCACATCTACGCTTCTCTTTGCGAAGAGCTCCTTGCCATTCCTGTCATTAAAGGGAGAAAAACAGAGAAGGAAAAATTCGCTGGTGCCCGCTTCACCTATACGGTCGAAAGCTTGATGCATGATGGAAAAGCGCTGCAAACGGCCACTTCTCACTTCTTCGGGAACGGATTTGCCAAAGCATTTGGCATTGAATTCTTAAACCGTGAAGGAAAACTAGAGCATGTCCAGCAAACCTCTTGGGGCTTCACCACAAGAATTATCGGCGCCATGATTATGGTGCACGGCGATGACAGAGGGCTTGTCCTTCCGCCAAACATTGCGCCAGCCCAAGTGCGGATCGTGCCAATCGCCTCTCATAAAGAAGGTGTGCTCGATCATGCCTACGAATTGAAAAATCGACTCACCCGCATCGCACGTGCTGACATCGATACAAGCGATAAACAGCCAGGCTGGAAATTCAACGAATGTGAAATGCAAGGCATTCCTTTACGTGTAGAAGTGGGACCAAAGGATATTGAAAAAGGACAAGTGATGCTCGCAAGACGAGACACTGGTGAAAAGCAAGCTGTCACATTAGATGCACTTGAACAAACCATCACATCCACGCTTGAAGACATTCAACGGACGATGTACGAAAAGGCGAAAGAACGATTACATGAAAAAACATCAGAAGCTCACACAATTGAAGACATTGAGCACATTCTTTCAGAAGAAAACCGATTGATTAAAGCCATGTGGTGCGGTGACGAAGCCTGTGAAAACGACATTAAAGAAAGAACAGGGGCGACCTCACGCTGTATCCCATTTGAACAGGAATCCGTTTCAGACACATGTGTCTGCTGCGGAAAGCCTGCATCTGATATGGTCTTCTGGGCGAAAGCTTATTAAGAATAGGAACGAAAGAGAAGCATCCTTCACGATGCTTCTTTCAGATTGTTGACAAAGGGCTAAAATGATCTTTATTTTAGCCCTTTGTCTTCTTTTCAGCGTGACCTGAAAACCTTTGAAGTCTAGGAAGGACGAGCACCGAAGCGAAGCGAATTTGACATTCGTGAGCATCGGCGCGCAGAACTGACAACGAATGCGAGGGTTTATCTACACGCTGAGGCTTCTTTTTTGTTAAAAAGACCCAAACACCCATTGACCTCACCTGCACGATCCCCTATAATTCATATTAATATAATCGGTTTTTAAGACTTTAACTGGAGTGGTGATCTATGAAGCGCTGGCCCTCACTGTTTGCCGAACGCTGCCCTAAATGTAAAACAGCATTAGAAGTCTCTAAGTCCAATGCCTTACAAGGCAAAGTCGTGAAAACATGTCCCAACCTTCATTATCAAAAAGAGTATCACCCAGCCCTTGAAACATATATCGAGCACGATGACGTCACATAAAAAAGACCAACACGTTTGCTTTGTTGGTCTTTTCTTTATAATAAATCAAGCCAAATTTTGACCGCTGTCGCCGTAATCATCACAGCTAGTGCCCATTGTAAGTAGACGGCATTGATTTTCTGACCGACCTTAGCACCAATCGGAGCAGCTACTAAACTTGCCAGCATCAGCACAACCGCAGGAAGAAGCATAACTTGACCCGTCAATACCTTTCCAGTCGATGCACCGATAGCAGATAGAAACGTAATCGCAAGTGAGGACGCAATCGTCATCCGGACAGGAATTTTTAAAATAGACAGCATCACCGGTACCAATATAAATGCTCCACCCGCGCCTAGCACCCCGGAAACACTGCCAATCACAAAGGCAATACCTGCCGCAAGCCCTTTATGAAAAGTGACTTCTCCCTCTGAGTCTGCACGCTGTCCCTTTTTTGGAATCAGCATGAGGATCACAGCCACTACCGCGAGCAATCCATAGACGAGATTCATCCCATTCTCTGGCATAAAGTGGGAGACATAACTGCCTAATAAGCTGCCCGCCAATATACTGCTCCCCATATATAAAATCAACGATCGATGTAAATATCCGCTTTTTCGGTAGGCCAATACCCCACCCAGCGTCGAAAAAAGCACTTGAATAGCACCAATCCCTGATACCTCGTGAGCTGATAGTGCCATCACACCGACCAGTGGCGGGATATAAAGCAGCATGGGATAGTTGATCACAGATCCCCCGATCCCCACCATTCCTGATAAGAAGGAACCAATACATCCGATGATAAAAAGTGTAATCAAAAACGCAAAATCCACGCTGGTCTCCTCCTTTGCAAAAGGAAAAGGGGATCTTCAGCAGATACCCCTACATCCTTTAGGACCCTTTTCTCACCCAGAACTTCAGCACATGTCCTTCATCCGTCTGCGTGATCAATTCATGTCCGCTTGACTTCGCCCATGCTGCCAAGTCAGCTTTAGCCCCTTTATCTGTTGCATGTATTTCTAAAACTTGACCTTCCGTCAAGTCATTCATTTTTTTCTTCGTCCGAATAATCGGCATTGGGCATGCAAGCCCTGTTACGTCTAAAATTTGATCTGATGTCATTTGATTGTTCCTCTCTCCTTATTTTATTGGACATTACCGAATCGCACAACGGTTTGGACCAATTTCCATTTCACGCTGCGCTTCATCGTCTGGGCTCAGCTTCCCCATATTGGCTTGACGAATGTCTTGATAGGCGTTTGGCTGTGCAGGCAGATTCTTCGTGACCATTTGTCTAAATACGTCTTCATCTTCAATATTCAGTCCATGATTTTTTTCAAATAGAACGCCTAGCTCCTTCCAAACGCTTCCGTTTTCATTGACTTCATCCATGATCATGAAATGCGCTGGCAATACAATGAATTCTTTCGAAAGTGCTCTATATCGGTCATAGAGTGTTTCTCTCAAATCACCTACCCAGTCCTCCGCCATTCCAGCGAGATCAGGTCTTCCAATCGAATCAACGAACAAAATATCACCTGAAAGAAGATATTGATCATCCACGATAAAAGATGTTGAACCGATTGTATGCCCCGGTGAGTAAAGCGGATGAATATCAATGGAAGCCGCTCCAATCGTGATGCGCTGCCCTTCTTCAAGACGGTTATATTCAAAGATCACTTCTTCTGCATCTTTTGGCGGCAGCCAGTAGCTGGCACCAGTCTGTTCAGCCAGTCTTTTCCCACCAGAAATATGATCCGCATGAAGATGAGTATCCAACACTTGCGTGATAGAGACATGATGTTTTTTAGCAAAACGGGTATAGATATCCGTCATTCTAGCTGCATCTACAATTGCGGCTTCTCCATTTGACATGATCATATAAGACAAGCATCCCTTGCCCATCCGCACAAATTGATACAACTCTCCACCGCCGGTTAAATCCCCGATCTTCACTGGCTCTAGATGCTCGCTCCACGCCTTCATACCGCCTTCTAAATAATGGACCGTTCTGCCCGCCTCTGACAGCATCTCCGCCACCATGATAGAGGAGCCTTCCTTGGCACAAACCACCAACACTTCACGGTCATAAGGAATGTGAGATAAAATGCCCTCTACTCCTTCAAGGAGATCAAAATAAGGCACATTCATATGAACGATTGCTTCCCCTTCGATCTTCCAATCCTGAACATCCGCTTGATTTCGCACATCTAGCAACAAAATCGGTTCCTTGTTCACGATCTTTTTTGTTAACTGCTCTGCAGTCATCGCTTTTACCGTCATGTTTCATTCAGCTCCTATTTTTCAATCGCTCCTGTCCAGCTATTCATGCCTGGCACGATGTTCACCAATTGATGAAATCCTTTTTCTTTTAACTTTTGCGCAGCTAATTCACTTCTTCTGCCTGAATGACAGATAAGGTAAATGTCCGTCTCTCGGCTCAATTCCTCCGCACGTTGTTCAACCTCACCAAGGGGAATATGAACAGCTCCCGGAATATGCCCCGCCTCGTATTCATCCAGCTCTCGCACATCTAAAATAAACAAAGATGGATCTTCTTTTACTTTCTGTTGAAAAGTCTCCAAAGACATTTCCGAAATCATGGACTTCCCTTCTTTCTCTTGTTCTCCGCCCTTACGAATCAAATGATGAAGCACCTGACCTTCTACTTTTGTTCCTAAAAATTCGTGGCCGGCACTTTTTGACCAAGCCGCTAGATCCGCTGCTGACCCTTTATCGGTGGCTTGCACTTCAAGTACATCTCCGGGCAAAAGCTCATTCATTTGTTTTTTTGCTTTCACAATCGGCATCGGGCATGCCAGTCCTTTTGCATCTAAAATGACAGTTGGTTGCTGCATGTCATGTCCTCCTTCATATAGGGATAGGGGTATATTTTCATGCGCACTTAATGCCAAGCATTCATGCCACCCTTAATGTTTGTAATTTGAGTAAATCCCTGCTTCTTCAATATTTTCGCCGCCTGCATACTTCTCATTCCGCTTTGGCATATTACATAGACCTCTTTATTTTCCTCAAGCTGAGAAGCTCGTTTCTTCAAATGAGACAACGGGATGTTTTGAAAGCCTTTGATATGGTTTGTTTGAAATTCACTAGGAGAGCGCACATCAATGAGCTGTTGACCTTTGCTTTTCAGCTTCTTTTTCATATGGGCTGCATCCATTTGCTTCACACCTCGTACCGGCAGAAAGCGGCTCACGAGTAATCCAATCACGATGATGAGTAAAATCGTCTGCACCATCCTGTATCACCTCACTAGATAAATAAATTCACACATCCGATTTCAGCTTCTGCTAAATATGCCGCTACACCAGCATATTGAATATCATCTAATAATTCTTTCTCCTGTAATCCTAAAAGATCCATCGTCATTGTACATGCCACGAGATTGATATCCTGTTCCTTTGCCATATCAATGAGCTGCGGCAAGGTCATAGCATTGTGCTTTTTGATCACATGCTTGATCATTTTCGGCCCCATCCCTGTAAAATTCATCTTTGACAGCCCCATTCGATCAGCCCCGCGCGGCATCATCTTCCCAAACATTTTTTCTAAAAATCCTTTTTTCATTGGCACCATCTCATCCTTACGCAAGGCATTCAGCCCCCAAAACGTATGGAAAATGGTTACCTCATGATCATAGGCTGCTGCACCATTGGCAATAATGTAAGCTGCCATCGCTTTATCATAATCTCCACTGAATAACACAATCGTCGTACGTTTTTTCTGTTCTTCCATTCTGCTCCTCCTTCAAATATTACCTATGGGGGTATATAAAAATAAAAAATATATATACATATACCGGTGAGGGTATATTATATCAAGTAAAAAAATCCGTCAACCTCCAAAGGCTGAGGAATTTCTTACCGGCTTTTCACCAATAGCTCAACTGCCTCTTTCACAAGACCTTCCGTATCCTTGCCTTGTTCAAGACTTTCACGAACACATTGCTCAAGATTTGTACTCACAATCACACCCATTGCCCGATCAATGGCATTACGTGATGCAGACAGCTGCGTGACCACCTCGCGGCAATCTTTGCCTTGCTCCATCATCGCAAGAACCCCTTTAATCTGCCCTTCAATCCGGCGAAGACGGTTCTTCATCTGCTGATTATATTCCATGTACCAGCACTCCTTTCTATTCTTTCTATGAACAGATAGTATACCCTAAGAGGTATTTAGTCAAACGACTTGCCCTCCTTTTTATAGAGAAAGGAAAGATCGTATGTGAAAAGAATTGCACATTCCACCATTTATTGATAAAAAGAAGTTAATCAATGCACGAGAAATTAGTTGGCGAAAAGAGGACACACATATGACTTTACATCACTATATTGGTGCTAATAAAGAGCTGCCGCTTGGTATCTTTGGTCAAAAGCCTACCTATAAACCACTCTCTGAACTCAATATCAAAAAGGTTGATAGAAAACGAAAAAAGACCAAAATCTATCAAAAAGAAGAGCCCTTGATAGAAGTATACGAAACAGAAGAGGACTTTGCTGGCATTCACATTGCTTATGTAGATCCGGTCTATGAAGCAGTAAGAGATAAATTCACCCATTCTTTTGTTTATGAATTAGACATCATTCATTCTCTTCGTCCTCTTTTCCTTTTCATTGAAACAGAGCTGTCAAAAGGAGAAACCATTGAAATCTACTCTTGTGTAGACGGTCTGGAAACGAAAGAAAAAGACGATCAATTAGATGTAGAAATTGACCTAAGCAAAAAACGATTTGGAAAACATATCGATTTTAAAGAGATCGATGAACTGATTGATATGTTTGAATTAGAACACTTACAATATGTGCTGGTGAAGAAGTAAAGTTGATAAATTCCTTCCAAATGAGGGATCTTATAAAAAATAAAAACAAAAAAGCAGGTGACCCATGCCAAACAACCAAACACCCAACCAACTCATCAACGAAAAATCACCATACCTCCTTCAACACGCTCACAACCCAGTTCACTGGTACCCGTGGGGGCAAGAAGCCTTCGACAAAGCCAAGCGTGAAAATAAACCGGTGCTTGTCAGCATCGGCTACGCCACTTGTCACTGGTGCCACGTCATGGCACACGAAAGCTTCGAAGATCAGCAAGTCGCTGACATCTTAAATGAGCATTTCATTTCGATTAAAGTCGATCGTGAGGAGCGTCCAGACATCGATTCTATGTATATGTCTGTTTGTCAGATGATGACGGGGCAAGGCGGCTGGCCGTTGAACGTATTTGTCACGCCTGATCAAAAGCCTTTTTATGCGGGGACTTATTTTCCAAAGAGAAGTGCTTACGGACGTCCTGGCTTCATTGAAGCACTGACGCAACTGCTGGATGCGTACCACAACGACCGCGATCATATCGATTCATTAGCAGAGAAGGCGACAAATAATTTGCGGATCAAAGCAGTAGGACAGACAGAAAATACGTTGTCTCAAGAGGCGATCCACAAAGCCTATTACCAGCTCATGAGCAGCTTTGATACGCTGTATGGCGGGTTCGGCTCCACACCGAAATTTCCTGCACCTCATATGCTTTTATTCTTGATGCGCTATTACGAATGGACTGGGCAGGAAAATGCGCTATATGCAGTCACGAAAACGTTAGATGGAATGGCAAATGGCGGTATATACGATCATGTGGGTTCAGGTTTTTCTCGTTATTCAACAGACGAAAAATGGCTTGTGCCTCATTTTGAAAAAATGCTGTATGATAACGCCTTGCTGATGGAAGCTTACACAGAAGCATATCAGCTTACTCAACAACCTGAGTATGAAAAGCTTGTCCAACACCTGATCCACTTTATTAAACGAGATATGATGAATCCGGGCGGCTCCTTTTATTCAGCGATAGATGCAGATTCTGAAGGAAAAGAAGGACAATATTACGTCTGGTCAAAGGATGAGATCATCACTCATTTAGGCGAGGACCTCGGCGTTTTATTCTGCGCTGTCTATCACATCACAGAAGAGGGGAACTTTGAAGGGGCGAACATCCCTCATACTATTTCCACCTCTTTTGATGACATCAAAGCCTCTTTTTCGATCGATGGCCATACGCTTCAGACTAAGCTGCAAGAAGCCCGGCATATTTTAAAATCTGTCAGACAGCAGCGACCCGCACCGCTTGTCGATGACAAGGTGCTCACATCTTGGAATGCGCTGATGATCTCTGCGCTCGCCAAAGCAGGAAGGGTGTTCGGTGCAGAGGAAGCCATCCGCATGGCGAAGCAGGCGATGTCTTTTCTAGAAACACACCTCGTCCAACATGAGCGGCTCATGGTCCGCTATAGAGAAGGTGACGTGAAGCATCTTGGCTTTATCGAAGATTATGCGCATATGCTTTCTGCCTATATGTCCTTATACGAAGCAACCTTTGAACGAGAATGGCTGGAAAAAGCCACAACAGTAGCTGAGAACATGTTTGAGCTGTTTTGGGACAAGGAAAAAGGGGGCTTTTTCTTCTCAGGATCAGATGCGGAAGCGCTCCTCGTTCGAGAAAAAGAAGTGTACGACGGCGCCATGCCTTCTGGTAACAGCACAGCACTCAAGCAGCTTCTCACGCTAAGCAGACTGACCGGACGTCAGGACTGGCTGGACACATTAGAGCAGATGTTCAAAGCTTTTTATGTCGATGTCTCTTCCTATCCAAGCGGGCACACAGCGTTTCTGCAAGGACTCTTGAGTCAATATGCAACAAAAAGAGAGATCATCATTCTCGGGAAAAACGGTGATCCTCAAAAAGAACGGCTTTTACAGGCGCTTCGGAAACGCTTCACGCCATTTGATATCATATTGACTGCCGAAACAGGGCAGGAATTAGCGCAGCTCGCGCCCTTTACAAAAGATTACAAAACAATCGATGGCAGAACCACTGTGTATATTTGTGAAAACTACAGCTGCCGCCAGCCCATTACCAATATCGACGAGGCGATGGAACAATTATTCCACGATTGAGTCTGTCATAAGATGACTATGAGAAGACAAAATGAGGACAAACAGATAAAAAACATGTCAATCCGCTAACAAATTGTCTGTACGGTTTTATTTTTCCTAAAAAACGGTTAGAATGCGCACTAGATGTTCTCATACCGAAGGGAGAGAAAATGATGAAAAAGGTATCATACACACTCATCGCTTGTTTGTTATCTGTTGGGCTTGCAGCCTGCTCGTCAAACGATGCCAAACAAGATAAGCAAAACGATTCAGCCAAAAACAAGGAAACAACACAGGCTGACCAAAAAGAGCAGCAAAAGCAAATGGAAGAGATGCAAAAAAAATTAGACGCACAAAAAATCGATGATCAAAAGGTCGTTGCGACCGTCAACCAAGACAAAATCACAGGTAATGAATATAATAGTGCTTTATCTACCATTCAAGGACAGCTTCAGCAATCCGGGCAAGATCCAACCTCTAAAGAAGGCGCAAAAGCAGTCAAGAAACAAACCATTGATGCGCTCGTAGGTCAAGAGCTCATCCTGCAAGATGCTGAGAAGAAGGGCATCAAAGCCTCTGACAAGCAGGTAGATAAACAGCTAAAAGAAGAAAAGAAACAATTCAAAGACAACGCTCAATTTGAAGAAGCTCTTAAGAAAAGCGGACTCACAATGGATCAGCTGAAAAGTGACATTGCCGACAGCATCAAATACAGCCAATATGTCGACAAAGAAATCAAATCAGCCTCCGTCTCTGAAAAGGACATCAAAGCGTACTATGACCAATACGCAGATGAAATGAAAAAACAAAAGCAAAAAGCACCTGAATACAAAGAGGTTAAATCACAAATTAAAAAACAGCTAGAATCTCAAGAAAAGCAGAAAGAAGTACAAAAAGAAATTGAAAAACTAAAGAAATCTGCGAAAATTAATGTATCTCTGTAACAGCTAAGAAAAATCCGCCATTGTGCGGATTTTTTTTCGTTACTTGATGAACTGTTTTTCCAAAATTATGACAAAAGACTCATCATAAACGTCTCTTCCATCCGATATGATGGGAGTACAAAAGAAAGCGTTATCAATTCTTTTGTCTCTTAAAAAGTACAAGATCAAACGCTGATCTCGTACTTTTGCTTCAGTCAATCGGACAACGACAAGAGGAGGATCTTTATGTTCAAATGGTTTAAACCCGCTCCGCATATCGACAGACTTGATGATGCCAAGACAGACGAGACCTATAAGCGGCTGCGGCTGCAAGTCTTTTTAGGCATCTTTATCGGGTATGCGGGCTACTATTTGCTGCGGAAAAATTTCGCTTTTGCTATTCCTTATCTACAGGAAGAAGGGTTCACGAAAAGTGAATTAGGCTTTGTACTCGCAGCTGTCTCTATCGCCTATGGCTTTAGTAAATTCATCATGGGGATGATCTCAGACCGCTGTAACCCAAGATACTTTTTAGCCACCGGACTCTTTCTTTCAGCCCTTATCAATATCCTATTTGTCTCATTTCCATGGGTGACGTCAAGTGTATGGATCATGTTCTTATTCATGTTTTTAAACGGCTGGTTCCAAGGCATGGGGTGGCCGCCATGCGGACGCACGATGGCGCATTGGTTTTCGGTTAGTGAACGTGGAACGAAAATGTCTATTTGGAACGTCGCTCACAATATCGGCGGGGGGATTCTTGCACCGCTCATCACCTTAGGGATCGTGCTGTTTGCGACATGGAAAAGTATCTTTTTCTTCCCTGCCATCATTGCCATTATCGTCTCCTTCGTGATCATTCTACTCGTCCGGGATACTCCGCAATCCGCTGGTCTTCCGCCAATCGAGGAATATCGCAATGACTATCCGGCACAGCAGTATGAAGATCAAGAAAAAGAATTAACAGTGAAAGAGATTTTATTTAAGTATGTACTCAACAATAAATTCCTTTGGTATATCGCCATTGCCAATGTCTTTGTGTACTTCGTCCGTTACGGTGTCGTTGACTGGGCGCCGACCTACTTAACAGAAGCAAAGGGCTTTTCACCAGAGCATTCACGCTGGTCTTATTTTCTTTATGAATATGCAGGCATTCCGGGGACATTGTTGTGCGGCTGGATCAGCGACCGATTCTTTAGAAGCCGCCGTGCACCAGCGGGCGTCCTCTTTATGGTTGGGGTATTAATTGCGGTGCTCGTTTACTGGTTAAACCCTGCTGGCAATCCAATGGTCGATAACATCGCCCTTATCAGCATCGGCTTTTTGATTTACGGACCTGTCATGCTCATTGGACTTCAAGCCATTGACCTTGCTCCTAAAAAAGCGGCTGGCACTGCGGCCGGACTCACTGGCTTCTTTGGCTATATTGGCGGCTCTGCCTTTGCCAATGCGATGATGGGCGTCGTCGTAGATCACTATGACTGGACAGGAGGCTTCATTTTACTGGTTGGTTCTTGTGTGCTTGCGATTGTCTTCCTGGCGATGACTTGGAATACAGGGAAGCGCGTAGAGCAAGCTTAATGAAAATCACATAAAAGATTCATATCCGCCCAACATGCCCTTTACATCTATTTCTTATGATGGAGGCAGTTACCGTAAAAGGAGGATAAAATATGAAGAAAAGTAGATTACTTGCTTTCGTGTTGCTCTCTTTTGCTTTACTGTCTATTGCTTGGGTGCCGACCACCGTATCAGCACATGAACATCTTTTATCTCCAGATCGTATTCTAACCGTTGCACATCGCGGAGCATCAGGGTATGCACCAGAGCATACCCTGGCTTCTTACAAACTCGCCACAAAGATGAATGCGGATTACCTCGAACTCGACCTTCAAATGACAAAGGATGGACATCTCATCGTCATGCACGATGAAACCGTTGACCGCACCACAAACGGAACGGGCTGGATCAAAGACCTCACACTTGCCGAAATCAAACAGCTTGATGCCGGTACATGGTTTAACGAAGTCAATCCCGACAGACAAAATGCCAACTATATCGGACAGCGAGTACTCACATTAGATGAGGTGCTGCGCTATTTCGGCAAACGAGAGAATTATTATATTGAAACAAAAAAACCGGACCTTTATCCGCAAATGGAAGAGAAACTATTGGACGCCTTAAAGAAACATCATCTTCTCGGAAAACATACGAGAAAAGGGCAGGTCATCATCCAATCCTTTAGTCAAGACAGCCTGCTAAAACTACAGAAACTAGCTCCACGCCTTCCAAAAGTACAGCTATTAGACAGAACCCAAATGACGTCCATCACAGACGATCAGCTCGACTTCATCAAAACTTATGCAGTGGGTGTCGGGCCAAACTTTAGAGCATTGACACCTGAAAACGTACAGCAGGTCAGAAGCCACGGACTCCTCCTCCACCCATATACGGTAAACAACGAAGCAGACATGACCCGTTTACTGCAATACGGCGTCACCGGTCTTTTCACCAACTTTCCAGATGTCTTTAACCGTGTGAAAGCTTCACTCTAAACAAAAAAAGCCTTGCGGTCCATCCCGCAAGGCCTTTGATTATTTTACCGTTTGATCAGAAGAAGCTGTTTCGATCGGTTTCCGTTTCCCGATCCCAAAGACATAGAAGCTAAGCGCTACTACAATCAAGAACCCAATGGCCACGATTAGAGAAATACGCGTATCCTGATTAATGAGCATAAATACAAGCACCATCAGTAAGAAACCGATTGTAAGATAATTAGAAAACGGCGCTAGCGGCATCTTGAATGGATGTTGATCAAGCGCAGATCCCTTCGCCTTTCTAAAGCCGATATGACTAATCAAAATCACAAACCAAGGCACCATACCAGGAAGTACACTCGCACTATACACATAGACGAAAATGTTTGGTGGCGCAACATAATTGAGGACAACTCCTATCGCTAAGCCAATCAGCACAGCAAATGTCCCAAAATACGGCACGCCATTCTTCGAAATTTTGGTGAAGAAAGCAGGCGCCTGTCCATTCACACCTAATGTATAAAGCATACGTCCCGCACTGAAAATTCCACTATTACAGCCTGACATCGCTGCTGTAATGACGACAAAGTTAATAATACCAGCAGCTGCTGTAATCCCAATTTTCGCAAACGTCGCCACAAATGGACTGCCAAGGGTATTCAGCTGATCCCAAGGATACACTGTCACAATGACAAAGATCGCACCGATATAGAAAATCAAAATACGCCAGATGATACTTTTGATGGCATTGGTCAGCGTCTTTTCTGGATTTTGTGCTTCACCTGCTGTAATCCCAATCAGCTCTACCCCCTGATAGGCAGCAATGACGAGCGACAACGCAAACAAGAATCCGGTAAATCCACCTGTAAAGAACCCGCCGTGCGCCCACAGATTAGACAAGCCAATAGGCGTCCCGCCATTTCCAAATCCAAAGAAAATAATGCCTAGACCTGCAATGATCATCAAAATAATCGTCACAATCTTGATCATTGCAAACCAAAATTCGAACTCACCGAACGATTTAACCGAAATCAAGTTGGCCGCTCCCAAAATAATCATCGCGATTAAACCTGGAATCCACGCTGGCAGGTCTGGGAACCAATATTTCATATAAGCGCCTACTGCAATAATTTCCGACATCCCGACAATGACCCACTGGAACCAGTTACTCCAAGCTGTCATATACCCCGCAAGCGGATGAATATATTGATGACCAAATGTAGCAAATGAACCTGTACTCGGTTCAACGTATAACATTTCTCCCATCGCACGCATAATAAAAAAAATAAAGATACCACATACTGCGTACGCGAGAAGAACCGATGGACCTGTCCATTGAATGGCCTTAGCTGACCCCATAAATAAGCCAACACCAATCGTGCCGCCGAGTGCGATCATTTGAATATGGCGGGCACTTAACCCTCTCTTTAATCCTTTTTGAGCCACTTTTCTTCCCCCTCATCAACAAACAACATAAAAAATAAAAATCAGAATGTTCATTCTGATTGAGAAACATCAATCTTTCGATGTATATTATCATAATAAATCTACCCTTAAAAAACAATTGTTTTTTTGAGGAAAACACTATTATCAAAATATTCCGACGATAAAAGAGACTCAAATTGTTTTATATTGATATATTGAATCAACGAGTGAAAGTCACTTCAATGCTTATGACTTATTAGAAACTGACCGCCTCTTATATCAATCTCAAAGGATCGTAGTCCATTTTTATGCACCATTTTGCCCTTCTCTAGATGACAAGAAAAGTCATTCCGAAAAGCACCGGATCTTTTCTTTACATAACAAGTAAACCCATCATTTTCCGGTATCTCCACTTTGACATATGCTCCAGTTGAAGTAGACTTAAGTGAATTTAGCATGTTTGTAGAATGAATCTGTATCCTTCTACCTGTTACATGCAGATCAACTTCCAAAAAAGCACCCGTCAACTCAACTTTTGACGATGTGGCGTGCAGTAATAATCTCTGCGCGACCAGCTGCCGACTAGAAATAAGTCCACCTACTGTCTCTAAATGGAGATGTTTGATTTCACCTGATAGCATCGTCTTTCCAGAAATTAAATGACAAGAGACATTTTCCACCTTCAGCCTCTCTGCCTGAAGATTTGTTCCTTTACAACGAAGAGATATGGACTGTAATTGTTGTTTAGGAAGATAAATAGCTACATCGGTTTTATAAAGGTGAAGCCCTAAGCTGAGTATTTTTTTTCGTCTATCTTGAATGACCAGCCGTCCATCACTTACCTGATGATGCAGCAAATAACGTTGGGGAAAAGCTTGATTGGTCGTTTGACGAATGAATAGATAAGGATGATCATGATGATGAATACGCACCTCTCCCAATAGCCAATCCAGCGATAATTCTACGACCGATTCTTCAATTCGAACCGTATGCTCCACAATGTCTCCCTCCTTTTTTCAACGCGGCTCATCTCTCTTGAAGCCGGATGATACTGCCCCATAATTCCAAGATCACAATGAGAACGGCTGCGATCATGACTCCTGACAGAATGAAATTCATTTGATCATTTCCATAAAAAGCAATTAATAGGTTTCCTAAAACAGCACATAGAACAATCGCAGTCAGAATGGTCATGGAGGTAGATTTCTTCATTAACCCCACTCTCATCGCAATCATGCCAATACCGTTGATACAACAAGTAAACACTAGGTACGTTTTGATCACAGTGAACATCACATCAGCTGTCAGCGCATCCTGAACAAGGGGGAAGAACGTTTCAGTGACACTAAACACAACAAATGAGGGAATGATGCTACACAGCATTGCAATCGTAGAAAAGCACAGCATCCAGACCATTCTCGAAAGGAGTGATGCTTTCAGACTTGATGAATGAGGTTCATGCTCTTTCAATACAGTCACCATCACTCGACAATACATCAAGGCTGTGACGATCGAAAAAAAGATCATCCATACTATACTGGTCAACAAATAGATATTCGGATATTGCTGAAAACCTATTTCCTGTTCAACCTGTGCAACAAACGCGACAAAATAAATAAACACCAGCAGTACAATGCTTGCAATCATACTAGCTTGAATATAATGTTTCATATGGCTTTTTCTTAGCTCAAGTTTTATGTAGTGAAGCATAAGGCATCCTCCTATGAAATGAATTTTTCTTTTTGTCTCTTATCTGAACATTTAGGTTCCAGGCTGATCATATCCACCAATTCCAGCATAATGCGCTGTGACCTTTTGAATAAATAGATCACTCACTACATCCACTCCAAGCCCTTTCATCATCTGTTGTAAAAACAGCAAACGCTGACTAGTTTCCTGTTGATCACGAGCAAATAGTGTTGGATTCAGCCATATATTCACGAGAAGCATAAACACTTCTGCCACTTCACCAGGAAAAGCAGTCTTCATCGAACCATCATCAATTCCTTCTAGAATGAGCCTTTTAATTTTAAGCGCATCCTGATTTACTCCTGCCTTCATCCCTTCCACCACAAACTGCGGGTTTTTGATCTGATCAACTAAGATTCCATCAATTGAGTGAGACTGTGGATCTGCCACAAGCTTCTCTAAAATAAGCTGCAGCTTCTCTTTTGCATGTACTGCCTCTGTATGCTCAATCAGATCTTCAAGCTTCTCTGTCGCATGACGAAATTGCCGATCCATCACGGCACGTAATATTTCTTCCTTCGATTTGAAATGATGATAAATAGCACCCTTAGACATGTTCAATTCATGGATGATATCCTGCAAACTCGTCTTTTCAAATCCTTTTTCCTGAAACAGCTTCGTCGACACATCTAAAATTTGCTGGATTGTCTTTTCTGGATATTTATTTCTGGCCAAATAAAACGCCTCCTTTTACATACCGACCGTTGGTATGTATTTTAATCTACTTCATGATAAACTGTCAATATAGGTTCTTTATATAAAATAAAAAAGACCGCTCACACGGTCTCCTCAAGCTCAAACTGTAAATTCATAGGAACATCTGGCAATGCCAAAGCCTCCACCATATTGGTTGTAGGTGTCTTCTCATTCACTTCCTCAAATCGAAACCCATCTGCCCATACCGTTCCCTTGCCGCTGAGCAAGACACCAAAATGAATGGATTCACTGTGAGAAGGGATATCTAAAACAATCGCATATTGAAATGAAAATGAGAATATCCCACTATTTCAGGCACCTGCCTTAATACAGCTCATCCATCAAATGCGACTCAAAATAGAAAATCGCCTCTTGCGTGACAGACTATACATCATCTCGCTCACCTCTACTTGGTCATAATTGCGGTCATGATCTACTTTGAATAGATTCAGCTATTTTTCCTAGAACACTTTCCTCTGATAAATAGCAGTAGAAAGCCCCCAAGACAGCAGGTAGATAAGCATAATCAGCACAGCTGACCCAGTATATAAAATAGGTATCGATAATTTCATGATAAAATCTGTGATCCCACTGAATTGCTCCGCTAAATAGGCAACAAATGGCGGTCCTATACCAGATAAAAGGATAAAGCCAATAATCACTGCCGTTGTGATATAGCCAGGCTTCAAGATATAAAACAATGGAAACGTACACGCCGCAAACAATAAAAACAGCCCGCTGCCAATCGCAATATCCGTCAGCGAAAACAGCTTCCCAAAAACAAATAAAGCAGCACTTGTCAGCCCGATTGCGATAATCATATAGAAAACGGCACCAAGATAACGTGATGCGATAATTTCTTTACGTGTATAAGGCAAAGAGTTTAATAGAATATTCGTTTCTGCCTTCTCGTCGTACGCATATGTGTTAAAAGGAATGAAGAAACTAGCGACTAGAAACGTCAATGCCGGATGCGCATCCATGAGAATAAAAAATAAGATAAACGGAAGGAAAATAATCAGCTGCTTTTTCTGCAAAATCACATCACGCTTAATTAAATGAAACATGCGCCACCCCGCCTTTCAAATAAAACATGATATCCTCAAGCGACGCCGGTTCGATCACAACAGCGTCTCCAAAAATATGATTCACTTCACCGATCCGATCTGTTAATGCTTCAAATCCTGATGCTGTACGCTGAATATGGATAAAAGCCTTTTCTGTGTCTCGATCCAACAAATCCAGGCTTCCTTTCACAAGCGCATAATTCTCCGCTACCTCATGAATCGACTGTTGAAAGACCAATTGTCCATTTTGTATAAACGCAATATAATCCGCGATCCGGTCTAAATCTGTTGTCATATGTGTTGAGAAAAATATGGTCCGGTTCTCATCAATCATTAACTCTTGTAACGTTCCTAACAGCTCTCTTCTAAAAACTGGGTCTAAACCGGCTGTTGGCTCATCCATAATAATCAGCTCTGCATGATGTGATAGCGCAATCGCAAGTGACGCCTTCATCTGCATCCCTTTTGAAAATGTTTTGATCGCTTTATGCAACGGCAGACCAAACTGTTCAATATATTGATAAAAAAGCTGGTCATCCCAGCGTTTATAGGCAGGTGCCACAATTCGTTTGATGTCTTTTAAATTCAATCCTGGGAAAAAAACGTTAGCATCGTAAACAAAACCGATTCGTTCCTTAATTTCTTTTTCATGGGTGCGATAATCTAGTCCGAAGATCTTAACCTCTCCCGAATCTGGTTTTAACAAGTTCATGATCATTTTAATGGTAGTCGACTTACCGGCTCCATTTTCCCCAATAAACCCTGTAACAAAGCCTTTCTTGACCTGTAAATCGAGACTCTTAACTGAAAAGTCCTTGAATCGTTTTGATACTCCTTTGAATTCAATCACATGCTCCACTCTTCTCACTCCTCATACAAGAACTTTAATAACTGCTGCAATTCATCAAAAGATAAGCCTAATTCCTTGCCATTTGTGACAACCGCTCCAAGCTGATCCTCAATCACCTTCAATTTTTTCTCTCTCATGACCTCTAGGTTTTGTTCCGCAACAAATGATCCCTTGCCTACAATCGAATAAATAAATCCTGCCTTCTCTAACTCTTCATATGCTCGCTTTGTTGTGATGACACTAATTTGCAAATCCTTCGCCAGCTTTCGAATAGACGGCAGTGCCAAGCCTTCCGCAAGCTCCCCTGTTAAAATCATCGATTTGATTTGATTCGTAATTTGCTCATAAATGGGCTCCTTAGAGTGGTTTGAAATCGTAATCTGCATATAAAAACCTCTTTTTTCTGTACTGGTGTTTGGAACGAAATATTGTATATACAATATATACATTATATACACACTGAAAGAATAATCAACCATTTTTTGATTGCAACTCAACTAAAAAAAACCGCACAGCTCTTCAGCTATGCGGCCTTCCCCAACAAAATTCATCTCCAATACACCCATTTTCCCATCATCCACTCCACCGGACCTCTTCTCCATTTTTTCAAATAGAGATAGCTGATGAACAGCTGTGCTGTGTACAGTCCGACAGCGAGCAGCAGTCCAAACATTGACCCCATCTGTCCAAATAGACCAAGTCCATAAGAATAGAAAATCGTTGTACAAATGATCGACTGCGCCAAATAATTTGATAGGGACAAACGGCCAAGCCCTGCAAGCAGACGTTTGAGACCTTGGGCTGCCTTCGAATAGTAGAAAATAATAAAGGCTTGAATATACCCGATCGCCAGCACATAAGCACCAAGCGTCATCACGAATTCACTCCAAGGCGCATCAATGAACGTCGCACATTTTAGCGCAAGCCCGACGACAATCATCCATACCCAGCCTTTACGATAGGCCATTCCTCGATCTTCTTCTGTCAGATGTCCTCGTTTACCAATCACCATGCCAAGCAATGCGAACGGACCCACCATCATCGTACCGAAAAGAAACCCTAGTATCGGCATAAGCGTAATGGTCACGATCGCCAGAATCATGGTCACAATCAACATATCGTCTTCAACCGTAATCCGGCTGAGCAAAATATCTCCATATGCACCCTTCGCATACACATCGGTTAAAAAATCATCATTCCCATAAACAAAGTTCATCATATATGGCACAACGACTAAAGACAACGCCCCTAACACACCCGACCAAATAAGCATTGTTTTGATTCGGCTGCTCAAAAACATCATCAAGAAAAACGTACAAGCTCCATAATAAAGAAGAATGTCACCATTCCAAATAAAGATGTAATGCAGCATCCCAAGCACAATAAGACCAAAGCCCCGGCGAACGACAATGGCATTCGTATTTAGTCCCTTGGCTTTCGTTGATTCAATCAGCTTGATAAAAGAATACCCAAACAAAAAAGAGAAAATCGGATAAAACGACCCTTGGAACAAAATTTCCGTCAGATAAACTCCGAATTCCTGCCCCCAAAAACTCGAATCAAACATTTTCTCAAAATCATAATCATATTGAAAATTAAGCATATTCACGATCAAAATACCTAATAAACTAAAACCACGCAAATTATCAATGAACTCAACCCTAGATCCCTTCAACACGACAGCTCCTTCGGAAAATATAAAAGCATATTTATCCTACCACACTTTCAAAAAATTGGTCTCTACACCCATGTAAAAACATGCGTTTTAAGGTAAATTTAATAAAAAAACCTAGAATATACATTCTAGGTATCTTACTGATGAATTATGAATGATGATTTTCTTCTTTCCGCATCACACGTTTCAAATAAAACAAAATCGCCAATCCGAAAAAAATCAACGTCAGCTCCCAGTCTGCAGAAATCGAAAACCATTTCAATATCATTAAAATCAACAAAACCGCTCCAACCCCTGCGAAAAAAACCGCGTTTCTTTTTAATTCTTTGTTTGATAGAAACAACACTCTCTCCTCCCTTACACTTACTAACCAATTGAATGTTTTTCTAACTTTTCCTTTGATCTGAAGGATGAATCCACGGAAGGTGCTCAGGCCAATTGAGTTTTTGCTTTTCCACTATTCATCCTCCTTTTCCTTTAGCTGAAAAGCGATAATTTTCCCTAATGCTTCCTCTGCAGCAAAAGGAGTGACGCTGCCTGTTGGATTTTCTTGTTCTTGTTTTAAGCACTCGTACATGTTTTTTTCAATTTTTGATGGATCAATCCAAGAGATACACCATGATGCCCAGAAACAAGTAGGTCCCTCATAACGTTTAGCCAGTGCCAGAAGGAATGGCAAGCTGGGCTGTCCAATCCTCATGAGTGACATGGCAGCGGCCATTCTTGTATCCTCTTCGTCACTTTCTAATAGCTGGGCTAGCGGCTCAGCTGCGTCCCCCGCATCTGCTCCAAATTCACCAAGTACAGCTGCTGCAATGTTCCGTAGAGATCCTTTTTCTTTTAAAGCCTCAACAAGGACGGGCACTGCATCTTTTCCGAACTTTCTCAATTCCCCTATTGCTTGAACGATCGTTACTTCATTTGTATTTGCCAATTGTTGAACTGATTGAGACAGCTTATTTTCTGGTTTCATTGACAATCAACTCCTCTTTTTAATGAACCGCACGGCATCGATAACAAAGCACATAAAATCCAGCTCCAGCCACTAGGGATACAATTGTTGTCAACAAGCCATCAGTGATTAGATGAATGCTAATAATGACCATAGCACTGATCACAGACGCAAATAGCAATGATCGATAATAGGCGGCCAAAGCAAAACTCTTTTCTCGTCTCAGAGGCTGCATAAAGGCAAAGAGCCGTATGGCCAAAAACCATATATAAACTCCTCCACCAAATAAGGTCCAATACAATACATCCTGAATCTCAACCAAATAAAGTGAAATCAAGTAGAACGCATACAGCCAAAAGGTTTGAAACACTTCTAACAGAATGATTTTTTGATATAAAGCGCCTGGAAAAAGATAGAGCACTCCTGTTTGTGCGTGTCTTACAATCCCCGCATAATATGAACTAAAAAGAACGGATGCAGCGATGACGATTAAGAATAGATTCAGCCAATCTGAAAAATAAGTAAGGACGACATAGTAAGTACCAATTAACAGCATGGTAGATAACAAATGGAAGGTCGCATACTTTTTTAGCAGCAATAATTCAATCCAAAGAAAAGCCCAGCTGCCCGTTAATGACGGAAGCCCCCACCACGTCTTGCCCTTTTTTTGAACGATTGGACTTGATTGAATATGTTTCCCCTCAAATTCCTCCCAAAATACTGCCTCCTTGACTAAAGACTCCTTCATCTCTAAACGATGACTAGCCTTGTACATCATCATGAAAGATAGGAACATTACTCCAATAAAGATGAAGAAAGAAAGAATGGAGAACTCTTCGATCATACGTCCAGCTTGAAACATCAAAGAATCAGCAATGTTCATCAAGAAGGGCTGTTTCATCATGAATTGATTCAAAACAAGCAGTGCAAAGAAGCAAAACATCAATACAAAACCGATTATGAGCAGGCGCTTATATACCCGAATGGTTCTAGCACAAGACATCGCAATCATCCAAGTTTCGATCAAACATAACAGCCCTGTCAGGATGAGTGATTTTCCAAGCAGTAACGGGTACTGCTGCGTCATAAAAAACAGAAGAAGATCCGCAGCCACAGCAGAAACAACGAGAAGAGCCCCTCGCCAAAAAATGTGATACAACCATACACTGATGACAACTGTCCATAGAGAAGCGCCATTTCCATATAACCAAATGATATCGTTCATTTGACTAGGGAGCCGATTTGTAAACAAGCCAAACCCCGTATAGAGAACAAACAAGCAGACAATGATCCATCCAGCTGCAACCGTATTCCAATCACCCATACTTGAAACTGCGCTTAGCTGAAAACCAATTGCCGCAATGAAAAGAAATAAGATCACAAAAGGCATTTTCTTTTCTTGATTTTTACTGATCAAGCGCCTTTGAGATTTCATCCATAAAAGGGAGAGTGTGTTATTCACTTGACCACTCCCCCAGAAGTTGAATGACTTCTGCCCTCCACTCAATCTGTTCTTCCTTTAATTGAGGAACATCCATATTCTTCATGATGGCACCGTCTCGAATCAATACCACCCTGCTGGCCGTATCGAGAACGAACTCCAGACTATGAGTCGACACAAAGACCGACCCACCTTGACTGCTTTTTTGTCTCAGCCAATCCGACAGCCACTGTTTTGACGCAATATCTAACCCAACAGTCGGTTCATCTAATATAAAAAGGGAGGCATCTTGAACAATGGCCCCTGCTAAGACGACACGCTGCTTTTGACCTCTTGACAGCCTTCCGCACAGTTCGTTCATCTTTTTTTCCATATGTACTTCTTTCAACGCTCCATATACCTTTTCCTTGATCTGTTTTAAGCCTTTATGATATCCACGAGCACGGAACTGAACATGTTCAGCAGCCGTTAAGTCTGGATACAAATACGGCTGATCAGGAATAAGAGCTACTTGTTTTTGGACATGGGAATGACCAGGCGGGAAACCCTCAATGAGAATTTCCCCTCCATCTGGTTTATATAGACCCGTTAAACACCGAATCGTTGTCGTCTTCCCGGCGCCATTCGGCCCAAGCAGCGCCACAACTTCTCCTGCTTCTATGGAAAATGACAGGCCCTCTATCCCATCACCATTGCTGTATCGTTTGCTTATATTCTGAACCTCCATGAATGGCATCGAATCTCTCCCTTGTATTAGAGTGATGTATGCTTATCTATGGTGTTTTTTACGATGACATGTAAATGTAATTAGACCCACTCAACATTTACCCTGATATTACCATACAGACAATAACAAGATAAGGGTATAGAGGTAATTTATTGAACGACAACACTTAAAATTTCACAAAACAAAAAAAGATTGAGCATCAACCACCCAATCTTTTACCTATTAAATCTCCTGACACGCCCAAGCATCCACCTCTATCTTAAGAGCAGGAGAAGCCAGGGCCACCACATAAACCATCGTCATACAAGGAAGATGATCACCTAAAAACTGACTCATGATTCGTTTTCTACTCGCAGCATCGAACTCTCCCACAAGATAAAACACTAGTTTCGTTATTTCTTCTACAGCCATATCTGCCGCTTCTACATTCCGTTTCACATTCTCTAACGATAATTCGAGCTGCTCCAAAGGGTCCAGCAACCTATAATTCTTGTTTTCTAAAAAGAAACCATCCAATGAGAAAAAAGATAACAATCAATACCGATACACCTAGAAAGCTTGTAAGAGTCTGATCCGAATAAGTCCCTCTATGAATCATCTCCTCGGCCGCACTTGTCACGCCTTTAGGTGCGTACTTCCCTAATGTATCCTCATAAAATGAAGGAACAGTAAATAGAATAAGGTTGATCACAAGCGATACACCGCCGGCTGTGACCGAACGCGTAAAGAACGCCGAAGCACAAATGGTCGACACGACAATCAGCAATAAATTGGGGTAATAAAGAAGCGTTCCTTTTAACACATTGACCCAATCCAGATGCCCAAATTGAATGTCCACATAATAAACGGAGGCAAGCACCGCCACCACCAAACTAAACAAGGTCAAACCAGCATAGGCGCATATTTTTGAGACATAATAACTCATTCGACTGATCGGCTTCACCATAATCATCGCCGTCACCCCAGAGGCACGCTCTCCCGCAATCGTCCCCATCACGATCATAATGAGAATAAAAACGCCAAGCGAATCGAACTTACTCAATGCACTCGCTAAAGCCTCACCAGCGCTAGGCTCTGGTATATAAAATGTGGACCCTTCAGGTAAATTAGCTGATTTCGATAAAAGATCCGGCAGCATTTTGAGCGTAATAGGCTGTGTGATCATTAAAATCGTAAAAATGATCGGCACAAATAAAATTTTATAACTAGTGAATAACTCCCTAAATTCCTTTTTCAGCATCATCATGCATTCACAACCTTCATGAAAATATCTTCAAGCGTCAGCTTAGATAGTCGATAATGGAGGAGAACACCATCAGCTTCAGTAATCAGAGCAGGCAGCTCTTTCAATGCCGTTTGTTGATTGTTGACCCGCACCTGATAACCGTCCCCTGCCTCAATGAGTTCCTCGACCCAATCCCGCTCTTTTAACAAAGCCACTAGTTTCGTATTCTGTTGTTCTAATTGAAATTCAATCACTGGGAGGATATAGTCTTCTTTGATCTGTTTCATCGAAGAGGACATCTCAATTTTGCCGCTGTTGATCATGATAATATGATCCGCCACTCGTTCAATGTCATCTAAAATATGGGTCGACATAAAGATCAGCATCTCATGCTTTAGACGCTCAATCAAAGTCAGGACGTCTTTTCTCCCCATGGGATCAAGTGCAGACACAGGCTCATCTAGAATAAGAACCTTCGGGCTGTTGATGAGCGCCTGTGCAATGGCGAGCCTCTGCTTCATCCCTCCGCTATAACTGCCAATGGTACGATCCTTCGCCTCATACACACGGCAAAGCTTCAGCAGTTCCTCTGTTTTGGAACGAATGATTTTTTTCTCTAAATGAAATAACCCGCCAACCCAATGCATCCACTCCTGACCTGTCATATCCTGATAAAATGCAGGCTGCTGCGGACAATATCCAATCACATGACTGATGTCATCCATGTCCTTTGTCACATCCATACCCGCCACCTTCACGACGCCAGACGTAGGACGAGCAAGCCCCGTCAAAATCCGAATCGTCGTTGTCTTACCTGCTCCATTGGCTCCTAAAAACCCTACACATCCGACCTCCCCAACAGAAAACGAAACGTTTTTTAAAACTTCATGCCGACCATACGATTTCGTCAGCCCTTGACACTCCAGCATATTCAAGCAAATCCCCCCTACTAAGATTGTTTACGACCAAAAATGAAATACGCAATAGGACCGGCACTCGCCACAAACACAATCACCAAAGCCCAAACCCACTTCACCTCTCCTCTGATCCTAGATGGATCTCTTTTCAGCAAATCAAACAAACCAATCACCATTAAAATGGCTTGCAGCAAAACGAGAGGTAAAATCATCTTCATATCCATCCACGCCACTCCTTTTTCATACACCAATTTGTTTTGATATCACTTCTTTTGACGACATGAAGAGTGACTTCGTTCAAATGGATTTTATTTTTATCGATCGAGTGGTCTATAAGATATAAAAAAGCCCAGTGAAAGTAAGTTCACTGGGCTTGCTTGTTATTTAATGTTTAAGATGAACCTCGCAAAATCTTTTCCATCGCCTTTCCCTTCGCTAACTCATCAATTAGCTTATCCATATACCGAATGTTTTTCATGGTTTCTTCCTCAATATCCTCCACTCGAACACCACAGATGACTCCTTTGATTAAGCTGCGGGAAGGATGAAGCTCAGGAGCCTCAGCAAAAAAGGTTTCAACGTCTATCTGTTTATCCACCTGTTCCTGTAGCTCTTCTGGACTGTACCCCGTTAACCAACAAATAATCGTATCAACTTCAGCCTTCGTTCGTCCTTTTCTCTCTGCCTTTGCGATATAGAGAGGATAGACTTTTGCGAAGCTCATTGTATAGATTTTAGGTTTGGTCATGTGTTATTCCCCTTTTCTTTCTTAAAGTACTTTTATCCATGCATTAGAAGATAGTTACCCTCACGTTTTTAATCTGCCTAACCTTTTATGTCCAATCTAGTAATGAGGAATCTAGCTACAAAATAAACATTACAATAATAACCATATATACATAAATTATGATATAATTACTCGTTATCAACATGTGAAAGGAAGAAGAAAATTGTCTAATTACGATTTTCATGCATTACTTCAACCATTAGAGTTTGAAGTGTTGGTATGTGATGTAGTCTCTCAAAGAGAGAACGTTCCCTTTAGAACCTTTAAAGAGGGGCGAGATCAAGGCATTGATGGTTTTTATACAGACGGTAAAACTGAAACCGTCATACAAGTAAAGCGTTATGCTCAGCAATCTTTTAAGCCTTTAATACATTCTTTAAAGCAAGACCTACAAAAAGTTCGCAAATTAAAACCAGATCGCTATATCTTAGGGATATCAATGGAGTTAACACGTCAACAAACGAAAGATATTGTTGAATTATTTAAAGAATTCAATGTGACTGAACACGATATATTAGATAGGGTTGAATTGAACAGACTCCTTTCACAGCCGACTTACAGAAAAGTGATAATTAATCAACCAAAGCTTTTAATTCCAAACTCAAATGTGCTTGAACACTTGTTAAAAGAATATCTACATAGTCGTATTTATAGAGAGTCTGCCTATAGATTAAAAGATGCTTGTAAAACAGCAAAAACTTTTATACCTTCAAAAGTCTATAGATCAGCAGTTTCGAATTGGGACATTAACCGAACTATCATACTTTCCGGAGAACCAGGTGTTGGAAAAACAACAATCGCTCAAATTCTAGCTTTAGCCCATTTGTATCAAAATCATTTAAACGGATTTAGATGGGTATACTCAATCGATGATATATACAGTATGTTAGATGATCACCAAATACAAGTTTTTATTTTAGATGATTACTGGGGAAGTATCCTCGAAAAAGAAAAGAATAAAAAAGAAGAAGAACGCTTAGCTAAGTTAATAAAGGATATCGAAAATTTCCCTAATGATACAAGATTAATTATTACAACAAGAGAATATATTCTTCAACAACTCATTCATAAAAGTCCTTTACTAAAAAAAGTATTTGATAACTATACCTTAATTTGCAACTTGGAAGCATACTCCGAGAGTGAAAAAGCAAGTATTTTATTTAGTCGTCTCTACTACTCAAAACTAAATTATGAGCATGTTAACTATTTGCATCTTCATACAGATGAGATTGTATATCACGACAATTATAATCCAAGGGTACTATCACTATTTTTAGATCAAAAACCTCAAAGTTATGAAACACCAGAAGATTACTTAAATCGATTGTTAAATTATTTAGATTGTCCAAGTGATTTTTGGAGAGATATTTTTGATAATTTATCTAATGAAGCAAAGTTTGTAGCTTTTTTACTACTAATTACTTCAACACCTTCATTACAAGAGGATGTAGAAGTTTGCTACAAAAATTCTTTACATTATTATTTCAATGAAACGCACACGAAGAATTTAAGTGAGAGTCTTAGAGAACTTGAAGAAACAATGATCAAGACCGTTTATGATGATGAGTATGATGATATCTTTATATATTTTATAAACCCATCAGCACAAGATTTTCTGCTTGACTTCTTGAAAGAGAATTGTGAACAATGGATTCCCAAACTACTGCCTTGCTGCTCCTTCTATAATCAATTATTGTTTCTATTTAAGAATGTATCACCTTCTTTTAGTTCAAACATTAGTGAACAGATCATACAAAGTTGTATAGAACATTATGATGATTATACAACTAGTTTTTCAGAAAACGATAATATATGGAATATTGATATTTTAGAACAAGAAAAGGGAAGCTTAGATAGATTCTTTGATTTACTTAGAATTTATCTAACACAAAATCAAAAACAACCGAGACTTTATAAATTTTTAGAGTATAAAATCAATCAGTACTGTATTGATATGGGGAGTAATGACCCTAAAGAATATCAATATAATGATTTGCATAATTTACCTGATTATATCGTAAGTTGCACAAATATTGGAATGGCTTTTAACGGATATAAATTAATAGATAAATACTTCAAAAACGCCTTTAGTGTGTTTCATTATAAAGCGATGGAACGTTTTCGAGAAATATTTCCTAAGGAGTACGAAATATTTTATGAATCTTTTAACTCAAAAATTAGAAAAAATATAAAACAATTGATTTTTTCAGAGTTGGATTTTTTAGAAGAATACTGCATGGATGTAGAATTAGATATGTTAATTGATAGCATTCCTGATTTATGTGACTTTTATGGCCTTCAATACTCAATAGAAATGGATAAACAAATTGAGCTTTTATATGGACGCTCACCTACACGAATAAATAATGACCATTCAATAATGAACAGACATTCGCCAACTGAGAATAATTTAAGTGAACATGACGTAAGTACAGTAAAATATAACGCATATGATTGGATGTATGGAAAGGAAGAAGAATTAATAGAAAATGATGAAGTTATCGAACTTATATCAAAAAGCAAACTTTCGAATGGTTTCAAAGATAAATTAAATCTCGTATTAGACAATAATTCACCAGTTTACATCTATCAGTTACTAAATACGAAAGAATCTTTGAATTTATTAATCGCAACATTAGAAAAAGACGGTTCAATGCTACCTGAGAGAGAAACCGACTTATATATGAAAATGTTAACCTATTTAACCCAAGGTGATTCTACATTATTAATAAATTTAATTGACTTTTGTATTGATTCATTTTGTTCATTCATGTATCGGGAACAACCTTTATTTCGAAAAAGGGAATTTTTAAAAAGTAACATTTATAGAGATCATTTAGCAGATAACCCCCCACTCAAAAATATTGTGTATGAACATTTAATATTAGAGGATGAACAGTGGTTACGATTTATTAATATTCCATTATTCGTCGCTTGCTTTTCGATGAGTATAAGTTTTAGCATTGATGATGATGAATTACTAGAAATCTACCCCGAAATATGGGGTGAAAATTCAAAAAAAATCAAACGAATAAAGCTGGAGAATGGAAAAAAATTATCTGAACTATTTTATCCTGAATTTGGAGAATACTACATCTATAACAGTGAGTGGGAAAGCATATTATATAGGCTTTTCGAAGAGTTAACACCATATCATTTTAATCAATTCTATGTTGAACCTGCCATTAAGCGATTTATGAAACAATTAGGAGATGGCGATGAATCATCAAAAGTATTAAAACTCATGTCTACTATGGAGTTGTTATTAGAATATGAACAGCATGATAAAATTAATCATATCGGCCAACAATATAGTACTAATGACGAACAAAATCTTATAGAGAAATTAGGAATAGCTGATTTTGATTTTTGGGATTTACCTTCGATTCCCCAAAATACGTTTACTTATTTAATTAAAGGTGACTTAATAAAACGTAAAGCACATAATTGGGAAGTGCCAATTTACAAAATAGAGAACATCTGTTTATTAAAAGAGCTTGGAGTTTATAGTTACTCATTAACATCCATAAAAAAGATTGAAAATCTCCTTAAACGCTTTGAAAATGGTGATTATTCGCAAATAATAGTAACCTAAACAAAAAACACCCCTTTAACAAATTCTCAAAGGGGTGTTTCATTATAAAAATTAACCCTACTCCACCGTCACACTCTTCGCAAGGTTACGTGGTTTATCCACATCACATCCGCGGTGAAGGGCTGCGTAGTAAGCGATGAGCTGTAATGGGACAACAGATGCAAGTGGTGCAAGTGCTGGGTGTACAGCTGGAAGGACGAAACGGTCGCCTTCGTCTTCTAGGCCTTTTAGTGAGATGACACATGGGTTTGCACCGCGTGCAACGACTTCTTTGACGTTACCGCGAATGCTGAGGTTCACGTGCTCTTGCGTTGCAAGGGCAATGACCGGTGTGCCTTCTTCAATTAAAGCAATCGTGCCGTGTTTGAGTTCTCCACCAGCAAATCCTTCTGCTTGGATGTAAGAGATCTCCTTTAGTTTCAGTGAACCTTCAAGGCACACATAGTAGTCAAGTCCTCTTCCGATAAAGAATGCGTTACGTGTCACTGTGAAGAAGTCACGAGCGATTTGTTCCATTTCATCCTTTTGATCGACAAGGGCTTCCATTGCGTTTGCTACAATCCCAAGCTCTTTCACAAGATCAAAGTCAAGAGATTGACCATTTAATTCGGCTGCAACGGATGCAAGGATCGCAAGAACAGCGATTTGTGCTGTGTAAGCTTTTGTTGAAGCCACTGCGATTTCTGGTCCTGCATGAAGAAGCAATGTGAAGTCTGCTTCACGAGAAAGCGTAGACCCTGGTACGTTTGTGATCGTTAATGCTTTATGACCAAGCTCTTTGACTTGAACAAGTACAGCACGGCTGTCCGCAGTCTCCCCAGATTGAGAAAGGAAGATGAACAACGGTTTTTTCGATAGAAGCGGCATGTTGTAAGAGAATTCACTTGCTACATGGACTTCTACAGGTACTTTCGCCCAGTCTTCAATATATTGTTTACCAACAAGCCCTGCATGGTAGCTCGTTCCACAAGCCACGATGTAAATGCGGTCTGCTTCTGCTACTGCGCTTGCGATATCGCCAGCGACTGACAGCTTGCCGTTTTCGTCTTGATATTCTTGGATGATTTTGCGCATGACAAGCGGCTGCTCATCCGTTTCTTTTAACATGTAGTGAGGATATGTGCCTTTCTCGATGTCGCTTGCATCTAGCTCAGCGATATAAGAAGGACGTGTCATGATATCACCGTCAAGGTTTTTGATGATCACCTCGTCTTTAGTGACAATGACCATTTCTTTATCCATTAATTCCGCATATTCGTTTGTTACTTGAAGCATCGCCATTGCATCAGAAGCTACAACGTTGAAATCTTCTCCGAAACCAACCAATAATGGGCTTTTGTTTTTCGCCACATAGATTGTTTCTTTGTTTTCGTTATCGAAAAGGGCAATTGCGTAAGAGCCTTTTAGTTGAAGAAGCGTTTGACGGAAAGCTTCCTCTGTATCAAGACCTCTGTCCACAAATTGTTCGATAACTTGAACAACAACCTCTGTATCTGTGTCGCTTTTTAGTGTGACGTCTTGTAAATATTCACGTGTCAATTGTACATAGTTCTCGATGACACCGTTATGAACAAGCGTAAAACGGCCAGAAGCACTTTGATGCGGATGCGCATTTAGATGGCTTGGTACACCGTGTGTTGCCCAGCGTGTATGTCCGATTCCAGCTGAAGATGCTACATTTGCATCAACAACTTCACGAAGCTCAGCGATACGTCCTTTTTCTTTGTACACATGCACGCCTTCTTCGTTTGCCACAGCGATACCTGCTGAGTCATACCCGCGGTACTCTAGCTTCTCTAAACCCTTTAATAAGATTTCCTTCGCATCATTCTGACCAATATAACCTACGATTCCACACATAAATATTCTTCCTCCCGATCATGTGAAAGGGACAAAGAAAGCCTACTAAAATAGAAGGGACATTTCTTCGTCCCTCTCTACATGTTTAATTTGGGAGATCATGTGTATTCCCTTTGTACAAAGAGTCACCTCTTTGCTTTAAAGAAACACTTACGGCTGTGATCTCTTTTTTGATCAGCCGGGAGGCATCCGCCGAAAATTCGATAACCTCCATCCTCGTCAACTAAGCATCTTTCGTCCGATCGCTTAGTTCGGGCGCTATAATTATAAGAGAGTTGCTGAACATCTACCCTGCCTTTCCTGATAGAATAAAAATCCAGTAACACAAGGATGATTGTACTATAAGGTCTGACCTCCGTCAATCACAATTTAGCGGGTGATCCCGCTCAAGAAAGTGAGACCTCCATACACTATATGCGATGAGGCTTGTCATGTTCTACCTTTGATGTGCTCTCCTATGTATGAAGGCAGCAAATTGCCCTCGCTTATAAGATTCGTACAAATCCATCCATTTATGACGTTTATTCGAAAAAAAAGCAAACCGCCGCTGGCGATTTGCTTTCATCTATTACTCGATACCCATTTCCTCTTTCACAACAGCGGTAATTCGAGTCACATATTCATCACACAGCTCTTTTGTTTTCGCCTCTGCCATCACGCGTACAAGCGGCTCTGTTCCAGATGGACGAACAAGAATACGGCCATCACCGTTCATCTCTTTTTCGACCTCTTGAATCACTGCTTTTACTTTTTCATTTTCTTCCACTTTATATTTATCAGACACTTTCACATTCACTAGAAGCTGCGGGAATTTTTCCATTTCAGCTGCAAGCTCTGACAATGTTTTTCCTGTTGCTTTGAGTGTATTGACAAGCATGATCGCAGAAAGCATGCCATCACCTGTCGTATTGTAATCAAGGAAAATCAAATGGCCTGATTGCTCACCGCCGACATTATAGCCATCCTTTTTCATCGCTTCAACCACATAGCGGTCACCAACAGCGGTTTGGATGCTCTTAATGCCTTGTTTCTCCAGCGCTTTATAGAAGCCTAGGTTACTCATGACCGTGGACACGACGGTGTCATCCTTTAATCGGCCTTCACCCTTCAAATAACGTGCACATATGTACATAATTTGATCGCCGTCTACAATATCACCTTTTTCATCGACAGCAATTAAACGGTCTCCGTCACCATCAAACGCAAGACCAATATCTGCACCCTTCTCCTTCACAAAAGCAGAAAGTGCCTCTGGATGAGTTGAGCCGACACCATCATTGATATTCAATCCGTTTGGTGATGTTCCCATTGTGGACACATCTGCATCTAAATCCGCAAATAAATGTGTCGCTAGAGAAGAGGTTGCACCGTGAGCACAGTCAAGCGCCACGTGAATACCTGTGAAATCCTCGTCCGCTGTCTGCTTCAAGAATTGCAAGTATTTCTGACCTCCTTCAAAGTAGTCATTCATCGTTCCAAGATCCGCTCCAACTGGGCGTGGCAATTGATCGACCGGCTGATCCATCAGCTGCTCAATTTCATTCTCCTGTTCATCAGACAGCTTAAAGCCGTCACCGCCGAAGAATTTAATTCCGTTGTCTTGAACTGGGTTGTGAGAAGCAGAGATCATGACACCCGCTTCTGCATCCATTGCCTTCGTTAAATAAGACACACCAGGTGTTGAGATCACACCTAGACGCATCACTTCAGCGCCAATTGAAAGTAAGCCTGCAACGAGCGCTCCTTCTAGCATATGACCGGATACACGTGTGTCTCGTCCAACGAGTACCTTTGGACGTTCTTTATCCTTCGTGAGCACATAGCCGCCAAATCTCCCAATTTTAAATGCGAGCTCTGGCGTTAATTCGCTATTCGCCACACCCCTTACACCATCAGTTCCAAAGTACTTGCCCATGTTTCAATCGCTCCTTTTTTACCATTCAAGAGGACGCTTCGTCCTCTTTTTTATCTTCTTTGATCCGCTGTCTTTGACTTGATTCTTTCTTTGCTTTATCTTGCGTGGATTCTTCTTTACTCTTCTCATCCTGATCATCGTCATCAGAAGATGGATCCTTGCGATCATTCGTAGACGCTGGCTGATCTTCTGTCTCAGTAGAAGTCAGTTTCACTTTGACCTTTGATCTCGATAATGTCCACGTCACATTTTGAGGACCGTTCACTTGAATTGTGACCTCATGTGTTCCTTCGTTCAAGTCCCCAACATTGATATAGGCTTCAACATCTGAAGCCTTTAGTTTATCAATCGCACTCTTTGATCCCTTTGCTGTTAACGTGAGCCGTCCAGAAGATGGGCTCACAAAATCAGAGGTGAGATCCTTGCTCAGACCCACGACAGAAATCGGTACATTATCGATCTTTTTTTCTTGCGCTGTTGCAACCTTCACCTTGATTTTAACCGTTTCGGGCGATACCTTTTTCACACCATCTGGCAGGGGAATGTCGGCATCAATCTCGGTATCATCTTTGATCTTGCTTAGGTCCAGCTTGACGCCATCAATAAAATCAAGCGAATCCAGCACTTTTTGAGAGCCGTACACCGTGACCTCACTCGGGCTTGTCTCAATGCTTGAGATACTGATCCCGTCAGGTAAGCTGCCCGTCCGCTCAATTTTAAACGGAACCTTTTTGCTTGGACTCGAGATGGGAACTGTAATATTCACCACAGACGGACTCAATTCGACTGGCAGCTCGTTCCCGCTGCTATCATACACAGTGAGCTTCGCTTCCTTTTCAATTTGCTGATCGACATCCTCTAGGTTCACAAATGCTTTAATGACAGAAATTTTGTCGATCACGTCCTTTGAGCCAGTGACTGTGACTTTTTTCGGATTCACAATAGGCTGTTCAGGTGAATAGCCGTCTTTGATTTTATTTTGATTATAAAATTCGGTTTCAACAGGAAATTCAGCTGTTGTTTTTTCTTGTATCGTCACCGTCGTCACAGACGGATTGATCGATAGTGTGAGTCCCTTTGATACATCTCTTGCCTTCAGCTCCACTTTATGTGTACCTGTCGATAAATTCTGCATATCTGCGTATATTTCAAAATTCTTTGTTTGTCTTGCTGTTTTCACAGCACTTGTTGACCCTTTAATCGTCACATTGACTGTCTGCGGCACACCAGTGACGACGTACTTCTCGTCGTCATAATACGCTTTAACAGGAATGTCGGTTAAGGTTGCTTCATCTGTCGTCGATGTTGGGAAAAAGGATTCACCGATTTTTTTCGGCGTGGGCGCTTGCGCTGAATTGACTGCACCGTACAGCAATAAAGCGAAGACCAATGCAAGAAGCTTTACGGCCCAGCGATTATTCAAAATCTTATCCATTTTTCTTGCCCCTCCAATACCATTTGGTCGAGGAAGCATCTTTGCTGTTCTTACTAAATTCAGCAATCAGCATTTCTTCAAGCGCTTCTTCTGTCAATTCTCGGTGGAGATCACCATTTCTTGCGACAGAAATGCCGCCTGTCTCCTCAGAAACGATGACGGTCAAGCTGTCTGTCACTTCGCTAATTCCGACTGCCGCCCGGTGACGCGTCCCTAATTCCTTAGAGATAAAAGGACTTTCTGACAGCGGTAAATAACAAGCCGCAGCTGCAATCTCATCACGCTTCATAATGACAGCACCATCATGAAGCGGTGTATTTGGAATGAAAATATTAATGAGCAGCTCTGAACTCACCTTTGCATTCAAAGGAATTCCAGTCTCTATGTAATCATTCATCCCAGTATCACGCTCAATTGTCAGCAGCGCGCCGATTCTGCGTTTTGCCATATATTTAATTGCTTTTGTAATTGCCTCGATCGTTTTCTGCTGCTGTTCCTCTATAGGTGTCCCGCTTCTTGAGAAGAAACGGCCGCGCCCAAGCTGCTCAAGCGCTCTCCTTAGCTCTGGCTGAAAAATAATAATGATCGCAAGGAATCCCCACGTAATCGCTTGATCCATCAGCCATTGAAGTGTGTTAAGACCGAGATACGCACTTCCCATCCTGACAAGAACAATGACCACAATTCCCTTTAAAAGCTGAACCGCTTTTGTTCCGCGGATGACCATCATTAATTTATATATCACATACCAAACAACGAGAACATCAACAGCATTACCGAGGTACTGCAAAAAAGGAATATCCCCTAAAGCCATTTCCTCGTCCTCCAGAATTTTCAGTTATTCTTCGTTTGATGCATTTTTAATAAAAAAAGAGACTATGTGTAAATACATAGCGTGGCTATTATACCACATTTTGTTTCAGCAAGGAAAACAGTTGCCATATATGGCTGGCGTGCTAGTTCGCATACATTCTGACCTATAATATAGAAAAAGAGCAGCCCCATAAAGAGACTGCTCTCGACCCGTATGATTACTTTTGCTCCTCTGGTCCAATGACCCGCATCACATTTTGTGCTGTGGATTTCATTTTGTACCAAATCCAATCAAACACTTCATTAATTTCATTAATTTGACCAGTGACTTGTCCGGCAGAAGCAGTCAGCTGTTCCCCATTGACGACGGTGACATTTCCATCAACCTTGCCTTCTACAATCAGCTTGCCATTTTTGACAGTGACATCACCTTTTACGGTTTCCCCTTTAGGTACGGTCACTGTATCATTTACAACGACGAGATTCGGCTGCTTCGACACACTGAAATTATGATCGGTATTCCAGCTTGTAAACAGACTGCCTCCCATCAAAATGAGAAAGAGGGCAGCGGCCACCATCAGCGGATGAGCTTTGATCCATCTTTGAATCGACACACGCTTTTTTTCCTTTGGAAGACCTGCCATCACCTTTACAGTGAAATCAGTTGGTGCTTCTATATGAGATGTACTCTGCACAAGCGCGATGGATTTCTCAATTTGTTGAAAATGAGTACGGCACTCCTCACACGATTGCAGATGGCTTTTTAATTCTTTTTCGTCTTGGGGCTCAATGTCCCCGTCTAAATACTGATGCATAAGCAGGACGATTTTTTCCTGACAGCTCATCAAAATCACCTCACTCAAAGGTCTCTCAACTGTTTCCGGAGAGCCTCTCTACCCCTGTGTATTCTCGTTTTCACCGTACCAACGGGTATATTCAGAATCTCGCTAATTTCTTTTAACGAGAGTTCATCAATATACTTTAATACGATGACCGAACGATATTTATCGGGTAATCTTAGAATTTTTTGCTGAATGGTACTCGATAATTCAAGAGACACCACCTCTTCCTCTGGCAAAATGCCATCAGCAGCAATTTGAGAATACATATTCAGTCCTTCTGTTCCTGCCACCTCTGCATCTAAATAATAATCCGGCTTTTTTTTGCGAATACGGTCGATGGTCAGGTTGGTTGCAATGCGGTACAGCCACGTAGAAAACTTACGATTCACATCAAAGCTTTCAATATTCACATAGGCACGAATAAACGCCTCCTGTGCAATATCCTCTGCTTCGTGTGCATTCCCAAGCATACGGTAGCACAGCTGATAAATTTTGTCTTTATACAGGTCTACGATGTCTGCAAATGCGTTCTGGTCGCCTTTTTTCACTTGCTTAATTCTCTTTTTAATCATTGTGTCCATAGTATATTCAACCTCTGCCTTCACCGGTCTTTATGTATACGAATCTCTTTCCAAAAGGTTTCATTCTCCTCTAAAAAATAGTGTAACAAATTTTTGACAGCGTGTTACGCATATCCACCGGTAAAAACCTTAATATATCCTTAAATTTCTCCAAAACAAAAAAGAACGGGAACAAGTCCCGCTCTACAATAGCTTTTCGCCCATTAACGAGCCAATCAACGCAACAGCTGCCTCGGCTGTTTTATTTTTTTCATCCAAAACCGGATTCACCTCAACAAATTCAGCTGAAGTCAAAATACCCGCTTCCTCTAAAAGCTCCATGGCAAGATGACTCTCCCGGTAGCTAATGCCACCCGCCACAGGAGTTCCTACACCAGGGCACTCCGCTGGATCTAGTCCATCTAAATCAAGCGACAGGTGGACACCATCTGTTCTTTCCTTTAAATATGAAATGGCTTCCTCCATCACCCTTGTCATCCCTAAACGATCTATTTCATGCATCGTATACACTTTAATGCCTTTCTCTCTAATCAATGCCCGCTCTCCTTCATCTAAGGATCGAGCACCAATTATAACAACATTCTCAGGCTTCAATTTAGGGGAATAACCACCAATGTTCGTTAAATCAGCATGCCCAAGGCCGAGACTGACTGCAAGCGGCATACCATGTATATTTCCAGAAGGAGAGGTTTCCTCTGTATTTAAATCACCGTGTGCATCATACCAAATGGCACCTAAGTTTTCATAATGCTTGGCTACCCCCGCAAGTGTTCCTATCGCAATGCTGTGATCACCGCCTAAAATGAGCGGGAATGAGCCTGATTGCACAATACTGTCAACCTTCTCAGCTAGCAGCTGATTCGCACCAGCATTCTCCGTTAAATTTTTTAGCTTTTCACTTGTATATAAACCTTTCTCATCATCTCTTTGTTCAACCAAAATATCGCCGAGATCCTCCACATCAAATGAAAGCGATTCCAATTTTTCTTTTACACCTGCACACCGAATCGCACTCGGTCCCATATCGACGCCCCTTCTCATTTGACCCAAATCCATCGGAACTCCGACAATCGTGACCTTCTTTTGATCTCCCATATGTACATCCCCTTTCCGTTCATGCTTATATTTTACTTTCTCAATGCCTTCTGACTCAACTCAACAATATTTTGAATAGTTATACATTCCGTCTGCCAACATAAAAAAAGACACCTTTTTGAAAAAGGTGTCTTAACTGGGCTAGCTGGATTCGAACCAACGCATGACGGAGTCAAAGTCCGTTGCCTTACCGCTTGGCTATAGCCCAAAAATGGTGGAGGGGGGCGGATTCGAACCGCCGAACCCGGAGGGAGCGGATTTACAGTCCGCCGCGTTTAGCCACTTCGCTACCCCTCCACATATGGAATTGATAAAGAAAAAACAGTGCCGGCAAGAGGACTTGAACCCCCAACCTACTGATTACAAGTCAGTTGCTCTACCAGTTGAGCTACACCGGCATATGGTGGAGGATGACGGGCTCGAACCGCCGACCCTCTGCTTGTAAGGCAGATGCTCTCCCAGCTGAGCTAATCCTCCACATCATGGTGACCCGTACGGGATTCGAACCCGTGTTACCGCCGTGAAAGGGCGGTGTCTTAACCGCTTGACCAACGGGCCAGTTTGTCAAGTTTGCTGTTTCCGTGAAGCTGACAAAAGTTATTATATACAGGTTGTCCCCCTTTTGTAAAGGGGATTTTTATTTTTTTTATTTTCTAATTATTTACCTCCAGTTAGCACAACGTTTCGAGTGAAATATAATTTCAATATTTAAATATAATGTTGAAATTTCATATCACACTGAATATACTGAAAATGAAGAAATAAGGAGGAATGTCGCATGCAGCCATCTCAATTGCGTTCTTTGACAACAGAATCAAGAAACCCTAACACAATGGGAATATCACAAGCAGATCCGCTCGAAATACTCCAGCTGATCAATGAAGAAGATATGAAGGTCGCTCAAGCAGTGAACCGTGTCCTACCACATGTCAAAACAGCAAGTGACTTCGCCTATGAATCCATTTCAAATGGGGGTAGACTCGTTTATTTAGGAGCCGGGACAAGCGGCAGACTTGGCGTGATGGATGCTGTTGAATGTCCCCCTACCTATAGCGTCTCACCTGATGTGATTGTCGGTATCATGGCAGGCGGCGACTCTGCTTTTTCACATGCTGCCGAAGATGTGGAAGACAGTGAAGAAGCCGGCAAACAGGATTTAGTACACATTCACCTGACATCAAAAGATACGGTCGTCGGTATCGCCGCCAGCGGCAGGACACCCTACATCATCGGCGCTTTAAACTACGCTAAATCCATCGGCGCAAAAACAGTAGCCCTCAGCTGCAATGAACAAGCAGAAATTAGCGAGCTGGCAGACTGCGCCATTGAAGTCATTGTAGGACCAGAAGCCATCACTGGGTCAACACGAATGAAAGCCGCATCCGCTCATAAAATGATTTTAAATATGCTTTCGACCTCTGTCATGATCAGACAAGGTAAAGTATATGAAAACCTGATGGTTGATGTAAAAGTCAGCAATTATAAATTAAAAGAACGCGCCATCACCATCATTCAACATGTGACAAACGCTTCCTATGAACAAGCCGTGAAGACTCTTGAAGCAGCAGACTTAGAAGTCAAAACCGCCATCGTCATGCTCCAAACAAACACAGACAAAAAAACAGCCAAGGATTTACTCAACAAAGCGAATGGCCATATCGACAAAGCCATCTCTCATCATCAATCCTAAAGGAGGCAGAGCTCATGTCAGCAGGTGGACTCACCCTACTACACACAATGAAAGCAAAGCTCCCCCAATCTGAAAAAATCATTGCAGACTATATCCTTGCCCATCCTGACAAAGTCATTAAAAGCACAGTACACGAGATCAGTCAGGCAGCCGGAGCAAGCAGCTCTGCTGTCATCCGCCTTTGTAAATCTCTCGGGCTAGATGGCTATCACGATTTAAAAATGCGAATCGCTGGAGACTTGATGCACGACGATAAACAAGGCTATCGTGATATCGAACAAGATGAACCGCTTCAATCCATTATTCAAAAAACAGCAGGAAACTCGATTCAATCGATTAAGGACACCGCTTCTATTTTAAATGCAGAAGCATTAGAAAAAGCTGTTCAATTACTGCTGCATGCAAACCAAATCCATTTTATCGGCGTCGGTGCATCTGGCATCGTCGCAGCGGATGCCCAGCAGAAATTTCTCAGAATCAATTATGCAGCGACTGCCTTCACTGACATGCACATCGCATCAACGGTCATCGCAAATGCAGGAAAGAATGACATTGTGTTCGGTATATCCTTTTCAGGAGAAACGTTAGACATCATTCAAGCCCTTCAGCTCGCAAAAGACAATCAAGTGAAAACCATTGCCTTAACGCATCCTGGTCAAACAAGCGTTTCTGCTTTAAGTGATGTTCACCTATCGACGTCCGGTTCCAATGAAGCACCTTTTCGCAGTGCAGCCACTTCCTCTAGAATGGCACAGCTCTACTTAATTGATGTCTTGTTCCTCAGCTTAGCTTCCCGTCAATATGAAGAGACAGCGCAATATATTGATAAGACAAGACATGCCATCCGCTCCATGAAACGAAAATCAAAGGGGGATTCAACATGAGTCATCAAAAGAAATATCAGCAGTTGGCGAAAGACATTCTTTCTCTCTGTGGTGGTTCTGAAAACATCTCTTCCCATACACATTGTATGACGCGTCTCCGAATTACACCGATTGACAATGAACAAGTTCACATCACAGCAATTAAAGAACTCGATGGCGTCATAGGTGTCGTCGAGGCAGAAACGCTTCAAATCATTTTAGGTACAGGTGTTGTCAACCAAGTATCAAGTGCGTTTGAACAGCTGCTAAATGCCTCTGGCTCTTATGATTTAAACAATGAAGCACAAAAAAACAAGCAAGCCATTTCACAAAAGAACCGCACACCGTTCAAGCTGTTCTTACGACGGATTGCCAGCATCTTTATTCCTATCATTCCGGCACTCGTTGCATCAGGTCTTATTACAGGGATTACGAAAGCAATCGTGCAAGCAGGCTGGCTCGATGAAAAGTCTCAAGCAGCGATCATTTTAACCGTTATTGGTTCAGGCTTGTTCGCATATCTCGGTATTTTAGTCGGATCAAATGCCGCAAAGGAGTTTGGAGGCTCTCCTGCATTAGGCGCATTAGCTGGTATCCTCATTATTAACCCAGCCTCCGCAGACATTATGTTATTTGGCACAAATATTCTACCAGGCAGAGGCGGGCTCATCGGTGTTCTTCTAGCCGCCATCTTTATGGCACTTGTGGAAACCCGAATTAGACGCTTCGTCCCGCAATCACTTGATATCATCGTCACACCAACCATCACACTACTCATTACAGGCATTTTTACGTACGTTGTCTTCATGCCAGTCGGCGGATTTATATCTGATGCCATCACCTCAGGATTAACTTATCTATTAAATATGGGCGGAATCTTCGCTGGATTTGTTCTTGGTGCGACCTTCCTTCCACTTGTTGTGACAGGACTTCACCAAGGACTGACACCAATTCATATGGAACTCATTAATTCCATTGGAGATGACCCGCTTTTGCCAATTCTCGCTATGGGCGGTGCAGGACAGGTAGGTGCGGCATTCGCCATTTATATGAAAACAAAAAAGAAAAAACTCAAAAGAGCCATCGCAGGTGGACTTCCTTCAGGGATGCTCGGCATTGGTGAACCACTCATTTTCGGTGTCACACTCCCGCTGGGACGGCCATTTCTCACCGCTTGTCTTGGCGCTGGAATCGGCGGCGCATTTCAAGCCTACTTCCAAATTGCAACGAAGGCGATTGGTGTATCAGGTCTCCCATTAACCTTTATTGTTCACACACATCAAATGCTTCTTTACTTAATCGGACTCTTTATTGCATATGTCGCTGGATTTATTTTCACATACTTATTTGGTTTTCATGATGATATGGCTGTTGAATTTGAGGAAAAATAAGCAATAGGAGGTCTAACTCTTGAAGAAATACTTTCTCTTAATTACAAGTCTGCTCATGCTCCTTGGATTACCAGCACAAACATTTGCAACTAGCTCCCATCCTGTATCGTCTTTGTCTAAAACAGCACCTGAAGAATATCCCGTCTTAAAAAAGGCAAAACGACCGGAACAAGCAGGTTTTTCTTCCAGGCAGCTTAGGAAGGTTGATCACATGATTCAAAACGACATCAAAGCAGGATTTCCAGGAGCCGCACTCATCATTATCAAAGACGGAAAAATCGTCCATCAAAAAGCCTATGGCTACAGGCAAAAATACGAAGGCACAACTGAACTTAAATCATATAAGAAAATGAAAAAGAATACACTGTTCGACTTGGCATCCAACACCAAAATGTATGCGACCAACTATGCCCTGCAAAAGCTCGTCTACGAGAAAAAACTGGATGTGAACGAAAAAATACAATCCATCCTGCCAGATTTTAAAGATGAACCAGATGCAAAGGTAACCGGTAAAAATCAACTTCGTGTAAAAGATCTTCTGACCCATTCTGCCGGTCTCCCTTCCAGTGTCTTATTTTATAGCAAAGAAGCCGCCGGCTCTTTTTTCTCTCAAGATAGAAAGACAACAATGAAATGGCTGCCAAAGGTGCCGCTACAATACAAACCAGGCACCCAGCACATTTATAGTGACATTGATTACATGCTGTTAGGCATGATCATTGAGAAAAAAACAGGTATGCCTCTTGATCAATATGTAGAGTCGACAATCTATCGGCCGCTAGGTCTCAAACATACAATGTTCAATCCACTGCAAAAAAGATTCAAACAAAAGCATTTTGCAGCAACCGAACGTTTAGGTAATTCGCGAGATGGTGTCATTGATTTTGAAAACATTCGCAGGTACACCCTGCTAGGCGAAGTCCACGATGAGAAAGCATATTACTCAATGGCAGGTATCTCTGGTCATGCTGGACTTTTTTCTAACATATCAGACATGGCCGTGCTGCTCCAGCTCATGCTGAACAAAGGAGGCTATGGAAAAACCACCATCTTTGATCAAGCTTCTATCGATCTCTTTACAGCCTCTTCTGATACAAACCCAACATACGGGCTAGGCTGGCGAAAAAACGGTCATACTGACATGGAATGGATGTTTGGAAAATATGCAAGTAACGAAGCCTATGGACATACTGGCTGGACCGGAACCATGACATTGATTGATCCAAAACATAATCTAGGTATCGTCTTGCTGACAAATAAGAAACATTCGCCTGTCGTTTCACCTGAAACCAACCCAAATCAATTTGAAGGTGACCTTTTCCCAACTGGTACTTATGGAAGCATCATGACCGCAATCTACGAATCTTTTAAGTAAAAGGAGGAATTCGATGTTAAAAGCTCTTTTCCCCGCTGCTCTGGTTTTGGCCCTGCTAACCTCTTCCATTCCAATGGAAAAGGTTAGCTCTGCCCCTCTTCCAACCGCAAAACAAATGGTGCAAGACATGTCCCTGGATGAAAAGATAGGTCAAATGCTCATGCCAGACTTTCGCAATTGGCAAACAAAAGATGAATCTGCACCTACAGGCTTAACAAAGATGAATAAAGAAGTGTCCCATCTTGTTGAAAAATATCATCTAGGCGGTGTCATCTTATTTGCAGAGAATGTCGTTGATACGAAACAAACCGTCAAACTCACTCATGAATTTCAAAAAGCATCACCGAACATTCCATTACTCATTTCAATTGATCAAGAAGGTGGAATCGTCACAAGATTACAAAAGGGAACACATTTCCCAGGAAATATGTCGATTGGTGCCTCTAGAAGTAAGAAAAATGCATACGACACAGGTAAAATCATCGGCAAAGAACTAAACGCACTAGGGATCAATACAAACTTCTCTCCTGTGCTTGATGTGAATAATAACCCAAACAACCCCGTCATTGGTGTCCGTTCCTTTAGCTCTGATCCTGCTCTTGTCACTAGACTTGGCCTTCAAACCATGAAAGGACTTCAAAAGGAAAAAACTATTTCGACACTCAAGCATTTCCCGGGACATGGTGATACAGCTGTCGATAGTCACTACGGCTTGCCGCTCGTAGAACATGATCTAGATCGTTTAAAAAAGGTTGAGCTCTATCCGTTTCAACAAGCCATCAACGCTGGTGCGGATATGGTCATGACCGCTCATGTTCAGTTCCCTGCCATTGACCACACAACGTACAAAAGCAAAAAAGATGGCGAGGACATTATGGTTCCAGCAACCTTATCGAAAAAAGTCATCACACACTTATTAAAAGAAGAGATGGGCTTTCAAGGAGTTGTCGTAACAGACGCCCTAAATATGAAAGCGATTGCAGATAACTTTGGGCAGGAAGAAGCCGTGGTGATGGCTATTAAGGCAGGTGTCGACATCGCCCTTATGCCAGCACCAGTCACCTCTCTAAAAACAGAAAAAAACCTAGAGAATGTGTTCAATGCTGTAAAACAGGCGATTGTAAAGAAAGAAATTCCGATGTCTCAAATCAACCAATCTGTCGAAAAAATTCTTCAATTGAAAATCAAACGCGGCATCATTTCTTCCAAGAAACCCTTCACCCTTGAGAAAAAAATCAAAAAAGCCACTCAAGTCGTTGGGAAAAAGTCGCACCGGAAAGCAGAACAAAAAATGGCACGTGAAGGGATCACCCTGCTTAAAAACAACGAAAAGACCTTACCATTCAAGCCTAAAAAGAATAACAAGATCTTGGTCATGGCACCTTACGAAGATCAGACAAAAGCCATGTCTGTCACGATTAACTCTCTGATCAAACAAAAAAAGATCAAGCCTGTACGTATCCAATCATATGCTTTTGCAGATAAGACCTTCACCAAAGAAACAGCCAAACTGATTCAAGATGCTGACTATGTGATTACTGGCTCTTACGTTGTCCAAAATGACCCAGCTGTGAATGATGGTGTGATTGATGACAATGTACAGGACCCGAAAAAATGGGCTACTGCTTTCCCGCGTGCTGTCATGAAAGAAACAGCAGCACAAAACAAAAAAATGGTCATCATGAGTCTAAGAAATCCTTACGATGCGGCAAATTTTGAGGAGGCTGATGCCTTACTAGCCGTTTACGGTTTTAAAGGCTACTCAAACGGACAATTCAATCAGCCAAATATTCCTGCTGGATTAGAAGTGATTTTTGGCGCTGCATCACCTAAGGGCAAATTGCCTGTGGATATCCCATCTGTCACTCATCCAAATCAAACCCTGTATCCATTCGGCTATGGACTCAACTTGAAAGGGAAACAGATCAAATAGGAGGGATTCTCTTGAAAAAAACAGCAAGCTTGATACTCGCAAGCATTCTCATCATGAGCACATTGACCGCAGCCTCCCCTGCAGAGCAAGAACGAACAGACACAAAAGGAAAAAAAGCAGCGGTCAAAACAGGGATTGAAACACTACTCTCAAGCAACCTTTCATGGTTAAAAGGAAAAAGAGTCGGTCTCATTACCAACCCAACTGGCATTGATGCAAATATGAAAAACAGTGTCGATCTCCTATTTGAGCATCCAAGTATCAAGCTTACTGCTCTATATGGACCAGAACATGGTGTGCGCGGCGATGCACAAGCAGGAGAAGGCGTCGAATCCTATACTGATGAAAAAACAGGTCTTCCTGTTTACTCTCTCTATGGAAAAACAAGAAAACCCACGCCTGACATGCTCAAAAATGTAGATGTCTTGTTGTTTGATATCCAAGATGTTGGCGCTCGTTATTACACCTATATTTACACGATGGCTTATGCGATGGAAGCCGCTAAAGAAAACAACATTCCCTTTGTTGTCCTAGACCGTCCAAACCCCATTGACGGACTAAAAGTAGAAGGCCCTGTCTTAGAACCTGAGCACGCTTCATTTGTAGGGCTCTATCCAATACCATTAAGACATGGGATGACCACTGGTGAACTAGCAAAATTCTTTAACAAAGAGTTTCATATCAATGCTGATGTCACAGTCATCAAAATGAAAAATTGGAAGCGTTCCATGACGTTTGATGACACGAAGCTGCCGTTCGTCCTTCCTTCACCTAACATGCCGACAGTGGATAGTACCTTTGTATATCCCGCCACAGGATTAATTGAAGGTACAAATGTCTCTGAAGGCAGAGGAACAACAAAACCGTTCGAGCTCATTGGCGCTCCATATATCAATAGCAGCGAACTAGCAGATTATTTAAATCAGTTAAAACTAAAGGGTGTACAATTTAGACCAGTATCATTCACCCCCACTTTTTCTAAACATGCAAGTAAGCTATCACACGGTGTGCAGCTATACGTCACAGACCGCTCTTCATTCGAAGCGGTAAAAACAGGGTTATCCATCATCAAAGCAATACATGATTTATATCCAAAAGACTTTCAGTTCCTTCAAACAGGCAGCTTTGATAAACTCATCGGAAATGGTTGGATCAAAGAAGAAATCAATCAAGGTACTTCCGTCAAACACATCATGAAGCGCTATCATCACGACCTCAAATCGTTCGAAAAGAAACGGAAGAAATATCTCATCTATTAATTCGCAAAAAGACCTCCATCTCATAAGATGGAGGTCTTTTCATGATAAAGATTTAGTCACAGCAGGCGCCTTCAGCTCAAAACGATTGAGTAAGAAACCAAACAAGGCAGCAAGCACTTGCTGAAATAGCATGCCAATCACAACAGGGACAGCAACAGCAGGCGGGAAAAAGCTAATAGCAAGCACAGCTCCGGCACTAATATTTCTCATGCCGCCCGTATACACAATGGCCACAATCTCCCCTTGAGTACATTTCATCACCTTTCCAATCAACCATGCAAAAGCATACCCACTCATCGCAATGAAAAAGACAGTCGCTGCTTTGCTAAAAAATGCAACATCCAGTTCACGCAAATATGGGGCGACAACAGAACTGTTAATCGATACGACAACAAACAAGCCTAATTTTGAAAAAGGAGACAGGGTCTGACCAATTGTTTTCGTCACTGATGGCTTTGCATACTGGCGAACGAGCATCCCTAAAATAGAGGGCAGCACCACCATACCAAACAGCCCTTTCATGATTGCGACCATGTCCATATGGACCTGTGTACCGACGAAGAGTGACAAGCTGGCTGGCACAATCAATGGCGAAAGCAATGTATCAATTAAAATGATGGATAACGTTAACCCGACATTCCCTTTATACATCGCCGCCCATATTAAACTAGAAACACCTGTTGGAATCACCATCGCAAGCGTCAAACCGGTGATCGTCATGGAATCACCCGCAAATATCAAATGCCCTGCTGACCAGGCATAAAGGGGCATCAACACATGTAAAATCATAAACGATAAAATCAAAGGCAATGGGTGCATCACCGTATGCTTTAAAGCTGAAAAAGTAGATGACAAGCTCCCTGAAAATGTCATCATGGCAAATACCCAGGGCACCATAAACGTATAATCCTTTAAATAGGCCGACAATAGTACACCGAGTAACACACTAATGGGCGTAATAAGCGGCATCATCCGGCCGAGCACTTGGTTCAAACGCACAAGCATGCCGGCCACCTCCATCCTTCACTTTCTTACCTTTTCTATTGTAACAAACAGAAAGATCTTTTTAAGAACCATTCACCTGTTTCACAAGCTTTCGACTCGAGGTATCCATTCCAACTACGTCTACCTGTACACCAGCTGCTTGATACTTTTCCTTTACACGTTCTATCGCTGCCACGCCTGATTCATCCCATATACGCGCTTCAGACAAATCAATCACAACGGCTTGGAGATCTTTCTCCTGATGGAACGCTTGGATGAAATCAGTGACAGAAGCAAAGAAAATTTGCCCTTTAATTCGATACACCCAAATACCCGCTTGGCTTTCTGTAGAGGTAATATGAAGCTTTGATATTTTTGCTACAAAGAATATCGCACTAAGCAGCACACCTGCAAACACACCTTTTGATAAATCATGAGTCAACACCACAGTCACGACCGTGACAATCATGACAATAGAATCTGTTTTCGGATTCTTTTTTAGCTGCTGAAAGGAACTCCAATCAAATGTCCCAACGGAGACCATAATCATCACAGCCACAAGAGCAGCCATCGGAATTTGAACCACCACATCTCCGAGTACAAAAATCAGCACCATTAGAAATGCACCCGCTACAAAGGTAGAAAGACGGCCACGCCCGCCTGCCTTCGTATTAATCACTGATTGACCAATCATCGCACAGCCAGCCATACCACCAAAGAATCCTGCAACCACATTAGCAATCCCTTGACCTCTCGCTTCCTTGTTCTTACGACTAGACGTCTCCGTCATATCATCGACAATCTGTGCAGTTAAAAGAGACTCAAGTAAACCAACCATCGCAAGTGCTAAAGAATAAGGAAAAATGATAGTAAGTGTCTCCCAGCTAAACGGTACTTGAGGAATCAGAAAAGCAGGCAAAGAACTAGGAAGCTCTCCCATATCTCCAACCGTTCTAACATCAATATGTCCAAATACAGCAATGATCGTCATGACAATAATCGCAATGAGTGGGGAAGGTATCACTTTTACCACCATCGGCAATAAATAAATAATCAACAAGGCGCCACCTGTCATGATATACATGGCCATTGATTCTCCGACGAAATGTGGAAGCTGAGCCATGAAGATCATAATAGCCAACGCATTCACAAAACCAACCATCACGGACCTCGGAATAAATTTCATCAGACGAGACACTCGGCAGAGTCCAAACACTATTTGAATCAGACCTGTTAAAATCGTAGCTGCAAACAAATATTGCAATCCATGATCGGCAACCAAATTAACCATGACCAGAGCCATAGCCCCTGTAGCGGCCGAAATCATACCTGGCCGTCCACCAACAAACGAAATCACAATTGCAATACAAAACGAAGCATACAACCCGATCTTCGGATCAACGCCCGCAATAATTGAAAACGCAATCGCCTCAGGAATTAAAGCCAGAGCCACTAAAATACCCGCAAGCACATCCTGACGCACATGCCCAAACCATTCTTGCTTTACAAATAAATCTTTCAAACCATCTACTCCTTTTTATATACATACCGAACATGGAAAAAGAAGATCAACCAAACCTGGAGATGAAGAAAGGAAAAATAAATAATGCTTCACTTTCGGGGGGGGAAGAGGGACGTACAGAGTCTTTTGTTAGAGAGGATATCATCACTTTAGTAAGAATATAAGAAAGGCACTAAAGAATCAAGAACAAAAAGAAGGAATGTGTAGAAAATTGATACAAAGCTTCCTTATAAATCGATCTATTCCATTTTCATTAGTCTACTTGTCACTGAGCAAGTTCAACATTTTAAAACAAACAAAAAAAGCCTTCTCATCATCGAGAAACCTTAAACATTAATCATTATAATTTAGAGGAAAGCTTCCAAGCGGGCTCGAACCGCTGACCTCTTCCTTACCATGGAAGTGCTCTACCTACTGAGCTATGGAAGCATGGCTCCGCAGGTAGGACTCGAACCTACGACCGATCGGTTAACAGCCGATAGCTCTACCACTGAGCTACTGCGGAATGATAAAGTAACTTCTTCCATTGGAAGGATATAAACAAAAAGCTTGGCGGCGTCCTACTCTCACAGGGGGAGACCCCCAACTACCATCGGCGCTGAAGAGCTTAACTTCCGTGTTCGGTATGGGAACGGGTGTGACCTCTTCGCTATCGCCACCAAACCTGATGGAGAGAATGTTCTCTCAAAACTAGATAACAATGTTCAAGCTTCACATTAGAATATAGGTTAAGTCCTCGATCTATTAGTATCTGTCAGCTCCACGTGTCACCACGCTTCCACCTCAGACCTATCAACCTGATCATCTTTCAGGGATCTTACTTCCTTGCGGAATGG